>CAWGBN010000007.1:0-371959 GCA_963820825.1 Vulcanimicrobiota bacterium
AGAAGACCCGGCGCCAATCCTTACGATGGAGCTAATGCCGACAAATTAATGGAGGCATCCGGGCAAATTTACGGTACAACGGTGTCGCCCGGGACCGTATTTGTCATAAATCTGGACGGATTCCGCTATCGCAATCTCTACAGATTCGGAACCCAAGGCCCGTATGATGCCGCCCTCCCCCAAGGAAGCCTAACACTGATCGACGGCTGGTTCTACGGCGTCTCGTCTGGAGGCGGCAAATACAACGACGGTACCGTTTTTAAGGTTTCGTCAGATGGCGCCGAGCAAGTACTACATAGCTTCAACTACGACGATGGTCGTAGCCCGGAAGCCCAAGCTGGTTAACAACGACGGAGCGCTGATTGGAGTGACCTCAGACGGCGGTGCATATCCGCGCGAAGTAGGAACCGTCTTTACTATCAGCACGTCGGGAGACTTGCAGACCTTACATAGCTTCGGCCACGGCAGAGACGGCTGGTCTCCAAAGTCGGCGGTGCTGAATGTCAATGGCGTGCTGTATGGAACGACTATTTACGGGGGAAGAATCCCAGACCAAGACGGCGTCATCTACGCGCTGACACCCTAAGCACTGTTTTGGTGCGCCCGGCCAGAATCGAACTGGCAACCTTGGGCTTAGGAGTCCCCTGCTCTATCCAGTTTGAGCTACGGGCGCGCACGTCATTCGTCTTTTATGCGCGCTCGCTCCGAGGTGCCCTGCCTTCGGGTATCTGAGGCACGCCGCCCCGGCGGATTAGCTGCGGTTGGGCCACCGCCACAAGGTGCGCACGAATTTTGACGCGAATTCCCCGAAATCAGCCGCTGTGTTAAGGAGCGCGAAATGGCGAAGCATGTGAGTTTGACCGCATTGGTATTGCTCGTCGGCTGCGCCGGCACGTCTGCGACGCCCGCTAGCGTCTCTCAATTGCCGGCCCGTCCGTCTGCCAGTGGCGGAAATGACCGCCTGCCGAACGTCGCACAGTACATCTACTGGACCAATGAACAGAATGGCTCGGTGGGACGAGCCAAAATCGACGGCTCCGGCGTGAACGAAACGTTTATCCATTCAACGACCAAGGGGAAAGTCGGCGGAGCCGGGATGACCGAAAACAAAAAATACATCTACTGGACGAGCGCGAACGGCGGAACGGCGACGACAATTCTTCGCGCCAAACTCGACGGCTCGGGCGTGAACGAGAAGTTCATAACGGGCGCTCAGAACCCATGCGGCATTACCGTTAGCAGCAAATACGTCTACTGGGGCGGTGACGTCGGGAGTTCGATTGGACGGGCTACCCTCAACGGCGGCGGCGTAAACCAAAACTTCATCGCAACTGGCACCGGCGTGTGCGGCGTCGTGTTTAGGGGCACGCATATTTACTGGGCTAACTACGAAACCGGTTGGATCGGAATTGCAAAATCCGACGGTACCGGCGTAAATCTGAATTTCATCCAAACGCAAGGCGCGGGTTCGCTTGCCATTTCGAGCGACGGAAAACACATCTATTGGCCAAACAACGGCACCGCGATCGGTCGAGCGAAGATCGATGGAACCGGTGTAAACCAGACGTTTATCACCGGCTTAAACGGCGCAGTTGCCTTCATCGCCGTTGATAGCTCCCACATCTACTGGGCAGACTGGGGAAACCGAGGCACCGGAACTACGATCGGTCGAGCAAACATCGACGGCAGCAGCGTAGACCAGAAGTTCATTAAAGGCACATCTGGTGCGTTTGGGATCGCCGTGACGGGGGGCAGCCCCTAAGGCCGCGTCTCCCGGCTAGGCTGCATTGCCGGAGCGTTCCTGGGAGCGAAACCGGGCTGGGTAAGGCTCCCGGTGGAGTCGCCGTTGAAGCTCCCGGAGTCAACAAAACGTGCGCGAAGGTTAGCAGCCCGGATAACAGGCAGGCGGCGGTGGCGGGTAGGCCGGAGGCTGTTGCAGCGGATATTGGGGCTGCTGCTGGCCGTATTGCGGGTAGGGCGAATATTGACGTCGCGTCGGCTGCCGCGGCAACGCCAGCGGGGCTGCGCTCGCGACGTCGTCATTAAATTTTCCAAACGTCGCCCTATGGCTTTGGAATAACGCGATGAGATCGGCTTCGCGCTGCTCATCGCTCGGATGATCGGCGCCTCCGCTATTGCCGCCGCCCATCGCTTGGCGGTGCTGCCTGAAGTTCCACACCATCCCCCACGGATTAAATCCGGCCTTCGCACACAGGTAAGCGCCGGCGCGATCCGCGTTCATTTCGGCCGCGCGCTCGTATGCTACCACTTCGGGATCTTGAGGCGATCGACCACTCTGCGTCGCTCGAAAGACTGCGTACATGTCGTGGTGGATGTCGTGATCGATCTCGTGGCAGATCACGCCCGCCAGCTCGTCTCTATTCTTGAGAAACGACAGCAACGCGGTCGTCACGTAGACGTTGCCGCCTGGCATCGAGAACGCGTTTGGGGTCTGCTCATTTAGCAGTACGACGTGAAATGGCGCAAAGTACTGCCGATCAGCCACCGCGGCGATGGCGTTTCCGATGGGGTCGAGCGTCCGATAGAGCGGCGACTGTGGCGGGACAATCTCGCCGCGGTCCACGTATTCCATATAGCGCTCCTCGCCGACTTGGGTTTCCCAGCCCTCCTCCTGCGAGGACGTGTTCGGCCAAGCAGCTTCCGGCCAGAGGTATAGGATTGCGGCGAAGCCGGCGAGCGTCCGTAGAAAGATCGACATGGGAACTTCGGGCTCTTCCGCAATTCCTTCGGCGCTGCCCCGCGGCAAATCGCCGAAACGGCTAAGAATCTATTAGATTTATTCCGAGCTCGATAAACCACGTGAGGATACGCGTAGCCGAACTCGATATTTGCCGGCGTTTTGTTGTTCGTTGCGACGGGTAGAAAACGCCGGAAAGTGAGGGCTCATGTACGATAACGACGACGTATTCGAATCCGAAATATACTACGACCGTGAGCCGGCCAGCGCGGCGGTGGACCGCTTGCATGGTCTCGGCTACCGTCGCGATGACATCAGCGTAATGATGGATGACAAGACACGCGAGAAGGCATTCTCCGCAGTCGTGAATGCCAAAAGCAGCGAAGGCATTGCCGCCGGTGCCACCATTGGAGGCGTCCTTGGAGCGATCGTTGCCGGGCTCACCGCAACGGGTAGCGTCGCCGCAATCGCGGGCACGGGCGGCCTTGCTACGCCTTTGGTTGTCGGCCCCTTAGCGGCTGCTTTAGCCGGCCTGGGAGCAGGCGCGGCGGGCGGAGGTATTGTCGGCGGGCTCATCGGGGTCGGAATCGGCGAGAAACGCGCCAAGGACTATGAGAAGGGATTGCGCGAGGGCGGAATTATCGTCGCCGTCCGTCCGAAAAGCAAAGAACATCGAGCCGATGTTCGCAAGGCGCTCGAAGGCCGTGCCGCAAGCTACGACACCGTCGACCGCCAGGTAGACTATGCCGGCGAAGTGCACTCCGAATCGCGCGCCTAACGCGCGCTCGTTGCGGCGAACCTAGAGGTAGATTGGGCGGCCGGCGGGTTTGATCGCCGGCCGCCGATTCTCGTCTATGCTGCGGGTGCGAACGGAAAGGCTGGGCCCATCGATACGATAAAGGGCGCGAGGACCGGGCTGAGTACCCCGGGCGGGATCACTATTCGCTAGATCCGCCGGCAGAATCGGAACGGCTACCTGCATTGACAAAGCCGGAAAGAAGGCGCATCTTGGGCACCTAAGGCGCGGCCCTTCGCGTCCGTCCCGAATCACTCGGAGAGAGCAAGGAGTTCGAGCCCATGCGATTCTCGGTTTGGGCCCTTTACGTACTGGTTGCGGTCCCAGTCTCGCTCACCAGCTGCGGTGGCGCATCGTCGACGCCGGCAGCACCGCTCGCATTTCAGCAGAACCAGTCACACTCCGCGAAGCACGATTCGTCGTGCCCGTGTCTCTACGTCGCGAACAGCGGCGGCAGCGTGACCGTATACGCATCCGGAGCGACGGGCAACGCCAAGCCGATCCAAACTATCGCCGGCAACCTTACGGCGTTGAATGCGCCTCAGGATGTTGCCGTGGATGCCGGCGGCAATATTTACGTCGCGAACGAAAACGGGAACTCCGTGACCGTCTACGCCGCCGGCGCTTCCGGCAACGTCGCCCCAGTCCAGACGATCCAGGGCACCGATACGGGACTCAGCGCCCCCTTCGGTGTCGCGCTCGATCCGCTAACCGGCAACATCTACGTGGCGAACGACGTAAACAGCAGCGTAACGGTCTACGCTCCAGCTGCAAATGGCGACGCCGCGCCGATTGCCACGATCGCGGGCGGTTCTACCGGAATACAATATCCTACCAGTCTTACGTTGGACGCAGGCGGCAATATCTACGTCGCTAACTTTTTCGGCACGCTCAACATCTTTGCCGCGGGCGCTAGCGGCAATGTGGCACCGATACGAAGCATCGGCGGCTCGCACACCAAAATGTACGACCCGTATGGAGTCGCCGTGGATTCCGCTTCTAAAACGTACGTAGCGAACTACGCAGACGAGAACGTCACCGTCTATGCCGCGGGCGCGAACGGCAACAAAAGGCCGATCCAATTCATCAAGGGCAGTATGACGAAGCTGAAGGAACCAGTCGGAATCGCCCTGGACGGCAGCGACAATATCTACGTCGCGAACGGTAATTTCAACTGGATCACCGTCTACGCCGCAGGCTCGACGGGCAACGTTGCCCCGACCAACAGGATAAAGGGCACGCGAACGGGGCTGAACGACCCGCAGGGAATCACTCTCCGCTAACCGTTCAGCGCGGCGCAGATCGGCGGTCTCACCGGAGGAAGAGGCGGGTTTCACCACGTCGACGGTGATCCGCGGCGCGTTGCAAGGCTTCCACTTGTCCAAGTCGGTTGTCCAAGTATCCGTTCCGCCGATCGCGCCGAAGCCCCATCATGGATATGCGTTCTCATCTTTGAACGATATCGAGAGGGTACTCTTATGAAGCAACCATGCAACCTTATCGGAATGCTCGTCACTGCGGCGCTCCTGGCTGCGTGCGGGGGGCCGGGTAGCGTCGCCGCTCCGTCGGTTCCGTCAGCCCCGGCCGGCGCAGCGGGTCCGCGAGCACCCCTTGCGCACGAGATTCACAAATTCGGCTCCCTGGAGTACGTCTACGTGACCAACTCCGGATCCAACAATGTCTCCGCGTACGTGGTCAACACGACGAGCGGGGCATTAACGCCGGTGCGACGATCGCCGCGCCGAACGCGCCCCATCCCTTGGGGCGTCGCGCCGGCTTTCGGCGAGTTCGTCTACGTGGCCAATGGAGTCAGTACCAATGAGTACTCGCGCCGCCGCAGCATCGTCTCTGCTTACAGCGTCAACGCCAGAAGCGGCGTGCTAATGCCTCTGGCGGGGCCGCCGTTTGCGGATACGGGCCGCGGGGCCGCCGACCTGAAGGTGGATCCCACGCGCCCGTTCGCCTACCTTGTAAACGTTTATTCCGACAGTGTCTCCGCTTACACGATCAACGCCGCAACCGGCGCGCTGACGCCGGTGCCCGGGTCACCATTTGCGGCGGGCGGTGAGCCCGAAACGGTCACGTCGATCCCACCGGCAAGTTCGTCTACGTACCCAACACCGAGTCCAACGATGTCTCCGCGTACACCATCAACCCGAGCACCGGTGCGCTGAGGCGCGTCTCGGGATCGCCTTTCGGCGCGGGCACGACTCCCGCGGGCGCAGCGATCGATTCCACGGGCAAGTTTCTCTATATAACGAACGCCAACTCCAACAGCATCTCCGCTTACACCATCCACCCGCGCACCGGTGCGCTGACGCCGGTAGCCGGGTCGCCGTTTGGTACTCCGTCGCCCTCGCGTGTGGCAGCCGATCCAATGGGCGGGTTCGTCTACGTGACAAACGCTGGAGCCAAAACGGTCTCCGCGTATGCCATCGACCCATCGAGCGGTGCGCTGACGCCTGTAGCTGGGTCACCATTTGCTGCGGGCACCGTTCCCTCAGGCATAGCCGTAGATGCTGCGGGCAAGTTCGCCTATTTGGAAAACGCCGGCTCCGACAACGTCTCCGCGTACAGCATCGACCCCACCGACGGAGCGCTAACGCCGGTGGCCGGCTCGCCTTTTGCGGCCGGCACCGCTCCGGTAGCAATAGCCGTGTCTGGGCCGTAGCTCCGAAAGGGCAGCCGCCAAGGGTTCCACTTGTCCAAGTCGGTTGTCCAAGTGTCCGTTACCTCGAGAGCGGGGAAGCGCCATAATCAGGATCAGGCGCATGGGATGGTGTCGGGAAGCACGCCATCCCTCACCCGGAGGGCAATCTAAAATGAAACGATCCTACAGACTCATCGCTGCCACGCTTTGTGCAACGCTCTTGGCCGCGTGCGGCGGCAGTAACGGCTTCTTTTCGTCGTCACCGACGTCGGTCACGCCGTCACTTGGTTCGCAGCCCGCGTTCGGCCGCCATGCCGCCGGACCATTGGGGCGCGAACGAGTACTTTACACTTTTACAGGGGCGCCCAATGCGGCAGGTCCCTTCGGGCGGCTGTTGGCGGGCAAGCACAACGAATTCTACGGCATTTCGAATGGCGGCGGCACGGTCGGGCCGAGCGGATTTACCGATGGAACCGTCTATGAGATTTCAACGACCGGTCAGGAGAGGGTGCTCTACGACTTTCAGGGCGGTAACGATGGCGCGGGCTCGGAGGCGGGCCTGATCGCCGATCGCGCCGGCAATCTCTTCGGGACCAACGATTTCGGTGGCGGCTCCAGCGCCTGCACGAACGGTTGCGGAACGGTCTTTGAGTTATCGCCGAGCGGCTCGGGATATACGGAGCGAGTGATCCATGCCTTTCAATCGGGCGCGGACGGCGCCTCGCCACTCGCAAGTCTTTTGCTCGGCAAGAATGGCGTGTTGTACGGCACAACCGACGCCGGCGGCGCCAGCGGATGTGCGTCGCCCTCGGGCTACACGGGTTGCGGCACCGTCTTCAGCTTGACCCCGTCGGGATCGCAATACGTGGAGAAAATCCTCTATAGCTTCCAAGGCGGCAGCGACGGTGCAACGCCGCGGGCAAGTTTGGTCGCCGACGCTGCGGGCAACCTCTACGGCACCACCGAGTTTGGCGGTAAGACCAATTCCGCGTGCGGAAACGGACCGTCGGGTAATGTCTCATGCGGCATCGTCTTCGAACTGACGCGGTCAGGTCACGAGAAGGTGCTCTACCGCTTTAAGGGCGGAACGCACGACGGATCGAACTCGCGCGCCGCGCTGTTGCTGCTTTCAAACGGCTCGTTCGTCGGTTTGACGCCGTACGGCGGAGCGAAGCACCTTGGCTACGGTACGGCCTTCGAACTCACACCAGGTTCGGGAACGTATACCGAACGCGTGATCCATTTCTTCGGCCAAACTTCGGAGGACGGCATACGCCCGCAAGATGCCGACGGTCTGGCCGCCGATGCCGGCGGCAATCTTTACGGCGCGACTGCGCTCAGCCTTCAGTCCCCGTGCGGATGCGGTGCCGTCTTTGAGCTCTCGCCGAGCGCGTCGGGGTATAGCGAACAGGTGCTGCACTACTTTCAGGGAGGCCCCGACGGCGCACTTCCGCACGGCAGCGTGATCGTCCGCAACGGCATCGTCTACGGCACGACGCTTAACGGTGGCTCTTATTGCTATGGTTCGTCGTACAGTTGCGGGGTCGTCTATAAGGTCAGACGGTAATCCGGCCATCATCCATATATGAAACCATCCCGAAGAGAGTAGGTTGGAACCCGTGCGCATCTTGAACTTGAAGTTGACCTGCATCGCCGCAGCGTGCGTAGCGACGGTAGGCCTGACGGCCTGCGGCGGCGGAAGCGCGTCCGGTCCGATCGTGGCCGTTCCATCGGGCATCGCGCCGGCTAACGCCACTCCCCTCGGCAAGTATGCCCCGATGCACGATATTTACGTTGCCGATAACGCCAGCAAGCTCGTAAAAGAAATTCCGAAGGCCTGCCGCTACGCGAGTTGCGTTCTGACGGTCGGCAAGGGGTTCTCGTGCCCGACATTCGTGAGCACCGACTCATCACTCGACGTATATGTGAGCAACACCTGCGACTACCATACGGCGGTCTATAAGATGGCACCCGGATGCAACGACAAGAAATGTGCGTCAACCGAGCCTGGCGATTACCTCAATCCATTCAAGACCGTCTCCGATAAGCATGGCAATCTCTACGTCCCCGACTATAGCCACGGATACGTCAAAGAAGTCCCCGCCGGCTGTCACCGCAACGCGTGCGTAGAGACGTTGGGCGGTGACGCCTTCGTCGGTCCGGGGTACGTTCCGTGGGATTACGGACCGAGCGACGTAGCGCTTGACAAGGATGGCAACGTCTACGTTGCATCCGACTATTACGTTTCGGAAATGCCGCGACACTGCCATTCGGCGTCGTGCGTTACCCGTCTCGGTGGCGGATGGAGCACTCCGTGGAGCGTCTCTCTCGACCGCCACGGCAACGTCTACGTTGACGATCGCGGAAATAAGGAAATCAAGAGAATGCCGCCGGCCTGTAAATCCGCCAAGTGCGTAAGCGTGGTCATGGGCGGGTTCAACGACCCGGTCGCCGCAAAAGTAGATGCTCGAGATAATGTCTACGTTTCGGACAGCGGCAGTAGCTCGGTACGAGAGATTCCCAAGGGCTGCCGGTCGTCGTCGTGCCTGGTAACGATCGGCGGAGGGTTCTCGCAGCCGTTTGGCCTCGCCGTGGGGCCCTAGCACGTCGGGGAGATCATGCCAAGAACGCTGGCTAAGCTCGTCGGCGCGGGCTTTGGCGCGGCGCTCGTAGCCGCCTGCGGCGGCGGTAATAGCGATCTCAATCCGCAGGGTCCGGAGCGCCCTTTACACTGCAAGCCCAATCCGCTGCTGTGGTCTTTAAGCGTGTGCATAGCTTCGAATATTACAAAGACAATCCCGACGACGGCGCAACGCCCGCGGCCGATTTGCTTGGCGTGAACGGCACGTTCTACGGCACCACCTATTACGGTGGTTCTTCGTGTGACGAACCTGGATGCGGAACGGTCTTCAGCGTAAACAACACGTCCATTACCGTCTATTCAGCCGGCTCAAACGGCAACGTCGCTCCGATGCAAGACATTAGCGGCGTGGGGAACGGCTACGGAATGGCGCTCGATAGCGCCCGCAATATGTATGTCGCAAATCTCCTGGCGCACAGCGTTGAAGTCTACGCTGCCGGCGCTACCGGGAACGTCGCACCAATCCGAATGATCGCCGGAAGCCGGACGAAGCTCGATGATCCCTCCGCGGTGGCGCTAGACGCCGTCGACGATATCTACGTCACTAATAATGGTGCCTACGTTACCGCCTATCAGGCCGGCGTCATGCGCTTCGCGACCGCTTCGGCACGCGCGCGAGCCAAAACTCCGTACCGTTGAGCGTGATGCGGTCGCGACGCCGACTGATCTGCGGTGAGAACATCGCTCCATCGTCTCGGTAGTAGAGCAAGATCCACGCAATAAGCTGCGCGCGATCGTCCGGCGTGAGATGCTTGATCGCGACCTTCACCGCGGTAACGTCGCGCGTTAGGTCGTCCCGGCGCTCGAACTGCTGCGGCCTTGCCATGGGCTGAACAACCCGGGTAGCCGCGCCTTAGATTCACCCGCGGATTCCGTTGCCCCTGACGCCGAACGTCTCCGGCCGCGGCAATGCAGACCCTCTCACGGTTGCGGAACCGTCTTCGCGTTGACGCCGTAGGAGTGAGAAGCGGTTCGGAAGACGGTTTCGCGAGATCTTCTCGACGCCCGCCTACGATGGTTCAAAGGAGCGAGGCCAATGAAGATTTCGAGTCTCTGCCGCGACGTCGCCGGCGCGGCAATCGCCGTGACGTTGGCCGGGTGCGGCGGATCGCCGATGAGCGCGCTGCAAGGCGCAACCGGGGCGCTCCCCTTTGCGCAGCCCTACGTCTCCGCGGCGCACGTTGGAAACTTAAACGGCGAAATCTTCACGGCGAAGAGCATCTCCGTTTCGTGCGACAAATCGTACTCCTCGATGCATTTCACCGCAAAGGGCAAAGCGACGGGACCATTGCCCGGAACGTTTAGAGCGTCGGGAGTCATAAGTCCCGGGTCGAGTTCCAAGCCCTCTGCCTTCGGCGAAACCTTCGCGATAGCTTCGGGCTCGCGGTCGATCACCGGGCACGCCGAAAAATCGGGAAACAAAATCTTGCTCAACTGCGTCTATCTCACGTTTCTCGTGCGCTCCTCCTACCGAGAGAACCATTCGCACGGGCGAACGCAGCTACAATACGGCTACCCGGCGGACTTCGGTCAGAGCTTTCACTAGCCGTTCGCTTCTTCTGCCTCCAGGTTCGCCGGCGACGCCGGTTCGGCGACCGGCTGGAGCGACCACTCGTAGGCCGGGTACCCATCGACTTCCCGGCCGGTCGGTCGGAATCCGGAGCGATCCTCGAGCGCGTCGTAGACGTTTTTGCTCGAGCCACAGCGTGCCGGGCGTCGCATACTTCTGCATGTGGCCGGCAATGTCGATCGTACGCTCGACCAACTTTTCGACCGTCGAATCCTCGAAGATGACCACTTCGCCTTCATTCACGCCGCAGCGAACCTCGAACCTCTCCTTCAGCCGGTTCGCGCGCTCGTTGAAGGCCGGCAGCTGTTGCAGAATGCTCTGCGCCGCCTTGATCGCATCGGAGAGATTCAAGAAACAGATCATCACGCCGTCGGGCGTCCATGACTCCTTCCACGCCCGCGTCGCCTTGAACGTACGCCGCAGTAGGTCTTCATACGCGTGAAAGGTCGAGCTGACGGCGATCTCCGTCTCGCCCGATTTTATCGCGGTCGAGCCGACGACGTCGACCGAGAGAAAGCTGCAGCGCCTGCGTTTGGCTTCGGTGAGCGCCTTTTCGATCTGCGCGTATTCCTTTAAGAGTTGAGCGCGCGCTTTCTCCGATTCGACGCTCGTCGCCGCCGGAGCAGCCTTCGCCACTGCTGCCGGCGCCCGTCGCGGCGTTGCGGCCGCGCGCCGTGCGACGGCAAAGAGACGATCCAAGATCACCATGAGCACGTAAAGGATCGCGGCGAGCACGAGCGGCGCGTAATGTTTTGCCGCGGCGGGCAGCATTCTCGCCACGGGGGCCACGATCGGATCGCCAAAACGGTGGAGCTGAACGACCAGCCACGAGTCCGATATCCCGCCGATATGCACGAACTGCGCGGCGGAGAGCAGCAGCGACGCGAGGATCAGTAGACTGAGGACGAGGTCGACGATACGCTGCACTCGGTCGGGAACAGCGGATGCATTGCCTTTACTTGGCACGAAAGAAAAGTTTTTGCCAGGCAGCGGGCAAGGCCTGCCGCCTCCTTCTTAATCGAGGGAGGTAGCGGGCGCCGGTCTGCGAAGAAATTTCCCGCAAAGGAGAATCACTACATGCGTTATCTGGCTCTATCGCTCGTCGTCGCCGCGCTCTTAACCGCAACGGCCTGCTCGAGCAAGTCATCCTCGAACAGCTCCGATCAATCGACGAGTTCCGATCAGACGGCCACCACGGCGCCGAGCAGCGCCGCAACCGAGTCCGCAACCACGGCAGCGGGCGATATCCCGAGCTATCCCGGCGCAACCAACGAGGCCTCAGGCAGCAATACCTCGATGGGTAAGAGCGAGTCGGGCACGGTCATGTCGACCGACGATTCGTTCGATAAAGTCTACACCTGGTATCAGCAGCACATGCCGGCGGGTTCCGAGAAGGCCCACACCGCCTCGCCGCCGACCGCGGTCTTCACCGTCGGCGAAGCGACCACCGGATTGAAATCGGTCACCATCTCCGTCTCCGAAGGCCGGACGATGATCACCATCGGCGCCGTCAAGATGTAGATCGGCTTACGTCGGAGTCGCCAGGAACCCGTGGGTCTTTCCGAAGCGATCGACGTAATAGCCGACCACGTCGTAGTGGATGTTGATGCTCGTCACGCTCGTCGTGCCGACACCATTGGGATCGTCAATCGACTGCCACGTTGTATGATTGGGGCGCAGCGGCTCCAATAATAAAAAGCCGTGCGTCTTCCCCGACTTGTCGACGTAGGTGCCGACGATCCGGTCGAGGATCGTGATCCCGAGGAACTCCGTACTCGTGGCGTGCGGGAATGAATAGAACGTGAACGCGCCGTCGTGGAGCAGAAAGCCCACGATGGTGCCGTTCGATCGCCGAACGTATCCGGCGATATCGCCCTTCCCGTTGATCCCGGTCGCCACGGTGTCCACGGCGTTCGGCGGCACGATGTCTTTGTACGCGCCGGTCGTAATCTTCACTTGGAAGGCGTGCTGATGGCGCAGCGCCGTCGAGGTGTACAAGCCCACCGCGATATTCGAGTCGTTGATCCCGAAGAGTTCGGTCGTCGTGCCGTCGCCCTTCGATTTCGGGTCCTGATAATCCGAAAAAATATTCTGCGTCTCGGTGAAACCGAATACTCCGCCTTTGAGATCGCGGTAGAATCCGGTCAGCGTCTTGGCGCTGTTCAGTCCCGTCGCTTGCGTGTCGACCGAGAGTGGAAAGATGATCGGCTTATAGTTGATCTGATGGAAGGGTGGGAAGACGACGTAGCCGCGGTTCGGATGCAGCAAACTGCCCTTGCCGTAGTAACCCACGATGTGCTGCAGGTTGTTGATGCCGAGCAGCTCGTTAAAGCGCGGGTCGAGCTTGTCGTCGAGCGTGCGAAACTTAAACGCGATCGCCGTCTGCCGCGATGCGCTCGGCGATTCGAGCGCAGCAGCCGGCGGTACCATCTGATGCAATCCGGCGCACGCGCCGAGACTAGAAACTAGCCCCAGCGCGAACGCCGGAAGTACATACCCCAGCCTCGCTACTGCCATGTGCCCTCCCTGTCGCGCTTTCCTTATCTACGCGCTCGGGGGGGAACCTTGTCTTAGGCCGCCTTTCGAAGCCGCGCGGCCTCCAATCCGTTCCAGAAGCTGCCGACGGCGTCGAGGATCGCCGCTCCGGCGCGCAGGAATCGCTCGGCTGAAAAGCCTGGCTTTGCAAACGCTTCGCGCAGCTCTTCGTCGGTATGCGCCGCGTGATTCTCCTCCAGCGCGTCGTGCCAGGTCCAGAACCCCAGCGGAAGCTCCGGCAGCCGCTCCGCCTTGACGACGCGCAGCCCGGCGATGAGTTCCTTCCAGAATCCGGCCGCCGCCCAGTGCTCGATCGCGTACGACGCGCCCGCGGCCGTCGATTCGTCCGCAGCGCTATACCACTCCATCAACGCGTCGCAGAACGCCAGCGTCGACGCACGCCCGTGGCAGCGCTTCCCGATCTCTTCCCACGTCAGGCCCAGCGCATCGGCGAAGTTCGCCAGCCACTCGAAGTGCCCGGCCGTAAAGCGGAAGGTTCCGCCCTCAATCGTTCCCGACGGGGTGAAGACGACGCCGAGCTCGTTCATCAGAATCTCCTTCCCCGCGCGGTAGCTCTGCAGATCCGGAGCGTTGATGCACTTGCGAAGCTGTGCTTCGATGAAGAGATGGCTGAAGACCGAGAACTGCACCGTAAAGTCGCGCAGTTGCACCATGCTCGCCTCTCCGCGAGAGAACCAGCTCGTATAGGCGTTGTGCCGAACGATCGGGTGTTCGTTGATGCTCCGCGCGACCGCTTCCTCAAACTCGGCGAGGTCGTCGGCTGGCTCGAGAACCGTAGTCATAGCACACTCCTTGAAAATAAAAAAGCCGCCTCGCATCGGCGAGGCGGCTTTGCACTTTTTACGAACTCGTTCGTTACTGCAATGACCCACCTGGCCGACTTCGGTCGAAGTAGCCGTAATAATAGTAAGCCACAGCCTTAAGAACGAGCATATTGCAGAGCACTATAGCACATGCCATTCGCATGCGCAAGAGCGGCTACGGCGCAACCAGTCCCGTGACCACCACCAATGCGCCCAGGATTGCGATTGCATCCTCGAGCAGGGCCGCCGGAACTCGGCCGATCGTCGCGATGGCGCGCGTGCGGACCATGAGACCGCCATAGGCACCGGCGAGGGCTCCGGCGACGCCGAGCAGCGCGCCCACGACCGCCGAGGAGCCGCCCGCAGCCGTGACCGCCCAGCCGCAGAACGCGCCGCTGAGGATCCGGGCGACGAGCCCGGCCACGCCCGTCCGCGGCGGCGCCTTGGGATGGAGGTCGCCGGCAAACTCTACGAGCGCGAGCGCCGCGATGAGATAGGCGACCGGCGATCGATGGCGCATAAGCCAGAGCACCGCCGGCGCGGTGAACGTGCGCAGACCGGCGACGATGCCGATTAGCAACGCGGCGGCATATGAATCGTACAACGCCGGAGAGGATTCGCGGCTTCACACTTTCTTCATCCGGGCGCCCTACCATCACCGCGTGCAGCCGCCCCGTCCTCTTTCCACTCGCTCCTCTGCAGCACACTCGGTCATGCCTACAGCATGCCAAGGGACGACGGGCGGCGGCACTCCCGCGCCGGCGTGAGGGAAGGGTCCAGGCCCGGCTAGCGTCTAATCCGCCCGTTCTTCACCACTTCGAAGGCCGTGCCCGGAACGCTCTTGAGCTGATCGAGATCGTTATCGTTCCAGCATGTCGACTGACGCCCGCCCTCGCCTTGGAAGTACCAGTTGCTCCCGTTATCGGCAACGAACATCCCGTACTTCTTCATCGCGACGGCGATCACGAGCGATTGCCCGGTGAGCTGCGAGATGTCGTACGACGCCTTCATTCGCAAGCGCAATCCCATCGGCGGCAGGTCCTTCGCGCGGCTGTCGCTCGCGTAATGCGTGGCGGGGTGGATGTAGCCTTCCTGCGTTTCGTTGAAGGTGACGCGCAGCGCGTGATCGATCTCGCCCGCGCGCACCTCGTCGCACTTTATGAGCGCCGGGAGAATCGGCAATCCGGCCGCATCGGCCGACGTCCAGCCGTCCGGACGCAGCTTGTCGGTATTCAGCGGAAAGATCGCCCCCGAGCCGGCGCGCCAGCTGGCGCCGCCGTCGATCGGATAGGCATCCCACATCTCGTAGAGTTTACAGACGCCTTGCTGTAAGACCAGGACGTGACGATCGCCGCCGGCGTGGCGGCCGCCCTCGATTTGTGCGTTGGGCGGAATCGGATAGGGGCCCTTATCGCTCTGCGACTTGTAGTGAAAGTGGACCGGCACCATCTTCTGCGAGCTCGGCACGATGTTGAACGGAATGCCGTAATGCGGATCGTGCCCGAAGTCGGGATGCAGATTCCCCGGAAGCGCCGCGATATATTTCGACGAGAGCGGATCGAGCGGATACTGCGAGATGTCGGTATTCCACCAGTTGTCCGACGGAAAGATCTGGCAGCCGCCGACGACGGGGACGCGTGCCGTCGTGTCCGCGGGCACGGCGCTATTCGCTGCTTGGCTCGTCGAGAGCGGCGGATTCGTTCCGCCGCACGACGAGAGTACCGCGATCGAGAGGATGAGAGTGAGTGTGCGGTGCATGGCAGGCCCTCCTAGCTTGCTGGCGACGACTTCCGCGCGCGCAGGCGGGCTACCCTCTCGTGCGCGCGAAGTACGGCGCGCATGGCACTTATCGCAGCGGCGGCACTCGCATGTCAGATCACGGTCTTCCCACGTCACGGCACCTACGTCCCGACCGCGCGCCTGCACGGTCCCGGCCTGCTGCTCGACGGCGCCGGCATCACCGACTCGCCGCCCGCCTCCATCGCCTGGCTCCATCGCCGGCTGATCGGCAACGACGAGACGCGCGGCGGCAACGTCGTCGTTATTCGCGCGTCGTACTCCGACGTCTACGACCGGCCGATTCGCCAATACGGAAACTTTGCGTCGGTGCAGACCGTGCTCATTCCGCCCTGCGCCTCGCGCGCCGGAGTCGACTCCGTCGCGGGCGTCATCGACAGAGCCGACGCGGTCTACTTTGCCGGCGGCGATCAAGCGAACTACGTCGCCTGGAAGGGCAGCGCGATGATGGCGGCGGTCAAGCGCGTCTACGCGCGCGGCGGCGTCGTCGGCGGTGGCAGCGCCGGCTTGGCGATTCAAGGCGCGGTCGTCTACGACTCGGTCGCCGGCGACCAAATGAACGTGGAGACGCACACGGCCGATGCCGTCGTCAATCCACTCGAGAAGCGCATCAGCTTCACCACCCGGCTCTTCGCGTGGCCCGCGCTCGCCGCCACGATCACCGATACGCACTTCGTCGTGCGCAATCGCTTCGGACGCACCGTCGCCTTCCTCACGCGAATTCTTCACGACGGTCTGCTCCCGGGCGCGAGGACGATCTACGCACTCGGCGTCGACGAAGGGAGCGCCGTCGTCGTCGATCCCGACGGCATGGCTACGCTGATCAACGCAAAAGGCGCACGCGGTGCCTACCTGGTGCGCGCCGATACGCTGCCCACGCTCGAACCCGGCCGGCCGCTCGACTACACCGTCGACGTTTCGCATCTGAGCCGCAGCGGCGAACGCTTCGATCTCTTGCACAAGCAGACCAACGAGCCGTGGTACGCCGTCACCGTCGACGGCGCGCGTGCGCCGGTCTACAGCCGCGATCCGTACTCGCCGTGAGCGTCGCGTACGATCTGCTCGAAGAGCAGCTGCGCGCGCTGCTCGCCGGCGAGCGCGATTTTATCGCCAACGCCGCCAACTTCGCGGCGTTCGTCTATCACGAGCTCCCCGACGTTAACTGGGCCGGCTTCTATCTCGCAGCGCCCTCGGGTGAGCTCGTGCTCGGACCTTTCTGCGGCCGGCCGGCCTGCGCGCGTCTACCGGCCGGGCGCGGCGTCTGCGGTGCCGCGGCGTCGCGCCGCGCGACTGTCGTCGTCGACGACGTTGCCGCCTTCACCGATCACATCGCCTGCGATCTTGCGTCGCGCGCGGAGATCGTCGTTCCCCTCGTCGTCAACGGCGCGTTCGCCGGCGTCTTCGATTGCGACAGCCCCGTGCTCGCGCGCTTTACGCAGAGCGATCGCGCGGGGATCGAACGCCTCGTCGGGGTCTTTACCGAATCGCTTCGCGCTGCGGTGACTCCGGCACGCTGATCGCGACCCAGGCGAAGTTCGCCAGCGCCATCGCGCCGATCGTTAAAAAGACCGCTTCGAACCCAAAACGCGCCGCGATCGCGCCGCCCATCAGCGGACCGCAGAACATTCCCAGAAACGTCGCGCTCGAGGTGATGCCGTAGACCTGTCCGCGCCGTTCGAGCGGAAAGATTCGTCCGATCAGCGCGTTTGCGGTGGGTAGAACGCCGCCCAGGAAGAGTCCGACGCCGAAGCGCAGCGCAATGAACGCCGCAACGCTGCGCGCGAAGGCCTGCGGAATCGTAAAGAAGGCGACGCCGCAGAGCGCGATCAGCAGCACGCGCCGGTAACCGATGCGATCGCTGCGTTTGCCCAGAAACGGCGATGCGATGAGATCGGCCAGGCCAGTTACCGCAAAGGCAAGACCGGCCGCAGTCGCCAGCCACGGAACGTTCCCGACAAGCGCGCGCACGAAGAGCGGCACGATCGGCTGCACGCCGAATGCGACCACTTGCGCGAGCAGCACCACGACGAACATCGGCGCGAGCCGCGGATGCGTAGCCACTTCTGCGAGCGCGGTGAAGAATGGCGTGCGCCCCTTGCTCAGCGGTTCCGGGCGGAAGTGTTCGTGCAGGAAGAGCACGCAGACGAGCGCGGCCGCCGCGGCGACGATCGAGGTCGCGAAGAAGACGTGACGGTAGTCGCCGAGGCGATCGGCGAGCAATCCCCCGAAGAGCGGCCCGCAGAGGCCGCCGATGAGCTGGCCGGTCGTCATCCAGCCGAGCGAGAAGCCGAGCATCTCTTCGGGAACCTGCGTGCCGACCATCGCAATCGCCGCGGCCGAGAAGCCGCTGAAGACCCCCATGCAGGCGCGCGCCCCGAAGAGCTGCCAGACATTCTGCACGAGCCCCATCAGGGCGGTAAAGACCGCGATCGCAATACACGACCGCACCACCATCGCCTTGCGCCCGGTGCGATCGGCGATGCCGCCCCAGACCGGCGAGAAGATTGCGGCCATCAGGAAGTTCACCGATGCGATGACGCCGGACCACGCGGCGACGGCCGCGATCGGCTTAACGCCGAGCTGAATGACGAAGAGCGGTAGAAACGGTCCGGAGACGGAGAAGGCGAACGACATCATCGCCTGCACCGTCACCATCAGCCAGAGGGTGCGCTGCCAGGAGCTCACCCCATGGCTCTACCGTTACTGGGGCGGCGCGCCCTCCATCGGCATCCCGCCATGCATCATCCCGTGCATCATCATCCCCATCATGGGGTGCGGCGAGAGCGCCATCAGCAGGATGGTCCCGGCATCCGAGGGCGGGTGCATCATCATCCCGTGGTTGCGCCCGTCCATCATCGATTGATGGCCCGCGGGCATCTCGTTCTGCATCTCGGTGCGCATCTGTTCGTGCAGTTGGCGCATCTGCGAGTGAAACGAGTTTGCCAGCGAGAGGATCCGCGACCGTTCGCCCCCGGAGAGGATCCGGTCGATCTGCTTGGCCGCTGCCTGGGTGTCGGGGTTCTGCGCGATCGCAAGCTCGCCGATGGTCGCGCCGATAGCCCGCAGGTGCACCGAACTCATCGAGCCGAGGATCTGCGTGCGCATCTGCTGATGGAGCTGCTCCATCTGCTGTCCGAAGCGCTCGAAGGTTTGATGCACCGCCTGACGCTGGGCGTCGGTCGGTGCCGCCGGAGCGTTCGCATCCTGCGCGAATGCCGCCGTGGGAAGTACGCTCAGCGCAAGCGCCAGCGCTAGTAAGGATTTATTCATATGCTATTCTACGTTTCGCTTTCGTAAAGGTTGCTGAGAGCCGCCTGAGGATAGCGTTAGGCCTCCAGATCGTGCCAGGTCGAGGCGTTGACGGCAACGCCATAGTAGGCCGCAGCGGCCTTGATGTTGGCGAAGGCCTGTGCCCGCTCTTCCTCGGTAACGCCGCCAACCTGCCCGAAGCGCGCGACGGCGCTGCGGACGTGAGCCGCGTCGGTTAGGGGCTCCTTACGCTCCTTTGGAAAGGCGAAGGCGCTCTCGGGCAGTGCGGAACGCGCAGGAGAGTCGGGCTCGCGCACGGGCTTCCATGTGACGTGCATCTCGCAATGGTAGCAGAACGCGTTTACCGCGTTGTTGCCGTGGCCTTACTGCAATGGCGGCATTCTGGCCGGGACTGGCTTCGGCGATGCCGAATCCACCCGGGCGCTGAAGCCTTCTTGCAGCAGGGAGCAGAGCCACGAAGACGTCGACTATCGGCTACGCGCTTAGCATTGGCACCATCGCGCTCATCACCGGCTGCGGCGGATCGCAGCTGCCGATTCGCGCGCCGGCCGCGATACGGCAGATCCAGCCTAGGCCGCTGACGTCGCCTATTAGACATATCGTCCTCATCGTGCAGGAGAATCGAAGCTTCGACGATCTCTTCGCAGCGTTTCCAGGTGCCGACGGCGCGACGCAGGGCTTGATGAAGACGCCGCACGGCGACGTCTACGTGCCGCTCAAGAAGGTAAATCTCGGCACGCAATGCGATCCGGGACATGGTTATTCAGGCTTTCAACAGAGCCTCGACGGCGGCAAGATGGACGGGTTTGCGCTGAGCGGAAACAAGTGCGGAGGCCATCACACGCAGCCGTACCAATACGTTGATCCGCAGCAGATTGGGCCATACTGGACAATGGCGTCGCAATACGTGCTCGGCGATCACATGTTTCAGACGCAAGGCAGCGGCAGCTTTACCGCCCATCAAGATTTAATTGCCGGCGCGACAATCTTGGACCGGGAGAGAACCACCAGTCTGGTAGACTTTCCCACGCACTCACCGTGGGGATGTGACGCACCCAAAGGCACCTTGACGCCGGAATTGGTTTGGACGGGCTCGGGGATCACCCGTAAAGAAGGGCCGTTTCCATGCGTCGGCTACGAAACGCTGCGCGATCTGCTCGACGCTGCGCATGTGACGTGGAAATATTACTCTCCCCGGATGCATGGTCCTCATGCCGAGGGCCCGCTCTGGAATGCATTCGACGCGATCGACGCCGTGCGCCACAGCAAAGAATGGGGCAGCAACGTGACGTTTCCGAACACCCTGATCTTTGAGGACATCTCGAAGAATCGGCTGCCGGCCGTCTCGTGGGTAATTCCGGATCGTGAGGAGTCGGACCACCCCCAGTCGCCATTTGGCGACGACGGGCCGTCGTGGGTGGCAAGCATCGTCAACGCGATCGGGACGACGCAGTATTGGAATAACACCGCGATCGTCGTCGTATGGGACGACTGGGGCGGCTTCTACGATCACGTGGCGCCGCCCCTGACCGATCGCTGGGGCGGGCTCGGATTTCGCGTTCCGATGATCGTCGTCTCAGCTTACGCACGCGAACGCCACAAAGGGCAACCCGGCTACATCTCCCATACGAATTACGAGTTCGGCAGCATCCTGAAGTTCATCGAGCAGACGTTCGATCTGGGCACGCTTGACACGACGGACAGACGCGCCACCAGCATCAAGGACTGCTTCAATCTCACGCGGTCGCCGCGAACGTTCACAAGGATCCCATCGAGCCATACCCTGGGGTATTTTCTGCACAAGCCTTCGTCTGGGCTACCGGTCGACACCGAATAATCAACCGCCCCCGGGCGTTTGGAGCGCTTTCAATAACTTAGTACGCTTCTCGATCAAGTCGCTCGCGCCGGCAACGAGCGCCGGCTCATCATCGAGATCGATGCCGAGAAAGCGTCGTTCCAGTGCCGCCGGAGAATCGTTGAATCCATTCTTCAGCAGGGCGACGTACCGCGGTGAAAACCCCGCGGGGTCGCGTTCGAAATCGCTGATGTACTGGAGCGCCAAAAGCCCGGCGAAGAGATAGTTCACGTCGTAGAGCGGATCGGTAAAGAAGAGCCGGTCGCGCGCCCAGTAGAGCGCGGTATCGGGATCCTTCGCCAAGCCGGGACCGTAACGAGAGAAGACTTTGAGCGTCAAAGCATTCAGGTCGTCGGCGGTGCGGATGGTACCGTCGTCGACGCCGCGATAGATCGCGCTCTCCAGATCGGTCTCCCCCGCCGATCCGAAGACCTGAAACGTTGCGTCGTCGAGAAAGTGAGCGAGATAGAACGCGCGCTGCGCATCGTTCGGCGCCGTGCGATAGAGGTGGTCGAGCAAGAGCAGCTCGTTGAAGATCGCAAAAGACTCGAACATGAACGAGGGCCCGCGATTGTAGGCCGCGATCCGCTGATTGCGGCTCATGAACTGGCGGTGCACGGCGTGCCCGGATTCGTGCGCCAGCGCTCGCACCGCGTTGACGCTGCCGTCGAAACCGCCGTAGAACACCGCCGAATCTATCCCGTAAAACCCGAGCGAGAAGCCCGTCCGATCGCAGGCATCGGCGGTGCAGATCTCCAGACGTCCGTTCTGCGCGGCTAGCAGCGTGGCATACGCGCCGGCATACTCCGCGCCCATTGGTTGCTCGGCCGCGAGAATCACCGGAATAGCTTCGTCGATAGCCAGCGGCGCCGGAGAGAACCGCGGCGAGGGTGAAACCGCCGCGACGCGCCGGTAGTCCGCGTACGCCGTCGAAGCCCGCACCGCCGCCAACGCGCGGTCGACGGACGCCGCGCTAAGCGACTTGTCGAAATACGACGCTTGCGCCGCACCCGCGAATCCGCGCAGCTTCGCGACGCCGTTATTTCCTGCGGCGATCGATATGAGCAGCGTCGCATAGGCCTGCTGGTTCGCTGGAATCGAATCCGGTAATTTTCGCAGGCGCTTATAGCTCGCCGCCGCGGCGTCGAGCACCGGCGTCACCGCAAGATCGACCGCTCGCGAATCGGCGCGACTGAGGCGATGCTGAGCGCTTCCCAGAGCATCGGTGAGCAGATAACGGTATGGCGCGAGAGCGGGATCGCGAACCAGCGCGGCGATGCGCGCCGGCCCGAGTTCCTTTACCGCCGCAACGACTCGTTCGGTAACGCGATCTTCGAGCTGGCCGAGCTCGTCGTCGGCGCGCGCGTCGGCCGTATCGCTATCGTTCTCTTCCGCCCGCAAGTACACGTAGATGTCGTGACGCTCGAGACTCGTCAGCAGCGCGTCGTACTCGACGAGCCACGTTCGCAGCGCTTGGGCAGTACGGGGCGTCGCCGATGCGACGAAACGTTGCGCCGAGGCGGAGAGCGTCGCGCGGCTGGCCGCTTCGGCCGGCGCGCTCGCGAAGTAGCGCGATTGGTCGATCTGATAGCGGGTGGTCGAGCCGGCGCCGAGCAGGGCCACGGCAACCGCCACGATCGACCGCGTCACGCTGCCCCTCTTTCGGGATACTCGGCTTATGTCAGCCTCGAATCAAAGCGCCCTGGTTCGCCGCGAGCGCTTACGGAACGACGTTGTCGCCGTCGACCGCGCCGGTGGGCTCGATGAGCCCGGCGCTTGATCCGAGCGTGACGATGTTGGAGCTGCTCGGATAGTTAAGCACTCGAACGTTGGCGTTAAGCCAGTCCGCAACGTAGAGATCGCAATGGTCTCCCTCACGGCGAGGCTATCGAATCGTCATCGCCGTCGGCGAGTTTAGTCCCGTGCGGCCGCCCTTAATGGTGTTTATCGGAGCGACGTTCCCGGTTGCGCCGGGAGCGTACTCGGTGATCGAGTCGCCGTAGTAGTTCACGGCGAAGAGGTTGCCGCTCGCGTCGACGGCGAGCGCGTGCGGCGCCTCCAGCTTCGTCGCCGCGCCCTTGATATACGCCAGGCGCGGAGCGTTTCGGTTCGCTCCGGCGGCGAAGGCGGTGATACTGCCAAAAACGTGCCCGGTGTGGGGATACTGGTTTGCCGCAAAAATGTTCCCGCTGGAATCGACGGTGAGGTTGACCGGACTTTCAAGCTTCGTGCGCGGGCCGGCGATGGTGCGGATCGGCCGGACGTTCCCAGTTGCACCGGCCGCATAGACCGTAATGCTGTCGTTGCTGTCCTGGCTAATATAGAGATTTCCGCTCGGGTCGAAGGCGAGTCCGAAGCCCTGGCCGGTGATCTTCGTGCGGCTCCCGGCGATCCTTCCGATAGGAGTAACGTTTCCCGTCGAGCCAGGAGCATACATCGTTACGCTATAGTTTCCGTCGTTCAGCACGTATATGTTGCCGTTGAGTGGATCGATTGCGACGCCGGCGGGTTCGCTCATGCCCGTCGCGTTACCGGAAATGTATTCGATCGGTGCAACGTTGCCGTTGGCTCCGGGCGCATACACCTCGACCGCACCCGGGTTCGATCCCGTTCCTAAGTAGTCCGCGACGTAAATTTCGCCCTCGGCGTCGACGGCGATGCCGTACGGTGCGGCGAGCTGCGTCATTCCGCCGCTGATCACCTGAATCGGTGCGGCGTTGCCGGTCGCCGACGTCGGATACACGGTAACCGACTGGCTGGCATAGACGGGATTGGTAACGTAAATGCACGGGCATCCGCTGGGACGCCGACCATGGAGGCCGGCACTCGCCGCCTGACCCGGCACCGGCGCCGACGTTCCTCCCATGCAGCTCGTGAGGACCAAGAACGCTGTGGCCGTAGCGACTAATGAACCGGTCGGTACTCGCATGGCGAACTCTCCAATCAGTCGGACGTTTTGCAAGCAGCATAGCCGCTCGGGTAGGCGAGCGGTAAGACCCCCGTTCGCGCTTCTCCGCAGGGCTCCCTCACAAGGAAGCCGCGACGTCGCGGACGATCGCGTGCGCCGCGCGTTTGCCCGGGAAGCCGCTGACGCAGCCGCCCGGGTGCGCGCCCGAACCGCACAGGTAGAGATTGCGCACCGGCGTCCGGGTCGCAAAGCGGTCTTCGTAAATTTGCCCCGGAAGCAACTCTCCGTGAAAGATGTGCCCGCCGATCAATCCGAAGCGATCCTCTAAATCCGGCGCTGCGAGCACTTGCCGATGTTCGATCGCCGCGGGCAGATTCGGCGCGTAACGCGCGAGAATGGCAACGACCTTCTCGGCCGCCGCGTCGCGTTTCGCCGCGCTCCAGCCGTCGGGCCGGTCGTACGGAAAGTACTGCGCGAAGATCGAGAGGATGTGCTTACCCGGCGGTGCGAGCGACGCGTCCGTCGGCGTCTGCAGGAAACATTCGATCAACGGCTCTTCGCTCTCACCGCCGGCGACGGCGTCCTCGTACGCCTTCTGCAGGTAATCGATCGATGGCGCGACGTGAATCGTCGCGCGATGGTGCGGCTGCGCGTTCGTCCCGGGACGGCAGGTAAAATCCGGCAGCTCGCCCAGCGCGAGATTCAGCTTCAGCGACGGCCCGGCCGTCCGCCACGTTCGCACTTTCGCGGCGAACTCGGAATCGAACAGCGACTCATCGAGCAACTCCAAAAACGTCGTGCGCGGATGTGCGTTCGATGCGACCGCACGCGCCGCAACCGTCGTCCCGTCGTGCAGCGCGACGCCGCGCGCCGCGCCGTCGTCGCCGACGACGATTCGCGCCACCGCCGCATCGGAAAAGATCTCCGCGCCGTACGCGCGCGCCGCCGACGCGAGCGCACCGGAGACGGCGCCCATCCCGCCGCGCACGAAGGCCCACGAGCCTTGCGATCCCAGCAGCCGGCCGGCGAGATGATGCGCGAGCACGTATCCGGTTCCGGCATCGCGCGGCCCGAGGTAGGTGCCGATCAGTCCGTCGTTGGCGAGCTCGGCCTGCAAGACCGGGCTCGAGACGTATCGCTCCACGAGCTCGGCCGCCGAGCCGCGCAGCAGCTGCTGCGTTTCGGCATCGAAGCGTCCGAACTGCGGATCGTCGTCGGTAAACGAATCGAAGAGCGCGCGTCCTAAGCGGTCGGTCCGCTCCACGTAATCGGCGAAGCCGGCGACGTCGCGCGGATCGAAGGCCGCGATCTCGCGCGCGTTGCTCTCGCGATCGGTGCCCAGCAGCAACGACCGCCCATCGAGCAGCGGCGTAAACGCGTACGGATCCTTTCGATAGTACGAAAGGCCGCGCGCGCAGAGCTCGAGCTCGTCGACGAGCACGGGGTCGAGCAGGCTGCACACGTACGAGGCCGTCGAGAGCGTGTAGCCGGGCCAGATGTTCGCTTCGCTGACGGCCGCACCGCCGATCGCCGCGCGCCGCTCGAAGACGGCCACCGAGAGCCCGGCCTTCGCCAACAACGCCGCGCAGGCCAAACCATTATGGCCCGCCCCAACGATAACGGCGTCGTAGGAAGACTTAGGCTGCGCGGACGCTTCTCGGGCGGTCAGCGATACGAGGGCCGCGAGGCGAAGCAGTCCCGGCAGTACACCGGTTTGTCGCCGCGCGGATTGAACGGAACCTCGGCCACGCCGCCGCATTGGCTGCACGTTGCGGTGAACATCTCACGCGGACGTCCGCCGCTGCGTTCACCGCCATTGCCGCCACCGCCGCCGCTCGAGCGCATCTGCTTGCGCGCCTGGCGGCAATCCGGACAGCGATTCGGCTTGTTCTGAAAACCCTTTTGCTCGTAAAAGCGTTGCTCGCCCGAACTGAAGACAAACTGGCGTCCGCAGTCCACACAGTTGAGCATTTCATCTACGTACACGAAACGAGAAACTCCTTAGAAGACTCTGCCGACGGTGTGGACTTGTAACCCCGAGCAACCGAGAATCCGACCACGTGACGAGAGTAGCAATGTGTGAGCCGATTCTGCGACCTCGGCCGCGCCGGTCCCTGCCTCCCCGGGGCGCTCGTGGCGCGCCCACGAAGGGTGTGTCGTGGCCGAAACGATTCCCGAGGTAATCGTGCCCGCGGGCGACGCGGATTATCTCGAAGTGATGACGCGGGCGGTCTTCCAAGCCGGCGTAAGCTGGAAGCAGATCGCCGCGCACTGGGACGCCTACCGAGCGGCGTTTGCCTGCTTCGATCCGGCGTATGTCGCCGCGTACGACGACCTCGACATCGAGCGCGTGCTTGCCACTCCCGGCGTCCTGCGCATGCCGCGTAAGGTGCGCGCGACGATCGTCAACGCCGGCGAACTCTGCGAAGCCGCGCGCGAACACCAGGGGTTCGCAAACTACCTGCGGTCGTTCGATTCCTACGAATCGCTCGCGAAGGATCTCAAGCGGCGATTCTCACTCATGGGCGACATGAACGTCTGGTACTTGCTCTTCCGCACCGGCGAGCCGGTGCCGCCGTTTGAAGCCTGGGTCAAGACGATTCGCGGCGAGCATCCGCGGATGCGCGAGATGGTCGAGCTCGCGCGCCATCAAGGGCGCTCGCCGGAGTCCCCCGCACAGCCGTAGCGCTAGGGCATCGGTGTCGACCGAGGCGCCGGCCGGATCAGATAGAGTCCCAAACCCGGCGCGTAGTTGAGCTCGGGCACGGTCTTGCCGTCGAATCCGCGTTGCGAAAGCTCCTGCGTCGTCGTCGCGGCCATCCGGCCGCAGACCAGCAGCGCGGGAACGACTGTTGCATCCCCCGGATCGAGCTCGTACCAGAGGCCGCCTCTCGCTTGATGCTCGGTAACCGTCCAGCTCGGCGTCGCCGCGCCCGTTGCGAAGTGGTTCTTGAGCTCGGTCAGCGCCTGCGTCGCGAGATTGCGCACTTGCCCGGTGCACGACGCCGAGACGCGCACTTCAAACGGCGTCGGCGGTGGCGTCGCCGGCAGTTTGTAGACGCGGAACATCTCCTGCCCCGCCGGCGCCTGCCGCGCGACGAAGTAGAGGCCAACGACCGGCATAAAGTTGAGTTGCGGCACGAAGAAGAGCGGCGTCGTCGAGGCGTAGAGTTTGCGCTGCGTCACATCGTCGCTGCGCGCGATGTGAATCGTGAGACACCCGGCCAGCGCACGCAGCACGCCGGTTCCCTTCGGCGTAACGGAGATCGAGTAGGTCGTACCCATGCCATGATAGGTGACGGTCGCGTCGGTGAGCGCCGGCGCGAGCATCGTAGCAGGATAACCCGCCGCGGTGCGTGCCGCTTCGATCTGCGCGACGTACGCCTTGAGCTCGGTGGAAAGCTGATGCGCCTTGGGAGCGTTCTCGCTGCTGCACGCCACCTGATTCGCGCCGACCACAAACGGATCGGCCGGCGGCGTCTGCGGCAGCGGCGAGAAGAGCGATTGGAAACCGCGTCCGCCGCCGGGACCACCACCGGGTCCGCCCGGTCCTCCGGGCGCACCCGCACCGGCGGGGCCCCCGCCGAAGTTGCGCCCGCCGCCGCGCGGCTGGAACGTCGACGCGGTCTGCGACGAGACGCCTTGGCCGAAGCGCGCGGAATAGGTCACCGAATAGGTGCGCGGCATCAGCGGCCGCGCGATGTTCGGAATCACGTAGCCGCCCGCCGTCGTGAACGCAACCGCATTCGCCGGACTGGCGAAGACCGCGCCGTACGTGTTGGTGATGTTCGACGCTGCAAAGGTCAGCGTTCCGCGTTGCAGCTGCGCGGTGACGCCGGCATCGAAGGTGGTATACGCCGGCAAGTTGTTTGGATTGTTCGAACTGACGTGCTGCGCGTCGGCCAGCCACTCCAAGATCGACCCCGGCGCCTTGTAATCCAAAGTAATGCCGGCGCGTTGGAGCGGAACGTTCGGAAGCTGCTCGCCCGGAATCGTGATCGAAAACGGATTGTCGAAGATGTACGTACTCGAGTTGGCCTGCGCGCCGGTGAGATTGTAAAACGCCTGCACGACGAGACTCCCGAACGTCGCGTACCCGGTGAGCTCCGCGCCCTGATAGAGCCGCTGCACGCCCGAGACCGGCGTCGTAAAGTAGAGCTGCTGCGGCAGAAACGGCGTGCCCGGCGGCGCGTTGCAGCCCGCGGGCGAGTTGTAGATCGCCGCCACCTGCGAGAGGTAATCGGCGGGAAGCTCGCCGAGCTGGTTGATGATCGAACCGTTGACGTAGACCGGCAGCAAGACGCCGTTCTGCACTTGACGGTAGAGCGTGAGCGAGACGTTTCCCCCGTGCAGCTGGTGCGTGTAGCTGACGCGTACCGAGTTCGACGAGCTGTTCGAGGGCTGCTGGCCAGGGGCGTTGCCGTACGCCACCTTCCCGTTGCAATCGAACCGCAGCATCGTCGGATCGCTGAGAATCTCTAATCGCCCCTGCGTCGCCGCCGCCCCGCCGAGTGCGAACGAGGCGCTGTACGCATCGCGCGTCGTCGGCCGCCAGGTGCCGCCGACGCTGGCGAGTTCGGAGAGCCCGGTGTTACCGGTTGCGGTGCTCAAACCCGCCGATCCGAAGAGCATCAGCTTGTCGCTCGAGTGGATCGTGTCGGTAGCTTGCAGCACGTTGTACTGCGTCGTCTCCGAGCCGCTGTAGAACTGCGCGACCTGCGGCACCAGCGGCGTCGTCGTGAACTGCGACGAGGTTCCGTACGCCTGAATCGAGATCGTATGGCGCTGCTGTGCCGGCAGCGTCGCGTTCACCGCATATCCCGTCGAGCGCGTGTCGTTGGAGAAGCCGCTCGGCGACGGCGCGCCGTTCACGTAGAGCGCAAGCTGGTTCAACAGCCCGCTCGAATCGAGCGAAAAGACCGACGCCTGGACTTGCGTCGCCCCGATCAGCGCCGTGTCGGAGAGCGAGTAGAGCTGCACGTTGGTTGCGTCGCTATTATTGGGCCCGTATCCGCAGGGGAGCGTCGTCGCCGGATCGCCGTTGTACCGCAGGCAGACGATGTTCGTGTTCCGGGTCGAGTTCATGAACATTCCGGTCAGCGAATTACTCTCGCCGAAATCGTAACGCGCGGAGAGGATGTTGCCGGAGACCCAGCTGTCGCCGTCGTGGTTGTAGTCGAGGCCGCTCGCGTCGAGATAGACCTCCCCGTCAACGAGGCTGGGGTAGAGCCGGCTGACGGTTTGCACCGCAAGGCCTAACTTGCCCGACGATCCCGTCTCCGCGACCGAGTAATTGTAGCGACCGTTGCTGCCCGTCGACAGCTGCATCTGGGTGATCCAGCTCAGCGTCGGTTGCAGCGTGCTGAAGTTCACCGCGCCGCCGAGCCCGCCCAGTGACGGGCCGGTGTGCACCGAGGCGCCTTGAAAGAGATCGGTCGCGAATGCGCCGAGATTCCCCGTCGAGCCCGGCGCGTTGAGCGGAATGCCGTCGAGCGTGAGCTGCGTCTGCGACGGGTCGTGGCCCTCTAAGGAAATCGTCTGCGTCGCGTCGCTGTCGTCGCTCGACGTCGAGACGGTAACGCCGGAGAGTTTGCTCATCGCATCGGCGAGATCGGTCGAGAGGCGTCGCTGCGGCGAGTTTTGATCGATGCTCGTCGACGAAATCGCCACCGAGGCTTTGGCGGTCACCTCGCCGATCACTTTGAGGCCGCCGTTTTCCATCGCCAATGAGAAACTCACCGTAACCACGCGCCCGTCGAGCACTTCGAACGATGCCGAGGTGAGGCTCGTGTAGCCGCGCTTGACGATGCGCGCCCGGTAGATTCCGTCGGGAACGTCGGTGAAGGTGACCTTGCCGTTCTTTCCGGTCAGTTCCGAGGTAATGACCGGTCCGTCGAGCAGCACGCGTGATAGCTCGAGCGGCTGCTTGGTGGTCGCGTCGGCCACGACGATGTCGATCTCACCGGAATCGGTCTGGGCCGGTGCGGCCGGCGTGAGTACGGCGAATAGCAACAGCAAAGAGAGCAATGCTGCAGCGGCACGTCGCACCATGAGCACGATTATAGGCAAAGCGCGCGCGCGTGACCTGAAGCTGGTCTGGGAAAGCGCTAGATCGTGATCGTGACGGCGGTGCCTTGGCCGGGCGCGCTATCGATCGCGATCTCGCCGCCCGCGCGCTCGACCGCGCGCTTTGCGATGGCTAAGCCGAGTCCTGTGCCGGCGATCTCGCCGCGCTGGTCGCCCCGGTAGAAGCGTTCGAAAGCATGGAGGCGCTCGGACTCCGACATCCCCGGTCCCTCGTCGCGCACGGTGATCACCGCATGGCCGTTGGTGCGCGATGCGCGCAGATGGATCGGTGCTTCGGGCGCATACTTCAGCGCGTTTTCGATCACGTTCCAGACGGCTTCGCCCAGCTCGCCGCGGTCGGCCGCAATCGTCTTGACGCCGTCGACGCTGTAATCGATCGTGCGGCGGTCGTCCAATCGCCGTGCCGCCTCGACCTGACTGCGGAAGAGATCGGCCACGTCGATCTGCTCGACTTGCGGCGCGGCCTCCGAATCGAGCCGCGCGAGCCGCATCAAGCGGTCGATCAAGCCGCGCATGTGCTCTTTCTCGATCGACATCGTCGCGAGAATCTGCCGCGCGATCCGCGGCTCCTCGATCGCACCGCGGCGCAGCACGTCGATATAGCCGGCAATGACGGTCAGCGGCGTGCGCAGCTCGTGCGAGGCCTCGGCTGCGAACTGCCGCATGCGCTCCTCGGCGTGACGGCGATGATCGATCGCCGTTGCGACGCTCTCCACCGCATCGTTAAAGGCCGCGGTCAGCGAGGCGATCTCGTCGCCGCCGGCCATTACGAAGCGCCGCTGCGTGTAGTCGCCGTCGGCAAGCGCGCGCAGCGAGCTGCTCACTTCGTTGATCGGCCGCAGTGACTGCTGCGCGAAGAGCCGACCGACGAACCACGAGACTATGATCGCCGCCAGCGCGATGGTGAGCACGATGCGCCAGTACGGAACCAGCGAGACGAGCAAGAGCGGGAACGACGGTGCGAAGCCGACGTATCCGCCTTCAACGTAGGTTAACGAGAGCGGCTCGAGCCGGGTCGGATCGGGTGGAACCGGCGGAAACGTGCCGCGATAGGTATAGACGTGCGTCGTGCCGTGTGGCGAGTGAATCGTAGTCACTTGCGGACCGCGCAGCGAGGGTGGAATGAAGTGTTGCATGCCGCCGGCGGCGAGCACGCCCGCGAGCGGTTTCGGGCGCAGCGTCTTGTCGCCGGCTAGATAGTGGCCTTTGAGATCGTAGACGGTAACGCGCAAGCCGATGCCGCCGAGTGAGTTCACGATCTCGGGCGCGGCCTGCTTGAGCGTCATTCCCTCGCGCCGATACTGATCGACGAGAATGCGCGCTTCTTCGTGTTTGGCGACCATCACGTCGCCGGAGAACTGCCAGAGCTCGAAGACCAAGGCGATCGACGAGGCCAAAATGACGATCAGCACCGTGACGCCGAGCAGCACCGCGTACAGAGCGGAGAGTCGCGCTGCCAGTTTCACGTTAGTGCTCCACCGCTACCGTTACTGGGAGAGGCCGTATCCTACCCCGCGCACCGTTCGAATGAACGAGCCCGGCTCGCCGGGGCGGTCGACCTTCGCTCGCAGGTAGGAGATGTAGGTCTCGACGATATTCGGCCCGCCTTCGAAGTCGTGCCCCCACACGATCTCAAGCAGATGATCTTTACTGAAGACGCGGCGCGGCTCGCGCATGAAGACTTCCAGCAAATCGAACTCACGCTGGGTAAACTCCAGCGGCTCTTTTCCCCGCCAGGCTTCGCGCGTCGCGGGATTGATCGAGATGTCGCGCCAGCGCAGCACGTTCTCTTCGATGAGTTGCGGGCGGCGCAGCTTTGCCTGAAGACGCGCGATGAGCTCTTCGAAGACGAAAGGCTTGACGAGATAATCGTCGGCGCCTGAGCTCAGCGAGCGCACCTTGTCTTCGGTGCCGCCCTTGGCCGTGAGCATGACAATCGGCGCCTGGGTGATCTCGCGCAGCCGGGGCAGCAGCGTGACGCCGTCGATCTTCGGCATCATGATGTCGAGGACGATCAGTTCGGGGTCGAAGACCTTAACGAGCTCGAGGGCGGCGAGGCCGTCGGTGGCCGTCCGAACCTCGTAGCCCTCGCGGGAGAGTCCAAGTTCCAACATCTCCCGGACCATGCGATCGTCGTCGATGACCGCAACGCGGGCATTGGGCATAAGCAGCATTTCTAGCTGCATCGTGCGTTCTCACCCTTGGAGCCGCCTGAACGAAGCGCTTCCTAGGCGGCGCGGCCCGGCAGCGGCCAGCGCTCCAATCGTTGCCCCGAGACCAGCGCCGCGGGTCCGATTGCGGCTAGCGGGTGACTCACGAGCCGGACGCCTCGCTCGGCCAGACCGGTGACGGTGGCTTCGTCGGGATCCCAATGCGCGAACAAGTGGATCACGTTGGCGCCCGTTGCCTCGGCGAGGGTGGCGATGACATCCGGCAGCGCGCATTCGCCCTGCACGATGAGCCGGCGGACGACCTCGGCATGGAATCGAGACCCGCTCCAGCCGGCGGCTACGATGAGGACGCGCGAGACCTCGCTGAGCTGGACCGCCTCGAAATCGACCAGCGCCGCTTCGACCTGGCCAGCGAGCTCGGGCGCCGGTTGGGCGTGGAGCGTGGCCCGGGCGATCGTCGCCTCAGGCCCAGCCGTCAGGAGCGCCCCCGCCCCGATAAAATACTCGTCCATGCCGTGATTCTGGCATGGACGAGTGCCAACTGGGTGGCGCACAAGACGCCACCACGGGGATTTGCGAGCCTAAGCTTCAGCTAGAGGCCGCTAGAACGGGTCCGGCGGCGTTACGTGTAACGCGATGAGAAGCATGATGAGCAAGCTAAGCATCGTACCTCCTCACGGGGAAAAGAGAGTACGGGGATTACGGACGTATTGAGTGCTCTTCCTGTAATGGCCAGCGGGGAGCGCAGCCGCCCTCAGATGAGGCCGCGTCGCTTAGCGGCGCGTATTGCCTCCGAATGACCGTGGCAATCCAACTTGGCGATTGCATTTGCGATATGAACGCGCACTGTGTGAATGCTTCGACCGGTTTCCGCAGCAATGTCCTTGGGGATGAGGCCCTCGGCTAGCCGTCGCAGCACATCTCGTTCCGACGCCGTCAGGCATGCCGGGGCCGTCCGCGTGGCGCTCGCTAGCGTCCGATCGACGGCGGCCATAACCCTCGCGACATCCCCGTATCCCAAGGTCACCAGCCGTCCGATCTGGTCGGATATTCTCGACGATTCGTCGGCGGCGCCTGTGCCGTAAAGCCTCGTTATGAGCGTCGCCGCCTTCGTTACCAGCTGCTCGATCGCATCGTCGTTTCTCTGGCCGCGCAGAAGGCGCTGAGCGTTCGCAAACCGTCCGTTGGCGAACTCCGAAAGCGCACAAAAGGCACGACACACGGCTAATGCACGACTCCCAAAGAGCCCTCGAGGCTGTATAGTCCGCAAGATCGCCATAACATCGCGCGTTTGCGCCAATGAAGCCTCCCGCGAACCATCAAGCGACAAGAATAGAGCATATTCCGCGCCAGCCACCGCCCTGTCAACTGGATTAGGCATCTCTCGCCAGCATGCCGCAAGTAGACCGTGAGCTTCCGCAAAACATCCTTCCCACGCCGTTCTCACGCCTCGAAAAAGCGTGACGTAATGCTCGGCCCGGGCGTCCATCCCTACCACCGTTAGCTGTCTTTCAATCTCGGCCGCTTTGCAGATGTCCCCTTTGCGCGTCGCAGCGCTTAACATTTGCAACAGTGCCGTCCGCACCGCGAACACGTCGCCCGCTTTCGCCCCCGCATTGGCGGCTATCTCTGCATATCGGAGCTGCTCCTCTACGTCGTCACGCTCCTGGAGCGACAAATTCGAGAGCACCGCAAGCGTGCGAGCCGCAATAGCATAGAAGTGAAGCTCGAGTGCCAGGTTCTTCGCTTGCACGAGTCTTTCAAACGCCTGGTCAATCTTGCCAGTGTGCCTATTTATTATTCCGAGGTGGTGCAAGACGCGCGCGCGTGTTGCTTCCATCTCAACGAATGGCATTAGCGATTCGATCTTTTCTACGGCCTCGCCAATGTGTGACTTGTTATCGGCTATCAATTTTTGCGCAATGGCTAACGACAAGGCCTCGGCCCTATGTGCTGCAGACTGTCTGACGTCGTCCGATATAGGGTCAAGCACAGCCGTCACCTCGCGGCCCTGATTACCAATCAACGACGCTAGACGCAGGCTTGTCCGAGCCAAAAGGTCGCGGTCGTTACCCGAACGGGCCAACGCACGACGGAAGAACGATTCGGCTCGCGCGAACTTGCCGGCGCTTGCGAACAGTGCACCTTGCAACGCGAGCACGGCTGCATTTTCCCTGCGCGTCCGATCGTCGAGCGATTCGACTGCGCGCGCGACGATATCGCTTCGGGCGCGCTCAAGCAGATCGAAGCCGTGCTTTTCCAGCAGTCGGAGAATATCGGCCGTTGACTCCGCTGCTGCGTACGATGCCAGGGCGTGTTCGACGTCGCCGTCGGCTTCGAGCGCGGCCGCCGCCCGTGCATGAACGAGCTGCTGCGAGCGTTTCCCGGCGAGCGCGCTCTGATAGCGCAAGAAGTCCCGGAACAGATCGTGACATTGATAGATGTGTGGCGACTCCTCGTAGATGAACGCCGTGCGTTCTCGTAGTCGCTCGATGATCGTGAGTGCGCGATCGAAGCCGGCGCGTTCGAGCACGCGGAGGTCGATTGCTGGAAGCGCGATGGCAACGTCCAGCAGCGATCGCTCATCGTCGTCGAGCGTTGCGTAAACCTGCTCGGCTAGAAGCCGGTAGATCATCTCACGTGTGAGGGCCGAGATATTGCCTAAATCGTTCGATCGCACCGACGAGCGCAGCGCGAAGCTCATGGCCGCCGGCCAGCCTTCCGTCAGCCGCAGGATATCGGCGAGCTCGTCGTCACTAATGCCAAGTCCGAGGCGGTCGGCCGCCTCGCGCGCCTCGTCCAGAGTAAATGCCAGCTCGCCTTCCGCGATCGCCAGATCGGCGTCTCGATAGGCGAGCCACGTTCCGATCGGAAGGCCCGTAGTCGCGCGCGATGCCAAAATCCAGCGAATCTTTCCCTTCGTCCGCTCGATCAGCGATGTCAGAAATCGCCCGACCTCCGGATCTCCCCCGGCGACGTGAACGTCATCGATGGCGATGACGCCTGAAACGTTCTCCAAATGTGCGTGCATCCAACGCGCCAAATCGGCGCCGCGCCGAGGTGAATCCGTACTGCGTTCGTACGCGCCGGCCAGCGCGATCATCGCGTGCGGCGCCTCCTCCCGCAATGCCTCGGCGAAGCCGCGCAGGAACCCAAGCAGCGTCGAGTGTTCGGAGCGCAATGCAAAGCATACGTTTGGCTCACTCAGGCTGCGAAGGTGCTGACGAAGCGCGACCGATTTCCCATACCCGGCAGGAGCGATGAGCAACGCGATTTGATAACCGCCTGCGACCGCAAGGCGCTCCGCGACGCGCGGACGCGCGATCGGCGCAGATGCGTCGATGCTGCTATCGGTCGGGGCTAGGCTTCGGGACATCTCCCTTCCCAATTCGCTGGCTCAAAAAATATGCTAATAGCGCACCTTCCCAATGCAAGCGTGGCGCGAGCCATTGGTGCTGCGCGGGGCAGCTGATTTCGCCAAGCTCCAGCACCAAACTTCCATCTCGCGCGTCAACTTGCTTGAACGCATAGTAGCCGCGCAAACCCGCCGTAAAGTTATCCGGCTGGAATCCGAAGGGCCAATAGACTCCGTACAGGCTGCGCCATGCTGCGGCCGCGGGTGCGTCGCGCTTGTGTTGATAGCCGATGGAAGCGCTGCTCGCGCAGGGTGGATTCGAGCCGTCGAAATGGATGAAGACCGTCGCGCCCACACGATAGTTTCCGGCGAAATCGGCGGGGAGCCGCGCAACGGTTATGCCGTGACTGCGTAAGATCGCCGTCGCCGCATCGGCAACGATCGGCGTCCAATCACGCTCTCCGGCGGCACCAAGGTTGCAATGGTGCTGCGGGAAATGCGCGCAGCTCGCGGGGCGGCCTTCGTGGCCGGCCGAGATCAGCACGTCGTAGACGAGCAGAGAAGCTCCGAGGACCAGCGGCAGCATCAGCCGTTCGCTCTACCAGCCGCCTGAGGCCCCACCACCTCCAAAGCCGCCCCCGCCCGCCGAGAATCCGCCGCCTCCGCCAAAGTCGCCGCCGCCGCCTCCCGACGACCAACCGCCGATGAACGCGCCTCCGCCCCAGAGCGGCCAGCGCCGCATATCGCGCTTCGCACCGACCGAACCCTCACGCAGTACGAGGTACCCGTATCGGATGCTGCCGATTACCTGCAACACGATCACGACGACGAGAAATCCAAAGCCGAGCACGATGATAACGACCATGAGGATTACCACCCCCGTGCTCATCGTCGAGGTCGTCGGAGCCGGCGGCGGCGTGACGCCGGTATAGGCGGGCGTAATCGTCGTGAGCATCGCCGCGACCCCGCTCGAAACGGCACCATCAACGTCGTTCGCCTTCATTTTCGGCACGATGTCGTCGTCAATGATCCGACGCGAATCGGCGTCCGTCAGTTTGCTCTCCAGGCCGTATCCAACCTCGATGCGCACCTTATGGTCCTGCATGAAGAGAAAGAGAACCGCGCCGTCGTCCTTGCCCTTGTGCCCGATCTTCCACTGATCGGCGGTTTCGCCGGTGTAGGTTTCCAGCGGAACCTCGCCGGTGGTATTGGCGATCCAGACGATGATTTGATGGCCGGTCGAGTGCTCGTAGGCCTGGAGCTCGTTCTCCAACGACGTCCGTGCGCCGCCCGAGAGCGCGCCGGCGGTATCAGTCACGTAGTGGTTGGGCGTCGGCGGAACTTTGAACTCCGCCGCGGCCAGCAGATAGGTCAGCGCAAACGCGGCCGCGATCACGCTGTCGATCCTTCCGTAAAATGCGCGTGCAGCGCCTCGCCGATTCGCCCGACCGCATAGAGAATGCCCGGCACCAGCTCGCCGCGCGCGAAGTACGGTTTGCTGCTCTCCACCACGTCGTCCCAGAACGCGTCGCCGACGCGCTGGTGCAGCGCCCAGTCGCCGATCACGGCAAACCGGCGCGCCTTCGGTGCGACCAGGATCAGCGCGGCGTTACGGTGCTCGTGGCGGTGCAGACCGGCATGCCCGAACTCGTGCTTCGCGCGTTCGAATGCGTCGGTCTCGGCATCGGGAATCATCCGAACCGCGATCCGCCCGGTCGTTCCGTCTTCGGCCTTGGCGATAGCGCGGGCGATCTCGTCGGTCTCGGAGCGGGTCACGGGCTAAAGTTGACCACCGGCGCCTTCTCCGCGCCGGGCTGCGACTGGAAGTACGGTTTCTCGTTGAAACGGCTGCCGAACATTCCGGCGATCATCACCGTCGGGAAGGTGTTGCGTTTGGTATTGAAGTCTCGAGCAACATCGTTATATTTCTTGCGCTCGAAGGCGATCCGGTTCTCGGCTCCTTCGAGCTGCGCCTGAAGCGTCTGAAAGTTCTCCGTCGCTTTGAGCTGCGGATAGTTCTCGACGACCGCCAGCAGCCGCGAGAGCGCGGAGCCGAGTTGATCTTGCGCCGCGGCATACTTGGCAAAGTCTTGCGGGTTGTTGATCGCGTTCTGCACGACCTCCGGCGAGATCTGACCGACGCTCGCGCGCGCCTTGGCCACCGATTCATAGGTGCTCGACTCGAAGTTCGCCGCGCCTTTGACGGTCGCGACCAGGTTCGGAATCAAATCGGCCCGCCGCTGGTAGACGTTCTGCACCTGCCCCCACTGCGCGTCGACCGCTTGGCCGAGCGTCACGAGCGAGTTGTAGGTGCCGGCGACCCAGAAGCCGATCACCACGACGATTCCGATCACGACGATCGGCCCGATATACGAAGGACGTTGTTGCATAGCGTGGCGTAAATGCGCCGCTATGCGGCCTGCCCCTTCCTCGGGCGCTCGATTCCTGCGGGCGCTCCTCGCCGCAATCCCGCTTGCAGCGCTCACCGTCGCCATTCCGCTCGTCAATCGCGTCGAGCCGCGGATCCTCGGCGTGCCGTTTCTTCTGGCATGGATCGTGATCTGGGTTGTGCTCACGCCGGGCTTTCTCTGGAGCATCGGCCGCTCGGAGGGTCGCTGGTGACCGGCGCCGGCATCGCGCTTTCGATCGTTGCCGTCGTGGTGCTCGGCACGATCGTCTTTGCGTTGCTCGCCGTCGGCCGCGTCAAGATGGATCCGCAGCAATATATCGTCGGCGGCCGCTCCTTCGGGACGCTCTTTCTCTGGGTGCTCCTCGCCGGCGAGATCTACACCACCTTTACGTTTTTGGGCATCGCTGGGCTCTCGTATTCGCAAGGCGCGCCGGCCTTCTACATCATGGTCTACGGCACTGTCGCATACATCATCGGCTACTTCCTCACTCCCGCGGTCTGGCGCGTCGGCAAAGAACGCAACCTGCTCACCGGTCCAGACTTTTTCGAAACCCAGTACCAAAGCCGTACGTTGGGCGTGGCGATTGCGATTCTGCAGTTTGTGATGATCGTGCCCTACGTCGCGCTGCAGTTGAGCGGATTGCAGATTCTCTTGCGAATCGCCGGCTATGGCGCGTACGACGCGACCGTCTCGGTCTGCATCGCCTTCTTGGTGCTCGCCCTCTTCGTCTTCAGCGCCGGATTACGCGGCACGGCGTGGGCAAGCGTGGTCAAAGACATCTTCGTGCTCGCCGCGGTCGCCTTCGCCGGCCTTGCAATCCCCATTCGCTTCTTCGGCTCGCCGGCGGCGATGTTCGACCGGGTCGCGCAGCTCCATCCGCAGACGCTCGTGCTGCCGTCGGGCAGCGCCTTTCACGGGACCGTCTGGTTCGTCACCACCGTGCTGCTCTCGGGGATCGGCTTCTTCATGGGGCCGCAATCCTGGAATGCAATCTTCAGCGCACGCAGCGGCGACACGCTGCGCCGCAACGCAATGCTCCTCCCCTTCTACCAATGCTTCTTGAGCCTGATGATCTTCGCCGGTTTCTCCGCTGCGTTGATCGCCCCGGGGTTGAAAGGAACCGCCGTCGATCAATCGTTCTTGCTGGTCGTGCAGCATCACTATCCGCCGTGGATCCTCGGCTTCGTCGCCTCGGCGGGAGCGCTCGCCGCGCTGATTCCCGCTTCGGCGCTGCTGCTCGCCGGCGCCAGCGTTATCACCAAGAACGTCGCCGGCGATGCGTTCGGCATTGCGACCAGCGATCGCGCGCGAACGATGCTCACCCGTGTGCTCGTGCTTGTCGTCGCGGTGCTCGCCCTCGGCGTCTGGCTCACCTCGCAGAAGACCGTCGTGGAACTGCTCTTGCTCTACTACAACGGCATCACCCAGTTCGCGCCGGGCACGATCGCAGCGTTCGTCTGGCGACGTGCCAACGCGTGGAGCGTCGGCGCCGGACTCTTCACCGGATTGGCAGTGGCCGTTCCGCTCGCCGCACTCAGCATTAATCCGTGGGGCCTCAACCCCGGCCTTCTCGCCCTTGTGGCGAACGCCGGCGTCTTACTCATCGTCTCGCTCATCTGGCCGAAACCGGAGGAATCGTGAAGCACGTAACACTAGCCACCGCGCTGCTTTCGTTTTGTTCGTGCAACCGGCGATCGCACAGCAGTCAACGCCCTCACCGCAGCCCTCTCCCGCATCGCGGCAGCAGCTCGCGGCCATCACCCAGCGAGGGCGACCTCTCGACGCCTACGATCGAGCGGCATGGCATGGAACGGATGCCGCAGTGGCCATCGCCGGCAAGGATACAACCGGATCTGCAGTACTACATCGCTCGTCAGACGCCCAGCGCCTGGGCCCTAGATTTCGGCAGGCCCGATCCCACCGGAACGTCCTTCCTTACCACCTACGAAGCCGTCAGTTCCGACGGTCTGCAGTTCACGGCGACGCGCCTTACCCCCGCGAGAAGCGATTCGGGATTTCTGCCCGCAGCGGCCCACGCAATCGCGACGGCCGAAGCGGTCTTCAAGCCCGTTTCCGGCTTCCGCTACAACGCCGCCGTACTTCCGAATCCGGACGGCACGATGTACGTCTATCTCTATCCCGCGCAGACCGATCCGAAGATCTTTCCGCTCGGCGGCGACGAGCGATTCACGGTCTCAGCCGACGGTACGAACCTGCTCGAAAGTCACCGCATGCACAATAGCGTTCTCGCTCTACCGGTCGATGCCGGCCTTCCCACCGGAACGCGGTTGAGCGCGGGCTTCCATACGGTCGTCGTTGAAAACGTGCCGCAGGAATACCGACGTCTTTCACGAGCTTGCTCGAAAGCCGTCGATGCCCGTTCACGTTAACGCGCAAAGCATACTCTAGGACATCACCGTGGAGGGGGCCGATTGATTATGCGCCTCCTCCCAAACCGTAACGACGCTCAGCATCACTCCGTCCTTCGACTCGCTGCGCTCGCTCAGGAGCGCTCCGCTCAGGATGACACCACTATGTGCGTGTTCAGGATGACACCAACTGAGCCCGCGTACCGATGACGACCTTCTCTCAAAAAAGGAAAGGGCGGCGCAACTGCGCCGCCCTTTTTGTAACGAGGATCGTACCGTAGGTTACAGGTTGATGACCGAGTTCTTGCTATCGACTGCCGCCGCCGGACTGGTAAGCCCGTTTGCGCTGCCGAGCGTCGCGACGCTCGAGCCACTCGGATAAGCGAGAACTTGAACGACCGCGGCGCCCAAATCGGCGACGTAGGCGCGGTCATTGCGCATGTCGATCGTCACGTGGAACGGATCGGAATATCCCGAGCCCAGCGTTCCGGTGATGCTGGTGTACGGCGGCCCAGCGATGACATCGACCACGGGACCCGAACCGGTGCCGACCTGGTCGCAGACGACGAGCCGGCCTCGCTTGTCGAGAACCATGCCGCCGGCAAAGCCGAACGTGATCGGAAGCACGGTACTGTTGTTGCAGTTCGCGAATCCGCCACCGGAATTAGTATGTGTATACTCGATGATGTTGGCGCCGCCCGCGGGATTGTTGTAGTACACGAACACGTTGAGGTGCCGGTCGACCGCAACGCCTTCGACGTTGCCGCCGGGCGAGCAGCTCGCGATGACCGTGTTGCTCTGCTGGGCGTACTCGTTGACGTAGCCGCCGCCGCTCACCGTGTAGTTAAAGTCGGCTTCGTAGACGTTGTTGTTCTTGTCGGTCGTCACGCCGACCGGGTCGGCCATGCCGTTGCTATAGGTGTAGAGCAGATTGCCCGACGTATTGTACTCGGTGATGTACGGGCCGGCATAGTTCGCAACGTAGAGGTTTCCGGGGATCCGGTCGACCCAATTGCCGTCTGGACCGTTGAGTCCGCTGCTGATGGGCGCAAGGCTGCTGAAGTTCGAGTACTTCAGCCGCTCGACCAGGCCGCTCCCGAAGTCGGAGACGAAAATTGACCGCGGCGCGAACGCGTCGCCTCGTACGTGTTGGGCGGTCTGATGGCTGTGCCCAACCATCCCGAGGAACTTGGGTGCGACGCCGGAGCGAGCCGGATCGAAGCGATTGACGCCCTGGCTCGCGCCCGCCGACGGCAGCCCGGCGCTGCTGCTCTGCGAGCCGCTGCCGGAGCACGCCGCTAACAGCATGGCTGCGCCCGCAGCAAGTAATAAAGCTCGTTGTTTTCTCACGAGATTAGCTCCCTATTGAATAGTGAGTGCTCTTGTGGTAGGTTCGTCGCTCCTCTAAAGAAGCGGGGGGCCAATCGCGTTCGTGGCCACGCAAGGGGCTCCTTTGTATTAAAATGAGCAAGCAAGAGGCCCCGCATCGCTGCGGGGCCTTCGCCTTCGTCCTTCGACTCCGCGCTTGCGGCGCTTCGCTCAGGATGACACCGTGCTGATGACACCGTGCTAGAGATCTTCTGGGTTGATCCCTTTGAGCCGGTCGTACTGCGTCTTCTTCGGTACCGCGTGCGGACTGGTCGCTTCCTCGTAATCGCCCTCGTATTGCACCGTGAGCGGTTCGCGGTTGCGCTCGTAGGCGGTCACGAGCCGGCTCATCCCGTCGCCGTTTCCGCCCATCACCTCGGCGAGCGCCGCATCGTCGGCGGTCATCGTCGCGTAGGGCACGTCGTACTCGTGGCGCGGACGGCCGTCGTCGTCAACGTCCTGACCCTCCGGCAGGATGTCCACGTTGCGATAGCGCGACATCCCGGTACCGGCCGGAATCAGCTTGCCGATGATGACATTCTCTTTCAGGCCGAGCAGCGGGTCGTACTTGCCCTTGATCGCCGCATCGGTCAGAACGCGCGTCGTCTCTTGGAAGCTCGCCGCCGAAAGGAACGACTCGGTCGCGAGCGACGCCTTGGTGACACCGAGCAGCACCGGATTTGCCGTGGCCAGCTCCTTGCCCGCGGCCTTCATCCGCTCGTTGGCTTCGTGGAACTGCGACGCTTCGATGAGCTGACCGGGGAGCAGCGGCGTATCGCCGCCTTCCACGATCTTCACCTTGCGCAGCATCGAACGGACGATCACCTCGATGTGCTTGTCGTTGATGTCGACGCCTTGCGAACGGTAGACCTTCTGCACCTCTTGAACCAGGTAATTCTGCAGCGCGGTCTCGCCTTTGATACGCAGAATGTCGTGCGGATTGAGCGAGCCTTCGTTGAACTGATCGCCCGGCACGATGGTCTGACCCTCTTGCACGAGCATATGCGTTCCCGGCGGAATCTCGTACTCGTGCTCTTCGCCGGTCGAATCGACCACGTAGACGATTCGCTTGTTGCGCTCGTCGCCGAAGCGGATCGTACCGGCGTGTTCGGCGATGGTCGCTTGACCCTTGGGCTTGCGCGCCTCGAAGATCTCTTCGACGCGCGGCAGACCGGTGATGATGTCTTCGGTGGCGACGCCGCCGGTGTGGAAGGTTCGCAGAGTGAGCTGCGTGCCCGGCTCGCCGATCGACTGCGCGGCGATGATGCCCACCGCCGTCCCGATGTCGGCGCGTTTGCCGGCCGCGAGATCGCGCCCGTAGCAGAGCGAACAGACGCCGTACTTCGATTGACAGGTCAGCACCGATCGAATCTTCACCTCGCCGATGCCCGCATCTAGCAGCGCTTTGGCCTTCTCTTCGTCGATCTCGTCGTTGCGGGCGACGATCGTCGTCGTCGGCCGCTTCGGATCGAGCCGAACGTCCTCCGATGCACGCCGGCCGATGATCCGGTCGAGCAGCGGCTCGATGATCTCTTTTCCGACGCGGATATCGCTCACGATGATCCCCGCGCTCGTGCCGCAATCTTCCTCGCGAATGATCACGTCTTGCGCGACGTCGACGAGACGGCGCGTCAAGTACCCCGAGTCGGCCGTGCGCAGCGCCGTATCGGCAAGACCTTTACGCGCGCCGTGCGTCGAGATGAAGTACTCGAGAACCGTCAGGCCTTCTTTCAGTGACGCCTTGACCGGAATCTCCAGAATCCGGCCCGACGGGTCGGACATCAATCCGCGCATACCGCCGAGCTGTTTGACCTGCGCGATCGAACCGCGCGCACCCGAGGTCGCCATCATGAAGACGGGATTGAGTGGGTTCTGCGAGGCCTGCATCGAGCTGGTGACTTCTTCGGAAGCCTTCGACCAGACGTCGATCGTCTTGTTATACTGCTCGTCCTGCGAGATGAAGCCTTGCTCGTAGAGCCGGTGCAGCTCGTCCACCTCGTCTTGCGCCTTGCCGACGATCTCGTCCTTATTCGGCGGAACGATGACATCGCTGATCGAGACCGTCGTTCCCGAGAGCGTGGCGTAATGGAAGCCGAGATCCTTGATCGCGTCGAGGAACCGCGCCGTCTCCGAGTTGCCGTATTGACGGTAGCAGTCGGTGATGATCTTGCGCAGGCTGCCCTTATCGATGATCTGGTTGACGTATGCGTGATTCCACGCCTCGGGGAAGGCCAAGTTGAAGATAGCACGCCCGACCGTCGTCCTGATCAGCTCGCCCTTCCAGCGAATGTAGACCCACTCTTGGAGGCCGAGCTGATCGGTCTCGTAGGCCGTGATCGCTTCTTTAGCGTCGTAGAACGTTGGAATCGCTCCCGGCATATCGGCGGCGGGGGCGTTCTTTTTCGGTGGACGTGCGGCCGGCTCGTAATCGTCGAGCACCGCCGCCTTCGCCGGACCGCTATACTGATCGCGATTGAAGGTGAGGTAGTAGAGTCCGAGCACCATGTCTTGGGTCGGAATCGAGACCGGATTGCCGTATGCCGGAAGCAGAATGTTGTTCGATGAGAGCATCAGGATCCGCGCCTCGGCCTGTGCACCCGCCGAGAGTGGCAGATGCACGGCCATCTGGTCGCCGTCGAAGTCGGCGTTGTACGGCGTGCAGACCAGCGGATGGAGATGCACGGCCTTGCCCTCGACGAGGACCGGCTCGAAGGCTTGAATGCCCAGACGATGGAGCGTCGGCGCGCGGTTGAGCAGCACCGGATGCTCCTTGATGACCTCTTCGAGCACGTCCCAAACCTCGGGACGTACCCGCTCGACCATGCGCTTCGCGCTCTTGATGTTGTGCGCGAGCCCGCGGTCGACGAGCTTCTTCATCACGAACGGCTTGAAGAGCTCGAGCGCCATCTCTTTGGGCAGCCCGCACTGATGCAGTTTGAGCGTCGGGCCGACGACGATCACCGATCGTCCCGAGTAATCCACGCGCTTGCCGAGCAGGTTCTGCCGGAAGCGTCCCTGCTTGCCTTTGAGAATATCGGAGAGCGACTTGAGCGGACGATTGTTCGGACCCGTTACCGGACGTCCGCGGCGGCCGTTGTCGATCAGCGCGTCGACGGCCTCCTGCAGCATCCGCTTCTCGTTCTTGATGATGATTTCGGGCGCGTTGAGCTCCAGCAGCCGCTTGAGGCGGTTGTTGCGGTTGATCACGCGCCGGTAGAGATCGTTGAGGTCGGAGGTCGCGAAGCGACCGCCGTCGAGCTGCACCATCGGGCGCAGTTCGGGGGCGATCACCGGAACCGCGGCGAGCACCATCCACTCGGGACGATTGCCGCTCGAAAGGAAGGCTTCGACGACTTCGAGCCGCTTGATCGCCTTGAGGCGCTTCTGGCCGCTCGTCTCTTTGAACTCTTTGCGGAGGTCTTCTTGAAGCTTGCGCAGGTTCAAATCGCGCAGCAGCTCGCGAATCGCTTCGGCGCCCATGCCGGCCTTGAAGCGGTTGCCGAACTTATCGCGGGCTTCGCGATACTTCTGCTCGGAGAGCACCTCGCGCTTGGTGAGGGTCGTGTCGCCCGGATCGATCACGACGTAGGCCGCAAAGTAGATCACCTTCTCGAGCTGTCGCGGCGACATGTCGAGCAGGATGCCGATACGGCTCGGTACGCCCTTGAGATACCAAATGTGGCTGACCGGGGTGGCGAGCTCGATGTGGCCCATCCGCTCGCGCCGCACCTTCGCCCGGGTGATCTCGACGCCGCAGCGGTCGCAGATCATTCCTTTGAAGCGAATGCGTTTGTACTTGCCGCAGTGGCACTCCCAGTCTTTGGTCGGGCCGAAGATCTTCTCGCAGAACAAGCCGTCGCGTTCCGGCTTGAGCGTGCGGTAGTTGATCGTCTCGGGCTTCTTGACTTCGCCGAACGACCAAGCGCGAATTTGCTCGGGCGATGCCAGCCCGATGCGCATGGCGTCGAAGTTGTTGACGTCGATAAGGTTCAAGAGTCGAATTCCTCAACGTTGCCCCCGACGGTGTCACCCTGAGCTTGTCGAAGGGGCGCCGTAGCTTACGCAGGGAAGTCGCGTCTCACGTCGTCACGTAAGGGTTCCCACCGTCGCCGCCGGCACGGGGCACAGTCCGATAGTTTACCATAGCCGCGCAACCGTGTCACGCCCAGATTCCTCAAAGCAAGGCTGGGTACGACCTCTCCATGAGAATAGGAATCGTAGGCTCTGATGACCGCGCGAAGGCAATCGGCCGCCTTCTTCGTAGCGGGGGCCACCAACTCACCTTTGCCGATCCCAGCGCCCAGGAACGCGCCAAGCAGGCGGCGGCCGAACTCGGCGCCCGCGCCGAGATACCCTACCGGCAGGCCATGCGCGCCGAACTGCTCATGCTTGCGGTCCCCCGCCAAGAAGTCGACCGCGCCGTACAGGCCGTCGGCTCGGGCGTCGGCGCGGTGATCGTTGACGCCATCGAGGCGGAACGTGGCAACGGTGCGCACAGCGGCGCCGAGATGCTCGCCGCCAAGCTGGATTCACACCGCGTTGTCCGCGCGCTGATCAACATGCCGCAGCAAGGCGCGAATATTCCGATCTGCGGAGACGACCCGACATCCAAAGGTCTGGTCGATCGTGCGCTCCACTCGTGCGGCTGCGTCACGACCGACCGCGGGCCTCTCGCCAATGCGACGGAGCTCGAAGCTCCCGTCTAAGAACGCCTCCGCTTAAGAAGAACGCTTCCGCTTCGGGACTTTAGCCCCGGAGCGGCGCGCTTCGCTCAAACCGATCGCAATCGCTTGCTTTCGGCTTTTTACTTTCTTTCCGGAGCGCCCCGACTTGAGCTCGCCGCGCTTCATCTCGTGCATCGCACGCTTCACCTTGCGCCCGGCCGTGGGGCCGTATTTCCGGGTGCTCTTCTTCTTGCGCGTGCTCGCGCTCTTCTTGCGTGCCGCCATTACGTCCGCAGCCCCCGTCCGGTGAGCAGATTTACGACGATGAGGATGACCGCGACGAGCAAGATCAGGTGAATGAGACCGCCCAGGTGAAACGCCATGAACCCAAGCAGCCAGAGGATGAAGAGTATCACGATGATTGCCCAGAGTATGCCTGCCAAATTTGCCTCCTACTTCAGCGTGCGGCCTATCGTATGCCGCCCTTCGTTGCAAGCGTTCTTCCCCAAAAGTGGCGGCATCGAATCAGCTACAGGTCGAAGTAACTCGCACAAATCGGGTAGCATTCACAGGCGAATGCTTCGAGACGCGCGCGATCGGTGATGCGCACCTCGCCGCGTCCGCTCTCCAGACAACCGGCTTCGCGCAGCGACGTCAACACGGCCGTCACGGTAGGCCGCTGGACGCCGAGCATCATACTCAATCGCTCGTGCGTCATCGGAAACTCGAGAATCCGCGTGCGGTCGACCGTCATCAAGAACCAGCGCGCGCAGCGCTGCTCCACGCGGTGCAGGCGATTGCACGCGATCAGCTGTGCGAGCATCGAGCAATACCCGCCCGCATAATGCAGCAGCGCGGTTTGAAGCCCTTCGTCGTCCTTCACCGCCTTGCGTACCGTGGCGACCGGCGCTGCGAACGCCGTGCCCGGCATTTGGCACACGTGCCGCGCCGAGGCGGCGCCGCCGTTGCGCAGAATCGCGTCGAGTCCCGCCACGCCCTCGCGGCCGGCCATCCCAACCTCGGCGGCCGAACCGTCCTGCATCACTTGAATGATCGATACCACGGACGAGAGCGGAAAGAAGAGCCGCTCGATTTTGGCGCCCGCTTCGTAGAGCACGTGGCCGTCGCCGAAGGTAATGGGCTCGAGCGCACGAGAAAGAGTGCTTCCCCGCTCTCTCGAGAGCTTTGAAAGGACCTGGTTGGTATGGTCGATCAGTTGCACGCAAGCTAGGTTTCCCAACCGGCTGCCAATGAAACGACTAAACGAGCGAGAGCTATCGCCGGCCGCTGCGCAGCGCGCGCTACACTCCATTCGCGCGGTCATGGCTCGCACGTGCGACGCGGTCTGGCAGGCCGATGCGGGCGGCGCGATCACCGGCATTACCCCCTGTCGTCCCAGCGAGCCCAGCGGAGAGGGCGCGCTCGAAGAGGGCGAGGTACAGCGCGTTGAGCAGCTCTGGCGCCGCTGCGTCCGCTGCGCCGAGCGCTTCAACGCGGTCTACCACGCCTACACCGCCGGCATCTCGCCGCGCACCTTCGCCCTGACGGCCGTCCCGGTGCTCGACAATCGCGACGCCGTGCTCTACTGGTCGGGCACGGCCACCGAGGTCGCTCGCTCTGCCGATCCAGGTAACCAGTTCATCTCGGAAGCGGCGGCGATGCTCTCGTCGTCGCTCAGCCGGGTAACGATCGTCAATCGGCTGCTCGAAACGTCGGTCGAGCATTTTAGCGATTTTGCCGCCGTTCATCGCGTCGAGAGCGATGGAACAATCCATCTCGAGGCCACCGCCGATCGGCGCAAGCAGATCTCCCGCGCGAGCGCCGCGCTCGAAAAAGCGGTGGGAGAGGTGATCCGCACGCGACAACCGCTGCTGCTCTCCGCTCCGCTGCACGCCCTTGAAGCCGGCGCGCGTTCGATGATCGTTATTCCGCTCTTCGCCGGGACTCATGCGTTCGGCGCGCTGAGCTTCGTCGAATCCGAGCGCGCTTCCAGTTTCGCCGCGCACGACGTCAACGTCGCCGCGATCGTCGCGCGCCAGCTCACGATGGCGCTCGAAAACATCAAGACATTCGAACGCGAGCGCGAGATCACCGAGCGCTTTCGCTTCATCGCTCGCGTCACCGAAAAACTCTTCGATACGCTCGATACCGCTCAAACGCTGCAGTTGGTCGTCGAAGGGCTCCACGGCGGCTTCGCCGATCAAGCCGTTGCCGCAACCCTGACCGAGGGCAACTTGCGAATCGTCGCGGCGGCGGGAACGAAGGCGCGATTTCGCGAGGGCTCCGAACGCAAGATCGTGGCTGCTTTGCGCGAACGGCGCGCGATTCGCAGCGATGCCGTCGGTCGAATGGGTCCGCTTTTGGACCCCGAGCACCCGCGCTCGTGGATGATGGTGCCGCTCTTCACCGGTGACACGGTCTTCGGGGCGATCGTCGTCTGTTCGAGCGCCCAGTACTACGACTCCGGCGAACTCGAGCTCCTCCAAGAGATCGGCCGGCGGACGTCGCTGGCGTTGGATCACGCGGAGAGCTTTGCCCGCGAGCGCCGCCTCATCCAAACACTGCAGCAGGCGACGCTGCCGGTGCGATTGGCGCAGATCGAGGGAGCCTCGCTGAGCGCGGTCTATCGTCCCGCCGCGTATGAAGTTCAGGTCGGCGGGGATTGGTACGACGCGTTCGACCTCGACGACCATCGCATACTGCTGACGGTTGGTGACGTGACCGGGCACGGACTCGAGGCGTCGATCGTCATGGGCAAGCTCCGCCACGCGATCAACGTCGTGGCGATGTATGAGCCCGATCCGGTGCGCATTCTCGATGCCGCCGAGCGGATTCTGGTGCGCCGGTTTCCCGGCTCCGTAGCGACCGCATTCGTCGCAGTCTTCGACTCGCGTCGCCGCACCGTGACCTATGCAAACGCCGGGCACCCGTATCCGCTTCTCCGCCGAAACGACGGATCGCTCAAAGAGCTCGAAGCCGACGGCCTGCCGATCGGACTGCGCCACGTCCGTCCGAACGTCGCGTCGGTTACGGAATCCCTCGCCGATGCATCCTTGATCGCGCTCTACACCGACGGCTTGACCGAGGCCACTCGCGATATGTTCGCGGGCGAGCGTCTCCTGCGAGAAGCCGTGAGCAGCGACGCGATCTTCTACGTCGAGAGTCCCGCCCTGTTCGTCGAGAAGTTCTGCATGCGCGAGCCATCGCGCGATGATGTCGCGGTGCTCATCGTGAACTTCGTCGAATCGCAGCGCTGGACGTTCGATTCGAGCAACTGGCGCGCCGCGCGCCGCGCGCGCCGCGAGTTCGCCGAGAGCCTTGCGAGCGCGGCCGAGCCCGAGGCCGACCTCCGGGCGGCAGAGCTTATCTTCGGAGAACTAGCGGCGAACGTCGCACAGCACGCCGGCGGGCCTATCGAGGCCGCGCTCGAGTGGCGCGGCACCCACGCCGTGCTCCACATCACCGATCGCGGCGAAGGATACGCATCGACCAAGCGCAAGGCCGCCGATCTGCTCACCGAAAGTGGGCGCGGTCTCTGGCTCGTTCAGCGCCTCGGCGCGCAGTTGAGTGTCGAAGTGCTCCCCGGCTTCGGCACCCACGTTCGCGCCGAGCTGCCCATCAAGCGCCCGAGTAACGTCAGGTAGCTGACCGACCAAACAGGCTCTGTTCGGGTAACCTCCCATCCATGAGGGAGCTTAATGATGCCGCCGCGTCTCACCATATTGAGCTCGCCGGCGAGTACGATCTCGCGCGCAAGCCGGAGCTCGCAGCCGCGTTTGCGCCGATTACCCCGGGGACTCTGGTAACCATCGACATGCGAGCGGTCAGCTACGTCGACTCGAGCTTTCTCACCGAGCTCGTCGCCATGCGCTTGCGTCTCCAGGAACGTTCGGTCACCCTGATCGGCGCGCAACCCAGCGTCGTTCGCGTCATGCAGCTCGCGAAACTCGACCGCTTCTTCACCTTTCAGCGTGGGTAAGCTCGCAACATGAGAACCACTTGGAAGCCGCACGAGAAACATGGGCGTCTAACGCGCCAAAGCGATCTCCCCGATAGCGTCTACGCCTTTCCGAAGGAGCGCAAAGAGCCGTTGACCGACGCGCGACACGTTCGCAACGCGGTCGCGCGCTTCGACCAAGTGACCGGCGTATCCGACGCCGATCGCGAGCTCGCCTTCGCCAACATCAAGAAGGCTGCGCGCCACTACGGAATAGACATCTCCGAAACCTCGTCGCAGGAATTGGGCGAGCATCCGCAGGCCCATCGCAAGCAGAGCGCGCGCAAGGGTGTGGCGACGCGCAAACGCACCGGCGTTGCGAAGAAGGCGGCGCGCAAGGGTGCGGCGACTCGCAAAGCAGCGGCAACTCGAAAGCGGCGGTAATCTGGGTATACGTGCTCGCATGAGCACGTTAGAAGGAACACGAATCGCCGTTCTCGCTACCGACGGTTTTGAAGAGAGCGAGCTGACGCAGCCCGTGCAGGCACTTCGCGAATCGGGCGCGACCGTCGAGGTCGTCTCGCAGAAGCGCGAGCCGATTCAGGGGTTCACGCACCACGACAAGAGCATCACGGTTGACGTCGATCTCACCCTCGATGAGGCCGACCCGGGCCGTTACGACGCGGTCCTGCTGCCCGGCGGAGCGCTTAACGCCGATGCAATGCGCGGCGATGCGAAAGCGCAGCGCTTCGTTCGACGCATGGACGCCGAGGGCAAGCCGATGGCCGTCATCTGCCACGCGCCGTGGCTGCTGGTCTCGGCGGGTCTCGCGCGCGGCCGCACCCTGACGAGCTGGCCGACCATTGCAGACGACGTCCGCAATGCCGGCGGAGAGTGGGTCGATCGCGAGGTCGTGGTGGACGAAAATCTGGTGACGAGCCGCGGACCACGCGATATTCCGGCATTCAACAAAGCCATCGGCGAACTGATCGGCTCGGACGGCGCGCGTTGAGCGCAGCGGAGTATCTCCCGGCGCGCCTCTCGCTCAAGACCTTGCGCGAAAGCGCACGCAGCTGCCACGGATGCGAGCTCTACCGCTACGCAACGCAGACGGTCTTCGGCGAAGGCCCTGCCCGAGCGCGGATGATGTTCGTGGGCGAGCAACCCGGCGATAGCGAAGACCTTGCCGGCCGCCCGTTCGTCGGTCCGGCCGGAAAGCTGCTGCATCGGGCGATGGACGAAGCCGGAATCGAAGCCGGCGACGTCTACGTTACGAACGCCGTCAAGCACTTTAAGTTCGTCGAGCGCGGCAAACGGCGCATCCACGCCAAACCGAAAAAGATCGAAATCCGGGCGTGCAAGCCGTGGCTCGAGGCCGAGATCCGCGTCGTCCGTCCGGGCCTGATCGTCGCGCTCGGTGCGACTGCCGCGCAGTCGCTTCTCGGCAGCGGCTTTCGTCTGCTCGCCAATCGCGGGCGGATCGTCAGCGGCGAGTTCGCGAACGCCGTCTTCCCGACGATTCACCCATCGGTGATTCTGCGCGCGCCCGACGACCGCACGCGACACCGCGAGATGGGCAAGTTCGTCGAGGATTTGAAAGCCGCACGCGCCGCGCTGAGCACCGCGGTATAGCAGACGGCCGTTATGACATTGCAGCCCGGCGAGGCGAGTGGTCCCTTCGGCAACGAACACCCCGAGAGCGAGCAGGTGCTCTTCGTGCACGAACGCACCGTCCAAGCGCAGATCGGCGACGAGACCTTCGAGATGCGCGCCGGTGGGAGCGCGATCGTCCCCAGAGGCACAGCGCATCGGTTTGTCAACCGCTCGCCGCAGCGAGCGCTGACCTTTAACGTCTACGCGCCGAAAGCGTACTGAGTCCGGCGGCTTCGTGGGGCGTCATCGCGGTGCGGTCGGGCGCCTCGCGGACGGCGCGAACGTCTTGTTCGGTGGAACCGACGAGATGACGATGCGCGAGCTCGCCGCCCAACCATCCTGAGATCCCGAGCAAGACGATGCCCAGGGCGGTTAATGCGTAGCCGGCAACCGACGTGTGGTCGAGGAACCGAATCGCGCACGCAAAGCCGAAGATGACGACGACGGCAACGTTGAGCGTCATGTGCCACGCCGCGACGCTCTTGGCGCGAATAGTCATCGGCGCGCTCACGTAGTCGACGAAGCCGAAGAACGCCGCGAGCAACGCCCCGACGATGCCAAAGAGTATCAGCCAAGTGCTCATCTGCGCCCAGAAGACCGGGCCGGCCCAAATCGAGATAATGTCGGAAGCGACGGCGGCAACGAAGCAACCGATTGGAATCGTTACCAGCATCGGGTGAAGCGGGTGGCCGCCGAGAGTTGCCTTTCCTTGCATAGCCTCTCCCTACCCATCGCTGGGCCCGCGCAATCGTGCTTTTATCGCTACTTCTTTACCCGCTGCAGTTCGATCACGCTGAATCCGCCGGCATCGACGTCGATCGCGAGGCCGCGCTCGAGCGTTCGTCCGTCGACGTTATCGCGATGCGTCCACTCGCCGAGCAGACTAGTGAAATAGCGCACGTGGTACGTACCGCGGAGCGAACGCGCGAAGCGCAGCGGCGTCGTGATGGTACGCGACGCCGTGTTCCCCAGGAGGATTACGTAGTTCGCTCCGCGCTGAAGCGCGATCTCGGTAACGTCATCGCCCAGCTGCAGCATCGGCGTCACGTCGCGATCGTACGCCTCGAGGCACATCTCGGACGCGCATGCGAAGGTCGCGTAGAGCGTCGGTTCGGGCAGGCGCGCCGCAAACCAGGTGAGCTTCCTGCCGCCCAGCGGAACGTTGCGCGCGCCGAGCCATTTCCACTGCGGCGCTAAGCGCGGATTGCAGGCAAGTTGCCTGCCGCGAATGTCGAGGCCGCAGGCGCCTTCGATCGCCGACCAGACGTAGCGCGGCGGATACCACGGCGAGAGCATCATGCCTTGATTGGCGAGTGTCTCGCCGTGCAGCCATTCGGAGAACTGTCCGGGCACCGTATTGTGCCGCCCCGGATCGCGCGAATAGTGTTGGAAGCTCGTGCCGAGTGCGTAGGCCATCAGCGCCGAGTTGAACCGCGCGGCGGCCGATGCGAAGAGAAAGGTCATGCCGACCCAAACGCCGCCGAGCAGTCCCCAGCTCCGGGTCGGACTATACTCGATATCGTCGCGCCCGACGGTGCGAATCCCGGCTTCCGTCCAAAATCCCGGAACGCTGAGCCGGCTGACGATTCGGGCCGACGTTTCGTGATCGGCGACGCCGAGCAGGACAGGAAAGATCATGTCGACGGTAACGTTCGAGCAGCGCTGCTCGTCGACGTCGATGTTACGATAGTAAAGACCGGTCTGCGGATCGAGTAAGTGGCGGTTGATCGCCTGGCGCAGCGCTGCGGCCTCGTGTTCGAAACGCTCGACGTCCTTCTTCTTCCCCAGCGCTTGCGCCATGGCCGCCATCGAAACGAGCGCGCCGTAACACTCCGAGTTCACCTCGGTCGATGCCCCCGAAATCCGATAGTCGTCGATGATGTTTCGCCAGCCGACGATTCCCCATTCGGCCGTCTTCGTGGCCGTGCACCAGACCAGCCCGCGCGCGTCGCGCTGCGAGAGTAGGTAATCCGCGGCCCGCTTCGCCGCCGCGTACGACTCGCGCACGAACGCGATATCGCCGGTCACGCGATAGTGATGGGCCAACGCCAGGATGACCAGCGGCGTATCGTCGTTGACGTTGAGTCCGTAATCGTTCGCCCTGCCGTTGCGAACGTCGTAGTACTCCACGATCTTCCCGCTGCGCTCGGCGTGGCGCAGGTACCAGCGCAGCGACTCGCGCGAGAAATCGGGGGTGACGTAATCCGAACCGAAGACGAACGACGCGGTGTCGCGACCGACGCTGTTGTTCGAGCGCGTCGGATCGTTCACGAACGACCATCCGGTGGGAGCGTAGAGCTGCGTCCGCAGCATATTCGCCTTCGCCCACAGCACCCCGCGGTTGACGTTGACGTCGGGCGTTACGACGATCGACTCGGCGAGAACCTTGCCGAAGTGCCGGCGGGTCTGCGCCAACGCCGTCGCCGCACTCGGAGCGGCCGTAAGGGCGCTGCGCGCACCGCGCGCGCCCTCCGGCGAACCGGTCATCGTGACGAAGAACCGGCGCCGCCCGCCGGGCACCAAGCGATGGCGGTGGTGGAAGAGCGCGATCGGATTGGCGAGCTCGCGTCCAACCGCGTTCGAAAGCTTTCCGCCGAAATGCGGGCGGCTCAGCTTCCCGTGGTCGCCGGTTACCTCGAAACTCGTCGGTGCGAGCGAGATCGCAAGCGCTCGCCCTCGCTCCTGCGACCCGGCGTTCCAGGCGATCGCGGCGCGCAGCGCCCGGTCGTAGCGCACCCGCACGTCGCGCGGCGTGTCTCCTCGCAGCAGCGCACCGGTGAGCGAGTCGATCACGCGTGTCTCGTGTGATTCGTTGCGAATCTCGACCATGAGATACGCGGTCAAAGGATCGACGCGCGGACCGATCGGGAAGCGATTGAGCACGAAGAGCCGCTCCACGATCGTCACGCCCTCGTCAACGCGGTACTCGTACTCCTGAAGATGCGGGTGAATCCGGAATCGACCGTCGATTTTGGCGCGCGCCGCTCCGGTCGGCCCGTCCCAAAACTGAATTGCGAGTCCCGCCAGCAGCGTTACCCCGAGATCGCTGGAGTAAAATTTCTCGAGCGCACCCGACGCCTTGATGACCATCGCGCCCTTTGGGCCCCCGAGCGTGCTGCCGACGGCGAGTTCGGTATCTTGGATCTCGTAAACCGAGATACGCTCGCCGGAACCAAAGATTCTCGCGGTCACGACGACTTCGTTTGCTTGCTTTGCAGGCGCGCTCCTTCCGAGCGCCAATTGCTCGTCGTGCTCTTATTGGGAATCGAAACGTCGTGCGACGATACCGCTGTGGCGGTCGTTCGCAACGGGCGCGACGTGCTTTCGAGCGTCGCGACCAATCAAGATACATTTCACGCAAAGTACGGCGGCATCGTTCCCGAGATCGCGAGCCGGCAGCACGTTGCCCTGCTCTCCGCAGCCGTCGAGGATGCGCTCGAGCGCGCGAGCCTCACGTTTGCCGGAATCGACGGAATCGTGGTGACCTCCGGACCGGGATTGATCGGCAGTCTCGTCGTCGGCGTCGCCGCGGCGAAGGCCTATGCGTTCGCGCTCGCGCTTCCGCTCTACGCGGTGAACCATCTCCACGGCCACGTCTTCGCCCCGTTTCTCGATCGCGACGAAGCGCCGCCCTATCCGTTTCTCACGCTGCTCGTCTCCGGCGGCCATTCACAACTCGTCGCGGTTGAATCGGCAAGTCGAATGCGCGTTCTCGGGCGCACGCACGACGACGCGGCCGGCGAGGCCTACGACAAGACCGCGCGTCTTCTCGGCCTGCCCTATCCCGGTGGCCCGGCACTCGACGCGCTCGCGCAACGCGGCGATCCGCGCGCATACGCCTTTCCGCGCCACCGCCCCGCCGGCGATTCACTCGACCTCTCCTTCTCCGGCTTAAAAACGTCGGTACGGTACTTCCTGGAATCGGACGCGGGAAAGACCGCGAAGCCGGAGGACGTTGCCGCGTCGTTTCAAGCCGCCGTCGTCGACGTGCTGATGGCTCGCCTCGAAGCGGCGTGGGAGCGCGACCACTACAACGCCGTTACGCTCTCGGGCGGCGTCGCTGCGAACTCCGCGTTGCAGAAAGCCTTCCGCTTCTGGGCACGTCGCAACGGTATCACCGCATTCATCCCGCCGCCGAAGTATTGCACCGACAATGCGGCGATGATCGCCGCGGCTGCGTTCTATCAGCGCGACGCCGTCCGCGCCGACCCGCTCACCCTCACCGCCAACCCCAACCTCCCGTTCTAACCGCCTCGCGCGGGCGCTTAAGGTAGTGTCATCATGCGCGAAGGTGCGCCTCTCTTTGGATGACCCGCATGCTACTCGGTGTCGGGCGCTCGGTAATCCATCGGCTGGTGCAGAAAATAGCTACGCTCGTACCGCGACGCGATCGGAACGAACTGACGCGGGCCGCCGGAGAAATCGAAGGCATCGCTTTCGGGCGAGTTCGCGCGGGTGTCGCTCGCCGCGAGCCGTCCCAGGCCAAACTGGTCCTCGACGAACTTTAAGATGCTGCCGTGCTCGTACGGAACGTGCGAAACGTAGCCTTGCTTCGCGTAGGGTGAAATGATCAGCAGCGGCACGCGAAAGCCGAGCCCGTCGTTATCGACGTACGCCGGCGCGACCGGATCGAACCATCCGCCCGACTCATCCCAAAAAATGAAGATCGCGGTGGAATCCCAAGACGGCGATTCGCCGACCGCGTTGACGAGCTGCGTGACCCACGACGGCCCCGTACTCGATCCCGATCCGCCGTGATCGGAGTTGGCATACGTCGGCGTGATCCACGTAACACTTCGCAGCTCGCCCTTTCCGACGTCGGTTATGAATTTCGAAGACGGCGCGATAACGTCGGCATCCCAATCGGGCCCGTAGCAAATGTGGTGGATCGCCTGATACGCGCTCCAGATTCCGACGCGGCCCTTCCCCGCATCGCCCTGAATACCGCCGGTGCCGCAGCTAAAGCTTCCGCCGCCCTTGACCGGCGCCGCATAGAAGGCCCACGTGAGACCCGCCGCATCGAGCTCGTCGCCGAGCGTCGTCGGATCCCAACACGGTACCTCGCTGCCCGCCTCGTAGTTCCGATTCGGGCCGAGCACCGAAATACGATCGGCGGGTCCGCCGGGACAGCCCCAGAGCGTCTCCGGATTATCGACCGATGCGTTCGGGTTCACCGCCGCGATCGCATACTGATGCGATACGAAGCTGCTGGTATCGAAATCGGATTCGAACATCTCGTCGGCGAGCACGTATTGATTCGCCATATCCCAATACGGCTGCGCTTCCGACTGCGGCACGTAGCTGTACGGCGGATCGGGATTCGGGCACGGCGGCGCGGAAGGTCTTCCGCACGTCCACCGCTGCTTGTCGAAACCGTTCATCCGGCAGTTCGTACCCGGAATGCTTCCCGTGCCGCGGCATGACTTGATAAAACCTTGCGCGTTGTGCTGAAGATCCCACGTCGTCGCCAGCGTCACCGGCTGCAACGCAATCTGCTGATGCTTCGCGTTGTAGCCGTAGGTCGCCGTCGTCGCGCCCGGATAGTTCATGAAGAGGTTGTTGAAGCTGCGGTTCTCCTGGATGATGATCACCACGTGCTGAACCTTCCCGCCCGAGCTCAAACGTTTGGCTTGCGACGGAACGCCGCTCGGCGCGCTTGCGCCGGCGGCGCAGCCGGAGAGTATCAACGCCGCCGCAACGGCAATCAGACGAACGCTCAAGGACGCGACGGTCATGGGCGCACCTTCTCAGCTACGCCGCCAGAGTCCGCCTCGGCAACAGCATCGTGAGGCTGACCACGACCACGGTGTTGAGCGCGAGCGCCGTGAAGCCTGGATTCAACCCGGCCAGCGGCAGTGGATGCATCGTCAGTCCGAGCGCCGCAACCTCACCGACGAGCAGCCCGATCGCCACCGGCACCAGCGAGACGCGCTGCCAAAAGAGCCCGAAGAGAATGCCGGGCACGAACTGCGCTTGACCGTTGTACACGAACAAGAGGAGATCGACGAGCGACGCCTTCAGAAAGACCCACAGCGTCAGCGCGACGCACGCGATCAGCACGATGAAGCCCCGCGTTACCCAGGTCTGCGCCGGGCCTTGCTTTGCGATGCCGAAGATGTCGTCCAAGACGTTCTTCATGAGCTGGCTCGCCGATGCGAGCAGTCGCGTTGCCGATGGGAGCAGCCCCGCCAGCGTGCCGGCGGCACAAACGATGCCGAGCAGCCAGAGCGGAAAGTGCGCTTGGAGCACTCTCAAATATGCGCTGTCGCTCTCCGTGCCGTGCAGGCCGGGAAGCACGAGCCGGGCCGTATATCCCGCGAAGAACATCGGTACCAGCATCACGCTGTAGAGCGGCAAGAGCATCGCGTTGCGGCGGACGGTCTCCTCGCTCTTTGCCGAATAGGTCGCCGCCACCGCGTTGACGCCGACGAAGAAGCCTACGACGTTGAGCATCGCCGTGCTCATATACCAGAGCTTTCCGTTCCCAGCCGTCCAGGCGCCGATCGTAAAGGCCTGCGGCCGTGCGGCGATCGCGTGCGCCAGCATCGCCGAAGGCGAACCGAAGAATGCAATCGGCAAGATGATTCCGGCGATCGCGATGCCGGCGAACATCAGGGCATCCTTGACGATACTCGCCCACGCCATGCCGCGAAGACCGGCCGTAAAGACGAAGAGCGTGATCAGTCCGAAGGCAATCAGCACCGCATGCATTCCGTCGATCGCGCCGAGGCCTGCGATCGCGAGAATGATCTGCAGCCCCGTGAGATAGAGCAGCAGCGCCAGCGCTTCGGTAAAGGTCGAGATCAGCGCGGTAATCGCACCGAAGGGCTTGCTTTTGTAGCGTGCGGCGAAGAAGTCTCCAAAGGTTAGAAGATCGCGCTCCTTCGCGTAGCGCCAGAGCCTCGGCAGGTAGAGATACGCGACGATGTACGCGCCGCCGCCGACAGCGAGGATATAGTAGATCTCGGCGCCGCGGCCGTAGACCCAACCCGCGATGCCCAGAAACGTAAAGGTCGTGTAGAGTTCGCCGCCCATCAGCACCCAGAGCAGGATCACTCCGAACGACCGCCCGCCGAGGATAAACTGCGCCGGATCGCTTCCGATTCGACGCACCGCGAACAGCGCGAAGGCAATCGTTCCCAAGACGACCGCCGCGACGATCGCAATCGGCAGCGGCAAGCTCACGATGCTCGCAGACGCTCCACGAGCAAGAGGCAGAACGGCGTTAAGACGATCCACGCGACGAGCCACCACATGATCGGCGGCATGCCGAAGACGCGGGGCTCGGTGCTCGCGATAAAGGCGGGCACGATCAGGAGCGCAACGAGCGGAACGACGATCAGGGCGACGCGCACTTCACCGGCTCCTTCGAGACAAACGGCTAGAGGATCCCGTGGGATCTAATCCCCAGCCGGCGGGTCCGAAGCCTCCTCGTGGCTCGAAAAATAATCCCCGCGACTTGCAAAAGGCTTATGTCTCACATGACGACGCAGCCATTGGGGGCTTTCTCTTTTTGGGTCGGCGTGATGGGCGATTGCTTGACGAGCAACAACTACGGTGTTTTGGAGGCGCGATGGATGTTTCTCTCTGGTCAGGCAGTCATTCGCTCACGCCGGTACGCCTGTTTGATACTGAATACTAGGAACCAAGCTTGGCGCAGTTTAGACAGCGTAGAAATGCGCGTCGCTAGGTCTGGCTTTTGCGAAATAAGTTGCTGACGATACGCCGCAGTTTCATACACATGTCCTTGGATTATCGACTCTTCGCCATCCTGTGGAAGCTCGTCAAACAAATCTTCTTGCCTCTTGCGAAGTCTGAAGGCGGTGCGATAAGCGGACAGGAGAATGAATGCTGACGACAGGGCAACCGTTGCGGCCCACAGCATCAATCCGGCAATCCAACGGTCTGGAAAGTTGGTTACAAGCCCTGCAACCAGCGCAGCAAAGAGAATCGCGGCACCGTAGCTGGACATCGTGGTAGCGGCCAGCGCGATTAGACGGCGGTCGAAGATAGCAATATCCTGCGGTCTCGTCCCGGCCATACCAGGGAGCAAGGCAGCGACATGAGGCTCTCGGGGACCACCAAGTTGGTTGAGCCACGCCGCGACGACCTGGCAAAGCGTACCGCCTATGCCTGTAAGAACGGAGAGACTTGCAAACGCATGTCGCACGACTTGAAGCTCAGAATCGGTCATTTATCCCCTTCGAGGGAAGTCGGCGGTCTTAATACCTTTCGGACCAAATCCAAATGGAGGTCCTAAGAAAATCATATAGTTCATTTGCGTTTTTTAGAATCGCGGTCGGAGGGACTCGAACCCCCAACCTACAGGTTCGAAGCCTGGTGCTCTATCCGTTGAGCTACGACCGCGTAGATTCCGGTCATCCTTCGACAAGATCAGGATGACACATTGTACAAGTCGCGCCGGGTCGATGGAAGGTCGACGCGGCCGTCGGCGTGCGGCCGCGCGAGAAGCGATTGATAGACGCCGAGCCGGCCGGTGCGGAATCCCTGCGCGCTTCCGGCCATGTAGAGCCGCCAGAGGCGATAGCTCGCCTCTCCCGCTGCGGCGATCGCCGCAGCGCGATTGCGTTCGAGGTTCTTCACCCACTCGCGTAGCGTCCGGGCATAGTGCTCGCGCAGATTCTCAACGTCGCGCACTTCGAAGCCGGCGCGCTCCGCCACGCCGAGACCTTCGGAGACGGCGACGAGCTCGCCGTCGGGAAAGATGAACCGCTCGATGAGGTCGCTCGCCGGTCTTAAACGCTGCCGCCGGCTCTCCTCGGCGATTGCGTGGTTGAGGAAGAGTCCGCCCGGGCGCAACGCATCGTAAGCCGCACGAAAATACTGCGCAAAGCGCGACCGTCCGACGTGTTCGAACATCCCGACGCTCACGATCTTGTCGAACCTTTCGCCGCGCAGCTCGCGATAATCGCAGAGCTCGACGGTCGCAAACGCCGAGACGCCCGCAGCCGCGATACGCCGCCGCGCTTCTTCATATTGCGGACGGCTCAAGGTGATCCCGAGCGCGTAGGCTCCCAGCTGCGCCGCCCGAATGACCAGCGCTCCCCAACCACAACCGATGTCGAGCAGACGCTCGCCGGGCGACAACCGCAGCTTATGCAGCGTGTAGCCGAGTTTCGCCGCTTGCGCATCCTCCAGGCAATGAACGCCCTCGTCGAAGTACGCGCACGAATAGACCATGTCGCGGTCGAGAAAGCTTCGGTAGAACCCGATCGGCTGGTCGTAATGAAAGCCGATTGCGGCGCGATCGCGCTTGCGCGAATGCGCCCGGCCGCGAAGCTTCGCCTCGCGCAGGCGCGGCGGCGATTCCTTCGGCAAGCGACGCAGCAGCGTCACGAGCCGCACGAGCTCGCGTCCGCGCAGCGACGCATTCGAATGTAAGAGCGTATCGACGGCGTCTTCCAGGCTTCCCTCGACGTCGAGCAGCCCCGCCGCTAAGGCCCGGGCCGCCGAGAGCTCGAGCGGGGGCGTAAATGCGGTGCGCAGCGCGCCCGGTGAGTTGACCTGCAGCACGAACCGCTCCTCGCCCGGTGCGGCGATGCGAGTTCCGTCCCAGAGACGAATGCCGAAATCGCGCGCGTATGCCTCGCGGAAGATCAGGCGAAGAACCGCGACGGCTATCCGCGCGTTCGGGTCGTTCGAGGCGAACCGCTCAGCGCTCAAACGAAACGATTTGATTCGCTTCGCGGTGATTGGTCCAGAATCTCGAACCATCGTACGCGAGCGCCCGCGCCGCGAAGGGTATGCGCGCGAGATCCTCCGATCCGGAGCCGCCGTTGGCGGCGACTTTCGTCAAAAAGTACTCGCCGCTATCCTCGTCGTCGGTGGTGACGAGATAGAAAGCGCCGTCGAAGTAGCACTGCCCGCAGATCTGATGCGGCACCTCGATTTGACGCACGACCTTTCCCCGTTCGTCCAAACCGAGAATGCGCCGATTGTACCACTGGCTCAGGTAGAGCCACGTGCCGTCGAAGCTCAACTGCGAACCCGTGAACTCGGGGCAGTCGATCGAGTCTTGCGTTTTGAAACCGTGGCCGGGAATGAACCGCCGGATGATGCGGTCGTCGTCCTCGCCGACCCCGCAGACCACGCGCAGCTCGTCGCCGACGACGGTCATCCCCCACGGCTTCCCCGGCACGTTATCTTCCTCGATGACGGTCCACTGCAGCGGATTGATCGCGTAGAGACGATCCGTATCGATCGACCCCATCCAGAGCTTATCGCCGTCGAAGGCGAGCGCCTGAGGGCGCGGGGCGGGCGACGGCAACCTTAACGATTCTTTTACGTCTTGCACGCTAGGAGCATACGTCGTTGGCGGAGGCCCACCTCTCCGGCCGGTCGCGGCGCGCCACCGCGCGTAAGTAGGGTAGACTTACAGAGCAATGGAGGGCGTGCCATGCCGATCGTTCCGGTCACTGCGCCGCAGGCGGTAACGCCGGGCGGCGGCTTCGATTACGTCACCGTCGACGCGCAGCGGCAGCGCGTCTACGCCGCGCACGGCGGCGGCGGCGGATTATTGATCGCCGATGCGTCGACCGGCAGCGTGCTGGGAATCGTCAAGGTCGGCCCGATGGCCGGCGTCGCCGTCGATCCGGCGACCGGTCACGTCTTCACGGGCAACTCACGCGGCCGTTCGGTGAGCGAGGTCGACCCCGCATCGCAGAATATTCTGCGAACCGTGGCCGTCGACGGTCCGGTCGACGCGATCGCCTACGACCCGGCACTCAAGCGCATCTACGCCGACGAAGACAACGGGACACGCATCTTCGTGATCGACGCTACCGGCTTCACGCAGATCGCGACCGTGACGCTTCCCGGTCATAAGCCGGAGTACGTTCAGGTCGATCCGCAGACGCACGAGGTCTACTAGAATATCTCGACCGACGATGCCGCCGTCAGCCAAATCGCCGTGATCGATCCGACTTCGCTGCGCGTCGTACGCGCGATCCCCACCCCGTTTCTGAAGAGCGATCATCCGCTGCAGTACGACGCCACGCACCGTGCGTTGTTCGTCGCCGGCGAGAACGGCGAGCTCGCCGTCTTCGATCGCTCCGGGAAGCTCTTACATAGAGTGGGCTATCCCGGCCGGGTCGATCAATGCAGTTGGGAGCCCTCGCGCGGTTGGCTCGCCTGCGCCGGCGGAGGCATCACCCTCTACTCCTTCGACGGCACGTCCGATCCCAAACTCCTCGCGACGCTCGCGGTCGCGCCGGGACTCCATACGACGGCGATCGATCCGAGCACCGGAACGATTTGGGCGGTCTGGAGCGATCGCACCACCGGAGCGGCGCGGCTTCAGGGATTTACGTATAAGCCGTAGTTAGGGTGACGGTGCGGGACTCGGCAACGCGTTGTTGCAGAGCGCGGCACTCGCCATCACCGATTGCGCGGCCTCGTTTTCGCGCGTCGCGGTCGTATCGATCGTCCAGTGCAGCGCGTCGATCAGGCGCGTCACCGGATTGTAGCCGAGCGCCAAGCCTGGAACCGTCGCCAAATCGATCGAGTACGGGTTCGGCGGAAGCCCGGCGTAGTTCGGATTCGCCTCGAGCGGATTCGGCCCGGGCGTTGCGATCTTCGCGTTGGTGTCGGGTTGAGCGATCGAGCTGATGTACGCCTCGCCGGCGTGCTGCAGATCGGCCATCTGCTGGGTATCGACGAACCCGCTGATGATATCGAGCGAAGCATTCTGCGCCGCGAGCGCCTTGAGCAGCTTATCGCGAATCGACTGCAGCTCGCGATCGTCCTCCTCCACCCCGGTCGCGGTCGTGAGCTGCGGTGAATCGAGCGCGGTCTGAATCGCGATGATGTTGTTGGCGATCGGACGGATGAGGTTCTCCATCCCCTGCAGCGCCATATTCTGCGCGGGGTTCGAGGTGCTGCCGCCGGGATCGCCCCCCGGAGAGTTCTGAGCGCTGGTCGAGGCATCGTTGCCGTAGAGCGACGCGTCGTTATACTGCTTAAAGAGAGCGGGGCTTCGCTTGATCGTCGTATCGTTCTGCAGCATCATCCCGATCGCCGGCGCGATAACCTGATGGAGCCGGCTGCACAGCGGCCGCGTAACGACGCGGTAAATCTGGGGCGGCGGCGTCGGCGACGCGCCAACCACGAGGAGCGCCGCCATCAACGCGACTATTGCTCGCACATTATCTCTCTACGGCTAAGACGCCCGGAGGCACCTGCCTGTGACCCTCGCCCTTCGACTCCGCATCGCTCCGCGATGCTGCGCTCAGGATGACACGGCGGGTGGCCGTCAGATATATTTGACGAGCCAGTCGAGGATGAGACGGAGCCGCTCCACGCGGTGCAGCGGCGCGCCGGTGCGCGAGAGGTCGTGATTCTCGTCGGGAACGGCCACGTACTCGACCGTGCGCCCGAGAATCTTCAGCGAGGTATACTCCTGCAGTGTCTGATCGATCGGCGCGCGCGTATCTTCGTCGGAGTGCAGAATCATCACCGGCGTATGGATTCCCTCAACGTACGTCAGCGGTGAGAACTTCGCGTAATCGGTGCTGGCCGGATCCCACGGCGGCCCCCACGTATAGTAGCCGCCGCCCAAGCCGTTCTTGCCTGCGAAGTCGGCCGCGAGATTCTCACTCTGAAGATTGCTCACCGCACGCTCGGCAACCGCGACCTTATAGCGGTCGGTGTGCGCGATCACCCATAGTGTGGCGTATCCGCCGTACGAGCCGCCGAGAACGCCCATGTGCGTGGCGTCGACGTCGGGGCGGCGAACGGCGGCGTTCATCACGGCCTGCACGTCTTGGAACATCGCGTCGCCGTAGTTGCTCTCCAGCGCCTCTTCAAACGCGTACCCGTGGCCCGTGCTTCCCGCCGGATCGGAGAAGACGACGTTATACCCCATCGACGTATAGAGTTGAAACTCCGCAAAGAACGTATCGCCGAACTGCGTCTCCGGTCCGCCGTGAATGTCGAGCAGCGTCGGATGCTTCGCACCCGGCGCGCCGGTCGTCGCCGGCATGAACCAGGCCTGCACGGTAAATCCCGCGGGGTCCTTGACGTCGAACTCCTGCGGCTGGGAGAGGGTCACCGAAGCGAGATAGGCGCCGTTGACGTTGGTGAGCCGGCGCGGCGCGCCGCCCGCAACGTTTGCAACGAAGACGTCGGCGGGATGCGCGAAATCGCTATAGAGATAGGCGACGCGGCTTCCATCGGTCGAAACGCTGCACGACCAGGCCTCGCCGTTAGGCGGGGTGACGTCGGTAAACGTGCCGTTGGTGAGGTCGAGCGTCCGCAGATTTGCATAACCAGGCCCGTCGACGTTGAGCAGCGCGCGGTCGGCCCCGGGCAACGGCGCCCCGCAGAGTCCGCCGCCCTCTTTCATGTCGGCGAGCAGCGAATCGCCCCAGCCGACCGTATTCTTCGTCACGACAATGCGCCGGTCGGAACCGTCGAGGTTCGCGACGACGAGCGCCGGCTGCCCCGCCGAGTCTTTGACGTCGGCGCTCAAAAAGTAGACGTGGCGATTGTCGTTGCCGATAAAGAACCCAAAGTTTGCGGGAAGCGGCGAGTCGACTTTCTGCATTGCGCCGCCCGTCGACGGCACGGTGTAGACGTCGTTCGTTCCGCTATCGACCGATTCGAAGCGCAGGGAGTCGAAGAGAATCGTCTTATCGTCGGGCGACCACGCATCGAACCCTTCGGAGTATTGACCCGAGGTGAGTTGCTTGGGATTCGAACCATCGGCAGCGACCGTCCAGATATGCTGATGGTCGCGGTAGGTGTAGCCTGCTCCGTTTACCTGGAAGAAGAGCTGGTTGATGATATTGATGTCGCTCTTCTTCTGCGCATCCTTCGGCGTGAAGCCGGCCTTGGCAAAATCAATCTGCGCCGCCGGCATTGGATCGGTCTCGGTTACCGTGAGCGCGATGCGGTCGCCGGCGTGGGAGACCACCGGTCCCGAGACGCCCTGCTTCATATGCGTCAGTTGGACGATCGCGCCGGTGCCCAGCGTGTACCGATAGAGTTGCGGCTTCTGCTTCTCCACCCTACGGACGAAGACGAAGCTCCGCCCGTCGAGCATCCATGCGTAGTCGCCGTCGCCGACGTGCTTGGTGACGTTCTCGGTGAGCTTTCCCGTCGATACGTCGACGAGGTCGATCGTGCGATCGTAAGTATCCTTCGGACCGTTCATCCGCGAGGATTGCACCAGCACGTGAGTGCCGTCGGGCGAGATGCTCGTCGCGCTCAAGAGCGTAAGCTTGTAGAGATCTTCGGGGGCGACCGGCGCCGCCGCGACGGCTATCGGGGAGAACGCCAGGAGGATCGTTGCAAGAAACACATTTCGCATCACGTGCCTTTTTGCGCCCCGGCGTAGAAGATTACCTTGAAGATCGCTTGCGGCACGGTGGTCAGCGCGTTGGGGTTGCCGTAGGCGATATAGATCTCGCTGCGGCGCAGGCGCAAGTGATAGGCGATCGAGACGTTAGAGCACTCCCCTTCGCAGTTACCGCCGCCGTTGGGAATCGGCGGATAGCCCACCACCCGCCGCAGGCCGATCGCGAACGACGAGTTCGGCCCGAGCTGGTATGCATAGCTGAGACTCTCGAACCATTGGATGTTGTCGGAGGCCGGCGAGGGTTGCCACTGCGCGGTGTCGTCGAGCGAGAGCGTCAGCGCGCCGTGATTGCCGACCCGGATCGTCGTAGAGCGGAACCACGTATCGAGCCGGCCCGCGCCGTATCGGCCGGTGTTGTACGAGATGCTCGTCGGATACGAGGACGGACCGTGATACGGAAACTGTCCGGGATTATTCGTCTGCAGCCCGCTGTTGTAGGTGAACTGAAAGCCCCCGTTCTGCGTGATCGGCGTCAGCAGATCGCCGAACCGCCAGTAGTTCGAGCCGGAGTAAAACTGCAGATCGAGCGCCTTCTTCGTAAGCACGTCGAGGACGAGCTGGTTATCGCTCTGCGCCTGGCCGAATTCCGGCCCTTGATACCGGTCGAGGAAGCCGGCCAGACCCACCGAGACCAGCTTAGCGCTCGGACTAAAATCGAAGATCTTGGCCGCATAGAGTGCGTAGCCGGCGATGCCCGGGTGCGAGATGAAGCCGTCGGTCGGGTTATAGTATTCGCCGAGCTTGCGCGTCGCGCCGAAGAAGCCGAAGGTTTGATTCGCCCAACCGGCCCCAACTTCGTAGTACTGCGCCTGGTCGGGCACGAGCGCGTTCGTCCCCGAGTCGTTGCCGTAGTTCGCGTACGCGCTGAAGTGCTTGAGATCCGAGTATGCGATCCCGCCCTCCGTCGTCGTGTCTATGAATCCCGGCATCGTCACCGAGACGCGTTGCAGACTCGTGAACCAGCTCGTGTTCGCTGAGGTAAAGTTGAGCGCGCTCGCGAGGTCGTTGCGGTTATCGCCGACCGAGTCGAAGGTTGCAAAGCCGAGCGGGCCCTGTTTGCCCTCGACGGCGTACCCCTGCGAGGGCGTCGGAATCGCCGGGGTATAGAGCGATTGGATGTTCTGACAGGCGTCGCAGTTGAACTGATTGTAGAAGCTCGCGGCCTGCGTAAAGAAGGGCCGCACTTCGCTATAATACCGCTGGTAGACCGTCGGCGCGATCGTTTGCTGATCGAGTTCGACGTTGGAGTAATCCGGATGAAAGGTCGAGTAGAACGACGCCGTCGGGGTGATCGGAATCGAGAGATCGGCCCCGACGCGTGAGGTCGAGCCGCCGATCGTCTGGCTCGCCGCTTCGCCGAGGGCATAAATCGCGGCGCGCGGTTTGGGGCGCGAGAACCCGACTTTGATCTGCGGAAGCGTGATGCTGCCCGCGTGCGCGTAATCGGAGTTGCCGAAACTGTCGGGCTGCATTTGAATTTTGTCGAACGACCAGACCTGCTGCTCGCCCGTAGCGCGTACGTAGCGCACGAACTGCGCCTTCCAAGTGCCGCCGTGCGCGTTGCGGATAACGTCGAGCGGTATCCGCATCGTGACCGTGTAACCGTCGCCGTGCGTTATGCCCTGCGAGTCCCAATTCGGCGAATAGCCGGTATTCTCCGACGAGTACTCGTAGTGCGTTCCGTTCGGCGTCGAATAGAACTGATAGAAGTAGCCGCTGATGCCGTTGGGCCAGAGGTCGACCCAGACCGCGTCGTCGCTTCCTTGACCGACGTCGTTAGTGTGCTGCGCGGCCGAGATCTGCTCGCGCTGCTTGGCATCGAAGCGCAGGTAGAGCGAGTGCCCGTCGGTCCCGATCCAGGCCGTCGTCGGTTCGCTCGCCGGACGGGAACGGAAGGCATCCCAGGTTAGCTGCAGGTTCGCCGCGTGCGACCACTCGGTCACCGGCGCGTTGGGATCGAGCGGGGGATCGGCCGCGTCGGGGACTGCGACCTGGGGATAGGCGAGCGCCGCTACGGTCGTCATCGCGATAACCGCCGCGGCGCCGATCGCCGCGAGCCGGCCGTTCATTACAGAGTCGCTCCCTCGAGATTCGAGTTGCTGCCGCGCCGCAGCGTCGCCGCATCGACCGCTTTGCAGTTCTGCGGCTCGCGGCCGCCCCGGCAGACTAGCGCCCCGCGCAGATCCGCTCCGTGCAGATCGGCGTTGAGGAAATTGGCGCAATGGATTCCGTCGGTGGTATGGCTTTCGTTATCGATCACCACGTTGCCGTACGAGCAGAGCTGCGCGTTGCGAAAGTCCGCGTCGCGCAGATCGGCGCCGACAAAATCGACGCCTTGCACGTCCGCCCGCTCGAAGCGTACGCCGCGGGCGCTCGCATCGCGAAAATCGCTGCCGACGATCGAGACGCCCGAGAGATCGCGTCCCCGCAGGTCCGCGCCGCGCGCGTTGCAGCCGATGCATCGAGCGAAGAGCCCGCGCAGGTCGGCGTCGTCGAGCCCGGTCACCGCGTCGCTCAGGTTCGCGCCGGTGAGATTCGTCGACCCGAAGTGCGCGCCGTGAAGCTTCGCGCTGCGGAGGTCTACGCCGGTGAGGTTTGCATCGCGCAAATCCGCGCCGCGCAGATCCGCGCGGCTAAAGTCCACGCCGGTCAGATTGGCATTGCGGAGATTCGCGTTACGCAGATCCGATCGGGCGAAGTCTACGCCGACGTAGGCTCCGTGGGTGAGGTCGGCTCCGCGCAGATCGCGTCCGGCAAAGTCGCATCCGGTGCAGTTTGCCGGCAGTCCCGGCCCGACGGCCAGGGTAAGTACGAGCGACATAAGCGAAGGTAAGCGGCCGTTCATTGTCGTTCTCCACTTTGAAATCGGCGATTGGGGTGCACGAAACCAGACCGGCAATCGCCAGGCGTTATTTTTGGGATAGGTCGGTCGGGCGCGCTATCGCGCCGAGCCTAGATCAGGGGTGCGGCGAGTGGCCCTTCGAGAAGTCCATACCGATCATCTTGGTCCTCGAAAGATCGACGTGACTAAGGTCGACGCCGCTCAGGTCGCAACCGTTGAGCGTTGCGCCGACCAGATTTACTCCGTCCATTCTTGCATTACTGAAATCGGTGCCGACAAGTTCCGCTCCGGCGAAGTTGACGTTGCGCAGATCGGCCCCCGTGAAGTCGTCGCCGTTCGTGCGCACGCCGTGCAAGTCAAGCCCCGATAGGTCGGCCCGGCTGAAGTCGCAGCCCTTGCAGTGAGTCAGGACGTCTCGGGCCTGCGACGATCCGAGCCGGGCTCCCGTGAACTGACAACCCGAGAGCCACGCGCCGGTGAAATCGGCGCCGGTCAGGTTTGCGTTCGAGAAGTCGCAGCCGGTCAGGTGGGCGTTGCGGAATGACGCGCCGCTCAGATTCGCCTTGGTGAAGTCGGCGCCGTTGAAAGATCCGCCTGAAAAGTTCGCTCCGGTCAGGTTCGCCTTGGAGAAGTCGACGCCGGTGTAGTTGACGTCGCGCAGGTCCTTGCCGGCCCAGTTGACGCCGCTGTAGTCACAGCCGACGCAGGTCTTCACTTGCGCGAGGGTCGTCGCGGCGATGTGCCGCGCGAGCGCGGCCGTCGAGCGCGTCATCTCCTGCGCAAGCTTCGTCTCGCCGGCCGGAAGCGTAACGCTCATCTTCGGGACGTTCACGTCCGTGGCCGGAACATGCAGCGTCATGCCCGGGACGGTGACGTGCGTCGCCGGAACCTCGATCGTCCTCCGTTGCCGCGGCGGGCTTTGCGGCTGGGCAGGCGGATTCTGACTCCGCACAGGCGGACTCTGACTCTGCGCAGCGGTTTGCGTGCGCCGGACGACCTCGATGCGCATGGCAGCCGCGCTGTGCGCTGCGGCCGAGGCCGCGACGTGCGGTGCGAGCGACGCGGCGACGCGCGGCGCGGCCGGCGTGGCGACCTGAGGGGCGGTGGCCGGCGCCGCCGCCGTGGCGATTACCGGACCCGCCACCGACGGCGCGACCGCGGCGATCGCAAGCGCGATTGATCCGACGATCGCTACCGCGGCGGCAGCCGGCCCGAGCGAGAGATTGGTCGCAATGTTGCGGCCCGCGCCGAGCAGCCGTTCGATGCGCAGCGAGATGTGCTTTCGCGTCGCGAAGACGCCGGGGGCGGGGATCGGGTTGCGCGGCCACGACGCATTCTCCGCCATCTTGGTGAGGCAGAGCGCGTACGGCCGAACGGTGCCGATGAACGAGAGCACCCAATCGTCGCAAGCGACCTCGCGTTCGAGATCGAGTTGCTGTCCGGCAAAGAGCGCGGCGGGATTCCAGCCGAGCAACGCGCTGATCAGCCGCTGCAAGCCGTTCGTCCAATCGTCGGCACGGCGCAGATGCGCGAGCTCGTGCAGGCAGATCTGATCCACCTCCGGCTCGGAGAGCCGGTCGAGCAGCGAATGCGGGATGAGGATCATCGCATCGAAGAGCCCGACGGCGATCGGAACGTCGGTCGCGTCGCTGACGCAGAGCCGAACGTCCCGTGCGCCTTTATTCGCCCGCAGCCATTGCGGCATCGCGTCGCGATACTCGACCGGTAGCGGAAGCGCGTCGCGTTTGAGCTGCTCGAGGCGAATCAAGCCGACCGCGAGACGAACGATCGCGTAACCGGCAAATCCCAGCCACAGCAGAAAGACGGCGACCGAAACTGCGGTCGGAATCGTCACCCGCGCGCGTTCGGGAAGACGTACCGGTTCGGGTTGCGCGCCGGCCGGCGTCGTCGTCCTTTGGAGCGGCGCCGGGAGCTCCGTATGCTTTACGGGTTCGTGCGAGACGGTCGCCGTTTGACGAATCGTCGCGAGCGTCGTGACGACCTGCGCCGGCGCAAAGAACGCAAGCGTCGTCGCCACCGGCACGACGAAGGCCGCGATCAGCGTCGCGCTCCAAACCGCGTACCGGGTTGCCGCGTTGATGCGCGGCCACGCGCGCAGCAGCAGCCAGACGCAGAGAACGAGCAGTGCGTCCTGCCAGAGCGCGTTTAGCACGATTGCCGAAAGCGCGCTCGCGACGGTTAGGAATCCTTGCTCTAGTCCGTTCACTCTCCCGGCTCCTCATACTCGGCGATCAGCGCCCGCAGGCGAAGCAGCTCCTCGTTCGAGGGTCGCTCCGTCTCGATCAAGCGTAGCGCAAGTGCGCCTGCGCTGTTGTCAAAGAATCTTGAAAGCAGATGTCCGACGGCGTGTCCGGCCGCCTCCTCCCGCGCGACGAGCGTGCGGTAGACGTACGCTCGCCCGGCCTCCACGTGGTCGACGTACCCCTTGCGCTCGAGGATCCGCATCGTCGTGAGCACGCTATTGTAGGCGAGCGGTGGAGGGGGTAACGCGGCCGTCACGTCCGCGACGGTCGCCTCGCCCTTCTCCCAGAGTACTTCCATCAGCCGAAGCTCGGCTTCCGTGAGCGTGACGGAACGGCGTCGCGCCATCCTATCGCCCCAGATCCGGGCCCCAGCCCTGGAAGATGCGGCTGGAGCCGTGCGCGTCGGGCAACCGGACCCGCGTACGGGCGGTCACGGGGAGCTCTTCGGTCGTGGGGTCGGGCTTGCGGGTCATCTCTGCCTCCATTGGGTCTACTAACGATTTAGTTGCATCATATCCGGCCGCGGCGGCTTTGTCAACTAAGTATTTAGGATTAAAAGAGCCCCGGAGACTGCCCCCACGCGGCGAGCCGTTGGGGGAATGCCGAAAGTGGCTGCCAATAAGGAGGCTGACTCAATCGCCCCACGCACCCAAGGAGAAGAGTTTGTTGAAAACGGCGCGCCTGGCGCTCCTATTTCTGACCGGCGGCCTGTTGGCCGCGTGCGGCAAAGGAACGCCGATCACCAGCGGCACGCCGACGCCCTCCCCCACGATTCCGCCGCAAGTCACCGCTCAGTACAAAATTCCGACCGCGTCGAGCGAACCGCTCGGCATTGCGCTGGGAAGCGACGGCAATATTTGGGTGACCGAATTCGCATCGAGTAAGATGGCGCGGCTCGGCACGGCGGGTAAATTCGCCGAGAGCGTCACGCCCACACGCAAGGCCGGCCCCAACGGCGTCGCTTCAGGCCCCGGGCCGAACCTCAACGTCTGGTTCACCGAAACCAACGTCGGCCGCGTCGCGCAAGTTACGATTGCGGGACCGCCCTACTCGGAGTACACGCTACCCGATTCCGCGGCGAAGCCGGTCGGCATCGCGCTCGGATCGGATGGGAACATGTGGGTTACCGACCCCGGTACGAACTCGGTCTGGCGCGTCGAGCAGATTCGCGCGAAGCCCCACGTGCACTTTACGCAGTACCACCTCACCGGCAACGCGCAACCGATGGTGATCACCAACGGTCCCGATGGCGCGCTCTGGTTTACCGAACCCGGAACGGACAGCATCGGTCGTCTCAGCACCAACGGCCGCACGCTCAGCGAGTATCCGCTCACGACGAAGAACGCCTATCCGATGGGCATCGCCTCGGGAACCGATAACGGGCTCTGGTTCGTCGAACAGAAGGGGCTCCAGATCGGCCGCATGTCGATCACCGGAGCCGTTACCGCCGAGTATCCGCTCAACGGAGCGATGCAGCCCGATGCGATCGTGCAGGGCATCGACGGGAACTTCTACTTCACCGATACCGCCAAGAATAAGATCGGGCAGTTCTTCTTCAAAACGCATCGCGTGAATTTCTACTCCATTCCCACGGCAGACTCCGAACCGACGGCGATGACGATCGGATTGGACGGGCAGGTCTATTTCGTCGAGACGGCCGGCAATAAGGTGGGTCAGTTCCGCTACTTCAACGTGTAGGCCGCTCCGCGCCGGCATCGCTCGGCTGCAGCTCGGCCAGCACGCGAACCTCCGCCGCGCTACCGATCAAAAAATAGCGCGTTCCGACTCGAACGAGATGGATCGCGGCCTGGGTGGATAGCGCCGTCGTCTCCAGCAGTTTCAGGCAACGGCCGGCGCCGAACGGGCGCACCGTCTTAAGCCGGCGAGCGACGGCGTAGGCGATCGTCAGCAAGAGCCCGACTACCGCCAGCTTCGCAACGTAGGCCGCCCAAAAGCCCGCGGGCATCGCGGCTATTGCGCAGCGGAGCTCGCGGCGTAAATCTTGCGCCTGAAGGCCACGACGCGGCGCTCGATCTCCTCCGGCGGTTCGCAGACGACCACGGTATTTCCGGTCGTCAGCGTTACGATCGTCTCGCCGTTGCGCTCGATCCTCTCGATCAAGTCGCAGTTGAGCATCACCGGTTGGCCGTTCGGCCGCGAGAGCGCGATCACGCCGTGGCCTTTCCGGATCGGCGGGCATTTGCCTCGTCGATCTCGAGCTCTTCGCGCCGCGCCTCCTCGAGCTCGAACGCGTGCCGGCGCCGCTCCTTCAGCCGTTCGATAACACGCCGTTCGCGGCGCGCCGTGGCGAGCGCCTTACCCGCGATTTCGCACTCCGCCTCGAGCTGCGCGCAGCGCCGCTGCGCGCGTTCGATCGTCCGTACCAGCGATCGCAGATCGGCGTCGTAGAGGCGCGCCTCGCTCGTACGTCCCGTACGGCCCGCATCAACGAGCAGATTCGTGATGCGCGCTCGCGCGTTGGCCAGCCGTTCGAATTCGCGCCGGCATTGCTCGACTGCGTGCCGGCGCGCCGCGAATATCGCGAGCCTCTCCCGTTCGACGCGCTCGCGCGCCTCGAGCAGCGGCTGAAGAGCGAAGAGAAACTGCGCCGTCATAGCGCATGAAACTCCCGCCGCCCGGCGTTATCGAGCCAGCTGGCTGCGTTCTCTTCCGACCGAGACGAGTTCGATCGGAACGTCGAGCAGCTCGCGCACGCGATCCACGTACTCGCGCGCCGCCTTCGGCAGATCGGCGATGCTTCGGCAGTTCTCGACCGGCTCGCTCCAGCCGGGAAGCTCTTCGATCTCGAGCTCCAGCTCCGGCGCAGCCGCCTCGGCAAAGGAGACCGCTCGGCCGCCGAGGCGATAACCGGTGACGATCGCGACGCGTTCGAACCCGGTGAGCACGTCGAGCTTGGTAATGACTAGACTCGTCAGACCATTGAGTGCGACGGCATACCGTCCGGCGGCGGCATCGAGCCAACCGCAACGGCGCGGACGCCCCGTCACCGTGCCGAACTCGCCGCCCTGCCGGCGCAGCCGTTCGCCCCGCTCGTCGTTCAGTTCCGACGGGAACGGTCCGCCGCCGACGCGCGTGCAGTAGGCCTTGAGCACGCCGATCACACGTCCGATGGCGGTCGGCCCGATTCCAAGCCCGGTGCACGCTCCGCCGGCGATCGTGTGCGAACTCGTCACGTACGGATAGGTTCCGTAACCGACGTCCAGGAGCGATCCCTGCGCACCCTCGAGCAGGACGCGCTTCCCCCGCGCGAGCCGGTCGTGGATGTAGGCGACACCGTCGACCACGTGCGAGGCGAGCCGCCGCATCGCCGCCTTCGTCTCGCCGTCGATTTCGCCGTTTCCGTGAACCAAGTCGGCGAACCGAAGGCCCGTACGCGCGACCCGGTCGACGTACGCGGGGCCGATGCCGCGCCCCGTAGTTCCGATTGCGTTGGCACGCGCGGTCTCGCCGGCTCGATCGCGTTCGACGTGGTGCGGAAAGACGACGTGCGCGCGATCGGAGATCTTCACCCGGCCGATATCGATGCCGATCGCGGCGAGTGCGTCGAGCTCCTCGAGCAGCGTCTGCAAGTTGACGACGGTGCCCCCACCGACGAAGAGCTCGGCGTGCGAGTGCATGACGCCCGATGGAACGATCCGCAAGGCGAGCTCGCGATCCCCGACGACGATCGAATGGCCGGCGTTATCCCCGCCGCCGAATCGTGCGACCACGTCGTACTCCGCCGCGTACAGGTCGACGATCCGTCCTTTGCCCTCGTCGCCCCACTGCAAGCCGACGATGATGTCCGCGCGCGAGGCCGCTCCGTTACGGGACAAAGTTCTCTCCGTCGACCGCACCGTACGGATCGTGCAGCCCGTTTGACGAGTCGAGCGTCGCAATTGGTTTGGCCCGAGGGTAGGCCATCACCCGAACGCTCAATCCCGCCTGCGTAATATACGCCTGCGTATTGGCCTTATTGATGGTGATGTGGATCGGCTGCTTGTAGAAGATCCCGAACTCGCCGGAGATCTTCTCGTAGGGCGGATCGAGCACGTAGACCTTATCCGCGGTAACGTCGCAGACGAGCAACGCGCCGTGCGCGTCGATCGCCATGCCGTACGGAAACTTGAACTTCGGCTTGAGCGTCGTGGCGTGGCAACCGCTCAAGCCGCCTTTGAACTTCACGATCCGGCCGTAGTATTGGTTGGTCGTATAGTCGACGAAGACGGTCCCTTCGTGATTGACGGCGACGCCCGTAACGAGGTCGCCGCTGTCGAGCGCGCAAGTCGCGATGACCGCGTTCTTCTTCTGCGCGTACTCGTTGACGTAGTGTCCGGTGTAGTCGGCCTCGTAGACGTTTCCCGCACCGTCGGTCGTCACGCTGACCGGCGAGGTCACCTTCGCGCTGTAGGTAAAGGTCGGCGATTTCCCGGGAAGCTTGTACTCGACGATCGAGTCTTTTCCGGTCTGCTTGGCGCTGGTGACGTAAAGGTTTCCCTTGTCGTCAACCCAGTTGCCCCACGGGTGACCGACGCCGTCGATGATCGTACCGACCTTCTTCCAGGTTCCGTTTGCGAGAATCTCGATCGCTTTGTGGCTGAAGTCGGTGACGAAAAGATGCTGCGCCAGAAGATCCGGTTCGCCGCCCATTGCCTGCGGCGCGCGCGATATCGCCGCGCTCGCACTTGGAAGTCCGGCTCGCTGCATCGTGCCGCCGTTGCATCCGGCGACGGTTATCAGCGCCGCAATTGCCGTAGCCGTGAGAAGTCGCATAGCTCGCCCCTTCGGGGCCGGCGGTGAAGCTTACTCCGTGGTGAACTCGAGGTCGCTTGTGTCGCCCATCGGAATTTCGGGGGTGCCTTGGAACTGCGTCATCACGAACTCGGAGAAGAGCGCGTTGGGCCAACCGAAATCGCGCCGCGTGAACTGCTGCGGGTTATCGGGATTGAACGATTCGTGCAGCAAGTGGTCGCCTGGGTCGCTTGCGAGAAGCTGACCGAGCACGTCCTGTTTCTCGGCGCCGCTCGTCGCGGTCATTCCTTCGACGATGAGCGCCAACGGCCAAACCCAATGGTCCGGCGTGTGGTAACTGCCGATCCCGCGCGCGATGTGCCCTTGATAGAACGACGGATTGTCTTGCGAAAGCAAGAACCGGCGCGTGTTGTCGTAGTACCGGTCGCCGGGCGTGGTATATCCGAAGTACGGTGCGGCGAGCAGGCTCGGAATGTTCGCGTCGTCGGTCAAAATCGCGTGACCGAGCCCGTCGACTTCGTACGCGTAGATGTAACCGTACTTCGGCACGAGCACGAGGCCGTAGGTTTGAATGCCCCGCTGCACTTCGTCGCGCAGCGCTTTTGCCTCGCGCGCCTTCATCACGTTGTGGTAGACGTTGAGCTCGATCTCGGCCATGTCGCCGAGCGCGACGACCGCGAACATCTCCGATGGAATCAAGAAATTATACTGGCAAGCATCGTCGGATGGACGGAAACCCGTCCAGATCATTCCGGTATAGCCGACGGAGTTTCCGCGTCCCCCGTTGGGGAGCTCCTTATGGGTATAGCGGGAGTCGCGCGGATGGTTCTGCTCCCTTTCCATCGTCGCCAGCACGCCGTCGAGCATCGTGGAAAAGTCGCCGGTAAAGATCGCCGTATCGCCGGTCGTCTTCCAATAGCTCCACGCCAACGCCGTCGGATAGGCCAGCGAGTCGAGCTCGAACTTCTGCTCCCATACGCGATAGTCCAGCGTGTAGGCGTTCGCATAGGGATCGATCTGCACGTACTTCACCATGCGGGCAATGATCCCGCGCAGCAGGCTTCGCACGTCCGGATCGTCTTTGGCAAAGAAGAGATACGGGCGCGCTTGCGCGCTGGCGTCGCGCAGCCACTCCGCCGGAATATCCCCGGTCATGATGTAGGCCGTGCCGTCGGGCGCGTATTGGGCGAGCTTGCTCGTGTCGAGCAGTGCCGCGCGGAACATCTCCTGGAGGTGCCCGTTCGGGCTGCGATACTGCGCCGCGGCCTGCTCGATGGATCGCAGTTCGAGCGCGACGGCCGGCGGCGGAGCGAAGCTCGTCCCGGCACAGAGTGCCGCGACGAGGAGGTTGGTAACGAAGCGTCGGCCCACTAGGCGGGCCAAGTCCCGTGTGCGTACAAAGCCGGCAACTCCCGATAGCGCCCTAGATAATCGAGCCCATAGCCCACGACGAATACGTCGGGGACCTCGAACGCCCTGTACTTGATTTCAATGTTCGCAATTCTCCTGTGCGGGCGATCGAGCAGGGTGCAGACGGCCAACGAAGCCGGGCCTCGCTCGAGCAGCCGTTTGAGAACGTACTGGAGCGTCAGACCGGTGTCGATCGTATCGTGAACCAGGACGACGTGGCGGTTGCGGATCGCCGTCGTGACGTCCCGCGCCAAGACGATCCCATCCCCCTCGCCGCAGCGATTGACCGAGAGAAAGTCGACGTCGTGCGGTATCGTCACGGCCCGTGCCAGGTCGGCGAGAAAGGTCGCCGCAGCGTCGAGCAATCCGACCATGAGCGGCCGTTTACCCGCATAATCCTGCGATATGTCCGCCCCGATGGCGGCGACGCGGCCCGCAATCGATTCCGAATCGAAGAGCGGGTCGCCGATCATGACGCCTGCTTGAAGCGGGAGAATACCCGCTCGACGTCGCGCCGCGTGAAGAGCTTGACGTTCACTCGCGGATGGTGCCATCTCATCAAGCGCAGCTTGCGATTCTTGCGCGTGTTACGAACGGGTTTTGCGACCGTCACCTCGATGTAGAGGTCGTATTCGGGGAGATAGAAATCGGGGGTGAAGAACTCGACGGGCCGCCCGTGCTGGTTCCACACGATCGGGAAACTGCGCGGTTCGTAATGCCAGATGATTCGGTAGAAGTCGAAGATGCGCGCCAGCTCGGCTTCGCTAGCATGTGCGAACGGGGCCCGGGGCATAGCCACGGACCATTATCTACGACGAGCGCGCCACGTTATCCCGCCGGAACGCGCAAGACGAAACGCGCCCCGCCCAGCGGCGACGGTTCGACCCGCACGTCACCGCCCGCGCGCTCCGCGATTGCCTTAACCACGGCCAAGCCGATTCCGCTTCCGGCTCGTGCCGGCGTCGTACCGCGCACGCCCATGGCGAAGATTGCGTCGCACGCCTCGGGCGCGATTCCGCCGCCGTCGTCTTCGACCCGAACGGCGACGAAACGCTCCTCCCGCGCGCACGATACCTCGACGGTGCCCTGCTCGCGACCGTGCTTTACCGCGTTCTCGACGAGATTGACGAGCGCGTGAACGAAGGCGTCGCCGTCGACGCTCGCGTGGAGTGCCTCGGGAAGACCCAGGCGTATCGTAATTCGGCGCCGCGTGGCCAGCGGCGAGAGTATCTCGATCGTCGCGCGTATCTGTTCGACGACGTTGCAGACGACTCGCTCGCCGGGAGCGCCAAGTTCGAGCGGCGAGAACTCGAGCAACCCGTCGACGAGCCGCCCGAGCCGAAGCGCCTCTCGGCGCGCGGTCTGCAAGAATCGGCGCGCGGTCGGCGGATCGCACTCCCCATCGAGCACGGTCTCCAGGTATCCGCTGATCGAGGCGAGCGGCGTTCGCAGTTCGTGCCCGAGCGTCGCCAGCAGGGCGCGCGAGCCGCGACGGCCGCCGGCGCTATCCGCGTACGAACTTATAGCCGAATCCATGGACGGTGCGGAGCAGCGAGAGCCGCCACGGCTCCTCGATCTTCGTGCGCAAACGATGGATGTGGACGTCGATCGTCCGCTCGTCGCCGCTGAAGTCGAATCCCCAGACCCGTTGGAGGAGCCAGTCGCGCGAGAGCGCGACGCCGGCATTTCCGGCCAGCTCCATGAGCAGCGCAAACTCGCGCGGCTTGAGCTTCACGTCGACGCCGTCGACGCGCGCCTCGCGAGCACGAGCGTCGATCTCCAATCGTCCGAAGCGCAGCACCGGACTGGGCGGCGGAAGCGCGCGCCCGCTGCGGCGCAGAATCGACTTGATGCGCGCAACGACCTCGCGTGCGGAGAACGGCTTGGCGATGTAATCGTCCGCACCCAGCTCGAAGCCGAGAATGCGATCGATCTCCTCGGTGCGCGCGGTCAGCAGGACGATCGGCAGCGTTCGTTCCTCGCGGCGCAGCGTCCGCACGACGTCGTAACCATCGACGCCGGGCAAGCCGACGTCGAGCACGAGCAAGTCGGCGGCTCCGCGCGCGTGGCGCAATGCGGCATGACCGTTGGAGAGGCCGACGACCGCGAGGCCCTCGCGCTGCAAATGATGGGTGAGCAGTTCGCGAATCGCGCTATCGTCTTCGGCGACGAGAACGGTTGGCGTCGACATGGCGGAACGAGTGCCCGCCGTCTAAACCGACTGAGACACCCCTATGTCATCCTTCGGCGTGTCGAAGGACGACAATGGACCGAAGCGCGCCGCATGGTCGCGCAAAACGCGATAGATCGTCGCGGCGGGGAAGCCGAGTCGTTCGAGGCGACGGGCCGCCGAGGGATATGCAATGCCGGGATTCTTGGTCAACAACCGGTCGAAGGCGGCGCTGCAGCGCGACCCCTCGTGTTCTTCGAGCGAGGATACGGCTTCGGCGGCCGCCTCGCCGTCGATCCCTTTGCGGATGAGCTCGACGACGAGACGTTCGTTGCCGATGGGTTTGCGTTTCCGCTCCACGTAGAGCTTCGCGTAGAGACGGTCGTCGAGGAAGCCTTCGCGCTTACAGCGCTCGATCGCCGCGCGAGCGGCGGCATCGTCGAAGCCCTTGCGCTCGAGGTGCGTCCAGAGACGCGCCTCGGTGCAGCGCTGCCGCGCCAAGAACGCCAGCGCCGCACCATACGCCCTTTGAGGCGCTCGGTCGCCGCGTCGTTGTTGCTCGTCGCTCGAATGGGTAACCATTCCACGCTCCTCGCGCCTAGACGCGGCAGCCGATCGCTCTCAAAGGATGTCGTGATTAATCCGCTACGGTGGCGGGCGCCTTGCCGTTCGTGGAGGCCGTCTTGCCGAGCGCTTCGCGAATCTTCGCTTCGATCTCCCCGGCAAGGTCGGTGTGTTCTTCGAGGAAGGCTTTCGCGTTCTCGCGTCCCTGGCCGATGCGCTGCTCGCCGTAGGTGTACCACGAGCCGCTCTTTCCGACGATGTTCTGATCGAGGGCGACGTCGAGAATCGAACCCATCTTCGAGATGCCGTGGCCGTAGGTGATATCGAACTCCGCCTGGCGGAAGGGCGGCGCGACCTTGTTCTTGACGACCTTGACCCGCGTTCGCGTGCCGACTACGTCTTGACCGACTTTGATCGTCTCGAGCTTGCGCACGTCGAGCCGCACCGATGCGTAGAACTTCAGCGCCCGGCCGCCCGAGGTTGTCTCGGGATTGCCGAACATCACGCCGACCTTCTCGCGGAGCTGGTTGATGAAGATCATTACCGTCTTGCTGCGCGAGATCGCGGCGGTCAGCTTGCGTAACGCCTGCGACATCAAGCGCGCCTGCAACCCGACGTGTGCGTCGCCCATATCGCCTTCGAGCTCGGCTCGCGTTACCAGCGCGGCCACCGAGTCGATGACGACGACGTCGACTGCATTACTGCGCGTGAGCATCTCCGCGATCTCCAGCGCCTGTTCGCCGGTATCCGGCTGCGAGACGAGGAGATTGTCGAGATCCACGCCGAGCGCGGCGGCATAGTTTGGATCGAGAGCGTGCTCGACGTCGACGAAGGCCGCCGTTCCGCCGGTCTTCTGTGCCTCGGCGATGGCGTGGAGCGCGAGCGTCGTCTTACCGCTCGACTCCGGACCGTAGATCTCGACGATGCGCCCGCGCGGAAGGCCGCCGACGCCTAATGCCAAGTCGAGCGCGATCGAGCCCGTCGGAACGATATCAAAGGCCATTCGCTCCTGAAAATCGCCCATGCGCATGATCGAGCCTTTGCCGAACTGCCGCTCGATCTGGGCGAGCGCGTTGGTGAGGGCGAGTTGCCGTTCGTCTTCTGCTGCCATTTGGTTCCTTTCTATTGCTTCCCTTACATCACGCTCTCACGTCGCTGTGCCAAGGGTATGGCATTCTGCTCGTCGTCGAAGATCGCGTCGATGAATTCGGCTGGGACGAAGGGGCGCAGGTCTTCGGCTCCCTCGCCGAGGCCCACGAACTTGATCGGTATCTCGAGCTCGTCGACGATTGCGACGAGCACGCCGCCCTTTGCCGTCGAGTCGAGCTTGGTGATGACGATTCCGGTGAGTTCGGTTGCGGCATGAAAGAGCTTCGCTTGCGAAATGGCGTTCTGACCGTTCGTGCCGTCCACCACCAGGAGCGTTTCGGTCGGCGGCTCGCCGAGCTCGCGCTCGATCACGCGCCGAATCTTCTTGAGCTCTTCCATGAGATTGGTCTTGGTCTGAAGGCGCCCGGCCGTATCCACGAGCACGACGTCGGCGCCGCGCGCTTTGGCCGCGCGAAGGCCGTCGAAGACGACCGAGGCCGGATCGGCGCCCTCGGCACCGCGAACGATCGAGGCGCCGCTGCGTTCGGCCCAAATCGCCAACTGCTCGGCGGCCGCCGCGCGAAAGGTATCGGCGGCGACGAGCATGACCCGCTTACGATCGTGATGCAGGAGCGTCGCGAGCTTCCCGATCGTAGTCGTCTTACCGCTGCCGTTGACCCCGACGACCAAGATGACCGCCGGCTTGCGGTCGACCCGCAACGTGTCATTCGGGAGCGTCAGAAATCGCTCGACGTCCTTGCGAAAACGCGCGATCGGCTGATCGGCCGTCGTCCACTCCTCTTGCCGCGCGACGGTCTGCAGACCGGTGAGAATCTTCTGCGTCGCAGGCACGCCGAAATCGGCCAGGATCAACGTCTCTTCGAGTTCGTCCCAAAACTCGGGCGTCAGCGGCCGCTCGGGGCGACCCAGACGCGTAACGGCCGCGAAACTCTCGCGAGCGCGGCCGAGGGAAGAGCGCAAACGCGATAGCCAGCTCACCGCGCGCCCTTCATCTCCACGATCTTGACTCTACCATGCGAACGTACGTTCGGTCAAATCATCGCCGTCCCGTTGCCGGCGTTGGGCGGTTTTTTAGGATGCGCCGGCCGTCGCCACTGTCCGCGCTTCGGCTTGCTCGCGTTTACGCTCGCGTAAGAAGTGGAAGAACTCGACGCCTTCGCGCAGGCGGCGTTTGCGCACCTGACGGTCGCCGAGCATGCCGCCGAGCAGCGAGAACATCTTGCGCGGCCGGAAGTAGAACTTCCGGTAGAACTCGTCGACCCCCTCAAACATCATCGTCGAGGTCAAGCCGGGATAATTCAAGGCCGCGTGCTGCACGCCGTGCGTATCCACGAGGTCGCTGCTCTGCGCTTCCAGCCAGCCGTTCTCTTGTGCTTGTTTGTAGAGGTACGTTCCCGGATAGGGCGCGGCAAGCGAGACCTGAATGGTCTCGGGATCCATTTCGCACGCAAAGTCGATCGTCTCGCGAATCGTCTCGGGCGTCTCGCCCGGCATCCCGAGAATGAACGTGCCGTGCACCTTGATGCCCAACTCGCGGCAATCTTTCGAGAAGCGCCGGATGATGTCGAGACGCGTGCCCTTCTTCATGTTGTTGAGCACGTTCTGGTTTCCCGACTCGTACCCGACCAGCAGCAGGCGAAGCCCGCCGGCCTTCATGATCTCAAGGGTCGCGCGCGGGACGTTCGGCTTGGCGTTGCACGACCAGGTGATGCCGATCCGCCCCAGACGGCGCGCGATCTCTTCGACGCGCGGAATGTTATCGGTCAGCGTGTCGTCATCGAAAAAGAACTCCTTGACCTCGGGGAACATCGCCTTCGCCCGCCTCATCTCCGCCTCGACGCTCTCGGCGCTTCGCACGCGATAGAGATGGCCGCCGATGGTCTGCGGCCAGATGCAAAACGTGCACTTCGATTTGCAGCCGCGTCCGGTGTAGAGCGAAAGGTACGGATGCTGCAGGTAGCCGTTGAAGTAGTTCGGGATCGTCAAGTCTCGCCGATAGACGTCGAGGACCGACGGGAATGCGTCCATGTCGGTGATGATCGGGCGCTCCGCCGTGTGAACGATGCTGCCGTTACTCCGATAGGCGAGGCCGTCGATTTCGCTCAACGGTTTGCCCTGCGCAACCTCGACGCAGGTATAGTCGAACTCGCCGACGCTCACCCAGTCCACTGCCGGCGCGCCGCGAAGCGATTCGTCGGGCAGCACGCTGACGTGTGCGCCGACCATTCCGACGACGGCATTCGGATTCTCTTCCTTCAACCGCTCGGCGAAGCGCGCGTCGTTGCCGAACGATGGAGCGCTCGTGTGGATGACGATGCGCTCGTACTCTTTGGCGAGCGGCGCGACCTGATCGACGGTCAGCTCGTCGGGCGGCGCGTCGATCAAGCGACTTCCGGGTATCATCGCCGCCGGCTGCGCGAGCCAGGTCGGATACCAGAACGACCGGACCTCCCGGCGACACTGATAACGCGCACCGGCGCCGCCATCGTAACCTTCGAAGGTCGGCGGATTCACGAACAGCGTTTTTAGGAAGTCGGGCATGCTTAATCTCCTCTCGGTTTTCTCCGGTTTTCTGCCGACGGCATAAAGCCTTTTCCCCTCAGGCCGGCCGTTGCGCCAGATCCGCTGCGCGGACGGCGACCTCATGCTCGCCTTGACCGGCGCCGATCGTGTCGAGTTTCACGAACTCGCGCGCGATCAACGGCAGTGCGACGCCCGTCATGAAGACGACGAAGCCTTCGAAGAACTTACCGGCGGCCGCGAGCGACCAGATGCGCCACTGCATCGACGTCATCGGTGCGGATCCGAGCACGGTTCCATCGGCCCAGGCGGGCATTTCGTCGATGTAATCTTGAACGGAGTCTCGAGCGTCGGCCATAAGGGAGACGCCCGTGGCTTCTCTATCGAGCGGGCGCGCCCTTGCCTTTAAAGCGCCCTGAGCGCGCTCTGCACGTCCCTGAAGCGGCGAAAGTTCGAATACGCGACCGAAATCGTTCCCTCGCCGGGGAACGGCCCGTACGTGCCCTTGTACGCTTGCGTCTCGTCGGTCGCCGACCAATATCCCGAAAGCACCTCTCCGCGCCGATCGGTGATCTCGCCGGAGGTTGCGTGCGGCGGAAGCGCGGCGGGTTGATAAGTGTACGTGACGACGTTGTATTGCGCGTCGTAGCTAAAGCTTCCGTCGCCGTGCGCGCCGTCGCGCACGTTTGACGTGAAGCCGATCGTTGCCGGGCCGGTGCTCCGGTATTGATATGCGCCAAAGTTGCGTGCGTCGAACGGCGTCGCGAACGCCTCGTTCGGCTTGGGATGACTCCACGAATCTTCCAGGGCGGCTACGTCGGCGGCGCTCGCGGCCTTGCCGTCGATCGAATAGCTCGTCACGCGCACTTTCGCGATCGCGCCATCGTCGTAGGCAACGTTCATCGTGAGATCTTCATGGCGCCGCGAGAAGCCGGCATGCACGTCGAAAACGCGGTGCAACTGACAGACGACGGCCCCGCGGCTCGTCTGGGCAAACCGCTGCGCCACCTGCGCGAGCGCGGGCGGCGCATCTGCCGGCAGCATCAGCCCACGCCCCTAGGGGTGCAGGATGACGCGGTTGGCGATGAAGGTGCCGTTGCTATAGTAGCCGACCAACGCCACGCGCTCGCCGGCCGCCGGCGTTGCTCCCGTCGGAAAGATGACCGTTCCGTGCTTGAGGTCGACCGTCTGCACCACGCCGTTGCGGCGCATTACGGTCAGCCGGTATGGCGAGAATGCGCCGACCGTTCCGAGCATTACGTGATGTCGATCGTACTGGCGTTGATCCCAGCCCGGTTGCCACGTCGTGTAGGATGGAACGTCGTACTGCGCGCTAACCGGGAGAGCGGTTACCGCGCCACCGAGAATGAGCACCGTTGCCGCCAGCGAGGTCATTGCAGTGTAGAATCTCATGCACGCCTGTTACCCCCTGCTCGAACCGCTCTAACTCAGTCTAAATGCGCTCTTTATGGGTGGGTCGTCGAAACGTAGAGGAAACGGTTTGGCAAATCAAGCGTAAAGCTGCGCCCGGCCCAAAACGCGTTTCCGACGTCGCAATCGTAGATGAGATCGGAGTAGCGCACGGCCGGTGAGGCAAGTGCCGTCTCCGAGGCACCGACGAGCGAGAGCGCGTCGAGCCGTCCGCTGCCGGCGCTTGTATCGAGACCGATCGAAGCAGCGAACGTCTTGTCGAGCGTAATCCCCTGCGAGCCGGTATCGATCTCGCAGAGACCCGTCTTGCCGTTCCCGAAGTCGAAGCGCGCAAAGATCGCGAGCGAAATGCCGAGATCGTCCTGAAGTATGACCGGCACGCGCACCTGCTGGCGAACGCGTTCCGGGAAGGTCTGCGCATCTTCGATGACGATCTGGCGATTGCGAAAATCGAAGGTCGTGGTGATGGTGCGAAAGGCCGTCGCCGCAATCAGACCCTCGATGCCGGTTCCGTCGAGGCCCTTCCAAATTCCGACGTACGGCGCGGTGAGGGGAGCCCCGCCCATCGCGAAGGTCACGACCTTACCGATCGGGAGATCGACGCGCTCGCCGGTGAGTCGCAGGCTTACGTATTTGCCGCTGACGGCGACGTAACGCCGCCCCAGGTCGCTTGAGAGAACGTCGACGCCCGCCCCTAAATTGACGAGCATCGGCACGGCCGGCTGACCGTCGACCGAAGCCTGAACCTCGAGCAGACCGTTCTTGACGTCGGTGAACGGTATCGTCTCGACCGCGCTCGCGGGCCGCGGGACGGTGCAGAGCAGCACCGCCGCCGCGACCGCGACGAGTGAGTTAGAACGCCCCAATCCCGTTGGGAGTTCCCAGACCGGTCGGTCCGTCCCAACCGGTGCCGGCCTTGCAGAGCGGCGCGCCGCAGCTTCCGTTGCTGCCGGAGGTGACGTCGTTCAGGCTCGACGTGTGCGAGTAAAGATTCCCCGGATTATTCGCGCTCGTATTCCCGGCCAGCGCAAAGACCGAAGCGACGATCGGCGTAGCGACGGAGGTTCCGCCGAAGACCGTCCAGCCGGAATAGCCGTACGAATCGTAGACGGCAACGCCGGTGTTCGGATTGGCATCGGCCGAAACGTCGGCTTGCGCGCGCTTCGTGCAGCCCGTGGTGATGCCCGTTTGGAAGCTGGGCTTGGCATAGACCGTGCTGCATCCGCTTCCCGCACCCGACCAGGCCGACTCGGTGCGCGGACTCGTCGAGCTCAGCGTCGTTCCGCCGACGCCGATCACGGTCGGCAGAATCGCCGGCCACTGCGCGATCGAGTTATGCCCGTTGTCGCCGGTCGCCGCCGTAATCGCGACGCCGGCGACGTTGAAGTCGCCATCCTTCGACTTGGTGCCTTCGTTGCCGCTCCAGCTATTGCTCACGTAGTTCGCATGTTGGGTGGCGTAGACTTCCGCCGCGGCGAGATTGGCGGTCGTCGACGACTTCGCTTCTACCAGGAGGACTTTGCAGTTCGGGCAGATCGCGGAGACCATGTCCACGTCGAGCGACTCTTCCGCGGCCCAGCCCATATTCTTGGCCGTCCCAAACGCGTGCGCCGTGAAACATCCGCTCGAGGCCGTGCACGGCGGAAGGCCGTATTGCGCGCGGTACTTCGCAAGATCCGCGGCGGCATTCGGATCGACGTAGGCATCGACGATCGCGACGGTCACGCCGCTGCCGTTGCTCTGACTGTACGACGTCAGATTGTACGCCGTCTGCAGGTCGCTCGGGCCGTATCCGCCCGGTGTATCCGGACGAATCAGTCCGTGGACGTCGGTACGGACCCAAGCCTGACAGCGCGCGTATCCGACTGCCACCGCGCCGCAGACGCGGGCAGCCGGGCCGGAGCGCGGCCAGAGTCCGAGCTGCGCCGCAGTCGGATGACCGGATTTTACGGAAGCAAGCGACGAACTCGCGCCTCCGCTGGGGACAACCGCGTTCGACGCTCCATTACACGCGGTCAGGGCAGTAACCAAAGTCACCGCAATAATCGTTGGATATCGCATGTTTCCTCCGTTTCCTCGTGTTGCGAGCAGGCTGCGACAAGACTTTACGTTTTCCTGCGTCGAACAAACGAGTAACGTAACTCGGCGTCTGGAGGTGCCATGAACCGGTTTGAGGCCTTATTTTTTTCCGCCGCGGTCGTCGCGCTCGCCGGCTGCGGCTCGGGAACGACTCCGGCGCCGGGGCCGGCTGCGGCCAACGGAATTCAGCACGTCGTCATCATGGTCCAGGAGAATCGCAGCTTCGACAACATCTTCGCGGGTTTTCCCGGAGCCGATACGACGATGGAAGGGCCGTGCAAACCGGCAAAGTGGTGCAAGGGGTCGCATATCGTCAAGCTTCACTCGGTCAAGCTCGAGAGCAACGGTGCGGCCTACTTCGGCGTAGATATCGATCATAGCCATCACGGTTTCGAAGTCGAATGCGATCCGAACGCCTCGAACGTCTGCCAAAACGACGGATTCAATCTCATCCGTTACGGTCAAGCCGGCCAGGGCTTTCCGGCGAAACTCTATCCATACGCCTATGTCGACCGCAAGGAGAGCGCGCCGTACTGGAAGCTCGCGCAGCAGTACACCCTCGCCGACGAGTTGTTCTTCACCGAAACGGCCTCGAGCTTCATCGCGCACCAGGCGATTCTCTCGGGCACCGTTCAATACAGCAAAGACGCGGTCTTGACCGATCAGCCGAACAATACGCCGTGGGGATGCGACGCGCCAACCGGCACGACGACGCCGCTCTTGTTCTCCAATGGCAAGTACAAATACAACGGCCCCAAACCGTGCTTCACGCAGTACGGCACGCTCGCCGACCTGCTCGATGCAAAGAACGTGGGGTGGAGATTCTACGTCGACTCGTCCGGGAACGGCCCCAACTCCGACTTTTCGGGCTCCGTCTGGAACGGCTACGATGCGATCAAGAAGATTCGCTACGGCCCCGATTGGCACAAGAACATCAGCATTCCCAACACGTCGCTCTTCGGCGACATCTCCTCCGGAACGCTGCCCTCCGTCTCGTGGGTGATTCCCACGCTCTTCGACTCCGACCATCCGGCGAGCGGATGCAACGGCGGCCCCTGGTGGGTCACCAAAGTCGTCAACGCGCTGGGCACCAGCCGCTACTGGAAGAACACCGCGATTATCCTGATCTGGGACGACTGGGGCGGCTGGTACGACAACGCACCGCCGGATCAAACGAACTATCACCAGCTCGGCTTCCGCGTTCCGATGATCGTCATCTCGCCGTATGCCAAGCCCGGGAATATCTCGAGCACGCACTACGATTACGGCAGCATCTTGAAGTTCGTCGAAGAGACCTTTGGGCTGGGATCGCTCGGTACGACCGACGCGACCGCAGCATCCATGGACGACATCTTCAACTTCAAGCAAAAGCCGAACGCCTTCGTCGCGGCTCCCGAGCCGCCGGTGATGAGCTGCGGAAAGCAAGCATCGGCCCCGAACGCGGCACGCGCGATCATCGAGCACGACGGAGGCATCCCCGAGTAGCGATGGCGCTCTTCGCCGACCGCGCCGACGCGGGACGGCAGCTCGCCGAAGCGCTCGCCGAGTACGCGAACGATCCGAACGCCGTCGTGCTGGCCTTACCGCGCGGCGGCGTGCCGGTCGGTTACGAAGTGGCGCGACACCTCCGCTTGCCGCTCGACGTCTACGTCGTTCGCAAGCTCGGCGTACCGGGTCACGAGGAGCTTGCGATGGGAGCGCTCGCCGGCGACGGAACCTGCGTCCTCGACGAGCAGCTGATCGGCTCGCTCGGCATCGGCGACGAAGCGCTGCAGGAGGTCGTCGAGCGCGAGGCCGGCGAGATGCGCCGGCGCGAGCGAGCCTATCGCGACAAGCGTTCGCAAGCGAAGGTCGCCGGTAAGAAGGTTATCGTCGTCGACGACGGGCTGGCAACCGGCGCGACGATGCGCGCCGCGGCATCGGCGCTGCGAGCGCATCGTCCCGCGGCGATCGTCGCGGCCGTCCCGGTCGCGGCGCGCCGAACCTGCGCGGCGCTCCGGGGCGTCGTCGATCGCCTCGTCTGCGTCCACACCCCCGAACCGTTTCATGCCGTCGGGCTCTACTACGACGACTTCGCCCAGACCAGCGACGACGACGTGCGCCGCCTCTTAGCCCAATCCGCAGGGGCTCGAACAGGGCGCCGCGCAAGTGCGTAGTAATCAGGGGCATGAAGCGTCAATTTGCCGCCGTCGCCGGATTCGCGCTGACCGTCATCTTCTATTCGTTCACCGGGTTGCGCGGTTCGGTCGATACGTGCAAGTGGTTCGACGACAATCTCACCGATCGCTCGATCGGCGCACTCACGCACCAGACCGATCTGCTCTACAACCGCTTGGCGCTACGGCCCGACGCTCCGGTAACGGTCGGCGGAACCGCGGTCACCCAGGAGGGCGAACAGCTCGTCGACTTCAAGCTCGACTCGGCCACCATCTGCAGTGCAGCCGAATCGGTCTACGGCCCGACTCCCGCACCGTCGGCGTCGCCCTAACGAACGTTAGCGAACGTCCCACGATTCCGGTGCGACCGGATACATCAGCATGTTGCGCGCAAAGCCGGTCACGCCGCTGCCGACGACGTCTACGTTCGATTCGAACGCGATCGGAACGACGGGCACGTCGCGGCGCACGATCCGCTGCATCTCCAAGAAGTCGTGGCGCCGGCGCAGCGGATCGCCGGTGGTCGCTTGATCCTCAAAGAGCGCGTCGAATCTTGGATTGCAATAGTTCATCGAGTTGTTTCCATCGGGGCCGCGTTGGCTGCACGCAAAGATCACCGACTCCTCAGGATCCGCCGCGCCGATCCACTGCGCCGCCGCTAGGGTAAACGACCCGCTTCGCAGCGGACCGCCCGGAGCGTTGAAGAGCGCTGCAGCGTACGGCTTGATCGTCGCGTCCATCCCCGCGCGGCGCAGCTGCTCCTGTTCGATCACCTGCATCCACGTGCCGCGTTCGGGCGCGAGTGCGATTGTTAACGCCAACGGCCGTCCGTCCTTCGTCCAGCGGCCGCGATCGCGCTGCCATCCGCCGGCCTGCAGCTCGCGCGCAACCGTTGCCGAATCGCCGCTGGTCGTCTGCGGTGCGGGATCGTGCCAGGCAAAGACCGGCGGCAGAAATGAATCCGCGGCCGCGAGTGCCCCGAACCGCCCGCGCACGATCTCGCTGCCGTCGATTGCGGCCGCGATCGCGCGCCGGACGTGGGTATCGGCCGTCGGCCCCGCCGTCGTCTGCAGCATCAGAGAGTAGATTCCGTTGATCGGGGTAATCGCGACGCGCGCACCGGCGACGCCTCGAGCCTCAGGAATCTGCGCCGCATTGATCTCGGTTACGTCTACGTCGCCCGCGCGCAGGGCTAAGAGCGAGGCCTGCGTCGTGGGAATCAGCACGAAGACGACGCGCACCAATTTGGGGCGTGGCCGGTAGTATGGATTGGCCTCGAGCACGATGCGATCGGCGCGCCGCCAGGCAACGACCTTAAACGGTCCCGTTCCAAAGGGCCGTTCGTTCCATGCGGCGTCAGTAACGTCGCTCGAAGCAAACGCGTGCGCCGGCAAGATGCCGAAGGCAAAATCGGCTTGCGCGAAGAGTTCCGCGACGGCGGCGTTCCACCGCTGCTTCAGCCGAACCACCACGGTATAGCGATCCGGCGTCTGCAGCGCCGCGACGCGCCGGTACGCATCTTGCGACTCCACCGGATTGCGCGGGTCGAGGATCGCTCGAAAGGTGAAGGCGACGTCGGCCGACGTGAGCTCGACCCCATCGGCGAAACGCACGCCGCGACGGAGATGATAGACGATCGTCTTGCCGTCGACGGAGATCCCTCCGTTGGCGCGCGACGGCACCCGCGTGACGAGTATCGGCACGAGCTGGTTATCGGCCGAGAGGCCCACCATCGTTTGGGTGACGAGCAGATCGTAGCCGATCGTATCTTGGTCGTGGGCGAGCAGCGGGTTGAGCGACGAAGGATCGACGTTATCGGCGATGCGCAGGACGTGTGGTTGTGCGCGCTCGACGCCGGTGCGCGCGCAAGCGGCCAGCGCCAGCGCGAGAACGATTGCCGCCGTCGCGCGCCGCACTAGAGCGGGCGCACGCGCAGCGCGAGGCTGATGCGCGGGCCGGTGGCGGCACGCGTCTTTGGAATGCCGTGGTCGTAATGCAGTTGCGTCTCGTAACTCATCAAGAGCAGGCTCCCCGTCTCCAGATTCAAGTCGAAGACGCGGCGCGGTTTGCTCTTGCTGCGAATCGTCATCAATCGCGTCGCTCCGAGCGAGATCAGCGCGATGGGATACCCGGCAACGATCTCGTAGAGGTGGTCGTTATGCGGCGCGACGCTGTCGCGGCCGTCGCGATAGAGGTTCAGGCCGGCGCTGTTAAACGGCGTCCCCGTCGCCGACGCGGTAAGTTGCGCGGCCTCGGCGAGCGCCGGCGGCAGCTGCGGATCGTCGAGGCGGTAGCGCGCCACGAGCCGCGGCACGTCGACGTCGCGATCGTACATCCGCCGCCGTTCGCTCTGCCAGGAGACGCCCTCGCGCAGGCTTTCGAACCAACGCCGTGCGGTTTGGGCGTCGGCGAAACCCGGCAGGTACGCGATCGAGCCCGTCGCATCGTCGACGAGCGTGCGCCGCGGCGCTCCAAAGATTCCGAGCTGCGTCAGGGGTAGAGGCCGCGGAGCTTCGTCGCCTCGGCGACTCGCGCTACCGCGACGCAGTACGCTCCTTTGCGCATCGAAACGTTGTGTCGTTTCGCCTGCTCGTAGGTCTCCCGGAAGGCCCGCGTCATCTTGCGTTTCAGGCGTTCGTTGATCTCGTCTTCCTCCCAGAAGTTCGCCTGAAGGTCTTGCACCCACTCGAAGTACGAGACGGTGACGCCGCCGGCGTTTGCCAGAATATCCGGCAAGACCATGATGCCGCGGTCGAAGAGAATCTCGTCGGCATCGGGCAGCGTCGGCCCGTTGGCGGCCTCGGCGACGATCTTCGCCTTGATGCGCGGCGCGTTTTCGCGGGTAATCACCTTCTCGAGCGCGGCCGGCACGAGCACGTCGCAATCGTACTCGAGCACTTCCTTATTATCGGTGCGCTCGCCGCCGGTAAAGCCGACGACCGAGCCCGTCTCGAACTTGTGCGCGATCAGACCTTTGACGTCGAGCCCGCGATCGTTCGCGACGCCGCCGTGCGAGTCGGAGGCGGCAACGACCGTGTACCCGTGCTCGCTCATGAGCTGTGCGGCATACATCCCGGCGTTGCCGAAGCCTTGGATCGCGACGCGCGCCCCTTCGATCGTCATGCCGTGCGCCTCCATCGCTTCGTCGACGGTGTACATGCAGCCGCGCGCGGTCGCCTTGTCTCGTCCGAGCGATCCGCCGATTGCGACCGGCTTTCCGGTGACCACGCCCGGAATCGAGTAGCCGTGCTCCATCGAAAACGTATCCATGATCCACGCCATGATCTGCGGCGTCGTGTAGACGTCGGGTGCGGGGATGTCTTTCTCCGGGCCGATGATGATCGAGATCTCGCTGGTAAACCGGCGCGTCAGGTTCTCGAGCTCCTGCAGCGACATCTCCTTGGGATTGCAGATCACGCCGCCTTTTGCGCCGCCGAACGGAATATTGACCAGCGCGCACTTCCACGTCATCCACATGGCGAGCGCTTTGATCTCATCGAGCGTCACGTCGGGATGGTATCGAATCCCGCCCTTGCCCGGTCCGCGCGAGAGGTTGTGCTGCACGCGGTATCCGGTAAACATCCGGAATGCGCCGTTGTCCATCCGGGCGGGAACCGAGACTTCGAGAACGCGCTTGGGGTGGCGAAGATAGCCGTGGAGCGATTCGTTGAGGCCGATCAGCAGCCCGACTTCGTCGAGCTGCTGCTGCGCCATCTCCCAAACGTTATCGCGAGCCTGAACGGCGGAGACGTCTTGAGCCATTTCGACCTTTCGAGTTCACTGGTGCGGCTGACCGTACATCGTGGCTTTGTACGCCGGCAGATGCGGGTTCTTCCAATGGCTTCCATCCTCGAAGGTAATCTTCAAGGGGACGCACTTCGCGTAGCTCGTCTGCAGCGGAAAGACGTTCGGGCTTAAACCGAATTTGTGCTTGATCTCGGCACCCGGCGAGAAGGTTCCGACGTCTTTGACCTCGGCAACGAGCGCACCGCGAACGAGGAGACCGAACTCGATCTGCTTCATCACCACGTTCGTGACGTTCTTGTAATCGATGCCGAGCGTCGGATCGTTCTCTACCGGCGCTTGGTAGTACGTCGGGCCGTAGACCGACGGATATCCCCAATAGCCGCGATAGAAGCCGCCGTAGGCGGGACCCGGCCAGTAGGCGGGCGTGTATCCTGCCCAGTTGTAGCTGACGTTGCGCTCCGGATTGCAAGCACTGACCGCGATCGGGTGGGGCGTGGTTACGTGCGCGGCCTCTGCCATCGCGACGTTCGACGACTGTGCCGCGCTCACCGCGGGAAGGGCGGCGGCTACGCAGAGCGCTGCAACGCCGAGAGAAAGACGAGCCGAGTTCATCGAGCTGATACTCCTTATAGGTCGGATCCGTGAAAAGTGTTAAGGACAAGGTTCTGCAAGCAAAAGGGCGGCGCCTTGGCGCCGCCCTCGCTCCTACTCCGTAACCGAGCGTGCGGCTACTGCGGAGGGCGTCCGCCCCCGCCGCCGTGGCGTCCGCCGCCACCACCGCCGCCGCCGCCGGAAGAACGCGGGGCCGAGTAGTTGCCGCCGTGCGAGTACGACCCCGCCGATCCCCGTGAGTACGACGGATAGCTTCCGCGCGACGACGGATAGCTGCCACGCGAGTATGACGGATACGAACTGCGTCCGTACGACTGATCGGATCCTCGTGAGTACGAGGGATACGAGGTGCGTCCGTACGACTGATCGGATCCTCGCGCGTACGACGGATACGAGGTGCGTCCGTACGAGGGCGTGTCGTTTCGCGAAGACGATCCGTATGGATTGCGCTGATACGAATTTCGCTCGTAGCCGCTGCGATCCGAAGCAGACGCGCCGCGATTATAGGAGGCCGTGGAAACGTTTCCACGCTGGTTCGAGAACCGGCTCCACGAATCGGATGGTGTGCCTCTCTCACGCGGCGCTTCAACCGAATCGCTTCGTCCGTTGCGCGTGCCGACGTTCCCCCGAGTCTCGTCGCCGCGCGCCTGGCTACCCCGATCCTCGTTGAACCGCGTCCAGGAACTCGACGGCGCGTTGTCGCGATTGCCGTTGAGCGTGCCACGGTCTGCCGATCCGCCGAACGCGTTCCCACGATTGGGCGCGTTCTCATGCGCCACGGGTGCGTTCGCTCGCATTACCGGCGCGTTCTGATGCGATAGCGGTGCGTTGGCCCGGCTCGGATTTCCTTGGATTTCGTGCGCGACTGCGCGTTGCTGCGCGTCGAACTGCATCCGGCCGGCGAGCGCGTGGTTCGCCGCAGCGAAGCGCGGTGAGTCGAAGTTGTGCGAGAGCGAGACCGGCGCGCTGATCGAGCGACCGCCGAATCCGAGACTCTCTCGCGTCGGCGAGATCGGCGCGCCGCCGTGAATCGTGCCGACGTGTCCCGTGATGTTATGCTGGTTCACCGTGAAGGTGTGGCCGTAGATCGTTCCGCCGCGGAAGTGGCCGACCGCAACGCCGTGCACGCCGCCGTGCGGAAAGTACCGGTAGATGTTGGTGATGTGGGTGACGTTGACCACGTTACGCCCCCAACCGCCGCAGCAACCCCAGCCGCCCCAGCCCCAGCCGTAGCCGGTCCAGGCCCAACCCGGATACCACGGATAGTACGGAGCGTACGGCGCAAGCGGATACCAACCGACGTACGGGTAGCCGAAGCCGCCATAACCGCCATAACCGCCGTAACCGCCGTAACCACCGGAGCCGAAGCCGAGCGAGACGCCCCACCCCGCTCCGCCAACGCCGACGCCGAAGCCGAAGAATCCAACGAGCGCCGGCGACCAGGCCGGATAAGACGAGTAGGCCGGCGGAGACCACGCCCAGCCGTAGTTATTTGCGTAGTACCAGCGCCCGTAATGATAGGGCGCCCAGCCCCACGGCTCATTCGCAACCCACGTCCAGCCGTAGCCGTCTTCCCAGGTCCACGATCCGTTGCCGTACGGCGACCAATTCGCCGTTTGATCAGGCACCCAGGACTGCCCGTATCCGGGCACGTTCTGCCATTGTCCGTATGCGCCGAGATTATCGTAGCCGGCGATATCCGGATTGACGTTCGGGCTTGCGTTCAGAGCTGCGACCATCGTCTGATCGCGCTTGGCGTTGAAATCGTCGAACGTATCGTAGCCGACCTCCGTCGTATACGTGATCGATGGATTCGACGCGGAGCCGCGGGCGACGAGCGTGCGTCCCGAGTCGAGCGTGTAGGTCTGTTGCGGCGTGACGATCTCCGCCGTTCCCCGGCGCACCGTTGCCCAGGTCGAGCCGTCCTTGCCGATCGAAACGCGGTAGTCGCCGGCCTCGTGCGCGCGCACCGTCACCGACGGCGTGTCGATCTGCACCGGCTGACCGCCGTGCACGACGCCCAGCTCGACCGTCCCGTCGGCAAGTTGGAGCTGCCGGTTATTCGGATCGTCGCTGGTGATCCGTGCCTGAACGTTGCCGCCCAGCCGAACCGCCGTCGACCCGTCGAACTGCAGCTCGCCGCGCGAGCTCGCTCCGGTCGAGACGTAATCGCCGGGAAGCAGCGGAGCGTTCACCACGGCGGCGACCTGTTTGTTGCTGTCGCCGCGCTGAACCACCACCGAGCCTTGGACGATGCTGACCCGGGTAACGCCAGGCCCGTTCTTGTCGGGCGCCTGTTCGGCCGAAGCCGGAACCGCGCTGAAAAGGGTCGTCCCGAGCAGGGCGACCCCGGAAACCAGGCTGATGAGCCGTTTGCTAGTCATTGGTAATTGCATATTCCCCTCAGCAATATTGAACCGGAAATTGGAGGGTGAAAGCATCGAATCATGATTAGCTTACCATTAAGCTCCCGTGAGAGGGGAACTCGTGCTCGGCGCAACGCCGGGGCGCCAAACGGGCAAGAGAATCGCGCCGGCGGCGGAAAACCTCACGTCGGAGGTATCATCCGTAATGAAAGAAGCCCACAAGGGAATGACCCGCCGAACCTTCGTCGCTAACGCCGTCGTGCTTCCGGCCCTCGCCGGGCTGTTGCTCGCCGAGACGAAGATCGCCGAAGCGAAAGGCTCGCAGTCCCAGTTCAAATATCAAGGCACTCCCAAGGACGGGCATAAGTGCTCGCAATGCACCTTCTACATCGCCGGCAGCAGCGCGAAGGCGAACGGCACGTGCAAGATCGTCGACGGCTCCATCAGCCCCAACGGCTGGTGCACGGCCTGGGCGGCTAAATCGAGCTAGACGTCCGCTAAACCGACCAGCAACGGGAGCGATGCCGAACTCGGCACCGCTCCCGACTCTTTTCCGCGGGCTCGCCGCAACGACGAGCGAGGGCTTAGACGACTTCGAACAGACCCGCGGCGCCGATGCCGCCGGCAACGCACATCGTCACCACGACGTACTTAACACCGCGGCGCTTGCCCTCGATGAGCGCGTGCATCGTCATCCGCGCTCCGCTCATGCCGTAGGGATGTCCGATCGAAATTGCGCCGCCGTCGACGTTGAACCGGTCGTTCGGAATGCCGAGCGTGTCGCGACAGTAAACGGTCTGCACCGCAAAGGCCTCGTTGAGTTCCCAGAGCCCGATCTCGTCGATCGTCAAATCATATTGCTTGAGCAGCTTGGGCACCGCATAGACCGGCGCGATGCCCATCTCGCCGGGCTCGTTGCCGGCGACGGCATACCCGCGATAGATCCCCAGCGGCGTCAGATTCCGTTGCTGCGCCGTCGTCGCGTCGACGATCGCAACGGCCGCGGCGCCGTCGGAGAGCTGCGATGAGTTCCCGGCGGTAATCGAGGTATCGGCAACGCCGGGCACCGCGCCCTTGAGCGCCGCCAAGCCCGCGAGCGTCGTGTCGGGACGATTGCCTTCGTCCTTCTTCAGCTCGACCCGGCGCTCCGTAACGGCGCCCGTCTCTCTACTCTCCTCGGCCTTCCACGATGACAGCGCAACGATCTCGGCGTCGAAGCGTCCCGCCGCTTGCGCGGCCGCGGTTCGTTGCTGGCTTTGCAGTGCGTACTCATCCTGCCGCTCGCGCGTGACGCGGTATTTCTTCGCGGTGAAATCGGCGGTAAAGAGCATCGGCGTGTAGAGATCGGGCACGTGACGCAGCAGCCACTCTTCGGTGAGGAAGCGCACGTGCACGTCGTTCTGCACCATGCTGATCGACTCGACACCGCCCGCGACGACGACGTTTACGCCGTCGGCGATCACACGCTTTGCCCCCGCGGCGATCGCGTCGAGACCCGACGCGCAGAACCGGCTTACGGTCTGCCCGGGAACGGTGACGGGACACCCCGCGCGCAGCGCCGCCGTACGGCCGATATTGTTTCCGGTTGCGCCTTCGGGCAAGCCGCAGCCCATGATGACCTCGTCGACTTCCGCCGGATCGATTCCGGCCCGCTCGATCGCGTGCTTGACGGCATGTCCGGCCATGGTCGCGCCCTCGGTCTGATTGAAGGCACCGCGAAAGGCACGTCCGATCGGCGTTCGCGCCGCCGAAACGATAACTGCTTCACGCATGCGCGGCATACCACATCGGGCCGCCGAGATGCGGCGGGAAACCGTAGCCGTACACGTAGACGATGTCGATGTCGCTGGGACGCAGCGCGATGCCCTCTTCGAGCAGCTTTTTACCCCGATGGACGAGCGCGCCGAGCAGACGGTCGCGAATCTCCTCGTCGCCGACCTCGCGCGGTGCGATGCCCGCCGCACGCGCCTCCTCGGCGAAGATCCGGTCGACTTCGTGATCGGGAATCGGCTCGCGGCCTTTGCCGACGGCCTTGTCGTATTTGAAGAATCCGGCCATCGTCTTCTGTCCCAACCGGTTCATCTGCACGAGGCGTTCGAGCACGTTGGTGCGTCCGAGCGCCTCGGCGCCGCGCGCCTTCTGCACCGCCAAACCGATGTCGAGTCCGGAGAGATCGCTCATCGCAAACGGGCCCATCGGAAAGCCGAAGGCCTTCATCACCGCGTCGATGCGCGCCGGTACGACGCCCTCTTCGGACAGCGCCGTCGCTTCGCGCAGGTAATCGAAGATCATGCGGTTTCCGATAAAGCCGAAGGCGTTGCCGGAGAGCACGGCTTTCTTGCGCAGCCGCTTTCCGAGTTGAAAGGCGATCGCCAGCGTCTGCGGCGAGGTCTTTTCACCGCGGACGATCTCGAGCAGCGGCATGATGTTCGCCGGGACGAAGAAATGGAGCCCGAGAACGCGGTCCGGGCGCTTCGTTTCGTTGGCGAGCGCGTCGATGTCGAGCGTCGACGTATTGCTGGCGAGGATGGCCTCCGGCTTGGCGATCGCGTCGAGCTTGCGGAAGACCTCGCGCTTGACGTCGAGATTCTCGAAGACCGCTTCGACGACAACGTCGGCGTCGGCAAGCTCGTTCCAATCGTCGGTGAAACGAATCGACTGACCGCGCTTCCAGGCCTCTTCCTGCGTCAGACGCCCCTTCTGCACTTGATACATGAACATGCCCATCACGGTCTGGCGCGCTTTGTCGACGGCCGCTTCGTTCGTGTCCACGACGACGACCGGAATGCCGGCCTGCGCAAAGGCGATCGCAATGCCGCTCCCCATCGTCCCGGCCCCAACGACGCCAACCTTGTTGACCTCGCTTCTTACGTGGCGATCGCGCTCCGTGCCGTGCTGAGCTTGTCGGAGGATGTCGACGCCATCAATCTTTGCCAGCTCCCGTTCCGCAAAGAAGATGTGACGCAGCGCTTGCGACGGCTCCGAGCGAACGAGCTCGTCGAAGAGCCGCGTCTCGCGGGCGATGCCGAAATTGAACGGCAGTTCGACGGCGGCTTGCACTGCATCGATGAGCTTGTGCGCGGCGAATCCGCCGTTCTCTTCGGGCGGAACCATCTTGTGCGCTTGCGCGACGACGTACGGTCCGGCTTGCGCCGGAAGGTCTTTGGCGATGGTCGCGTCGCGCTGCGAGATCCGCCGTTTCGGGCCCTTGGCGAGCGCTTTCGCACGGTCGAGGAGCGCGTCGGCCGCAATCTCGTCGAGGATTCCGAGCTCGAGCGCGCGCTGCGCGGAGATCGACGATCCTTTGAGCATAAACTCGAGCGCCGCACGCGCGCCGACCAGGCGCGGCAGCCGCTGCGTTCCGCCGGCGCCCGGCAAGAGTCCCAGCTTGATCTCGGGCAAGCCGAGCTTCGAAGACGCCGTCGCCACCCGGTAATCGCACGCCAGCGAAAGCTCGAGAGCGCCGCCGAGGCAGGTTCCGTCGATTGCGGCAACGTGCACCTTGACGCTTTCGTCGATGAGCGCGATCAGATCGCGGATCGTCACCGCCTCCGCGGGCAGCTCGCGATTGAAATCGTTGACGTCCGCGCCCGCGCTGAAGAGCCCGTTCGCACCGGTGATGACGATCGCTTCGACCGCATCGTCGGCGTGCGCCGCCTCGAGTGCCGCTTTGAGCATCTCGCAATACGCAAACGAGAGAGCGTTGACCGGCGGGTTGTCGAGCGTGATAACGCGCAGGCGCGCGTCGGCCACGACGAGCTCGGAAGGCAGCATCGCTACGCGGTTACCGCCATCTTCCGATCCAGATCGAACTGCGCCTCGGTCAGCGTCATGACGTCGCCCGATCCGTCGACGATCTGGCGCTGGAACCAGGCCGCTTGCGAGAGAACGTGCGAAGCGTAGAATGCCGCGGTCGCGAGCTTGGCGCGGTAGAACTCGCTCTCGGCGTCGTTGTCCGCGATCTTCGCCGCGGCAATCTGTGCGGCGCGCGCCATCTGCCAGCCGCCGGCGACGGTGCCCCAGAGCCGCAGATACGGCACCGAACAAGCGAAGGCTTTGTGCAGGTCGCCCATCGCGTTCATCCCGATCCACTGCGAGGTTTCGTTGAGCGTGACGAGCGCCTTCCCGAGCGCTTCGCCGATCCGCTTCACCGCCGGGTCGGAATGCGCGGCGCACTCCTTGGCAACGGCCTCCATCTTCTTTCCGACGCTCGTCGCGGTCGCGCCCATGTCGCGCAAGAGTTTGCGGCCGATCAGATCGAGCGACTGAATCCCGGTCGTACCTTCGTAGATCGTGATGATGCGCACGTCGCGATACTGCTGCGCGATGCCGGTCTCTTCGATGTACCCCATCCCGCCGAAGACTTGCAGCGCGGTCGAGCAGAGCTCGACGGCGCTCTCCGTGCACCATCCCTTGACGACCGGAATCATCAGCTCGACGAAGGACTTATGCTCCTTGCGAACTCTTTCGTCGGGATGGCGCAGCGCGTAGTCGAGCGAGGCCGCCGTAACGTAGGCGAGAGCGCGCATCGCCTCGATCGTCGCCTTCTGCAGCATGAGCATGCGCCGCACGTCGGGATGCTTGACGATCGGCTCGGGGGTGCGCGAGCCGGGCTTGAGGTCGCGGCCCTGCACGCGCTCCCTCGCATACTCGAGCGCACTCTGATAGGCGCGATCGGCAAGCGCGATGCCCTGCACGCCGACTGAGAAGCGCGCCGCGTTCATCATGATGAACATGTATTCCAGCCCGCGGTTCGGCTCGCCGACGAGATAGCCGACGGCGCCCTGGCCCTTCTCCCCGTAGTTCAGCGTGCAGGTCGGATTCGCGTTGATTCCGAGCTTGTGCTCGATGCTCGCGCAGACGACGTCGTTGCGCTCGCCGAGCGTCCCGTCGCCATTGACGATGAACTTCGGCACGATGAAGAGGGAGATGCCCTTCGTTCCCTCCGGAGCATCGGGCAGACGCGCGAGCACCAGATGGATGATGTTCTCGGCCATGTCGTGCTCGCCGAAGGTAATGAAGATCTTCGTCCCGGTGATGCGATGGTGGTCGCCCTCAGGCACCGCGCGCGTTCGTACCTGGGCAAGGTCGGAGCCAGCCTGCGGTTCGGTTAGGCACATCGTCCCCGTCCACTTTCCGGAGACGAGGTTGGGGATGAACCGTTGCTTCTGCTCCTCCGAGCCGACCAGCTCGATTGCTTCGATCGCGCCCTGATTGAGCAGCGGGCCGTTGGCAAAGCCGATGTTCGCCGCGTTCCACATCTCCAGCGTTGGGCCGAGCAGAACCTGCGGAAGCGCCTGGCCGCCGTACTCGGCCGGGACCGGTAATCCGATCCAGCCGGCATCGGCGAATTTCTTGTAGGCTTCTTTGAAACCGGGCGGCGTCGTCACCTCACCGTCCTTCCAAGTGCAGCCCGCCTTGTCGCCCGTCCGGTTCAGCGGGTCGAGGACCCCGGCCGCGAAGCCGGCCGCCTCCTCGAGCACTGAGTCGAGCACGTCGAGGGTCTCCTCGCAGCCCGGAAGGGCCGCGACCCCGTCGATGCCCGCGAGCTCGCGCAAGGCAAACTGCATCTCCCGCAAGGGGGCTCGATAGACGCTCATTTATGGCTCTCCTCTACCTTTTATCGTACCGCCGGGCCGGTCGCCGCGCGGCCAGTGATAAATCATACATTATTAAAAATAATAGCTCAAGCGAGCGAGCCTGCTCGTCGATTGCCGCCATTTGGGGGAATTAGAATCCGCAGAAAACTCATCGCCTGCTTGCGCACTCCGACGCCGCAACGGCGTATTGTAATCGTAGCACAATCGCATACTTCGCAAGGAGAAAACACGAACCGATGTTCCTGCTGTCAGTACTTCTATCCGCAGCAACCTTTATGCCCGCCGCGGCGCCGCACGGTTTCGCGACCGCTCGAACCGGCACGATCTACGCCAACCCGATTTCGCCGGACAGCTCCTGTAAGCCCGGCAAGATCTGCGCTTCGTCGACGATCGCGCTCGGTAAGGGCTGCTTCTTCAACAACTATTACAAGAAGGGCACGATCGGCGGTACTCCGCTCGCCGTCAACGTTTCCGAGACCGGATCGAGCAACGTCTTCGTCTATTGGGTGAATGATACCGACCTGACGATCGGCATCACCAAGAAGGCGAGCGCCAATTACTATTGCGCGCCGTCATCGTAACGGCATACGCTCAGCCGCTACAGGGCAAGGCGGGCTCGAGACCGAGTCCGCCTTTCTTTTGATCGCAATGTGGTAAGGTAAGAGCGATGAGCGCGCAGCCCTTGGACGTCCGCATGGCGAGCCTGGAAGGCTCGTACCGACAGGTCAGCGATCGTCTCAACGGCATCGACCATCGCCTCGACGGGTTCGAGCAAAGAGTCGAGGCACGCTTTCAGACGACCGATGCAAAGATCGACGGCCTTCAGTGGCGGATGACGGCCCTGATCCTTGGGTCGTGGTTCACGCTCATGACCGCGACTCTTCTTCATCACTGAAGCGCGACACTTACTCCGTTACGTTGAGCGTGCTCCCTGCGCTGCGGCCGAACTGCTCGGGCGCATCTTGGAGATAGGCGTGCGCGCCGGGCCAGGCAAACGTGCCCGGCGTCACCGAGCGCACGAGATAGTGCAGCTCGTAGACGCCCGGGTCGAGATGCTGCGCGTAGGCGACGACGCGATCGCGATAGATTTGGCTGGTATCGATCTGCCAGCTATTGCTCTGCGGCACGATCGCCTGCAGGGAGGTGCGGAAGGTCGTATCCACGGCCTCAAAACCGGCCGGAAGCGGATCGTCGATGACGAGCCGGTCGACGGGATGGTCGACGATCGTGCGCACGCCGATATCGAAGACCCGTCCGGCCGCGACCGAGACCGGAAGTGCCGTGGCGAGATCCATCGTCGACAGCGGCGTCGTATTCGCCGACGTCGCGGCGCTCGGATCGCTCAGCACCCGCACGACTCGGAATGCCGCAAGCTCGCCCGGAGCGTTCGCCGCTACCGGATAAGTATAGAGAACGAGGTAGTGCGCCGCGCCGCCCTGCGAACGAATGGCAATCGCGCTGCCGCGCAGTTCCGCAGCCGGCACGCTGAACGTCTGCGACGAAGCGGTCGAGCCGAAGCGTGCGGTGCCGAGCGTGCGACTTCCCACGCTTGCGGTCGCGGTCGCCGGCGCGAGCCGTTCGGTTGCCGCGTAGGCTGCCAGCGCCGTCACTGCCGACGCGGTATCGTCGGTCGTCGGCCAGCCGCACCGGCACTGCTGTGCGACGAGCGCGCGAACGGCGCCGTCGAGCTGCTCCACCGGCGCGTGCTGCTCGAGCAGCAGCTGCAGCATCTGCGACTGCGCGTCGACCAGCGATCCGAGCCAGCTCCACCGCGTCGAGATACTTGCCGTCGCGTATCGTCCGGTCACGTAGAGGCTCTGCCGCAGACGCTGCGCCATCGCCGCGCCGCGCGACTGCCACCCGGGAACGCGCAAGAGATAGCGGGCTAATCGAATCTGCGTTGCGCTGTCGAAGTCGTTCGATTGCGCGACGATCTCCGCGAGAAAGTCGCTGCGCGGCGGTCCGGTACTGGCGAGCGCCCACAGCGCTTCGAAACGAAGCTGGGCTTTGCAGAGCGGATCGCGCGCGCACCACTTGAAGACGTTCGGATCGGCCAGCGCCCGCGCCATGAACGCAGCCGCACTCGCGACCGGAGCCGATGGAACGGTCGCACCCTGCGCGCGTGCAAACGTGAGTGCCTCGAGAGCACCCGCCGTAGCGAAGGGATCGCTCTCCTTCGCGTTGACGTATGCGCCGAAGCCGCCGTCGCCGCGCTCATAGGAGAGCAACTGCGTCAGGTTCGTTGAGATTTCGGCATCGGGATCGAAGGCGAGCTTGAGACGATAGGGTTCCCGCAAGCGGCGCAGTGCGCTCGCAATCGCAAGGCGCGATGCCGATTCGTCGGCAAGCGGCAAGGAGTCGACGGTCATAACCCGCTCCGACGGCGTCACGAACTGCGGAACGATCGAGTTGGCGAGCGTCACCTGCAGCGTACCGCCGGAGGTTAGTGCGATCGGAATCGAGACGCCGCCGCGCGTCGCGCCGCTCTCGATCACCGAATCGGCGCTCTCACGCTCACGCGCGGTAAACGGAACGGAGAATGCGTCGCCGTGCGTGCTCAGCATTGCGCGCGCATCGAGGGTGCTCGGCGCCGGGGTTCCGACCGTGACCGGGAAGCGGAACGCCTGCACGCCGGTCGCCGCGCGTTCCGCCGGTTGCTGCGTTCGCGGATCGCCCGCTGCGAAGCTCAGCGCGCCGGTGAGTTTGAGGACGAGATCGAGGGGGCCGGCCGCGCCGGTCTGATTCGCAATCGAGATGCCGAGATCGAAATGGTCGCCCGGGCGAGCAAACTGCGGCAGGAGCGGATTGGCGATCAGCGGCTGCGTCGAGACGAAGGTTGCGTCGGCGCTGCCGAAGTGCGCGCGGTCTTGCTGCAAGGCGACGGCCATCACTCGCCACGTGGTCAGGTCGTCGGGCATCGTGAGTCCGGCGCTCGCGTGACCGGCCGCATCGGTCTGCAGCACGCCGTAGTAGGCCAACGGCCTGAAGTTCGTGCGAACGCGCGTGCTCGCGGCTCCTGCGAGGTAACCGCCGCCGTATCCGTAGCCTTTTTCGAGCGGCGGGGTCTGAGTCTTGAGCGTGACGTTCTCGCGGTTGTCGGCAAAGATCGCGGCGATCGGCTGCTGCGCGAAGACCGTCTGCACGAGATCGGGCAGCCGGTATCCGGAGAGCTGCAAGATCGCATCGTTGACGACCATCGCGACGATCTCGCCATGCACCGGCGCGCCGCTGCGGCCGGTGAGTGTGAATCGCACCTGCTGCGCGGCGCCGGGATGCACGGTCGCGTCGCGCGGTGCGATCGCGAGCTTGAGATAGCGGTCGCCGAGATCCACGTTGAAGGCGGTCATACCGGTCAGCGCGAGGCGCGCATCTGCGCTCGACGACGCACGGGCGGCGTGCGGATCGCGATTGACGACCACCGCTTCCACGGCGGCGTTGGGCAGCATCGCCGGCGTGACTTTAAAGTCGACGTGAATCGCGCCGCTGACGCCGCGCAGCGTCGTCCGGTAGAGCGCATCGTTGCGGACCACGGCGAAGTAAACGTCGGCCTTGGCGTAGGGCGAGGCGACGAGTGCGGTCGCGGTCTCGCCGATCGCATACTGTTTCTTGTCGAGCTTCACGGCGACGGCGTTCGGATCGCTCAATCCCCAATCGGCCTCGCCCGGCCCGAAGGCAAAGACTTGAATGCTCGTCGCGCTTGCCGCGTCGCGGGCACCGCCGAAGTTTGCAAAGACGCGATAGACGCCCGTCTCGCTCGGCGTCAGCTGCGCGGTCACCGGATCGTCGCCCGACGTGACGTCGGCCGATCCGACCGTGTCGTATTTGATCGATTGCTGCGCGTTCTCGCCGCCCTCCACTTCCTGCGTCGCCGAGACGAAGGTCATCTTCTGCAGTTCTAGATGGACGCTGCGTCCGGAGATCACTCTGCCGTCGCCGTCGGTAACGATGACGCGAATCGGCATCGCCGAGCCGGCCTTCCCGACCGCGTCGGAGGCAAGGCCGATCGTCGCGTCGGCCGGGAGCGCAAGGAAACTCTTCGAGTCGGAGACCGAGAGATTCGAAACGTCGCTCGTCTCCATGTCGACGCGATAGGTCATTGGGAACGGCAGGTCGCGCGGCACGGCGACGTCGAGCGTGGTCGCGCCCCGTGCGTCGAGCGCCAAGTCGCGCTGCAGAACATCGGTATCGAACGACGGCGTCTGCTCGGGCCAGAACCATTGCGGACCGAACCAGAAGTCGTCCCAGCCCTTGGGCTGCACCGTCGCGACGTCGCGCGTGACGTACGCGTGCGCGGTTCCACCTTGCAACGGTGCGCCGAAGAGATAGGCTGCGGCGACGCCGGTGTGCACGCTCGATCCGGCCGTAGCCGAGGTCGCTCCCAGCGTCAGCGTGAGCTTGAAGTTCGGCGGTTTGAACTCCGCGACGCGCAGCGAGCCGTTGATGTCGTTGCCGTTTGCGCCCTTCGCGTCGACCGTGTAGTATCCCAAAGCCTGCTGCTTTGAAAACGTAATGGGCATCGAGAAGACGCCGAACGCATCGGTCTTATACGTACCCAGGGCGGTCGCACCGTTGTTCGGATCGGTCAGCGTCACTTTATAGGGTGCGTTCGCATCGGCGACGACGCTCGAGCCTTTCACGTAGTATGCGATGCCGGTGACCTCGCCGCGTTCGCCCGGCTGATACATCGCGCGGTCGGTAAAGATCGTCCCGCGTGAGAGCGGCGCGCCGCTCGTCCATCCGCTCGACACATCGAAGCGCGAAACGCCGCTGTAATTCCAGACCGTGACCGTCGCGAGGTCGCTCCCCTCGGTGACGACGACGCCGAGGTTCGGGCCCGAATTCGACGTCGCTCCGACCGAACAGCGCTCCACGTCCACGCCGTAGAGATCGAGCTCGCCGCTCGAATCCGTCGTGCCTTGCGCGCACTGTTGGGGCGGAACTTTGGCGGCCTCGTCGAGACGATAGAGCGTTACGTTCGCGCCGCGAACGGGAGCGCCGTCGCTGAGATGCTGCACGAGAACCATGCCGCGCGCCGGGAACCACTGCGCGAATACGCCGAGGTTGGTGAGTTGCACGATCCCGGTAAGGCTCGGATCGGAGGTCGGCGCGTCGAGCGCCGTGCGAAATCCGTACGCGAGCGCGCCGTACGCACCGCCCAGCTCCGATTGAATCGGAACGCGCACGACGCTCTGCACGTTGCGCCGCGCGCTGCCCAGCGTTCGCGACGGCCAGGTGGCGTAGGGCGGCAGCATCGAGAGCGCACCGGAGAACCCGAGCATCCGCGCCGGCATTACGCGTGCGTACGCGGCTTGATACCGGTTTCCGGGAAGGTTCGTCGCGTAGAAGTTCAACGCAATCGGCGCGCCGGCCGGGAAGACGTTCGTGCCGTTTGGGGCCCACGCGCCCGGCGCGAACTCGGTCGTGCGGATCGAGACGTGCTGCTCGCTACCGAGGCTCTGGCCGAAGACGTCCTTGACGCTGGCCGCGACCGTCGCGGTGTAGCTCTTATCGGGATCGAGCGCGTAGGGGTCGATGACGATCGCATTCGGTTGATAATCCGGCACGCTGACGAGCGTCTTTACGTTCGCCGGCGCGGGTGAGATCGTTACGGCGCCGGCGACCGACGGCGCGTCGAGCCCGTTGTTGAAGGTAATCACCGGATCGCCGCCGGCAAATCTTCCGCCGCTGCCGGGGCTGGCGCTCGGGGTCGGCACGATCGCGAGCGCGCCGTAGGTTCGTACCGCGCCGGCGAACTGCTGCGTGGTCGTGAGATTGCCGTAGAGCGGCTCGACGCCCGGCGCGATCGCCAGCGCATAGTTCGTACCGCGCGTTAGTTCGCGGGTGGGACGCAGATCGTAGACCCACGTGCTGAGCGACGGATCGAAGCGTTCCTCGGCGCCGCCGCCGGGGTAGGGCGTCGGCTGCGCCTCCAGCGCTGCCGTGACCGCGACGCTCTCCCCGCCGCCGACGAGCGTCGCGTGCGCTGCCAGCGAGGCTTCGTCCACTGCAGCGTTCGCGGTGACTTGCAGCTTCGGGCTCAGACCGACCGGCGGCGGAGTCGATTCGTCGTCCGTGACTTGAGTCTGCGGAAGGTTCGTAAAGCTCAGCGGCGCGGTTGCGAAGGTCCAGGCAAGATCGCGATCGAGCGAGTCGCCGGCCAGGTCGCGCAGCCCCGCGCCGAGGGTGATCTGCACGCGCGTTCCGATCGGCAGCGCTTGATCGGCGACGAAGCCGATCATCCGGGGCGTCAAGACCGTGAAGTGGCCGCGAAGCGCCGGCGCGATCGAGAGGTGGCGCAGAACCTCCGTCGGCCCGGCGCCCGAGAGCGCCTCGACCGGGGTAACCGGCTTGGCAAAGACGATGCGAATCTGCGCGAGATTATCGGCGGTTCCGCTCGGAGAGATCGAAGTGATCCACGGCGGAAGCGACGGCTTCGGCAGTGCCGCCACCGGCGCCGGCTTCGTGCCGCTCGGCGCCGGGCCGCCGCACGAAACGAGGGCCGCCGCCGCGACGGCGACGCAGAGAAACCCGACATCCCGCAACGGCGGTCTCCTGAAGGCAGAAGTCACGTCCTTGCCGTCGTAGATTCAATGCAGCGACGATGAAACTCTTTGCGTGGATCGTTCCCGTTTCGCTCTTGACGGCGCTGTTCGCACTCTATCTGGGCGGAATCGACGTTTCAATGCTGCGCGCGCCCGCGGAATCGGTCACCTTCACCGATCGCAACGGCGGCCTTCTCGGAACCGTGCTCGGTTCGGGCGCCTCGCACGTTGCCGGCGTGCCGCTCGCATCCGTCTCGCCGCTCTTTCTCGAGGCGATCGTCGCCGCCGAAGACGCGAGATTCTGGCAGCACGGCGCAATCGACGTTCCGGCACTGCTGCGCGCAACGCGCGATTTCATCATCTACGGAGAGGCGCGCAGCGGCGGCTCGACGATCGCGATGCAGCTCGCGCGCCTGCTGAACCCCGCGCCTTCGACGATCCGCGGAAAGCTCGAACAGATCGCCGCGGCAGAGCGCATCGCGATGATCTCGAGCAAGGCGGCAATTCTCCAGCAATACGTCAACCGCGTTCCGATGGGCGGGAACATCTACGGAGTCGAAGCCGCGGCTCGAAGCTATTTCGGGGAGTCCTCGGCCGATCTCGATCTCGCGCAGGCCTCGCTCTTAGCGGCGATTCCCAACGATCCGGCAAATCTCGCTCCCGGCGACGATTGGAGGGCGCTGCGCGCGCGCCAGCGCTTCATCTTGCAACGGATGGCGGCGCTGCGCGAGATCGCGCCCGGCGACGCGGCCATTGCATTCGCCGAGACGCTCCACGTACGGCGGCGAGAGTCCGGCATCGCCGGCGCTCCGCATGCCGTCTTCTTTCTCGCCCGAGCGACGCCGAGAGCCGGCGGCCGCGTGCGCACGACGATCGACGCAGCGCTGCAGCGATTCGTTCAAGCGCAAACCGAAGACGTCGTCGGCGCGCTCGCGCAGTATCACGTCACCGACGGCGCCGCGCTCGTGGTCGATAATCGTTCCGGTGAGGTGCTCGCCTACGTCGGATCACCCGACTACTTCTCCGCCGGCGTGCTCGGAAGCAACGACGGCGTCCAGGCGCTGCGCCAACCCGGCTCCTCGCTCAAGCCGTTCACCTACGAGCTCGCGCTCGAGCGAGGCACGATCGCGTCGACGTCGATCCTCTCCGACGCGCCCGCGGCGTACGCACTCCCGGGCGGACGACTCTACCAGCCCGTCGATTACAGCGGCCGCTTCAGCGGATCCGTGCGCGTGCGCTATGCGCTCGCAAACTCGCTCAACGCGCCGGCGGTACAGGTGCTCTCCTCGCTCGGCGTCGGAACGCTGCTCGACCGGATGCACCAGCTCGGCTTTGCGCATCTCGACCGCCCTGCGTCCTACTATGGACTCGGGCTGACGCTCGGCAGCGGCGAGGTCAGCCTTTGGGAGCTCGTGCAAGCCTACGCGACGATCGCGCGCGGCGGCGATGCGCTTCCGCTGACGCTCGTCGCGGGAGCGCCCACGATGCCGGCTCGCGTCGGGCGGACCGCGTACTGGCAGCTCGTCACCGATATGCTCGCCGACCCGTACGCCCGTGCAAAATCCTTCGGCGTCGGCTCGGTCTTACAGATGCCGTTTCCCGCCGCGGTGAAGACCGGCACCTCATCCGATTATCGCGATACCTGGACGATCGGATTCACGCGCGACTACACGGTCGGCACGTGGGTCGGGAACTTCGACGGGAGTCCGATGCGCGGCGTCTCCGGCGTCACCGGAGCCGGGCCGCTCTGGAACCGGATCATGTTGCATCTGTACGAGCGCAACGACGATCCGCCGCCCTTCCCCGCACCGCGCGGCTTCGTTCGCGCGACCATCTGTGCGACGACCGGGCGCGCTCCCGCGCCGCACGCGCACTGCCCGGGTGTCGTTCGCGAGTGGGTCTTGCCGCACGATCTTGCGGCGGTCGAGCGTCCCGCGGCGGGCGAAGGGCTGCGCATTCTCTTTCCGCGCGACGGCGACGTCTTCGTTCGCGAGACTGCTGCCGGCGCGCTCGGCCGCAGCGAAGAGCAGCTCGCGCTGCGCGCCGCCGACGCGGCCGGCCCGGTACGGTGGAGCGTGGAGGGCGCACCCCTCGCCCTCGATGCCAACGGCAATGCATTCTGGCCGCTGCGTCTGGGCACGTGGCGCATCAGCGCGCACGACGGCACGCAGAACGAGACGGTTACCATCCGCGTCGTTCCCCCGCCGCGACGCGCGCAGCCGGGATTTACTCGGAAGTCCGGCTGATTTCGTAGGCGACGTGTGCTCGCAGCGTATCGAGCGTCATCGAACCGCTATCGATCAGCCACGCGTGAAAGCGGCGAATGTCGAAAGCGCTTCCGAGCTTCTTGCGCGCCTCTTCGCGGATCGCGAGCATGGTGAGCTCGCCGGTCTTATACGCGAGCGCCTGTCCCGGAATATCGGTCGAGTACCGCAACGATTCGCTGGCAATCTGCGCGTCGCTTAAGGTGAGGTTCTCGCGCATGTACTGCATCGCGCGCTCGCGGCTCCAGCCCAGCGCGTTCATCCCGGTATCGACGACGAGCCGGGTCGAGACCATCAGATCCTGCATGATCCGTCCGGCCTTGTCGTAGGGCGTTCGATAGACGCCCATATCCCAGCAGAGCTGCGAAGCGTACTCGCCCCATCCTTCGACGAAACCGGTCTCGCTGAAATCGTAGCGCCGCACGTCGGGCAATGCCGCGTTCTCTTGCTGGAGCGCGATCTGAAAGTGATGTCCCGGGATGAGCTCGTGACAGATCAGCGCACCGGCTCCCAGCATCGAGGTTCGTTCCGGATGCCAGGCATTGTAGTAGTAGATGCCTTTCGGCCGCGCGGCCTTGGGCTGATCGTAGTAGCCGAACGTCTGCGATCCCGCGAGCGCCTGCGGTAGCGGCGCGACGCCGTACGGCGCGGTCGGCGTGTGCAGGAAATACTGCGGCACTGCAGCCTGCGCGCGACCGACGTAGAGCTCGAGGCGATCGCCGAACTCTTGGGGCGTCTTCGGAAAGAAACGCGGATCGTGCGCCAGATACCGCTTGAACTCTGCGAGCGTCCCGCTAAAGCCCACCTGAGCGCGGATTCCATTCAACTCGGCGTTGAGCCGGCCGACCTCGGTGAGTCCGCGCGCGTGAAGTGCCTCCGGCGTCGTCGTCAGCGTCGTATAGGCAAGAATCAGATGTTGGTAGTACTCGCGCCCTCCGGGATACTGCGAGAGCCCGACCCCGGCCGGGGCGCCCGACCGGTACGCGCCGCCGAGATACTCGGCAACGCCGTTGAAGGCCGGCACGACTTCTTGCGTTACGATCGTCTGCGCCTGCGCCTTGAACGCGACGCGATCGGCCGCGGCGACCGCGCCGAGCCGCGCGTCGTCGGGGACGAGCGCTCCGCTCTGCGCCGGGGCCGCATACGCCGCGAAAGACCGCCGCCGCAGCACTGCTCTCGACGTCGGGGAGAACGATGCCGCGCGCGTGCTGGCCTTCGAGGAAGGCTCGCATCGAGCGCACCAAGGCCGCGTCCTGATGCAGCAGCGAGAGATATCGCGCGGTATCGTCGGGTTGGGCGAACCGGAAGCTCGTCAAGAGACCGGAGATCGCGCTGAGCTGCAAGCCGCCCGCATACGGCGTCGCTTGCTGTACCAGCCAATAATACTTGCGCGACGCGACGACGCCCGCTGCCAAGTATTTCAGCGTGCGGTAGGTCAGCCACCGGTCGTGATCGAGCCTCTCGGAATCGACCCGCGCCAGCGCGTCGAGGACGCCCTGCGCGAACTCCGCGTCGCGCTGCGCTTCGTCGAGCGCGATCGGCCGGACCGTTTCGACCGGTAGACCGAGCTGCGATCGAAGATTGTAATCGGTCTGCAGTTCGTGCTGCCAATAGCGCGCGGCGAGATCGTCGACCGCCGTCGCGTTCGGGTCGCTGGTCGCCGCCGTCGTCGCGGTCGCCACGAGCGCGGCCATCAGGAGCGTTACGTATGCCTTCACGCTCCCATTATAGAAGCCGAGCCCCGCTTAGTAAAAGAACTGCTGGAGCTGGTTGAATCCCGGGCCGAAGGCCCAGCCCATGCGTTTGCCCGGATTGATCGCCGGCGGCGGCTCTGCGATCGCGAACTTGAAGCCGGTGATCGTCTCGACCACGTTCCCCGATTCGTCGTAGACGACGATCGCGCTGCCCTGACTCCCGTTGCAATAGAACGAATCGGTCACCAGAAATAGACCGTTGACGGGGTCGCTCGCGATTCCCGCGCCGCTGTTGCCCTGCGAGGCATTGCCTGTGCACGGAAGCTGGACCGCGGTGCCCGTCTGTTGGGCGAGATTGTAAAACTCGACCTGCGCGTTGAGCTCCGTCGTCGTCGCGGCGATTCCGGTCCTCGAATCGACGGCCAGTCCGTTGACGAATCCCGAGCCGAACGGACCCTCGTTCAAACCCGTGAACTGCGTCTGCTTTCCCGTCTTCAGGTTGACGAGCACGTTGATCGGCGCCTCGCCGCCGACCCTGCCGCCGTCCGGAGAGGTCGCGATGACGGCCTGATTCGTTGCCGTATCTTGAGCGAACTGCGGTCCGTCTCCGAGTGAGAAAGTGCTCGGATTGAGGTGGATGACCTTGCCGAACGTGTTCTTCGCGACGTTCGACGAGAAGAGAATCGGGACGTCGTCGTTCTGCAGCTCGATCGCGAAGATCGCCGTCTTGCCGGTCGTCTGATTCGGGCCGGCCCCCTCGACTTGAATGTCGGTCACCGGCGGCGTCCACTTTCCGGTGAACTTCCCCGCGGTCGCCGGATTCATCACGTTGTAGAAGCGTTTGGCGAAGATCGAGCCCTTTGGCACCACGTATCGCGTGACCAACCCGACGTCGCCGGCGGAGATGTTGACGAAGCTGTACGACGTTCCACTCGGAACGCGCTTGGGGAAGACCTTGGTGATCTGCCCGGTATCCTGATCGAACGTCTCGATGCTCGATGCAGTCGCGATCACCCCGTCGTTGCCGTTCTGGTTGATGTCGAAGCCGAAGATTTGACCGCCCTTTTGGCTCGAGAGCACCTTCCCGAGTCCGACGGTGTGGTGTCCCGCCTGACGTGCGGCGGGGAGCTGGGCGCCTGACGGAGCGAGCGGCGGCGCCGAGGCGCCGCCGCTGCAGGCTGCTAGGAGAACTGTAACTACGAAGACGTGCGTAACCTTCATCGTTCCAGAACCTGCAGATTGTTATCGTTGTCGTCGTTGAAGTACACTCTTTGGTTCTTGATCTCGTTGCCCGTCGTGACGATCCCGAAGAGCGCGCCGGCCGCGCCTTTATCCACGTTGCGAACGTCCATCACTCTGCCGCTGCGCGAGAGTTCGACCATGAGGTTCTGACCGCTCGGATTGCTGGTGTTGCCGACGACGATGTTGCCGTTGGCGAGCAGCGCCGCGCTGATCGGACCGTCGAGCGGCTTACCCGAGTAGAGCAGCCGCGCGTTCGAGGCTGAGGGACCCGAGAAGCTCTTCCCGCCTTTGCCGACGACGATTCCGCCGGCCGGGATCGAGCTCACACTCGCAAACGCAACGACGGTATTATTCGTTCCATCCACGATGTAGAGCGTATCGATGCCGGGATCGTAGGTCAAGCCGGAGGGACCGAAGATGCTGCCCGGCTTGCCGTGATTGACGGCAAAGCCTTTCGCGATGACGTCGTAGGTGAACTTCGAACCGAGGTTGATGCGCACGATCGTTCCGTCTCCGGCGTTCGACTCGTAGAACGCGGGATTCCCCGACTCCGGCTCCGCGTAGATCTGTCCCCACGGACGATCGAACTTCTTGCCTTTGATGTTCGCCTCGAGCTTGCCCGAGGGCGAGAGCACCGGATTGTCGTCGGCAGCAAAAGCCGCGGCCCAGATGTCGTCGGCCGGGCCTAGCGCAAGCGCGTCACATCCCAGCAATACTTTCTTGTCGGCCGAGATCAGCGTTGGTTTTGAGCCCGGCTTCGGATGAAGCGCGACGATCGTATAGCCCGTTCCTTGCACGTTGCTCTTGGCGTTGAAGTTGCAGACGACGAGGTCGCCCTGTTGGAAGGCGCCCGTCGTCGTCGCAGCGACGCTGAGGCCGTATGGATTGAGCTGATGCAGTTTCGGATCGACCGTCGAGCCGATCACGACTTGCTTCTTGAGCATCTTGAGCATCGAGTACTCTTTCTGCGGCTCGATCCTGCGCAGAGTTCCCGCACCGCCGCTCTGCGCCGGTAGCATGGCGCCATGGCCGCAGCCGGCCGCGGCGACGAGAAAGAGTGCTGCAGCGATGCCGGTGGTCGTCCGGGAGAGAAGCATACGGGCCTCCGATTCGGCTAAGAGCCTCTTACGCTAGGACCGGTGCATGAAAAAACTCTGAAACGCCCGCGTCACGCCGCTGCAAGCTTGCTGCGCGACGATGGCGACGATGCAGAAGGACGCACTCGCAATCGCGCGTCGCCTCTTCGAGTACGAACGTGGACGGGCGGCGGAGAACGAGGTCGTCGAGACGCTGCTGCGATTCGGCCGGGGAGCGCTCGCGTACGCGGTACGCAGCCACGTGCGCGTCATGCTGCTCCATCCCGGCGAGCTCTACCGGCAAGCGTCGCAAGCGCTGGCCCGCTTGGGCATCGACGTCGATGCGTGGCCGGCGCCTCCGGCCGGTCTCTTCGTCGTCGAGGAACGCGCGCTCTATCTGCGGTCGCGAAGTCCGATGACCGTCGCGCACGAGTTCGGTCACGCGCTCGACTGCGCGCTCGGCGGCGGCGTCTATCGCAGCGGCATCGATCCGCAGGTGCGAGCGCTCTTTGCCAACGCGACGAGTTTCGTCACGCCGTACGCGGCGACCGGCGTGGACGAATATTTCGCCGAGTCGCTGCGTGCCTACGTCGAAGCGAACGACGCCGCCTCGCCGTGGCCGCGCGCGACGCGCGCTCGGTTGCGCCACGGCGACCCGGGAATGCACGAATACGTCGAGCTGCTCTTCGAGCGCGATTTCGGCGAGCGCCCGCAGGCACGCAAAGTCGTCTCTATTTAATGCACCGCTTGCACGTCGGCGGTGCTGACCCCCGGCGCATCGTTCTTCCACGAGCTGCGGATGTAGGTAATCACCGATGCGATCTGATCGTCTGAGAGCACGCCCTTCCACCGCGGCATGATGCCGCTATAGGCCTGGCCGTGGACGACGAGGCGTCCTTCCAAACCATCCTTGACGATTGCAATCACCGCGACCGGAGTGCCGGTCACCGCGGGATTGCCGGCGAGCGGCGGAAACGCTCCGGGAATCCCTGCTCCATTGGGCTGGTGGCAGCTCGAGCAGTTTGCGCTGTAGATCGCTCCCCCGTCGCTCGCCGATGCGGGATTCTTCCCCGCCGCGGCCGAGGCCGAGGCCGATGCCGTCGCCGAACCCTGCGAGCCCTTCGCGCATCCCGCGAAGACGATTGCAACTGCAAGCGCGAGAACGAGTTTCATACCGGCCTCCGTGGTCGAGCGCTCATCGCCCAGACGAGTGCGACGAGCAAGAAATTGGCGACGAGCGAACTCCCGCCGTACGACATAAACGGTAGCGTGATCCCGGTCAGCGGCAAGACTCCGATCACGCCGCTCACGATGATCACCACTTGGAATCCCAGGGTCGCACCGAGTCCCGTCGCGAGTAGCTTCGTATAGAGATCGGGTTGCTCGAGACCCGTTGCGAAGATCCGCCGGACCAGATCGAGGAAGATCGCCAAGACGATCAGCGCGCCGATCAATCCGAACTCCTCCGAAAAGGCTGCGTAAACGTAATCGGTCCAAACGTCCGGAATGAATTCGGGATGGCCCAACCGGTACCCGCTGCCGGCGAGTCCGCCGGCAGCGAGCGAGTAGTACGCCTGCGACGATTGATAGCCGGCATGGAGCGGATCCGAGAAGGGATTGCGCCAGACGGCGATGCGCTCTTGCACGTACGGATAGTGATGCACCGCCCAGAACGCACCGAGCGCGAAGAGAAGCGCGCCGAAGACCACGATGTCGAGCCGGCGCGTCGCCACGAAGAGCAAGGTCGCGAATGTTGCAAGCAGCAGGGTCGCCATTCCGAGGTCGCGCTGGACCACCAAGATCGCCATCGACGCTCCCCATCCCACGAAGAGCGGCCCGAGATACTTCACGTTCGCACGCAGAGACCACGGGCGAGCGTTGCCGATCACGTCGGCGGTCTCGGCGAGATACGCCGCGAGAAAGAAGACGATGAAGAGCTTGATCAGCTCGATCGGCTCGTACTGCACCGGTCCCAGCCGGATCCACAGCCTCGCGCCGTTGACTTCCTGGCCGAGGAGCAGCAGGAGCGCGAAGAGCGCGAGTGATGCGACGACCCAAAGATACTTATACGACGCGAAACGGCGGAACTGCGAGAACGCCGGGGCCGCGACGATTGCCAACGCGATCGAGATGAGGATCCATAGCTGCTGCTTCTCCGCCAACGCCGGCGCGAGACGTGCGACCATTGCGAGTCCCAGCGCCGCGAGTACGACCGCAAGCGCGGGGAGCAGATCGTCGCGCACCATCGTCGCGGGCTGCCAGAGCACCCAGACCAGCGCGAGCATCGCGAGCAGCGCGAGCATCCAGGATGGACCGACCGTATGCGGCGGCGCAAAGCGGAGGATGAGCGCGGAGACGGCCAGCGCCCCGATCATCGGCGCGGCGCGCCGGAAGAGCAGCCCGATCAGTCGGCGTGCACCGCGGTGACGACCAGCCGAGTCGTACCGACGTCGATCTCGTCGCCCTGCTGAATCTCGATCGCCTCGCCGACTCGCCGTCCGTTGAGAAAGGTGCCGTTGCTGCTCTTGAGATCTTCGAGGTAGACGACGCCGTTCTGACCCTCCATGCGCGCGTGACGCCGGCTCACCTCCGCGTCCCGAAGAAAGACCTCGGCGTCGCGGCTTCGCCCCAGCTCAAACGGCGTACGCAGTTCTGCGACGCGCCGCTCGCCGCGTTCGTAGATCTCCAGATCGACGCGAATCGGCGTCATCGCGCCGACGTCGGCGGCGGCACGAATCCGCGGGCGCGCGGCGAATGCCGCGACGAGCGCGAGCGCAACGGTGATCTCGAGCGTGCCGATGCGCATCTCGCGGACGAATCCCGCCGCCACCGCAAGCATCATTGCGTCTCCACTCGCATGCGGGTATTGCCGAAACGAAGCTCGTCGCCTTCGCGCAGCCGTTCGGTCTCGATGCGCCGCCCATTGAGAAAGGTGCCGTTCGTCGAACCGAGGTCGCGTACGCGCGCCTCGCCGCCGGCGACTTCGATGACCGCGTGCGCGCGCGAGACGCCGGGGTCGAGCAGAACGATCTCGCTCTCTTCGCTCCGCCCGATGCGCGACGTCCGTCGCAACGCGTAGAGGGCCTCGGGTGGAACGCCCTCGAGCGTCCGCAGCCGAAACGATCTCACGGTCGGGGCGGCTTCCGCGACGCCGATCTCGACGGCCCCGGCCGGAACGGACGGGCGCGCGGTCATGACGACGGCGGCTTTGCCCTCTTCAAAGGTCACGCCAACCTTCGCCGCGAGATTCCGCAGGACGTCGGCCCAGGCGCGTTCCAAATATCGGCGGTGTTCGGCGAGGCGTTCGAAGTCCGCGGGATTCACGTAGACCGTGTACGCCCCGGGCGCGTGCAAGCGACCATCGTCGTCGCGCGTCTGCGCCTCCATCGTTGCGACGAGCTTGCGCGCAATCTGCGCCGGCTCGAGATCGCTGGGAAAGGTCTTGGCAAAGGCGCGCTCGATGAGTCCGGCGCAGAACTGTTCGAGCCGGGCCAAGAAACTCACGGACGCCGCTCCACCCGCGCGATGTAAAAGCCGTCGCGTCCCTCGATGCCCGGCGGGACGAGCACGTCGTTATCGGCGGTCAAGAACGAGGCGTACGCGGCCGGAATCAGGCTGCGCTCGAAGTTCTGCTGCGCCAGGAACCAGTCAATCACTTCCGTCGTTTCGCGTGGATCCGTCGAACAAACCGCATAGACGAGTGCGCCGCCGGGGTAGACGTGACGCGACGCCCGCTCCAGCAGAGCGCGCTGCGTCAGCGCCAGGCGTTCGCCATCGGTACCTTGCTTCTTCCAGCGCGCCTCGGGATGGCGTCCGACGACGCCGATTCCCGAGCAGGGCGCATCGAGCAGGATGCCGTCGAAGCAACGCTCGGGCGGCAAGAGCTCGGTGCTCGCGTCGCCGGTGACGAGCGCCGCCTCGATGCCGGTCTCTTCGAGCCGCTGCGATAACGTCGCGACCTTTCGCGGGTCGCGCTCGATGCAGAAGAGCGTCCCTTGCTCGCGCAGCCGCGCGCCGATTTGCAGCGCCTTATTGCCGCGTCCGCTGCAGACGTCGAGAATCGCCTCGCCGGGCTCCGGGCCGAGCACGTCGACCGCCATTGCCGAGCTCTCCGATTGCGGCCACCAGCGGCCGTCGGCATGCACGCGCGCAAGCGTGCCGCGCTCGACCAAGAGCACCTCCGGAACGATCGGCGACGGCGCCGTTTCGATGCCGTCGCCGCGCAGGCGCTCGACCGTTTCGTCGAGGCCGTCTTTGAGTCTGTTGACCACGAGCGCCGGGCGCGGCGGCAGATTTACGCCCGCGCAGACGCGCTCGAGCTCCGCTCCGAAGACCTGACGCCACTGCCGCACGAGCCACGTCGGCAGCGAGAACCGCGTCGCCAAATACTCGTCATCGTTCTCGAACGACTCGCGCTGCGGCAGTGCCGGATCGGCGCGAAGCAGGCTGCGGAGCACGGCGTTGACGAGATTGCCCAATCCGCGATGGCCGAATCGCTTGGCGAGATTGACGAACTCGTAGACGGTCGCGTGGACGTCGGCCCGCGTATAGACCAGTTCGTAGGTCGCCAGGCGCAGAATCTCGCGGATCGCCGGCGGCAGCTGCGTCTGGACAAACGGCTCGAGCTGCCAGTCGAGCGCGCGCCGCATCTTGATCGCGCCATATGCCAGCTCCGCGGCGAAGGCGCGGTCGCGGTCGTCCAAATGCGAGCGGCGAGCGCGATAATCGAATGCGGCCTGCGCGCTGCGCTCGATCGCGTGCGACTCCGCGGGCGGAAAGACGTCGCGCACCACGGCGAGCGCGAGCTCGCGCGCGTTCACGGCCTTCCCCGGCTGCGGAGGTACTCATCGCCGCTCATCCGCCCGCGATTCGGCGCGATCAGCTCGTCGATCTCGAGCTTTCCATCGGCTCCGACGTGCGCGCGGAGAATCTTGACCGTCTCGTCGCCGAACGTCGCTCGCGCGGCCGGCTGCGGCGAGAATGCGCGCACGGCGTTGACGATTCGTTCCGGCGGCCAGCTCAAGTCGAGCGTAAGATCCTCCTTGGCGAGCGGACGCGTCAAACTCCCCTCACCGTCTTGGCGCGCGCGCGTAAGCGCGCCTCGCTGCGCCAAATCGATCGCCTCGCCGAGCAGCTTGGCGCCGAGCCCGGCGAGGCGATCGTGAAGTTCGCCGTACGTCTCGCCGGGCATAATCGCGACGCGCTTGCGCAAAACGATTTCGCCCGTATCGAGCCCCGCATCCATCAGCATGATGCTCACGCCGGTCTCGCGCTCGCCGTTGTAGAGCGCCGTTTGAATCGGCGTCGCGCCACGGTATTTCGGCAGCAGCGATGGGTGCACGTTTAGCGCGCCGGCGCGCGGAAGCTCGAGCAGTTCTTGCGGGAGTATCCGGCCGTACGAAGCGAGGACGAAGAGGTCGAAATGCTCGTCACGCGCCGCGCGGGCGAACTCGCGCAGGCGAAGCGGTTCGTGGACCGCGATGCCGAGCTCGAGCGCGGCAGACTTTACCGGGCTCGGCTTCAACCGGTGGCCCCGGCCCGCGGGCCGGTCGGGCTGGGTGACGACGCCCGCGAGCGCAGTACGTGCCGCGACGACGCGCAGGCTCGGCACCGCAAACGCGCTCGTGCCGAAAAAGAGGCTCTTCACACCTCGGCGGTCTCTTTTTCCTCGTCGCTGATCGCCGGGCGAACGTTCTTGGCGCGATCGATGTAGAGCTTCCCGTCGAGATGATCGACTTCGTGCTGCAGGCACTGCGCGAGCAGACCGTCGCCCTCGATCCGGATCTTGTTCCCGTAGCGATCCAAGCCGCTGACGGCGGCGCGCTCGTACCGAACGATATCTCCTACCATGCCGGGAACGGAGAGGCACCCTTCGCGCAGCTCGACTTCATCGCCGAGCCGCTCGAGCTTCGGATTGATGACCACCGCGGGCTCGTGCTCTTCGTCGTGGACGTCCATGACGAAGAGCCGCTTCGAAACGTTGACTTGCGGGGCGGCTAGACCGACGCCCGGCGCGCCGTACATCGTCTCGAACATATCGTCGATCAGCTGCTGAAAGAGCGGATCGGCAATCTCTTTGAGGTCGACCCGCTTTGCGACTCTGCGAAGCGTCGGATGGCCGTCGGCCAGAATCTCGCGCACGTAGGGCATCGGGGGCGGCTATTCGTCCTCGCCGCCGTCCGCTACTCTTAGCCGGTATTTCGGCGAGTCTATCCCTTCGTACGAAAGGACGACACGACGGTGTGCGGAGTGCAGTTTCTTCCGCCATCGTTCCAAAGCAGCGTCACGCTCTGCCCGGGGGAGAGGAAGGGCTGCGTTCCGTACGGGCCGGCAATCGCCGTCGCGTAGTACGATGGATTCGAATACGTCGGCTTTGCATGCGGATTCGGGATCTGCGACCCGCTGATCGGCGCAAAGTTGCCGGTGAACGTCGACGTACCGTTTGACTGCTGGAGAAAGAAGTCGAACTGATTGCTTGGCGGTAGAGCGCCTTTGGTCGAAACGTACACGTTTCCGAGCCCGGTCCCAACGCCTTTCGCATTGGGTTTCGGATAGAGAACTTCCATTTGGTTGGCAGGGCCGCCGCAGTTGCCGCTGGGACCGGACGTCGGCCCCGGTCCGGGACCATAGACTCCGCTGTTGCAAGCCGCAAGCATGCCGGCGGTGCAAAGAACGATGAGAGCGCCAATCGACCGTTTCATGCCGTAGAACATCCGCTGCGCGCCCTCCGGCCCCTGCCGGAGCCAATGGGAATTCCCTTAAAGAATGTACCCGGAGAGGTCGGCGTTGGCGACGACGTCGGCGAGACGAGCGCGTACGTACTCGCCGTCGATGGTAACGCGCCCGGTCGTCTCCGGCGCCTCGAAGCTGACGTCTTCGAGCACCCGCTCGAGAACCGTATGCAGCCGCCGGGCGCCGATGTTCTCAGTCTGCTCGTTCACCCGCATCGCGAAGGTTGCGAGTTGGTCGATCGCGTCCTGGGAGAATTCGAGCGTCACCGCGTCGGTAGCAAGCAACGCCTTGTACTGCTCGACCAGCGCGTTTTTCGGCTGGGTGAGTATCGTCTTGAAATCTTCCGCAGTCAGCGAATCAAGCTCGACGCGAATCGGCAGCCGGCCCTGGAGCTCGGGAATGAGATCGGAGGGCTTGCTGATGTGGAAAGCCCCCGCCGCGATGAAGAGGATGTGATCGGTCGTGATCGGGCCGTGCTTGGTGTTGACGGTCGAGCCTTCGACGATCGGCAGGATGTCGCGCTGTACCCCTTCGCGAGAGACGTCGGGACCGCCGCGGTGCTGGGTCGAGCCCGCGACTTTGTCGATCTCGTCGATGAAGATAATCCCGTCTTCTCCGGCACGCCGCAATGCCTCACGCTTCACCGCGTCCATGTCGATGAGTTTTGCAGCCTCTTCCTGCTCGAAGATCCGCCGCGCCTCCGCGACCGTAACGCGCTTCTTCGTTCGGCGCTTCGGCAAGATTCCGCCGAGCATCTCGCCGATGTCCCCGCCCTGATCGAGGCCTCCGCCGATCACGCCGATCGGCAGACTCGGGGTCTCCTCAACCTCAATCTCGATCAGGCGCACGTCGTAAAAACCGCGTTCGATCTCGCCGCGCGTCTGTTCGCGAACGCGCTGCGCCTCGGCGGAGACGGCCGGCGATGGATTCGTCTGCGCCTGCTGCTGACCCGTGTAGCCGGTTCCGAAGATCGATCCGAGCGCCGCGCCGAGCGGGTTTCCCTGGCCTTGCGCCGAGGGCGGACGCGTCTCCGGATGAAGCACGTCGATGACCCGCTCGACCGCGTGACGCGCGGCGAGCTCGCGCACCTCGTCGCGCCGTTCGTTGGTCACACTTCGAATCGAGGCCTCGACGAGATCGCGCACCATCGACTCGACGTCGCGGCCGACGTAACCGACCTCGGTGTACTTCGTCGCTTCGACTTTCACGAACGGCGCGCCGACCAGGGCCGCCAAGCGCCGCGCGATCTCCGTCTTACCGACGCCGGTCGGACCGATCATCAAGATGTTCTTCGGGGTTATCTCCTCGCGCAGATCCTCTCGCGCCATCGCCCGCCGGTACCGGTTGCGCAGCGCGATTGCGACCGCGCGCTTCGCCTTCGCCTGCCCGACGATGTACTTATCGAGCTCTTCGACGATCTGGCGCGGGGTTAAATGGGCGGGATCGAGACTCGTCGTCAGCGCGGTCGTCACGGAAGAGTCTCCACCGTGATGTCGTTGTTGGTATAGATGCAGATTTCCGAGGCGATCTCCAGCCCTTTGCGCGCGATCTCGGCGGCATCGAGCGGCGTGTTTCGAAGCATCGCCGCCGCGGCCGCCTGCGCGTAAGCGCCGCCGCTGCCGATGGCGGCGATCCCCTCGTCGGGCTCGATCACGTCGCCGGTGCCCGAGAGCAGAAAAAGATGCTCGCCGTTGCCGACGATCATCAGCGCCTCCAGCCGGCGCAGGACGCGGTCCTGCCGCCAATCCTTTGCCAGCTCGACGGCCGCGCGCCGGAGATCTTTGAACTCGCCGAACTTCGCCTCAAACTTCTCCAGCAGCGTGATGCCGTCGGCCGCGGAGCCGGCGAAGCCGGCGATCACCTTACCGCCGCAGACCCTGCGTACCTTACGCGCACTGTGCTTTACGATCGTTTTGTCGAGCGTGACTTGCCCGTCGCCCGCAATCGCGAGCCGTCCATCGCGGCGCACGGCCAGAATCGTCGTTGACTTCATGCTAGCGTGAGTACCCGGCAGGCGCGAAGAGGGTTTCAGCGGCAAAGGCATCGATGGCGGCGAGCGCGCGCTCGGCCAGCACCCGCCGCCGCTCCCGCTTCCCGGCGACCGCCACCGCCGGAAAGGAGCCCCAGGTGACGTTCGACGGCTGAAAATCGGGCGTTTCGCGGTTCTGCAAGTGCGCGATCACGGCGCCGAACGCGCTCTCGCGCGGAAATTCGACCGGCGGCGCTCCGAGGATCGCACGTGCCGCATGAATGCCCGCCATCGCTCCGCAGGCCGCCGCTTCGACGTAGCCCTCGGCACCGGTGATCTGTCCCGCGAAGTAGAGCGCTTCGGTACCGCGTAGCCGCAGACTCGGCTCGAGCAGTCGCGGCGCGTCGATGAACGTATTGCGATGCATCACGCCGAGACGAAGCCACTCGGCATCGTGCAATCCGGGGAGTCTGCCGAAGGCTTCGCGCTGCGCCGGCCAGCTCAGCCGCGTCTGAAAACCGACGAGATTGTAGGCCGTTCCCTCGCGATTCTCTTTGCGCAGCTGCACCACCGCATAGGGCGTCTCCCCCGTTCGCGGATCGCGCAGGCCGACGGGTTTGAGCGGACCGAAGCGCAAGACGTCGTCGCCGCGATCGGCCATCTCCTCGATCGGTAGACATCCCTCGAAGTAGCGCGTCTCCTCGAAATCCTTTGCCGGATGGCGCTCGAGGGTGCGCAGATCGGTGAGCAGACGCTCGTATTCGCCGCGGTCGAGCGGGATGTTGAGGTAGTCGTCGCCATCTCCCTTATCGTAGCGGGATTTCCGGTACATCGGCGCTTCGTCGATCGAATCGGCGGCGACGATCGGTGACGCGGCGTCGTAATAATGCAGGCGAGCGCCGGCGATGCGATCGAGGCTCGCCAGAAAGTCCTCGCCCGGGAGCGGACCGCACGCGACGATCGCGGGACGGTCGAGCGGAATTGCACGCACTTCCTCGCGGTGGAGGGTAATGCGCGGTTCGTCTGCGATTCGCGCTTCGATCAGTTCCGCAAAGCGCTGCCGGTCGACCGCGAGCGCTCCGCCCGCCGGCACGGCCGTCTCGCGCGCCGAGCTGACGATCAGCGAGCCGAGCCGCGCGAGCTCCTCTTTGAGCAGTCCGACGGCGTTCTCGAGCGCGGCGCCGCGAAGCGAGTTGCTGCAGACGAGCTCGGCGAGCGCTCCCGTCTTATGCGCGGGTCCGCTGCGAAGCGGCCGCATCTCGTAGAGATCGACCTCGGCGCCGCAACGCGCGGCCTGCCACGCCGCTTCGCATCCGGCCAACCCACCCCCAATGACCGTGAGGCGAAGCATTGTGACGAAGGATTCAGGAGCTGGCAGCCGCGGGCGTGAGCGCGGTGACGTCGTGACTCCGGTCCGCCGCGCACTGCAGCGTGACGTTGCCGCCGCGCCGCGTCTTAGCCAGAACGTGCGAGCCGCAGGCGGGACAGCGCTCCGGAACGACGGCATCCCACGAGATGAAATCGCACTTCGGATAGTTCGCGCATCCGTAAAAGGTGCGGCCCTTCTTGGAACGGCGCTCGACGATCGCGCCGCCGCAGCGCGGGCACGCGGCTCCCGTCTCCTTCACGATCGGTTTCGTCGTCTTGCACTCCGGATAGCCGCTGCACGAGATGAACTTCCCGAAGCGGCCGTGCTTGATGACCATCGGGCGGCCGCAGGTCGGGCAGATCTCGTCGGTCGGCTCGTCGCGCAGCTCCAAGCGCGGCAGCTTCTTCTCGGCAGCCTCGAGCTCGCTCTCGAAGGGGCCGTAGAAACTGCGCAGCAGCGCGATCCAATCTTCGTTCCCCTCGGCGACCCGGTCGAGATCGCCTTCCATCCGGGCGGTGAAGTCGAGGTTGACGATCTTCGGGAAGTGCTCGACGAGCAGATCGTTGACCGCGAAGCCGATCGGAGTCGGCATGAAGCGCCGCTCTTGCTGCGTCACGTAGCCGCGCGCCTGGATGGTCTCGACGATCGTCGAGTACGTCGACGGTCGGCCGATGCCGTTATCTTCAAGCGCTTTGACGAGCGCCGCTTCGGTGAAACGCGGCGGCGGCTCGGTGAAGTGCTGCTTCGGCTCGACCCTCCGGCACTCGAGCGCCTCGCCTTCGTTTAATTCCGGCAGGCGTACGCGGCCCTTGGCGCCGTCGTCTTCCTTCGACTCGTCGTAGACGCGGGTGAAGCCTGGGAATTTCATGACGGTTCCCGTTGCGCGGAACGTGTAATCGGCCGCGGCAACGTCGACGACCGTCTGGTCGAAGAGCGCCGCCGACATCTGCGAGGCGACGAAACGCTCCCAAATCATGGAGTAGAGGCGCAGCTCCTCGCGCTTGAGGATTCCGGCGAGGCGTTCCGGCGTTCGGTGCACCGAGGTAGGGCGAATCGCTTCGTGCGCGTCCTGCGCGCCCTCCCGAACGCGATGAATCTTGCCCCCGTGGAACTGCTCGCCGTACGTCGCGACGATGAACTCGCGAGCCGCGTCGCGCGCCTGATCGCTGATGCGCGTCGAGTCCGTACGCATATAGGTGATCAGGCCGACGGTCCCCTCGCTTCCGCCCAGATCGACGCCCTCGTACAGCGCCTGCGACACCTGCATCGCGCGCCGGACGCGCATCTTCAGTTTGCGCGAGGCCTCCTGCTGTAACGTCGAGGTCGTGAACGGGGCCGGCGGATTGCGACGCACCTCGCGGCGCCTTACCGATCCGACCCGGTAGGCGGCGCCCTCCAGCGCGCGTAGAATCGCGTCGGCCTCGGCCGCATTTCGAATTTCGAGCTTCTCGCCGCGATGGGCGACGAGATCGGCCGAGAACTCGATCGGCGCGCCCGCCGCGCTCTCGGTCGCCGCAAGCAGGGCTGCGATGCGTCCAGTACTCTCTCGGGACGAAGGCCTCGATCTCACGCTCGCGGTCGACGATCAGTTTTACCGCGACCGATTGAACGCGCCCGGCGGAGAGGCCGCCGCGGACCTTCGACCAGAGCAGCGGCGAAATCTTGTAGCCGACGAGGCGGTCGAGAATGCGCCGCGCCTGCTGCGCGTTCACGCGATCCATGTCGATGACGTGCGGGTGCTTTAGCGCCGCTAACGCCGCTTCTTTGGTGATCTCGTGGAGCTCGATTCGCTGCGGGTCGCGGCAGCTTCAGCAGCTCGGCCAGGTGCCACGCGATCGCCTCGCCTTCGCGGTCGGGGTCGGTCGCGAGGTAGACGTCGGTCGCGCTCTTCGACGGCGCTCGCGCAGCTCTTTGATGACGTCGCCCTTACCCTTGATCGTCAGGTATTTCGGCGCGAAATCGTGCTCGACGTCGACGCCGAGCGTGCTCTTGGGAAGATCGCGCACGTGCCCCACCGATGCTTTCACCGCGTAGCGCGCCGGCAAGAACTTCTTGATCGTCCGCGCCTTGGTCGGCGACTCGACGATGATCAGGGGCTTTTTCACGGGGCCTAGTATACTCCGCGGTCAAGACCGGGCTCGAATAGCGCGCGCGGCCAAACGCTGTTGCGAGGGCGCGCGTTCGCGCACGCGCGTGCACGTATGCGCGCGCGAATTTGCATCATTTGACGAAATCCTCTATGATGCGCTCAAAAGCGCGCAATGAGCGCTGTCCAATAAACGCTTATCGTCCCCGGGGGACGAGGAGGAATGAATGGACTCCGATTCCACGATGAACGGCGGCCCGGTCGAAGAGGTAAAGAAGCTTCGCAAACGGGCCGCTAAAAAAGCCGTCGCCGCTGCGGTCGTTCGCAAGGCAGTTGCGTAAGCGGCGAGTTCGCAAGGCCGTCCGTCGCAAGGTCGCCGCACGGTCGTGCGCAAGGCAGTCGGCGTAAGAGTCGCCCGCAAGGCCGTGCGCCGGAAAGTCGCCCGCAAGGTCGTGCGCACGAAGGTAGTCCGCAAGGCCGTGCGCCGGAAAGTCGCCCGCAAGGCGGTGGCCGTAAGGTAGCGCGCAAGGCCGTGCGCCGGAAAGTCGTCCGCAAAGCGGTGCGCAAGAAAGGTAGCCCGCAAGGCCGGCAAAAGGGCGGCGCAAGAAGAGGTAACCGCCGAAAGATGAACGCTAAGCTGTACGCAATTGAAGGCGGGCGGCCACACGCAGTGACTGCCCGCCTTTCAATGTCATGAACTGACGCGAGCCGCCGGCGCTTGGCCGCCGTGCTCTTCCACCCAGTGGCACGCGGCGATAGTGGCCCGGCGCGTACTCCTCGCAGCGGCGGCTCTTCGACGATGCAGCGATCGAACGCGATCGGGCAGCGCGTGTGAAAGCGGCAGCCCGACGGCGGATTGACCGGCGACGGAATGTCGCCGGTCAGGACGATGCGCTTGCGCCGGCGCTCGACGCGCCGGATCGGGAATCGGAATGGCCGAGAGCAGCGCCTGCGTGTACGGGTGGAGCGGGTTCGCGATAGAGCTCGTTGCGGTCGGCGAGCTCGACGAGCTTGCCGACGTACATCACGGCGACGCGGGTCGAGATGTGCCGCACGACCGAAAGATCGTGCGCGATGAAGAGATAGGTGAGCCCGAACTGCTCCTGCAGATCCTCGAGCAGGTTGATGACCTGCGCCTGAATCGAGACGTCGAGCGCCGAGACCGGCTCGTCGCAGACGATGAACTTCGGGCTCGACCGCGAGCGCCCGCGCGATGCCGACGCGCTGGCGCTGACCGCCGGAAAACTCGTGCGGGATAGCGGTTGGCGTGATAGGGCTGCAAGGCCGACGAGCTAGAGCAGCTCCTGGACGCGCTCGTCCATCGCCTTTCCCGTGGCGAGCCGGTGAATTCGCAGCGGCTCGGCGACGATGTCGCCGACGGTCATCCGCGGATTGAGCGACGCGAACGGGTCCTGGAAGATGATCTGCATCGATCGGCGCAGCCGGCGAATCTCGGTGCGGTTCAGTCGCCAGCACGTTTCGATTCTCGAAGAACATCTCGCCTTTGGTCGCCGGGCAGCAGGCGCAGCAGAAGCCGCCCGATCGTCGTCTTGCCCGAGCCCGACTCGCCGACGAGCCCGAGCGTTTCGCCCGCTGCGATGGTGAAGTTGACGCCGTCGACGGCCCTCACGTCGGCGACGTGGCGCGACATCAGTCCGGCGTGAATCGGAAAATACTTGTAAGAGATCCGTCGACTCGAACGAGCGCGCCGTCATTCACTGCGCGGCACCACCGGCGGGAACGATCGGCAGAGCCTGCGCAGCCTCGGACGCTGATCCTTGCCGCGCTCGTCGTAGAGATAGCAGCGCGCGACGTGGCCTGCGCCGAAATCGTAGAGCGGCACCGGCTCGGCGCAGATCGGCATCCGGTAGGTGCAGCGCGGCGCGAACGCGCAGCCCGGCGGCAAGCCGCAGCAGATTCGGCGGCTGCCCCGGGATCGGCTCGAGCCGCCGGTGCTCGGTATCGTCGAGACGCGGCAGCGACGCGAGCAGCCCTTGCGTGTACGGCATCCGCGGCTCGGCGAAGATCTGCTCGGCGGTGCCGTACTCGACCATGTTTCCGCCGTACATCACGAGCACGTTCTTGCAGACCTCGGCGACGACGCCGAGATCGTGCGTGATGAGCATGATCGCGGCACCGGTCTCGCGCTGCAAGCTCGTTCATCAGCTCGAGCACCTGCGCCTGAATGGTCACGTCGAGCGCGGTCGTCGGCTCGTCGGCGATCAGCAGCTGCGGGTTGCACGAGAGCGCCATCGCGATCATCACGCGCTGGCGCATGCCGCCGGAGAACTGATGCGGATAGTCGTTGAGGCGCTTCTCCGGCGAGCGGAATGCGCACTTTGCGCAGCATCTCGATGGCGCGATCGCGCGCCTCGCGCTCGCTCCAACCCGAGGTGCAGGCGCACCGCCTCGGCGATCTGCTCGCCGATCGTCAGCACCGGATTGAGCGAGGTCATCGGATCCTGGAAGATCATCGCGATCTTATGTCCGCGAATCTTGCGCATCTCGGCTTCGCTCTTCGTGCAGAAGATTCTCGCCGTCGAACAGGATGCGATCGGCGGTGACGCGTCGCGGTGCGCGCCAAGCAGCCGCATGATCGAGAGCGCGGTGACCGATTTCCCGGAGCCGGACTCGCCGACGATGCCGAGCGTTTCGCCGGCGTCGAGCGAAAAGGAAAGTCCGTTGACCGCCGTCACCGGACCGTCTTCGGTTCTGAAGGTGGTCCGGAGGTTCTCGACCTCGAGCAGCGCCACGCTCGTTCCTAGTTCGCCTAGATGCCGGTCAGCGAGAGAATAAATCCGAAGACGACGAAACAGACCGCGACGATGCCGGTCCAGCGTTTGAGCTGCTCTTCGGCACCGAGGCGACCGCGATAGGCCGACTCGACGCGACCGCCGATCGATCCGGTGAGCCCTTCCTGTTTCGTCGTTTGAATCGCGAGCAAGAAGATCAGCAGGATCGCCGCGATGATGAAGAGTCCGGCGAAGCCGTGCGTCAGCCACGGCAGGTGCGTCGCGAACCACGTTTTCGGTTCAGGCCCGGCCGGCGGAATCGACGGGCGCAGTCGGGCCTGCGGGAAGACTCGACGGGAGCGCGCCCTGCGGCAAAGCCGTTGCCACGGCCGTTGGTACGGCCTTGGCTGCCGCCGCGGCAGCCGATAGAAGGGGGTGCATTGCGGCATCCTCTCTACGACTGCGAGCTCCGCTCCGCCTGCACGAGGGCGGTGCGACGGGTGCGACCAAACTAGCACGGGTGCCCGAGTCGAGCTGGACGGAGGATCCGCTTCGGCAATCGTTCCTATCAAGAAACGCGGGGTCTGGCGCGAGCTCGCGCGCATCCTCTCGACGATCTTCAATCCGTTTCTCACCGCCTTCGCGCTCTTCGTCATCCTCGCGCACATCGGCGCGAAGGACACGCTCGACTTTTGGCTGCTGCTCTTCATCTCGACCTTCTTCGTCTCGATCGGACCGATGCTCTACGTCTTCTGGCTGTACGCAACCGATCGAATCTCCGATCTCGACATGTCGGTGCGAGCCGAGCGCGAGATGGTCTTCACCGCCTTCGTCGTCTTCGACGCGCTCGGCGCCGGAACGCTCTGGCTCGTGCACGCGCCGCGATTGATGATCGCCGCGATGCTCGGCTATCTCGCCTCGACGCTCATCGTGCAATACATCACCCGCTACTGGAAGATCAGCACGCACGCGATCGGCATCACGGCGCCGCTGGCTGCGCTTACCTTGCTCTACGGGCGTCAGCCGCTTCCGTTCATGGTCCTGGTCCCGATGGTCTGCTGGGCGCGCGTCTATCTCAAGGCGCACACGGTCGCCCAGGTTCTCGCCGGCATCGGGCTCGCGATTGCAACGACGGCGTTCTTCTTCTCCCTCTTTCACGTGGGATTACTCTCGGCTCATTGAGAAGGGACGCGGATGAGTACGAACGTTGTTTCAGCCAACGGTCCGCTGACCTATGCGGACGGAAATCCGCACGATCGCGTCCAGTTCTTCGACGCAAAGCTCATCCTCAAGCCCGACTTCTTCTTTAGCGTACGCGGTTTCAAGTCGTTCAGCGACTTGGTCGCCGAAGCGGCCGGGAAGGTCAAGGGCGTCTCGTACCGGCCCCTCGATCTGACCAAGCTTCGGCCGCGCATCCGCGAGGTGATGTTCCTCGACACGGCCGACTTCCGGCTCTACAACAACTCCTTCATCCTGCGCCGGCGCACCGCGTACCAAGACGGATTTCCGGTCGAGGATCCCGAGGTCGTCTTCAAGTTTCGCAATCCCGACATGGCCCTCGCTGCGTCGGTAGACGTGCGGCCGAAGATCGCCGGTCCGTACCGCGTGAAGTTCAAATCGGAGGCGCTGCCGCTCAGAGATCAAATCGGCGGTTTTCGCCTGCTCTACTCGCACAACTGCATCTTTCCGGTGAGCTCGGTGCACGAGCCCGATCGTACCAGCCTGCAGACGATCGCGAGGGTCATCCCCGCGGTCTCCGGTTTGATCGGATCGGATGAGGGAAGAGTCGAGCTCGTCAACTCGACGCTGGTCGAAGAGGTGTTGATGGACCTCGGAACGCTCGATTTCGGCAAGGGACTCTCGACGAAGTGCAACATCTCGCTCTGGCGATCGCTCGGCGACCACAAAGTGATGTGCGGCGAGTTCGCCTATCAAGCCAAGTTCGATCGCCGCGAAGACGTCACCGACATCACCCGGCAACGCGTCGAAGAGTATTACATCAAGTTGCAGCTCGCTGCGACCGGTTGGCTCTACCTCGGCACGACGAAGACCGGACTCGTCTATCGGCTCAAGGGCAACCCGCCGCAGAGCCATGAATAAGAAAGCCTCACTCCCCGAGATCTTCCGGACCTTTCTGGCAATCGGCGCGATCAGTTTCGGCGGAGGCGTCGTCGCCTATCTGCGCGACTCGCTCGTGCGGCAAAAGAAGTGGTTCGACGACGTCGAGTTTCTCGAGATCACGTCGATCAGCAATACGCTGCCGGGACTCAACGCCACGAACGTCGCGATCCTGGCCGGCGACCGTCTCGGCGGAGTCTTGGGCGCGACGGTTGCGCTCGTCGGAGTGTGCCTGCCGGCCTTTGTCTTTATGACGGCGGCGGGCGTAATCTACTCGCAGCATGCCGCGCGTCCGCTCGCCAATGCGGCGCTGCGCGGCGTCGCCGCAGCGGCGACGGGTCTGCTCGCCGCAACCTGGTTTCAAATCGGCAAAAAATCGTTGCGCGGCGTCTACGATGCCGTCTTCGTCGTCGCCTCGATTCTCGGGATCACCTACTTCAAAGTCGGGGTACCTCTGACGCTGCTCGCCGTCGGCGCGGCAGCAATCATCGCCTACCGCCCGCACGTACCGCGCGAGAAGCCCGCGCAGGAGAATGAAGAATGGATCAGATCCCTGCATTAATTCGCGTCTTCGCCTATCTCTCGTTTCTCACGATCGGCGGCGGGATGGCGGCATTCCCCGAGATGAAGGTGCAGATCGTCGAGATCCATCATTGGCTCACGAGCGATGAGCTCGTGCACGTCTACAGCACCGGTCAGATGTCGCCCGGGCCGAACATGATGATGGTCGCGGAGGTCGGGCAGCTCGTCGCCGGCTTCGTCGGCGCTCTCGTCGCCGCGCTTGCCTTCTTCCTACCGACCGGCGTGCTGACGTTCGGTGTCGGACGCCTTTGGAACAAACTGGCGAACTGGCCGTGGAGAACGTCGATTCAAAAAGGCTTGGCGCCGGTCGCGATCGGTTTGGCCGTCGGCGGCCTCATCATCTTCGGTAAGGGTGCGATCACCAACTGGGTCACCGTCTTGCTCGCGCTCGCGACGTTCGTCGCGGTAAACCGAACGAAGGTCAATCCGGCGCTCTTCATTCTCGCCTCGGCCGTCGTAGGCGTCTTCGCGCTAAAATAATCGGCGCCGAACGCCGGCGACCCGAAGCCCGATCCAAACGCCGGCGAGTCCGATCGCCGTTGAGAGCAGCGCGGACTCGATGGCCATTACGATCAACGCGCGCATCGTCCAGCCCGGCACGTATCCCGGACCGATCAGCGAAGCGACGTACCAGCCCAGCGTTGCTTCGACCGCCGCAGCGACGGCTACGACCGCGATGCCGCCCCAGCGTTTCACCCGCCCGGCATAGATTCCCATGAAGAAGATCAACACGAGCGCGAGCACGACGAACGAATCGTAAGAGATCGTGACCGAGCGCGCGATCAGCGCGGCGAGCGCGTCGTACGCGATTAGAACGATCGAAAAAATCAGCGCGAGACGGAGCACGCCGCGGTTCCGGTGATGCGAGCGATTCCGGCCTGGAATGCCGCTTCGTCGCCGCTCGTGACGTAGGTCGTCGAACCTGTTCCCCGCGCGCGGTCGCCGAGAAGCTCCTGGGCCCGCTGGGCCTGCATCACCGCCGGGTCGATCAGCGAAACTTCGTCTCCGAGTACGGCGCGGAAGTGCTCTGCGAGTACCGGATAGTGCGTGCACCCGTAGACGAGCGCGTCGAGGTCGAGCGGTAAGTGCGTGCAGACGTCGGCGACGGCCTCGCGCGCGCGCTCGTCTTCGACGACGCCGGCTTCGACCAGCGGAACGAGCGCCGGCGCGGGCACCTCGACGACGTCGATTCCCGCAATGCGCGCGCGCAGCGTCCGCCCGTACGAGCCGGCGCCGACCGTCGCCGCGGTCGCCACCACGCCGACGCGGCGAAAGCCGCCCTGCTCGACCGCCATCGCCGCCGATTCGATCAAATCGAGAACCGGTGCGCGCGAAGCCGGCCAGCCATAGCGTTCGGCGATCGCGCACGACGTGTTGCAGGCCATCACGATCGCGTCGACTCCGTACTCGTCGAAGCGCGCGAGATTCGCGCGCAGCAATCGGAGCAGATCGCCGTGCGTACGATCTCCGTACGGTACGTGCGCCTGATCGGCGAAGAAAATTAAATCGGCGAGCGGCAACCGCTCGCGCAGGCGCGTGAGCACGGTCAACCCGCCCAGACCCGAGTCGAAGAGTCCGATCACTGCGCGGGCTGGTTCGGCACCGGATACTGGCGCGAGTACTGACCGATGCCGTCGGCGATCTCTTGCGCTACCTTCTGCCGCCAGGCCGGCGATGCAAGCAGGGCATAGTCGCTCGGATTGGTCAGAAACGCGGTCTCGACCAAGACGGCCGGCATCCGCGTGTGATAGGTCACGTAGAGATGGCTCTTGATCACGCCGTCGTCCTTGGTTCCATCCGCGGCCAGATGAGTCTCGACGATATGCGCGAATGCGACGTCCGAGGGTTTGGAGATGTAGGTGGTCGTTCCGTAGGGCCCGGAGTTGATGAACGCGTTGGCGTGAATCGAGACGAAGAGCCGCGCGCCGGCGCTGTTGGCGACGTCGACGCGCGCCTGAAGCTCGTCGCGAGCGCTATCGTTGGGAGCGTAGACGTCCACGTCGGTCTCGCGCGTCAGCTTTACCTGCCAGCCGCGCGCGATCAGAATCTGGCGCAACCGTTTCGCCATATCCAGCGTGAGGTCGGCCTCCTTGAGACCGCCGTGCTGACTTCCCGAATCGCTGCCGCCGTGTCCCGGATCGATGACGATCAGCCGCGGATTGGTCGGCACGTAGCTGCTCTTCGGTCCGAACTTCCACGCACTATCGTCGGTACTGCCGCCGTTATCGCTCGAATCGGTGTCGATCGGTGCGGGCGTCACCGCCGGCGGATTCTGTTCGCTTGCGGAGATCAAACTTCCGAGGCTCCCGCCGCCTGACCGGGGTACGTCCGCGACGTCCTCGGCACCGACTTGCAGAACCAAGCCGCTCGTGGACGGCGAGACCGCGATCGGTTTGGAGCCTTCGAGCGTCAGCGCAATTCGTACGGTTGCGGAGTCGGTTTGACGAACGCGAATCGAGACGACCGGACTCGTCGCGCTCTCTTCGACCGGCGGTCCGGCGAGCTGGGCGTTCTTGATGTCCACCCAGAAGCGATTGTCGGGATCGCGCAGCCGATGCCATTCGTAGAGGGCGCTTCCGGTTACCGCGACGGTCACCGTGACGCCGTCGTCGCTCGGCTGTGAAGTCACCGCGGTGACGGTCGCCTCGCCTGCAGCGCCGGGTGCGTTCGCCGAAGCAGTATCGGACGGCGGTGGAGGCTCCGGCGTCGGCGACTCCTCCGCCACTACTTGCGCGGGTGCACTGCCGCCTACGAACGTGAGCACGACGTCGCGATCGCCGTTATTCTGCGGCATCTGGACGGCGGTACCCGGCTCGAGACGTACGGTCACCAGCGTCGTCGGGTTGTCGACGCTTCCGGTGACCGAAATTTGGAGCGACCGTACGCCTCCGCTGCCGATGCGCCGCGTTCCGGTCAGCGCCGTACCGACGTCGTCGAACGCATAGGTGACCGCATCGCCGCTCTGCTTGACGATCCGCACGTGAAGCGGCGCGCCGCCGTGCGCCGAGAGCGTTACGCGCCCGCCGTCTTCGCGAACGTCGAGTGCGCCGAGCTGCGGCTGCAGCACCTTGACGGCTCCATCTTGGCGCACGGCTAAGTCGAGCGCGCCGAGCAATTCGTTGAAGGGAAGATAGACTTCTTTCCCGCGCTCGAATGGGGCGAAGCTTGCCTGCAGCGCGATCGGCCCGACGTCGTACCGGCGATCGCCTAACGCGAAGCTGACGACGGTCGGAACCGACGTCGTTATCAGCACGTAACGTTCGCCCGGCTTCCACGTCAGCCACGCACCGGCACTGCGCAGCAAGGCTGCAAATCCGGGATCCGCGATCCCAATGGCCGCCCCACCCGAAGTTTGAGCGACGTGGGTGAAGCGAATCGTCTGCCCCTGATAGAGCGCGATCACCGGCGCATCGGCACGCGCGGGAGCTGCCGCTCCTGCGAGCGCTGCGAAGAGCGCCGCAGACGCGGCGCTAGAAATCCGAACGATGAAGCGGTTGATCAAGCTCGAGATGTCCCCCGGGCAGGGTCTCTAGCCGCGCGCCGTCGACCGTAACCTGCACCGCGTCGATGCCTCGGATTCCGGTCACGGTGTAAACGAGGCCTTTGAACTCTCCGTTCTCGCCGAACGTTCCACCGGGTTGCTGCTCGACGTCCTTTGAGAGATCGATCGTTGCCGTCGAGCCGTTCACGGCGGTGCCCAAAATGCGCGTGCCGGGTGGAAAACGGATCGCCGAAATGCCGTTAGGAGGGCCGGCAACGGCCTGAACTGCAGCGTAGAGCACCGCGTTGTGCAGATGCTCCGTCGCGCTCTCGCCGGGCAGCCGCGGCCGAAGCGAGACGCGTACGTCGCCGAGCGAGTTTCCATCGAGCTTCGTGTAGTAGACGGCAATCGATTCGCCGTTGCTCGCGGTACGGTGCGACTGATAGTACCAGGAGGCGGCGGCAACGACGGCGAGCAGCACGATGAGGGCGGGCAGACGCGTCGATCTCACAGCGGAATTCACGCTTCGCGAAGGTCGGCCGAAAGACCCCCGTCGAAGCCGCGGACGATGAGCGCCACATCACGATGAAGTGGCTGAGAAAGACCATCCGGCGCGAGCAGCGCGCGCTCGAACGCGCTCGCGAGCGCTTCATCGCCGATCCGAGCGAGAAGCGCCTCCACGAGGTTCGCACGACGGGACGGCGCTTTCGCTCGCTGCTCGAAGACGTCGCGAGCATCACCAAATCGGAGCCTCTACGCCGCCGCGTCAAACGCGCCGCCGTTTCGACCGATGCGGCTCGCGATGCGACGATCGTTCTGCAGCTTCTCGAGAGCAGCGTCGATGCACGTGAAGCCGAGCTGGCCCGTCCGCTCCTCGAACGCCTGCGCGAGCAAAAGCGGCTCGCGACGCGGCGGGCCAGCAAAGAGCTCGGACGCATGCACTTTGCGCCCTAGCTGCCGCCGATGAAGGCCGAACGTATCGCGCTCGACGGCGTCGAGGACGAGCGCGGCCTCTGCGAACGGATCGTGCGGACGCGCTTGCGGGAAGCGCGCGGGTTAGCGAGCGGGCTCGAGCGGCGCGACAAACAGAGCCTTCACGATTTTCGAATTGCCTGCAAGCGGTTGCGCTATGCTTTCGAACGCTTTCAAGCGCTCGATCCATCGTTCGAAGCGATCGCGCAGCGGCTTGCACGACTGCAGGATGCGCTCGGTGACGCGCACGATCGCGACGTGCTTCTCTCGATCCTTCCGCCGGCGATGGCATCGACCGAGCGCCGGCTTCAAACCGATCGAGAAGCCTGCGCCGACCGCGCGGCAGCATGCTGGAAGGAACTCGAGCAATTGTTGCAAGCGGTCGACTCTCATCCGATCTGAATCATGCTTTAATCGCCTTCCCGCGAGCCGCGCGCCGCATGGTGGTAATAAGGAAGCATGATGAACTTACGAAACCTTCTTCTTGCATGTGCGCTCGGCGGAGCAGTCGCCGGCGCTGCTCTTCCTGCGGCCGCACAGGTCTACGGAGGAATCTACGTTCAAACCGCGCCTCCGGCGCCGATCTACGAAACGGCCCCCGCCGCGCCGGGGCCCGGCTACTATTGGGTTTCGGGATACTGGTCCTGGAACGGATATCGCTACGTCTGGGTGCGCGGCCGTTACCAATACCCGCCGTACGCCGGTGAGACGTGGCATCCCGGACACTGGGCGCATCGTGACCGCGGTTGGGTCTGGGTGGGCGGTCACTGGGGACGCCCCTACTAAACGACTCGACGGCTAAGACGCACGCGATCGCCCACCGCTCCCCGGTGGGCGATCTCCATCTCGGCGTTGAACCCGCGCAGGCATGCAGCTTCGGCGCACGCTGGGTTTAGCCGATGTCATACTCTTTTTCGTCGTTGCAGCTTCGAATCTGCAGTGGGTTGCGACGGCCGCCGCCGCGGGAGCGAGTGCGATCCCGGTCTGGATTCTTGGCGGCTTGACGATGTTCGCGCCGCTCTCGATCTGCGTCGTATTCCTCGCTTCGCGTCATCCCGAGGAAGGCGGACTCTACGTTTGGAGTAAGCGCGCCTTCGGACCATTTGCGGGATTCATGACCGGCTGGACCTACTGGGCGAGTCTGATGCCCTATTTTCCGGCGCTGCTCTACTTCGCCGCCGGCAACGCGCTCTTCATCCGCGGGACGAACGGCGGCGCACTCTCCGCATCGCCGGTCTACTACGTCGTCGTTGCGCTTGCCGGATTGGCGCTCGCCACGATCGTCAACGTCTACGGATTGCAGGTCGGAAAATGGTTGAACAATGCGGGCGCCGTCTCGCGATGGATCGTCACCCTGCTGCTGGTCGCACTCGGCACGATTGCGTGGTGGAAGTTCGGCCCGGCGACTTCGATCACCGCAGCGACGATGCGTCCGGGACTTGCGATCAAAGACGTCATTTTTTGGTCGGTGATCGCGTTCGCGTGGACCGGTCCGGAGGCAATGCCCTTCATGGGCGACGAGATCAAGAATCCGCGGCGAACGATTCCGCTCGGACTCGCCTTGGCCGCACCGGCGATCGCGATCATCTACATCGCCGGAACGGTCGCCGTGCTGGCGGCGATCGCCCCGCACGACGTTACCCCGTCGTCGGGCATCATGGAGGCGATTGGTAGGGTCGCGGGACGAATGCATTGGGAGATCATCACGCCGATCGCGGCGTTCCTGGTTTCGTTGAGCTGCATCGGCAGCGCCGGTGCGTGGCTCGGAGCCGGCGCACGCCTGCCGTTCGTCGCCGGCATCGATCACTTTCTCCCCAGCGCCTTCGGCCGGATTCACCCGCGATGGGGTTCACCGGTCACCGCGTTGATTACCGTGGCCGCCGTAGCGGCTGTTTTCATCTTCCTCGGCCAAGCGGGCACGAGCGTTCGCGGCGCGTACGACGTGCTCGTCAGCTCGACCGTGGTCATCACGCTCGTACCATTCGTCTTCTTGTTCGCCTCGGCAATCAAGCTGCGCGTCGAGCGGTGGTCGCCCGACATGGTGCGAATTCCCGGTGGTAACTGGACCGTCACGATCTCCGCGCTGATCGGACTGGCAACCACGCTCTCGGCAATCGTCTTTGCCGGTTTTCCGGCGGACGACGATCCCAATAAGGTGCTCGCCGTCGTCAAGGTCGTCGGGCTTACGGCAGCGATGGTCCTCATCGGCATCGGCATATATCTCGCCGGACGCAGGAAGGGACCGGCGACGTTGGGGTAAAGGCTCGCTAAACCAACTGGAAACCAAAAGGGAGCGTCACCTTGCGTACACGTCTTCTCGTCGCTGCAATCGTCGCGAGTCTCGGTCTCGCGGCCTGTTCGAACGGAGGTTCGCAGGCAATACCGGGCGGATCGTCGCTGGTAAGTATGAGCGGCTCTGCTTCGCTGCGGCTCACCATCGCCGGCCTGCCGCCGGCGAAGTGCCCGGTAAAGTATATCGGCTGCATCACCGTTGCCAAAGGCCATCCGGCCAAATACACGATCTGCGTCTCCAGCACGGGCAACTGCCTCTCCGGCTCGTTTCCGAATGAGAAGTGGACGAGCAAAATCGTGAACCTGAAAAAGAAGCCGTTCACGGGAATGAAGGGCACCTTCAAACCGAACCCCGGAAATCCGACGACCGCCACGGTTACGGCCACGGTCAAGCTCAAGGGCAGCGACGGCAAGGTCGCCTACGTGCAGAACGACAAAGCCTGTCCGCCGGGCGGCGGCAGCAAGTGCGTCAACGGCCAGATCGGGATTATAACGAAGTAGTCGAAGCTGCGGGGGTCGCAACCCGCTCGAGCGCCCGCTCGCAGAGCGTCACGAGCGTTTCGATCTCCGCAATCTCCCCGGAATGCGCGATGACGTTTCCCCGCGCGATGGCGGCTTCGCGTGTCGCCGATTCGACGGTCGCGCAGGTCGAGATCGGCCGCGTCCCCTCGTAAACGAGCCGCTCGATCTCTTCCAAAGCCCATCGCTTTACCGCCTGAATCGACGTTTCGAGAGTATCCGGCACCACAGACCGTACGTTAGCAGCTGACGCTGAGAGACAACTGGAAGGCGACCATGCGATTCTCCTGGTTTTACTTGCTCGTTGCGGCATCACTGCCGGCAGGATGCCTCGGATACAACGGTTCTCTTCCCGCGAATGCGGCAAGCGCCTCGCAAGGCCGAAGCGGCGCCGCGGTTGCGCGCACCAACGGAAAGCATCCGCATGCGGACTACGTCGTGGTCGTCATCATGGAGAACCGCGATTACGATCTCGTGATCGGCAGCTCGCAGGCGCCGTACATCAACGGCACGCTCGTCCCGGAAGCGGCGTTGATGACCAACAGCCACGCGATTACACATCCCAGCCAGCCGAACTATCTCGGCCTCTTCTCCGGTTCTACCCAAGGCGTCGCCGACGACTCGTGCCCGCACGCGTTCAGCGCGGTCAACGCCGGCGAGGAGCTCCTCGCCGCCGGTTTGACCTTCGACGGTTACTCGGAATCGATGCCGTACGACGGCTACACCGGATGCTCATCCGGCGAGTATGCGCGCAAACACAATCCTTGGGTCAACTTTACCAATGTGCCGTCGTCGTCGAATCTCGTGTATAACGAGTTCATGACGCCCCCCGCGACGCTGACGATCGTCGTTCCCAACCTCTGCGACGACATGCACGATTGCAGCACCCAGACCGGAGATACGTGGCTATCGAAGAACCTGCCGCCGATTCTCAAGTACGACAAGAAGCATAACGGGCTCCTCATCCTGACGTGGGATGAAGCCGCCCCCGACGACAACGGTCAGAATCAAATCGCCACGCTACTCATCGGCCCGATGGTGAAGCCCGGAACGTACGATCAGAGAATTACGCACTACTCGACGCTGCGCACCATCGAAGACATCGCCGGCGTAGCCTGCACTGCCTACGCCTGCCAAGCCGCCGCTATCAAGAAAATCTGGCGCTAGCCGCTTAAACCTCGCCGTAGACGCGGCGCCCGGCAAAGTACGTCGCCACGATTTTGGTCGCGGCAATCTCTTCGACCGCCACGCTCAGCCAGTCGCGGTCCATCACCACGAAATCGGCGTATTTGCCGGGAGCGATCGAACCGATGACCCGCTCCTGAAAGTTCGCATACGCCGCGCGGCTCGTCATCGAGGCGAGCGCTTCGGCGCGCGTCATCCGATGGTCGAGCCCTCCGTGCTCGACGATGGAGGCTTCGAAGGTGCGCGCCGCGCTCGCCGGTTCGACCGGCGCGTCGGTTCCGTTTGCGACGATCGTGCCTGCGTCTAGCATCGCGCGCCACGCGTAGGCAGCCGCCGTGCGCTCCGAGCCGAGTCGCGCCGGCACCCACGGCATGTCGCTGAGTGCATGCGACGCCTGCATCGAGGCGATGACGCCGAGTTGCGCAAACCGCGGGATATCCTGCGGCGCGACGATCTGCGCGTGCTCGATGCGCGGCCGCGCGCCGGAATTGCCGGTACGCCCGCGCACGTTTTCGAAGGCGTCGAGGACCATCCGGTTCGCGCGATCGCCGATCGCGTGAACGCAAACCTGGAAACCACTATCGAGCGCCGCCGTGGCGACTTCTTCGATGCGCCGCTGCGGCGTAAGAATCAGTCCGGTGTTTGCGGGGTCGTCGCTGTACGGTTCGAGCAGTGCCGCTCCGCGCGAGCCGAGCGCTCCGTCGGCGTACATTTTGATCGAGCGAATCCAGAGCCGGCCGTCGTACGCCCCTTCGACGATCCCGGCGCGCGCGCGCTCGGCGATGAGCGCGGGGGCGTCATCGAGCATCGCGCAATTGCGAATCGAGTATTCGCCGCTTTCGAGAAGCTCGGCGTGCGCCGCAAGTACCGCGGCGTCGCAACCCGGCTCGGCCACCGCGGTAACGCCCCAGCGGTTGCACTCGGCGATCGCCCGGCGCGTCGCTGCGACGAGCCGGCCGTGCGACGGGCGCGGAACGCAATCGTAGATCAGCGTTTGCGCGGCGTCGATGAAGATACCGGTCGGCTCGCCCTGCGCGTCTCGAACGATCTGCCCGCCGGACGGATCGCCCGTTGAGGCATCGATCTTCGCGAGCGCCATCGCCCGCGCGTTCGCGAGCAGCGCGTGACCGTCGACGCGCGCGAGCGCGACCGGACGATCTGCGATCGCCGCGCTCAGCGCGTGATGCGTCGGAAAGCAAGCGCCCGGCCAAAGATTCTGATCCCATCCCCGCCCCAAGATCCACGGTTCGGTCGACGAGTGCGCGTAGGATGCGACGCGCGCGACGATCTCTTGCGGAGATTGCGCCGCGTCGAGAATCACCTGTTCGAGTTTGAGTCCGAGACCGGTGAGGTGCAGATGCGCGTCGATCAGGCCGGGGAGAATCGTACAGCCGCTCGCGTCGATCGTCGTCGTCGCCGGCCCGGCAAGCTCTATCGCCCCGGCGAGCGAGCCGACGTACGCGAAACGACCGCCGCGCACGGCGAAGGCTTGCGGCGCCGGATTACCGTCGTCGGCGCTATGAATGGTCGCGCCGAAAAAAATCAGATCCGCCGGTTCCGCGTTGCTCTCCTCGATCACTAACCGTTCGCTTCGACGACGGGCGACGTTGCCGAGCCAGACTTAGGGTCTACTGGTCCCGTAGCATTTGCCACGGAAATACTACAGAAGCCCTCTCCGACGAATGTGGCGGCGAATGAGGTAGACTATTTCTTCGCTGCCGTCACGCCGAGCGGGAAATCGAAGTCCCCCGTGAACGTCGCAATCGGTGAACCGCCGGCCGGGTACTTGAAAACCTCGCCGTCGTCATTTCCCGCGTCGGCGCAATACAGCAGGCCCTTGACGATCCACGTCTGCGCGCAGTCGCTGGCCCCGGTGTACTGTACGGTGTTCTTCAACGTCGCCGTCGTTCCACTAACCGTGTACTGATACATCTCACTCGTGAGCTGATCGAACACGGTCACGTAGGTGCCGTCCCACTGCACCGAGCCGGGAAACTCCGGAGAGTTGCTCGTGTTGATCGTGACGGCTTTGCTGCTGCCCTTCGGAAGCTCGACGAGTGCGAAGTTATAGCTCGAGCCGAAACCGTCGGCAAAGAGATTGCCGCTGGGATCGTAGCCGTCGAAGTACTCTCTTGATCAACGGCGTATCGTACACCTTACCCGAACCGGTGCGCGTTCTTGAAGATCACGACCTGACCGCCGGGACCGTACGAATTACCCAATAGGACTCCGACTGCAAGATCGCCGCTAGTATTCATGGCGCAGCTGGATGTGAACGTGTAGTCAAGAGACAGCGTCCTGAGCAGCTTGTGCGGAACCTTGTATTCGGTAATCAGGTCGTTCGTACGCCCGGCGTTCCAGAAAATTTTCTTCCCATAGCCGTACAACACGTTGGTGCACCCTTGGCCGCCGGCGCCATCAATCTGACCGATCATCGCGGTGCTTTTTGGATAGTTGAAGATGCTGCCGTACGAGCCGTAGTCGTTGAAGATGTACTCGTAGTTTCTTCGACCTCGATTCTATCCGGTACAAGCTCTGCGTAACGCGGCAGTGGGTTCAGCCTCGCCGCCGTTACCGGTCTCCCGTTCACGAACAGCGTCTTACCTACGTAGGTCGCATTGAGCGTAGCGGCTGACGGCGCGACCGCCGTCCGAGCTGTCGAGGCGCTCCCGCACGCCGAAACAATTACGAGTGCAACGACAGCGCCGCCGCACTTAAGTAAACCAGGGGTGTTCATTAACCTTGCTCCTTTGAAGTAGCTGTCAAATAGCAACGCTGATGTCCTTAGGGTTTTCGAGCGGCATCGGTGCCGTGCCTCCGTGAAGGACCGTTTCATACCTACGCCATGTACGTCTTCGGCGGGTTCGTCAGTCTAAGAATCGGGCGGTCGATCTTGAACGCCGAGATATCCGAGGGCGTTGCTCCGTCGAGCGCGAGCTCGCTGAGAATACGCCCGATGACCGAGGCGAATTTAAACGCGTGGCCGCCTCCGACGGTAACGCTGACGTTTGGATGCTCGGGAAGCGTATCGATGATGAAGTCGCGATCCGGCGTCAGCGCGTAGAGGCACGTCTTCATCCGCACGACCTCACCGAGCGCGCTCGGCAGGTATCGCTCCATGAAGCCGGTGACGCGCGCGGTCATCTCGCGATCTTCTTCAAACCCGCGGGTATCGGCATCGACGGGCTTCCCGCCGGCGTCCTGCGTAATCTTCACCGCGTTCGGCTCGCCGAAAACTGGAAAGCCGTAGAACGAGGGATCGTCCATCCATATCCAAATCGGGAACGTACCGAATGCAAAGCCCGGCAGATCGCGCGATGCGAAGTAGAGCACCTGTTCTTTGGTCACTTCAAAGGGAATACGCACGCCGAAGTGGGCGAGCGCGCGATCGCTCCACCCGCCGGCTGCGATGACGAGCTTACCCGCGCGATAGCGCTCGCCGCCGGCCTCCACCTCGATCTCGCCGTCCACGTCGCGCATCGAGAGAATCGGCACGTGTTCGCGCAGGGTCGCACCGTGAGCCGTCGCGGTTCGCCGAAGCAGGTCGGTCGCGCGATCGGCCGCCACGACTCCGCTGTCGGGCTGAAAGAGTCCGTGAATCTCGTCGTCGATCTGCCAGACCGGCCAGCGCCTGCGGATCTCGGCTGCGTCGAGCTGCTCGAACGAGACGCCGCACGCCTCCATCGAGTCGGCATAATTCGAAAGTGGAATCGCGCCGTCGCGCGGCCCGACATCGAGCCCGCCGGTCTTATAGACGACGCGCTCGCCGGCCTCGCGCTCGAGCGAATCCCATGCGGCGTAGGCCTCTATCGCCAGACGAACGTAGGCGGGGGAAAAGTAGGATTTACGGATGATCCGCGACCAGTCGTGCGAGCTGCCGCGGGCGTGCCCGAACTCGAACTGTTCCAAACCGAGGACGCGCGCGCCGCGTTTTGCCAGCCAGTAGGCTGCGCCGCTTCCCAGCGCCCCGAGCCCGGCAACGATGACGTCGTAATCGCGCGTCATTTCATTCGCTCGGCGATATAGCGGCGAATGTCCAGACTCGCATCCTCCATCGGCGCGTAATAGCCGTGCGTGAACGCGCGCGAGCGCATGCCGGCCTGCACGCTCTCGCAGATCCGCCAATCCTGACGGTTGACGAGATCCCAAAAATCGACGACGTCGCGCGCATCGAAGTCCGGCTTCGCCATCTCGCCGGGATGAAAGAGCAAGTCGCAGACGACGGTCGTCGACGCCGGGCCGTGTGGCCAGAGCGAGAACGCCGCAACGTGTTCGGCGGCAAGGCTCAGCATGAAGTTCGGATAGATCAGCTCTCCCTTATGACGGATCTTCTCGTCCTCGCTGAGCGTCGCAAAGGCGGCGCGATCGCTCGTGCCGCTTGCGGTAAAGGTCCACGCGCCTTCGCGATGCGGAATTCCTCGCTCCCAGTCGAGATCGGCGCCGCCGTGACGTTTGAACGCCGGCACGATCCGGCACAGCTCCGGGTGTACGCCCGCGCAGTGGTAACACTCGTTGTAGTTCTCGAGAATTACTTTCCAGTTCGCCGCGACGTCGTACCGAATCGTTCGTGCGATCTCCAACTCGGCCAGCGGATATCGGCCGACGCGCTCCGGAACGCCGCCGAGCTGCGCGGCGAGCGTCGCACCGCGAGCTCGCGCGCGGTCGCTCGAGAGGTGCATGAAGACGAATCCGGCCCACTCCTCCACCCCGACGGAATGCAACCGGCGCGACCCCGGCGCGATCGCGTCGTCGGAGACGAACGGCGAGGCGACGAGTCGGCCATCGAGTGCATACGCCCAGGAATGGTACGGACAACGAATCGTTCCGCGAACGCTTCCCTTGCCGCAGAGCAAGCGGCTACCGCGATGACGGCAGAAGTTGAGGTGCGCGTAGAGCCGGTCCACGCCCCGGATCAAGATGATGCTCTCGCCGGCCAGGTCGAGCACGCAATAGTCGCCGGTCTCGCGCAGTTCGGCAGCCCGTCCCACGTAGAACCACTCGTCCCAGAAGATCGCCTCGCGTTCGCGCGCGAAGAAGGCCTCATCCCAGTAGGCCTCCCGCGGAAGAGAGGCCTCGAGCGCCATATTTTCCGAAGGTTTCATCGCTAGATTTACCAAAAGACCAAACAAATCGCTGGTTAGAGGCGGATTCCGTCAAATGGGATAGAACCCTTCGCGCTCGTCCTTCGACTGCGCTCCGCTTCGACTCGCTCCGCTCGCTCAGCATCGCTCCGCTCAGGATGACACAGCTCGCTACGCCCAGGATGACACAGACAATTATGCAGACATTCGTGAAGCCGCAGGTTGGGGCCGGCGCGACGACGCTGCCGGCATCTTGGTACATCTCGCCGGACGTCTTTGAACGCGAGCGGCGTCAAGTCTTCGGACGCGAGTGGCTCTGCGTGGGACGCGAAGAATCGATTCGCAAGACGGGCGATTTCTTCACTGTGGAACCCGCCGGCGAGAATCTCATCGTCACGCGCGACGGCGAGGGACGCGTGCGCGCCTTTTACAACGTCTGCCGCCACCGCGGAACGCGCATCTGCAGCGCCGACTCGGGACGCTTCCAAGGCTCGATTCAATGCCCGTACCATGCGTGGACCTACGGCCTCGACGGCACCTTGAAGGTGGCGCGCAACATGACCGAAGTGCCGGGCTTCGATCGCGCGAGTATCCACTCAAAGAGGCCGCGGTCGCCTCCTGGGAGGGATTTATCTTCGTCAGTCTCGCCGCGGAGCCCGTTGCCTTCGAAAGCGCCTTTGCACCGCTGATCGGACGCTTTTCGCGCTGGAGCATCGCAACGTTGCAGACCGCGCGCAGCCTCAGGTACGAGCTCGCGTGTAACTGGAAGCTCATCTTCCTCAATTACTCCGAGTGCTACCACTGCCCGCTCGTCCATCCGCAGCTCGATAAGCTCTCGCCCTCCGATAGCGGACGCAACGATCTCGCGGAGGGAGCCTTCCTCGGCGGTTATTCGGAGCTGCGGCAGCCGGGGACGGCGCTCACAATGAGCGGTCGGAGTTCGCGACCGCCACTGAAAGGCGTCGACGGCGTCGAGCTCGACCGCGTCTACTACTACACGATCTTTCCCTCGCTCTTATTGAGTCTCCATCCCGACTACGTGATGGTGCACTACCTCAAACCGCTCGCGCCCGATCGCACCGAGGTCGTCTGCGCCTTTCTCTTCGATCCGCAGACGATCGCGCAATCCGGCTTCGATCCGAGCGACGCCGTTGACTTCTGGGATATGACGAACCGCCAAGATTGGCACGTCAACGAACTCACGCAGCTCGGCTTGCGCTCGCGGGCGTATTCGCCCGGACCCTACTCGAATGCCGAAGGCTTGTTGAGCGCCTTCGATCGTCACTACCTGCACGTAGTCGGGGCGTAGGACAACGCTCGCGTTGCTTCTCGCTGCGGGCATCGCTTTGCCGTCGCTGCAGGCGCTGACGTGGCGCAACGTCGGGCCGGCCGTCGCCGGCGGCCGCACCTCCGGCGTCGCGGGCACCGACGCCGATCCGAATCTCTACTACTTCGGGGGCGCCGACGGCGGGGTCTGGAAGACGACGAACGGCGGCCTCAGCTGGCAGAACGTCTGGCCGCCGGATGCAGCCGGTGCGATCGGCGCGATTGCGATCGACCCACACGACCGTAACACGGTCTGGGCCGGAACGGGCGAGCCGAATCTGCGCAACGACATCTCCTACGGTGACGGACTCTGGGTTACGCACGACGGCGGCACGCATTGGCGTAACCTCGGATTGCAGCAGACCTGGGCGATCGCGCAGATCGCCGTCGATCCCAACGATTCGCGGCGCCTTTGGGTCGCGGCGATCGGCAATCCCTATCGCGACGGCACGGCGCGCGGCATCTATCGCACGACCGACGGCGGAAAGACCTGGCAGCGGACCCTCTATCTCGGTCCGTCGAGCGGTGCCTCCGACGTCGCGATCGATCTACGCAACCCGAAGATCGTCTTTGCGGGCATCTGGCAGTTTCGCCGCCGCCCCTGGAATTTTTCCAGCGGCGGGCCGCTCGACGGGCTCTTTCGTTCGACCGACGGCGGCACGACCTGGAAGCGGCTGCGCGGCAACGGATTGCCCGGCGGATACATGGGCAGGATCGGGCTGGCCGTCGCAGGAGCGCGCGTCTACGCGTTGATTCAATCGAAGGAGGGCGTCATGTGGCGCTCGGACGACGGCGGCACGCATTGGCGATTGATGACGCGCGACACGCTGGTCAATCAGCGCCCGTTCTACATGAGCCGCCTCGCCGTCGATCCGTCGAATCCAAATCACGTCTTCTTCTCCTCGGAGGATCTGATCGAGACGCGCGACGGCGGTAAGAGCTACCACGACGTTCTCGGCGCGGTCCATCAAGATCACCACGGGCTCTGGATCTCGCGCGACGGGCAGCGCATGATCGAAGCGAACGACGGCGGCGCTCCGATCTCGATTGATGGCGGCAAGACCTGGGATTGGCGTTTCAACGTCGCGCTCGCGCAGATCTACCGGATCGGCTACGACGAAGAGAACCCGTACCATCTCTGCGGCGGGATCCAGGACAACGACTCCTACTGCGGTCCCTCCGATTCACTCAGTCCGCTGGGCATCGAGAACTCGGATTGGCGCGACGTCGGCAACGACGGCGATGGCTCGTGGGTCTGGCCGCAGCCGGGCGATCCATCCTCGATCTGGAACGTCGGCGTCAATGAGCTCAACGGTCAGCTTGGAATCTTCGATCTGCGCTCGCGTCAAAACTACGACATCACGCCCGACGACACCGATACGAACGGCCGCGCACTCGCGGGACTCCCGTTTCGTTCGAACTGGGAAGCGCCGATAGCATTCCAAGGCGCCAACGCCTTCTATGGCGCGAACGTCCTCTTCGAGACGAGCGACCGCGGGCGCACCTGGAAGATCGTCAGTCCCGACCTCACCCGCAACGATCCCGCCAAGCAGCAAGTCGCAGGCGGTCCGATCAATACCGACGTCTCCGGCGCCGAGTTCTACGATACGATCTTCGATATCGCGCCGTCACGGCTCGATGCCGGACGCATTTGGGTCGGCACCGACGACGGTTTGGTACAACTCACCGCCGATTCCGGCACGCACTGGCAGAACGTCACCCCGCCGGAGAGCCAGGTCGCGGCCTGGGGACGGATCGACACGGTCGAAGCCTCGAGTGCCGATGCGCGCCGCGCGTACGTCGCGATCGATCGGCACGTGATGGGCGACGCCGCGCCGTACGTCTTCGTAACCGACGATTCGGGTGCGTCGTGGCGCAAAATCGTCGAGGGGTTGCCGCCCGATCAGTACGTACACGTCGTGCGCGAGGATCCGGTCAATCCCGACGTGCTCTACGCCGGGCTCGAGCAGGGCGTCTGGTACTCGCTCGACCGCGGCGCGCATTGGCGCAGCCTGCGCCTCAACATGCCCTCGGTTGCGGTGCACGACATGCGCGTTCAGCCGCAACGCCACGATCTGCTCGTCGCGACGCACGGACGCGGTTTCTGGATTCTCGACGATCTCGGCGCAATCGCCGGTCTCAGCGCGGCGGCGAAGATGGTGCCGCAGCTCTTCCCGTTGCGCACGGCATATACGTGGTATCGCTGGTGGACTTCGTACTATGGAACGCAGCCCGATGAGTGCTGCGTAGCGGCTGGAATGTACTCCGGCGACGACCCGCCCGAAGGCGCGCTCGCCACGTACTATCTGCCCACGCCGGCGCACGCGTGGTTCGACGCGTTCGACGCAAACGGGCGGCGCGTGCGCTGCTTCGAAGCTCCCGGCGATGCCGGCGTGCAGCGAACGTCGTGGGACCTGACCGAATCGCCGCCGGTGCCGTGGCGGCGCGCGCGCGAGTGGAATCGCGGCGGCTCAGGCCCGACCATCGTCCCCGGGCAGTACACGCTCAAACTGCACGCCGGAGCGGCGACGCTTTCACAGAACCTTGAGGTGCGGCCCGACCCGCGTGCGGCGTGGACGCAAGCGCAGTACGTCGAGCGCTACCGGTTTCTCACATCGCTCGACGGCGAGCTCTCGGCGATCGACACGGCATTGAACCGGATGGACGCACTGCCCTATCGCGATCCATCGGTCTATTCACTCTTCACCTCGGGCATCGTCAATTCCGAAGACGATCAACTCAAGCCCGACCATCTCCGCGAGCGGCTCACGATTCTTCAGGGCGTCGTGGCGCTCTCCCAGGGGCCGCCGCTTCCGCCGCACCTACGCGAAGCGGCGGCGATTCGCACGCAGTTCGAAACGGCCATGAACGGCTATCGCGCGTTTTTGGCGGCGCACCATTTACCACCCGACGTAGAACCGGAGGCATGCACGTGAGGTACGCAGCGTTACTATCAATCCTCGGAATTGCGCTCACCCAAGTTGCGGTAGCGGGAACGACGGGCGGCATCAGCGGCATCGTCAACGTCGTCGGAACCTCGACGCCGATCCCCGGCGTCAAGGTGACGGTCACGAGTCCGTCACAGACGGCGAGCACGACGACCGACGCGCGCGGTCACTTCGCGTTCGTCTCGTTGGCGCCTGACGAGTACACGATCTCGCTGCAAAAGGACGGGTACGAGCCGCTTTCCTACGCGGGCGTCGCCGTGCTCGCCGACGCGCAGCAGACGCTCTCGCTGAACATGCGCGCCACGCTGCGGACGATCGCCAGCGTCACCTCGCGCAGCGCCGCGAGCCTAGTGCGGCCCGGCACGACGGCCGATATCTACTCGATCAACTCCGCGCAGCAGGCGCGCACCGCCGTTCTTGGCGGCGGTGGAGCGCTCAACAGCGCCTACTCCGCAATCGCGTCGGTTCCCGGCGCCTACGTTCCGGCAAATCAGAACGGCTACTTACAGTCGGTGCACGTACGCGGCGGCGACGCGTCGGAGGTCGGCTACGAGTTCGACGGCATTCCGGTCAACCGCGCCTTCGACAACTATCCGTCGAGTTCGCTCTCGTCGCTCGGCCAGCTCGAGCTGCAGGTTTACACCGGCGCCACTCCGGCCAACGCCGAAGCGCAGGGGCTCGCCGGTTTCGTCAATCAGGTGATTAAGACCGGAACCTTCCCCGGCTACGCGACCGCGAACTTAGGCGTGGGCTCAACCGTCTTCTACCACAGCGCGAACGTCGAGGCCGGCGGCGCGACGCCCGATCGCATGTTCTCCTACTACGTCGGCATCGGCGGATACAATCAAGACTATCGCTACGTCGACCAGTTCGGCGGCGCCGCCTATACCAGCGAGTTCGGCCAGCAGTTGGGATCGTGTCCGGCGCCCAGCGGTCTCGCCGATACCGTTCTGCCATCGTGCTATAGCAACGGTAAGCCGAACGTCGGGCTCAACGGTACGCCGGGCTGGATTCTCGGGCCGATCGGCTTCGGCTCGATCAACGCCGCGAACGTTGCGACGCGAACCTCGGTCGTTAACTTCCACATCGCGATTCCGCACAAGCACGACGGCCTGCGCGACGACGTTCAGCTCCTTTACGATAACGACGAGATTTTCACGACGTTCTTGAGCTCGGTCAACGACGAAGGCTATCAGAACTGGATCAATACGGTGGGGGTCTTCCCGCCGTACTATCTCGACGCGTACCAGTATCGCGGAAGCATGGGCAGCTTTCTCCCGACGAATTACGCTTCGCTCGTCACGCCCTATCTCTATCCGTCGTCGCCGCCCCATCCGTTCGACGGTCCGATCCCCGACCCGTACAATCAGCGTGACCGCGGCTACAACGGACAGGCGATCGTCAAGCTGCAATACCAAAAGAACTTCAGCTCGAACGCCTTTTTGCGGCTCTACGGCTACACGTACTACTCTGATTGGATCGAGAACGGACCGATGATGTCGCTCCAGCCGTACGCCTACTACGACTCGGGCGACTACGAGATCAACAACCACACGCGCGGCGTCAGCCTCTCGTACACCAATCAGCTCTCGCCCCAAGACTTGCTTGAAGTCGAAGGCAGCTACACCACCTCGACCGGAGCGAGAATCTACAACGAGCAGATGTTCCAGTACGGAAAGGCGTACGGCAACGCGTTTGCCGTGCTGGTCAACCGCAACGCTCCCTTCAGCGGCACCTGCTATCACCTCTCCGGTGACGGCTCGCGCACGATCGCGACAACCTGCTCCGACGGACAGGCCGGCGGCGTCAGCTACGGCCTCCTTCCGACCTTTTTGAAGCTCAACAGTCCGGGGGCACACTCGAACATTACCGGCCTGCAGTGCGGCAACGGTCCCTGCGCGTATTACGTCGCCGAAAACGGCACGTACGGATTGAACAATACCGTGACGCCTTACTTCTCCGGATACTCGCTTACCGATCAGTGGCGTCCGAACGACCGGCTCTTCTTCAACTTTGGCCTTCGCGTCGACAACTACGATTATGTGGGCGCAAATACGGTGACCGGCGCGGCGCGAAACTTCTGGTTCAACGCCTTCAATCAGGATACGTGCTACGACACGCAGACGCTTACGCTGGTCGACCGCAGCGCCCTCGGGGGGTCGGGCGGCAACTGGAGCACGAACTCGCAGAAACCTTGCTCGTCCTTCGGCAAGCAGTACGTCAATGCAAATCTCCAGAACATCCCCGGCGCTTTCGACTACAACATCCCGCAGCCGCGCTTCGGCATGACCTATACGGTGAATCCGAATACGGTACTGCGGGCGAGCTACGGCCGGTATAACGAGCAGCCCAGCGCCGCCTACGAGCAGTACAACTCGCTGGAACAGAATCTGCCCGACACCCTCGCGCAGTTCTACTCGCTCGGCTTCACCACGCCGGGCCATGCGGTCGCGCCGTCGGTCTCCTACAACAGCGACCTCTCGATCGAGCATCACTTTCCGGGGACCGATATGTCGTTCAAGCTGACGCCCTTCCTTCGACAGACTCAGGACCAGGTCGAAAACTTCTACATCAACTACACCGCGGGAATCACCTCGGGGCTCAACGCGGGCTATCAAACCTCGTCAGGCTTCGAGTTCCAGTTCGACAAGGGCGATTTTAACCGCAACGGCTTTGCCGGCCAGCTCTCGTTTGCGTACACCTATGCGACGGTAAAGTTCAGTACGTTACCGAACGGGTCGAACGTGCTTTCGCCCCTCAACTCGTCGATCGCGCAGTACAACGCCTATACGAAAGCCTGCGCGCCGGGCGGAAACTCGTACGGGAAGAAGCAGTTCGGCGAAGCGCTCTGCGGCTATACCAGCAACGGCACCTACGCCGCGCCGTGCTACCGGCCCAACGGCACGCCCGACCAGGGTTGCAAAGCCGGTGACGTCGCGAATCCGTACTGGCTCTCCCCGGCTTTCTCGCTGCTGAATCCGACCGCCGCATATCTGCCGTTCTCGATCTTCCCCGGACCGATCGGATCCGGAGTGAACGCCTTCAACTATCCATATGTCGCGACGATGCTCTTGAACTACAAGCACGACCGCTTCACGATCACGCCGTCGTTTCAGTTCGTCGCCGGCAATCGCTACGGCGCACCACTCACCACGCCGGGCATCGATCCGGCGGCCGGCTGCGGAAGGCCGCTCGCCGGAAGTGCCACGCACGATCCGCGCTATCCCTACGGTGCGGCCGGCGGCGGACCGTTTAACGCCAACAATCCCGGCTGCGCGGCGACGCTTTCGATTCCCGACCCGTACACGGGGCAGTTCGACGCCATCGGCGCCTTCCGCGAGCCCGCGCAGCTCTTGGGACACCTGCAGCTGTCGTACGAGCTGTCGCCGCGCGTCACCGCTTCGGTAACGCTGGCCAACCTTCTGCAGACCTGCTTCGGCGGCCAGCAGACCGCCTTTACCTACTTCTGGAATAGTCATACCTGCATCTACACCACGCTGATCGGCGGTCCGTATACGCCGCCGGTCGGCAACGCGTACAACCCCGGCGCGAACGTGCAGACGTTCTTACGTTATCCGTACGAACCGTACTTCGGAACCTACAACGATCAGACGAGCTCGCTCTCAGAGCCGTTCAACGCCTACTTCAGCCTCAAGGTGAGCATTTAAATTGAATTACGATGCAATCGTCGTCGGCGGCGGCCATAACGGCCTCGTGACCGCCTGCTATCTCGCGCGCGCGAAGTGGCGCGTGCTCGTGCTCGAGCGGCGCTACGTCGTCGGCGGTGCCTGCGTGACCGAAGAAGTCTTTCCCGGCTTTAAGGTCTCCACCGCGGCCTACGTCAACAGCCTCTTCCGGCCCGAGATCATCGCCGATCTTCGCCTCAACGACTACGGCTTCGAAGCGATCGAACGCAATCCGGCCTCCTTCTCCCCATTTTTGGACGGGCGTTACTTGATGCTCGGCCGGGGCATCGCCGCGGACGCACAAGAGATCGCCAAGTTCAGCAACCGCGACGCCGAGAACTATCCGAAGTACGAAGCGATGCTCGAGCGCGTCGCTTCGGTCGTCGAACCGACGCTGACGCAGGTTCCGCCCAACCTCATGCGCCCGACGCTCGGACAGCTGGTCGAAGCGGGGAAGATGGGACGCGCGCTGCAGCGGCTCGGACCGTCCATGGGCGAGGCAGTCGAGGTGCTCACCGGCGCCGCACGGCCGATTCTCGATCGCTGGTTCGAGAGCGAGGCGGTTAAAGGAACGATTGCGACCGATGCGATCATCGGAGCGTTCATGGCGCCTTCGATGCCCGGCACCGCCTACGTGCTCTTTCACCACGTGATGGGCGAGACGAACGGAAAGCGCGGCGTCTGGAGCTACGTCCGCGGCGGCATGGGCGGTTTGACGCAAGCGCTCGCGTCGGCTGCAAAAGATCTGGGCGTCGAGATTCGCACCGAGGCCGAGGTCGCCCGCATTCTCACGCGTCGCGGCCGAGTCACCGGCGTCGCGCTCACCAGCGGTGAGGAGTTCCAAGCCAAGCACGTCGCCAGCGGCGTCGATTGTCACCTCACCTTTGAACGCCTCGTCGATCCGGCCGAGCTGCCCGAGGGGTTTCGCGACGCGGTCGCCCGCATCTCGTATAGCAGCGCGTCGTGCAAGATCAACGTCGCGCTCGAGCATCTTCCCAGCTTCACCGCGCTTCCCGGACACGAACCGGGGCCGCAGCATTTCGGCACGGTGCATCTCTGTCCCGATCAAGACTTCATCGAGCGCGCGTACGACGACGCAAAGTACGGCTCGATGTCGCGCGAGCCGGTCGTCGAGTGCACGATGCCGTCCTCACTCGATTCGACCGTCGCACCGCCCGGCAAGCACCTGATGTCGATGTTCACGCAGTACGCACCGTACGAGCTCAAAGAGGGTCCGTGGACCGACGCGCTGCGCAACGAGTATGCCGACCGTTGCTTCGAGATCGTCGAACGCTATGCACCCGGATTCAAAGCATCGGTGATCGACCGGCAAATTCTAACGCCGGTCGATCTTGAGGAGAAGTTTGGACTGACCGGCGGGAGCATCTTCCAAGGCGCGATGCCGCTCCATCAGCTCTTCGCGTTTCGACCGGTGCCGGGGTACGCCGGATACACCACGCCGATTCGGGGCCTCTATCTCTGCGGAGCGGCGGCGCATCCCGGGGGCGGCGTCATGGGCGCGTCCGGCTGGAACGCCGCTCGCGTCATGCTCAGCGGAAAATAGCGCATGAGCGAAGACGCAGTCTCCAAGCTCGCGGAGATCTTACGTCAGGTCGGTGAGGTTCACCACGTCGTTTTCGCCGATACCGACGGAAACGACGAAGATTGGGCGACGTTCTACTCCGACTGGCTGCTCGCCCATTCGGAGTTTCCGCGCCTGCTCGCGCGTCCTCCCGTGCGCAGCCACCTCACGCGCGATTTGGTCGAGCTCGACCAAGCCTATACCGCAGCGGCGCCCTCCCAACCGTGGCCGGCGTGGTATGCCACGCGTCTGACCGAGAAGTACCGCTGAAGAACGGCGGTTGAGATGCATTCACCGCACGGCGAGTTCGAGCTTTCGCCGCTCTTCGATCTCGGCGCGACGTTCTTTTGGGCCGTCTCCGGCGCGGGGCTCGGCGTGCGCTACGGCTACGATTACACCGGAATCTTCGTCATGGCGTTCGTCTCGGCCGTCGGCGGCGGGCTCTTGCGCGACGGCATCTTTCTGCAGCACGTTCCGGTCGCGCTAAAGAACCCGAGCTATCTCATCGTCGTGCTCTGCGGTGCGTTCGTCGGCACCGTGACCAGCGTCGCGGCCGGCGGCCGCAAGCCGTCGGCGGCCTATCAAACGCTGCTCAACGTCGTCGACGCGCTCGGCCTTGGGGCGTACGCATGCGTCGGCGCGCAGATGACCCTGCAGATGGGCCTCTCGGTCCCCGCCGCGATCTTGGTCGGCGTGGTCAACGCCGTCGGCGGCGGACTGCTGCGCGACGTTCTCGTGAACCGCGTCTGGATGCTGCCCGGTCAGCTTCTGACGATCGCCGCGCTCGCCGGCGTCTCGCTCTTCGTGTTGCTTGTCGAGGTCGCGCCGCTCCATGCTGGAACCGCAGCATGGGCCGCGATTACGCTGACCTTCGTCATTCGCATGCTGGCGATTCGCTACGATTGGCGAACGCGCTCGCTGATCTCCACCGAAAACCCGCCGCCGTAGCTAATCCATATCCTTCGCGGCGGCGCTCGGCTTCACGTTGGGATTGTGTTCGGCAAACGCACCCAGCGGATTGGGTATGAGCCAAACCTGGAGATCCCACAGCGCCGGGAAGCTAAAGACGAATGCGACGTCGGCCGCGCTCTGCGGCTGGGGTATGCCGAGCTTCTTCCAACGGTCGAGTTTGCTAATCTTGACGACGTCGGCCGCCGTTGGATTGTCCGCCGAACCGCCGACCGTCGCCATCGTCTTCGAACCGGCACCGCCAAATGCGAGTCCCGATGCCGTCTTAATGGCGAAGTGCACGTGGGCCGGCGAGAAGTCGAGGAAACGCGAGGGCGAGACGCCCCACACGTTCGGACGCCCCGGCGAACTGCTCTGCAGCACCGAAAAGTCGGCGCCGATCAGCCGGCCGTTGACATCGTACCAGAGCTGGCTGGGATGCGTCGCATCGCTCGCCCAGTTGCTCGTATTCACCCAGCTAATTGCGCCGGTTTGATCCTCGTCGGTGTAGCGAAAGTAGCCCGCAGCCGACGCCTTTGCGGTCGTCGAGAAGCGATCTTGCAGATCGGTGGTAACCGATGCTACGAACTGTTTCTCCGAGGCCGACTCGGCAGGAGCTGCGGTCGGCGCGGGGCTTGCGGCCGGCATAGCGGCCGAAGTGGCAAGAACGATAGCAAAAAGGACGGCGGCGCGATCGATTAACTTCTTCATGCCGCAGCGATTCCGGTTTTTCCCGGCGCTTCCTCGTTCGCTCGCGGGATGTTGCGCCGCCGGCGCCAACGTTGCAATCGATGGATGCGCGCCGGCGAGCAACGCTGCAGCAGGTCGTCGCCACATTCGCGCCACGCGACGCGCGCATCGGGCGCGTTACCGAACTTGCCGCCCGCGCGATCGATGCTTTGACGCTGCGGCGGCGCACCGACCTATTGCGGCTGCTCGACCTCTTATGGCTTCCGATGAAGGCCGGGGATGCTGCGCGGGCGGCCTTTCTGCGAACCCTTGCGCACTCGCGGGCCGGAACGCTCCGTACCGGCTTTGCGGCGCTCAAGCGGCTCGCGCTCTTCCTGAGCTATGCCGAGAGTGAGGCCGGCAGCGAGAATCCGACCTGGACGCGGATCGGCTATCCCGGCCCTCGCGGCGACGCCGCCGCCGTCGCGACGTCGTGGCCGCTGCAAACCGCTCGCAACGGCGAGAGCATTCGCGCGGAGGTCGTGGTCATCGGGAGCGGTGCGGGTGGGGGCGTCGTCGCATCCTCCTTCGCCCGCGCCGGCAAGCGCGTCGTCCTCCTCGAAGCCGGCGGTGCGTATGCGCCTGACCGTTTTGCGCAGCGCGAGTTGATGACGTCCGAGCTCTATCTCGAGGGCGGCCTTGCGTCGAGTCACGATCTCGGCATCGTCATTCTCGCGGGCGCGACGCTCGGCGGCGGCACCACCGTCAACTGGTGCACCAGCCTGCGCCTCCCCGACCGGATCGCGCACGAATGGGAAGAGCGTAGCGGCATCCGCAGCCTCGGCAAAGAGCTCGCGCCGCATTACGCGGCGATCGAAGAGCGCCTCGATATCCGGCCGGCCTCACACCACAACGCAAACAATCGCGCGATCCTCGAGGGCGCTCGGGACCTGGGGGTGCACGCCGCCGTCTCTCCGCGCAACGCGGCGGGGGACTGCGGTGATGGCTGCGGTTACTGCGGCTACGGCTGCGCGTACAACAAAAAACGCTCGACGGCCGCGACGTTCTTACACGATCTCTCGCAGAGCGAGGGCGCCATCTACGCAAATGCAACCGCCGAACGCATCACGGCGAGCGGAACACGAGCGCGAAGCGTGCGCGTGCGGCAGACCGGCCCCGGCGGCGCGCCGGTCGCGTTTGACGTCGAAGCCGATCTCGTCGTGCTCGCCGCGGGCGCACTGCGGACGCCCGGAATCCTGGCACGGAGCGGCATCGCGCACCCGCTGCTCGGCAAACGGCTCTTCCTGCATCCCGTCGCCGCGGCGATCGCCGAGTTCGAGCGTCCGGTCGAGCCGTGGATCGGGCCGATGCAGAGCGCCTACTCCGATGCCTTCAACTATCGGGCCGGGAATTACGGAGCGAAGGTCGAGGTCGCGCCGGCGCATCCGGGCATGGCGGCGCTCGCGCTTCCGTGGCCGAGCCGCGCGCGCCACTCCGAGCTCATGGAGCGCTTTCGCAATGTCGCGACGCTCTTCGCGTTGACGCGCGACCGCGATCCCGGCTCGATCGATCTCGACGATGAAGCCGCCGTTCGCTACGGCCTCTCGCCGTTTGACGGCGAGAATCTGATCGCCGGCCTCGCCGGTCTCTTCGATCTCGGTTTCGCCGCGGGCGCCGTTCGCATGATGACCCTGCACGCGAAGCACATCGAGATCGAGCGCGACGCATGGAACGGCAACGCCCGCGACTCGTTAGTGCAGCGCCTGCACCGGATCGGGATCGCACCGAACCGGCAAATTCTCTTCTCTGCGCATCAAATGGGAACCGCGGCGATGGGCTCGAACGCCGCGGACTCAGTCGTCGATCCGGCCGGACGGGTTTGGGGTCACGAGAATCTCCTCGTTGCCGATGCTTCGGTCTTTCCGCAATCGAGCGGCGTCAACCCAATGCTCACGATCATGGCGATGGCGGGCCGCATCGCGGTGCAACGCGGAGGGATGCCCCGCTAGTCCCGCCGCCGCGGCGGGAAGCGGTCGGGTAAGCCCTCGAAGCTTTGCGCCGTCTGGTATACTCACACTCAAAGGAAGTAGACCCTTTCCCGCACGGAGGCAAGTCATCGTGAAGACGTTTCTCAGCGCGCTGTGCGTAGTTCTGCTAGCCGCCTGCAGCAACCGCGGCCTCGACGGTCCGGCAGCGAACCTCCCATCGTCGTCCTCATCGCTCGGAATCACGCACGCGGTGCAGTCGCCGCCACCCACCGGCTGGCACTTTCCATATCGCCCCAATCCATTTGTCGTTCCGATCTGCGCATCCGACCCGTGCAAGCCGCAGCTCGATCCCAACTCGGCGTCGGAAGTCTCCCAGGTAATGGGCGGGTCGTTCTCGATGGGCGAGATCCAAGAAGCCGAACCCGGGACCAACGGCCAGGGACAAGACGATACCGACCCGGTCTACTATGCGACACGGAGCGATCCAAAGTACACCGTCAACTGTTCGCAATTTGGCGGTTGTGTGTTCCTCAACGGCGTCTCAATCCATATTCCCGACGGCGCGCGCGCATCGATCGACAGCGACCATCATGCGACCGTGATAGAGCGCTGGGCGGGAACGGAATACGACTTCTGGGAGTTCAACGATTACGGTACCGGAAAGGGAACCACGAACCCGGTTTCCGGCGGCGGCACAATCAGTGTCGGGTTCGGCGAGCGGTGCAAGAAAAATTCGCTGCAAAATCAAGGCCGCTGCGACGGGAGCGGGAACGAAGCCGCACTCCCCTATCAGCCGGGCCTACTCGACCCGCGCGAGATCGTCGCAGGCAAGATCAAGCATACCTTCTACGTCGGCACACACTGTCCGTCACCGTTATTTTTTTGGCCCGCCGCACAAAGCGGCGGACGCTGCGCGACGGGGCCGGCGGAGGGCGAACGGATCTGGCTTGATTTGACCGACGCACAGATCGACGCGCTGCCGGACCATCCCTGGGCCAAAACGCTGCTGCATGAAATGCACGACTACGGAATGATGATCGACGATTCCGCCGGTTCCAGTCCGTGGGTTCCCGAAGGGGTCGATAACGCGACGTTCACGATCGTCGGGCAGAAGCCGGCCTGGGACGCCTTCTTCGCCGAAGTTGAGAAGGAAGGCGACGGCGACATAATCGGCTGGGGGGATAACGCCTCGCACCTCCCGATTCCGACAACCGGGATCACGCAAAGCAACATCCATATCATCGAGTAGCAAACGCGGCGCCGCTGCGCGCGATCTCGAAGGTGCGCAGCGCGCTGCTCGCACCGCACAAACGGGTATTGCAGGACGTGAGGATTCTTATCCTAGAGGCTTGCGCCGTCGATCTCCACCAGTGTGCAGGATTCAACAATCGTTAGACCGCAGTGGCCAGCAAGACCGCGAATTCCGCCGCTGGCCTGCGTTATGGGTTTTCTATTTGCAATCGCGGGCTTAACCTTCCCCAACTACAACTCAGGAGAGAACCTATCGAAGCACGATAGCTAAGGAGAAAATAACGAATGCGTTTCTTAACTGCAGCGCTGTCTAGCGCAGTCGCTGTCGCACTCCTCTCGAGCTGCTCCGGCGGCTCGACGCAGAGTACGCCGGTGCCGAGCACCATTGGAGCACAGAACCACTTGCGGAACGGGCATTTCACGCCGCAGTTCTCGAAATTCGCCACTCTCATTCCGGCCGAGGAGCGATCTTGGAGCCCGCAGCGTGTTCTTAGCAGAACCATCGCGCCAGCGACGCTCACGACGGGAATCTACGGGAGCCAGTTCTTCACCGCCGTCATCAACGGCTATAAGAACAGCGGAGCCGGCCCCATTTGCACCCTCGCCGCGAGCTATCCCAATGGCATCGCGGTCGACGGCAAAGGAAACCTTATCGATCCTGACGGCGGCTCGCGCACGGTCATCGTCTACAAAGGTCCCGGCATGTGCGGTTCATCGCTCGGATCGGTCGCCGACCCCTTCGGTCAGCCGTCCGATGCAACGAGCAAAAACGCCAAGACGAGCACGATCGTCGTTGGTAACATTTTCGATACGAGCGGCGCCGGGAGCGTCTCGTTGTGCACGCTCTCGGGCGGGTGCTCGAACCTAACCAACTCAAACATGTACGAAGTCGCCGGCGTCGCCCAGGCCCTTAATGGCGATTGCTGGGCCTCGGCTTCAAACTCCGCGGGAACTGCGACGCTGACCTACTTCAAGCGTTGCTCCGGATCGGGCCAGGCCGCGACGGGTTTTATGAACGCGTATTACGGTGGTCTGGACATCGATAAACACGGCTACCTCGTCTCTATCGATGCGTTCGCCCCGGCGCTGTGGGTCTACAAGGGCTGCAACCCCACTTGCAAACTGGTCGGCGGACCGTTTGCGCTTCATGGCGACGCGATTTACGGTCGCTTGAACGAGAAGTCGACGCACCTTATTACCGGAGACTACGTTAACGGGGCGCTCGACGTCTACAAGTACACCCCGACTCGTCTCACCTACCAGTCCAGCATCACGAACGGCCTTAGTGCAAGCGGCGACGTCGAAGGCGCGGCTTACAATCCGCGTTCATTGGAGCAGCTTCCAACCCCACCTCCGAGGTAACGCGCAAGGAAGGTGAGAAACGGGATGGCGAAATCGCCATCCCGCCACCTTGCCCACCAGAGATTACGAACCTTGGCGCTTAGCCGCTACGCGGCGCGTCGATCGCTTCCATCCACTCCCGAACGTACCATCGATCGACGACGCCGTTGAGCACGAACGGATCGCCGTTGGCGAATCGCTCGGCCGCGTCGCGCGTTGTAAAGATCGCCAACGCGCCTTCCTTCGGATTCGAAAACGGGCCGACCATCAGCAGCGTACCGTCGGCGAGGAAGTCTTGCCAGTGCGCCCGATGCGCGGCCCCGTAGATCGGCGCTTTCGCAAGCACGTCGGGTGACGATTCGTAGAACAGAACGTACTTCACCGGCTGCGCCGCGCTACTGTTGCTGCGTGAAGTCCGTCGGAACGCCGAATACGGGGTCGTTCGCAGCGATCGGACGCACGTTCCCGCGTTCGGTGGAGATCGTCACCGAGTGTCCGCTCTGCGAAAACGTCATCGCATCGAACATCGCGAGCTTGCCGAGCGGAAGCGGCGGACCGCTCTGCTTGAGGCTGAAGCGCGAACTCATGCCGTGAGCGGCGAGTGCGCGCATAGCGAGCGCGTACTGACCCATCATCGCCATGCCCGCGGCGCCCTCGGCCGGCGGACTCTCTCCGCCGCGGGCGCAGTTGAGCGCCGGACTCGCAACGCTCGAGTAATAGGCGAGCAAATTGCCGTTCTGGGTCTCCGACTCGCCCGAAGGCTTCGTCGTCGTCATGACCAGATCGGAGCGGTATCCCTTCGTGGGCTGACCGTCGACGGTACGCGCGCCGAGCGCGGTGTTGGTCACGGAGAGCGCGATGCGGCTGCCATCGTCGGAAAACTTCGACGCGCCCGATCCGCCGCCCGAGCCGGAGCTCGACGGCGAGTCCATCGACTCAACCTTGTAGGTCTTATGGCGCATGTCGAGCGTGGTAATCGTTCGCGCGGCGCAATCGGAGATCGTCGCGGTTAGAAACGCCAACTCATCGATGCGCTCTTTGGTACCGGCAAGATAATGGCGCTGGGCGGTGCCGGTCTTCATCATCTGCTGCGTGGCTTCGGCCATTGCTTGGGCCCGGTGCATCTGACCGAAGATCCCGCCGCCTCCGCCTTGATCGGGCATCTGGACCGCGGCCGCGGCGGTGTAGTCGGAACCGAAGTCCCCCGGCTGCACCGACGCCGCGTCGGCATCCATCGAGAACTTCATGACGGTATCCCATGCGAGTCCATTCGAGGCTGCGGAGGCGGGGATCGGTGCGGCCGCGGGTGCGGCAACGAGCATAGCGAGGGCGGCGACGGCCGCGATATATCGGTGCATGCAGCGCGATTCAACGAGCGAGGCTGCGCCGCCCTGCCGCGCCTACATGCTCTGCATCTGCCCCATGCTGTTGAGATGATAGGCCGCGGCGAGATCCTTCATCGCCGTCGTGAGTATGGCGTGATACTGCGCATCGGCCGCGAGTCCGTACTTGGCGTCGATGTCCTTCATCACTTGGATGTGAATCGGATGCGATACGGCGCGGTCGAGCATCACTTCGACGTTGAAGCCTTCGCCGGTTTGACCGGCCGACCATAACGCGCCGCAAGCGCCTTACCGTCTTTCGGGTTGGGGTCGGGCTGCACTGGGCAGCGCGACCTTCTTCTCGGTCACGATGCGCAGCGAGTCGTTGACGACGAAATCAAAGGTCTTGAGGAACTGGCCGACCTGGTCCTTACCGTATTCCTTCGTCAGCTTCGCAACTTCGGCGTCGAAGAGCGGGCCGGTCAAAACCTTGAGCAGCGTGACGGTGCTGAAGTCCTTCGGACCTCCGCCGGCTTCGACCATCGACAACGTTACCTTCAGCGCGGGTGCACCGGTGTAGACGCAGCACCAGCCCGAGAAACGCGTCGGTTCGCTCACGACGTTGGGCATGAGGGCGGCCGACGCGATGCCGCTGCCGAGCAATGAGAGGGCGACCGCCAAGGCGGCGGTCAATCGCAGGTTCTTCATGATTTCCTTTCCGAGCGGAAGCTCTTGCGAGGTTCATCTCGCAAGGAAACGGGCGGATCGGGCGTTTGGATTGACCTGCCGGCGCTATAGCTGGGTGACGGCGATCGGGGCGCTGGTCGGCTGCTTGGAGCCGCCCTCCGGCTCGACGCTAACTGCGACCGCGGCGAACGTCGCTCGGCCGATTCGGGCAAGCGAATGACCGTCGACGCCGCCCGGCGCCGGCCGGAACGTCAATGAGGGCGCCATCTTCTTCGAGCCCTTGGGAAGCGTCCAGGCCTGATAGACCTTGCCTGGCGGCGGCGCCGGGAGCGCGCGCATCGGCAGGTAGAGGCGCGGTCCGTGAGCGAGTACGTCGCCGTTTCCGAAGCGATAACGCGAGGCGTTGCTCGCCGTGAATCGGCGATTGTTTGACTCTGCTCGGCATTCTGCCGCGCTGCCGAGTGTTTTGCTCCGCCTGACGCGCGTTCTGCCGCAACTGCGCGGCGATCTCGTCTGGGCGACTCTGCAACTGGTTGCGCAGCGAGAGGTTGCCGAGCGTGCGTGACGATGGCGATCGCGAGGCATGCCGCCGCCAGCGCGTAGGCCGGCCACGTGCGCGGGCCGGCTTGGAAGCGGCCTCGGCGCGGACTTGCTTCATGATGCGCGCCTTGAGCATCGGGCTGGCAACGTCGGCGCCCTGGACGGATCGGCGCACGATTCGGCCGAGTAGGCCACGGCGGTAACCGCCGGCTGAAGCAGCTTCGTACTCGGCCGCGGCACGCCTCGCACGTCTGCAAATGCGCGCGACCTCGGCCGCCTCCGCCGGGAAAGCAGCGCCCAAGGCGTACGCCGCGACGCTATCCAGCAGCTCGTCGTGCGAATTCATACCGTTACCGCGCCTTCCAAGGCGTTACGAAGCCGGCGCAGCCCGGTGCGCATTCGCGTCTTGACCGTCCCCAGCGGGAGCCCGGTCTGCCGCGCGATCTGGTCCTGCGTGATTCCGCCGAAGAAACCGAGCTCGATGAGGCTGCGTTGTTCGTCCGGCAACTGCGCGAGCGCCGTCGCGGACGAGTTCGCCGTCGAGTCGGGCCAAGGCGCGGTCTTCGAGCGCATCGTCGGCGGGAAGCGCTTCGGGCAGGTCGCTCTCCGAGCGCACGGCACGGCTGCGCAGCACGTCCACGGCGCGGTTGCGCGCAACGCGGGCCAGCCAGCCGGCGAAGTTGCCGCCGCGAAAGAGTTCGGGGCTCGCTCCAGAGCTTGAGGAACACCGACTTGGGTAACGTCTTCAGCGCCGGCGGGGTCGGCGAGAACGCGCATCGCGAGTCCGTAGACGAGCCGGTGGTATTCGTCATAGAGCCGCTCGAACGCGCCGGCATCGCGGGCGCGCACGCGCTCCATGAGCCGGCCGGCTTCTTCCACGCGGCCGTCTTTCGCTGAAATTACCTCGGTGCACTTCCCTCGGTAAACGGGCCGCAACGCCGATCAGATTGCGCGGCTCCCGGCCGCGCGAGGCTACCCCTGATAACGCGATCGGGACGCCGACGCGCGAGAGTTTAGGCGGGCGATGGCGCGGCAGCACGGCGATGCTAGGCGACCGCGCGGCGCGACGTTCGCGACGAGGGTAAAGCGGTCGTTGAGCGCCATCGAGCCCATTTCCATGGCGCCAAAGCTATTGCCGATCGCCGTCTCCATGATCGCCCCGCCAGCATCGCGCCGACGGCGAAGAGCCGACGAACGTCCAGGTGACGCGCGGCGGAAACGACTTGCGGTAGATTGCGATGAGCGGCAATATCAGCAGAGTCACCGTAAATAAAGCTGGTATTGGCGCCCAGCGGAATGCCGGCGTTGGCCAGAAAGCGGGCGATCGGGAACGTTTCCCATCGAGCAGACGAATGTCGCCACCGCAATGAGCAATCCGACCACCAGCAATAAGACGTAGCCGACGACCGGCACCGCAGCCGACGGCGTGCAGCGCGGCCGGCCAGCCAGCCCGTTGGAATCAAGGCCGCAGCGAAGCCGGCGATAAGATAGCCGACGACGAGCTCGGTGCGCAGCATCTTCACGTCGGCGATCGCCGTTGCGGCAACCGCCTCCCAATCGCGCCGCTCCGGTTCGTCGCCGTGACAATGATGATGCGACTCCTCGCCGGCCTTCGTAAGTGCGTCTGCAGAACGCGCCAGCTCCGGTCTCGCCTACGAGCAGAGCGTCAGACCGATCGTCACCACCGCGATGATGATGATGCCACCGAAGAACTCGGCAAAGGCAAACTGCCATCCGAGCAGCGACCAAAAAAGATGAGGATCGCAAGATTCATGTTCGTCGAAGCAATGAGAAAGCTGAAGACTGCGACGCGGTCGCCGCCGGACCGGTAGAATCCGCGCGCCGCCGCCGCCGCTCCATACGAACAGGCCGACGAGATTATGCCGAATCCGGCCCCGTAGAGGATGCCTTTGAGCTCCGGGACCGAGGTATCGCTCCATCGTCGCCGGCGTAAGCATGACCTGCGCGATCGCCGAGATCAGAAAACCAAAAACGAGTCCGAAGAGGCTATCCCAAAAGAACTGGGCCGCTTGCGCGAGCCCGGCGAGCAGGCCGTGAAGAACGGCTCCATTATCCGCCGACCGCAGACGGGCGCGTGCCCGAAGAGCGGCGGAATGTAGTGTCCGGCCAAGTATGAGATGATGAAGACGCCGCACCCGTAGAGCGCGACTTCGACGACCCTTGCGGATCGGGCTTCGTTCGCTCAAGCGTGCCGGCGTAGAATCCGACCTGAAGAGATCCGACGACGGCAAAGAGCAGCGCCGGCCACGTCGAGCAACGATCGTTGAGACGGGAAGCATGAACGCAACGATCGGCAGGAGCGATCCGGCACGCGAACGAGACGCTCATCGCGAGCGGCCGCGCGAAGTCCCGCGATCTTCGGCCTCGCGCGGATCGATGCCGAACTCGTCGCGGACCATTTCGTAGAGGTAGATGTCGGGATGTTGCGTCAAGCGCCTGACGATCATCTCGGCTTCCTCGGCGCTGAAACCTTTGAGTTTATAGTAGGCGACCTGCTCGGTAAACTCGCCCTGCGGATCGTCGGCCATCTCGCGTTTTTCGAGATCGATCGTCGCCTGCACGACCTCGCGCTCGACTTTGCGGCCGAGATACTCACCGACGCCCATCGAGAGCGCGCCGGCGACCAGCGCCAAGAAACCGCTGATAAAGACGGCCGACCGATCTCCTTCGGCCACGCCGACGCCGGTGATGATCCCCAGCGTCGTGAGAATGCCGTCCTGAACGCCGAATACCATCTCGCGAATGCTTCGGCGTTTCTCGAGCGTCCGGCGCTGCTGCGTATCGGGAATTCGCGGGTGCACTCTGCTGCCATCCGGGAACGTCGACGACGACGTTTTCTACCGGCGGCGTCAGGTTGCGATCGCGTCGTGAAGCTCCGCCATGAAGCTCGGAGCGGCACTGCTTGGAAGCGCTAGGCGTTCGCGCAAGCTCCTACAATCTGCTCCATGGCCAGACTACTTTCGACGTTGGCCGTGCCGCCGGCCTCACATCCGCGACGATTCTCCCCGCGCGTGCCGTAATTGGCCGGTCTTTGGCTTACGACCCCTCGCGCAGCGGCTTCAACTCCGCCGAGCGGACGCTCACGGTCGGAAACGTGCACCGTCTTGCGCGAGAAGTGGCAGATTTCGCTCGTTCGCCGTTGCCGACTCGACACCGATTCTCGTGCAGCACGTTGGTCGGACGCTTCTATCACACCCTGCTCTTTCAGACGACGCACAGCGGCGAGACGTCGGAATCGATGCGTGTCGGGAAAGATCATCTGGCATTTTACGACGACGGGCCGAACTATACGCATTCGACCCCCGTCGCCGATCCGTCCGGGAAGACGATCTTCGTTCCCGGCGTCGATGGAAAGATCCACAAGCGTCGGCGAACAACGGCCACGAGATCGCGGCGGGCGGATTCCCGGCACGGATCACGCGCATACCGGCCACCGAGACGAACGCGTCGCCGCTCAACTGGCCAACGGCTACGTCTACGCACGTTCTCCGGCTACGACGGCGACGGCACGCCGTACGACGGACACGTCGTTGCGGTGAAGCTGAGCACCGGCAATACGACCGTCTTGCAACTCGCTCTGCAGCGAGAAGCACAAGCTGCTCGACGCTGCGGGATGTAGTCGCAGCGCTCGGGAATCTGGGCGCGCGGCGGTGCGGTCGTCGATCCCGATCCTCGATGAACGGCCGCGTCTACGCTGCGACCGGCAACGGCGACTTCAATGCGAACTCGGGAGGCCAAAACTATGGTGATTCCGTGGTCGCGCTCAGCGCCGACCTTCTGGATTTACTCGGCAGTTACACGCCGACCAACTATCAACAACTCCAAGACGGCGACGTCGACCTCGGCAGCACCTCGCCGACGATTCTGCCGCAGCAACCCAGCAGCCAAACGCCCTGGATGATGACTGAGGGCGGGAAGGATGCCGTCCTGAAGCTGCTCAATCGGGCGGCGTTGCCCGGCGTCGGCAACGAGCTGCAGCTTTTGGACCTGCCGGGGCCGCTCTTCTCGACGCCGGCCGTCTGGAGCGACGGCTCGAACAATACGTGGCTCTTTATGGGCTTCTCCGACGTGGTCGAAGCCTATCGCTTGGAGACCAACGGCTCGGGACAGAGTCAGATCGTCGGGATTTGGCATGCGAGTCCGGCGCAGACCGGCGGCGAAGGCACCTCACCGGTCGTTGCCAACGGTATCGTCTTCGTTGCATTCGACAACGCAATCGTCGCGCTCAACGCAGTCAACGGCAGCGTGCTCTGGAACAGCTCGCAGCATCCGAAGTCGATCGGCCCCGTACACTGGCAGAGCCCGATCGTCGCGAACGGCTGGGTCTACTGCTCGGACCAGAACGGCCACCTAACGGCCTTCTCGATCTGAAGTCGGCGCGACTCGCCGTCGCGCAGCGGCCGCTGCGGCGGATCGTCCGCTACCATGCCGGTTCGCCGCGCTCGCGCGCGACGAGATGACGCACCGCCGGGATAAACGGCAAGCCGTCGAGCTCGCTGCGCCGCTGCGTCAGCTCGCGATCTTGAGTTTCGTCCTCCTGCGCAAAGACCGCTTGCGCAAGCTCCGGCCAGAGCGCGACGCTGCCCGAGATGCAGCCCGCAACCCCGCGGCGTTTCGCCGCGAGCAGATCGCTCTCGGATCCGGGAAAGACCGCCAAGTCTCGGTGCGCGGCGAGGAGATCGCTTTGGAGCGCGACGTCGTTCGAGCTATCTTTCAAGCCCGCGATGATATCGGGAAAGCGCCGGAGCAGCCGTTCGACCAGCGCCGGCCGAAACGCGATGCCGCTCATCCGGGGAAAGTTGTAGAGCAGCACGCGCCAGCGCGGCGGACTCGTCTGCGCGAACAGCGCCTCGAAGAACTCGGCGACTCCGTCGTCGCTCGCATCGCGAAAGAAGAACGGCGGCATGACGAGCGCTGCGGTAAATCCGAGCGCGAATGCGCCCCGGGTGAGCGCGACCGCGTCCGCGAGCGAGGCAGCTCCCGTTCCAACCATGACCCGCTCCATCGGCAAGCCGCTCGACGCGACCGCCGCCATGTACTCCAAACGCTGCGACGCGCTAAACGACATCGCTTCGCCCGTGGTTCCGAGCAGATTGATTCCGTCGCAACCGCGCGCCAGCAACTCGCGATAATAGGGGATTGCGGCCGGCGCATCGGGCACGAAGTCGCGGTCGACCGGAGTGAGGGCCGCCGCCCAGATGCCCTGGATCGTCACCGGCTCGGAAAGAACGCGCCTTTGATAAAGAAGGCGACGTTGGCGGGGCGCTCGGCGAGCCGGCGCATGAGATAGGGGAACCAGTACTCGCCGTACGGGATCGAGAGGCGTACGCGATAGCCGCGCTCGATCGCTCGGCGCGCCAGCGCCGTCGCAATTCCGTAGAGCATCTGAAACTCGAATCGTCCGCGCTTGGGCAGCGCGCGCTCGGCGACGATCGCCTCAACGCGCTCGATGATCTTGGGATCGTGCGTCGCAATCGCGGTGTAGCCCGGATGCGCGAGCGCCGTCTCGGCCAGCCGCAGGTAGTTCGCGTCGACGTCGGCTTTTCGCGCAAACGCGAGTTCCGCCGGCTCGAGATAGGCGCCTTTAACGATGCGAAGGTTCGGCGCGAGCGAGAGCATGGCGCCCAGATCCGCGGCGCTGCGATAGAGATACGATTGCAGCACGAAGCCGACGTTTCTATGGTGCTCGCGCAACCTCCGATAGATCTCCAGCGTGCGATCGACGTACCGCGATTGTTCCATGTCCATCCGCACGGTGTTGTTGCTCTGCGCGGCCGTTGCGGCGATGCGCGACGCATTCTCGAAGGCGAGCTCGGGGTCGATGTCGAGGCCGACGTGCGTCAGCTTAAAGGCGACGTTCGCGTCGAGCCCCTCGCCGGCGAAGGCGCCGAGCAGCCGGCAATACTCCTGCGTCACCGCGGCGGTCTCGTAGCGGTCGCGCACGCTCTCACCCAGGAGCGTCGCCGCAACGGCAAAGCCCTGCGCGTTCGCCGCTCGCGCCGCCGGCAAGAATTGCGCGACGTTCTCGCCGGCGACGAAGCGCCGCGCGCCGAGGCGCATTCCGTATCGGGTGACCGCACGGCGGACGAGCGCGTTATCGGCCGCCGCAAGAATTCCGGCGCGAAGCGGACGATCCAACATCGAGCCCACTCAGGCGTACTTCTGCACCCGATAGGAAGCGACTGCATCGGCGGGAAGGCCCCGGCGTGAAGGTCGCCTGGGTGCTGATCGCCGCGATCCTCGGCTCGGCGATGACGTTCATCGATAGCACGGCGGTCAACGTCTCGCTGCCGGTGATTCAGCACGAGTTGCACGCCACCAGCGGCCAGGCGCAGTGGGTGATCGAAGGCTACGCGCTCTTCCTCTCGGCGCTGATTCTGCTGGGCGGAGCGCTCGGCGATCTCTACGGCCGAAAGCTCGTCTTTGCCCTCGGCGTCACGCTCTTTGCCGTCGCGTCGTTGGCCTGCGCGCTGGCCGGGAGCATCGACGCGCTCATCGCCGCGCGCTGCATTCAAGGGGTCGGCGGCGCGCTCGCGACGCCGGGAAGCCTGGCGTTGCTCAGCGCCGCGTACGACGAGCGTTCGCGCGGGCGCGCGATCGGGCTCTGGTCGGGCTTCAGCGCGCTTACCTCGGCGCTCGGGCCGGTGATCGGCGGATGGCTGACGCAGAGCTTCTCGTGGCGTTACGTCTTTCTGATCAACGTTCCGGTCGCGATCGCGGTCGTGCTCATGCTCGTCTTTCGCGTTCCCGAGAGCCGCGACGACTCGGCGGCGCGCCGAATAGACGTGACCGGAGCGACGCTTGCGACCGCGGGTCTGGGATTGCTGGTCTACGGATTGATCGAAATGAACGCCGCGCGCTTCTCCGCGCCGGCCCTGGCGATAACCGTCGCGGGGATGGTCGTGCTGACGCTCTTCATTCTCTTCGAACGCCGCACTCCCGACCCGATGGTGCGCTGCGATCTCTTCGCCTCGCGCGCCTTCAGCGCGGCAAACCTCTATACGTTCTTACTCTACACCGCGATCGGCGGAAGCCTCTACTTCGTTCCTTTCGTTCTGATCAACGTGCACCGCTACTCGCCGACCGCGGCCGGCGGCGCGCTGCTGCCCTTCATCTTCATCATGGTCGTCGCTTCGCGCTGGTCGGGCGGACTCGTGGCGCGCGTCGGCGCGCGAACGCCGCTGCTCTTCGGCGCCGCGGTTGCCGGCCTGGGCTTTCTCGCCTACGCGCTGCCGGGCAGCGACGGATCGTATTGGACGACCTTCTTCCCAGCCGCGACCGTGCTCGGCATCGGCGGCGCGCTCTTCGTCGCGCCCCTGACGACGACGGTGATGAGCTCCGTCCCGGTCGAGCATTCAGGGGTGGCATCCGGAATCAACAACGCGGTCGCGCGCACCGCCGGGCTGATCGGCATCGCTGCGCTTGGAATCGTGGTAACGAGCGCACCCTCGTATGTTGCCGGGTTCCGCGGCGCGATGGTGATCTCGGCTCTCCTGGCGTTCGCCGCCGGCGGCGTTGCCGCGCGCGGATTCGCGCGGCAGCCACGTATTTAACGCTGCGAGATTCGCGCGAGCCTGTATTGGAAGAGCACGGTTACCATCATCACCTATGACGAGAATGGTGTCCGCTAGGAACGCGCGACGCCGCGGCAAACCCGTTCTCGAACGCGTTCACCTTTAGCTGCTAGCATCCCCAACGCCGAGCAACGCCACCCCCGCCGACGCGAACCGGCGGGGGTTTCCTTCTGCCGCCATCCCAAGCAAGCGGCTGATCCACGCCGGGGAACGAATATGGAAAGGATGGCGAGGAGTTTCGAGCTGAGGACGTTTTGCGCGTGGCTTACGGCGGCATTCGTCGCGCTTGCGATCGCCGCTTGTAGCAGCGGCGGCGCGGGAACGGCAATTCCGCAACCGCCGCCGCCGGGGCCGTCGCACAGAAACGGCAGCGGCGTCATCAAGCATATCGTCATCATGATTCAGGAGAACCGAAGCTTCGACGACCTCTTCGCCACCTTCCCGAAAGCCTACGGAGCGACGCAAGGCCGCATCAAGAGCGGGAGCAGCTACACGTATGTCGCGCTTAAGGAAGTCAACTTGGCGGAGCGCTGTGATTTCGGCCACGGCTATGCCGGCTTCTTGAGAAACTACGACGGCGGCAAGATGGACGGCTTCGTTCTGAGCGGCAATAAATGCAGCGGAAACCACGACGCGGCCTATCAGTACGTCAATCCGTCACAGATCGCGTCGTACTGGACGATGGCTCAGCAGTACGTGCTTGCCGATCAAATGTTCCAAACTCAGGGGAGCGCCAGCTTCACCGCCCACCAAGATCTCATCGCCGGCTCGACGCTCATCAACCAGCCGTCCAACACCGAGAGCATCGTCGACTATCCGACGGCCTCGCCGTGGGGCTGCGATGCGCCATCCGGCACCAAGACCTCGTACCTCCTCTGGACCGGATCGAAGATCGAGTCAAAGTACGACAAGGGGCCCTTTCCGTGCTTCACCTACCCAACGATGCGCGATCTCCTCGACGCAAAATCGGTTTCGTGGAAGTTCTACACGCCGCAGGTCAACACGCCCGGCGGGAATTTGGAACGCCTTCGACGCGATCAAGGCCGTGCACGACGGACCGGAATGGAAGAACAACGTCATCAGCCCGGAGACCACCGTGCTCACCGACATTTCGCACGGCCGTCTGCCGGCGGTTACGTGGGTCATTCCCGACCGCAATAACTCCGACCATCCGCAGTCCCCCGCGTACCACGGTCCGTCGTGGATTGCGAGCGTCGTCAACGCAATCGGCACAAGTTCCTACTGGAAGAGCACCGCGATCGTGATCGTCTGGGACGATTGGGGCGGCTTCTACGATAACTGGGCGCCGCCGTCATTCGATCACTGGGGCGGCCTCGGATTCCGGGTTCCGATGATCGTGGTCTCGCCCTACGCCCGCGAGACTCAGAAAGGCACGCCCGGCTACATCTCGCATACGCAGTACGAGTTCGGAAGCATCCTCAAGTTCGTCGAGGAGACCTTTAATCTCGGGTCGCTGCATACGACCGACGCGCGCGCCACGAGCATCTCCGATTGCTTCGACTTCTCGCAATCACCGCGCAAATTCCAACAGATTCCGTCGAGCCGGTCGAAGGACTTCTTCTTGCACGAGCGGCCTTCCGGGCTGCCGGTCGATCCCGAGTAGCGCCTCGCGCGTCACGACGCTTCGAAGCGGCGGATCGCGTCGAGGGAGTCGAGTGCCGTCGTTAGGCTTCGACCGGCAATCGCATCGGCCAGCGGGCGCATCTGCTTCGAGCTTTCGAACCAACGGCGATACCGCCGGGCAACGAAGACTGCTGCGGGTATGACGGCGATGCCGAAGAGCAGATTCGCGGCGAGCCAAGCCGTTCCGGCCGCATAGACGTCGACGCCGAAGATCCCGCGCAAGCCGACGATCAGCAGCGGAACCCACATCAGCGGGGCGAAGAGCAGCGTGGCCAGCGTAGTTCGTACGCGCAGCAGGCGCAGCTGCTCGAGCCGCTTTTGGATAGCAACGACGGGCTCGTCGTAGTCGAGGCTGCGAACCGCGGCGAGTTGGCGCGCCCCGGCGACGATCAAGGCGATTGCGTAGCAATCGAGCATCGCCGCCGGAATGAGGAAGCGCGGCTCGTGCAGATGCGCGCTCGCGAAGAGGCCGATCAGCACGACGCCGATCGCATTAACGATCAGTTCGAAGGCGATCTCTCGTGCCATCCAGCTCAACGCGGTATCCGTCTTGCGAAGGTTCCACTGCGCGAGCAGCGTCGTATTGAGGCGCGTACTCGCCTCGAGTCTGCGATTGCTCTCGGCCCAGAGGCTCTTGATCTCGTCGATCTCCATCTCGTTCTCCATTTCTATCTATGCCCGGCGGCGATTGTGCGTTTCAGTCGTTCTTTGATGCGCCCGATCTTCGTTGCGACGTTCGTCTCCGAGATGCCGAGAATGGCGGCGATCTCGGCATGCGGATGGTCGTCGAGATAGAGCAGCATCAGTGCGCGGTCGAGGGGAGCGAGCCCGTCGATGAGCTCGTGCAACCGCTCGAGCCGCTCGTCGCTCGCGGGTTCGCCGGCTGCCGGAATCTGCTCGAGGACGTCCGCTTGCGCCGGTATCACGCTATCCCGTCTGCGCGCGTCGCGACGCACGAACGCGATCGCCACGTTCATCACGACGCGATACATCCACGTCGAGAAGCTCGAGCGCGCGTCGAAGCGCGCGAAGGCGCTCCAGAGTTGCGCAACCATCTCCGCAATCAAATCTTCGCGGTCGCTCTCGTTGCGGGCGTATGCGTTGGCAACCCGGAACAGGATTCCCCGATGCCGGTCTATCAGTTCGACGAACGTGTCGTGCGAGGCAACCCTGCTCATTTCAACCCGTTAGTCGCTCGGCGCCGCGAAAAAATCACACCCCGACCTCGTCTCTCCCAGGGCGCTTACCCTCCTTACCGAAAGGGGGGCGTCGCATGAGAAGGCCGTTCCACGCAACGATCGCCGCCGCCGCGTTCCTCGCCGGCTGCGGCCTGCCCGCGCAGCTTGGATCGCCGCCGCTTGGCGCGCGCGCCGCGGCCTCCTGGATGAGCGCAGATGCCAAGACGCAGGATCTGCTCTACATTTCCGACGTCGGCACCAACGAAGTCTATGTCTACTCCTATCCCAAGGGCCGCCGCGTCGGGACGCTGCAAGGCTTCTCGTCCCCCGTGCGGGTCTGCTCCGATCGCGCCGGCGACGTCTTCGTCACCAACACCGGCGCGCAGCAGATTCTCGAGTACGCGCACGGTGGAAAGAGTCCGATTGCTACGTACGACGACCACGGATTTCTGCCGGTCGATTGTTCGGTAGACCCGGTCAGCGGCACGCTGGCGGTAACGAACTACGGGCCGAACGGATCGAACACCGGGAGCGTGGCGATCTACGCGCACGGCAAGACCTCGCCGAAGATCTATCGCGCGGCCAACGTGCAGGCCTACCTCTTCTGCACCTACGACGGTGCGGGAAATCTCTTCGTCAACGGGCTGAACTCATCGTACGATCCGGCCTTCATCGAGAAGCCCAAAGGCGTGAAAACGTTCGAGCGGATCGTGCTCGATAAGCAGCTTCCCGGTTGGGGCGGCGTTCAGTGGGATGGAAAGTACGTCGCGCTCGGCGACGGAATCTCGACGATCTACGACTTCGCGATCGCCGGCACGAAGGGCAAGCACGTCAAGACGATTCATTTGCGTAAGGCGGTCAACCTCGTGCAGTTTTGGATCGACGGTTCGACGCTCGTCGCGCCCGACGGACCGAACGGGGCGCAGCACGACGCGGGCCTCTGGCAGTATCCGGGCGGCGGCTCCCCGATCAAAACCATCGGCGGCAGCTTCAAGAATCCCAGCGGCGCGACGATCAGCCTCGGCGGGAAGAGCCGATGAGGATTCCCTTCTATCACGTTGACGCGTTCACGCAAACGCCGTTCGGCGGAAATCCCGCTGGAGTCTGCGTGCTCGAGCAACCGCTCGAAGAACGCACGATGCAGGCCATCGCCGGCGAGATGAATCTCCCGGCCACGGCCTTCTTTGCGGCCGGCGGCGGCGAGGCTACGCTGCGGTGGTTCGCGCCCGGGGGCGAGTTAGAGTTGTGCGGTCATGGGACGCTGGCCACGGGATACGTCGTTCTGAACGTTTTACAGCGCGATCGCTCGAGCGTTCGGTTCGCAACGCGCACCGGACCGGTTGAAGTGCGACGCGAGGGCGAGCGCCTCGCCCTCGATTTTCCGGCAATGCGTCCGGAGCGCGAGCACGATCCGAGTCTCGTTGCGCCGGCGCTCGGCCTTCGGCCCTCCGAGCTCTGGGAAGCCGCGGGCGGGCGCGGCATGGCGGTTCTCGACGACGCGACCGAAGTTCGGGAGCTTCGACCCGACGTCGCGGCGATCGCGGCGCTGCAGTTTTCGGCGCTGATCGTCACCGCTCGCGGATTCGAGGGCGACTGCGATTTCGTCTCGCGATACTTCGTTCCCAAACACGGAATCGCCGAAGATTATGTCACCGGCTCGGCGCATTGCGTGCTGACCCCCTACTGGTCGGGCATGCTCGGCAATGCCAGACTCTTCGCACGCCAACTCTCCGCGCGCGACGGCGAGTTATGGGTCGAATACCGCGGCGAACGCGTTACCATCGCCGGCGAGTGCCTCCCGTTCGGCGAGGGAACGCTGACGCTTCCTTAGTGCTGCTTGACCCCCGAGTCCTTGAGCAGCTTTAAGCCCACGACGTCGTTGCTGTAGACGCTTCGGTACGGGATATGCGTCCGCGTATCGGTGACGATTACGGCGAGCTTCGCCGCCGGATCGTAGACGATGTTCTGCTTCGACTTGGCTTTGAGATACGTGCCGCCTTGCTGGTCGAGCGTACCGTCGGCCTCGACGAGCAGTAACGACGCCGCGCTCTTGATCGGTCCTTTGCCCGTAAACTGATAGGAACAGAGCCAATTATTCGGCGCTCCGGCGAACCCCGTCGCGCCCGGGATGATCGCCGCGTAGGCCTTATAGCTGCGCGACCAGCTCGAGGTTCCAGCGGTGTTGAGCGCCTTGAAGACGCCGATCGCCAGCAGCGGAAAGATCGTGAGCTGCATCGGCGATATTGCGTACGGCGCCTGCGAGCACATCACGTTGCCGTTGAGATGCACCTCGCACGTGTTCGTCGCGCGCGGACGCACCGTGTTCCACCAGTGATCCGTTCCGCTGATCTTCAGACCGCCGTCTTTGGTGGGATATGAAATGTCGATGGTCGTCGTACCGGTGCCTTGCCCGGAACTCGCCGCCGGCGTATTGTATCCAAATTGATAGACCAGATGGCGCGTGTACTTCACCGCCGTCTGCGGTGCGGCCGCCGGCGTTTGAGCGCTCAGCACGAAAATCGCCGTGACGAGCAAACCGATGCGTTTCACGTTTCTTCTACCCTCCTAAGTTGGGTCGAGTCATTCGCCGACCGCCCGCTCGCCAACTGCTCGCCCTCCTAGGCCCGCAGGACCGGGAGTGCGCGTTCGAGGTCGGCGATGAGGTCGCTGGCGGACTCGAGCCCAATGCTCAAACGCACGAGACGGTGATCGTATGACGGCCGCTCCGGCGCGGAGCGCATCGTGTACGCGACGGCGAGGCTCGTCGTACCGGCCCAGCTATAGCCGATCTCGAAGAGCTCCAGCGCGTCGACGAAGGCGCAGACCTGCTCGCGCGTCGGTCCGGGGCGCAAGACGATCGAAAAGACGCCCGACGAACCCGTGAAGTCGCGCCGCCAGAACTCGTGGCCGGGACATGAGGGCAGCGCCGGATGGAGCACGCGCTCGACCTCGGGACGGGTTTCGAGCCGGCGCGCGATCTCCAGCGCCGAGGTCTCGACGGCGCCGAGGCGCACCGCGAGAGTCTGCAGGCCCCGCAGCGCGAGGCTGCAGTCGTCGGGCGAAACGGCGCAACCCACGACCTGGCGCGCCGCTCCGATTTTTTGGTAGAGCGCTTCGTCTCGAACGGTGATCGAGCCGAGCAGCAAATCGCTATGGCCGCCGACGTACTTGGTCAGCGCCTGCATCGTTACGTCCACGCCGTGCCCGAACGCATCGAAGAAGAGCCCGGCCGACCAAGTGTTATCGAGGACGACGATAGCGCCGCGAGCGTGTGCCGCAGCGGCGATTGCCGGAACGTCCTGCACCTCCATGGTCACCGACCCCGGACTCTCGACCCAGACCAGACGCGTCTTCGGCCGGATGAGATCGCCGATGCCGGCGCCGGCGAGCGGATCGTAAAAGGTCGTCTCGATGCCGAACCGCGCGAGCAGGGAGATCGCGAGCAGCCGATTCGGATGGTAGACACTGCGCGGCACGAGTATATGGTTGCCCTGTTCGAGCAGCGCCAGATCGATCAGCGAGATTGCCGATTGGCCCCCGGGCGTGAGGATGGTTCGCCCGCCGCCCTCGAGCGCTGCAATGCGCGCGGCCAGCTCGAGCGCGGTCGGCGTACCGTAAAGGCCGTAGGTGTAGCCCACGCGCTCTTGATCCCATCGGTCGTTCACGGCTTGCGCCGACGCAAATAACGTCGTCGAACCACGATAGACGGGTACCGCGAGCGAGCGGTAGCCTTCGGGCACGCGAATGTCGGGATGAATCAGTTGCGTCTTCCACGATCTGCTCATGGCGCCGTCTTTATTCCGCCGAGGGTGCAAGCCTTTCACCGCCGTACTCATGTTGCGTGAAGGTGTATTTCTTACGTCACGGCATCGCCGTCGAGCCCGACGCGTGGAACGGCTCCGATTTCGATCGGCCGTTGACGCAAGAGGGCCACCACCGCATGGAGCGGGAGGCAAACGCGATCGACGAGCTTTCGCTCGGCCTCGATTGCATCGTCACGAGTCCGCTCCTTCGCGCAAAACAGACCGCTGCGATCGTCGCCGCGCAGCTGGACATGCGTGCGAAGGTCGTCGAAGACCCGCGCCTTGGCGGCGGCTTCAATCTGACGGCGCTCGGGGCGATTGTGTCCTCGCATGCCGACGCGAGCGCGATGATGCTCGTCGGCCACGAACCGTCGATGAGCGCGGTAATCGGCGATGCGATCGGAGGCGCGAGCGTCGAGCTCAAGAAAGCGGCGCTCGCCGCGATCGAGCTCCCCGACCGCGCCTCGCCGAGCGGTACGCTGCTCTTCTTAATCCCGCCGAAGGCGCTCGTTGCGCTCGGAAAGCGCCGGCGCTCGTAGCAGTAGAAGGATTCAGGCGCGGGCCGGCCGCAGCCACGCCGGGGCTACGATCAGCGACCGGCGCCTCGCGGCGACGAGCAGCATCACGGCCGCAATGCAACACGTGAGCACCGCTGCGACGCCCGCCTCAGGCCCGAACGCGCCGCCCGTGACGATCGGGGGCCCCGTAACCCGTGCCGTCAACACGCTTGCGTGCAGGGCCGCGCCGGAGACTTGCGTCCCGTAAACCGGTCCCTCGCAGAAGTTCCACGCGAAGTGCAGTCCAATGGGCAACCAGAGATTGCGGGTGACGACGAATGCGGCGCCGAGCAAGATGCCGGCCTCGAGTGCGATTGCAAGCGATGAGACCCACGTGGCGCCCGGATTGCCCGCGTGCACGAGGCCAAAAATCGCCGCGGAGACGGCAAGCGCGATCCAGGTGCCGGCCCACTCCTGAATCAAGCGAAAGAGTACGCCGCGAAAGAGCAGCTCTTCGCCGATAGCCCCGCCGATCAGCAACAACACTACGGGCATGAGACTCCATGCCGGATGCACCCCTACGATACGATAGAAGCCGCCCAACGCCAGTTCGGCCACGACCAGCGAGAAGAGCACGCCGCCGAGCAACGCGCCGAGAAACAGGTCGCGCAGCGCATGCGCCGGAGCGAATCCGATCTCGGCCGGCCGCTTCCCGGCAAAGATGCGTTCGACCGCAATCATCACCGCCGCCAATACGATCGCGATCGCCCAAGAGACCGCGACGCTGCGCCAATGACTCCCGGAAGGATGCACGGTGAGGATCACCGGCGCGATCAACGCGGCGAATAATATCACGATCGAAGCGAGGCGAACGAGCGGAAAGGCCGCTACGCGCCGCAATCGGCTCTTCATTACTGCGGGGTACGCGCGAGCCGCTGCGATTGTTTCGACGCGAAAAAGAACGCCTTGCCGATTTCGATGAGCGACAGATAGAGTACCACCATCAACGCGAGAATCGCAAAGAATGCCGTGGGCAATGGAGTGAAGCCGAGCAGCAGACCGGCCTTCGTAAAGGGGAGCGCCACGCCGATCGCCACGACCGCAATCGTCGTCGCCGTTAAGGCAAACGAGGGCCGGCTGCGAAAGAACGGCACCCTTCTGGTCCGGATCAGGAAAATAACGAGGGATTGCGTGGCGAGCGACTCGACGAACCAGCCCGTTCGAAAGAGCTCGTGCGTCGCGTGAAAGACGAGGAGCATCACGCCGAACGTCGCAAAGTCGAAGATCGACGAGATCGGCCCGAAGAACATCATGAATCGGCGGATGAATCGCGGATCCCAGTGTGCCGGCCGGTGAAGCTGCTCCTCGTCCACCGCGTCGGTGGGAATTGCCATCTCGCTCACGTCGTAGAGCAGATTGTTGAGCAGAATTTGCGACGGCAGCATCGGGAGAAACGAGAGAAAGAGCGACGCGCCCGCCGCGCTGAACATATTGCCGAAGTTCGAGGACGTCCCCATCAGGACGTACTTGATCGTGTTGGCAAAGATGCGGCGCCCTTCCATCACGCCGTCGGCGAGGACGCTCAGGTCCTTCTCCAGGAGCACGATGTCGGCCGCGTCGCGCGCAACGTCGACCGCCGACTCAACCGAGATGCCCACGTCGGCATCGTGCAGCGCGACGGCATCGTTCACGCCGTCGCCGAGGAAGCCGACATCCATTCCCGAGGCCCGCTGCACTCGGATGATCCGCGATTTTTGCTCCGGCGAAACGCGAGCAAATATATTCGTCGCCGGCAGGGCGGCCGCGAGTTGCTCGTCGCTCATCGAAGCGATCTCGGCACCATTGAGAACGCCCGTAACCAGAATGCCTAAGCGCTGGCATATACTCTGCGCGACCCGCGCGTTGTCGCCGGTCACGATCTTGAGGGCAACGTCGAGCTCTTCGAGACGCGCGAGGCTCGCCCGGGCGTCGGTCTTCGGTTCGTCGGCGAAGCGCAACAACGCGTCGACCTGCAGCTCTCGCTCGTCGTCGTCGGCGATCTGCGTCAGGCCGGCAGCCGACTTCGACGCGACGGCGACGACGCGATCTCCCAGCTCGAACTCGCGTTCTAGAAGCGCGCGCACGCGCTCGTCGGCGCTCGTGCACCGGGCGAGGATGGTCTCAGGCGCACCCTTCACGATGAGCCGGCGCAGTCCGTCGGGTCCGTCGGCGAGGACCGCCATCATTTGGCGATCGTAGTCGAACGGCACCCGGTCGAGCACGCGATAGCGCGCGGCTTCCGCGATGCGCTCCGGACCGGCCGCCTCCCAGAGCGCAACGTCGAGCGCGTTGCCGCTCACGACGCGACCGCTCTCCACGATGACGTCGGTGCAGACGAGGCCGGCGACCGCGCCGAGCTCGGTGACGCTGCCGCTTGGATCGATCGCATCGCGAAAGCGCACGCGCCCCTCGGTGAGCGTACCGGTCTTATCGGTGAAGAGCACCTCGACGTTGCCGAGATCCTCGATGCTGACCAAGCGTTTGACGATCACTCCCCGTTTCGCGAGCACGCGTGCACCGAACGAAAGGCTGACCGTAACGATTGCCGGGAGCAGTTGCGGGGTCAAGCCGATCGCGATCGCGAGCGCGAAGAGCAGCGACTCGAGCACGGGATGGTGCAAGAGCGCGTTGAGCACGAAGATCGTGCTCGTCAGGGCGATCGTCACCCGAACGAGCAGCACCGAGAAGTCGCGAAGCCCGACTTGGAAGGCGGTCTGGGGCGGATGGCGCGTCAGCTGCCGCGCGATCGCACCGAATCGTGCGCTCCGTCCCGTTGCCACGACGACGCCGGTCGCGACGCCGTTTTTCACCACCGTCCCCGAGTAGGCGCAGTTGCCGGCGGTCGCGCCGGGCTCCATCGCGGAGACCGCGGCTGCCGACTTCGCCTCGGGCATTGCCTCGCCGGTGAGCACGGATTCGTCGCATTCGAAGGCGCGCACGTCGATCAAGCGCACATCGGCCGGCACGATATCGCCGACGGCGAGGAAGACGACATCGCCCGGAACGAGCTCGGCGACGTCGATCGCCGCCTTCTGCGAATCGCGCGCGGCGATCGCTTTGCGCGCAACGCGAGCGCGCAGATCCTCAACGACGCGTTCCGACCGGTACTCGTTGAAGAAACTCAAGCCCACGCTCAAGACGACGATTCCGAGAATGATCACCGCGTCGGAACTGTCGTGCAGGAAGAGCGAGAACGACGCCGTCACGACGAGCAAGATCAGGAACGGGTTGATAAGCTGACGGACGAAGACGTCGAGCGCGTTCGTGCCGCGGGCAGCGATCTCGTTGCGTCCAGATGCCGCGAGCCTCTCGGCCGCTTCTGCCGCCGTGAGACCCGTTGGCGAGCTTGCGAGGCGCTCGAGAACGTCGCCGGCGCTGAGAGCTGCGGCGGCCTCGATCGTCAGGGCGCCGGGCGGCGTCGAGCTCATGCCGCGCAGCGATTACCGTTGGCGTTGAGCGTCACCACTCGCACGCCAACGGCTTTCAGGTTAACGTGGCCTAAGTCATTTGGCCCCGGGGACTGCGTCGCCGATGATCTGCACCTCGCTCACCTCTTCGCCGAAGAGCGCGCGATAGCAGACGCCGGCAAAGCCGCCGCCGACGAGCGGAGCGAGCCAGAAGAGCCAGAGTTGCGAGAGCGCGGCCGCGCCGGCGAAGAGCGCCGGGCCGGTGCTGCGAGCCGGATTGACCGACGTGTTGTCGACCGGAATGCTGATCAGATGGATGAGCGTCAGTGCGAGACCGATCGCCAAGCCGGCGAAGCCCACCGGCGCGCGTTTGTCCGTCGCGCCGAGAATCACCATGAGGAAGGCAAACGTGCAGACGACCTCGATGATCAGCGCCGAAGCCATGCCGTAGCCGCCCGGCGAGAGTGGACCGTAGCCGTTGCTGGCAAACTGTCCGGCAACGAAGCCCGGCTTGCCGTTCGCGACCGCATAGAGCACCGCCGCCGCCGCGATCGCACCGATGACTTGCGCGATTACGTAGGGCAGAACGTCACGCGCCGGAAATCGTTTCGCGAGACAGAGTCCGAAGGTGACGGCCGGATTGATGTGACATCCCGAGATCGGCCCAATAGTGTACGCCATTGTCAGCAGCGTCAGTCCGAACGCCAAGGCGACGCCGGCGAACCCGATGCCGAGCTGTGGAAATGCCGCCGCGAGCACGGCGCTTCCACATCCGCCGAAAACGAGCCAAAACGTGCCGAGGAGTTCCGCAGAGACGCGTCTGGAGAGTGGCATTACCCGTTCCTTTCCGCGAATGCGTGTATCGCTTCTTCGTTAGTTGCTCACATCGAGCCGGCGCTCCTCCGCTTGCCTCGTTTAAAGCGATCTTCGAAACTTGACGAGGCGTTCGGTCTCGATGAAACCGCAACGAGCGTGTGCCTTGAGCGAATCGGCGTTGCGAAGGTCGCTATCCGAGGCGAGCTCGATGAACCCGCGTTCGCGCGACCACGCCGCGGCCGCCTCCATCATGGCGCGTCCGACGCCTCGCCCGCGTGCAAACGGCTCGACGTACCAGCCTTCGACGTGGGGCACCGGACTCGACTCGCATCCGTCGGCAAACGCACGCACCGAGAGTTCGATGAAGCCGGCCGGAACCGACTCGACTTCGGCGATAAAGGCCGCAGCAACGATCGCGACCTCGGACCCGTCAAGAAACGCTCGCGCTTCTGCCATCAGCTCCCGCTCGCCGGCCTCCCGCCAGAGCCGTGCACGAAGCGCGCCCCACGCATTGGCGTCGCTGCTCTGCATCGCGCGAATCGTCACGTAGCTAGATTTTTGAAAAGACCGGGACCGGCGCCTGCCTTTCGTGTATCATTCCGGCAAAACGAAAGGCGGTTTAGGTGAAGACGCATACCTACGGCATCCATCTCCATTGGTCGTCAGGCGATAGCGAGGGGACGAAGAGCTATCGCAGCTACTCCCGCAACCATACGATCGGTGGCGAGGGTAAGCCGGATATTGCAGCGTCGAGCGATCCGGCATTCCGCGGCGACCCATCGCGTTACAACCCCGAAGAGCTGCTCGTTGCGGCGCTCTCCTCCTGCCACATGCTCTGGTATCTACACCTTTGCGCCGTCAATGGAATTACGGTCGTCGAGTATCGCGACCGCGCATCGGGGTCGATGGAAGAGCAGGGCGACGGCTCCGGCCGATTCGTCGCAGCCGTTTTGCGCCCGGTCGTGACGATCGCGCCCGGCGGCGATCGCGCAAAAGCGATCGACCTCCATCACGAGGCACACGAGATGTGCTTCGTCGCGCGTTCGGTGAACTTCCCGGTGACGGTCGAACCACAAGTCGCATGAACGCACGAGTTGGCGAACCGCCGGCACGCCGGCAGCTCGAGAGCTTCATCGCCCGCTTTGCGCCGGAGATCGCCCAGCGCGCCCGCGCGGCACTAACGACGATGCGAAAGCGCCTCCCCGGTGCCTTCGAGCTCGTCTACGACAACGCGTACGCGCTCGTCGTCGGGTTCAGCCCGAACGAGCGCCCGTCCGCGGCGCTCTTCTCGATCGCGATCTATCCGCGCAAGGTCACCCTATGCTTCCTGTACGGCGCGCATCTGCCCGATCCCGATCGGCTTCTTCAAGGAGGTGGAAATCAGGTGCGGCACATCCGGATCGAAGACGAGAAGACGCTCGGCAAACGAGGCATTCGTGCGCTAATGAAGAGTGCGGTCGAGTCGGCCGGAAATCCGTTTCGCGGCACCGGAAGCGGAACGACGATTGTCCGCGCCATCTCGAAAAACCGCCGGCCGCGGCGAACTCTTACCTGAGGCTGCCCTTTAGGCGGTCAGACGATCATTTCGTCGACGTAGCACCAGCGCCAGTCTTCACCCGGCTGGAACGATCGAATGATCGGATGGTGGGTCGCGTGAAAATGCTTGGTCGCGTGCTTATTCTTCGAGCTGTCGCAACAGCCGACGTGACCGCACTCCAAACATTCGCGCAGATGAACCCACGTGTCGCCGATCCGAAGGCAATCTTCGCATCCTTCCGCGCTCGGCGTGACGTTCTTAATGTGATTGAGGTGCGCACACTCCACAGTTTTGCCTCCTATATTTCGTTCTCGCCGAAGCCTTCTATGCGGCGGTAGAGGACGTACGAATAGACGATCGGCACGATGGCGATCACGGCCAAGACACCGATGAGTACGGCAACGACCTCATTGCCCGCGAAACTCGTCGCGGCGAGGAGGACTCCCCCGATCATAAAGAGCGTACCGCCGAGACGATTCGTTCGTTGCCAGACCTCATCGCTGGCCAGCGTCCACGGGGTGCGCACGCCGATCCAGAAGTTCTTCTTCAGTCTTCCCATCATGCTGCCCAGAATCACCAGCAGGATGCCGAGCGGTATCAAGAAGAGCGCGTTGGCGGGCGCCGATCCGGTCACTTCGGCGTGCAGCAATCCGATGTGAATCGCGAGCATCATCGCGACCACGGCGAGCGTGCTCGTATAGAACGGCCCGGCAAAATCGTCCAATCGAAAGCCGCGCGGCGATATTGCCGGTAGGACGAGCATCAACAGCCAGGTGAACGCAACGACCGCCGGCATGATGCTGACCGCAAAAAGCTTGGAAGAATATCCGTTCACCTGCCCGGCGAGATCCCAGTGCCTCGCAACCCATGGCGGCAGCATCGGATACGCCCACGCGGAGAACGCCACCGATGCCAGGAAGAGAAATAGGCCAAGCAGCAACGCGCGGTTGCGCGTCATCGCACACCCGCCCCGCTCGCGCAGCGGTCGCGTTCTGAAGCAACGTACTCGAGCAGCGCTCTACCGAAATCGCCGACGACGACGAGCGCCGAAAGATCGATCGGCGTCAGCGGCATCTGCAGCCGCAAAGAGTCTTTGCCGTCGAGCATCCACGGGCCGACCCCGGAGAAGTAAAAGCCCCGCGACTCCATCGCCTCGCAGAGCGCCGGCGTGCCGGGGTCCTCGAGCGGGAGTTCGGCGTAGATCGCACCGAGCCGGCACGTCGCGCGTAAGTCTTCCACGGCTTGCGAAACGAGGTCCGGGGTCTCGGCACCGATCTCCTCCACCGCAATCGTAGCGATGTTGTCGCCGCGCGTAATCCCGGTGCGAAACGCCCCGCGGCCGCTTCGCGCCGCTCCGGCCTCGATCGCCACGGGCAAGCCGAGCTGTTCGTAGATGCCCGTGACGATCGCGCGGTGCCGAATCGGCGGGTAGATCGTTCGCCTCTCGCGCGGTCGAAGCGGCTTGACGTAGAGCATGCAGCTCTGTCGTTGCGTCGTCGTCGAAAGCTCCATGTGCCGAGCGATGAATTTGCGCGGCGCCACCCCCAGCGTAATGCCGCAGGCCTTCGCGCCGAAGTTTTCGCTTGCGCGCTGCGTACGCGGATGGTCGGTCACCGGTTCGGAATAGTACGCCGCCAATCCGAGGGCAATCGCTTCGCTTTCGGCGCGATCGCGCAGCACGTTGAGCAGGCCGCGTCCGCGATGAGCCGGCAAAACGATCGCACCGGCCGCATCGGCAATCGGTTCGCCCCATTCGCGCGCCAGCGCGTAGTGCCCGACCACGTCGCCGCCGGCATCGAGCGCAACGATCGAGACGTAACGGCCGCTCGCGTTCATTTCGACCAAACGCTCGGGAACGTAGACCGCGCAGAGATCGTACGCGTAGCCGTAGGTGAGGTAGAAGGCGCGCGCGACGCCAGGCGCGTCGGCTGGTTCGAAACGTCGCACGCGATACTCTTGTTCCGGCGCCAACGGAACCTCTGCCTGGCCTGGATTCCGAGCGGCGATCGCATCTACGATGTCGTGTCTCCGGTTTACCACCAGCCGCAGCTCGCTACCCGCAGTTCCATGCGATCGCCAGTGCGCTTCATCGATCTCGCCGACGAGTTCGTTCCATCGGGGATCGCGTCGCGCGAACGCGTCGTCCATCGGCAAACCGCGTTCGAAGAGCGATAGCGTGAGTCGCTCCGGCGTGCAGGCCGCCACGATCCGCATCGGCTCGCGCGCTTCGGCGAGCGCCTCGGAGACGATGATCGAGAAGCCGCGATCGGCCGCGTCGAGTATACCGCATTGCTGCGCTTCGGCAAGCTCGCTGCGCCGCGCGGCATCCGCCGCGAACGTCCGGACGAGCGAGCCGAACTCGCTCGAAGGCGGGACCCGCAGCTCGGTGGTAAAGTTCATCTGCGTTACGGTTCGACCAGCGACGTATCCGTCGCGTTCGGTTCGACCAGCGGCTGATCGTAGATCGTGGTCTGCTCGCGTATGTTTTGAAACGCAATCGCGGCATTGCGAACGACGCGGCGATGCGTGAGGTAGAGCGTATTCGGCGTCGTCTCGCGGTCAACGTACGGTGCGCCGTCGATGGTCGTGAAGTCTACGGTCCACGCTACGTCCACGAACGGCGCGAGCGTAAAGTTGCCCGCGAGGATAGCTCGTCTCGGCAGATAGTCCGTAATCCCAATCCAGACCTCTCGCAACCGGTTCGTCTTCGGCTGCCGTAGCGGATCGAGCTTGAGATGATAGGTCGGCACGCCGTCGATCGCCGGCGTATCGAGTAGAGTCACGCGGTACTCCGGCGACTGGGATCTTACCGTCGCGATAACTGGCAGCGAGTTCTTCCCACCCGGTTCTTCACTCATCTTGATCGCGGTATATTTCATTCCAAACATGTACGTCGGGGCCAGAAGCGGCAGCCCGAGCAGATCGTCGTATGGGGCAGAATGGCCGAGGGGGAGGCTGATCCCGGTGCCGCACGGACCGTAACCGGAGCAGAGGCCAATGAAAACATTGGTATTGAAACCGTGCGGAACCGGGGCCGGCTTGGCCAGCTCCTCGTCGCTGATGGGAAATGTTCGCACGCTGCCGTCTGCGGGATCGCAGCTCCCGCGATAGTGATCCGCGACGGGCGCTGCGCCGTCGAGACCGCTGATCGCGATCGTATAATCTATTCGGCTCGGGTAAGCGGCACTGGTCACCGCGGTGCGCGCGCGCGTCCACAGCTCGTAAGCGTCTGCTGTCGGCGCGATCATGTGGCCGGTTCCCGAATTCTCCAGGCTGCAACGAAGAGCCAGAGCATGAAGATCAACTCGCCGACCGGCGTAATCATCGTGATCGCGAGATCGGTATTCGGATAAAGATAGGGTTGCACGCTGTCGGCGATCCAGCCGAGCCCATCGAGGACGAGCAAGATTCCCACGATGATTGAGACGAGCAGGGAAATGTAGCCGCAGCGAGCGACCAAATAGCCGAGCAGCACCAGATGAATGCCGAAGATCCCCAGACTCAGCGACCAGTCGTAGCGAAACGAATGCAAGAGCAGGTCGACTTGCGCGTGGAGCGGAGCTCGCCCGAAAATCATGAGGAAGTATGGCGTCGTGAGCAGACGATCGACGGTTACGAGGTTCATCGTGCCGACGAGCACGATCGCGGCATAGATCAACCGAAACCATGCGGTGAGCAACGATAGCGCACGGTTGACCGGCAGCAGTAGATAGTAGAGCGGCCACGCGATGACGATGTCTTCGATGAAGCAAATTAAATAGCAGCAGATCGCCGAAACGAAGAGCCTGCCATGGGTCGAAATGTTTTGGACGGTCTCTTCGACGTTGCCCGGAATCACCAGCTTGGGAACGAGGGCAGCCTGCCGCAGCGTTATTCGTTCACGAGGGCGCGAAACGCTCACCGCAGCGGACTTCGCGATGCGAGCGCGAGATGCTTGCGGCCGGTTCTCAGCCGCCGTCCAGTAGGGCGCGAATCGTATCGACGCTGAGATCGTCGAGCTGGGAGAGGCGGCGATTCGCCAGCGCAAGAGCACTCTGCTCGGGAGGATAGGCACGGTTCGGGATCGCGACCACCGCGAGTCCGGCGGCATGCGCCGATCGGATTCCGTTCCCCGAGTCTTCGACCGCCGCGCTGCGCTCGCGATCGGCCTCGAGCAGCGCGAGCGCGCGCAGATAGACGTCGGGCGCAGGCTTTCCGCGTGCGACCGAATCGGCCGAAACGACCACGGCGAAATACTTCGCCCAGCCCGTCTTCCCCAGCACCGTCTGCGCGACGCGCAACGCCGACGAGGTTGCGACCCCAAGCACGAATGCCTCCGAGAATCGCGCGAGCACCGCGCCGGCACCCGGAAGTACCGGAACCCGTGCCGCGAAGCGCTCGGCGACGGCCTCGACGCAGCGTTGCGCGATCGTTTCGGGCGAAAGCGAAACGCCGAGCTCGTCGTGGATGAAGCGCGCCCATTCCTCGGTGCGCATGCCCATCATCGCCGCCTGCGCGCCGTCGGTCCATCGTCCGCCCTGCTCGACGACGAAATCGCGCCGGATCTCGGCCCAAATCTCCTCGCTCTCGATCAGCGTTCCGTCGAGATCGAAGACGACCCACGCACGTTGCACTACTCGCGCATGACTTGATGAACGAACGAGATCGCAATCGAACCTTCGCCGACCGCCGACGCGACGCGCTTGATGCTCTCGCTGCGAATATCGCCGACGGCAAAGACGCGCGGGAGACTCGTTTCGAAGAGGTATGGCGAGCGCAAGAGCGGCCAGTTCGCCGTACTCAGATCCTCGGGCGAGAGCTGCGGCCCGGTCTTGACGAATCCTTTTGAATCGAGCGCGACGCACCCTTCGAGCCATGCACTGTTCGGCGCACCGCCGGTCATCACGAAGACGTGGCGTATCTCGTGCTGCTCGCTCTCGCCGGTTTGATTGTTTCGCCAGCGCACCGATTCGAGATGATCCTCGCCGGTGAGCTCGGCGATCTCGGTGTGCGGGTGCAGAACGATATTCGACGTCTCTTCGATACGCCGGGCGAGATAGCGCGACATGGTCGCGGCGAGTCCGTCACCCCGAATCAACACGTGCACGCGCGTGCAGGATTTTGAAAGGAAGACCGCCGCCTGCCCGGCGGAGTTGGCCCCGCCGATGACGGCGACGTCCTCGTCGCAGCAGAGTTGCCGCTCGATCTCGGTCGCGCCGTAATAGACGCCGGCGCACTCGAACTGGTCCAGCTTCGCAACGTCGAGCTTTCGGTACTGAACGCCGGTTGCGATCACGATGTTCCGCGTTTGAATGCGCGCGCCGTCGCTCGTCTCGACCGCATACGGCTGACGATCGCACCGTAGGCGCGCACTCGTCGCGGTGAGCAGCTGCGCGCCGAACTTCTCCGCTTGAGCGTAAGCCCGATCCGCGAGCTCTTCGCCGGAGATCCCGTTGGGGAAGCCCAAATAGTTTTCGATTCGCGAGCTCGATCCGGCCTGACCGCCCGGAGAGCCCGTCTCGACGACGAGCACGTCGAGCCCCTCCGAGGCACCGTAGACCGCCGCCGCTAATCCCGACGGCCCCGCTCCGACGATCACGAGATCGCGAATCTGCTCGAGGCTGATCGATTCGTTGAATCCCAGGCACTTCGCAATTTCTTGGTTCGAAGGATTCCGCAGCGCGGCCTGACCGCGACAGATCACGACCGGAATATCTTCGGGCGTGAAATGGAAGCTCTCCATGAAGCCTTGGACGTCCGGATCGCGGTCGAGGTCGAGATAAGCAAAGGGATAGGCGTTGCGCCGAAAAAACTCTCGGATCCGTAGCGTATCCTTCGAATGAAGCGACCCGATGAGCGCGACGTCGCCGATCTCCGATCGAACCAAGCCGGCTCGGCGCAGGGTAAAGGCCCGCATGATGATTTCGCCGAGCTCGGCGTCGCCTTGCACGAGCGCGATCAAGTTCTGACGGTTGACTTCGATCGCCTCACCCGGCTTGGTCACGCGAATCCGAAACAACGCCGGCCGCCCGACGAGCAGATTCACCTCGCCGGTAAACTGCCCCGGCCCGGTCACGCTCACCAAGTTTTCCGCATTGGTATTCGGCATCGGCCAGACGGTATGAAGCTCGCCGGTTCGTATCAGAAGGAAGGGAAATGCCGTATCGCCTTGCTCGACCAGCACCTCGCCTTCGTGCAACGTACGCACGTGCCCCCGGGCCGCGACCCGCGACATTCGTGCCTCGTCCAGAGTCGGAAAGACGAGCTCAGGCGGGCCGGTGAACTTCACTTCTCGAGTCAGCGCCATTTCGTGAACCGCTTTCTAACGAAGCCGCGGGTCCACCCTGCGGGTGAGGTGAATTGCCCCCGGCCGCGAAACGTCCCGGCCTCGGAGGTAACGGCACAATGGCAAACGACTCGCTCGACTTCGAAAGAGATATTCGCCCGATGTTCACCGATACGGACGTCGCTCACATGAAGCCGCTCGGCATCGATCTCTCTTCGGCCGCAGACGTGAAGCAGCACGCCGCAGCCATCTCCTCGACCGTCAGCGAAGGAACCATGCCGCCGCCAGGTTCGGGAGAGTCGCGCTGGTCACCCGAAATGTGCGACCGCTTCAAGCGTTGGATGGAACAAGGCTAACCGCCACGTGACGGCGATCATCGTCGTCTTTATCGCGATCATCGTTCTCGTCACGATCGCGAATCGGATCAACGTCGCGTATCCGATCGTTCTCGTGCTCGGCGGGATGGCGATCGGCTACATCCCGGGCGTTCCGACTTTTCCGCTCCCGCCCGAGCTGGTCTTGGTCGTCTTCTTGCCCCCGCTGCTCTATTGGGAGAGCATCACCGCGCCCACGAGCGAGTTCCGAGCGGGCGCTTTTTGGATCTTCCAAATGGCCTTCGGATTGGTGATCATCACGACGATCGTCGTCGCCGCGCTCGCGCATGCAATCGTGCCGGGCATGGGCTGGGGCGTCGCGTTCGTGCTCGGCGCGATCGTCTCGTCGACCGACGAGGTCGCATTTGCCGCGATTGCCGATCAGCTCAACGTGCCGCGGCACATCATCGGAACCATCGAGGGCGAGTCCCTCGTCAACGACGCGACATCGCTGATTCTCTACGCCATCGGCATCGCGGCGGTCGTCGGCGCCTCTTTCTCGCTGCTGCACGCCGCGGGGGCTTTGGTTCTAACGATCTTCGGATCGGTCGTCCTCGGCCTTGCCGCTGCCGGACTCGCGGCTTTGGCGTGGCGCGTGCTTCAGAGACGAGACGTTGCAGGCCACGATCTCGGTGGTGGTTCCCTTTCTCGCCTACTTGCCGGCGTACTATCGTCGGCGCGTCGGGAGTGCTCGCGACGGTAACCGACCGGAGTCGTCGTCAGCCGCTTGTCGCCGCGCGTCTTGCAACCACGCGCGCGGGAGCTGCTAACCGGCTTCTGGGTGATCGTCGTCTTCTTGCTCAACGCCTTCATCTTCACCGAGGTCGGCATCCGCTTTCACGGATCGTTTCGGCGCTGCACGAATACTCTGCGTGGCAGCTGATTTGGTGGGGCTGCGCGGTCGCGCTAGCCTGCGTCGTGGTTCGTTTAGTCTGGACGTTCGCGCAAGGTCTGCTGCCGGTAACGAACGAGCCCGAACATGTCGCTGGCAAAGCCGATTGGTCGCACGTCGCCGCTCTTGGGGTGGACGGGAATGCGCGGCGGCGTTTCGCTCGCCGCGGCGCTCGCCATTCCGTTCGAGACCGTCGCCGGGCCCTTCCCGTTTCGAGACTTCTGATCTTCTTGACGTTCGTCGTGCTGCTGGTAACGCTGGTTGGACAGGGCGGCACGCTGCCGTGCACTGATCGCCGGCTGGGGATCGAAGGACGACGGTGCCGCCGTGCGCGAGGAGCGGCTGGCGTTGATGGCAACGGCCACGCGCGGGTTTGCGGGACTCGACGAGCTGGAACGCGAGGGGAATATACCCGCCCGACGTCTGGAACTGCACCGCAAGCGACTCAGGCGAGGCTCGCCGAGTTCACCGGCGGACGGCGGCGAGACGCGCGCCGCGCAAAAGACCGCGCGCTATCGGCGAGCTCAGCGCGAGCTAATCGCGGCCGAGCGTGCAAAACTCATCGAGCTTCGCGACACGCGGTAAGATCGACAACACGGTTTTACGGCGCCTGCAGCGCGTCTTCGATCTCGAGTCGGTCGAGCTCCAGGTCCTCGGTACGACCGGTCATTCGGACATCGAGGAGTAGCGTCGCGCGCCGGGGAAGCGGTTGGCCATGATGCTGCGCTACGTTGCCGTCGTCTTCTTCACGCTTGCCGGATGCGCGACGGGCACGCAATCGACGCTGCCGTATATGCGCGAAGACGCCACGCTGCGTGCCGTCAACGCGACCGGCGCCGGAAAAATCACGCACGTGATCTTCATCGTGCAGGAGAACCGCAGCTTCGACAATCTCTTTCAAGGCTATCCCCACGCGGATACCGTTTCGCAGGGTATGAACTCGAACGGACAGACGATTACCCTTCAGCCGTCGTCGCTAAAGACCGTCTACATCATCGATCATTCGGTCTACGGCATGTTTGCGGCGTGCAACGGAACGGGAAGCGTTCCCGGGACGAACTGCCGCATGAATGGATTCAACAACGAAGACACCTTCGGCGGACCGCAGAACCCGCAGTACGTCTACGTTCCCCATGACGAATCGAAGCCGTACTTCGACATGGCCCACGAGTGGGTCGTCGGCGACCGCATGTTCCAGTCGCAGCTCGACGAGAGCTTCGTCGCCCATCAGTACGTGATCGCCGCTCAAGCCCAATCGAGCGTCGATCTGCCGTACGGCGGATATTGGGGATGCAAAGGCGGGCCGCCCGACGTCGTTGAGACGATCACCCAAGACCGCAACCCCTACGGTCCCACGCAACAGGCCTGTTTCGATTACGAGACGCTCGGCGACGAGCTCGACCAGGCGAAGCTCACCTGGCGCTTCTACGCGGTACGCTACGGCAACGATGCCGGCGGCAACGGCGGCACGTGGTCGGCTTATCAGGCGGTCCGCCACATCTTCTACGGCCACGATTGGAAGAGAGACGTCATCTCACCGAATTGGAAGTTCATCACCGACGTGCGCGCGGGCAAGCTCGCGAACTTCACCTGGATCACGCCCGAATGCGCCGAGTCGGATCATCTCGAATGCGGCGGCGGATACGGACCGTCGTGGGTTTCAGCAATCGTCAACACCGTCGGTGCCAGCAAGTTCTGGGATTCGACGGCGATCTTCGTGCAGTGGGACGACTGGGGCGGATTCTACGATCACGTCGCCCCCTCGTACCTGGATTACGACGGCACCGGCTTCCGCATTCCGCTCTTGGTCATCTCGCCGTACGCCAAGAAGAACTACGTCTCGCACACGCCGTATGAAACGGCGAGCGTTCTCCGCTTCGCCGAGGACCTTTACGGCCTCAAACAACTCGCCGCCGCGGACGCTCGCGCAACGTCGCCGGCGGGAGACTGTTTCGACTTCACCCAGAAGGCGCGCGCCTTCGTAAAGATCGAGGCTCCGTACCCGGCGAAGTTCTTTATCCGGCATCGCTTCTCGAGCAGTTACTTCGCGCCGGACTACGAGTGAGGCGCTCGAGTGCCCGACCACCTCGAGGTTGAGCCGCACCGGCTGCAAGAAGACATCGCCGAAGCGCACGAATCGCTCGCCGAGAAACAGGGCGACGAGCGGCCGCCGATATGGGTACGCTACGTCGGTTTGACCGCCGCGATTTTTGCGGTGATTGCCGCAATCGCGGCGCTGCGCTCCGGTGCGCTGATCAACGAAGCCACGATCGACCAAATCAAAGCCTCCGACACGTGGACCGAGTATCAGGCGTCGCGCGAAAAGGAGCATCTCTACACGATCGCGCTCGACGAGCTGACCGATCGCGGATCGAAGAATACCAAGCGAATGAACGCCTACCGCGGTCAGATCGCCAAGGAGGTCGGCAAAGAGCAGCCGCTCGCCACGCGAGCGCGCAGCCTCGAAGAGGAGTCGGCCGCGGAAGTGCGCCGCCATCACGCCTTCGAATACGCCGTTGCGCTCTTGCAGGTCGCCATCGCCCTCGGCGCGGTCTCCGCGCTCGCGCGTTTCAAACCGGCGTGGTTCGTAAGTTTAGCGGCGGGCGTTGCCGGTGTCGCCGTCTTTCTTTGGGGGTTCGCGATTTAGGGGAAGCGCTCGTGTAAGTTACGGCGGGGTGGGTATAGATTTCGTCTCTGAGCCCCGCAGGAGAACCAGCGATGCGCACACTCACCCTGCTCCTTTTCGGCCTCGCGCTTACGGCTCAACCCGCAGCAGCGGCTACGGATCCCTATGCCGACGTTAGCACGATGCGATCCGCGTTTACGCACGTTCGCTCGGTCGTTGCGGTGGAACGCTTCAGCACCGGCCAAACCGCAACGGTCGAGTTCGCCTCTCCGAATCGCTACCACATCGTCATGCCGCGCTCGCAGATCATCCTTGCGGGAAACGTCGAGTACGCGCGCGCCAACGGGGGCAGTTGGCGACGAGCTCCTCACGGCGCGGAGCATCAAGCCTTGCTCCAGGCAAGCTGGCAGCTCGCCGGACCGCCGAATATCGATATCCACCGGCTCTTCACGATCACTGCCCTCGGTACGCGAACGATCGACAACGCTCCCGTGCGCGGGTACCTGCTCCACGATGCGAATGGTGCCTATACTGAGACGATCTGGATCAACGCCAACAATCTCCCCGCGGCCGCGCGCATCGAGATGCCCACGGAGACGGTCGACATCCACTATATCAACTACAACGCCTCGGTCTTGATCGCGAAACCGTAAGAGTCCGGGCCCGCCTGGTAGAACGTTCACAGCCTCAGAACCGAGGCCGTGAGGTGAGCAATGCCGTACGCCGATCCTAATGCGTCGTTCGATAGCGCCATCCGGCATTTTTTTCGTTATCTCGGCGACGTCCATCGGCTCAAACAGAATCCGCTGGTGCGCCGCTTCTTTGTAGGCGACGTCGTGCCGGCGCGATCGGCCCGCGTTCGGGACGAAGCGGCGCTGGCGCTCGTCCACCGCCTCGTTCGGGAAGCCGCGCAGCGCAGCTGCGACAGCGATGCGGCCGCAGGACGGCACGAGCAGTCCCGCTGCAAGCACGCGATCGTCGCGCTGAATCTGCTCGGCGGGGAATCCGTCGAAAGCGTCGCGCGAACGCTGGGCGTATCAGCTCCGCATTGTTATCGCCTGCGAGCCGGCATCTGCAAGGCGATCGCCCAGCAGATTCAAGCCTACGATGACGAGCCGCCCGCCACGACCCTCCCCGCACTCGACGAGTTTCGCGCGCGAATGTCCCACGCGGCGCTGCGCATCCGCATCGGCGACTTCGACGGCGCCATCGACGAGTACGAGCGCCTCGCGCAATCGAGCGGTTCGATACCGCGAAAGGTCGAGGCGCTCGGGCGGCTTTCGACGGCGCTGGTCGAGCGCGGGCGCGTCGATCGCGCCGAGGCGGCGCTTTCGTCGGCAGAGCGGCTGCTCGCAACGAATCCGGCTTCGCTCGGAGCCTCGGCGCGCGACATCGCTCGAGCACAGACGGAGTTCGCGCGATGGCGCCTGGCATCCGAGCGATGCGACCCGCAGGGTACCCTCGATGCGATTGCATCGGCCGCCGCACGCTTGGCCGGACTTCGCGGCGTGAAGCCGGATCACGTCGAGGAACTCCACGCCGAGGTGCTGCTCTACCTGAGTTGGACGCTACGAAACTACGGCGACTCCCGTGCCGCCGAGGAACGGGCGCTCTGCGACGCGGCGTCGGCGATCGCCCGCGTTCGGTCGCCGCGGCCCGCGCTCGCACTCGAGATCGGGCTCATCTTCGAGCGCACGCGCAACACCCGCATCCTCGACGCCGCGCAATGGCGACCGGCGCGGCGCCGACTGGAGGCGCTCACCGAACTCGACGAACGCGCCCGCGCGCTCGGCTCGTTCGATATCGATCTCAGCGCCGCGCTCGGATTCGTCGAGTACGGCGCCCAAATGGGCGATATCGAACTGGCCTGGCGGGCTGCCCGTTACGCGCTTTCGCTCGCGCGCCGGCATCCCAATCCACGCTTCGTTGCCGAGAACGCCGTGCACGCCGCTGAGATCCTCGCGTATACCGATCACTGGCAATACGCACCGAGGCTGTTGCGCGAAGTCGATCGCGACGTGCTGTGTCTGGCTCGCCGCAGCGTGCGGGAGTGCGTCGAAGCCCTCTGTCACCTGCGTGCCGGACGCCATCACCGCGCGTGGAGCCTCGCGACCGCGCCCGAGCGCGCGGCAGATACGCCGCTCTACGCGGCGAAGATGAGCGCGATTGCAGCGAGCGCCGCCGAGGCATTGGGCTTGCACCGCAACGCGACCGAGCTCATCGAAGGCGCCGTTTCGCAACTGGAGGAGATTCGGACCGCGCTTCCGTTGCGCTACTCCTACCGACTTGCGGCCGAGATCACCGGCGATCGCCGATTCGGTCGAAAGGCCGATGACGTAACCTACTTGGTCACGAGCTAACGCGTCCGCCGCGGCGCCGCGCCCTCCGTTTTATCGCAACGCTTCCGTTTTATCCGAATGCCGCGGGTGCCGCGGCGCCTTCGCGAAAACTGCGTCGCATGAAGACTTCAACGTGGTGCAGGGCTCTGTTGGGCGCGCTTGCCGCCGGCCTACTCGCCGGATGCGGCAACGGTGCGCAGACGCCGATAGGCACCCTGACGCGGTCGAGCGGCTTCGCGCCGAGGCGCATGCTCGAGCTCCAAGCCGAGGGCAAGATCCCCGGCCCGTTTCCGAGGGCCGTCTTGCAGCAGGAGCTCAAGGAGATCGAGGGACATCCTCGCCCCCGCATCGAGGCTCATGGAAACGCGTCATCCGTGGCAATTTGGGCGACGAACGCCGAGTTCAATTATCTCCTCGGCCTGAGCGCCAACGGCAAGAAGACGATCGCAGCGATCGACCTTCAGCCGCAGGACTGCTACAACCCGTTGAGCGTGAAGATCGACGGATCCCACAACGTTTGGGTGTCCTGCGAATACAACTTCCTCGGAACCGGGGGAGAGATCCTCATCTACAGTAGCGCCGGAAAACTGAGGCAAACGTACGCGTGGTCCCCGTGTCCGCCTTCTTACTATTACTGCCTCACGAACGGCTACGACGATGGGCGCGATGCCAAAGGCAACGTCTTTGCCGCCGTTTCGTTCTACACGTATGGAAATCCGAGCGGATCGGCGAGCGGAGCCGGCTTTGAATGGTGGAATCACAAAACGCCGTCGGCGCCTCCGAGCCTGATCGGTTCCGGCGCGTACTGCGCGCCGGTCTGCACGGTCTATTTCATGGACGTGGACAACGCGGGAGACATCTGGTTCACCTACTTCGGAACGCAGAATTCCGTCAATGGTTATGGGCTCGCCGAGGTGACGCATCCAACGACGAATCCGAAGGTCGTCCCGATTATCGCACCCGGCGCGTACCAGTTCGCGGACGGCGTCTACGTGAGCGATCGAGGCAAGACGCTCACCGTCACCGATACCGGTACCCGCAAGCTCTACCAATACCATCTGCCGATCGCTCCGGGCGCCGCGCCATTCAATATTCTGGGTCCAACGCCGTTAACGCGCATCCACGCCGGGGCGCCGTACAGCGGAAGCTTTAACAAAGACGAGAGCCTCATCGTCGAAGGCGACGAGTCTGGCTGGCTCGACATCGGAACCGTCGCGACGAACACGTGGAAGCGCGCCTGGCGCAATCCCAACTTCTCGCTGGGCTTGGGCGGCGCAGCGTACACGCCGTCAGACAAAAAAGAGGCGCTCTAGCGGTAAGCTCGGGGTCGAACCTGGGTAACACCAGGGTATGTCGCGAGCACCGCACTTCGATAAGATCGTGGAGCAAGTACACAAGCGCGTGCCGGAAGCGAAGGTCGAGACGACCGACGAGAATTTGCCGCGCTGGATGCTTGCCAACCGCGCGGCTTGGCTCGAGTACGATACTGACGGCAAGCTCTTGCTCAGCGGCACGAAGGGCGGCGGGTCGACCGTTACCCGCAAGCACAAGAATGACGAGACGGCCTCGGATGCCGCAGCCGTGATCGCCGAGCTTCTTCTCGAGCCGGTCAAGCCCGTGGAGGAAGGAGCCGAACGGCCGATCTGACCTACTTCGGCTCAGCTTCAAAGGCGCGCCGGGCGCAGATCCGGTGGCCGTAATACGTTCAGCGCCGGTTACTCGCGGTCGTCGTCGGGGATTCCCGACGATCTCGGATGCTTGAGGAAATACTCCGCGCCGAGCGGTGCAGGGATGTGCGCAAAGGGTTTGGGTGACTGCGAAAAGTCGAAGCAGTCGGATAGATCGTCCGCGCGTACGTCGGTCGTGCCGAGCGAGCCGAGATTGAAAGCCTCCTCGGTGAACTTCAAGATGCTGCCGAACTCGTGCTGCTCGTGCGAAATGTAGCGTTGCTTTGCATAGGGTGAGATGACGATCAACGGCACGCGGAAACCGAGCTCGTAGGAGTTGTATTGCGCCGGGGCGACGTGGTCGTACCATCCGCCCCAGTCGTCCCAGGTAACGAAGATTGCGGTGTTGCCCCAAAACTTACTCTCGCCGATCGCGTTGACGACCGACGCAACCCACGATGGCCCCGAGCCGTCGGTGATGCCGGCATGGTCCGACGCTTGTGCCGTCGGTGTGATCCAGGTCACGGTCGAGAGGTTTCCGTTTGCGACGTCGGTGAGAAACTGCGACGGTGGCGCGACGACGTCGGTGGAAAACTGCGGGCTGTCGTACGTCGGCGAGACGGCAGCCGGCGCGTCCCAAAGCCCCGGTCCGAGGAAGCCCAGATAATAGTGCCACGTAAGCGACCGCCCGTCGATTAAATCCATCAGCGAGAGCCGATCGAAACAGGGGAAAATCGGATGGCCCTCGCGCCCTCTTTCGTTAATGACGGGAACGAAGGTGTTCGGGCGCGAGTCGCAGCCGCCTCGATGGAATTCCGGCCCGGGACCGGCGGGGTTCTCCGACGCGCGCAACGGGGACCCGTTGCTGATCGTCGAGGTGCCGCTAATGAGGTACTGATGCGCCGGAAAGCTGGGCCCTTCGTTCGTTTGGAACATGTGATCCGCGAACGCGTAGGTTTCGGCCATGGTGTAGTATGGCTCGACTTCGCTCTTGGGAACGTAGGCATACGCGCGAACGTTGGCCGGTGGACAAGAGGGTTTCTCTCCCGCCGCGCATTGCGAACGAGCGCGATCGAAGCCGTCGAGCAGACCGTGCGCGTATTCGATTTTGAAGTTCTTATGGGTGTGGATGATGTCGAAGGGTGCCGTCAGCGGCGTGGCCCGTAGTCGTACGCGCTTGCCGCTCGAGTCTTTACCGCTACGTACCGTATCGGCTCCCCGCAACTCATGGAAGAGGTCGTCGACGCTCCGGTTCTCTTGAATGATGATAACAACGTGCTCGATTTTGCCGTCACCGGCCGAAGTATGCAGCGTCGATCCTGCGACCGACGGCAGAGGACCGGCTCCGAAGGCCGCCGAGCTGACGGATGTGCCGCTGCAGCCCGACAGCAAGGCCGCGACGACCAGCGCATCACGTCGAATCCGCTCGGTACTCATATCCATAAGCCTACCTGGCGGATACGACTTCCCTGAGAAGATCTTGCCCCGAAATCTCCTCGAATCTTCCCAAGACGGGAAGCCTCGCTCTTCGCCGCTCCGCATCCGCCTCGCCGCGTGCTAGCTTTGCCTAGCTAAAGGAACGAAGCTGACCGATTGGGCTAGAACGTACCAGGCCAGATCCGCCGATCGGCGCCGGGGTAGCTTATTAGACGAAGGTTGCCATGCAATGAGAGGGCCTGTTCTTGGCTACATGCTAGGCATCGGCGTCATTGCAGCATTGCTCGCGGCGTGCGGCGCGCCTCGACAGGGTCAAGGTGACACGACGCTGCCGACCGCGGTGCCGCGAACGATCGGGCAGAGTCCGACCGAAGCGCCCGCCAAGTCTTTTCGCGTGTTGTACCGGTTCGCCGGTGGCCGCGCCAACCACGCCTTTCGAATCGACATCCGGTGCAGTGAAATATCGGGTGCTCTACAGCTTCCGTGGCCGTGACGGATCGGAACCGCTCGCGAGCTTGATCGACGTCGATGGCACGTTATACGGAACGACGGCCGAGGGTGGCGCCCATAACGTTGGAACCGTCTTTAGCATCACTCCCAGCGGCAAGGAACGGGTGTTGTACAGTTTTCAAGAATCGGGCCGCTCCGGCAACTACCCTGCGGCCGCCTTGATCGATGTGAGCGGCACGCTCTACGGCACGACGTTGAGGCGGGCCTTGGCAAGGCAACTCCGCGGGCAGCACGGTGACGGTCCGTCTTCGCATTACGTACCGGCTGGTCAAGGATACACGCGCTGCATAGTTTCGGGGACTCCGATAGTTCGGGTGTGCAGCGGAGTAAGGGAAGCTACTCGGCGGCACGGAACGCGGACGCTAAACATCTTCGGGCACCCCTATCGCAGCGATACGGCCGGAAATTCTGGCGAGCAGCTTTGATGGAGCACCGACGGTGCGACTCTAGCGGCACTAATCGTTGAAGGGGAGATTTACGGACGACCGAAGCGCGCTGTTCGGAACCCTGGCCCCGGTGACGGCACCGTCTTTAGCATCAGTGCACGGTGGCCAGGAACACGTGCTGCACAGCTTCGGCGCGAGCCACGACGGAACGAGTCCCCGGGCGGGTTTGCTCGACGTCAATGGAACGCTATACGGTACGACGTGGAGCGGCGGTTCGTACGGCAAGGGTACTGTTTTTGCGTTGACAGCATAGCGAACTTCACTGCGTTTGGACGACGACCATCGACCAGGGTGACAGGGTGAGGTCGATGGAGTCGTTCCAGTTCGCTAACGTCGTGGCGCTCGGCGGATCCCAGACGTTTCTTGCGCTCTTTCTGTAGATCGCTTTGTCGTACGTAACGACGATACCGCCGCTGCCCGAGCTCTTACCGGTAATGCCGACTGCGACGTCTTGGGGAATGTGACGGTTGAGATTAAAGAGCATGAATGCGTAGCCGCCCTTGTACGTTCCGGCATAGACACGCACGTCGCCCGATCCCGTGACGGAAGCCCCGAGCATCCTCTCGCCGGCATGAACGAAATATGAGGCGGCGAGAAAGGCGCTCGCGGTCGCCAGCAGGGTGTTGCGCGGCGATCGAGCGGGACGATTATGCGTCGGGCCATCCGAGAAGATCATCGCTCCGCCGTAGTTTTGCATCCCATAGACGTCTTTGCTAAAGTCCCCGCCGTTGTTTCGCGCGTCGCAGGAGCCCAAACCGACGTGCCAGGTCATTGCCAAGAGACCATCTTGCTCGACCTCTCCGACGGCCATTCCGGCGTATAACGCGCCGACTATTGACTGCGATTGCCTGCCGTACGGGCCGAGCTCCGACGATATCTCCCCGAGATAGATCGGTGTATTCGGCTTACCCGCCGTTGCGAGTTCGCCTTTGATGGCGTTGAGTTCGCTCGTCAGCTGCGGCACGGCGTCATAGAGTAGGAACTGATCGCTGGTCGTCACCCGTTGCGGATAGTAGTGAACTTCGACGCAGTCATATTTGGCAGAGGCAAATACGGTTGCGTTCCACTTGCTCTTACTGTTCTGTAGATTGGCGTCGATGCAGACGCCGATATTGGGATTCGCGCGCTTAACGGCATCGTAGAACGCCGGCTCGTTCGCGGAGTATTGATAGGGATCCCGAGACGACGTACAGCCGGGTTGGCGACAGTCGACCGCGCCCGGTACGTATTGCTCGTTGCCGACGGTCGCGAAAGCGACGTTGTAGCCTTTTCGTTCTGCGTAGGCGATCAAACCGGCGGCCTCGGCGGGATCGGCGCCGGCGGTGCAATCGGCGTTGCTGCCGTAGTTAAGCGTAACGGCAACGCGCAAATTCGCCGGGATTGCGATATCTTGCATGAGCGCGTCGAGCGTCGAAGCCGGATTCGCCTTGCCGGCGCACGGCGTGCTCGGCGGACCGTCGGTGCCCGTTTCCCAATGGTAGATGTCGGCCTGTGCGCCGCCGGGAAATCGCGTGATCGCTAAGTTCGCAGTTTGGAATGCTTGGGCGATGCCCGGTAAGGTGAAGTCGTACCATACCCCCATGCCCGACCCGAGGTCAGAGAGGTTCATCGCCGGTCCCACTTGCGACGGGTCGATCGTGACGGTCACGTTCGGTGCCTTCCGGTGATGCTTGCGGCGCCATAGCGGCGAACCGGTTGCGGCCTGACGACCGACCCCGGGCAAGTTCGAGCCTATCTGGGCGGGAAGTTGCGCACCACCATTACATCCACTAAGGAGAGCGGCGGCCAGGAGCGCGGCTCGACCGAGGAACGATTCAACGGCGGCACGACGCGCGGTATCGACGACATCCATGTAAGCCTCGCGTGCTAGATATTGTGAGAGTATTGTTTGGTTTGCGAGGCCGCTGTCGCGGATCCCAGAGGAAAGCCGCGCCAGAGGTCTGAGTGATCATAAGACGTCGTCGGCGCAGCCTCCTGGCGACTTTCATTAATTATTTGCAAACGGACCGAAACGCCCAGGGAAAGATGAAGCCACTCGATCTCCGAACGCAGCCGCCGCGTCCCCCGCGCGAGACCCTGCTGGGATTCTACTTCTTGCCGCGCACCATCGATAAGCTGCGTGCCGAACTGCCCGGAGGAAACCCCGGTGCGTACCTCAACCACGAGAACGGATTCAGCGCTTACGTCGTTAGGCGATTAGGTTTGAGTATGAACGAGTTCCGTGACGCGGTCGCAAACGCCGCCGACGAGGCTGCGACCGTGGAGTGGCTCGCCGCACGAATCGACCTCGCGGCTGCCCCCGCGCTCAACGCAAAGCTCGAAACATTCGTCGCGGAACGCATGTTGGTCGCCGATCGGGTCCTCTTACGCGAGCGCCACCCCGTGCTCGCGGAACGGCCCGACCTCTCAAAGATCCTCGATATCCTCGAAGCCGACGATCGAGCCGCCTTCCCAAGCCTCTAAGAGCGCGGCTCGCCGCTGGCTAAACACGATGAGCCCCTCTCCCGTTGCTTCTTTCCATCCCGCCCGTGCCGCCGCCGGCGTCTAAAGCCTCTCGCCGGGCGTCGCGCCAGAACGACTCGGCTTTCTCGCCATTAAGAGTCTCTATTGTTCGAGTTCGTGCAGCGTGTTCGTTTCGGTGTCGGTATAGAACAACACCGTATCGCTGTCGCTCGTACCGGCCGCAAGGAGTCCGAAGACGTGAGCGGTCGCGCTCGTGTCGATGCTTTTGGTGGCGAGCACCTTTCCCGCCGGCGTCAGCTCCACAAGCTTGTTCCCACCTTTGGTATTCGCAACGACGAGATTTCCGTTCGGTAGCAGGGCTGACGCTACCGGCGCATTGAGCGGAGAGCCACTATAGACGAGCGTCGCGCACGTGTCTTTCGGGTGAGCGCATTTGAATTTCTTTCCGCCCGGCTGCACGACGATCTCGTCCTTCTGAAGTAGAGCGCTGGCGGTCGAGACGGCGACGACCGTGTTATCGACCCCATCCACGATATAGAGCGTGTCGTTGCAAAGGCTGCCGGTTCTTTTGTTATTGTACTGTATTCCCGATGGACCCAAGACGCTCCAACCGGAGCCCTTATTAACCCCGAAGCCGCTTATAACTTCGATCGTCGTCGTTTTACCGCTAACGGGAACGAATGCCAACTTGACAATCGCGCCGGTCTTGGCATCCGCGACGTAGATGTCCTCAGGCGCGTACGGCAGACCGCAGAACGCATCGGCGTCGGCGAACGGAGCCTCGATGTGCGAACCGTAACTCTTCTGGAGCGAACCGTTTTGGTCGAACTGAGAGACGAGACCGCCGAGCATCCCCGCGCCGTAGACGTGATTGTTCTCAGTGACTGCATCGCCGTCGCATCCCTTTACCTTAGCGCTTTGCGTAAAGGTCGCCGGCTTGGAGTGCGGTTTTGGATTGAGTATTTCGATTGTCGTGCCTTTGCCGGCGGCACCGGCAGAGTCTTCGAAGTTGCAGACGAGCAGCTGTCCCTTCTTGAGCCCGAAGGTCGATCGAACCAGGGAGATCGCGCGCGGCCCCATGTCGCCATTCTTACTATCGACTGTCGAGCCGATGTCGACGTCCTTCGTAAGTTTTTTCAAAATCGAGGTCGTGTCGTTTGGTACGACCGAACCCGCGCTTAGTGCAGAAACTTGCGCTGCTCCGCTTGGAACGGTGGTGTTTCCCCCACACGCCGACGTAGCGAGAAGTGTTCCCGCGATCAGCACAAGCACGCGATTGTCGAAAGTTGGCATCCCAAACCTCAATCCGGACGCAGTGATCACGCAGTCGGGTTCGAAGTGCTCCCTTCGTCGCCTGCAAGAAGTACGCTTGACCTGGGGTAAGACCAAGCCTCGCAAGATCGGCGGCACGAGCCCGGTAAAAAGCGCTCCCTGACGGGCGACTTCTACCCGCCGGGCGGCGCGGTCTCGGTCGAGAAGCTAACCTGCGATCGTTTCTACTTAAGAAGGGAGCAGTGTCATGAATATGGCTGGTTTAATGAAATACGCCGGCGCGCTGGTTGCAGTCGCGCTATGCTCGGCATGCGCCGGCGCCCTTCGACAGGCTCAGGGTGACCTGGCGGTCGCGCCGTCAACCGCCGCGGCCAATAGCCGATACATCGGTAGAACGCTCTTCGTGAACGGAATGCCGGTAACGGCAGCGCGCGCGAATCTGAGCCCGCTGCCCCGCTATGCGACGATTCTTCCCGACCGGCATCGGAAGAAGAAACTTGAGTACGTCATCAACTTTTACGGCACCTACGCCACGATCTTCGACTACCCGAAGAGCGATAAACAGATCGGTACGATCGATGACGTCGGGGGCCAGGGTTGCACGAACGTCCTCCACGGCTATGGGGAGAAAAACTTCTGGATCGTCGCGGCGTACAACCAGATCACGGAGTATACGGTTCCCCAGAAGCCGATCAAGACGCTCTCCGTCTCCGACGGCAGCATGCCATCGAGCTGTGCCATGAATACGGCCGGCGACCTTGCAGTCGGGATCTTGGATGGGCCGTCTACGGGCGATATCGTCATCTACAAGAACGCGAGCGGCTCCGGCACCTTCATCAAGACGCCGTTGGCCAGAGAGTACTTCGACGGCTACGACAACAAGGGCAATCTCTTCTTCGACGGCTTCACCAGCGGCTCTGATTTTGCGCTCATCAAACTCCCGCAGGGCAGCAGCCAGCCCCAAGTCATCACGACGAGCAACACCGTGGAGTTCCCCGGCTCGGTCCAGTGGGACGGCACGTACCTGACCGTCTTCGATCAGTTAACGAACAAGCTGTATCAGTACGATGTCAAGGGCACGAAGGCGACGTTGAAGGGCACCGTATCGTTCTCGGGTTCCAGCGATTGCGCGCAGACCTGGATCGCGAAGGGCGTCGTCTATTGCGGGGACGCGGGTAACGACAACGGTTCGGTTTTCAGCTACCCGGGCGGCGGTTCACCGCTTGCGGTCTTTACGGGGAATTTCGACTTCCCGCTCGGCACGGTGGCAGCACAGAAATAATCTGACTCGCTCGTCTGCCGCCCAGGAGCCACAAACGAAGAGCACCGGTTCTGCCGGTGCTCTCGTGTATCTTGGTGGAGCTGTCGGGGTACCGCCCCCCGAGTCCAGGATGCCTAACGGGCGCTTTCTCCAGGCTCAGCTTCGGCTTTTTCTTGATCGAACGTACGCCCCAAAGCGCGGCTTACCGTTCGCTGCAGACCCTTGTTCTCGCACGTGCGTCGGATCGGGTGCGCGTGCCAGCCCGAATTTATGACCGGAAGGCAGAGTAGTTCGGGCCGACTCTCTGCGTCCGGTGACTAACCTAAATTAGGCAGCCAGTGCGTATTCGTGATTGGCAGATATTGCCGTTGCGATCGTTTTAGGAGTGCTCGCAACTCCGCCTGCTGACGCCGGCTACAACGTTCCTGTCGAACCTATTTCAGCCCCATGTTGCCAAACGCGACATCCAGTATAACACGGTGGGGCAAGCGCGGGGTTTCGGCGCCGTCCGCCAGTCCGATCGACGGCGGGCGGGCGGCGCCTTGCGCGCGGACTTAGGCCCTGCGGGCTTCGGCCTGGCTTGAGAGCAGAATAAGCGTCGAGACGATCGTCATGATGATCGCACCATACAGATCGGCCAGCCAGGGATTCACGCCGCTGCCGGGATCGTAGAAGTTGATGAAGCGGACGGTGATGACGAAGAGCAGGTAGTTGACCACGAAGGAGAACAACCCGTGCGTCAACCACGTGAGCGGCAGCGAAATCAGCGTAAGGACCGGTCCGATGATCATGTTGACCAAGCCGAATACGATGGCTGCGCCGATCGCGCTCCAGATTCCGACGTTATGGTAGAAGCCTGGAACGTACTTTCCGATCAGGTAGAAGACGATGGCATTGATGAGGAACCTGAGCAACCAGTTCAAGATCGATACCCTCCTTCCAGTTCCTGTTTAATCTTTGCGGCCAATGCGGGCGTCATCCCTTTGACCGCTGCGATTTCGTCGAGGCCGGCGCGCCGAATCCCGGCCGGCGAGCCGAAGGCGGTGAGCAGCCGTTTCTTCCGCACCGGACCGACGCCGGCCAGCGCGTCGAGCGCCGACTGCGTCATCGACTTCGCCCGGCGCTGGCGGTGGAAGGTGACTGCGAAGCGATGCGCTTCGTCGCGAATTCGTTGGATCAAGTGGAGCGCCGGCGAGTTGGGCGGGAGCACGATCGGCTCCGATTGATTGGGAAGGTAGAGCCACTCGTGCTCTTTCGCCAGCCCCGCGACCGGAAGGCCGGTCATGTCGAGCTCCTCGAGCACCTCGACCACCGCGCTGAGTTGCCCTTTGCCGCCGTCGATGAGCAGCAGATCCGGCTTTTTATTGAACTTCTCTCTCTTGGCCAAGGCGCGCTCGATCGGCGTGTCGGCATGGTCGGTCTCGCGGCGTAAATAGCGCAACCGGCGGCGCAGCGTCTCCTGCATCATCGCAAAGTCGTTCGGACCGCGGTCGTATTGGATCTTGAATTTGCGGTACTCGCTCTTCTTCGCCCGCCCCTCGACGAAGACGACCATCGACGCGACGGGATTCGTACCCTGAATGTTCGAGACGTCGTAGCACTCGATCCGGTGCGGGGGCTCGGGCAGTTCCAGAGCGTCGGCGAGATCGGTCAGCGAGCGCGCCTGGGCCGTCTCCTGAACTTCTTGATGCGCCAGGAAGGCCTTGAGATTCTGCTCCGCATTCTTCTGCACGAGCCGAAGGTACTCGGCGCGCGCGCCCCGCTGCGGCTGCAGAATCCGCACCCGCTGTCCTTTAACGCCCGAGAGCCAAGACTCGATCGTCGCGCGCTCCTCGGGAAGCGCGGTCACCAGCAGCTCTTTTGGAACGGCCGCCGCGCTCGCCGTCTTCGCACGCCGCTTCTCCGGAACGGGTGCCTGGTTGTCGCGCGCGATGCGTGAATAGGCCGGCTCTTCGGGCGCGCCGGCCGTCCGCGCGGTGTAGAACTGCTTGAGAAACTCCGCGGTGAGCACCGCGTCGGGCTGCTCGTAGACGCCCTCGAGAATGAAATGCTCCTGGCCGATCAGCTTGCCGCCGCGAACGAGAAAGGCTTGCACGCAGGCCTGCCCCTGCGCGCGGGCGACCGCGACGAGGTCCATGTCGAGCCGCGATTTCCATACGACCTTCTGCTCTTCCGTGACGCGGCGCACCGCGACGATCCGATCGCGCAGACGCGCCGCCGCTTCGAAGTTCAGGTGTTCGGCCGCCTCGCTCATCTCGTGCTGCAGACGCGCGAGCAGCGACTCCTGTTTGCCCTCGAGGAAGAGCACCACCTCGTCGATCGTCCGGTCGTACTCTTCTTCCGTCTGATAGCCGACGCACGGCGCGAGACAGCGTTTGATATGGTACTGCAGGCACGGGCGTTTACGCCGGCCGTCGATCGGCTCGCGGCAGGTTCGCAGCGGAAAGACCAAGCGCACGAGGTCGATCAGCTCCCGAAGCCCGTGCGCGTTGGTATACGGCCCGAAGTACCGCGCCCCATCGTTGCGCACGAAACGGGTGAACACGACGCGCGGAAACGCCTCGTTCGTCACCTTCAAATATGGATAGCGCTTGTCGTCGCGCAATCGGACGTTGAACGGCGGCTGATGGCGCTTGATCAGGTTTGCTTCGAGGATCAAGGCCTCGACTTCGTTCGTTACGACGATCGTGCGGACGTCGGTAACTCTCTCGACCATCGCGGTCGTCCGCGGATGGTGCACCGCACCCTCTTGGAAGTACGAGCGCACGCGGTTGCGCAGCGATATCGCCTTGCCGATGTAGAGAATCTCGCCGTCGCGCCCGACCATCAGGTAAACGCCCGGGGCGTCCGGGATCTGCGCGAGCTGGACCGGCGTCACCCTGCGCGAGCCGGCTTGGCCCTCATTCGCATGACGATAATCGTAACGATCACGGCAACGACGGCGACGCCGAGCACGAGATATCCGCCGCGGCGCAGCAGCGGAATGACCGCCGAGAGGTGCGAGCCCAGCGCGCTGCCGAGCAGAATCAAGAACGTACAGAAGATCAGCGAGCCCAGAAAGGTCCAGGCGTAGAAGAGCCAGAGGTTCATCTCCGCGATGCCCGCCGGGATCGCGGAGATCCCGCGGACGAATGGCAAAAAACGGCAGACGAAGATGGCGAACGTTCCCCAGCGTTCGAAGAAGCGGTGCATCCGCATCAGGCGATCGTGGCTGAAATGAACGTACTTTCCGTAGCGTTCGATGAGCGGCACGCCGCCGTAACGCCCGATCGCGTAGCCGACCGTGCCGCCGCCTAACTCACCCGCCAGCGCGACGGCGATCGTGAGCCAGAGCGTCCCAAGATGGCCGTTTGCGGTAAGCGCGCCGGCGACCGGAAGAACGATCTCGCTGCCGATCGGCACGCCGAAATTCCCTAGCGCCAGTGCGATGAAGAGCCCGAAGTATCCGTAATGATCGATCAGCCCGGTAACGGCTTGCTGAAGGTGCTCCACGAAGCTCGTTACTCGACGGGGGAGACCGTGTTTCGGGAAGCGGCGCGCCGGAGAATCTCCGCCGCCGAGCTGCCGCCCTCGGCCCGCAACGCTTCGAAGAGCTCGAACGGTCCGACCTCACGCTCTCCCGCACGCTCCTCGGCGAGCGCGACGATCCGGCGCAGTCGCGGCGTGATCAGGATACCTTCCCAGAGGCGGTCGTCGCCGGTGCCGAGCGCTCGGCGAACCTGCGCGTGCACCTCGGGCACGTCGATGCCGGCCTCGTCGAGTGCCCGCAGCGTCGCCGGGTCCCGCTCCTCGAGCAGGGCCGCGAGCAAGTGTTCCGCACCAACGTAATAATGGCTATGGTTCCGGCACTCTTGCTCGGCGATCCGAAGCACGCGCCGCGCGGCCGAATTAAAATTTCGAGAACAAGGTCCTTCCGAGGAGGGGCTATCGGGGCGACACGATTTGAACGTGCGACCTCTTCGTCCCGAACGAAGCGCTCTACCAAGCTGAGCCACGCCCCGACGAACCTCGTAGCTTGCACAGTCCCACGCCGGCCTCCTTGTGGCGTGGTGCAGGGCCCACGCAAGCCAGGGTAAAACTGAGATTCTTCTGAACCCCGTTCGCTATTCATGAGATACGTGATCGTCGGGTGCGGACGCGTCGGATCTGCGCTCGCGAAACTCCTCGACTCCGACGGACACGAAGTAATCGTTGTCGACGAAAATGCCGCTGCATTCAAGCGGCTTGGTTCGAAATTCAAGGGACACGAGGTGGTCGGCACCGGCATCGATTACGACGTGCTCAAGCGGGCTGGCGCGGTAGGAGCCGATGGTTTCGTCGCGGTGACCAACGGCGACAACCGCAACATCATGGCCGCCCTGATCGCGCAGCGCATGTTTAAGATCCCGCGCATCGTCGCGCGCATCTACGATCCGCCGCGCGGACAGATGTATCGCGACCTCGGCGTACAGACGGTCTGCCCGACGACCGTCGGCGCGAAGATGATTCGCGACGTGCTCATCGAGGCGCCGTGGGATACGCAGAACTTCGACCTCGGCAAGCTCACCTCGCTCTCGGTGGTGGTCGGGCCAAAGGACGCCGGCAAGCGCATCGACGAGATCGAAGCGCCGGGACGCATTCGTATTGCCGCGGTGCGACGCGGGGTCAACGAGGTAACCGTTGCGTCGAGCGATCTGGTGCTCGAGGAGGGCGACGAGCTCAGCGCCGTCGTCGCGCCCAACGCCATCAGCGATTTCGCGCAGCGCTTCCCGCAGGTCGCGCCTCGCACCAAGGTAACCGCCTAGCATGTTTATCCTCATCGTCGGCGGCGGGAAGGTCGGAACCTATCTCACGCGCGCGCTGCTCAAGCAGGGTCACGAGGTCGTCGTCATCGAGAAGGACGATCGCAAAGCGAAGATGCTCGAGCGCCTGATCGACCGCCAGGTGACGGTGGTCGGCGACGGCTGCGATCCCTACGTGCTCGAGGCCGCCGGCGTGAATCGCGCCGACGTGGTCGTCGCCGATACCGGCGACGACGAAGACAATCTGGTCGTCGTCCTGCTCGCAAAGCGCAAGTCCAAAGCCCGCTGCATCGCGCGCGTCAACAACCCGGCAAACAAGCTCATCTTCAACTCGCTCGACTCCGACGACCCGGTCATCGTCATCTCCTCGACCGAGCTCATCCTCGACGTGCTCAACGAACACGTCAACGCTTCGAAGTACCGATCGATGCTCGAGACGATGCACCTCTTCGGCAAGGGCGACATGCAGCTGGTGAAGATGGCGATTCCGGAACAATCGCCGGTCGCCGGCAAGCGCCTCGCCGAGATCGACTTTCCGCACAACTCGGTCGTCGTTGCGGTCGATCGACCCGAGCACGATCTCGAAATTCCGACCGGAGATACCACGCTGAACGCCGGCGATTCGATGATCGTGATCGTCAAGAACGGCGCGGGCGAACGGATTCGCGCGATCGTCGGCGGCTAGATGTAGCCCTTTCGCAGGGCGACGACGGCGGCTTGCGTCCGGTCGGCGGCAGAGAGCTTCTCGAGAATATCGCGGATGTGCCCCTTCACCGTTCCTAAGCCGATGATGCAATCCCTCGGCGATTTCGGAGTTCGCGCGGCCGTCGGAGATCAGGCGAAGGATCTCGGTCTCGCGCGGGGTCAGCGGCGAGAACTTGGGGTCGGAGGATCTCTCCGACGAGAAGCGCGCCAAGACGACGTGCGCGATTCGCGGATCGAAGTACGCGCCGCCCTCGCCGGCGATCCGAACCGCATCGACGATCCGATCCGGATCCGAGCTCTTGAGACAGTAGGCGTCGGCGCCGGCCGCCAGCGCTGCAAGAACTTCTTCTTCGAGGTCGACCATCGTCACGATGACGACACGCGTCGACGGGAGCTCCGCGCGCACCCGTTTGGTCAACGCAACGCCGTCGAGCGCCGGGATGCCGATATCGATCACCGCGACGTCGGGGCGTTCGCGCGCAATCGCCTCCCAGCCGGTAAGCCCGTCGGCCGCCTCGGCAACCACGTCGCACGAAGATTGCAACGCCGTGCGCAGGCCCGCGCGCGTGAGCGCGTGATCTTCGACGATGACGACGCGGGTGCGCTGCCCTTCCACGTACTATGCCGCCATCGGAAGCGTCAGCGTGAAGATGCTGCCCCGCGGCGTTCCGCGGACGTACGAAACGGTTCCACCATGCTTCTCGGCGATTCGCCGGACGATGTAAAGACCCAGCCCGCTCCCCGATCCCGGACGTCGCCCCGCCAAAGCGCTGAAAGAGCCCCTGCGCTGCTCTTCGCGCACGCCGTAGCCGTCGTCTTCAACGGCCAACGCGACCGACGCGCCGTCGCGAGCGACCGTCGCGCGTGACGTGTCCGCCTTCGCGGCGTGGCCGTCGATGGCATTGGCGAGCAAATTGACGATCGCGCGTCTCATCTCATGCGGGTCACCCATGACCCGCAGCGGTTCGCGCGGAACCGCCGAGCGCAGCTGCGATTCCTTTGATCTCCGCAACCGGACGAAGCTCTTCGACGACGCCCGTCAACAACTCGCCCGAGTCGACCGGTTCGCGCACGATCGCGTCTTCTCCGGATTCGTAGCGGGCGACGAGCAGGAGCGTTTCGACCATGCGGCGCTGATCGTCGTTTGCCGCCAGCGTCGTGCTGCAGGATCTCGCGATAGCGCTGCGGCAGTTCGCCATAGGAACCGTCGAGCGCCTGATTCATCGTCACGTCGCGCCGCGGCGAGCGGCGTGCGCAGGTCGTGCGCGAGCGCGTAGACGATGTCGCGAATGACGTCGCTGCGGTCGATCAGCTCGTCCTTCTGCCGCGCAATCTCCTCGTTACGCTCGCCGAGCTGCGCGAAGAGACGCGCCTGCTCTAGCGCGATCGCGGCCTGCTCGGCAAAGGCTCGCATCGTCGCCAGCGCGTCGCCGAGAAAGGGTTTCTCCTCGGTCGCCGATGCGATCAGGACGCTCTCGGCGGAACCGCTCGTCGCAATCGGCGTCACCAAGGCGTCGCTCGCGCCGAGCGCTTCGAGCGTCACCCGTCCCGAATGCGATCGTCTGCGGGTGACGCGAACGACGTCGTCGGCGTCCGCGGCGCGCGCGACGAGCGAGGCGAGTTCGGTCGACAGCATCCGCCGTTCCACCGAGATTTCGGCGGTCGCCCGTCGAGCAGCTCAGGATGAGCGCGAGCCCAAAGGGCCGCTCGCGCACGATCGAGCATTGCCGTCGAGGCACCGAGCAGCTCCAACGCCTCGCGAGTAATCGCCCGCGCACGAGCTCGACGTTGAGCGTGCTCCCGAACGCGGCCCGTCGCTTCGCGCAGCGCTTTCTCGATCTCGACTTGGCGCATGCGCCCCGCCGAGACCCCGGCTTCGCGCGCGTACTCTTGCGTTTTGATGCTCAAGTATCCGACGAGCACGAACGACGCGGCTAAGCAGCAGCCGGTCTCCGATCGCCGACGCCGTCCCAATGGTGGCCGGCCTGAACGCCGTTTACGTAACCGGCGATCGCGTTGGCGATTTCCGCGGCGATCGACCAGGTTGCATCGTCAGCCTGCCCCGCAGCGCCAGGCTGCTGAGCGCAATCGGACCGTTGAGCAAGATCGCCGCGACGAAGAGTTGCGGCGTCAGGAGATCGACGATCCACGCGGCGACGAGCAATCCGTAGCAGAGCCAGGCCACAGACGCGCGGTCTCGGGTCGACCGGCGGGGGCGCCTTGCCATGCCGCGCGAAGGCTGCGGCACGATGGATCGCACCGCCCGGGCCGAGGAGCTTCTTACGCGAGCTAGGCTCGCGCGCGCGACTCGTCGTCTACATCGCGAGTGCTCCCGGAGCCGGGAAGACGCGCCGCCTGCTCGAAGACGCGCCGCCGGCTCGCCGCCGCCGGCAAGCGCGTCGTCATCGGCTGGATCGAAACGAAGGGACGACCCGATCTCGAGCGTCTCGCCGCCGGACTTCCGCGCATTCCGCCCCGCCAGGTAAAGATCGGCGAGCGCATCTTCGAGGAGTTCGATTACGAAGCGGCGCTACGCGAAGAGCCCGACGTCGTGCTGCTCGACGAGCTGGCGCACGACAATCTCGGCGAAGCCGCCCACGCCAAGCGCTGGCAGGACGCGCTCGCACTGCGAGGAGGCGCGGCATCGGCGTTATCGGCGCCTTGAACATCGCGCACCTCGAAAACGGTCGCTCCGACGGCCGAAGCGATGATCGGCTATCCGATCCGCGAGATCGTCCCGCTCTCGTTCCTGCAGAGCAGCCGACGAGGTCATCGCGCTCGACGTGTCGCCGACGCCTGCTCCAAAGCCGCGTTCGAGCCGGTAAGATCGTCAACGAGCAGGACATCGATCGCGCGCTCAACGGCGCGTTCAAAGAGCAGACGCTCTACATGCTGCGGGAGCTGCTGCTTCGCACGGTCGATAGTCTCACGCTTCCCGTCGTAAAGGCGGGGCGCAACCTCGATGGCCGCCGCCTTCGTCTATCCGAACCTCGATCCCGTACCCTTTCTCAAACGCACCGCCGGCGATCGCACATGCGCTCGATCTCGGGCTCGAGGTCGTGCCCGACCCCGGCGTCGAGCGCGCGACGATCGAACCGATCGCGCGCGAACTCGGCGGCGAGATCCTGCACGAGACGCTCGACCCCGCCGGTATTCCCGGCGACGAGCTGCGCGCCGTCACTCGTGGCGCTTCCCACCGGGCAAGATTGCCGCCAAGCTCGCGAACTACGCCGCTTCCGTACGATCTCTTCATCGTCGGCGCCGGTCAGACGTATCTCGGTGCGAATCCGGCGCGTTCGCCGTACTCGCAAACCGCCGGCGACCGCTGCGTGTCGGCTACGGTAAGCTCGATGGTCTACCTCGGCGCGGCGGCCGGTGCCGGCAAGACCTACGCGATGCTCGATCGCGCGCACCAGCTCCAGGCCGAAGGCGTCGACGTCGTCGTCGGCTTCGTCGAAACGCACGGACGTAAGGAGACGGCGGCACTGCTCGACGGCCTGGACGATGGTGCCGCCGAAGATCGTCAATGCCAACGGGATCACGTATCAGCGAGTTCGATCGCGATGGCGTTGATCGCGCGCAAGCCCGCAAGTCGCGCTCATCGACGAGCTCGCTCATACCAATGCGCCCGGTTCGATCGCGCCGAAGCGCTTCTACGACGTCCTGGCCGTTCTGCGCGCCGGCATCGACGTCATCACGACGCTCAACGTCCAGCATCTCGAAGGCTTGGGCGATACCGTTCTGCGGCTCACCGGAACGGTCGTGCGCGAGACGCTCCCAGACGGCATTCTGTCGCTGGCCGACGAAGTGATTCTCATCGACGTTACTCCCGAGACGCTGCGCCAACGGCTGCGCGAGGGGAAGATCTATCCGCCGGACCGCATCGAGGCGGCGCTGGCAAACTTCTTTCGCACCGAGAATCTCTTCGCGTTGCGCGAGCTCGCGTTGCGCGAAGCCCTTCGGGCCCGCCATCGCGAGCGAATCAGCTCGCCGTTCGAGCGGCTACTGCTCGCGGTCGGCTCGCGCGAGGTCGATCTCGTCGATGATCGCGCGCGCTGGGCGCATCGCGGCGCGCCTCGCAATCGAGTTTGCCATCGCGCATGTGGCTCCGCGCCGATCGCGCGTCGACGCCAAGCACGGTCGAAATGTTGCGCACCGAGGCGCGAAAGACCAACGTCGAGTGGATCGACGAGGTCGCCGACGACGTGCCGAAGCGGTTGCTCGAGATCGCGCGCACGCGTCCCGAGACGACCATTGCGCTGGCCGGCACGCGACGCGCGCCGCGATGGCTCGAGCGCCCGTCCTTTCCGCGCCGCTTGCTCGACGCCGGCGCGCGCGAACTGCTCGTCCTCATGCCGCCCGGCGCAACGCCCGCCACCGAAGACGGACCTAGTCGGGTTTCAACCCGTCCAGCGCGAGGTTGAGCTGAAGGACGTTGACGTGCGGTTCGCCGAGGAATCCAAACGTTCGCCCTTGCACGTGCTGCGCGACGATCGAGTTGACGCACCGACCAGACGTCATGTGGCGCGCCTTTGCGACACGCGGTGCCTCCCAGTAGGCGGCCTCCGGCGTGATGTCGGGATCGATGCCGCTGCGCGCTCGACGTGATCAGATCGATCGGCGGCGGACCGCTCGCATCCGGATTCGCCTTTTGCAAGCGCGGCGAGCGTCGCTTTCGTCGCATTGATCAGCTTCTTCGACGTCGGTCCGAGGTTCGTTCCTCCGGTCGAAGTTGGATCGTAGCCTTTTCCCGCCGCCGAAGGACGTCCCTGAAAGTACTGCGGCTTCGTCCAGAGCTGTCCGATGATCGACGATCCGACGACTCTGCCGTTCACCGTTACGAGCGAGCCGTTGGCCTGTCTTGGGAAGAGTACTTGCGCGATTCCCGTCATCGCCAGCGGATAGATTAGCCCGAAGATGACGATGCAGACGATCGTGATCTGCAGCGCAGTGCCCAAATGTTCGTATCATTCGATTCGATTCCTACGTGAGGTGGAGCGCGGCCAGGATCATGTCGATGAGCTTGATGCCGATGAAGGGAACGATGATTCCGCCGACGCCGTAGAGCATGACGTTCTCGAAGAGCACGCGCGTTTGCACCCTTCGGCTCGTAGCTTCACGCCGCGCAGCGCAAGCGGAATGAGCGCGATGATGATGAGCGCGTTGAAGATGACGGCCGAGAGAATCGCGCTCTGCGGCGTAGTCAGACGCATGACGTTGAGCACGGTCCATCGGCTGGTACGCGATCGCAAACATCGCCGGCAGGATTGCAAAGTACTTCGCGACGTCGTTGGCGATCGAAAACGTCGTGAGCGCGCCGCGCGTCATCAGCAGCTGCTTGCCGATCTCGACGATCTCGATGAGCTTGGTCGGATCGGAATCGAGATCGACCATGTTGGCGGCCTCTTTGGCGGCTTGCGTGCCCGAGTTCATTGCGACGCCGACGTCGGACTTGCGCGAGTGCCGGCGCGTCGTTCGTGCCGTCGCCGGTCATCGCGACGAGGCGCCCCGACGTCTGCTCGCGCTTGATGAGCTCCATCTTCGTCTCGGGCGTCGCCTCGGCGAGGAAATCGTCGACGCCGGCCTCCTTGGCGATCGTGGCCGCGGTCAGCGGATTGTCGCCCGTGATCATCACGGTCCGAATGCCCATGGCGCGCAGCCGATCGAAGCGCTCGCGCATGTTCGGCTTGAGAATGTCTTTGAGATAGATGACGCCGAGTACGAGGGCGTTGCGGGCGAACAGCAACGGCGTGCCGCCGCTGCGGGCGATGCGTTCGACGTGCGGCGAGAGATCGGCCGACGGATTACCGCCCTGCTCGCGGACCCACGCGAGCACCGAATCCGGTGCGCCTTTGCGAATCTTGGTTCCGTCCGCCAGATCCAGTCCGCTCATGCGCGTGTACGCGCTGAACGGCACGAACGACGCGCATCTGCCGGAGCCTCACCGTCACGAGCGCCGTCCTGCTGGGCGAGCGCAACGATCGATCGTCCTTCCGGCGTTTCGTCGGCAAGCGAAGAGAGATAGCGCGATCCGCGCTGCATCCTTGGGGTCGATGCCGGCAGCCGCAGATGATTTCGACGGCCTGACGATTGCCGAGCGTGATCGTTCCGGTCTTATCGAGCAGGAGCGTGTCGACGTCGCCGGCCGCCTCTACGGCCCGTCCGCTCATCGCCAACACGTTGCGCTGCATGACGCGGTCCATTCCGGCGATGCCGATCGCCGAGAGCAGTCCGCCGATCGTCGTCGGAATCAGACAGACCAGCAGTGCGATGAGAACCGTAACGCTTTGTGGCGTTCCCGCATAGATCGAATACGGTGCCAGCGTCGCAACGGCGATCACGAAGATGATCGTCAGACCCGCGAGCAGGATCGAGAGCGCGATTTCGTTCGGCGTCTTCTGCCGCTGCGCGCCTTCGACCAGGCGAATCATCCGGTCGAGGAAGCTCTCGCCGGGGTTGGCGGTCACGCGCACGACGATGCGATCGGAGAGCACGCGCGTGCCGCCCGTTACCGCGCTGCGGTCGCCGCCCGATTCGCGAATCACCGGCGCCGACTCTCCGGTAATCGCCGACTCGTCGACGGTTGCCGCGCCTTCGAGCACGTCGCCGTCGGCCGGAATGATCTCGCCGGCCTCGACGACGAACCGGTCGCCCTTGCGCAAGATCGTGCTCGACACGACCGCTCCTCGGCGCCGTCGTCGCGAAGCAGCCGCGCCGTCGTATCGGACTTCGTCCGTCGCAGCGAATCGGCTTGCGCCTTGCCGCGACCTTCGGCCACGGCCTCGGCAAAGTTCGCGAAGAGCACCGTGAACCATAGCCACGCGGCGATCGCAAAGTCGAATCCTGCCATGCCGGTGTGGCCGGCGAGATCGCGCACGAAGAAGATCGAGACCGCCGCGCGCCGACTTCAACGACGAACATCACCGGGTTGCGCACCTGCCAGCGCGGGTCGAGCTTCTTGAAGGAATCCGCGAGCGCGCGAGTGACGATCGCCCGGTCGAAGAGCGAGCGTGCCTTGGGACGGCGCTCCAAGCGACTTTGACTAAGCATTAGAACGTCTTTCCTTGCATGACGAGCAGATGTTCGACGATCGGCCCGAGCGAATCGGCCGGGAGGAAGGTGAGCGCACCGACGATGACGATGACGCCGAGAAGCAGCGCGACGAAGATCGGCGAGTGCGTCGAGAACGTGCCGAAACTTTCGGGCACCGATTTCTTGCCGGCTAACGCCCCCGCTAGGGCAAGCGCCGGCATGGCGACGGCAAAACGTCCGAACATCATGTTGACGCCCATCATGAGATTGTAAAACAGATTCGGTCCGAGGCCCGCAAACGCCGAGCCGTTGTTGGCGTTGCTCGAGGTAAAGGCGTAAAGGATCTCGGAGAACCCGTGCGGTCCAGCGTTATTGAGCGTCGCCAAGCCCGCCGGGAGTACCGCGGCGATCGCCGTCGGCACCAAGCAGAGTACCGGTGTCACCAGCACCGCCAAAATCGCGAACTGCACCTCACGGCGTTCGATCTTTTTACCGAGGTATTCGGGCGTGCGTCCGACCATCAGGCCGGCGATAAACACCGTTAGAACGACGAAGACGATCATGCCGTAAAGGCCGCTGCCGACGCCGCCGAAGACGATCTCGCCGAGTTGCATGTCGACGAGCGGAACGAGCCCGCCGAGCGGCATGAACGAATCGTGCATCGAGTTGACGGCGCCGCACGACGTGTCGGTCGTCACGGTGGCCCAGAGCGCCGAGGCAGAAATGCCGAATCGGCACTCCTTGCCTTCCATGTTCGCACCGGCGGCACCGAGTTGATGGACGATCGGATTACCGGCCGCCTCCGCCCAATATGCGACGCCGAATCCCACGAAGAAGAGAATCGCCATCGCCGCGAAGATCGCCCAGCCTTGCCGCGTGTCTTTGACCATCTTGCCGTACATGTACGTCAGACCGGCGCCGAGCGAGAAGATCAGCAGCAGCTCGATGAGATTGGTCAGCGGATTCGGATTCTCGTTCGGCGAGGCCGAGTTCGCGTTGACGAAGCCGCCGCCGTTGGTACCGAGCTCCTTGATGACTTCTTGCGACGCCATCGGTCCCCCGGTAATCGTCTGGGCGAAGCCTTCGATCGACTTCACGTCTTCATACGCGTGGAAGTTCTGGGGCATCCCCTGCGACACCAAGAAGAGACCGACGACGATCGAGATCGGCAGCAGCACGTAGAGCGAGCATCGGGTGAGGTCGACCCAGAAGTTTCCGAGCGTCTTGACGCTCGTGCGCACCAAACCGCGCACGACGGCCACGGCAATCGCGATGCCGACCGCCGCCGAGACGAAGTTATGCCACGCCAAACCGGCCATTTGCGAGAGATAGCTCATCGCCGCTCTCGCCGGAGTAAAACTGCCAGTTCGTGTTCGTCGTAAAGCTGACCGCCGTATTCCACGCCAGGTCGGGCGTCATGTTGTCGATGTGCTGCGGATTGAACGGCAGCCATTTCTGGGTGCGCAGCAGGACGTACAGATAGGCCAGGCCGATCAGCGAAAAGGCGAGCATCGAGAGCGCGTAGACGTACCACGCCATCTCCTCGTCTTCGCGCACGCCGCAAAGGCGGTAGATCAGCTTTTCGATCGGAACGAGCACCGGACTCAGCCAGGTGCGGCCGCCCTCGAAGACGCGCGCCATGTACGAGCCCAGCGGCTTCGTCAGCGCCAGAATGATTAAAAAGAAGACGATGGCCTGAAGCCATCCGATCGCCGTCATCAGAACTTCTCCGGGCGAAGCATGGCGTAGACGAGATAGACGAGCCCGCCCAACGTCAGAACCAGGCCCAACGCGTCATCGAAACCCATGGCTAAACCTTTTCGCAGCCAAGAACGTAGAGGTCCAAGAGTGCAAAGCACACAATCGACAGGACCACGATTCCTATCTCGAGCAGCATGCACCCAGCATAGCGTAGCGCCCGAGATAGCACCACCCGCCAATCGGATGATCCGATGGGACGTCCATGTGGATAATCCGACCGGCGGCTGCTAGACGCGGGCGTTCCGCCGTATAATCAGGAGCGTTATGATTGATCACCGTCTCATCGCATCGGTCTACTTGGCGTGGGCCATCGCGGCAAGCGCCGGAGTCGCGCGAGCGCAAGCCGCGCCGAGCCCGCCGCCGTCACCTTCGCCGGCACCCTCGACTTCGGCGACGCCGAGCGCGCCGAGCGATCCTTGCGGTTCGCTCCTTTCGATCGTTAACAGGCCGACGGTCAGCACGGCCGTTTGCACCGTGCGCACCGGACACATCGAGCTTGAAAACGGTTACACCAACACGACGACGACCGGCACCCCGGGCGGGAGCAGCGCGCTCTATCCGCAGTCGCTGCTGCGCGTCGGCACGTTCGATCCGCACCTCGATTTCGAGTTCGGTTTCCCGAATGCGGAGACGTCCTCGGTCGGCCAGTCCAGGATCACGGGCTCGACCGACATCAGCTTGGCGTCGAAGTACGAACTCGGATATAGTTCGAGCGGCGATTGGGGCATCTACGGAGCCGTGACGATCCCGACCGGCAGCAACGCGTTCACCGCCGGGAACGCGCAGTTCACCGGCGATCTCGACGGCGCGTACACGATCAACTCGGAGTTCAGCTTGGCGGGCACGCTCAGCTTCAACGCTTTGAGCGGCGCGAACGCGGCCGGTCTCGCGCAGTCGTACTTTGCGTTCATCCCGAGCCTCGAGCTGAGCGCGGCGCTGCCCGGCGGTCCGTCGCAACTCTCGGCTGAGTACGCGTACTTCTCGGCGGTAGGGCCGGGCTTGCCGGGGAAGAGCCTCATCGACTTCGTCTATCAGCGGGACTTCGGCACCCACGTGCAGTTTGACGTCGAGTACGGTTTCTCGCCGACGCTCATCAACGGGCAATCGCAGCATTACGTCGGGGCGGGCCTCTCCTTCATGAACTAGCACCGGCGGCCGCGGAGGCGGGAGAATCGCTGCATTCGGCCAAGGCAAGCCAAGCAAGCTTTCCCAAATCTCCGCGGAGGATGCCGATGCCTGCCACGCAGATGCCCGTCAACGTCGGGAACACCGGTTTCATGCTGCTCTGTGCGAGCCTCGTCATGCTAATGACGCCGGGGCTCGCCTTTTTTTACGGCGGCCTCGTACAGCGCAAGAACGTCCTTACGATCATGATGCAGAGCTTCATGTCGCTCGGATGGACGACGGTCTTGTGGTTTGCCTTCGGCTATTCGGAGAGCTTCGGCCCCGATTGGCACGGAATCATCGGCAATCCGGCCACTTACGCGTTCTTACGCGGCGTGACCCTGCACACGATGTTCACCGGCAACGACGCGGGAATTCCCCTGGTCGTACACATCGCCTATCAGATGATGTTCGCGATCATCACGCCCGCGCTCATCACCGGCGCCTTTGCGAACCGCGTCACCTTCAAAGCCTACTTCTGGTTCCTTACCGGCTGGCTGATCTTCGTCTACTTCCCGTTCGTGCACATGCTCTGGAGCCCGGACGGTATCTTGGCGAAGTGGGGCTGCCTCGACTTTGCCGGAGGGATCGTCGTCCACGCCTCCGCCGGCTTCGCGGCGCTGGCATCGGTTCTCTACGTTGGACGGCGGCACGTTATCGAGAACAAACCGCACAACGTTCCGTTGATCGCGCTCGGAACGGGCCTGCTCTGGTTCGGATGGTACGGTTTCAACGCCGGCTCGGAGCTGCGCGTCGACTCGGTCACGGCCTCGGCGTTCCTCAACACGGATATTGCGGCGTCGTTCGCCGCCATCGCCTGGCTGCTCGTCGAATGGGCTCGCAGCCGTCAACCGAAGTTCATCGGCCTCCTCACCGGCGCGGTCGCCGGATTGGCGACGATCACTCCCTGTGCCGGCTACGTCTCTCCCACGACCGCCGTCATCGTCGGAATAGCGGCCGGCGTCGTCTGTTATTTTGCGGTCGCGCTGAAGAACAACCTCGGGTGGGACGACGCGCTCGACGTCTGGGGCGTACACGGAGTCGGCGGGTTCCTCGGCATCGTGCTGCTCGGCGTCTTTGCGTCGACGCTCTGGAACCCCAACGGCGCCGACGGTCTGCTGCGCGGTAATCCGTCGTTTCTCGGCAAGCAGTTCGTCGCCGCGCTCGTCTGCAGCGCGTGGGCCTTCTGCTTCACCTTCGCGATGTTGTGGCTGATCAATCTCGTCACGCGGGTCAAGGTCGACGAAGCCGCCGAAGAGCGTGGGCTCGACGTTCACCTGCACGGGGAAGAGGCCTACCCAATCGGCATCTAGCCGATGTGTCGTCCTGAGTAGCACGCACCTCCATGTGTCATCCTGAGCAGCGCCCGCACCTGCATGTGTCATCCTGAGCGCAGCGAGCGAAGTCGAAGGACGAACAAGGGCTCCTAATCCTTTCCGCCGTCCTTGGACTGCGCCGCTTCGCAAAGCTCAGCGTCGCTCCGCTCAGGATGACACGATTGTGCCTGCGCGAAGCGCAGTCCTGAGCGAGGCGCAGCGCCGAATCGAGGGATCAGCATGACACGGAAGAGTTGCGACGTTGCCAGCGATAGACCGCAACGGCGGCCCAGATTGCTTCGACGATGCCGAATGGCCACGCCCCTTGCAGAAAGCCATAGATCGAGCCGAGCACGCACGCGCCGGCGAACGCCAGGGTAAACCAGCGGCTTCGCGCCTCGAGCGCGTAGGTAACGAGCATCGCGGCCACCGCCAGCAAACCGAAGCTCGTCAGCGCGTTCATCGTAAGCGACGTCCTAGGGCGACGCGCTTGACGACCGGCACGATCGTTAGACTTGCGGCCGCCAACGTCGCTAGCGCGACGGCAAAGGTTGCGTCGATGATCGCTTCGCGGTACGGAACCGAAGCCGGAATCGCGAGCGCCAGCGCGAGCGAGAGTGCGCCGCGCATTCCGGCGACGCGCACCACGTCGACCCACTCGCGCGGATAGGGACCGAGCAAGAGAAATCCGGCGACGACGATACGGGCGACGGCGATCGCGGCGAGACAGGCAATGGTAAAGCCCGGCTGCTCGATGACGCGCCCGAGCTGCAGCGCCGCACCGACCATGAAGAAGACCAGCACGTTGGCGAACAGCGCTGCGAGATCCCAAAAGCGACCGACGTCCTCCGCGAGACGCAGCGTAATCCACGAGCGCTCGAAGTAACGAAAGGCGATGCCGAACGCAATCGTCGCAAAGATGCCCGAGAGCGCGAGCGCGTCGGCGGCGAAGTAGGCTCCGTAGGCACCCGCGATCGTGGCCGCGATTTGAATCCTCGCGCGATTGCTGCCGCGCAGCAGCTGCGCCGCGAGAAACGCGATCGCGACTCCGAGCGCGATGCCGCCAACGACTCCGCCCGCCGTCTTCAAAGCAACGAGTGCGGTCGCTCCGGCGCTCGCCGTACCAACCGCGAGCGCCACGAGCACGGCGCGATAGAGCGCGACCGCGACGGCGTCGTTGAAGAGCGACTCGCACTCGACGATCGTCACCAGCGTCTTAGGAACCTTCAGCTGGCGAAAGACCGCGACGACGGCAATGGGATCGGTCGCGCTCAAGATGGCGCCCGCGAGCAGCGCCGGCCCGAACGGAACGCGCACGACGGCGAGTGCGCCGGCTACGATGACCGCGGTGAGCAGCACGCCCGGTCCGGCGAGCGCCGCGATCGCGATCCACTGGCGCGCAACGGCGCGGTAGTTGAGATTCCACGCCGCCTCGAAGAGCAGCGGCGGCAGGAAGACGTAGAGCGTCGCGTGCCCCAAGGCGTAGGCGAAGCGGCCCGGTTGGATCAAGCCAAAGCCGAGTCCCAATCCGACGACGACCAGAATCTGCCAGAGCTTCACGGCGCGGACGAACTAGTGCGTGTGCGTGAAGTTGCCGACGCGCGCGAGGCTGCCTAGGCGTTCGATTGCCTGGCGCATTCCAATCACCGCACGGGGCCGGCCGACCGCCTCGAAATAGACCGCCGGATCGATGTTGAGCGTGCGCGTCTGCATCATGAAGACCGGCGTTTCGCGAAGGAACGCCTCGCTCGCCGCGACCTCTTCCTCATCGTCGGTTACGCCCGGATGGGTGAGCAGGTTCAGACTCACACGCAGGCCGCGCGCGACCGCCAGCCGGATCGAGGCGAGAACGTCGTCGAGCGTGTATCCGATCGGCCGATAGTAGGCCGCGTAGACGCGCGAACGAAACGAGTTCAGACTGACGCGCACGGCGTCGAGGCCCGCATCGATGCAGCGCGCCAGCGCGCGTGGCTGACTCCCGTTGGTGTTGAGGTTGACGACTCCGTTCGAACGCGCCGCGCGAATCAGCTCGATCGCGCGAGCAATCGCAACCGAACGCAGCAGCGGCTCGCCTTCGCACCCTTGCCCGAACGAGACGATCCCCTCGTCAACGCGCTCCAAATGATGGATCGCGACGGAGGCAAGCTCCTCGGCCGCCGCCTCTTCGGCGATGCGCGCTTGCGGTGACGGCACGCTCTCGGGCTCCTGCTCCGAGATGCAGCCGATGCAGCGCGCGTTGCACTTCGGCGAGACCGGCAACGCCGCCTCACCTCGCTCGAGAAAGACGTTCTGCGCGGTGAAGCAGGCGTAATCGCGCGAGCAGAGCGCGACCTGCCGCAAGACGCGATTCTCCGGATCGAGCGCCGTGCGCCGCGCGATCGACGCCTCGAGCTCTCCGCCACGGAAGACCCGCGGCTCCCAATCCTCGCCTTCGTCGGTTCGCATCGCCGCGACGTATAAGCGATCGTCGAGAGCACAGGCGAACGTGTATCCGAAGAGCGGAAGCATCGGCGCGCCGCGCGCGGACGCATATGCGGGCAGCAACAAGCGCGTGTATCCCGCCGGCAGCGCGATGGCCATCGCACTGCGTTGCGCGATCGGTCCGATGGTCGTCAGCGGATGGCGCTGCGGCAACACCATCTCCAACGTCCCGTGCGGAGCCGCAATCAGTTCGTCGAGTTGCGCCTCGCGGACGATCCCGCCGTCGGCAAAGGGAACGAGCCGCGCGTCGAAGGCAATGCGGCCGCGCGCATCGCATGAGGCGAGACCGACTCCGCCGGCCTCACGACAAGACGCGGACGCCAAGATCGACCTCCGTGTCGAAGACGCGTGCCGCAGGACCGATGAGATAGGCGACGCCGGCGGCGTCGAACTCGACGACGAGGCGCCCGCCCGGGACGAAGACTTCCACCGGCGAGCGCACCACGTTCCGTGCGACGGCGACCGCGGCCGAGGCAACCGCGCCCGTGCCGCAGGCCATCGTCGAACCGACGCCGCGCTCCCAGTGACGCACCTCCAACGCGTTTGGGCCGCAGCGCGAAGCCGCATGAACGTTCACGCCTTCGCGCAGCAGCGGTTCCCGCGCCACGGCTTCGGCCACGGCCTCGAGATCGATGGCATCGACGTTCTCGCGGAAGATGACGACGTGCGGGTTGCCGACGTCTACGAAGGTGGCATCGGGGAGAATCGAGATCGCGATCTCGCCGATCTTCGGACGGCCCATCGCGACGCGCACCAAGTACTCGGGCTCGCGCGCAACGATCTCGGTTCGGACGATCCCGCCCTCGGTCTCGAAGGCAATCTTCTCGCCCTCGCCGTTCTCATCGAGCCAACGCGCGGCACATCGTATGCCGTTGCCGCACATCTCGGCTTCGCTGCCGTCGGCATTGATCGTCCGCATTCGCACGTCCGCACGTTGCGATGGTTCGAGAAGGATCGCACCGTCGGCGCCGATCCCGGCGCGTCGATCGCAGGTCCATCGCGCAAACGACCCCACGTCGGAGATCGGCGTGGTTCGCCCATCGACGACGACGAAGTCGTTACGCGCGCCGTGCATTTTGGTGACGTGCATCAGTCGCGCTTCTCAGACCATCGCAGCTTTTCCCGCACTACCGCTCGCACCGAGCCGGGTTCGACCCAAAGCGTCGCCGGTTCGCTGCGAAACCACGCACGCTGCCGTCGCGCGTAGCGTCGCGTCGCGCGCTCCAGCGCCGCAGCCAGTTCGGCTTGCGTCAACCACCCGCGCAAATACGCGCACGCTTGCGGGTAACCGACGGCGGTCGCGGCGATCGCCTCGCTGCCCAACCGTTCGGCCTCCTCGACGAGGCCGTGCGCCAACATCGACTCGATGCGCCGGGCGATGCGCGCATCGACGATCTCCCACGGCACGTCGAGAAAGATCAGCTCCCAGGAGAGACCGGCACTGCGCAGCGTTCGCGCCGGGCCTTCGCGGACCGTCGCGGATGGCTGCGCGAGCGCGACCTCCAGGGCGCGCAGGACGCGGTAGGTATCGTTGAGACCGAGCGCGCCTGCGCGCGCCGGGTCGCGCCGCTCGAGCCAGCCGTGGAGAAACTCCGCGGGGTGAAGATGCGCTTCGCGCGCGAGACGATGGCGCAGCGTTTCGTCATATTGCGGCGCCAATGCAACGCCCCCGGTCAGCGCCCGAATGTAAAAGCCCGTGCCGCCGGCCACAATCGCCCGTTTTCGTCGCCGCCGAATATCTTCGAGGGCGTCGAGCGCGTCGGCGGCGTACCGCCCCGCGGAGTACCGCTCGCGCGGATCGAGGAAGCCGACGAGATGGTGCGGTACCTCGCCGAGCTGTTCGGGCGACGGCGCAGCCGTGCCGACCGCCATATCGCGGTAGATCTGCCGGGAGTCGGCTCCGACGATCTCCGCGTCGAACTCGCGCGCTAGCTCGATGGCGAGTTCGGTCTTTCCGCTCGCCGTCGAGCCGGCGAGGATCAGAACCTCAGACACGCTTGAACATGCGAGCGATCTCGTCGGAGCTCAGGCGCACCATCGTCGGTCGCCCGTGCGGACAGTGCATCGGATTCTCGCACGCCTGCAAGCGCTCCACGAGCATCGTCATCTCCTCGCCTTCGAGCGGCTCGCCGGCCACCGTTACCGAATGACATGCAAGCGATGCCCAGACGCGTTCGCGTACGTCGCGCTGCTTCGGCTCGTCGCTCAAATCGTCGACGAATCCCATCACGTCGAAGCGCCGTGCACCGTAGCCGAACGGGGTTGCGACGATACGATAGGTGCGCTCGCCGAACGGCTCGATCTCCAGACCCCCTTCGCGCAGCAACTCGATCGTTCGATCGAGCACCGCGCTGCGCGCGGGATCGAGTTCGACGAGATACGGCACGAGCAGCGGCTCGCTCGCGGATTGCCCGCGCGACGCGGCGACGATATTCTCATAGGCGATACGCTCGTGCGCCCCATGCTGATCGACTAAGAGCAGCGCCTCACCGTCGGAGGCGAGGATGAAGGTGCGGTCGAGCTGCGCGAGTACGCGCAGCGCGGCGCCGTTGCGTTCCGGTGGACCAAAGGAGAACTCCGGCATCTCGCCGAGGCCCGTATGCTCGCGGAAGCGCTCTTTTGCGTGAGCGCCGAGCGTCGCGACGATCGTTCGCCGGACCGCATCGAAGACTTGATTGCCGTAGCGCAGGCGCACGTCGCTCTTGGTCGGATGTACGTTCGGATCGACGTGCTCGGGCGGTAGATCCAAGAAGAGCGCGCCGTATGGATGGCGCCCCGTCATCGCGTACGTCGCATAGCCGCTCGTCCAAGCGCCCGCGAGAAGCGTGCTGCGCAAGAGCCGTCGGTTGACGAAGAGCAGCTGCATCCGGCGATCGGGACGGTCGTCGCCGGGCGCGCTGATAAAGCCGCGCAGCCGGCCTTCCAGCATCCGGCTCGCATCGGTTTGCAGCGAAAGCATCGTGCGAGCGGCTCCCCGACCGAATACCATCGCCAAGCGCTCGCGCTCGTCGGCACTCGCCGGCATCACCCAAACGTCTTTTCCATCGTGACGCAGCGTAAAGGCCGTCTCGGGATATGCCAGCGCGAAGCTCGAGAGCCACGACGAGATGCGGTTGAACTCCGAGCTCGCCGAACGCAAATATTCGCGTCGAACCGGAACGTTTTCGAAGAGCGCGCCGATGCGGACCGAGGTACCGATCGGCGCCGGCACCGCCTCGGTGCCACTCGCCGACTCGCCGTGCGCGCGCACGAGCGCACCGACGGAAGCCTCCGCTCGGCGTGAGATCAACTCCATGCGAGCAACCGCCGCGATCGAGGCGAGACCCTCGCCGCGAAATCCGAGCGTTCCGATCGATTCGAGTTCGCTTGCCTGGCGAAGCTTGCTCGTTGCATGACGACGAACCGCGAGCGTCATCTCCTCGGGTGCGATTCCCATTCCATCGTCGATGACTTCGATCAACTCGAGGCCGCCGCGTTCGATATTGACGGTGATGCGGCTCGCACCGGCATCGACCGCATTCTCGACGAGCTCCTTGACGACCGAAGCGGGACGCTCGACGATCTCGCCGGCAGCAATCTGTCCGATGGTCACGACGTCGAGTTCGCGTATGCTCGCCACGCGCCGAGAGTTCGCGGCTCGGGGTTGACAAAGCCTCGGTCGCGAGTATCCTGGTTAAGGATTCCTCGTTAGGTGAGGCGTCTGCACGAAGAGATGCCGCTGCCCGGAAAGGTCGAGAGACCCCAACGGGTGACCAGACTCCGCCGAATCAAGGCGGAATCTAACGCGGCCGCCCCAAGCCTGGGGCTAGGTTGTGCAGTGCTAAAGCTCGACACTGAGGGAGATGGCGCGGTCGTCGCCGCGCGGAGTTTCTCGAACTGTCGGCCCGCGAGGAGCGTCGGCAGTTTTTTATTTTTGAAAGGGGGTGATGCCACGCCATGGACGACGGACCAGCTAGTCGATCGAGCCTGCGGCTCTTGACGAGCCGCGCATTTCACGCTGCGCCTGCGTTCGCCGGCACGGCAAACTAAGAGAGAGGGAGATCTGTGTCGTGAAAACGTTTCTGGCCTTTTTGTTCGATTTCGGCCGCAACCGGCTTGGAATCGGTAACGGCTCGGCGCATGACGAGACGCTGCGCGCGAATCAAGGGGACCGTACCGGTCCGGCATTCAGCTTCTGGCGCGCCCTCGTTAGCTGACTCCTAGCGCGAGCTTCCCGCGATGACCTCCGCTGCGACGCGCGCCGTTCGCCCGAGCCTCTGGCGATCCGTCGTGATGTTTCTCTCGATCGTCGGACCCGGAATAATTACCGCCAACGCCGACAACGACGTCGGCGGAATTCTCACGTACTCGCAAGCCGGGGCACAGTTCGGCTACTCGCTGCTCTGGCTGCTCGTGCCGGTGACGATCGCGCTGGTCGTCGTTCAAGAGATGTGCGCGCGGATGGGGGCGATTACCGGCAAGGGTCTCGCCGACCTCATTCGCGAGAACTTCGGCGTCAAGGTCACCTTTTGGTGTCTGCTGCTCTTCGTGCTCGGCGGAATCGGGAACACGGCCACCGAGTTTGCCGGGATCGCCGCGACCGCGCCGATCTTCGGCTCCTACCTGCACGTAGCGCACGTCGAGGCCTTTAAGGTTGCGATGGTGGTCGGCGCCGCGATCTTCGTCTTCGTCGGCGTTACCCGCGGGAACGCCAAGTCGATCGAACGCATCTCCCTCATCTTCTGCGTCGTGTATATTGCCTACGTCATCAGCGCGTTCGCCGTGCACCCGGATTGGCCCGACGTTTTGCGCCAAACCGTCGTTCCGCACATACAGGCCTCCAAGGCATACGTCATTATGATCATCGCCGTCATCGGAACGACGATCTCTCCCTGGATGCAGTTCTACATTCAAGCGGCGGTCGTCAACAAAGGCGTGCGCGAGGACGACTACAAGTACTCCCGCATCGACGTCGTCACCGGCGGGATCTGGACCGACGTCGTCGCCTATTTCATCATCGTCTCGTGCGCGGCGACGATCTTCATTCACAACCTGCATGCGGCGCACCCGATCGTCGTAAAGGACGTCGGCGACGTCGCCGTGGCGCTGGCGCCGATCGCCGGAAAGTTCGCTTCGCTGCTCTTCGCGCTCGGCTTGCTCAATGCCGCGGTCTTTACCGCGTCGATCCTTCCGCTCTCGACCGCCTACTACGTCTGCGAGGCGTTCGGCTTCGAGCGCGGGGTGGACCATCGCTTCTCCGAGGCGCCGATCTTTTACAGCTTCTACTTGGCGCTGATCCTCATCGGCGCGAGCGCGGTAATTCTTCCCGGCGCCCCGCTGCTGACGATTATCTTCTACTCGCAGGTGCTCAACGGCATGCTCCTGCCGATCGTCTTGGTCTTGATGCTGTTGCTGATCAATAACAAGCGCTTGATGGGCCGCTGGACGAACGGCCCGGTCTTCAACACCATCGCTTGGGCGACGGTCGCCATCGTCGGCGCGCTGACGCTCATCTCGACGGCACAGCTAGTCTTTCCGTCGTTGGGAAGCTGACCCTCAGGAGAGCAGCGGCAGCTGACGCTCCGGCGGCGCGCGTTTCGGCATCTTCTTGCGGAGCGGAACGCGCGACTCCAAATCGGCCTCGCCGGAGAGCGCGTCGGCGATCTCTTGCGCGCGCTCGACGACCGCTTCGGGCAAGCCGGCCATCCGCGCCACTTCGATGCCGAACGAGCGCGACGAGCTCCCCGGCTGCACGCGATGCGAGAAGACGGGGGCGCCACCGCGCGCGGTGTCTTCGACCGCCGTAATGTGATAGTTGACGACCGTCTGCCAGTGTTCGCTCAACGCGCAGAGCTCGTGGAAATGGGTTGCAAAGAGCACCAGCGGCGTCTGTTCGTCGAGCGATAGGAGAGACTCGCAGATTGCCTGCGCGATGGCAAGCCCATCGAGCGTGCCGGTGCCGCGTCCGACTTCGTCGATCAAGAGCAGCGAGCGCTGCGTGCTGCGGCGCAGAATGTTCGCCGCTTCGGCCATCTCCATATAGAAGGTCGATTGTCCCGAGGCGAGGTCGTCGCCGGCGCCGATGCGGGTGAAGATGCGGTCGACGATGCCCAGCTCCATCTTCTTCGCCGGTACGAACGACCCGATCTGGGCCATGATCGCCAGCAATCCGGTCTGCCGCAGATAGGTCGATTTGCCGCCCATGTTCGGCCCGGTCAGAAGCACGAAGCGCCGCTCGCCGGCGCGCAGATCGAGATCGTTCGGTACGAACTTCGCGTGGAGAATCGCTTCCATCACCGGATGGCGTCCATCGTCGATTGCCACGATGCTCTCGTCGACGAAGGTCGGACGCACGTATCCGCGCTCCGCCGAAACGTGCGCGAGCGCCGCGAGGACGTCGATCTCGGCGATCGTGCCGGCAGCCTCGAGCAGGTCGTCGGCGCGCGCCGCAATCCGTTCGACGAGCGCTTCGAAGAGCTGCGCTTCGAGCCGCTCCTGGCGCGACTGCGCCGTGGAAATCGCGAGCTCGAGCTCCTTGAGCTCGGGAGTGATGTAGCGTTCGCCGTTTGCCAGCGTCTGCTTGCGCACGTACTCCGGCGGCACGGCGTCGGCATGGTTCTTGCCGACTTCGATAGCGTAGCCGAAAGGACTCGCATACTTTACTTTGAGGGTCTTGATGCCGGTGCGCTCGCGTTCGCGCTCTTCGAGCTCCGAGAGTTTCGATCGGGTGTCGCTGCGCAACGCAAGGCATTCCGCAAGCTCGGCATTCGCTTCGGGGCGAATGGCGCCGCCCTCACCGAGCTGCGCGGGCGGCTCGTCGACGAGCGTTCGCTGCAGGTCGTCGAGCAGCTCGGAAAAATCGGCGATGCGCGCGAGCAGCCCCGCGAGTGCCTCGCCAGCCATGCGGCGCAGCGGTGCGAGGATCTCGAGCGTGCGCCGGAGCGAGGCGAGATCGCGCGGACTCGCGCGGCGAAAACGCACCTTCTGCGCGATTCGCTCGAGATCGAAGGCGCCGCGTAGGATCTCGCGGATGGATCCGCGGCGCGAATGCTCGCCAAGCAACGACGCGACGGCATCCTGGCGGGACTCGATCGCATCGCGGTCGACGAGCGGCGCGAGAATCCAGCGCGCGAGCAAGCGCGAGCCCATCGCGGTCGCGCAGGCGTCGAGCGTCGCCAGCAGCGTCGCGCGCGGATTCTGACCCTGCGCGCGCGTCAGCTCGAGATGCTTGCGCGTTGCCGGATCGAGCACCAAAAAGTGACGGCGACGATAGAGCTGGGGCCGAATCGGTCCCGCCTCGCCGTTGGTGACGCCGGTGCGTTCGACGAAGGCGCGCAGCGCTTCGAGCGCGCGGTGAACCGCGAACGACTCTTCGAGCGAGTAGCCGTCGAAGGTTTCGCGTTCGCGGGTTTCGACGATCCCTAAACTCGGTGTAGCGAGTCGCGCACCCGTCGCCTCGATCGCGGTCGCGATCGTCGCGCGAAGATCGGCCGGCACGTCGGCGACGATCTCCGAGGGGGCGACCCGGGCGAGCTCGGCGAGCAGTTCGTCGTAGGCATCCTCCCCTCCGAGCGCCGTCGCCGCGGCGTAACTCGTCGAGACGTCGGCGTAGGCCAGGGCAAAGGTTTCGCCGACCGCCGCGACCGCGGCGATGAAATTGTTCTGCTTTCCGTCGAGGAGCTGCTCTTCGATCAGCGTGCCGGGCGTAACGAGCCGCACGATTCCGCGCGCAACGAGCCGGTTTGGCTGCGGGATCTCGAGCTGCTCGGCAAGCGCGACGATGAACCGCTGCTGCACGAGTTTGGCAAGATATCCCGGCAGCGCGTGGTGGGGCACGCCGGCCATCGCGACGCGCTTGCCGCCGCCGGCCTCTTTGCTGGTGAGTGCGATCTGCAGCGCGCGCGCGATCGTTTCGGCATCCTCGCCGTAAGCCTCGTAAAAATCGCCGACGCGCGAGAGCAAGATCGCCTCGGGATGCTTGTTCTTCATCCCAAAGTACTGCTCGAGCATCGGCGAAAACTTTGCCAAGCCCGATTTCCTAAATGAGATCGATCACCGGACGGCCGACGGGCTCTCCTGCCTGCGAAAACCGCGCCGCGCGCGCGACGACCCTACCGGTGCATCCCCACACGTGCGCGCTCTCGATCGCAACGTCGAGCCACGGCGTATTGACGGCGGGATACTCCGGCGGCTTCGGCGCGACGACGGTCACGTTGTCGGGCGTCTTGGCGGCCAGACGCGTTGCGTCTTTCTTCGATTCACCGGCGATTAGCGCGCGGACGACGCGGCCTTCCATCCGGTCATGGTAGCGCCGCGTGACAAGATTCTGCGCGTCGGCCAGCCGCGCGAATCGCGCGGCTGTAACGTCTTGAGGTACCTGCTCCCAGCGAGCGGCCGGGGTTCCGCGCCGAATCGAATAGATAAAGGTAAACGCGTTGGCAAAGACGCCGGTCTCGACGTATGCGAGCGTCGCGTCGAAATCGTCTTCGGTCTCGCCGGGAAAGCCGACGATGAGGTCGGTCGTGATCGCGGCGTGAGGAAAGCGCGAGCGGATCGACCCGACGAGCCGGTCGAACTGCGCGAGCGTGTACTTGCGGTTCATTCGCCGCAGCACGGCATCGCTGGCCGACTGCAACGGAAGATGAATCCGCGGATTGAGCTGCGGCAGCGCGGCGAGATCGTCGAGGATCTTCTCGGTGAAATCTTTGGGATGCGGCGAGATGAAGGTGAGCCGCTCCAAGCCGGGCGAGCTGGGTGACGGCCCGGCAGAGATCGCCGAAGTCTGCCCCGCTCGCGGGATCGCGCCACGCGTTGACGGTCTGCCCGACGAGCATGATCTCGCGCGCACCGAGCTCGATTCGCTCGCGCGCTTCGGCCAAGATCGTATCCTGCGGCCGGTGATCGAACCGACCGCGCACGTGCGGAACGATACAGAACGTACAATAGTACGAGCAACCTCGCTGGACCGTCACGAACGCGCGCAAGTGCGAGAACGCATCGGTGACGCCATCGGCCGTGCCGCCGAGAGCGAAACGCACGATATCGTCCTTCTTGCGATCCTGCGGCGCGCCCGGGAGCATCTCGCGGGTCGCCCAGGCGGCGAGCTGATCGCCCAGCTGCACCAGCTCGCGCGTTCCGAAGACCGCGTCGACGTGCGGCGCGCGCCGGCGCATCGTCTCGTGGTCTTGCTCGGCGAGACACCCCGTGACCACCAGACGCACGCTCGGGTCGCTCAACTTGAGCGCCTTGAAGTGATTCATGCGCCCGTAAGCGCGGCGCTCGGCGTTGTCGCGTACCGTGCAGGTATTGAGGACAACAACGTTCGCCTCTTCCGGCGAGGAAGCCACGTCGTACCCGGCCGAGCTCGCGCGCTCGGCAATGTAGCGTGAATCGGCTTCGTTCATCTGACAGCCGAACGTCTCGATGTAGAGGCTGGGCATGCTCGGAGAGCGCTGTTCGAGAACAGGGGGGCATGCTCCACCCGGCGACGGTCGCAATCGTCGGACGGCCGAACGTCGGCAAAAGCGCCCTCTTCAACCGCTTGATCGGCCGACGGCTCGCAATCGTCGAGGATACGCCCGGCGTTACCCGCGACCGGCTCTACGCGCTCTGCGATTGGCGCGGCTCGATCTTCAGCATGGTCGACACCGCCGGCATCGATCCCGATGCCGATATGGCCCACGGCGCCGAGCTGGCCGAAGCGACGCGCCGCCAAGCCGAAGCCGCCGCCGACGAATCCGACGTGATCGTGTTCGTGGTCGACGCGCAGACCGGGCTTCATCCCCTCGACGACGACGTCGCAGCGATCTTGCGCCGAAAGCGCCGCCCGATCGTCTTGGTCGCGAACAAAGCCGAGGCGCCCGACGCCGCGGCGGCCGTCCACGCCGAGTTCTCCCGGCTCGGTTTCGGCGAGCCGGTCGCCGTCTCGGCGATCCACGGTGAGGGGACCGGCGACTTGCTCGACCGCATCGTCGCACTCTTGCCGCCGGAATCGGCGCCTTCCGAGGCGGGAGGCGAGCTCGCGCTGGCCGTGATCGGCCGGCCGAACGTCGGCAAGAGCTCGCTGCTCAACGCGCTGCTCGGCGAGGAGCGCGCACTCGTATCGGCGAGCCCCGGAACGACGCGCGATACGGTCGACACGCTCTTTCGCTGGCACGATCGTACGCTGCGGCTGATCGACACCGCCGGATTGCGCAAGAAACCCGAAGCGCACGGCGCGATCGAATACTATGCGGCGCTTCGCTCGCTCTCGGCGATCGCGCGCTGCGACATCGCGCTGCTCGTCTTCGACTCGATGACCGGCGTCATGATGCAAGACCGGCGACTCGCCGGCATCGCGATCGAAGAACGTAAGGGCCTGATCATCGTCGGCAACAAGTGGGATCTGGTTCGCGAGCAGACCGGCGACTTCAGCCAAGACGAGCTGGCGCAGGCCATTCGCGAGCACGATTCCATTCGCCGCGTTCGCGCCGATCACGTTTCTCTCGGCAAAGACGCAGCGCCGATTGGGAAGTCTTGATGCCGATCGTAACGCGCGTCGCCGAGAATCTCGACCGGCGCGTTCCCACTCCGCAGCTCAACGAGATCGTGCGCGACGCGGTACTCGCCCATCCGCCGCCGGCGTGAGCGGAAGCGCGTCTTCAGCATCTACTACGCCTCGCAGCCGGCGACGCACCCGCCGATCTTCGTCTTCTCACTGCAACGATCCCGATCTCGTGCAGCCGCACTACAAGCGCTTTCTCGAACACACGATTCGGCAGCATTTCGATTTCGAAGGCGTTCCGCTGACGCTGCGAGTTTCGGGGACGCCGCCGAGAGGACGAGGAGCACGCGTGAGTGAGACCGGGTTCGCGATCCCGATCGTTTCGTTCGCCGGTGCGTTCTTGATCGGCTCGATTCCATTCGGATACGTCATCGGCCGTTTCTTCTACCGTACGGATATTCGCCGTCAAGGCTCGGGAAATATCGGCGCGATGAACGCGCTGCGAACGCTCGGCAAAGGCGGCGCCGTTGCAGTGCTGCTGCTCGATGCGCTCAAAGGCTTTGCGCCGACGCTCTGGTCGCTCTTCTTCTTTAACGATCGTTCCATCGCGGCGATCGTCGCCGCCGGAGCCGTGCTCGGACACTGCTTCTCCCCGTGGTTGCGCTGGCGCGGAGGAAAGGGCGTTGCGACGTCGTTCGGGGCGGTCTTTGCCTTCAGCTGGCCGGCGGGGCTGGTCGCGGTGGCGGGATGGATTGGAGGAGCGTTGCTGACGCGCTATTCGTCGGTGGGATCGATCCTCGGAAGCGTGCTCGCGCCCTTTGCGATTTGGTTCTTGACCCGATCGCTCCCCGAAACGGCCTATGGTGTCTTTGCAGCGCTCTTGATCATTTTCACCCATCGCGAGAATATCGCGCGCCTGCGCGGCGGCACGGAGAATCCAATTCGCCTCACCGGACGCCGCGCCTAACCGGGGCGTACCGAGCGCCAGGGCTTCGCGCGCTTCGAACCGTACTACCGGCAGCGCATGATCTCCTCAAACGACCTTCGTAACGGCGTGACCATCGTCGTCGACGGCCAGCTCTGGACCGTCATCGAGTTTCTACACGTCAAACCGGGCAAAGGCTCGGCCTTCGTCCGCACGCGGCTCAAGAACGTCAAGACCGGCACGACGCTCGAGCGAACCTTTCGCGCCGGCGAGAAGCTCGAACGGGCCACCGTCGACAACCGGCAGATGCAGATGCTCTACAACGACGCCGACGGCTATCATTTCATGGATCAGGAGTCGTTCGAGAACGTAACGCTGCAGCGCGATCTCATCGGCGACCCGGCCGACTTTCTCAAAGACGGCATGGTCGTCGACATGCAGTTCCACGACGGCGCCGCGATCGGCGTCGACCTTCCCGCCCACGTGGAATTGAAGATCGTCGAAACGGATCCCGGTTTCCGCGGCGATACGGCGACGAACACCACCAAGCCCGCGAAGCTCGAAACGGGCGCGACCGTCCAGGTTCCGCTCTTCGTCGAAAGCGGCGACGTCATCCGCATCGACACGCGCGACCGGCGCTACATCGGCCGCTCCGGCTAGTCGTTCGGGCGCTCCGTGCGCTTCGCACTCGAGCTCTTCGGCGCCGCTTTTATCGCGAGCGTCTTCGGCTCGATGGTCGGACTCGGCGGCGGCTTTATCCTGGTACCGATCCTTCGCATCTTTCTTGGGTTCTCGCCCGCGAATGCGGCGGGAACCTCGCTCGTCCTCATCGTCGCCAATAGCGCGAGCGGCGCCTTTACCTACCTGCTTCACCGGCGCGTCCATCTGAAGATCGGGATTCTCATCGCGATCGGCGGCATACCGAGCAGCATTCTCGGCGCGATCGTATCGCTGCACATTCCCGTTCGCATCTTCGACATTCTCTTGGCAGTGGTGCTGATCGCGATCGCCGTCGACATGGCCTGGAATGCCGAGAAGCGCATTGCCGGACGCCCCGAAGGGCGCGAGATCCGCGAACTCAAGGGTATGTCGTATCGCGGCGCGCTGGCGCTCGGCTTCGTGGTCGGGATATTCTTGAGTCTCTTCGGTTTGGGCGGCGGCATCGTGCTCGTGCCGTCCTTCCTCTACTTTTCGGAACTACCGGCACACGCGATCAGCGCCACCTCGCACTTTGCGATTCTACTCACGTCGCCGCCGGGACTCATCACTCACATCCTGCAGCACGACGTGGTCGGGAAAGACGTGGTGCCGCTCGTCGCGGGCGGATTGCTCGGCGGACCGATCGGCGCGCGCCTCTCGCTGCGCTTACGCTCGCCGCAACTCCTGATCGTCGTGGCGATCGCGCTCGTCACCGCCGCGATCACGCTGGTCTGGCGGCAGTTGTAGCTAGCCGCTCGGGCGCGTCATCTTCGCCGGCACGACGATGCGCTCGTACTCTTCTTCGGTCACGTGACCCAAGCCCAAGGCGGCCTGCTTGAGCGTCGTCTTCTCGTGATGGGCCTTCTTGGCGATCTCGGCGGCTTTGTCGTAGCCGATCTTCGGCGAGAGCGCGGTGACCACCATCAGCGATTCGTCGAGATACTTGCGAATCTGCTCCTCGTTCGCTTCGAGTCCCTCGACGGCGTGCTCGCGGAACATCGTGCAGGCGTCGCGCAGCAGATTCGTCGAGTGCAGAAAGTTGTAGACGATGACCGGGTTGAAGACATTGAGCTCGAAGTTCCCCTGCGAGGCGCCGAAACTGATCGCCAGGTCGTTGCCGAAGACTTGCACGCAGACCATCGTCATCGCCTCGGACTGCGTCGGATTCACTTTGCCCGGCATGATCGAGCTCCCCGGCTCGTTCTCCGGCAGAATGAGCTCGCCGATCCCGGCTCGCGGGCCCGAGGCGAGCCAGCGGATATCGTTGGCGATCTTCATCAATGCCGCGGCGAGCATCTTGAGCGCGCCCGAGGCAAAGACGAAATCGTCGTGCGAGGCGAGCGCCGTAAACTTATTTGGATGCGAGCGAAACGGGAGTCCGGTGAGCTCCGCGATCTTGGCCGCGGTGCGCTCGCCGAACTCGGGGTGCGCGTTGAGCCCTGTTCCGACCGCGGTGCCGCCGATCGCGAGATCGTAGAGCGGATCGAGCGCCTCTCCGCAGGCCTTCATCGCGCGGTCGAGTTGGGTAACGTATCCGGAGAACTCTTGCTCGAGCGTGATCGGCGTCGCGTCTTGCAGGTGCGTGCGCCCCACCTTCACAACGTGCGCCCAGCCCTTTGCCTTTGCGGCGAGCGCGTCGCGCAACGCCTTCACCGCCGGCAGCATCCCGGCCATTGCCTGCGCTCCGGCGACGTGCATCGCGGTCGGGAACGTATCGTTCGACGACTGCGACATGTTGACGTGATCGTTTGGATGGACCGGCTTCTTCGAGCCCAGCTCGCCGCCGGCGATCTCGATCGCGCGGTTCGAGATCACCTCGTTGACGTTCATGTTCGTCTGCGTTCCCGAGCCGGTCTGCCAGACGCGCAGCGGAAAGTGAGCGTCGAGCCGTCCTTCGGCGACTTCATCGGCAGCGCGAACGATCAGGCCCATCTTCTCGGCATCGAGTTTGCCGAGATCGTGATTGACCAGCGCGGCGGCCTTTTTCAATACCGCCATCGCTTTGACGACCTGACGCGGCATGACGTCGCGCGGCCACACACCGTCGCCGATGTCGAAGTGCACCAGCGAGCGCGCCGTCTGCGCGCCGTAATACTTGTCGGCGGGAACGTCTATTCGCCCCATGGAGTCGCTCTCGGAGCGCGTCATGGAAGCCGCTTTGGTCGTCATCGTCATGCCGCTCCGTTCGTCATCGCTCGCGGCCTCTCCGCGCGGCACGCGCGCCGTCGAGGGAGTTGCCCGCAGCGCGCATCTCCACGATCTCGTAGATCGTGAGCGGATATCGCTCGTCAAAGCGACGTTTGTTGCAGTGCGGACAGCTCGCCGGCCGGCGCGGCACGCTGCGGCGCAGCACTTCGAAGCTGCAGCGCTCGCAGCGCAGGATGAACCGCTTGCTCGATTCCCTCAGCGGGCCGACATTTCCGAGCTCGTGGTAGATCGAGCTGAGGCCGCATTCGCGCAGCTTGCGCTTGAATCGCGGTCCGTGACCGGTATCGCGGAATTTGGCGTAGCACCAGGCGTGGATCATCTCGTGCAGGAGCGTCTCGGTCAGTGCCGCGGGCTGCTGCCGGAAATGCTTCGGCGAGAGCTCGATGATCATCGGATCGCGGCCGTACGTGGTGCGCCCGGCCGTATTCGAGAAGCGCTCGTTGTAGCAGATCCGGCAATCGGGAACCTCGCCGTTGAAGTGCTCGTAGTTCAACCGAGCAAAGAGCAACTGCAGATCGGCCTCACTCGGCAACGCACGCACCACCACGCATGATTTCGTTCGCGGAGCGTCCAACCGAATCTTGTGACCGAAAAAGAGCCGGGCGGTCTGCCGCCCCGGATCTACCTGCCGATCGTCGCGCTCGTCGCTGCGATCTTTCTCGCTGCGATGGCATATCTCGTGGGCGTCGGCCTCGGAGTCACCGGCTCGGTCTTCGGCAAAACCGCAAAGCCGGCCGCGAGCGCGGCACTCGAGCAGGGCTCACAGAACCGCGTTGAGGGCGGTCCGCCCGCACCGGTCGTCGCGCAGCTGCAGAGCTTGCGCGCACGCATCGCCGCCCATCCCAACGACGACGTTGCGCTCACGCAGCTTGGCGACATGTATCTGGCGGCCAATCATTTCGAAGAGGCGATTCCGCTCTATCGCCGCGCTCTTCGCGCCAATCCGCACAATGTTGCAGCATCAACCGGCCTCGCGCAGGCGCAGGAAGCGCTGCGGCAATGAGGCTCTACATCTCGTGCGACATGGAGGGAACCGCCGGCGTCTGTTCGTGGAAGCAGTGCGACCCGAGCGACGCGCACGAATATCCGATCTTTCGCCGGTACATGACGCGTGAGGTCGCCGCCGCGGTCGAGGGCGCGCGCGAGGGCGGAGCGCGCGGAGTCTTGATCAACGACTCTCACTGGTCGATGCGCAATCTGCTGCTCGACGAGCTCCCGCACGACGGCGATCTGCGCGTGATCTCCGGCGCTCCCAAGCCCTGGAGCATGATGCAAGGCCTCGACGCCACGCCGGATGCGGTCTTCTTTACCGGATACCACGCCAAGGCGGGAGGCTGCGCGACGCTCTCGCACACGTTCAGTGAGTCGATTTACACCGTTTCGGTGAACGGGACGTTCTGCAGCGAGGCGTTGCTCAATGCCGGGCTGGCAGGCAGCTATGGCGTGCCGGTCGTGCTGATCACCGGCGACCATACGATCGTCGAGGAGACGACGCGCGCGATGCCGTGGGCGATCGGCGTCGCGGTCAAGAACGCGATCGGCTTCTCGGCGGTAAATTCGCTGACGCCACAGGCGGCGTGCGAAGCAATCCAGGCCGGCGCTCGCGAAGCGTTGGGTCGCATCGAGCGAGCGAAGCCCTTCGTCTTCGACTCGCCGTTCGAGCTGACGATCGAGACGGCCGCGGTCGAACACGCCGACTTCATCGAGCTCCTTCCCGGCTTCACGCGCATCGGCGGCCGGGCCGTGCGCTTTTCATCGACGCATTACCCGACGCTGCTGCAAGCCTTCATCGCTGCGACGCGCATCGCCGCCGCCGCCAATCCCATCGCATGACCCGCCTCTACCTTTCCAGCGACATGGAAGGCGTGGCCGGCGTCTGTTCGTGGGAGCAGGTCGATGCGCGCACGCCGCATCCGGAGTACGCGACCTTCCGCCGGTACTACACGCAAGAGGTCGCGAGCGCGATCGCGGGCGCGCGCGCCGGCGGCGTAAACGACGTGCTGGTCAACGATTCCCACGGCCCGATGCGAAATCTGCTCTTCGACGAGCTGCCGCCCGACGTACGCGTGATCTTCGGGAACCGCAAGCCGTTTTCGATGGTGCAGGACGCCGACGGCGGATTCGACGGCGCGTTCTTCGTCGGCTACCACGGCGGGGCGGGCGACGCCGATGCCGTGCTCTGCCACACGTACACGCCCTCGGTGATCTACGAAGTCCGGATCAATGGTGTTCCCTGCAGCGAAGCGACGATCAATGCGGGTCTCTTGGGCTACCACGGTGTGCCGCTCTTACTCGTCACCGGCGACCGCACGACGGTCGAAGGCGTGCAGGCACAGATGCCCTGGGTGCGCGGCGTCGTGGTGAAGGATTCGATCGGCAACTTCGCCGCCGCGTCGATGGTGCCGCTGCGAGCGCAGCAGGCGATTTGCGAGGGCGCTGAAGCCGCGGTGCGCGATGCGAGTGCGGCGAAACTCTATCGCTTCGATCCGCCCATCACGCTCGACGTCCAGCTCGTGACCGCCGCCCAGGCGCATCTCGTCGCAACGATCCCCGGCTTCGAGCGCACCGGCTCGCGAAGCGTGCGCTTCGTGCACGACTCGTATCCGGTCGTCTTCAAAGCCTTCGTCGCTACCTGGCGATTGGGCGGTCAGGCGTAATCGGTCCGGGCTGAGGCGTACTCCTCGTCCTCGCTCTGCCATCGGGTGGGCACTTCGATTCGCCGCATGCCACGGGGATACGTTCCGTCGGCGTGCGCTGCGTTCCAATCTTGCGAGAGCACGACGAGGTACTCGAAGTTTTCCCAAAGCGAAGAGCCATAATGCGCCCGTAAAATGGCGGTTACATCGAGAAGGGCGGTCCATGCATCGATCACCAGCATCGGGTAGATATCGAGGAGAATCCGGCGATCGACGAGGCCGGTTTTGGCGAGAAGCCCGATGTTCTCGTATGAGTCGCCGACCGCTTCGATGCTCGATATGACCTCGTTGAATTTGGCCGTCCGGTCTTGGCGATGGCCGAGCTGATATCGAAACTCCGGGTCCTGGATGAGTAACGGCAACTCGGTATAAAGGCAGTGCAACGCCTTGATGAAGTGATCGGTCTGTTGGCTTTCGCGCAACTCGTTTAAGGCCGCGATCTGATTGCTGCTTCGAGCGTGACGCAGCTGGATCAGCGCCGCAACGGCCGTGGCCGCAATGACGAAAAACGTCCCGAGCGTAGCAACGGTGTTCAATACTTCAAGAGACACGTTCGTCCACTCTACACCGGCACTCGTAAAACCGCCTCCCGCGAACTAAGGATGACACGGTTGCGCCTGCGCGAAGCGCGTGCATGAGCGAGCTATGAGGCTTTGGCGGGGGTTCCAAGGGCGATTGCGATTTCGACGACGTCGTCTTCATTTAGCGAGAGGCGGCGCATCGCCGCTTCGTAAGCCTCGATGGTCTCTTCGCTCTTGCTCGAAGCCGCGCGCTCTTCACGCAGGCGCTTGACCTCGTCGGTGACGCGATGCGCGAGCTCGGAGCTCGGCTCGACGCCCGCGCGCGCAAGACGCTCGCGTTGACGGCGCAGCGTATCTTCGACAAGCGCGGCGCCGGTGTGCTTGCCGAAGACCCAGCTGGTCCGCGCGCCGACCAACTCGGCCGGGACGGCCTCGTACATCCGGTGGTCGATCAGCATCGCTTGCGTGTGGATCCCGGACTCGTGAGCGAAGACTTTTGTACCGACGATCGGCTCGTGCTGCTGCAGCGGGATCCCGCTCATCCGCTCCATGAAGCGCGCGAGCTCGCGCAGTTTATCGTAACGGAAGCCCGGCAGTTCGAGTCCGTAGAGAACCCGCAGCGCTACGACCAGCTCGTGCAGCTTGACGTTTCCGGCGCGCTCGCCGTATCCGTTCGCGGTCACCGAGATGACCGTAAAGCCGCACGAGGCCGCGGTGATCGCGTTGATCGTGCCGAGGCCGTAGTCGTTGTGAAGGTGCGCGACGATCGGCAGATCCTTCGGCAGTCCTGCGACGATGCGCGAACAGTACCAGCGGGTCGCTTCGGGGGTCAGCGTGCCGACGGTATCCGGCCACGCCGGACGCGTGCCTCCGGCGTCGAGCCCCGCCTTGAAATACTCGATGAAGTAGTCGACGTCGCCGCGGCTACCGTCCTCGGCGCCGAACTCAATGCGCTCGATGCCGCACTCGCGCGCGTGCCCGATCGCATCGCACTGCAGCCGAATGTTGGCATCGCGGTAGAACGATAGCGGCAGGTCGAGCCACTCGCGCTCGTCGCGGCCTTCGTAGCGCAGCAGCGTCTTGCCGATCTTGTACTTCAGGTGCAGATCGCTGCCGCTCGTGAAGATGAAGAACGTGACTTCGCGCGGCTCGATGCCCGCATCGCGCAGCGTCTTGACGGTCACGTCGATGTCGTTGCGATTGCTGCGGCACATTACCACGATCTCGACCTCGCCGAGCTCGCCGCGGCGCTTCGCCTCCATCACCAGCTGCAGCGTGCGCCGATCGCCCTCCGACGCTGCCGGGAAGCCGACGCTCATGATGTGCACGCCGACGCCGGCAAGGGCCTTGGCGATCTCGAGCTTCTGCGGCGGCGTGTAGCAGACGCCCGGCATCTGCTCGCCGTCGCGAAGCGTTTCGTCGTAGATGCGAATGCGCGACGCGTCGGGGAAGGGGACGTCGCGGGTGAACTCTTTTGGATCGCGGATGAGGCGCTCGATCGGTTCGCGGAGCATCTTCCGAAGGTTCGCCGCCGGCGGGGGTATCTCTTCGGCTGCTAGTCCACCGTCACCGGAACGACGACCGAGTTACCGGTCGCGTCTCGAAAGGTCACCGTGGTACTCCCCGAGCCGGTGGCGATCACCAAGAAGATGCTCGGAGTCGACGATTGCTTTACCCTGGCAACGGCGGTATTCGCAGAAGTGGCCTTCCACGCAGTAATGCCGGTCTCGGTAACCTTCAGCCGCGCAACCGCGCGGATCTGCGGAAGCGTCACCGAGCCCGGATCCACGCGAAGCGGATTTGGAACGTAAACGTAGACGTCGTCGTTTTTGTCGGTAATCCAGAGATTGCGGTCGGGGCCAGTCCCCAACGCTAAGGCGACGCTCGCGCCGGCGGGTAATGCAAACTTCCTCGATTTTCCGCTGCTGGGAGCGATCGTGCCGATCGCACCGGCCGAGCCGCCGGCCCTCTCGACGAACCACGGGTCGCCGTCGGGGCCGGCGGCGATTGCGTGCGGCGAATCTTCGGCGACCATGCCGCCGACTGCATACGCCCTCGTCGCACCGCTCGGCGATATCGAGTAGATGCAGCCGTTCGCGTACCCCCATACGAGTCCGTATGCAACGGCGAGCGCGTGCACCGGAAGCGCGCAGGGGACCTCGTACGTGTTCAGCACTCTCCCGCTGCCGGGGCTGATCCGCATCACCGTTGCCGCGTTCTCGGGCTGCGCCCACATAGCGCGATCGGGCCCCTCGACGAGCGAGCCAAAACCGCTCACGCCGGCCGGTAACGCAAAGTTCGTCGCGCTGCCGTCCGCGGAAAACTTCCAGAGATATGGACTCGCCGCACCGGCGCCCCAGATCGTATCTTCGGGACCCGTTGCGAGAACGCTCACGTTGCCCGCGCTCACGTCGGCCAAGTAGCACGCCGACCGCTTACCGGTCGGCGCAACGAACGTCCAGCCAAACTCGTTCACGAGTCCGGGAAACGTGATGTCGGGGTTCACGAAGACCGAGTTGCCTTCGTGATTGAGCGCGATGTCGTACGCATACAAATGATACGTGCCGGAGATCGAGCCCACGTAACTGCACGTCGGCTGGCGCGGTGCGTGCGAAACGGCGCCGTTCATATCGATGGTGGCAAAGCTCTCGTAACGGTGGACCTTCCCCCAGCCTGCCACGACGTAGATGACGCCTCTGCCGGCAAGAACGTTGGCTGCGTACGGCGTGCCTCGACCGACGGCGGTCAGCGTCACCCACCGGTTGCGTTCGTTACGCTGCAGGATCGCCGGATTTCCGTCGTGCGATCCGCCGCCGGGGAGCGAAGTCCCGGTGGTCGAGCAGGCGGAAGCGAGCGATGCAATCATCGCGAGCGCAATGGCCAAAACCGGCACTCTCTTCACGAAGATCTCTCGCCGCCGTCGTTTCGTTCGCCGAACCGCAGCTCGGCCGTATCGCGCGGAAAGATCAGTTCCAGCGTCCAGTCGAAGGCGACGCGCATCTTGCGATCGAGTCCCGGCAGCCGCAGCAGATAGTACGTACGCCAAAAGAACCACGCAATAAAACCGGTGATGACGCGGTTGCCGGGGAGTTGCGCGACGGCTTTACGGCCGCCGAGCGCCGCCATCATACCGAGCGTTTGATATTGAAACGGCTTCGTCGGGCGACCGCGCAGAACCGCAACGATGTTTTCGGCGAGTCCCGGTCCCTCGCGAATGGCGTGCTGTGCGGTCATCGGATAAGCGCCGCCCGAACCATCCGGAATCGCCGCGCAATCGCCGAGCGCCCAAACGCCGTGCAGACCGGGTACGCTCATGTCGCGCGCGGTCTCGATCGCTCCGCGCTTGGTCTTGGGCACCGCGAGCTTCGCGATCGTCGGCGAAGGTTTGACCCCGGCGCTCCACACGACCGCCTCGCTTTCGATACGGCGTCCGCTCTGCAGCGTAAGGCCGGTTTCGTCGACCGAGGCGACGCCGTCGCCGGTAACCACCTCGACGCCGCGCCGCTCCAAGACGCGCCGCGAATACTCACCCATCTTCGCCGGAAGTCCGGCGAGCAGCACCGGCCCCGCCTCGACTAGGACGACGCGCACCGACTCGGCCTGCAAGAGTCTGTAGAAGCGCAGCACGCTTCGAAAGAGCTCGGCGATCTCGCCCGCGGTCTCGACGCCGGTAAATCCGCCGCCGACGACGACGATCGTGAGCAGTCGCCGGCGTCGCGCCTCGTCGTCGATCGTATCGGCGAGTTCGAGCAGCCAGACCAGATGATTGCGCAGCAGCTCGGCATCTTCGAGCGATTTGAGCGCCCAGGTGTGCTCGGCGACGCCGGGCAGTCCGAAGTCCGAGGTCGAGGATCCGAGCGCGAACACGATCTGGTCGAAGGAGAGAACGACGTTTTTGCGGGTGAGGACGTGGTGGTAGCGCAGGGTCCGGTTTTCGATATCCACCTCGTCGACGTCGGCCAAGACGAAGCGGCAGCGGCGCAGCTGCGTGCGGATCGGGGTGACGACGTGGCGCACCTCGAGCTCTCCCGACGTGACTTCGGGGAGCATCGGCGTGAAGAGCGTGTAGTTCTCGCGGCTCAGCAGCACGATCTCGGCCTCGTCCGGGCGCAGCCGCTCTTCGAGCCGGCGGGCGACGGCGATCCCGGCAAAACCTCCTCCAACGATCGCGATGACCGGCACGCGATGCGGTTGAAGAGGGTCGCGTGCAATACCTCCCGCCCTCCGAGTCGCCGCCCGAGAGCCCGAAGCCCGCGCAACGGCGCCGCACCGGAATCGGCGCGCTCGTTGCTGCAGCCGCCGCCTTTTTGCTCAAGTTCAAGTTCTTGCTCCTCTTCGGCACCAAGCTCGTCGCGCTCAGCTGGACGTTCTTGCTCTCGCTCTGGATCTACGTCGTGATCTTCGGCTGGAAGCTGGCCGTCGTGGTGATGCTGCTCCTGCTCGCGCACGAGCTCGGCCACTACTTTGCGTTTCGAGCCTACGGATTGCCGGCGCGGCTGCCGGCATTCGTCCCGCTCCTTGGTGCCTTCACCGCCGGCGCTGCGCCGGAAGATCTCGAGCAAGATGCCTATATCGCGCTCGCGGGCCCGCTCGTCGGCTTTGGACTAGCGGCCGTCTGCTACGTCGTCGGCAGCGCGACGCACGATAGGTTTTGGTACGCGTGCGCCGATCTCTCGGCATTCTTGAACCTCTTCAACATGATCCCGATGCCGCCGTTCGACGGTGGAAGAATTATCGGCGCGCTCTGGCCGCCGCTCTGGATCGTTGGCTTCGCACTCTTCGTCGCATTTGCAGTCCTGCTCCACATTCCGATTCTCTTCGTCGCGATCATCGGTCTGCTCGGCCTCCCGGCGATGATCGCAGCCTGGCGGGGGCACGTCGATCCGCGCGCGCTGCGGATGACCTTTGGAGCGCGCGTGCGCGTGAGCTGCTGGTATCTCGCGACGCTCCTCGGCCTCTTCTTCATCATGGCGCAGTCGCACGTGATTGCGACACCGGCCGCGGCGGGCACGCCCGCCTGGTGATCCGGCGCCTCGCGCTCGCCGTCGCGTTCGCGAGCATCGCGGTCGCGATCGTCGCCGTTCGGCCGCATTCGACCCCGGGGCCGTACCTACGCGACTTTGAAGCCTACTGGTCGGCAGGCTCGGCATGGAATGCCGGCGCCGATCCGTACGGCCGCGCGATCTGGAACGCGGAGCGCACTATCGCCGGCGTCGATCGCAGTCGCGACGAACTCTTGCCGTTCGTCGGTCCACCCGCGACGCTGCTGCTTTGGTCGCTCTTCGCGCGGCTGCCCTACCAAACTGCTGCGATGCTGTGGTCGGTGATCTTAGGGATCGCGCTGCTCGCACTCGTTGCCGGCTCCCTTCGCGCAAGCGGCGAGCGCGTTGCCTCCGCTACCATTCTCGCCGCATTCGCGCTGGCGATCGCCTGGGGGCCCGTCACCAGCGATCTCGCGCTTGGCCAACTCGCCCTGCCGGCGTTCGCGGCGGCGCTGCTCGCCGCTCTCGTTGCCGCCGCCGCACCCGGATTCGCGGCGATCGCGTCGTGCATCGCCTTCGCCCAACCCAACGCCTCGCTCGGCCTCGTCTCACAGCTCGGCCGTAACCGCACGACCGTTGCGATCGTCCTCGGCGCAATCCTGACCTATCTCCTGGGCGTGCTGGCCGCGGGCGCCGCATGGCCGCTGACCTACGCACGAACGCTGAGCGCGCACGCTGCGGCAGAACGCTTTGCCGCGATTCAGCTCACCCCGGGGGCGATCGCATTCGGTCTCGGCGCGTCGCCTGCCGCGGCAAAGCTCGTCGGCGTCGTCACCGCGCTGCTCGCCGTCGCCGCCGCGATCGCCGTTGCCCGGCACAATCGCGACCGGTTCGCCCGCTTTGCCGCGTTCGCGGCGCTCACGCCGTTCGTCGCGAGCTTCGTTCACGAGCACGACCTCGTCGTCGCCTACGCTGCAGCGGTTTGGTGCGGCCTGCGATGCAAGGGCGTCACGCGTTCGATCGCGTTTGCGGGCACGCTGCTCGCCGCCACCGACTGGCTCGGTCTCGCGCAGCGTCCGACCGGCGTGGCGCAGAGCGCGCTGCTCGCGCTCGCCGCATTTGCGGCGTTCGGCGCGCTCGGCGAAGAGATGCCGGCGCGTGGTACGCTCTCCGTCGCCGTGATATTTGCCGCGCTCTTCGCGCTCGCAAGCTCGACGGCCCTAACGCATCCGGCGCCGATCTGGCCCGATGCCCTCGGCGCGTTTCACACCTCCGCTGCAGCACCGGCCGCGGCGGTCTGGTCCGACGAGCAGCGTGCGAGCGGATTGCTCGCACCCGCGCCTGCGTGGGCGCTGCTCCGCTCGCTCTCGCTGGCCGGTTGCGCGCTCCTCGCCTACGCTATATATCGACGTCCATCATGTTGTCGAACGGCGTGATCGCGCTGGGATGGAAGTTCTTCAAGTCGCTGTTGTACGCGTAGATATCCTCGCGCAGCGAGGTCACGATCATCGGCGCGTCTTTGACGAGCTCCTTTTCGATCGCAAGCACGTCGGCGTTGCGCTGCGGCTGGCCGTAGTGCGCGAAGAGCGCGTCCATCGCTGCCTGCGCCCGAGGATTGCACCAGCGCGTGTTGTTTTGGCCGTTCGGCGGGAACGAATGGCAAGAGAGATAGGACGAATAGTCGCCGATCGCGTCGTTGAGCCAGGCGAAGCCGATCATGTCCCACTTGGTGCCGTAGACGATACCGCCGTCCTGTAACGGTGCGAACATCATCGCCGGCGGATAGTGGCGAACGGTGATGTCGATTCCGATCTGCTTCCACCACGACCGTTCCAGCTCGATCTGCTCGTCGACGTCGGGCGAGCCCGCCGTCGTCGCGTAATCGAGTGCGAGCCGGACGCCCTTCTTCGCTCGCACGCCGTCGGATCCGCGCTTCCAGCCGTCCTGGTCGAGCATCGCGTTCGCCCGCGCGATGTCGAATGGAACGGGCGGAATCGACGTAACGGCGTACGGCGCGTTCTTCGGCGTCGTCACCTCTTGAAGGATTCCGACGCCGCGGCCGATCTTTTCGATGAGCGTGCGACGGTCGATGGCAAGTCGCATCGCCTCGCGCACGACTGGATCGCCCACCCCGGGTCGCTGGATGTTGAAATCGAGATGATTGTAGAAGTAACTCGGCTGGCGGATAATCTGGTTCCCCGCCACGGCCTGCGCACGAGCCATATAGGTGCCCGGCACTAAATTCCACATGTCGAGCTCGTGCGATTGCAGTTGCGCGAGAACGGTGTTGCGGTCGGGAACGATTTTATAAATGACTTCTTTGAGCTTAGGCTGACCCCGCCAATAGAGGGGATTGGGTACGAGGACGATCTGCTGAGCGCGGTCCCAACGCTGATACTTGAACGGTCCGATTCCCACCGGAAGCTCGTTGTAGGCGACGTGATTGATGTTCGGATACTGCGCCAAGAGATGTTTGGGAAGGATGCACGGATTCGCCCCGGCCGTCGAAAAGAACGTCTCGACGAAGGGCGAGTACGGCTTCTTGAGGTGATAGATGACGGTATACTTGTCGGGCTCGTCGTCTTCGTGATCGAGATCCCAGCCCAGCCGCCCGACTTCGTTGTTTGCGGGATTGTTGACGACGTTGGTCGAGAAGACGACGTCGTCGGCATTGAACGGCGCGCCGTCCGACCAGCGCACGCCCTTGCGAAGGTGAAAGGTAATCGTCAGGCCGTCCTTGCTGACGCCGCCGTTCGCCTGCGTCGGCACCTCCGTTGCGAGCTCGGGATATGGGTTGTTGTTCTCGTCCCACTTGATGAGATAGGCCATCGTCATCGACGAAAGATAGCCGATGGAGGCAAACTGGCCGAGGTGCGGATTGAGCGTATTGACGTCACCCGCGTCGGCGAATCGCAGCACGTGCGGCTGCGTCCACGCATTCGCTCGGCCGCCGGCGCCGGCAGCGCCTCCCGTCTTGCTGCACGCGCAGAGAAGGGCAATTACCGAACCGGCGGCGGCGATGCGCAGAAACGGTATCTTCATCATGTCGAAGCTCCTTAGATCGAGTAGTTCCACGGATCCCAAAAGCCCGAGATTACCGGGGATGGATCGAAGCCCTTCAAGTCGGTGTTGTAGACGAACGGAAATCGCTGGAAGTAGATGATGATCGTCGGCACGTCGAGCGCCAGCTGCTGCTGAACGATGACGTAATCGCGTTTACGCCGGCCTTGATCGATCGTATTCAACGCATCGGTCATCGCTTTCGTGGCCGCGGGATTGTCCCAGAACATGGCGTTCTGCCCGTGCGGTGCGAAGTTCGCTCCCGAGTAGATCGCGCTGTCGTCGGGGTCGGCGGCCCCAAGCCAGCTAAAGAGCGCGACGTCGTAGTGTCCGCCCTGCAAAATGCCGTTGGTCGAGTTGTCGAAAAATTGACTGGTAGGGTAGTTCTTGATGTCGGCTTGAATCCCGACGTCGCGCCACTGCCGTTGCAGAACGGTCTCGTTCTCTTTGCCGGCGTTCGATTCGGTCTGCGTGCTCATCGTGATCTCGAGTCGCTGACCGTCCTTCACCCGGATACCGCCGGGACCCATCTTCCATCCGTCGGCATCGAGGAGCGCGGCGGCCTTGGCCGGGTCGTACGGGTAGTGCACGATGTCGTCGGTATAGGCCCACGAATAGTGCGGCTGCTGATCGGTGAACGCCGGAATCGCCGACCCGTGCGCGACCTTTTGCACGATTTCGTTGCGATCGGTCGCGTACGCCAGTGCCCGGCGAACCTGTACGTCTGAAACGATGGGGTGACGGAGGTTGAAATCGACGTGCGCCCAGGCAAAGGCGTCGACGCGTATGGCCTTCAGGCCGTTCTTCGGATCGGCGGCCATCGCCGCGTACTCGGGCCACTTGAGTCCGGTTCCCATCGCGAGCATGTCGAGCTCGTGCGTCTCTAGCTGCGTCGCCGCCGTGTTCTCGTCGGGAAGAATCTTGTAGATGACTTTTTTCAGCTTCGGCGGACCGAGATAGAAGTTCGGATTCGCGACCAGCTCGACGTCCTGGGCGCGGTTCCAGGCAACGACCTTGAAGGGTCCGCTTCCGACCGGGAGCGAGTTGTACGGCGCCGTGTTGAACGAGCCTTTGTCGTCGTTATACTTCGCCAGCAAGTGTTCGGGGAGGATCGGAGCGTTGCCGTTCACGCTCCAGAGCTGCTGCAGAAACGGGGCGTAGAGCCGCTTCATGTGGATCACGGCGATGTGCGGATCGCTGCAGTCGATGCTGCCGATGTCCTTGAAGCCGTCGGTCGTCACCACGTTGTTGTGCGTATTCATGACGACTTGCCAAGTGAACTTGAGGTCGTTGCAGGTCAGCGCCACGCCGTCTTGCCATTTGATATTTGGCCGCAGCTTGTATTTCAAGGTCAAGCCGTCTTTGCTCACGTCGCCGTTGGCGATCGTCGGAATCTCTCGAAGCGCGTCGGGCACCGGATGCGCGTTCGCATCATAGCGAACCGTCCAGGAGAAGATGAACATCGAGAGATCGAGCGTCGGCGACGCGGAATTCAACACCGGATTGAGATTCTTCGGATCGGAGAACTCAGAGAATCGCAGCACCCCGGGTTCGGTCCACGGATGCCCCGCCGCGCCCGGGCCTCCGCCCCCGGAGACTTTCGAACACCCTGCCGCGAGAACTGCGGCGCAGAGTGCAACCGCGGCGCACCGTAGCCTAAGAGTCACGCAGATGCTTCCTCCTCGTCGTCGCCTGCGCGCATAGCCTCGGGATCGATACCGCGAGCCACGCAGAACTCGCGATAAGCCGCGGGCGCGATCTCGGATGGTTTGATCTCGCTGCGGCCGCCCCAGAAGACGTTGGTGTAGGCGAACGGGATTCCCGCTTCGCGCAGATGTGCGTCGATCGCGGCCTTGTGCGCCAGGACGACCGGCTTCTCGATGCCGTGCGCGACGGCCATGATGTTGACGTTACGGAACTCGGGTCCGCCCTCGCGCCAGTAGGCGTGGGTCATGATGTAGTGGCGCCCGACTTCGCAGCCGGCCTCGATCTCGCGGCCCGGCGGCACGGCCCAGTGGAAGAGGGCGTTGTAGCGCGTGACGCGCTCGTTGCCGGCGGTAGGCTTGACGTGCTCGAGGAACGTCGAGAAGCGGCCGATGACGCCGCGCGCGTCGAGGGATCGCGCGATCTCGCAGAAGGTCTCGAGATCGACGCCCGCTTCGGCCGCGCGCGCGCGCCAGAGATCGCGGACGATTTCGGCGGGAGCAAACTCGCGCTTGAGCGCGACCAGGACGCGCCACTCCAGCTCCGAGAGCCGGACGATCGAGGTGAGGAGCGGTTGCGCCGGCTCCGGCGCGCGCGCACCCGGCTCGAGGCCGCGGCGCCGAACGTGGCCGACACCCAGGGTAAAGAGCATCTTCGCGGGCATCAGGCGGACGCGCTCGGCGCCGACTTGGCCGCGCAGCCACTCGGCGTGCTTGGGCAGCGAATAATCCTGGGGAACTTTGAGCGTCGTCCAGAGCCGATAGGTGCTGCCCGGCGAGGCGGCGTCGGTCGTGCGAATGACGACGTGGCCGGAGAAGGGGTCCTCGCGGAACATGAACTCGAAGGCCGCGTCGAGCCGATCCGGCGCGATCTCCCATGCACAGAGCGCGCCGCGCGCGAGGTTCGTCGCGAGCATCGTCTGCCGAACGCGGCGAATCGTTCCGGCCCCCAGCATCGCGGCAACGCGCTCGAGCACCCTCTCGACGGGCACGCCGCTGCGCGCGGCGATCTCGCCGAACGGATCGACTTGGAATCCGGCGAGCCGGTCTTCCGAGACCGCGAGAATCGCCGCGTTGACCGGGTCAGAGATCGTTGCCGGCGGTTCGGCGGCCGGACGGATCATCCGAGACTAGAGCTGAACGTCGCTCACACCCGTCGCGTACAGATAGTTCTGCTCGGCAGTCTGCACGCCGTAAAGCGCCGTGATGTAGGCCGACTGCGCGGTCGTGAGATTGGCCTCGGCCGTAACGACATTGAGAATCGTCGTCGCGCCGACTTTATACTGCGCCTGTGTCGCGCTCAACGAGACCTGTGCGGCGACGAGCTCCGAACGCGCTTGCACGAGCGACGAGCGCGCCGAGATCAACGTCGCGAGCGCCGAGCGCACGTCGGATTCGACCGTCAGCTTCGTCGAGTTGAGGTTGGCGGTCTCTTGATCGAGTTGCGATGCCGCGACCGCGACGTTGTAGTTCGTCACGCCTTGGTCGTAGATCGGAATAGACAGATTCAGGCCGATCGTCTTGCTGTTGGACCAGCTCGCCGGGATCCCGTTCGGAGCCGCCGCTCCGGCCGGACAGAGTGAGATCGGAACGACGTTGCCTTTTTTGTCCGTCTCCGTGGTCGAGAAGCAGTCGATGAATTGACGGCTCACTCCGTCGCTTGCGCCCGCGGTGAGAATCGGGAATCGGGCGAGCTTGGCATAGCGTAGGTTCTCTTGGGCCGATTGAACGTTGTAGGCGGCTGCGAGGTAGTCGGGGCGCATAATGAACGCCCGCTTGAGCGAGGCTTCGTAGGTGGGATTCGGTGCGTTCGGCTGCCCCGTGATCTGCTGGGGAACGACCTCCGCGTCGGCGTCGAGACCCAGCGTCGTCGCAAACGACGCTTGTGCACCGATCGCGGTACCTTGAGCCGTCACGAGGTTGCCGCGTGCCTGCGCCGTCTGGAACTGCGCGGCCGCGATGTCGGACCGCGCCGCGGCACCGTTGCGAATCTGAGCCGCCGTCGAGGCTTCGTTCACTTCAAACTCGTGAACGAGCTGTGCGTCGGCCGTCACCGTCGCGTTATCCTCGAGCACCGTGTAGTAGGCGTTGGCGACGTTGAAGGCAAGCGTCTGCAGTTGACGCAGCAGCGTCGCGCGACCCGCGATGTCGGCTTCCTTCGCCGAGCGAATGTTGGCGACCGTGCGGCCGCCGTCATAGATGAGCTGCGTAACGGTGATCGTCGCCGACTCGTTGGTCACGCTCGACTGCGAGTACGCCGCCGGCGTCGCCAAGCCGAAGGCCGCCGCTGGATTCGGGCCGGGGCTGCTCGTCGCTCGTCCGACGCTCGTACTGCTCGTCGTTCCGTTCGAATACTCGTTTCCTGCCTGGGCGTTCGCGCTCAAACCCGGATAGTAGGCTTGGACCGAGGAGGTGTATTTCGCGTGAATCGCCGCCCACTGCGCGTTTTGCAGCGCGAAGGTCGGCGAGAGCGCGACTGCGATTCGAATCGAATCCGTGAGCGTGATCGATTGCGGCACGCCCTTCTTCTGTCTGAGCTGCGCGACGTCGGGAGCGGGCGTGCCGTACGCGGGATACGGCAGCGGCGTTCCGCTGATGGTCGGCTGGGGAAGCGGCGACGGCATAATGATCCCGGGCACGCCTTGTATCTCGCCCGAACTTGGCGGCGGCGTCGGTACGGTCTGTGCGACGGCCACGCCGGTCACGGGGGTCCCCAGCACGAGCGCCGCTACGAGCGCTCGCGCGCGAAAACGTCCGCGATTCATCGTCAGTGCACCGTGCCGCCGGCGGTGGCGGAGGGTGCACTGCCGTTGCTGACCGCGACGACGCTGCCGTCCTTGAGGGCATCGGGACGCGTGGTTACGACCATCGTCCCGGGCTGGATCTTCGGGCTCATGACCTGCGAAAGCGTGTCGGTCTGCACGCCCACGCGCACCGGAACCGCCTGGGCCTTATTGTCGGCGACGATGTAGACGATGTTGCCGGCCGGCGTCTGCGCTACCGCGTTGCGCGGCACGACGATCGCGTTGGCGGCGTGCGCTTTCGTCACCGTCGTCGTGACCAGCATGCCGCCGCGTAAAACATATCCCGGATTGCGCACTTCGAGCCTCGCGAGATAGGAGAGGGTTCCCGCCGTCGGCACCAGGTTCACGGTTTGGACCGGTCCGGTGAACGTCCGTCCCGGCAGCGACGTCGACTGATACGTCACGGTGATTCCCGGATGGACGTACGGCAAATCCTCGTCAGGCACGTTCACGTTGATCCAGACCCTGTCGACGCGCGCCACTTGGAGGACGGGCTGCGAGGGCGAGGCGTAGGCGCCGGGGTCGACCAGGCGGTTCGCCACGACCGCGTCGTACGGCGAATACAAGAACGTCTGCGAGAGCTGCGTTGCAAGCAGATCGGCCTGGGCCGACGCCGCGGCGGCCTGAGCCTGCTGCGACTTCACGTTCTGCGCGCTCACCACGTTATTGCGCAGGCCGACGACCGAGTTGTTATACGTCTGCTGCGCTTGGACGTAGTTCGCTTGCGACTGCTGCAGCGTCGTCTCCGAAACGTATCCTTGTTTGTAGAGCTGCTTGTTCTGGTCGTAAACGAGTTTTGCGTTCTCCAACGACGCCTTGGCGGTCTGCACCGCGGCCTCGTTAGTCTGTACCTGCACCGGATAACCTACGACCGAGCCTTGCGCTGCAGCCGAATACTGCGCCGCCTGCGCGCGCGCTTGATCGAGCGACGCCTGAAGCGTGCGCGGATCGATCGTTGCGAGCAGCTCTCCCTTGTGCACCATATCGCCGATGTTGACGTTGATCTTGAGAATCGTGCCGCTCTGCTGGAAGGCGAGCGTCGACTGTTCGAGCGGTGCGATCTGCCCGTCGAGCGTCAGGTACGTCGCAAGGTTCTGGCGCGTCGCCGCGGCCGCGTCGACCGTGAGGGGCGGAACCCCTGGGGGCGCCTTCTTCCCGCATCCGGTGAGAAGGGACGCCGCGGCAATGGCGGCAAGCGCCATCGACGTCGCTCTAAAAGAAACGGAGAGGGGTGTCATCCTGAGCATCTCTTTCCTAAAATCGGTCCTTCATGGTCTCATATACGGCGCCCAAGGGCCTTTGATTCAAAGAAGCCCCCACGGGAGCCTACAGCCCCCCAGAACCTCGGCATGAGGTCATCGGCTGCAGGGCGTATCTCCCGGGGGCATGAGCGCTAAGCTCAACATCGGCCGCTCGTATAGCCTGCAGAGCCGCGTCGAGGAGTGGATGACTGCCGAAAAGGCAGGCAACAAGGGCGTCGACGTCCTCTCCACCTCGATGCTCGTTCAACTGGTTGAGAGCGCCGCGATCCACTGCGTCGAGCCGGTCTTGCAGACCGGACAGATCACCCTTGGGACGCATGTCGATCTCGAGCATAAGAAGCCGGTCCCGGTCGGGTTCATCGTCCGGACCGAGGTCGAGGTCGTGATGCTCGACGGCCCGCGGGTCAGCTTCGCCGTCCAAGTCTTCGACGAGCAGGAAGCGGTGGCCGAAGGCACCCACGAGCGCTACATAATCGAGAAGGCCAAGTTCCTGGCGAAGCTGCGCGAAAAGCTCGCCTGACTAGCCTCCCACTGCAGGGGAGGCAATCGGCCGTCCCCGAAAAGGACGCCAAAGGTACTCACCGACCGTGCCCCGGAGGGTTCGGGCGGTTAGGCCTAAGCTCAATTAATCAGCTAGGAGGACAGATTGAAGCGACTGAGCACTGGAGTCCTGGCCGTGCTGATGGCAGCCGGTCTTGGACTCACCGCGGTCGCAGCCCAGCCCGGAGCTTCGCATGGCAACATTGGAACCAACGCGATCGCTCAGGACCAGGGAGCGACGGCTGCTCCGCCGGCGAACTTCGGGTCCCCGCCGTCGGGTCAGTATCCGATTCTCTACAACGACCATCACGTCTACACCAAGCCTGATATCCTGAAGCAGGGTCGCGTGCTCGCAGCGCTCGTCCGAGGCGGAACGATTCTCATTCCGCTTCGCTCGATGTTCGAGCAAATGGGCCCGCCGTACCCGACGGTATCGTGGGACGCAGGCTCCAAGACGGCGACGGTCAGTAAACCCGGCGCCGAGGTCAAAGTCACGGTTGGAAAGCCGGAAGTCATCATCAACGGCGAATCGCGTCCGCTGGACGTTCCGCCGGAGATCTATCAAGGTACCGTTCTCGTACCGGTCCGAGTCATCTCGGAAGGCATGGGAGCTTACGTGCAGTGGGTGCCGGACCGCCGTCTGGTTGTAGTTCGCTACATCCCGGCGACCCCGCCGCCGCCGCCACCGGCTCCGCCGCCGCCACCGCCGCCAACGCCGACCCCAGTGCCGACGGCTGCACCGTATTACGACTTCTATGTGGCGGGCGATTACATCATCTCGCCAAAGGTCTACAACGAGTTCAGCCCCGGTAACACCGGCAATAACAACAACGGCGGATTCTCATACCGTCTGCACGGTGCGATTGAAGTCCCGGTCATGAACCTTCCGTTCATGGTCGAGGTGGATTATCGCCAGTACAACTGGCCGCACAACTGTGGCGGTTCCGGCGATCCGCAGTGCTACGTCACGACGATCGGTGGACTCGGAACGTCATTCGTTCCGGGCTTCATCGGCCGCGATTACGACTTCGATGCACGCTTGGGGATTCGCGTCCTCTCGCCACGCATCTACATCGTCGGCGGTTACATGTCGCGTCGTAACAACTACGGCTATCCGGCCGAGAACGGCGCGGGCGTAGGTCTGGAGAAACTCCCCGACCTCGACCGCGTCTTCTCTTGGTACGGCAGCGCCGTCTACTACTTCAACGTGAACGGTAACTACGGAAGCGTTGCGGGAGCTTGCAGCCCGCCGACGAGCCCGTGTACGTACATCGTAGGATACAACATCCTCAAGTTCGATCTGGGCGTCACCTACACGTTCCCTGGATTCCCGCTCTTCATCGAGGCCGGGTTCCTGGGCGATCGGGGTTGGAACTACAACGCCGCTCCGATTGGATTCTCGGAAAGCGGCCCGTACGCGGGCATCGGATTGAAGCTCTAAGCTTCAACTCCGCAGTAAATCGAAAGCCCCCGCGTCCGCGCGGGGGCTTTCACTATTTATGCGGCGTCGCCGATGGCGCCGGAAGCGCAGTGGGCATCGGTCCCATCTCGGCCGGCACCGGCGAGGGCTGCACGCAGGGCGGCGTGATCACGTTGACCGCGGCCCGTCCGGGCGCCGGCGTCGGGCTCGGCGTCGCAGCGGGCGTGGCATCCGGCGTCACGCCGGGCGGAAGCGGCGTCGGGCAGATCTGCGCAATCCCGAACCAATGCTCCGTGTAACCGCCCTGGATCGAAGACTTCATCACCTTGCCGAAATAGGTATTTCCGTATTTGGTGACGAGCAGCTGGATGAACTGCCACGACATCTGCTGCTCGGCCTGGGTGTAGACTTTCCGCAGCACCTGAACCCCGAGAAAGTACGACCGCGCGAGCTGCGGGTCGTTCGGGTATTTGGCAGCCCAGCGCTGCAGCGCTTCGGTCGCAAAATCGAGTTTCGAGATGAGCTTTGGATCGGTCGTATAGGCACCGGCGCTGATCGCGCCGTCCTTGTACGTGTTGTCGATGCCGAGATAGCTCATCTTCATGCGGCCGAAATACTCGTCCCCCGGTGCCGAGCTGTTGAACTGCTCGCACTGCAGGTGCGCCCATTTGCTCCTCGTCGAATCGCAGACGTCTTTGCTCTTCGGCTTCGCCGAAGGCGTCGGTGTCGGTGTGGCGGCAAGGGCCGGCTCGACCGATGCGACCGTCCCGAAAGAAATAGCGCCTGCGGCAAGAGCCGAAAGCGTAATCGTTGGTATCGCAAATTTCACGTTTGGAAACATCCCCCGGGGCGCAGACTTGGTCGGCTGGTAAGGGCATACCTTTCGAGCCGCGAATCAACGACCGACGATGAACGCCTCTCTCCGCATCGCGGCGATGCAGCTTCGCGCGCATGACCGCGGCGATTTTCCGAGTGCGCGCGAGCGCATTATCGAGGAAGTGCGGCGCAACGCTGCGCAGACGGACTTGCTTGTCTTGCCTGAGGCGACGTTTCCGGCGTACGTCCTCGGAGCGTCTCACTACAACGAGGAGACGGCGGTCCTCGCCGCGCTCGACCGGCTGCGCGAGATCGCCGTCGCGACGCAAACCGTCATCGTCATCGGCGCCGCGGCACGCAGCGATACCGGAGTGCGCAACGGCGCGTTCGTCATCGACGCTGACGGCTCACTCGCCGGGCGTGCCGACAAGCTCTTTCTCTGGCACTTCGACCGCCGCTGGTTCGCGCCGGGCACGCAACTCGCGCCGATTCGCACCGCCGCCGGCAGCCTGGGCGTGCTCGTCTGCGCCGATGGGCGCCTCCCTACGATCGCTCGAACGCTGGTCGACCGCGGTGCCGATCTCTTGGTAATGCCGACGGCATGGGTCACGAGCGGCCGAAATCCCGAGGCGCTGGAAAACGTACAGGCCGATCTCCTCGCACGCGTTCGCGCGTACGAGAACGGCGTTCCGTTCGTCGCCGCCAACAAGTGCGGGAGCGAGCTCGGCATGGTCGCGTACTGCGGCAAGAGTCAAATCGTCGACGCTCGCGGCGAGATCGTCGCGATCGCCGGGGAACGCGAGCCCGAGACGCTGCGCGCGACCCTTCAACTCGGCGGCGGGCGGCCGCGGCGAAGCGCGGCCGGCGATCTCCCCGAGCGCGTGCCGGAATCGACCGGCGCGTTTCGCATCGCGATTTCGTTCGAACGACTCCCCGGCGACGTCGAAGAACGGCTCGAATTGCTCGACGACGCGGTCGCGCTCTCGCCGTCCGGCACCGCGACGGCACCCGGCGTAACGCTCGCCCCTCCGGTCGCGCAAGTCGGCGACGATCGCGTTCTCGACCCCGCGGGACTGGTCGCCTACCGGCGCGCGGGGTACGCCGTGATCTGCTGGACGACGAGTCTCGGCGCGCCCTGGCTCGAACGTGTCGCTCGAGCGCGCGCGCTCGAGCTGCGCCTCTACGTCGTCGTCTTCGACCGCGCGACGCAGCGCGCGTTCGCCGTCGATCCCGACGGCACGATCGTCGCCGGCACCTTCGGCGAGTACCGGCTGGCGAGTCTTCTCTTCGACCCTCGCAAGGTCGCCGAGACGCTCGTCGTCCCGGGAAGCGACGTCGCCGAGGGGCTCGAACTCGTCGCCGGGATTGTCGCCGATGCTCGCGAGTGAAGCGCCGCGTGCCGGCAGACGCGTCGTCTCCGTTGCCGCAGCGATCGTCGCCGTGCTCGCCGCCCTCGGCACGCTCTTCTCGCATCATCGCTCGATCATGGCGCTCTCGGCGAAGAACCAGGCGATCTTGACGCAAGCCCGGGCGACCGATACCTACAATGCCTACGAGGCCAAGCAAATCCGCTACAACGTCTATCGCGCGATCCTTGCAAGCGATCTCGTGCGCAATGCCGAGAATCGCGCTCACTTGGAGTCGGTCGCAGAGAAAGAGCAGAGCTCCTCTCCGGCGGTCTTGGCGAAAGCCAAAGCGCTGGAGGAAGCGGCGCTGCGCGACGACGATCGCTCGGAATCGATCCTAAAATCGTACGAGCTCTTGCAATACGCGACGACGATGTTCGAGATCTCGATCGTTCTCATCTCGCTCTCGGCGCTCGCGACGCCGCGCCTCTTCATCCCGGTCGCCTCGGGATTGAGCTGCGTGGGACTCATTCTCTTCGTCGTCGGGCTGCTCAAGGCGCAATAGAGCACGTGCCGTTTCGCATCGTCGCGCTGCTCCTCGCAGCGTTCCTGATCGCCGCCGCAGCGCGCTCGCCCTACGGAGACCGCGCGACCGGAAGAATTGCGGCAACGTCGTGGCCGTATCTGCCCGGTAGCCTGATACCGCTACAGGTAAACGGCTTCGGCGCGCCCTATCATGCAATGCTGCTCGGCCCCGGACGACTCACCGCTAACGATCTCTACGAAATTCCGCAAGACGTCCAGAGCGGAGAGGCGCTGCTCGTCGCGGGAAATGCCGCCGGCCTCGCGGCGGCGCGCCTGCGCATCGCAACGCCGCCCTCGCCCGGCCGCGCCCTGCTCGTCGTCGCCTCGTACGACGACGGCCTCGTCGTGCATGACGCACACACCTTCTCGGTGATCGGCGTCCTGGCAACCGGCGGAAGCCCCAGCGACGCTGCAATCGACGCGCGGGGACGCGTCGCCGCGACCGATACGCAAGGCGACACGTTGACGCTCGCTACGCTCTCTCCGTGGAGCGTCGCCCGCGTCGGCGGCGTCCCGGCCGGCGACGAGGTTGCAATCGATTCGAGTACCGGCGCGATCTTCGTGACCAATCGCGACGCGAACGGCGGGGCGCTTACGCGCGTGGCCGCCGACGGCAGCGTGACTCGCGTCGCAACCGGCGAGACCGCCGAAGGCGTCGCCATCGACGATCGCCGCCAGATCGTCTACGTCGCCAACGCGAACGATGGAACCGTCGCCGCGGTTGATGCGCGATCGATGCGCGTCTTGCGGCGATTCTTCGTCGTCGACCGGATCTTCTCGCTCGCGCTCTCTCCCGACGGTAACCGGCTCTTCGGCATCTCGAACCAGAGCGCCGGCTCGCTCTTCGCCGCAGCCGGCTCGGCCGTTGCAGTGGCGGTGAATGCGTCCAAGCCGCGCGTCGTGGCGCGAAGCGGCGATCTCGCTTTCCCGCTCGGCCTAGCGCTCGACCCCAACGCGATGACGCTCTTCGTAACCGACGAGAGCCTCGGCCTCATCGACGTCCTCGACGCGCGCACGCTGCGTCCCAAACGCGCGCCGCTGCATACCTGCTCGACTCCATGGAAACCCTCGCTCGATCCGATAAGCGGACGGCTCTACGTGCCGTGTGCACGCGCAAATGCGGTCGACGCGATCGACGCGCGCACGCTGCGCCGCGTGAGCGGAGCGCCGTTTTCTACCGGAAGCTATCCGCTCGCAGTCGCGGCATGGCCCTCGAGCAAATGAGATTCGCAGCCTGCAGCCTTCTCATTTTTTTCCTCGCGGCAGCCGGCACGGCGCGCGCCGATCTCCTCCCCGAGCGGATCGCACCGAGCGCGCCGTTCCCGGCGATCGTCGAAGAAGCGCCAACCCTTGAGAGCGTCGCACCCGGCGTAGAGTATGGCGATTACCTGCTCGAGACCGATGCCGGTCCGCTCGCCGTGCACGTCGTCGCGGTGGCGGGGCACCGCGCCGATGTGAAGCTCGGTTCGGTCGTCGCCGGCGATTCGCTCGTCTCGCACGGCGAAACGGTCGGTTCCATGGCGCGCCGCACGCGCGCGGTTGCCGGAATCAACGGCGATTTCTTCGATATCGGAAATACCAATCGCCCCGTGAACATGGTCGTACGCGACGGAGCGCTGCTCCAGCTTCCCTACAAGCGTTACGTGCTCGCGGTGGCCCGCGACGGATCCGCGCATATCGCCGAGTTCAGTTTCTCCGGAGAGATCGTCATCAACGATCGCGCGGTGCCGCTCGACGGCATCGACGAGATGCCGCAGCCCGGCGGGGGCATCTCGCTGCTGACGCCGCTCTACGGCCGCGTGCCGCCGCGCGACAACGTCACCTTACTTCCGCTTCAACTGCTCGACGGCGTTGCGCCGCTGGCACGGTACCGCGTGACCGGTGTCGCCGATAATCTCAGCCCGCAGCCGCCCGGGTATTACGCCGCGATCGGTCCCGAGGATTACTCGGTAATCGGCGTACCCGATCCCGGCACGATCGTCACGGCGAGCGGCGACTTGCAACCGTTCGGCTTGGCCAATCTCAGCGCCGCGGTGGGCGGCGGCGCACTCGTTCTGCACGGCGGGCAATGGTACGACGATCCCGACGCGCCCTATCGTGAGGAGAACGCTCGCCGCATGCCCTGTTCGGGCGCGGCACTCGCACCGGATGGGCGAATCTTCCTCCTCGAGGTCGACGGCCGCCAGCCCGAAATCAGCGTCGGCGTCACGCGCCCGCAATTCTCCGCGCTGATGCACGCGCTTGGCGCGACGGAAGGCTTACTGCTCGACGGCGGCGGTTCGTCGACGCTGGTCGTGCGCCGGCTCGGCGAGAGCGTTGCGTCGATGGTAAACTCGCCCTCCGACGGCAAGGAGCGCCCCATTTCAGACGGGCTCTTCGTCTACAGCACCGCTCCCGCGGGACCGCCGGTTCGTCTCGTCGCGCGCCCGGGAATCGTGCGCGCGACGAGCGGCGCGGAGGTTCCGCTTCGCATCGCTGCGGTCGACGCGGCCGATCACGTCGCCGCGAGCGAAGCTCCCGTCGAGGCGAGCGTGAATCCGGCGCGGCTCGGCTATTTCCGCAAAGGCACGTTCGTCGCGCTCCATTCCGGGACCGGAGAACTCGTGCTGCGCGGAGGCGGCCTCAAAGGCAGCGTGTCGCTCGAAATCGCCGCGGCGCCGGCTCGGATCGCGATCGCGCCGGCTCGGCCGAACGTCGATCCCAATTCGACGATCGCGCTCGAGGCGCGCGCGTACGACCCGCGCGGCTACAAGCTCGCGCTTCCGCCGATTCTGCGCTGGAGCGCTACCGCCGGAACGATCGACAACTCGGGAAGATTTCACGCCGGATCGCAGGACGCGAACGTCGCGGTACGTATCGGAAGCGCGGCGGCCGGCGTGCGCGTGACCGTGGGCTCGCACCTGGCCGCAATACCGTTCGCGCAGAACGCGCGCTTCCTTACCGTGCGTCGCGGCGGTGCCGGCGGCGCGGAGCGCAATGCCGGCTGCGCGACCTGCGTCCGGCTCAACTTCTCGTTTGGAAACGGAGAACGCGCGGCCTACGCCGCGAGCAACATCTCGCTTCCCGACGATACGATCGGCCTCGCCTTCGAGCTGCAGGACGACGGAAGCGCGGCGCGCGTTCGCGTAGCGGTACGCAACGAGATCAACGAGGACGTCTTGCTCGACGCAACGCAGCTGGGGCAACCCGGCTGGCGAAACGTCGTCGTGCGCTTCCCCACCGATACGCGGGCCGCGCGCTTGATGTCGATCTACGTCCTGCCGCCCAAGGGCATCGAGCTCTCCGAGGGCAGCATCGTTCTCAGGAACGTGCGGGCAATCGTCGCGGGCCACTGAGCAGCGTCGCGGCGCCGCCGAGGACGAGCAGCACGCCGCAAACGGTAGCGAGAAGATTCGGGGCCGCGATCGCTTCGACGGCGGGATAGGTCGCGATCGTTCCCTTCAAAATCAAACCGCCGGTGCTTACGGCGCGTCCGCCGGAGCTTAGCCCAATTGCATGCGCGATCGGCCGATCGTGCTCGTCGTCGACCGCGAAGAGCACCGCCGGTTCGCCGAGCTGCGCACCGCCGTGCAGCATCATCGCGGTTTGGGCGGGCGTGAACGCGATCGCCTTGACGACGCGCCGCAGCGCCGGAACGTTGAACGAATCGTACGGAACGTCGAGTCCGGCAATCGTCTGCCGGTGCTGCATCAGCAGCACCGGCGAGAGAAATACGGTACCCGAAGGCTGCGTCACGGTCAGACGATTCCCGCGAGGATCGCGCGCTTCGACGTAGACCACGCTACGTTGGATCGTCCGGAGGATGAAGTTGCCGGAGTCGCGCCGGCGTTCGCCGATCGCGACGGACGAGCGCATCGGCCGCTCGAGCGTCACTGAATCCGCGACCGTGCTATCGGCCGATGCGAGCGGAAAGACGAGCACGCCGAGCGATTCGATGCGAATTCGCTGCCCCGGCGCGCCGACGTACGTCTGATTGTCGGGCGCGAAGAGCCCGCTCGCCACTCCGGCTAGTCCTACGATTACCGAGCCGGCGACGAAGACCAGCGCGGCGATTCGGTTGCGTATCGTATCGGCGCGGCGATAGCATCCTCGCCCCGCGGCAACGCTCACCACGACGAGCGCGACGAGCAGCACGTTATACCATCCCGCGTGATAGACGGGTTGGCCCGGGAGGATTAACTCGACCAGCACTGCGGCTGCAGCGGCGACGGCAGCCGCGAGAAATAGGATCACTTCGACGCAACGAGCGGCGCGACGGCCGACTCCATCTGTGCGTAGGTTAACGCGCCGTCGAATCCGCGCACGACGACTCCGCGCCGGTCGAGGATCACCGTCGTCGGCAGACCGAGCGCCGCGTAGGTTCGGCCGTAGCGCTGCGAGACGTCGACCCAAATCGGAAAGGCAATGCGCAGCGAGTCGGCGTAGGCGCGCGCGCGCTCCGGCGACTCACCCTCGTTGACGCCGACGATTACGATCGGTTTTCCGGCGTAGGCATTGGCGAGCCGCTGCAAGTCGGGCATCTCGGCGCGGCACGGCGGACACCACGACGCCCAGAGATTCATCAGGACCACACGTCCGCGGTAGCGATCGAGCGAGACGCTCGCCCCGCGATCGTCGCGCAACGCAAAGACCGGCGCCGCTTCGCCCACGAGGCCCTCCGGACCGCCGGGGCGGTTCGTCGGCGAGATGAAGAACGGCTCCAGCACGAAGAATGCGACGACGATCGTAACCGCGCCGACGGCCCAGACGATATAACGGGACATTCGTGAGCCGTCTGCGGCGCGAGCCGCGGCTAACCCTACCGCACCGCCGACTAGGTTCCGATCCGCCGTCGAACGAAACGCCGACGGCGTGCCTGCCCTGATTCTCGACGGAAGAACGCTCGCCGCCGACTTGCGCACCGAACTCGTCGCTCGTACGAGCGCGCTGCGCGCTGCGGGCGTTCACCCCAAACTCGTCGTGGTCTTCGTCGGCGAGAACGAATCGAGCCTCGCCTACATCCGCAATCTCGAACGAATGGGCGAGCGGGTCGGGATTGCCGTCGAGGTCGACTGCCTGGCCGAAAGTGCGCCGGCTTCGGAGATCCGCGAACGTTTGGAGTTGCTGCACGGCGACGCGCGCGTGCACGGCGTGATGCTGCAACAGCCCTTGCCGCCGCACCTCGCGATACGCGAGATCGCCGACGCCATTCCACCGCACAAAGACGTCGACGGCGCGCATCCGACGAATCAAGGTCATCTCGCGTTCGGCAGCGGCACGGAGTACGTACCCGCCACGCCGGCCGCGGTAATGCTCCTGCTCGAGCGCAGCCCGCACTGGCCGCTGCGCGGACGTCGCGCCGTCATGATCGGCCGCTCGATCGTCGTGGGCGCACCGGTCGCGATGCTGATGCTCGCGCAAGATGCAACCGTCACGATCCTTCACAAAGAATCGGCGAGCTTACAGCCCTACGTCAAAATGGCCGAGATCGTCGTGGTCGCGGCGGGAGTGCCGGGATTGATACGCGGCGACGACATCGCGCCCGGCACAACGGTCATCGACGTCGGCACCACGCTCGTCGACGGCGTCCTCAAAGGCGACGTGCACTTTACCAGCGCGGCCGAGGTTGCCGGAGCGATCACACCGGTTCCGGGAGGCGTCGGACCGGTTACCAATGTTGCGCTCCTGCGCAACGTCGTCAAGGCCGCCGAACGCGCAGGTTGGTAGTCGCGCTGCGCCCAAAGCGAGTCGGGTGATCTCCGAGGAGCGGCTGCGCGAACTCGACGCAGTGCACCCACCGCCGCACCCTTTGCTGATCGAACTCGAGACGCGCAGCGTGCACGCCGGCGTCCCGCTCGTTTCGCGCATCACCGGTCGCTTCTTGGCGACGATCGTGACCGCGATGCAGGCAAACCGCATTTTGGAGGTCGGAACCGGATACGGATACTCGACCCTCTGGATGGCGCTCGCGCAGCCCAGCGCCGGCCGGATCTGGACGATCGATCCGGACGCCTCGCGCACCGACGTCGCTCGCTTCTACTTCTCGCAAGCGGCCGAAGACGATAACATCGAGGTCTTCAATACACCCGCGCTGGAGTTGCTCGAGAACTTTCCGCACCGCAATCTCGACGTCGTCTTCGTTGCCGCGAACAAGCGCGAATATCCCGACTATCTCGAGCTCGTGATTCCGATGCTCAAGCTCTCGGGAGTCGTCATCTTCGACGATTCTCTGGCGATGCCCGAGTTTGCGCACCGGTTTCTCAATCACCCGGCACTCGACGCGACGGTTCTTCCGCTCGGCATCGGTATCGGTGCGCGGCGCCAATGACCAGCGCCGAGGCGTTCCGCCACGCGATGCGGCGCGTTCCGACCGGGGTCACCGTTGTGACGACGCTCAAGGAGGGCGAGCCACGCGGCATCACCGTCAACGCCTTTGCCAGCGTCTCGCTCGACCCGCCCTCGCTGCTGATCTGCGTCAACCGTGAGGCGCGCAGCTACCTCTTCATATCGAGCTCGCGGATCTTCTGCGTCAACGTGCTCGCCGGGGATCAGCGCCGGCTCGCCGAGCATTTTTCCGGAAAGGTGCGCGACCGCCAGTTTGCCGAGATCGGCTACACGGTCGACGCGACCGGCGCGCCGGTCTTAAACGGAGCGATCGCACACTTCGATTGCGAGCTCGCCGGCGAACATCACATCGGTTCGCACTCGATTCTCGTCGGGACCGTGATTTCGTGCAACGCGCGCCCCGGCTCGCCGCTGGGGTACTTCAACGGCGGCTTTCACGACTTCGGCATTCAGATCGAGTAGGTGAACCTTGATCGTTGAGACGTTTCCCGTCGGGCCGTTGGCGTGTAACTGCACGATCTTCGCCGACGAAGCGACGAACGAGGCGATCGTCGTCGATGGGGGCGATGGCGTCGACGACGTTGCCGCTCGGCTCAAGCGTAACGGCTGGCGCGCGAAATTCTTGCTTCATACCCACGCGCACATCGACCACATCGGCGATCTCGGGCGGTTGCGCGAGCTCACCGGCGCGGCCGGCTTGCTTCATCCCGACGATCTGCCGCTCTATCGCGCCCTCCCGATGCAATCGCTCATGCTCGGCCTCCCGCAAGCGCCGGCGGTCGTCGCGCTCGACGGCGAGCTGCGCGACGGCGATCTCATCGAGGTGGGCGGCGTCCGTGGCCGAGTGCTCCACACGCCGGGACACACGCCGGGCAGCGTCTGCTTCGAAATCGGGGGCGAGAGACCGGTGCTGCTTACCGGCGACACGCTCTTCGCCGGCTCGATCGGGCGCTGGGATCTCGGCGGCACGTCCATGGAGGATATCGTCGACTCGATTCACCGCAAGCTGCTGCCGTACGACGATGCGACGCCGGTCGTTCCCGGACACGGACCCTCTACGACGATCGGAATCGAGCGCCGTACGAACCCCTATCTCGTCAATGGCTGAAAGGGCTTCGCGCAAGCGGCGGCTCTTCGTTGGAATCGATCTGGACGAATCGGCGCGCGTGGCTTGCGCGGCGCTCTCCGGCGAGCTGCGCCGAACCGGATTCGACGCGCGCTATGACGCGCCTGAGAAACTGCACGTAACGCTGGCGTTCTTGGGCTTCGTCGAGCCGTCGCGCTGCGACGCGATCGCGGAGAGCCTTGCCACGGTCGCGGCCGGCGCGGCGCCGCTGACCGTTTCGCTCGACCGGCTCGGGGCCTTTCCGCACGAGCGAAAGCCGCGCATCGTCTACATCGGCGCGCGCGAGCAAGGTGCGGCGTTTCGCACCCTCGCCAGCCGAGTCCGCGCCGAATACGCAAGCCTCGGTTTCGACTTCCGCAACGACCCCGTCGCCCACGTCACCATCGCGCGCGTCAAGGAGCGCAGCAGACCGCTTCCACTCATTGAGTTTGCACCCGTCGCGCTCGAGGTTCGAGAACTCGCGCTCTTCGAATCGCTCCCCGACCCCGCGAACGACACCTCCCGCTACGAGATCCTAACCCGGGCACCACTCGCATCTATACCGTCGGGCTAGTGCAAGTTGATAGTGAGCTTGCCGCCGCCCGCGCCGTTGGAAGCAGACGCCGCAACGGCGGGCTCCGCTTTCGCCGGCGCTTCGCCGGCAGGACGCGCCATCGCCGCGTAGTCGGGTACTTTGCCCGAAGCGACTCTCTCGCGATAATCGTCGATCGCGACGTGGAGCGCCTCGAGGGCGCGTTCGGGATAATCCTTCTTCTTCTCGGGGTAGCCGTCGAGTTCGCGCTCGATGTCGCCGCTGGTAATCGCGGCCGCTTCGTCGATCGTCTTTCCCCTGGCAAGGTTTACGACCAGGCTGCACGTCGCCGTGCCGAAGCCGCAGCCCGTGGTAAAGTACGAGATGTCCTCGATCACCGCGGCCGGGCCGACCTTCAAGAAAAAGTTATACATGTCGCCGCACGAGTCGCTGAAATACTCGCCGCTTGCCGTCGGGTTCTCCATCGTCCGGAACCCGCTGCGCTCTTCGACCAATCGTTGAAACTTCGGAAAATCCATTACGTTTAAATAACTTTCTGTTCGGGATGAAGCTCGAAGCGGCACTCTTTTCCGCCGTGCGCGAGCGATTCGGTCTGCGCGTGCTCTCCGCCGAGCGTCTCGTCGATCACGTGGTGGATTACTTGGCAGACCTCGGGGTGCTCCTTCGCGGCACTCGAGTACGGGCAGCTGTGTTCGTGCAGGGCGAAGCCGCCGTCGATCAAACTGTACTCCGCGACGACGCCGCTTTTGCGAAGCATCTCGGTGAGCTGCGCGACCTTCTCTTCGGCCTCGGTCGCCGTCACCGAGAGACGCGCGCGCTCGACGGCACGCCGCGATAGCCCCTCGAAGACCTGCTCGACGCCGGCGGAGCCGAACTGCGAGCGCAGCTCGCGCAATACGGCGGTGAGCATCTTGTCGTAAGCCTGCGGAAAGAGCTTGTCGGCGTCGGCCGTCAGCGAAAACTCGTAGGTCGGCTTGGTCGGGCCGCGCCGGACCGGCGTCTCAGCGACGAGGCCGTCGCGCTCGAGCACCACGAGCTGCTGGCGCACCGCGTTGGGCGAGAGCCCGAACGACCGAGCCAGATCGGTGGCGGAAGCCGAGCCTCGGCGGCGCAGCTCGCTCACGATCTTGCCTCGGGTCGTCTGAAAAAAGCGGTCGGCGTGCATCTATGGACGCTATCCTAGCACGGGGAGCGCGAGATAGTAAAGTTTTTCCTTGACTTTCTAAGAGAGCCTCGGCTACCATAAATCGCATGCCCGAACATGGTCTTCGCATCTCGAACCTGCGCTGCCGCATCGCCGGTAAAGAGATTCTCAAGGGAATCGATCTGACGGTCGAGCCCGGGCGCGTTCACGCGCTTATGGGCCCCAACGGCAGCGGCAAATCCACGCTCGCCTTCTCCCTGACGGGCCACCCGCAATACGAGGTGACCGGAAGCGTCGAGCTCGACGGCGAGGACCTGCTCGCTCTGAGCCCCGACAAGCGCGCGCGTGCCGGCCTCTTCCTCTCCTTTCAATACCCCGCGGCGATTCCGGGCGTGAAGGTTGCGAACTTTCTCCACGCCGCGCGACAGGCGGTGCGTCCCGGCGATCTGCCGCCGGCTAAGTTTCGCGCACTGCTCCTCGAGAAGATGGAACAGCTCGGCATCGATCCGTCGTTCATGGGGCGTTACCTCAACGACGGCTTCTCCGGCGGCGAAAAGAAGCGGCTCGAGATGCTTCAGCTCGCGGTGCTCGCGCCAAATTACGCGATCATGGACGAGACCGACTCGGGCCTCGACATCGACGCACTCAAAGACGTGGGCAACGCCATTGCCGCCTTACGCGGCAGCGGCGAAGGAGAGCATACCGGCTTTCTCATCATCACCCACTATCCGCGAATTCTCCAATACATCGCTCCCGACGTCGTCCACATTATGATCGACGGCCGAATCGTCGAGACCGGCGGGCACGACCTCGCGCATCGCGTCGAGCGCGAAGGCTACGACAAGATCCGAGAGAGGATCGGTCTCGGCGCCGTTGTCTAGCGCGCTCACCTCGCCCCCGGCGCAGACGCACGAGCTCTACGCGCGGCTCGCCGCGCTCGATGAAACGCTGGTCGACGCACGAGCGCGAGCCGACGCACTCGATCGTTTCTTCGCGCTGCCGAGCGGTCGTGAAAAGCCCGGACGCTTTTGGCGCGTCGATTTCGAATCGATCGTTCCCGAAGCCACGGCGACCGACCCCGCTGCGGCCGAGATCGGCGTCGAGTATCGCGATGCGGCCGTCATTGCCTGCGATCTCGCGACCGCCGCACGCAAGTATCCCGAACTCCTCGCCCGCGCCTTCGGCACGAGCGGAATCGCCGCGAGCAAGTTCGGTGCGCTCGCGTACGCCTTTGCCGGACGCGGGATCTTCGTGTACGTTCCGGCCGACCACGCCTGCGACGAACCGATCGTCGCGCGCTACCACGCGCCGGCCGGCGTCGCGATCTTTCCCTGGAGCGTCGTGCTCGCGGAACGCGGGGCGCGGATCACGTTCGTCGAGCGAATCACCGCCGACGCCGGCGCCTTCGTCTGCGGGGCAACCGAGATCGTCGGCGCGGAGCACTCCGACGTCACCTGCGCGGTGCTGCAAGATGCACATTCGGAGGCGCGCGTGATTGTAAACCGCGTCGCCCGCCCCGGCCGCGACGCGCGAATCGCGTGGTGCATCGCCGAGCTCGGAGGCGCGCTTGCCGCCGGCGATCTGCGCGTCTCGATCGAAGAACCGGGCGCGGACGCGCGCGCGACGGCGCTCTTCTTCCCGCGCGGAACGCAGCACGTCGACGTGATCAGCAGCATGGATCACCTGGCGGGCGAAGCGACTTCGGAGACGCTGGTCAAATCGGCCGCCCGCGAGCGCGGCCAAGCGCGATTCCTCGGAAATATCCGCATCGCGCCGCACGCACAGGGCAGCGACGCGCGCCTGCGCGACGACGCGCTGCTGCTCTCGGCGACCGCGCACGTCGACTCGATTCCGGCGCTGGAGATCGGCGCGAATGACGTGAAGGCCTACCACGGCGCCACGGTCGGAGCGATCGACGCCGAGCAAATCTTCTACATGGAGAGCCGCGGCATCGAACGCGCCGCTGCCGAAGAGATGATCGCGCTGGGATTCTTCGAGCCGGCGATCGAACGCTTTCCGACGAGCGGCCTTCGCGACGAAATTCGCGCCGCGCTTGCGGCAAAGCTCGCCTGATGCTGGCCATCGACCGCAAGACCGAACGGATCGTTGCGGATTTTCCCATCCTCGCGCGGCCCACGTCGCGCGGAAAACGCCTCGTCTATCTCGACTCGGCGGCGACCTCGCAAAAACCCCGCGTCGTCATTCAAGCGCTGGTCGATTACTACGAACAGTACAATGCCAACATTCATCGCGGCGTCTACGAAATCGCCGCGCGCGCAACCGCCGAGTTCGAAGCGGCCCGGGTGAAGGTCGCGGGCTTTATCGGCGCTGAGGTTCCGGAGATCGTTTGGGTCCGCAATACCACCGAAGCGATCAATCTCGTCGCCTATTCGTGGGGTAATACCAATATTCGCCGGGGCGACGCGATTCTGCTCACCGAGCTCGAGCATCACTCCGATCTGGTGCCCTGGCAACTGCTGTCGCAGCGCACCGGCGCCGAGCTGCGCTTCATTCCCGTCGACGACCGCGGGCTGTACGTGCTCGACGACCTCGACGCGCTGCTCGACGGCTGCAGGCTCGTCGCCTGCGCGCACGTCAGCAACACCCTCGGCACGATTATGCCGCTCGAGACGATCGTGCCGCGCGCGCACGCCGCCGGCGCGGTCGTATTGGTCGACGGCGCCCAAGGTGCGCCGCACCTGCCGGTCGACGTGAAAGCACTCGACGTGGATTTTTATACCTTTAGCGGACACAAGATGCTGGGACCGACGGGCATCGGCGCGCTCTACGGAAAGCACGCGCTGCTCGAAGCGATGCCGCCCTTCTTCTCAGGCGGCGACATGATTCGCCGAGTCGAGTACGATCGAACGACGTTCAACGATCCGCCGAGACGGTTTGAGGCCGGAACGAGCAACATCGCCGATGCGATCGCCTTCGGCGTCGCCATCGAGTACCTCGAAGGCGTCGGCATGGATTGGGTTCGCGACCACGAGCGCCGGCTGACCGCATACGCGCTCGAGCGGCTCGCGCAGTTCGAATCGCGCGGGCTAGCGATTTACGGGCCGCGCGATCCGGAGCTGATCTCGGGCGTCATCTCCTTCAACCTCGCCGACGTCCACGCGCACGATCTTGCCTCCATCTTGGATACCGAGGGCGTCTGCATCCGTGCCGGCCATCACTGCACGATGCCGCTCATGGAGAAAATGGGCTGGGCCGCGACCGCGCGCGCGTCGTTCTACATCTACAATACCGAGGCCGATATCGACGTACTCTGCACCGGTCTCGAAAAGGCCGCGCGTCTTTTCAAGATCTAGCGGCGGTCACTGTGGACGACTTCTACCGCGATTACATCCTCGAACACTATCGCCACCCGCACAACTTCGGAACCCTCGAGCGTCCCGACGCGGCGGCAGAGGATATCAACCCGCTCTGCGGCGATCAGATCCGCATGGAGCTCAAACTCGACGACGGCGTAGTGAGCGACGTACGCTTCTCCGGCAAAGGCTGCGCGATCAGTCAGGCCGCGGCGTCGATGCTTACCGAGCGGATCAAAGGCATGAGACTCGCCGACGTCGCCAAACTCTCCAAGGACGTCGTTCTCGAGGACGTCGGCATCGGGATTAGCCCCACGCGCATGAAGTGCGCGATGCTCGGTCTGCGCGTGCTCAAGAGCGCCGCGATCGGCGAGCTTGCCGGCTGGCCCGACGAGGAGTGAAACCGCACGTCAAGCCGACAAGTTGGGAGGCGCTCGCGGCCGAGCCTGAGTTTCGCGCCCTCCTTCGCGCGCGCCGCCGCTTCGTAATGCCGGCAACGATCTTCTTCGTCGTCTACTATCTGGCGCTGCCGATTTCGGTAGGGTTCTGGCCGGCGGCGATGAGCCGCCCCGTTCTCGGCCCGGTGACCGCCGCTTATTGCTTCGCGCTCTCACAGTTCGCGATGGCCTGGATACTCCTCGCGCTCTACCTGCGCCGCGCGCGCCGCTTCGACATCGCTGCGGCCCAAATGCGCCGGCGCGAGACGCACGAGCTGCTCGAGGCCGAACGTTGACCGCACAACCCTCGCTTGCGATGTTCGCGGTCTTCGTCGGGATCACGCTGGTGGTCACGTACTGGGCATCGGGGAAGAGTCAGACGAGCCGCGGGTTCTACGCCGCGCATCGACGCATCGGCGGCCTGCAGAACGGCTGGGCTATCGCCGGCGACTACGTCTCGGCCGCATCGTTTCTCGGCATCACCGGGCTCGTTGCGTTCTACGGCTTCGACGGATTCATGTATTCGGTGGGATGGCTGGTCGCCTATCTCGCGGTCCTATTTCTGGTCGCGGAGCCGCTGCGCAATACCGGCAAATATACGGTCGCCGATCTCATGTCGTTCCGCTTGCGCGGTCGCGGCGTACGCGCGATTGCGGCGCTCTCCACCCTCGCGATCACGCTCTTCTATTTGATCGCGCAGATGGTCGGGGTGAGCGCGATCGTCAACCTGTTGCTGCCGCGCTTCGGCGACATCTTTGCGATCTTCGCGGTCGGCGTGCTGATGCTCGTCTACGTGCTCTTCGGCGGTATGCTCGCCACAACGTGGGTGCAGATCATCAAGGCCGGACTCTTGCTGCTGACGGCCATCGGCCTCTCGCTGCTCGCGGTCGGACACTTCCAGTTCTCGCTGGGCGCGTTCTTCAACGCGGCCTCAGCCGTATCGTCCGGCGGTAGCGCCGCAAATCTGCTCCAGCCCGGCCTGCTCTTTCACGGGCCGCTCGGCGCGTGGAATCTCATCTCACTCGGGCTCGCGCTCGTGCTCGGCACGGCCGGACTGCCGCACATCTTGATGCGCTTCTTTACCGTGCCGTCTGCGCGGGCCGCGCGAACCTCGGTGGCATGGGCGATGGTGCTCGTCGGCGTCTTCTATCTCACGGTGTCGTTCATGGGTCTCGGTGCCGCGACGATCGTCGGCAAGGATCACATCGGACGCCGCCTGGATGCCGGTCCGGCGATCCGTTACATTGCAAATCACCCGCAGCAGCAGCAAGTGCTCAACACCCAGCTCAAGCGCGACGGCTACATCGTGCCGACGCCCGACAGCAATCTCGCCGCGCCGCTGCTCGCCCAGCAGCTCGGAGGCTCGCTGCTGGCCGCGTTCGTCGCCGCCGTCGCGTTCGCGACGATCCTTGCCGTCGTCGCCGGACTAACCATTACGGCGTCATCGGCCTTCGCGCACGATATCTGGTTCAGCCTCGTGCGAAACGGCCACGGCGACGAGACGGAGCATCTCTTCGTGGCGCGCGGCACCGCGCTCGTCGTTGGGGCGCTCGCCATCACGCTCTCGATCGCGCTGCGCGGATTTAACGTCGCCTTCCTGGTGGGCCTCGCCTTCGCGGTGGCGGCCAGCGCCAACGTTCCGGTGATTCTGCTCGTCCTCTCGTGGCGCCGTTTCACGCGAACCGGCGCGATTGCCGGAATGCTCGCCGGGCTCGTCTCCTCGCTGCTGCTCATCGCGATCAGCCCGGTGCTGATGGGAACTCACGCGATCTTCCCGCTCGAAAATCCCGGCATCGTCTCGATACCGATCGGCTTGGCCGGCGCGATACTTGGAACGCTCCTCGCCCGCGATCGCGACTCCGAAGCAATGTTCGATCAGCTGCAAGTGCGCTCGGTCACCGGCATCGGCGCCGAGGTATAAACACAAAAGGCTCCGATTTCGTTCAGATCGAGGGGCCGAGGGTTGAAGTTTACTAAGGTAAATGAGACCCGAGGTGACGAGGAGCTGAGCGAAATCCGAGGCTTTTATTGCGGCTTGATGGAGTAGTGGTCGGTAATCTGTAATCCCGACGGGCTCGATTCGACGGTGAACGTTACGTAGTACTCGCCGCTGGTCGTTTGCACGTCGGCCGTCACTTGGTACTGCTGAGATCCGACTTTGGCCGATCGCAACGATTGGATCTGCGCCTGCTGGTTCATGAAACTCTCGCTCGGGGATCCATGCGCGAGATAGGTTGACGCGGTTGCGCGGTCGCCGCGCGCCAGCGCGTGCAGGTACGAGCGGACGAGTGCGGTCGCCTGGTCTTCGCTCCGCGCCGCTACGGTGCTCGCCGGGGCCGGCGTCCTCGCCGGCGGGGCGGGCGTTTTCGCCGGCGGCGCAGTCGCGGCCACGTGCACCGGCGTTGCGCTGCTCGCGGGCGAAGGCCGCACGGCGGCCGAGATGGTGGGCGCTACGCTTGGAGTCGCGGCCGGCCTCGCGCTAGGCGTCACGCTCGGCATTGTGCTCGGCGTCGCGCTGGGTGTTACCGTCGGCGCCGGCTTCGCCGTGCGCGACGGCGTCGGTGCCAGGGTCGGCGCGGACGCGACGTACGGCGTCTCGGTGGGTGAGGGCATCGCTGCCGCGACGGGCGGCGGCGAGGCCGCCGGCGTCGTGTTACCCCCGAAGAAGTGCGCGAGCGCGCCGCCGAGGAGCAGTCCAGCCAAGATAACGACGATGACGAGCGGAACGAGCGGAAGTCCGCCTCGGGAATCGTCGTCGGATCGACGACGCCGGCGTTGATCGCTCAGGTCGACACCGCTATTGCAGCGTGCGCGTCAAGCGCTCCGCCAGGGCTTCGCGAAGTGTCGGGGGCAGTGCGGCGACGACGTCGGGACGCTGCTGGACGAAGGTCGCCGTCGCTTCCTTGAGGATATCGGGATTCGTGCGAGCGTACGCGAGCAGCGCGCCGAGCGCGCCGGCTTCGTGCCGGGAGATTCCGTCGAGCGTGGTGCCTGCGCCCTCCGCGGCGTCCTCGGACGATTCGCCCCGATCGCGAAACGCCTCAAAGAGCGCGCCGACAAACGCGTCGACGATCTCCGACGGCATCGCCGAAAGCTCGCGTTCGTAGAAGGCGGCGAGATCGGTCTCGTCCATCTTCGCGAGAAGCTTCTCGACTGCACCGGCCAACATGTCGGGCGGTACGTTCCCGAAGGACATTGGCCCAACCATTTATCCCCGGCGGCAGGCAGCTCCTCGATGCGGCAGAAAAAGTCACTCGATGATCCGCGTGAAGGTGCCGGTGGACCTGCACGCCGTCTCGATCGGCGGCTCGGGCGTCTTCGCGCTCGCGACACCGGTGCGCGTCCGCGACCTGCTGCACTTTGCCGTTCGCGAGTCAATCGGCTCGCGGGCACCATATGATAAATTCTTACGAAGCGTCCGCCGCACGCTTGCCGGGCTCGCGGCCGGAGACTTCATCGTCGACATTAACGGCCGCTACTTCTCCGATGCCGAGACGGTCGTCGTGTGCGAGGGAACGGCCGATATACGCTTCTTCTTGACGACGCGGCGTCGTCCGGCGCTCCGCCGACGGTAATGCTCGTAGCCCGCTCTTGCAACGGGTGATACTGTAGAAGAAAAGATTCGCGCAAGAAACGGAGCTCACAATCAAACTCGCCGTCGCCCTGGTTGCCGTGTTTTTGTCGGTGGCCGGAACGGCTTCTGCCGACGTGCGGTACGCGACGTCCGGTGAAGACCTTTATCGCATTCAAGCCGCCGGTACGTTCTCGAAGGTTACCTACGCCGGCACCGAGCGGCTCGACGTTCAACCGCAGGGCAAGGCTTGGCGCTTTGAAGCGCGGGCCCGCTATACGCGCGATGGGCCCGATGGGAAGGAGCACGCCCAGGCGCGCTTCGTCCAGCTCCTCGCGCCCGACGGCACGTTCGAGGACCGCGTCGACGACGACCCCGACTTCCTAACGATTCTCAACCAGCCGTTTGCGGTGAAGCTCGACGCACCGACGCTGCACGACCTACGAGTCCTCCACGGAGCGGTTCCCTTTTCGGCGACTTCGCCGCTGGGAGCGCAGGCCGTGCTCCGCGGATACTTGCGCCCGGCGACCGGCGGACCGATCGACGGTCGCCCGTGCGTCGCCGTGCGCTTCGAAGCCGACGGCGCGATGACGGGCCCGCTCCCCGGATACGCCGAGATGCTCGTCTCGGGCACCATGCGGATGGATGGAACGGCGTACTACGCACTCGACGATGCGATGCTCTTGGGTTTGAACGTCGCGCTGACGCTCGACGCGCGGCTGGCCGAAGGCCGGCCCGCGGTCTCGGTACCGGTGCGTATCGTTTACCGGCGTGCGATCAGAGCGACCGCGAGCGCTAAAACGCTCCCACCAACTCCACTTGCAAAGGGTGCCGGAACGGTTCCTCCCGCATCTCCGTAAGCGGCGTGAATGCCAGGTGGTTCTGATGGCAGTCGATGAGCATCTCGATGCCGCGCTTGACGCACCCGGTCTCCTCGACGTATTTGGTGAGCTTCTTCTTGAAGTAAGCGCGCGGGTCGCGCAGCACTTTCGCGTAGTACGGGTCGTCGGTTAAACCCGCGGGATCGACGCCTTCTTTTGGAACCAGCCACACGAACCACGGATCCTCGCTCTGCCGGTAACCGATGAGTGCGAGCGGGATCGCTCGCGCGGACTTAATGTCCGGTAAAAAACTACACATCGTGTAGGCATCTAGCGAGATCTCCGTAGGCTCGATCGCTTGCTGCATAGACCGCACCTTTCATTCCATCAGACGAGCGCAAAGAAAAACCGCTTGACTCTTACGAGCGAAGCGGCTTCACGGTACCGGCGGGCGAGGGGCCCTGAGCGAGAGCGGCATGCCGACCGATTAGGAACCCCCGGCTAAACCCCTTCACCCCATTGGTGTCATCCTTGAGCGCAGCGAGCAAAGCGAGCGGAGTCGAGGGGCTGAGCGCAGCGCCGCCCTACTCTTTGTCATCCTGAGCGAAGCGCCCTAGGCGCGGAGTCGAAGGGCGAGGGCGAAGGGCAAAGGAGCGCGGGCGGGGAGTTTTTTGGGAGAGCGTGAAACCTCGGCCCGAGCAGTGGTGGTCCGGTGCACTGTATGAGCGCGCTCGCACCACTCCTTACGGGAGTACACGTGCCAACAGCGACGACGCCCGGGCGGACCGCGGCGACGCGGGCCCCGGCCGATTCCACACCGAGCGTAGCGAACTTCGACCGGATCGTCGACGATTACCAGCGCCGCCTCTACGGTTTCGCGCTGCGAATGACCGGAAATCGCGAGGACGCCGAAGAGATCGTGCAGGACGCCTTCGTGCGCGCCTACCGCGCGCTTGGAAAGATGTCCGCGGAACAACGGGTCGACCTCCGTCTGCAGCCCTGGCTCTATACCATCACGTTGAACGTGACGCGTAACCGCTTGCGGACCAAGCGGCCGTCGAACGTGGCGCTCGACGCTCTGGCCGACCCCGACGCGCTCCTGCGCGAATCGCACGAAGGCCCGCCGCAACCCGAGGCGATCGTCGAACAGAATACCGAGATCGCGCTGGTCGAGCGAGCGCTTCTTCAGCTTCCGATGCACCTTCGAGCCGCAGCAACGCTGCGATTCATCGAAGGGCGCAGTCATCCGGAGATTGCCGAGATTCTCAACCAACCGATCGGCACGGTTAAGTCCCACGTCCATCGAGCCGTGCGCATTCTGCGGCGCATTCTCGGCCCCCAAATCGGACGTTTTGCCCCCGAAGGAGTCCCCCAACATGCGTTGTCGTGACGTCGAGGCGCTCTGGGACGAGCTTCGTGGCGAGTGCCAAGCCTCGCTCAAGGAGACCGTTCACAGCCACCTGCGCGCGTGCCCATCTTGCCAAGTGATGTACGAGCAATACGAAGGCGTCGCATACTGCCTCTCGTCGCTGCCGCGTCCCGAGCCGTCGTGCGATCTCGCAAAGAAGGTCGTCCATCACATCGCCGCCCAGAAGGGCCGGGCCTATCCAATCGCGCTCGCCGCGCTCACCACGCCGATCGGGCAGCTCTACGTCGGCTTCAAGTGCGACCGCATCGCATATCTGAGCCTCGACACCGGCGAATCGCTCAACGAGGTGATCGCACGAGCCGAGCGCCGGCTGCACCGGCGCGTCGTGGAAGGCGAGGCCCCGGCTTGGGTCGTGCGTGCGCTCGATCGTTTCTTCAACACCTGGACCCTCGAGGACGCGCTGCTCGACATCAGCGATCTCACGCCGTTCGAGCAGGCCGCGCTTCGCGCGGCGGCGCGCATTCCGCCCGGAGAGGTGCGCTCCTATGCGTGGGTTGCAACGCAGATCGGACGGCCAAACGCCGCGCGCGCCGTCGGCCGCGTCATGGCGCGCAATCCGCTTCCGCTACTCTTTCCGTGCCACCGCGTCGTCGATTCGTCGGGCGATCTGCACGATTATTATTACGGAGTCGAGATGAAAGCTCGTCTTCTCCAGATGGAGGGCTACCGGGGCTAGACGCCAACCTTAGCGAAGGTGGCGAATCTGGATCCTAGAATCGCGGCCATTCCCGACGTGCACGGCCATGCCAAGGGCGAGCACCGGCCGTACACCGAGGAACGACCGATCGCGTACTCGGCGCGAATGCTCTTTCTTTGGTTCTACCACGCCTGCCGCCGCGACTCGCCGCGGTTCCTCATGGTCGCCGACCATGCGAACTACCTAACCTTCGAAGACCCCGGTGCCGTCAATACGGTCCGCCGCGCGCTGAACCTCGCGCAAGCCGGCGACCTGCTCGGCGCGGCCGAGACCGCCGGCGTCGACATCGGGCACGCGGCGGTCGTCTCCGAAGGGCTGCGCCGGGGCATGCGTTTCTCGATCGGCGCGGAGATGGATAACGACCCGCGCGCCCGCCCCGACGCGCAGAACATCATCGATGCGTTGCGCCCCGACGGAATCATCCGCTCGGTGCACTTCGTCCCCATCCAGCATCCCGAGAAGGGAGCCGATTGGCTCTGGCCCTTCGACAACGAGGAGTTCAGCGGGCTCTCCGAGATCGTCGGGACGGAGAAGCTCTGGGAACTCTACATAACCCGGCTGCTCGACGATCTCGAAAAACTGCCGGCGCACGTCGTCGGCCATTTTTACGTGCCGGCCGTCTTCGGGCGCTGGCCCGCCCAGAAGAAGCTCGAAGAGTACGAAGACCGCATGCTCGACGTGGCGCACCGCCGCGGCCTGGCCGTCGAGGTCAACACGCGCTTCCTCTATCGCGATCATCCCGAGGAGCGGGTGAAGAAATACCTCGAGGCCAACGCGCGCCTCGTTCGCAAAGCGAAGGCGCGCGGCGTCGGAATAGCGATCGGCTCCGACGCGCATAGCCCGAAGGATCAGGGCAACGGCTTTGACGTCATCCTCAAGCTCCTCGACGACGCGCGAATCAACGAAGTCGTCTTCCCCGTCGCAGGGCGTTTAGCGCGCGTGGCGCTGCGCGCAACCCGCGAGCATCTCGAAGCGGAGGCGCAAGCCCGACGCCAGTCGAGCGCTCCGGGAAGCAGCATCACCGGCTATAGCCGCGCCGAGCTGGGACTTCCCGAAGAGGCCGAGGCCGCGGCGCGCGCCGGCGGCCGTGCAACGCGTGAGGCCGGGCCGAAGAAACGGGCCAGCGATTCGTCCCGCCCCTCGAAACGCACCGGAGCGGCTGCGCCGCCGAGCGCGAGCACCTCGCGCCGTAGCGCCGATTCGTCTTCGTCCGCCTCAAAAGCGAAGGCGGCCCGCGTCGCGAAGCCCGCACCCGCGCCGAAGAAGAAAAAGCCGGCGGTGAAAGCGCCCGCAACTCGCCCAGTCGCGGCGAAGAAATCGTCGCCGAAACGCGAGCCGGTGCGCAAGAAGACGGCGGCTGCGAAGAAACCGCCGATCAAGAAGCCGGTCGCCAAGAAGCCCGCGACCAAAAAACCCGCGGTCAAGAAGGCTTCGGCCAAGAAACCGCCGGCAGCGAAGAAAGCCGCCGCCAAGAAGCCGGCGGCGCGCAAGGCTCCAACGGCGCTACGGCCTAAAGCCGGGTACGCGAAGAAGAGCGTCAAAAAGAAGAAACCCGCGGCGAAGCGCCGCTAGCAACCATTTTCTCTATAGGGGACAAGGCATTGGCGGATATCGAGCGCCTCAGGAATATCGCTTTCGTCGGACCGCACCACGCGGGGAAGACGACCCTCGTCGAGGCGATCCTCGCTCACACCGGAGCGATCAGTCGACGCGGCTCGATCGCCGATGGGACGACCGTCACGGATCACGAGCCCGAGGATACTGCTCATCTGCAATCCACGACCGTCGGCCTCGCCCACACCGCCGACGAAGGCATCGACATCACGATCGTAGACGCACCCGGCTTCGTCGATTTCTTCGAAGAGACGAAACAGGCACTGGCCGGCGTCGATGCGGCCGTCGTCGTTATCGAGGCCGATCCGGGCCGAATCGTTCAAACGCAAGCGATCCTCGACCATCTCGAATCGATGCAGATGCCGCACATCTTCGTCGTCAACAAGATGGATCGGCCCGGAGCCGATTTCGCGGGCACGCTTGCGGCATTGCAGAACGCGTACGGGCGGCACGTCGTTGCCGAACAACTGCCGCTCGGCAGCGCCGAGCATTTCAGCGGCTACGTCGATCTCGCAAAAATGACGGCCTTCAGATTCGCCCCGGAGTCGGGCGGCGACAAGGAAGAAGCAACTCCCGCCGAGGCGACCGCGCAAGCGCAGCAGCTGCACGTCGAGCTGCTCGAGGCGATGGCCGATTTCGACGACCACCTGATGGAAGAGTTGCTCGAGGGCGTCGAACCGCCGTTTGAAGAGATCGAGCGCGACCTCTGCAGCGAGTGCTCGCACGATCAAGTCGTTCCGGTACTGGTCGCGGCAGGCGCGTCGGGAGCCGGAGTCGCGGCGCTCGTGCGCGCGATCGAGAAATGGTTTCCCTCGCCCGCGGATGCGCCGTTCACCGATGCGGAGGGGCGTCCGATCGCGCCCGACCCGAGCGCGCCGGTCATTGCCCGCATCATCAAGACGGCGATCCATCCGCAGAGTGGAAAGCTCTCGATTGCGCGCGTGCTCTCCGGAACGATCAAAGCCGACGCGACGCTGACCAACGTCAGCAAGCGCGACGAGAAGGTCCGGCTCGGCGGCCTCTATCGGCTTCAAGGCAAGAAACAGGAGGCGATTGCCGAGGCGGGACCCGGAACGATCGTCGCGCTGGCGCGCCTCGACTCGGTATCCACCGGTGACACGCTTACCTCGAACGGTCATAAGGTGCTGCTCCCCCGCGTCCCGGTTGCGGAACCGGTCTTCGCCGTTGCAATCAAACCGAAGGAGCGCATCGACGAGGCCAAGATCTCGACGATGCTCGCCCGCATCGTCGACGAGGATCCGGCGCTTCGGCTCGGCCGCGCCGACGTAACGCACGAGCTGCTCTTACTCGGCTGCGGCGAACAGCACGTCGCCATCGCCGTCGAGCGTCTGGCCCGCAAGTATAAGGTCGAAGTCGAAACGGCCGCCCCGACGATCCCCTACCAGGAGACGATCACCGGCGGAACCGAGATACACTCGCGCTACAAGCACCAGACCGGCGGCCACGGCCAATTCGGCGACGTGTGGCTTCGATTCGAACCGCGCGAACGCGGCGCCGGCGTCACCTTCGAGGAGAAGATCGTCGGCGGCGTCGTCCCGCGTCAGTTCATCCCCGCGGTCGAGAAAGGCGTGCGCGAAGCGTTGCTGCACGGCGCGAGCGGTTACCCCGTCACCGATCTGCACGTAACGCTCTTCGACGGCCAGTACCACGACGTCGATTCCAGCGAGATGTCGTTTAAAACGGCGGCCGGCATGGGCGTACGCGAAGCGCTTCCGAAATGCAATCCGGTCGTGCTCGAACCGATCGCGCACGTGACGGTGACGGTTCCGACCATCCACACCTCGACGGTCATTCAGCAGCTCACCGGCAAGCGCGGTCAGATCCTCGGCATGAACCCGGCCGATAATCGCACGGGCGTCGACGTCGTGGAAGCCTACGTTCCCGCCGTCGAGCTCTCGCGCTACATCACCGAGCTTCGCACCGCAACGCAAGGTCTCGGCACCTACAGCTGGCGCCACGAGCGCTACGACCCGGTACCCGGCAACAGAGTCGCACCGAAAGCCGCCGTGTGATCCTCCGGTTTTCGGCGCGGATCACGTGGTGCTTGGACCGCTCGTCGCTCCACCTCAATGTTCCGCTCCGGCTGCGCCGCCCTCGCGCCACCCGCTAAGGAGAATTTTCCGACATCCTGTCAACGGCGCTCGGGTCGGAGCCCCTGCGCACCACGTAACCCGCGCCTCGACCTGCGGAACTTTATCGTCGCCTCGAGCGCGTTCGCCATTGCGCTTTCCGGGTGCTCTAGGGTTTCGAATGAGGCGGGCGCCGGGCAACGCCACTCGTGGACGCAGCCCGGCGTTCTGCGCGTCGCGATTCAGAGCGACTTGAAGAATCTCAATCCGCTGCTGAACTCGAATACCACCGACGTCTTCATCGACCGGCTCATGTTCGAGCCGCTGCTGACGGCCGATCGCAAGGGGAATCCCCTACCGATGCTCGCGGTGCGGGTGCCGACGCTCGAGAATCACGACATCAGTGCCGACGGTTTGACGATTACCTATCGGCTGCGCCGCAACGCGCGATGGACCGACGGCGTGCCGGTCACGTCGGGCGACGTCAAATGGTCGTGGCAAGCGATCATGAATCCCGACAACAACGTCGTTTCGCGCCACGGTTACGACGACGTCGCGTCGATCGATACGCCGAGTCCCAATACCGTCGTCATTCATTTGAAGAGCCGGTTCTCGCCCTTCGTCAACACCTTCTTCGCCGAGAGCGACCAGCCGTATATGGTCGCGCCGGCTCACGTGCTGGCCAAGTATCCGAACCTCAACCAGATTCCGTTCAACAGCGCGCCCACGGTGAGCGACGGACCGTTCAAGTTCGCCGAATGGTCGCGCGGCGATCACCTCACGTTCGCGCGCAACGACGGCTTCTTCATGGGCAAACCGAGACTCGACCGGGTCGTCGCGCGAATCGTCCCCGACGAGAACACATCGGTAAACCTCTTGAAGACGCACGCGATAGATTACATGTTCCAGGCATCGCAGCAGACGTACCAGGCATTGCGCTCGGTGCCCGACGTTAAGCTCGCCTGGGTCAACGTCAACGGGTACTCCTACGTACAGCTCAATCTTGCACGGCCGCTCCTCTCCGATCCGCGCGTTCGGATGGCGATCGCCTATGCAATCGACAAAGAAGAGTTGGTTCGCACCTTGACCTTCGGCACGCAGACGCTGGCGACGGCAGATATTCCCGATTGGATGTGGGCCTTCGACCCGCGCGTGCGCTCGACGCCGCACGATCCCGCGGAGGCGCATCGGCTCTTGCGAGAGGCCGGCTGGTCGCCGGGACCCGATGGAATCATGCGTAAGGGCGGGGAGCGCCTCTCCCTGGTCACGGTCACGAACAACTCGAACGCGACGCGACGCCAGGAGGCGCTGCAGGTCCAGGCGATGCTCCGCCAGATCGGCATCGAAGACGCAATCAAATACTATCCCGGTGACGTGCTCTTCGCCCCGGCCGGAATGGGCGGCATCCTTCAACTCGGAAAGTTCGACATCACCGTCTCCGGATGGTACGCGGGAATCGATCCCGACGACAGCACCCAATTTACGTGCGAGAACTTTCCGCCCAGCGGATACAACTACTCGCGCTACTGCAGCCCGGCGATGCAGGCCGCTCAGCAAATCGCGCTCACGCGCTACGATCGCCCGTCGCGAATCACGGCCTACTATCAGATCCAAGAGCTGCTCGTGCGCGACAATCCCGCACTCTTCATCTACTGGCTGCGGCAGATGGAACCGATCAGCGTAGACTTCCGGGGGTTCGACCCCAACCCGGTCGTCGAGTCATGGAACGCGTGGCAATGGACCGTTTAGGATCCTTGGAGGTTACCTGGCTTCGCAAAATCATTGCGGAGCGCGCGCTGACGCGCGGCGATTACGTTTTGGCCGGCGGCGCGCGCAGCGATTACTACATCGATAAGTTTCGGCTCTTCTCCGATCCGCAGGTGCTGCGCCGCATCGCGCGGCTCTTCGGCCCGGTCATCGCCGAGTTCAATCCCGACGTCATCGCCGGCACCGAACTGGGCGGCGTCGTTGTGGCGACGGCCGTAGCCGCGATGTCGAACCTCCCGATGCTGGCCGTGCGCAAGAAGCCTAAGGCCTACGGGGCATTCGCAAACGACTACGTTGAGGGTCCGTACCACGCCGGCCAGCACGTACTGCTGCTCGAGGACGTGGTCACCAACGGGCGCGAGCTCCTCACCGCCGCAGCGCGTCTGCGCGAACTCGGCTTACGGGTGACGCCCTACGCGGTGATCAGCCGCGGCCTCGCGCCGGTGCGGGCCTTGATTCAGTTCTCGCTCCCCTCCGACGACCCGAAGACCGACAACTAAACGACGAGCTCCATCCCGTCCTCGGCAACCTGAACCGGACCGCCGAAGGCTGCGCTCGCCGCGCCGACGAGATCGGTTGGTGCGTCGCCGGCTGGATAGTGGGTCAGCAGCAGGCGCGCCACGCCCGCGCGTGCGGCCATCTCGCCCGCCTCCCATGCGCTGGAATGCCCGCGCTCTCCCACTTCCGTACCGAGCCCGAGTGCGGCTTCGCAGAGAAAGAGCGCGCTTGCGCGCGCGAGGCCGACGACCGGATCGCAGGGCGCGCTATCGGCGGAATACGTGATCGCTGCGCCGTCGCATTCGCAACGCATCGCAAAGGCTTCGATGTAGTGCCGAGCCGGGACGAAGCGCAGCGAGATATCCCGCACCGCAAGCGTCGTCGCCGGATCGTATTCGCGCGCGGCAAAGACGCTATCGAAGAAGTCTTCTTCGGCATCTGCCGAGACGGCTCGGCGCAGCGCATCGAGCCGCGCGAGCCCGCCGGGCGGAAGCCAGACGGGGAGGCGCCGCTCGATCGGAAGGCCTCCGTACTTGAGCGCGTAGCGAAGCGGCACGAGGTCGAAGAAATGATCGGCGTGCATATGCGAGACGACGATTGCATCGATCTTCGTGTACGCGATCGCGAACTGCAGCTTCGAAAACGCACCGGTCCCGAAGTCGAGCACCACCGCGGTTTCGCCGCTGCGGATCAAGTACGAGCTCGAGGCCCCGCCGGGCCGGGGCGTGGCGGGGCTCGATCCGACGACGCGAAGCTTCAAGGCAACGCCGCGAGCACTTCTTCCGCGTGCTGGTTCACGTTGACTTTCGGCCAGACTTTGAGGATGCGGCCCTCGCCGTCGACGAGGAACGTCGAGCGCGCGTTGACTTCCAGCGCCCCATAAAGCTTCGACTCGGTATCGGCCAGGAGCGTGAACGGAATCGCATACTTCTTCTTGAAACGCTGGTGCGATTCGACCGAGTCCCGGCTGACGCCGACGACGCGCGCCTTCTTCTCTTCAAAACGCCGATAGATGTCGCGAAACTGCGAGGCTTCGCTGGTGCAGCCGGGCGTATCGTCTTTCGGATAGAAGTAGAGCACGAGCGGACCGCCGAGCAAGTCGGTCGTCGTTACCGACTCGCCTCGATCGTCGAGTACCGTCACGGCCGGGAGCCGATCGCCTTCGCCAAGCATTCTTAGACCTTTCCAGAAGTGAGGGGTATAGTGTCTTCGCCTCACCCATTGGCGCAACGCCTTATCGAACGCCTGCAGTCGCGCCCGGCAAGCCGGGTTCTCGACTTCGCAGCGGGCAGCGGGCGCAACGCCGAGGCGCTGCGCCGTGCCGGTTTCACCGTGGTGACGGTCGCCGACGACGAGGCCGCGTCGGAGAACCCGTTGGCGCACGATCGCGGACCGTTTGCCGCGATCGTTTCGAGTCACGGATTTCTGCACGGCACGTCGGCTGCCGTCGCCGCTCGCGTGCGCTCGGTCGCCGAAGCGCTCGAGCGGGGCGGCCGGCTCTACGCCACCTTCGGTTCGACCAACGATCCGCGCTTCGGCGCAGGACAGCGCATCGACGATGCGACGTACGCAGCGGTCGACGGCGACGAGCGCGGCGTGGCGCACGCGTACTTCGATCGAAGGCAGGTTCTCGCGATGCTCGAACCGCTGCTCGACGTGGAGTCGCTCGAAACCAGCGGCGTGGACGACATTGCCGGATCGTGGGCGCATCGGGAGCGTCCGCTTGCCGGCGCCGCGCACTGGTTTGCAGTCGCCCGCCGGCGGTGAAACGAGCGGCTCTGATCGGGCTGTTCGTCGCGAGCGGCCTCGTCGCGTGTACCCCGGCCGGAAGCCGCCATAACGCGAGCTCGACGCTCGTCTTCACCGGCCTCGCCGGCGAACCGGATTCGCTGAACCCGATGCTCTCGAACGAAGCCGACGAGCTCAACTTCAGCCACCTCTACATGTCGTATCTCGTCGAAAACGACGACCGCGGCAACGCGATACCCGAGATCGCATCGGGGCTACCGACCCTTGCCAACGGCGGCATCTCCCCCGACCAGCGAACGGTCATCTATCACCTGCGGCCGGACGTTCGCTGGCAAGACGGCGCACTGCTGACGGCGCGCGACGTCGTCTTCTCCTACCGCGAGATCGTCAATCCGCGCAACAACGTGGCGACGCGCGTCGGATATCAAGAAGTCGCTTCGATTCGGGCGATCGACGACCGCACCGTCGTCGTCCGTCTGCGGCGCCGCTTCTCGCCATTCGTGCAGTATTTCTTCGGTCCGCAAGGAGTCGGCGCGATCATGCCGGAGCATCTGCTGCGGGGACGCGCCGATCTCAACCACGCCGAATACAACCAGCGACCCGTCGGCTCCGGGCCGTTTCGAGTGCTGCGATGGAATCGCGGCGACAGCATTACGCTCGCCGCCAATCCGCTCTACTGGCGCGGCAAACCGCATATCGACCGGCTCGTCTACCGTATCGTTCCCGATCCCAACACGCGTCTGGAGCTGCTTCGCACCGGCGAAGCCGATTCATACTTCGACGTCGATCCGCAGCTCTTGCCGCAGCTGCAAGCGATTCCGAACGTGCGCATCGCGCTGACCCCGGTAAACGATCTGCACGTGCTGCGCTTCAATCTTGGCGATCCGGCGCTGCAAGACGTCACGGTGCGCCGAGCGATCGCGATGTCGATCGATCGCAAAAAGCTGATCGCCGCCGCGACGCACGGAAGCGGCCTCGCGGTCGACGCAGATCAGCCGAGAAACGGCTGGGCCTACGACCCCGCGACGCCGCCGATTCCATACGATCCCGAAGCGGCGAGGAAATTGTTGCAAGGCCGTACGCTCGACCTCACGCTCGCGATCGCGCCGCAGATCATCAACGGCTCTCCACTCGTCGCGGCGATTCTGCAAGAGAACCTGCGTCGAATCGGCGTGCGCACGACGGTCAAACAGTATCCCAGCGGAATGTTCTACGCGACCCCGGCCTTAGGCGGCGTGCTAGGCGGCGGGCACTATCAGCTCGCCTACGATGCCTGGTGGGTTCTCGGCAACGATCCGGACGATTCGTGGAATTTTGCCTGCGACGAACGTCCGCCCGTAGGACTCAACTACTCGATGTGGTGCGACGCGCGTGCCGACACGGCAACGCGCGATGCGATGGCCACCCTCGATCGCGGACGGCGCAGAGCCGACTACGCGGCCGTGCAGCACGCAATCGCGACGCAGCTCCCCGTATTCACGCTCTGGCAAGTACGCATTCCCAATGCCTACAAAACGTATCTTCACGGCGTCGCGCCCTCACCCGCCGGCTCAACGTTTTGGAACGCTTGGAGCTGGCGAATCGACTCCTAGAATCCTCAGAGATCAAAAGGGGGCCGGTAGATGCCGGGCCCCTTTTCGTGCAACGCTTGCGTTATCGGCTCATCTGGTAGCGATACCGATCGCGCCCGAGACGCAATTGCTCGACGAGTCGCATGCCTCCACGGCGTCTTGGTACTTATACGCGTGGTTACTGCTCTTGACTCGCCTCTTTTCGCTGATCGTGAAGGTCGTCGGATTGCCCGGGTTGGGCGAAGCGCTGCTCAAGATCGCCCTGACAACCTTGCCGGTCTTCACGACCTGCACTTGGCTGGACCATGTCCACTCGCCCGGAGCCGGGCAATAGCTGTACTGGACGCAAATCCCGACCTTGCGGTGGGACGTCCTGGAGATGCTTACGCAGGTGATGAACTGCGATGGACACGACGCGTCGGGACGCGCGCCAATCACGACGAGAAGAGGGCCGCCGGACTTGGCCATCGGCGCCGTCTGCTGCGCGCCGGGCACTGCCTGCGCACCACCATTTGAGCATGCGGAAAGCGCGATGCTCGCGGCCAGTACGGCGGTCAGTAGAAAATTGAACGCATGGTCAAAACTCCTTAATAGCTATCCCTGATTTGATAAAGGTAGCAGACGGCCGTGCCGCTGGCGGACGAGCCGCGGGCGCTTACTCCCGACCCTTGACTAAACCAGGTTGCCGATACCGGCTCCGGCTCGTAGCTGGCCCAAGCTTGCTCACTCTCTGACTGTCGTTATCAAATCTTGCATCGGGCTTGAGGCGGCGGCGTAAAGGCGCTTCTCCATGCGCCCGGCGAGATAGGCTTCTCTTCCGGCGATTACCGCATACCTCATCGCCGCGGCCATGCGCACGGGATGGCGTGCGCGCGCGATCCCGGTGTTCATCAGCAGCGCGTCGACTCCGAGCTCCATCGCGATCGCCGCATCCGAGGCGGTTCCGACCCCGGCATCGACGATCACGGGTACCTTCGCGCGCTCCTTGATGATTCGAATCGAATAGGGATTGCAGACGCCGAGCCCGCTGCCGATCGGTGCGGCGAGCGGCATCACCGCCGCGCAGCCGAGCTCTTCGAGCTGACGGCACGCAATCGGATCGTCGCCGATGTAGGGCAGCACGGTGAAACCATCCTTGACGAGCTGTTCGGCTGCGACGAGCGTCTCGCGCGTCTCGGGGTGAAGCGTCTCGGTATCGCCGATCACCTCGAGCTTGACGAGATCGGTCTCCAGCAGTTCGCGCGCGAGCTGCGCCGTAAGGACCGCCTCTTTCGCGTTGTAGCATCCCGCGGTGTTCGGAAGAATCGTGTATCGCGTCCGATCGATATAATCGAGCAGCGTCCTGCCTTCGGCATTGTCGAGATTGATGCGCCGGATCGCAACGGTGACCATCGCCGCGCCGCTTGCTTCGTGCGCAGCGCGCATGACCTCCATCGATGGGTACTTACCGGTTCCGACGATGAGTCGCGAGTCGAACTCATACGCGCCGATTCTCAGACGATCGTCGCTCACGTTGACGTCTATCCCCCCGCAACCGCTTCGATGATCTCGATCCGGTCGCCCTCGCGCACCGGACGGAGGTCGTACTCGTTTCGCCGCACGACCGCGTCGTTCTGCGCGACCGCGACGCCGTCGCGCGCCGAGCCGAGCAACTCGAGCAGCGCCCCGACGCTCAGCTCGTCGGGAAGATCGCGCGGATGACCGTTGACGGTTGCTTTCACGCGTGGGTGATTCGTTCTGGAGGTGTCGCTTCCGTGCCGAAGCGACCGATCGAAAAGGCTTCCAGGCCCGCGCTCCTCCCGGTCTCGATCACGTCGGCGATCGACCGCGCGGTCGCCGGCGCGAGCAAGATCCCATTCCGGTAGTGACCCGTTGCCAGGATCAGGCCGTCGATTGCGGTCGTTCCCAGATATGGCAAGCCGTCGGGCGTCGCGGGGCGCAGGCCTGCCCAGCTCTCGGTGACCGAAAAGCTCGCCAGCGCGGGTGCCGCCGCGAGCGTGGCGTGGAGCAGCCCGTGAATCCCCTCGGCAGTGACGCGCTCGTCGAATCCCGCCGATTCGACGGTCGCGCCGACGAGCAGCCGCCCGTCCTCGCGCGGCACGAGGTATGCGCCGGGAACCCAGGTTGCGCGCCGCACGAAACCGGCCGGCACCGCGAGCGCAATCATCTGCCCCTTGATCGGTTCGACGCGCGGCACGCAGCTGGGCGGCACGCCGTCGAGGCGTGCGGCCCACGCGCCGCACGCGTTCACCACCACGCGCGCGCCGACGAATCCGCGATCGGTGCGCACCCCGAGAACTCGACGCGCGTCGCACTCTACCGCGATCCCGGAAGTCTGCTCGATGCGCGCGCCGCGGGCGGCACAGGCGGCCGCTAGGGCGCGTCCGAGCCGTCGATTGTCGACGTGACCTTCGCCGCGCTTGAGCAACGCGCCGGCGAGCGCCGCGCCGAGCCACGGTTCGCCGGCGAGCGCGCTGCGCCTATCGAGCATCTCGCAATCGACGCCGCGGCCTCTCAGCGCGCGCGCGTCACGCTCCAATGCGTCGAGCCCAGCGTGATCGAAGGCCGCGTAGAGCACGCCGTCGAGCCGCAAATGGGCGTCGATTCCGCCGGCTGCAGCGACGCGCGCGACGAAGTTCGGATACTCCGTCAGCGAAGATGCGCAGAGTGCGAGCAGCGCCTCGTCCGAGATGCGCTCGGTGTACGGCGCCAGCATTCCCGCGCCGGCCCACGATGCCGCACGCGCCGGCTCGCCGCGCTCGTAGACTCGAACGCTCCCACCCCGTTCGGCCAGCTCGAAAGCGATCGCAAGGCCGATGAGCCCCGCGCCGACGACGACGACGTCGCCACTGGAGTGATGCACTACATGCCTAAGTAGACCGGGCCTTCGCCTCCCTGCGGCGGAACCCACGTAATGATTTGGTACGGGTCCGCGATGTCGCACGTCTTGCAGTGCACGCAGTTGGTGAAGTTGATCTGCAGCCGCCCGGTGAACGATTCGCCGTTCGCTTCAAACATCGGCTCGTAGACGGCTGCGGGACAGAAGTACTTGCACGGATTTCCGTATTCGACGGTGCAGCGATCGCGGCAGATGTTCGTGTCGGAGACGATGAGGTGGCAGGGTTGGTTCTCTTCGTGTATCGTGCCGCTGCTATAGACGTCGGTCAGCTTGTCGAAGGTCAGCACGTTGTCGATGCCGGCCCGCGGCGTTTGCGGCGGATCGAAGCCCATCTTCGCCATGCGCGCGTAACCCGGCTCGCCTGTGAGCTTCTCGATGAAGCCGAAGCCGGCACCGCCGGTGAGCGTCGAGAGCCCGGCGTTGATCAACCCGGCGAGCATTCCGTTGTGGAATCCTTGGTGGAAGTTCCGCGCGGTGCGCAGCTCCGCGTAGGCCCACGACTCCTTAAAGCGCCGTTCGAACGACGAGAGCGTCGCGCCGTCGTAACGCTCCGCCTGGAGCGCTTCCCAGATCGTCTCCGCCGCGAGCATTCCCGATTTCATTCCGAGGTGAATGCCCTTCAGCCGCATGCCGTTCAGAAAGCCCGCCGAGTCGCCGATCAGGAGCAGTCCGTCGGCATAAGCGCGCGGCATCGCAAAGAGCCCGCCCTCGGGAATCGCCTTCGCGCCGTAGCGAATCATCTTGCCGCCCTCGAGCATCCGCGCGATGACGGGGTGCGTCTTCATGCGCTGAAGCTCGTTCTGGGGATCGGTCGTCGGATTCTTATAATCCAAGCCCGTGACCATTCCAATGTCGAGAACGTTCTCGGCCATGCCGTAGATGAATCCGCCGCCGAACGTCTCCGGAGGCAACGGAAAACCGAGCGTATGGATCACCGATCCGGCTTTGAATCGGTCGTCCGGAAGCTGCCACAGCTCCTTGACGCCGGCGGCATATACTTGCGGCTCGCGTCCTTCGTGGAGGTTGAGGCGCGACGCCGCCTGCTTTGTCAACGTGCCGCGGGGGCCTTCGCCGAGAACGACGATCTTCGCAATGATGTCGGCGCCCGGTTCGTAGTTCGACTTGGGCTGACCGTTGTGATCGAGCCCCTTGTCGCCGGTGCGAACGCCGATGACGCGATTCTCGTGCCAGAGCAGCTCTTGGCCCGGAAAGGCCGCAAAGACTTGCGCGGTATGCTCCTCGGCGACGTCGCCAAGCCACTTGCAGAGCTTCTGCAGCGAGGTAACGTACTTGCCGTCATTGCGTAGCGGCGGCGGCGTGAACGGCGCCTTGATCTTTCCGCGTGCGGTGAGGAACCAGAGCTGATCGCTCGTCACCGGCGACTCTACCGGCGCGCTCGTGCGCCACTCGGGGAGCAGTTCGTCGAGCGCGCGCGGATCCATGACCGCGCCGGAGATCCCGTGGTGGCCGACCTCGCCGCCCTTTTCGATAACAAGGATCTCAAGCGCCCGGCCGGCTGCCTGCGCGAGCTGACCCAACCGAATTGCGCCGGCTAGGCTCGCCGGGCCGGCACCGACAAAGAGGACGTCGACTTCGAGGCGATCGCGTTGCGGCATCTGTCGGCTAGTTACACGACGCGGAATCGGACTCCTCAAGGAGTGCTTCGAGGGCGGCACGCACCGCGGTCACGTGCATCGCAATACGCCGCTCCCACAGCGCCGCAAGCGGCGTCTCGAAGGTCAATGCGTGCGCAACCCCTGCTCGGGCCATCGCAAGCGAGTAGGAGAGCCCGCCGAGCAACGCGGCCTCTCGCAGCGCATCGGCAACGACGCGTCCGGGCTCACGCAGGCAGTGCGCGTCGTCGAGCGGGCCGGCCAGCCCAAAGGTCACGTCGAGCGGATCGATCGGAAATCCGCGCTCTTGCAGCCTCGCGATCACGTGCCGGCCGATCGCGCCGCCTCCGTACTCATAACAATAGAAGCCCGCGGCATCGCAATCTTCGTGCAGATCGAGCGACAAGACCGGGCCTGCGCGGCTCGCGCTCAGCACCGCGCGCGCCTCGGGCGACCGGCCCTTTCCGTCGAACGTACGATTGACGTCGACCCCGTCGGCGCTCGCCCGAGTTCCCGTAACGAAGCCTGTTGGGTTCGTGCAGGGCCAGATCCGATATGCCAATCGCGGGTCGAGCGCGCCGGTTTCAACCAGCTCGAGCAACGCCCAGGGTCCGGCCGGCTCGTCACCGTGTACGCCGGCCGAGAGCGCTACCGCTGGGCGCGCCACGCCGCCAAGCTCGACGCAGAGCAGGTTTCGAGCGGACGATTCGCAGGGAATCTCGCGGACGCGCAGCCCGTAGCGCGCCGGCAACGCCCTCCAGCGCCGCTCGAGTTCCCGGTAGGTCCCGTCGCTCGCGGTCACGGAACCTAAAACCCGTGGAGCGGAGAGTGCGTCGCACCTTCGGCAGCGACAACAACGCGCCGGTTGCGCCCGATATCCTCGAAGCGATTGCTGCGGCCAACCGCGGCGACGCCGTCGGCTACGGCGAGGATGATTGGACCGCTCGCGCGATTGCCCGTTTCAAGGAGCACTTCGGCGCTCAAAGCGAGGTCTACCTAACCTTCAACGGCACCGGCGCCAACGTCGCGGCGCTGAGCTCGGTGCTCCGTCCGTGGGAGGCGGTGCTCGCCCCCGCGAGCGCGCATCTCCAAACCGACGAATGCGGCGCATTCGAGCGGTTCAGCGGTTCGAAGGTGATCCCGGTTCCGACCGGCGACGGTAAGCTGCGCCCCGCCGACCTCGAACCATACCTTCACGGCGTAGGTGACGTCCATTTTCCGCAGGCGCGCGCCGTCTCGATCTCTCAAGCAACGGAGTACGGCGGGGTCTACGAGCTCGACGAGATTCGCGAGCTCTGCACCTTCGCGCACGAGCGCAATCTGATCGTCCACGTCGACGGTGCGCGCATCGCCAATGCCGCCGTCGCGCTCGGGACGACGCTGCGCGGTGCGACCGTCGATCTCGGCGTCGACATCCTCAGCTTCGGGGGCACGAAGAACGGATTGATGCTCGGCGAGGCGATCTGCTTCTTCGATTCGCGCCTGCACGCCGGGTCCGCGCCCTTCGTCCAAAAGCAGGCGATGCAACTCGGTTCGAAGATGCGCTATCTGGCCGCGCAGTTCGAAGCGCTCCTTACCGAAGATCGCTGGGCGCGCTACGCGTCGCATGCCAACGCGATGGCGGCGCGCCTGCACGAACGCGTGGCCTCGATTCCCGGAGTTCGCATAACCCGTCCGGTCCGCTGCAACGCCGTCTTCGCAACGCTCGACCGCGAGATGATCGAACGGATCCAGCGTGAGTTCTTCTTCTACATCTTCGACGAACGGCTGCCGGAAGTGCGCTGGATGACGCATTGGGCGACGTCGCCCGAGGACGTCGATGAATTCGCCGGCTGCGTCGCAAGGGCGGCGGGCGGTACGGCAACGAACCTATCAAGCGAGGCCTAGGACGCCTCATCGCGACTCGTTGGAGCAAAGGAGTTGTAGTTATGAAATCGGTTGTTGCTGAAACCTTGAGCGACGCGCGCAAACACTGGGGCTGGTATCTCGTCCTGGGAATCGCGCTGATTGTGATCGGTCTCTACTGTATCTGGGCCGAGGGGATTGCAACGGTGGGTTCGGTCCTCGTGCTCGGGGCGATTCTCTTCGTCGCCGGCATCTTCCAAATCATCGGCGCGTTTATGACGCGCGGGGCCGGTCATGTAATTTTGATGCTGCTGGTCGGCGCGCTCGACATCATCATCGGCCTGATGCTGATGGAGCATCCCGCGCTCGGCGCTTTGACGATCACGCTCTTCATCGCGGCGCTCTTGGTATTCGGCGGAATTTTCCGGCTTATCTCCGCCCTCTGGCTTCAGGTACCTCAATACGGCTGGATCGCACTCAGCGGCGTCGTTAGCATCATCCTGGGCATCTTGCTCTGGACGCAATGGCCGTTCTCTGCCGCGTGGTTCATCGGGTACGCGGTCGGACTGAGCTTCATCTTCGAAGGGATCGCGTTCTCGTCGCTCGCCCTGCGGCTAAAGGCGGCCTAACGTACTAGGCGGTCCAGTCGAGCATCGCGTTCCATTCGGGTTTCGGAAAGCGCTGCTTCGACTTGATCGCCTCGACGTACTTGCGTTTACCGGCGCGGTTGCCTTTGCCGAGCATGAGGCCGCCGACGAGCCGGTCTTCCCAAAAGAAGAGCGCGCGGTACCACTTCTTCTCGCGGTCGACCTTGCGCGCAATCTCGAGATCGGCGCGCAAGTCGGTTCCGAGCCCGAACTGCGTGATCGTCTGCCCCTTGAAGAGCAGCGACGAGTATTCGGGGACGTCGTGGTAGCTCTCGCTCCCGCCCATCATGTTGAGTGCAACGACCTTGCCGTGCGCTCCGGCGTTGTTCCACGTTCCCATCCGGTAGCGGATCTCCAAGATTGGATCGTAGAAGTCTGCGACGTCGCCGGCCGCAAAGATTCCCCTGACGTTCGTCTCGAGGTGATCGTCGCAGAGGATGCCGTTCTTGCTCGTCGCGATCTCGGTACCGTCGCAGAGCTCGGTATTCATCGTTAAGCCGAAGCCGTACGCGTAGCACTCGGCCGCGATCTCCCCGGCATTGGTGCGCACCTTCGTGATCGCCCCGTTCGAACGGACGAACTCCTCGACTTCCTCACCGTAGTGCATGTGCACGCCGTCGGCCGCCGCGGCTTCGTGAAGCAGGGCGCCGGCCTCTTCGTCGATGATCCGGTGCAGGCCGCGCGGCCCGCGCATCAGCCAGTGCGTCTCGAGCCCGCGTGAGGCGAAGGCTTCGGCGAGCTCGTACGCGATGAAAGATCCGCCGATTGCCACGCCGGCCTTGCTGCGATCGATCTGCTCCGAGATCGCCCGCGTATCGTCGAGGTATTGAAAGGCGAAGAGGTTTGCCGCCCCCTCGGAACCGGGCTTGCCGGTCGGATTCGGCCGTCCGCCGGTTGCGATGAGCAGCGCGTCGTACGGATACGATATGCCGCCGGCTTCGACGACTCGCTCCTGCGGAACGATCCGGTCGACGCGCGTACTTAAATGGAGCGCGATGCGATGCTCTTCGTGCCACGCGAGGTTGCGAATCATCACCTTCGCTTCGGGGATCTGTTTTCGCAGCATCGGCGGCAGCGAGATCCGGTTGTAGAGCGTGTACGGTTCGTCGCCGAAGAGCGTGATCTCGCAGGCCGGGTCGTGCTTTCGCAACTGCTCGGCGGCGGTGGTTCCGGCGAAGCCGTTGCCGACGATGACGTAACGGCGGACGTCCGTGCTCATCGCTCTATCCATGGAGCCCCAAGCCGACCATCATCTCAAATCCGATCTCGAGCGCTCGCTCGTCGACGTCGAAGTGCGCGCTGTGGTGCGGCTCGCGCGCGTTCGGTCCGCGCGCGCCGAGCAAAAAATAGGCGCCCGCGCGCCGCTGCTGCATGAACGACATATCCTCCGACCACGTTACCAGCGGATGCGGATCGACGATCTTCTCGGCTCCCACGACGCGGCGCGCAACTTCACGCACGACGTCGTTCATCGCCGGATCGTTCACCGTCGGCGGATAGACCCAATGATACTCGAACTTGCCCTCAAGACGCATCGCGGCGCAGAGTCCCTCGAGCAGACGCTCGATGCGTTCGGGAAGCGCCTTGCGAACCTCGTCGTCGAACGCGCGGACCGTTCCTTGAAGCGTCGCGCGTTCTGGGATGACGTTAAAGGTCGTCCCGGCGTGGAGCGAGCCAACGGTCACTACGACGGGCTGCGCCGGCGCGACTTCGCGGCTCACAATAGTTTGAAGAAGCGAGATCAGCTCGGCGGCGCCGACGATCGGGTCGACCGCCTTCTCGGGCATCGCCCCGTGACCGCCCTGACCGACCAACTCGATGTCGAAGCGATCGGAGGACGAGAAGAACGGGCCGTCGCGTATCCCGATCTTCCCCGCTTCGAGTCCGCTGTAAAGGTGCAGTGCGAACGTGCGGTCGACGTGCGGATTCTCGAGCGCGCCGTCGTCGATCATCAGCTTGTTTCCGGAGTGGCCTTCTTCGCCCGGCTGAAAGCAGAAGACGAGCGTTCCCTGCACGTCGCTCTTGCGGGCGTGGAGCTCGCGCGCCGCAGCGAGCAGAATCGCCATGTGCCCATCGTGTCCGCACGCATGCATGACGCCCGCTTGGGTCGAGCGATACGGCGCCTCGCTCTCCTCCTGAACCGGCAGCGCGTCCATATCGGCGCGCAGCAGCGTGACCGGACCCGGCTTGCCGCCGCGCAGCGTCGCCAAGATGCCAGTCCCTCCAATTCCGGTGCGAATCTCGTCGAATCCAAACGAACGCAGCTCGCGCTCGATGAACGCGGCGGTCTCGTGCTCGACGAGCGAGAGCTCCGGATGCGCGTGGAAATGGCGGCGATAGCGAATGAGCGCCTCAGCGAGAGTCTCGACGTTATTTATTGCCAAAGTCTATCCTTCCGTCTGCGGGGACGAGCGGTTCGGCGATCACGGATCGTAATCCATGCGCATGTCGATCTCGCCGACAACCGGCGTGCAGAGGAACTGCGCCGCCACGTACTGATGACCCTGAACGCTTCCGAGCGCTGCGGCATCGACGCCCTCGACGCCGCTGGAGGTGAGCAGCTTCTCGCCGACGGCGTGACCGTTCGAATCGATGAAGACGCGAAACTCCGTCGACAACGGGCGGTTACCGAAATGACCGATTAAGCCTCCGTCGTCGCTGCCGCCCGCGGGCGGGCGATACATCTTCCCGCATGCGAGCTTGCCGAGCGATTGCAGATGCTTTGCTGCAATGGCGCTCACGTCGGCGGGCGCGCCGTCGATCGGATCGCCGATTGGAAAGACGTAAGACGGACATCCAACGCTGGCGCCGCGGTCGACGGCAAATGAATCGACGAAGAAATACTTGATCGTATCGGGAGCCGGCAGCGTGACGGCTACCGGATCCATCCCTCGGTCGGTAATGGGTCCGGAGAGATTCGCATCCGGCAGCGCCACGTCGTAGGCATCGCTGTTGCTGATCAGCGTCACGTGCGCGGCGAGCGTCGTTCCCTGTTCGGCGAAGATTGCGACCCCGTACCGGCCGGTACTGCCGAGCGGGGCGACGGCGGCGATGACGCCGCAGAACGGGTTCGAATACTTCCAGTCGGCGGCCGGCGCGTCGGCGGCTCGTGCCGGTATGCACGAGTACAGTAGCGCCACGAGAAGCGCCGCGGCCCTTAGCTGCATGGCGCCGTCTTTTTGGCTATGCCCGCTCGCTACCTTCGCCGCAGGATTCGGCACGGGCGGCGAGCGAGTACGCGTCGGTGACCGCTCGCAAGACGACCGCACCGGCCCCGCAGCGCCATGGTTTAACCGACGAACGGCTCATCGCCATCTTCCGAACGATGGTGATGCAGCGTACCCTCGAGAACCGCGGCTTCCAGCTGAACCGCCAAGGAAAAATTCCCTTTGCCTCGGCGAGCGAAGGGCACGAGGGGGTCCAGGCCGGCGCCGCGATGGCGTTCGAACGCGGAAAGGACATCCTCGTTCCGTACTATCGCGACCTTGGACTCGCTCTGGGCATCGGCCTGACGCCCTTCGAGGTGCTCCTCTCGCTCTTCGCACGAGCCGCCGATCATTCGGCCGGGCGACAGTTTCCGCACCACTACGCGAGCCGGCGCCTAGGTCTGCACTCGATCAGCTCGGTCATCGCGGCGCAGCTTCCGCATGCGGTCGGGGCCGCGTACGCGCTAAAATACCGCAACGAAGGCGGTCGAGCCGTACTGACGACCTTCGGTGATGGCGCCACCAGCGAAGGCGAGTGGCACGAATCGCTCAATTTTGCCGCCGTGCACGCGCTGCCGGTAGTCTTTCTCTGCGAGAACAACGAATGGGCTATCTCGACGCCGCTCGCCAAACAGATGGCGCAACCCGACGTCCATAAGCGTGCGGCCGGGTACGGCATGCCCGGGACGGTCGTGGACGGGATGGATCCGATCGCGTGTTACGTCTCGGTCGGCGAGGCGCTCGCTCGCGCGCGGTCGGGTGGCGGTCCGACCTTGGTCGAAGCGAAGTGCTATCGCTTTCTCTCGCACACGACCGACGACGACGACCGCACGTACCGTTCGCGCGACGAGGTCGAAGCCCGGCGCAAGAACGATCCCATCCCTTGCTTCGAGCGCTTCCTGGTCGAGCACGCGGTCTTGACCGTCGAGGGCGTAGAAGCGTTGAAGCGTTCCGTCCTCGAAGAGGCCAACGATGCCACCGACCGGGCAGAGGGGATGGCCTATCCCGCGGCGGCAGATCTCTACGAGCGGGTCTATGCGGAGCGCTGGGACCCGTGGCTTTGATGAACGAGACGGAATGAACGATGGCTAGTACCGACACTGCAACCGGAACGCTGGAGCGCCACGGCCTGAGCAACGAGCAGTTGCGCGCGATCTTCCGCAATATGCTGCTCCAGCGTCAGCTCGACAACCGCGGCTTTCAACTGAATCGTCAAGGCAAGGTGCCGTTCGCGCTCGGCAGCGAGGGTCACGAAGCGCTGCAGGCCGGCGCCGCGATGGCATTCAATCGCGGGAGCGATATTCTCGCGCCCTACTATCGCGATCTCGGCCTCTGCCTGGGAATCGGTCTCTCTCCATACGAGATCATGCTCTCGATCTTCGCGCGCGCCGCCGACCACAACGGCGGGCGCCAATTCCCGAACCACTACTCGTCGAAGGCGGCGGGGCTGATGTCCTTCTCGTCGATTCTCGCGGCGCATCTCCCGCACGCGGTCGGCGCCGCTTATGCGATCAAGTATCGGGGCGAGACGGGACGCGCCGTGCTCGCAACTTGCGGCGACGGAACGACGAGCGAAGGCGAGTGGCACGAGTCGATGAACTTTGCCGCCGTTCACAAGCTGCCGTTCGTAATGCTCGTCGAGAACAACGAATGGGCGATCTCGACGCCGCTCGCCAAGCAGATGGCCGAGCCGCAGATCTGGAAACGGGCGGCCGGATACGGCATGCCGGGGGCGCGGTTCAACGGATTCGATCCGACCGAGACGTACGCGGCGGTCAAAGCGGCGATGGACCGCGCCCGCAACGGCGGCGGCCCGACGCTCGTCGAGGGCACGTGCTATCGGTATCTCGCGCACTCGACCGACGACAACGATATGACCTATCGCACGCGCGAAGCGGTGATGGAACGGCGCAAGCAAGATCCGGTGCCTGCATTCGAGGCGGTGCTGATCGAGCACGGCGTTCTGAGCGCGCAGGACGTCGCCGAGATGCGTAAATCGGTCTTGAACGAGACGAACGAAGCGACCGACGCCGCCGAGGCGCAGCCCTATCCGCGGGCTTCCGATCTCTACACACACCTCTACGAAGGAGCGTGGCAGCCGTGGCAGTCGTAAGCGCTAACTCCACCGTGATGAATAACGTCGAGGCGGTCCGCGCCACGCTCTACGAGGCGCTGAAGACCGACGACCGCACGGTGATCATCGGTGAAGACGTCGGCGCGCGCGGCAACGTCTTCCTCATCACCAAGGATTTCGTCAACGAGTTCGGCGAGCGCCGGGTCATCGACACGCCGATCGCCGAGGCCTCGATCGTCGGCATCGCCGTCGGCATGGCGATGGAGGGTCTGCGTCCGATCGCCGAGATCCAGTTCGCAGACTTCATCTATCCGTCGTTCAACCAGATCGTCGGCGAAGCGGCGAAGATCCGTTACCGCTCCAACGGCGAGTACACGTGTCCGATGGTAATCCGAACGCCCTACGGCGGCGGCGTCCGCGGCGCGCTCTCGCACTCGGTCTCAGTCGAAGCGCTCTTCTATCACGTGCCGGGGCTCAAGATCGTCGCGCCGGCCTTCCCGGCCGACGTCAAGGGCCTGCTGAACACCGCGATCGACGATCCCGATCCCGTCCTCTTCCTGGAGCACAAGAAGACCTATCGCCTCATCAAAGGCGAAGTACCCAACGGACACTATACGATTCCGCTCGGCAAAGCCAACGTGTTACAGGAAGGTAACCAGCTCACCGTCGTTTCGTACGGTCTCTACGTCCATTGGGCGCTCGAAGCGGCAAAGCAGCTCCAGCAGGATGGTCTCTCGGTCGAAGTGATCGATCTGCGTTCGATTCGTCCGATGGACAAGACGACGATTCTCGAGAGCGTTCGAAAGACGCGCAAGCTGCTCATCATTCACGAGGATAATAAGTTCGGCGGAATCGGTGCCGAGATCAGCGCGATGGTCGCCGAGGAGGCGCTCTTCCATCTCGACGCCCCGATTCGTCGTCTCTGCGGTCCCGACGTTCCCGCGATGGGGTACGCGATGCCGCTCGAGGAAGAGTTTATGTCGACGCCGGCCGAGATGGCCGACGCGATGCGAGAGATGGTGAAGTTCTAATGGCGACTACGATCACGATGCCGCAGCTCGGCGAGACGGTTACCGAAGGTACCGTCGCGCAGTGGCTCAAGAAGGTCGGCGACTCCGTCGACAAATACGAAGATTTCGTCGAAGTGTCGACCGACAAGGTCAACGCGGGCGTACCCTCTCCCGTCACCGGAACGATTCGCGAGTTGCTCGTCAAAGAGGGCGAAACCGTCGCGACCGGAACGCCGATTGCCGTCATCGACGAAGTCGGTGCGGCGGCCGCACCTCCCGCGCCGGCGCAGGCCGCGCCGCGCGCAGAAGCGGTGCAGTCCCCGTCGGGCAACGGCGCGACGCCGACCGCAGCCGACACGGCCGAAGCTGAGAACGCGGCGCGCGGCGCGTCGCCGGCGGTTCGGCGCCTCGCTCGCGAGCATCACGTGGACATCCGGACGATCAAAGGAAGCGGTGCAAACGGGCGCGTTACCGCCGAAGATATTCTCATGGCGGCGCGCAATGTCGTCGCGGCCGTCGCACCGCCGGCTCCGCCGTCGCACGCCGCGCCGCCGCCGGCCGCACCTCCGACCGGTCTCCCGAGCGACGCGCGAACGTCAACGTACGCGCAGCCGGTTCCCGGCACCATGGTTTCGCTCTCGCAGGCTCGCCGCATCATCGCCGAACGGATGGTCGAGAGCAAGCATACCGCGCCGCACGCGTGGTCCATGGTCGAAGTCGACGTCACCGACGTCTGGCAGTGGCGCGTACGCGAGAAAGACCGGTTCGAGCGCGAGACCGGCTATCGCCTGACGCTGCTCCCCTTCTTCATCCGCGCCGTCGTACAGGCGCTCGCCGCGTTTCCGTTAATGAACGCGAAGTTCGTCGCCGCGAGCGGTTCGACGCAAGCCGGTATTTACGTCAACCCCGAGGTCAACGTCGGCATCGCGATCGGCCTGCCGACAAATCTCGTCGTACCGGTCATCCGCCACGCCGATAAGCTCTCGATCAAGGGCCTCGCGGTCGCGGCCGGTGAATTGATCGAGAAGGCTCGCAAGGGCAAGCTCGGGGTCGACGATCTCGCGGGCGGAACGTTTACCGTCAACAACAACGGCGCAAACGGTTCCTGGGCTTCGGCGCCGATCATTAACGGCGGACAGGCCGGGATCGTCACGATGGAAGCGATCGTGAAGAAGTTGGTCGTGAGACACGACGACACGATCGCTATCCGGCAGATGATGAACTGCTGCCTCTCGCTCGACCATCGCGTCGTCGATGGATACGTCGCGAGCGGCTTCCTCGCGGCGCTCAAACAGCATCTCGAATCGATGGGACCGCAAGGAGAACTCTAAGCGCAGATCCGCAAACGCTTCCGCTTCGAGGCCGCGCATACGCTCCCGCACCATCCCGGGAAGTGTGCGCGGATGCACGGACATTCCTATCGCCTCGAGGTCGCCGTCACGGGCCCGCTCAAAACGCGCGGACCGGCGCGCGGCATGGTCGAGGATTTCGATCGTATCGAACGCGCGGTCAACGAGCGCGTCGTCGACCTGCTCGACCACCAGTACCTCAACGACTTCATCGACAACCCGACGGTCGAAAATATCGTGCTCTGGATTTGGAAGCACCTCGAAACCGCCGTCCCTCGTCTGGACGAAGTCGTTCTCTGGGAGACCGCGACCGCGTGCGCCGTCCTCCGCCGTGCCGACGCCGCCCGCTAGCGTGGCCACTCCTCGGCGTAATTGAAATTGTGTTGCAACTCAGCGAGATCTTCTACAGCATTCAGGGGAGGGCACGTGGGCCGGGACGCCGGCGGTATTCGTCCGTCTGGCCGGCTGTAACCTCGCCTGCGATTTCTGCGATACCGACTACTCGACGAAGTTCTTTTCAAGCGTTGAGGAGATCGTGGCGATGGTTCGCGCCGCCGGTGCCGATTGCCCGATGGTCGTGCTGACCGGCGGCGAACCGCTCGCACAGGCGCAGACGCTGGAGTTGATCGACGCCCTGCGCCGCGACGGCCGGCGCGTGCACGTCGAGTCGAACGGGACGATCTTCACCGAGCTGCCGCGCGACGTCTGGCTCTGCGTCTCGCCGAAGGAACGCGTCGATCCGCGCATGGCCGCGCGGGCCGACGAAGCGAAGCTCATCGTGGACGCGCGCGTTCCCGAAGAGCATCTCGCGCTCTTCGGCGAGCAGCCGACGATCCTGTTGCAACCCGAAGGGAACAAGCCGGCGAACGTAACGCTCGCCCTCGATTACGCGAAAGCGCACCCGAAACGCTTTCGCCTCTCGCTGCAGACGCATAAGTTCATCGGCGTGCCGTGATACTGCTCGCCGCCGCGGTCGGCGCGGAACTCGAATCCTGGCAGGCGCCCGACGGCGTGGAGACGCTCATCACCGGAGTCGGACCGGTCGAAGCCTCGTGCGCCGTCGCCGCCGCGCTCGCGCAGCGCCGTTACGACCTGGTCGTCAACGCCGGAATCGCCGGCGTCTTCGACGGCGCGGCTTCGATTGGGGACGGGGTCGTGGTGGCGGAGGATACGATGGAGCTGGCACTCGAGAGCGGCGCACCGCTCGCGTTGCCGGTGGGGATCCGGCTCGTCGATACGGCGCGCTCGGACGCCGCCCTCGTGGAACGACTGAAAGCGAACGGCTTTGCCGCGCTTCGCGCCGTCACCGTTGCGCGCGTTACCGCAAGTGAGACGACCGCACGGCGTCTCGCTCGCGAATGCGGGGCGCAGGTCGAATCGATGGAGGGCTTTGCGGTCCTGCGGGCCGCGGAGCGTGCGGGCGTGCGAGCGGTCGAACTGCGCGGGATCTCGAATCGCTGCGGTAATCGGGAGACGAGCGGATGGAGCTTCGCAGCGGGCGTTGCCGGGCTGCACCGCGTTCTCGATGCACTCTTCGCCCTCGATCGAAACGAAAGAGCGTAACGTGGCCGAATATACGCTGGCATACTCTCCGTGTCCCAACGACACGTACGTCTTCGCTGCGTTGACGAACGGGCTGCTCGACGGCGCGCCGTCCGTACGCGTCCACCTCGCCGATATCGAAGAGCTCAACACCTCGGCCGCGCGCGGCGAGTTCGAGCTGACCAAGGTGAGTTACGGCGCGATTCCCTCGCTGATGGACCGCTACCGAATTCTACCCTCCGGCGGCGCGCTCGGGCGCGCAAACGGCCCGTTGCTGGTGGCGCTTCCGGCCGAATCGCCGTCGCTCTTCGCCGAATTTGCGGGTAAGCGCATCGCAATTCCGGGCAGAGCACACGACCGCCTATCTTCTGCTGCAGCTCGCGCTCGGCGCGCGTCCGAGGACCGTCCCGATGCGATTCGATCGCATCATCGCCGCGGTCCAACGCGGTGAGGTCGACGCCGGACTCATCATCCACGAATCGCGCTTTACCTACCGCGACGCCGGCCTGATCGCGATCGCCGATCTCGGGGAGTGGTGGGAGAATATGACGCTGCTGCCGACGCCGCTGGGCGCGATTCTCATTCGCGACGATATCGCCGACGCCCAGGTGCGCGAGGTCGACGCGGCGATACGCCGCAGTCTCGCCTTTGCCCGGGCCAACGAAGCGGCGATCATGCCATACGTGCGGGAGCACGCCGTCGAGATGAGCGACGAGGTCATGCGCGCGCACATCGAGCTCTACGTCAACGAGTTCACCGAGAACCTCGGCGAGATCGGGCGCAATGCCGTCCGCGCCTTGTTCTCGCGCGCCCACGACGCCGGCATTCTGCGCAAGGAGGTAGAGCCACGCTTCGCCGTCGTTTCCTAGCCGGTAGCGCCGGACTCGCCCTGCGGCAACGGCGCGCGCTCGAGCCGAACCCGTGCCGCCGGCCCGCATCGAGCTCGGCGACGAAATGTTTCTGCGCGAACCTGGCGCGATCTCGGCAATCGCTGCGTCGGCGTCATCACCAATCCGAGCGGCGTCACTTCGCGGCTCGAGTCGATCGTCGACGCGGTGCTGCCGCCACGGCGAATTGCGTCAAGCGCGATCTACGCACCCGAGCACGGCTTCCGCGGCGATCGCGGCGCGGCGCCGCGGTGGCGTCGTCGATCGATCCGCAGACGCACCTTCCTGTCTTCAGCCTCTACGGCGCGTCGCGCCATCCGAGCGCCGACATGCTCAACGGCGTCGACGTTCTGCTCTTCGACATTCAGGACGTCGGCTCGCGCGCCTACACGTACATCTCGACGATGGCCTACGCCATGCAAGGTGCGCGCGAAGCTTCGGCAAGAGAGTTCTGGGTGCTCGACCGGCCCAATCCGATCGGCGGCGAAATCGTCGAGGGTCCGGTGCTCGAGCCGGCCTACGAGTCGTTCATCGGTCTCTATCCGATTCCGATGCGCCACGGCATGACCATCGGCGAACTGGCCAGGACTCTTCAACGAACACTTCGGCATCGGCGCGCAGCTGCGCGTCGTGCCGAATGCACGGCTGACGTCGCTCGATGATCTGGCCGGATACCGGTTTGCAGTGGGTGCAGACCTCGCCGAACATTCCGGACTGGGAGACGACCTCGTCTACGTCGGCACGGGACTCTCGACAACGCCGGCATCAACAACGGCAGCGGATTCACCAAGCCCTTCTTCCTCGCCGGCACCGCCGGGATCGACGGCGCGCGGCTCGCCGCGCGCTTGAACGCGCTCGACCTCGCCGGCGTCTGGTTTCGTCCCGCCGCGTGGTCGCCGCTAACCGGCTTTTGGGAGCATCGCGAGCTCACCGGGGTCGAGTTGGTCGTCTTCGATCCACGCCGCTTCTACGCCGTGCGAACGGCGGTCGAAATCCTCGTGGCGGTTCGCGATCTCTTTCCCCACGCGATCGGCGTGGCGAGCGTGAGCGGGCTCGACCGCGATTGGGGCACCGACACGATCAGGACCGGGCTGCTCGCCGGGAAGAGCGCCAACGAGATTTTCGCCCAGTGGACCGTTTCGGTCGCGCAGTTCGAATCGCTGCGCCGGCGATACCTGATCTACGATTAAGCGCGCGCGGCGCGCCACGCGACGACGCGGAGGAGGTCATCGAGCGTATCCCGCCCGAAACGTCCTACTTCTTTCGTATGTCGAAGTTGATCTACATCACCAATACGTCGCTCGACGGTTACGTGGAGGACGAAACCGGTGCCTTCGATTGGGTCAATCCCGATCAAGTACACGCGTTCATCACTGAGTTGTTGCGGCCGATCGGAACCTATCTTTATGGGCGGCGACTCTACGAGACGATGGCCTACTGGGATGCGCCGGTGGAGGGCTATCCACCCGAACACCGCGACTTCGCACGGGTCTGGCAGAAGGCCGAGAAGATCGTCTTTTCACGAACGCTGACCGGCGCTACGACACGCAACACGCGTGTCGAGCGGGACTTCGACCTCGAGGCTATTCGGAAGCTCAAGCGGGAATCGGAGCACGACATCAGCATTGGCGGCGCCGAGCTTGCGGGGCTTGCGCTCGAAGCCGATCTCGTCGACGAATGTCACCTGTTTCTCAATCCGGTGATCGTCGGCGGCGGAAAGCCGGCATTCCGAGCCGCCTTACGACGGAATCTCGAACTCCTTGAGACGCGCCGTTTCGACACCGGAGTAGTCCACGTGCGCTATCGCATGCGGTGATTCTCGAGCCCACGGCGAAGAGTCAGGCGATGCTGCGCGAGAGGCTGGTCGAAACGCTTGGAAGCGACGCGGTGAAAACTTCGCCCGAGGATCTCGCGGTCTACGCGTTCGACGCCTACACGGAGGCCGGAGTGCCGTCGGCGGTGGTGCTGCCGAACTCCACGCGCGACGTCGGTGCGATCGTCAAGATCGCACGCGATTGCGGCGAACCGATCGTCGCGCGCGGTGCCGGAACGGGCCTCTGCGGCGGTGCGGTCCCCATTGCCGGGGGCATCGTCGTCTCGTTTGCGCGAATGAATCGCGTGCTCGAGCTCGACGAACGCAACCGGCGTGCGCACGTGCAGTCCGGCGTGATCAACCTCGATCTCTCCGGCCGTGCCGCCTCGAGCGGACTCTTCTACGCGCCCGATCCGTCCTCGCAGCGAATCTCGACGCTTGGCGGCAACATCGCCACGAATGCCGGCGGCGCGCACTGTCTCTCATACGGAACGACCGTCAATCACGTGCTCGCGCTCGAGGTCGTCGACGCCTCCGGCGACGTCTTCACGACGAGCATTGACGACGCAGGGTACGATCTGACCGCAGCGCTGGTCGGCAGCGAAGGAACGCTCGGCATCGTAACCTCGGCGTGGGTGCGGCTGCTGACGCTGCCCGAATCGGTCCGCGTTTCGGTTGCGGCCTTCGACGATATCGACGCCGCCTCGGAGGCGGTATCCGCAATTGTCGGCGCCGGCATCCTGCCGACGGCGCTGGAGATGATGGATGCGGTAATCACGCAGGCCGTCGAAGCCGCCTTGCATGCCGGCTATCCGACCGATGCCGCGGCGGTGCTCCTGATCGAAAATGCCGGTTTCGAAGAGGACGTCGCGAGTGCTGAGGCGGCGATTCATTCGATCGTAACGCAGCACGGCGCGCGCTCGTGGCGCAGCGCCCACACGCAAGCCGAGCGCGACGCCTTGTGGGCGGGTCGCAAGAGCGCTGCCGGCGCAACCGGACGAATCGCGCCGAACTACTACACCCAGGACGTCTGCGTTCCGCGCAGCCGGCTGCCGCAGGCCCTTCGCGCCGTCGAGGCGGCCTCGCGCGCGAACGGCATCGTCGTCGGCAACGTCTTTCACGCGGGCGACGGCAACTTGCACCCGCTACTGATGTACGACAAGCGCGATCGCAAGCAGGTCGCGGCGGTCGTCGAAACCGGCAACGAGATTCTCCAAGCGGCGATCGATCTCGGCGGAACGATCAGCGGCGAGCACGGCATCGGCTGGGAGAAACGCGACGCGATGACGCGCGTCTACTCGACCGACGATCTTGCCACGATGGCGCGCGTTCGCGACATCTTCGATCCGGCGCGGATGCTCAACCCCGAGAAGATCTTTCCCAGCGGTCTGCGCTGCCCGGAGGTTACGCCGCCGTGAGAAGGGTGGACGGACGGCTCGCTCCAACCAACGCGCAAGCGCTTGGCGAAGCGCTCGCGCGTTGCGATCGCAAGGGCGAGAAGGTTCGAGTCTGCGGCGGCGGGACGCTGGCCGGCATGGGGTATCCGCCCGAGCGCTGCGACGTCGTCCTCTCGACCGCGGCGCTCACCGGCGTTGCGGCAAACGAACGCGCCGATTTGGTCATCGCGGTCCGCGCCGGAACGCCGGTACAAGACGTGACGACGCTCCTGGCCGCTCAGGGACAGTTCGTTCCGTTCGACGCCCCGAGTCCGCAGTACGCGACGCTCGGGGGCACGCTTGCGGCGAACTGGATCGGACCGCGCCGCCACTGCTATGGACGCGTACGCGATTATCTGCTCGGCTCGACCATCGTACTCGCCGACGGAACCATCGCGCGCGCCGGAGGGATGGTCGTCAAGAACGTCGCCGGCTACGACATGACCCGGCTGTACGTCGGCTCCTTCGGCACGCTCGGCGTGCTCGCGCAAGCGAATCTCAAGACGATTCCGATGCCGCCACGGGCGCGGCTCTTTCTCGCGCCGCTTCCGGAGCGCACGCGCGAACGCGCCTGCGCGCAGCTCGCCGCTTTGCGGATTCGCCCGGCTGCGGCCTTCTGGATCGACGGTTTCCATCACGCCATCGACGGCGACGAGGGGCCCGAAGGGCGCGTGCTCGTGCTGCTCGAGGGGAGCGACGCGTTGCTGGAACGCGCGACGCTCGAGCTGCGTTCGGCACTGGGCCGCGCCGGCGTTCCCGAGACGCGAATCGTCGATGCGGGCGCGCGCGAGGCCTTCGAACGCGTCGTTGATGCATACGTCGCATGCCTGGGCGAACGCTCGGTGACGTATCGGCTCTATCCGTTCGTTGACCAGGCGCTGCAATGCGCGCTCGATCTGCAGGAGCTCGGACGCCGCTTCGAACTGCGCAGCGAGACGATCCTCGACGCGATGAACGGCGACGTCGTTCTGCGCGTGAGCGACCTCGACGCGCACGCCTTCGGATCGAAGATCGAAGCGTTCGACGAGGCGCTGCATCGGACGGAGCCGCGCGCGCAGATCGTCGCGAGCGAGCACCCGCGACGCGCGTCGCTGCAGGTTTGGGGCGCCGACCCGCCGGCGATCGACCGAATGCGCGCGCTCAAGGCGCGCTTCGATCCCAATCGCACGTTGAACCCCGGCTGTTTCGTGGGTAGAATCTAGCCCGAATGCGGGTTCTGATTCTCGGCGCCTCCGGCTTCATTGGGCGCCATCTCTCCGCGGCGTTGCAGAAACGGGGCGACGAGGTAGTCGCGGCATCGCTGCGCGAGCCGGCGGCCGCGGCGACCGCCGCCGCACAATGTGACGCGATCGTCAATCTCGCCGGCGAACCGATCTCGCAGCGTTGGAGTCCGAGCGTGAAACGCCGCATTGAAGAGAGCCGCACGGCCGAGCCGCGCCGAATGCTCGAAGTGCTTTCGGGAATCGAGCGGCGCTGCACGGCATACGTCAGCGCCTCGGCGGTGGGTTACTACGGGACCAGCGAGAGCGAAACGTTTGTCGAGACGAGCCCGCCCGGAGCGGATTTCCTCGCGCACGTCTGCATCGAGTGGGAACGCGAGACGCAGCATGCAGCGCAGCTTGGCATGCGGGTCGCGATCGTTCGCACCGGGGTCGCGCTCGGAACCGACGGCGGTGCGCTGCGAAAGCTGCTTCCGCCGTTCCGCTTGGGCGTCGGCGGCGTCGTCGGAAGCGGACGGCAGTGGTTCTCCTGGATTCACATCGACGATCTCACCGGCATCTATCTCATGGCGATCGATCGCCTCGCCGGGCCGGTCAATGCGACCGCACCCAACCCGGTGACCAACGCCGAGTTTACGCGCGAGCTGGGAGCGGCGCTCCACCGCCCGGCCAAGCTCCCCGTTCCGGGCTTCGCGCTGCGCGCGTTGCTCGGTGAAGGTGGGGATATCGTCTTGCGCGGGCAATGCGTCTTGCCGCAGCGCACCCAAGAGCTCGGCTACCGCTTCGTCTTCGAGCGTCTCAGAGACGCGCTAACGAATCTACTGTAAACTCCAGCGCCTCGAGGTACTTCTCCGCGTCCATCGCGGCGCGGCATCCGGCTCCGGCCGCAGTAATCGCCTGGCGATAGCGATGGTCGTTGACGTCTCCGCCGACGAAGACCCCTTCGACGTTGGTGCGACTGCCGTCGGGCGACGCGACGTAGCCGAGACCGTCGAGATCGAGCTGACCGGCAAAGACGGCCGTGTTCGGCGTGTGCCCGATTGCGACGAAGAGCGCGTCGGCCTCGATTTCGAAGGTATGTCCGTCTTGCGTGTCGCGTAACCGCAAGCCGGTGACGTGCGTCTCGCCCTGCACCTCTTCGACGACCGCGTTCCAGATGAAGTCGACTTTTGGATGCGCGCTCGCGCGGTCGGCCATGATCTTGCTCGCGCGCAGCCGATCGCGACGATGGACGATCGTCACCCGGCTGCCGAAGCGCGTGAGAAAGAGCGCCTCTTCGAGCGCCGAGTCGCCGCCGCCGACGACGACGATATGCTTGTCGCGAAAGAAAGCGCCGTCGCACGTCGCGCAACTCGAAACGCCGCGCCCCCGCAAGCGCTCCTCGCCCGGAATCTCGAGCCAGCGGGCACTCGCACCGGTCGCGACGATCACCGTCTCGGCCCGGTACTGGGCGTCGTCGGTCCGCACGAGCAACGGGTGCTTCGCAAAATCGACCGACGTTACGTCGACGTTCTCGATGCGGGCACCGAAGCGTTCGGCCTGCTCGCGAAACTTGATCATGAGCTCGGGGCCGAGAATGCCTTCGGGAAATCCCGGATAGTTCTCGACGTCGGTCGTCAGCATGAGCTGGCCGCCGTAGAGCCCGCCGGCGAGAACCAGCGGACGTAAGTTTGCGCGCGCGGCATAAATCGCGGCGGTAAGTCCGGCCGGGCCGGACCCGATGATGATGAGACGTTCCACTGCGTCCTCCGACTCCGCTCAGAGTGATAAGGTTTCCTGCGTCGAAGGGGGCGCGGATGGGCGACGTACAGATTCCGTTGGAAGACACGTTCGGCGATATCGTGCGCAAGGCGATGCGCGGCATCGGCATCGACGAAGCGCAGCTCGCGAGCGCTTCAGGGGTTCCCGGTTCGGAGATCGCCCGATGGCTGAAGGACGAGGGATTCGCCGACGACGCCCAAGCGCGCGCGCTCGCGACGGTTCTGCGCCTCGACGCGGGCAAGCTCGCCGACAGCGCTGCGGCTCGCTGGCGGCCGCCCGAGATCGAACTCGCCGCGGTTCGCCGTCATCCACAGTTGCCGCATCCCAGCAACGGCTACGTCTTCTTCCTCGAGAGCGGGCGCCGAGCCGCGCTCGTCGACCCAGCCGGCATTCCGGCAAACCTTCTGCGAATCTTACGCGACGGCGATTACCATTTGCAGTATATCCTCATCACCCATAAGCACCCCGATCACTGCGACGCCACCGTTGAGGTCGCCGCAGCGTTTCCCGATGCTCGGATCGTGATGCACCAGCTCGACGTGCACGCGATCGGCGCGCTGGCCGGAAAAGCGCTGCCCGTGCGCAACGGGGAGTCACTGCCGTTCGGCGACGGCTCGAACATCCGCATGCTCCACACGCCCGGCCATACCGATGGCTCGTCGTGCTTCATCTTTCAGGACGCCGTCTTCTCCGGCGATACGCTCTTCGCTGCAAGCGTCGGCGGTGCGTACGGCGATACGAGCGGCTATGACGACATCCTCAACAACGTGCGGAGCAAGCTCTTCAAACTACCCGACGAAACCGTCGTCATGCCCGGCCATGGACCGCCGACGACGATCGCGCTCGAAAAGCACCACAATCCCTTCTTTTGATTCGGTCGACGACTACATCGGCTCGCAGCCGGAGAACGTCCGGTGCGTACTCGAACGCGTGCGCCGGGCGATACGAGAGGCCGTGCCCGAGAGCGAGGAGACGATTTCGTACAACATCCCGACGCTTAAGCTCCAGGGTGCCACCGTTCTTCATTTTGCCGGATGGAGCGACTTCGTTTCGCTCTATCCCGCGAACGCACGCGTCGTCGCCGAGTTCGAAGAAGAGATCGCGCCGTATCTCGCCGCAAAGAGCACGCTGCGATTTCCGGTCGCAAAGGCGCTCCCCGTCGGATTGATCGAGCGGATCGCAAGGTTCCGCGCCGCGGAGATCGCCGAACGCGGCCGCGCCTAGCGGCGCTTAACCGCGATAGGCTTCGGGAACGCTGATGGCGGCGCCGTCCTCGACGGCAATCGTCGCGCCGCTTCGCTTCGGCGCGCTTCCCGACTCGCGAATGAGCTCGAACTGCAAGACGGTCTGCCCGGAGGGCGGCAACTGCATGTCGAGCCGCTGCGGCGAGCAGAGACGCGGCGTGCAAAACGCGGCGAGCCAGCCCGGTGCTACGCCCCGAGCGCTCAGCCGCACCGAACCGTTGGGCTTCCCGCTGACCTCCAGCCGGTATTTCGCCGCAGTGTCGCTCGTAGCCTGAAAATCGGAGCCGGTCCACGGCTGTATGGCGAGATGGGTCGTCGTCTGTGCGAGCGCGAGCAGCATTGCGAAGAGAATCATCACGTACGCAGTTTATAACCGATTGCCGTCATGCGCAAGACGATCGCCAGCGCAACCGCGCAGAGCAACGCGATCATTGCGATGGAAAATGGAAGCGGAAGGTAGCTCTGCCCGGTGTAACTACGACGAAAGGCGTCGATCGTGTAGAAAATTGGATTAAAAAGCTCGAGATTCCGCAGCACCGGCGGAAGCATGGTGGCCGACGTAAAGACGCCGCCGACAAAAGTCAACGGGGTGATGACAAAAGTCGTGAGGATCGCGATGTGGTCGAACTTGTCGGCCAGCAAGCCGAAGATCAGCCCGAGCGCCGAGAACAAGATCGAGACCATCGCGATCACGCAGAAGTAGAGCAGCCACTGCTGCGGAGCGATGTGGACGAGCAGCACGCCCAGCGCGGTGATCAAACCGGCGATGAGCAGCGAGCGCGCCAGACTCCCCAGCACGTACCCGGCCACGATCTCGGTTGCCGACATCGGCGCGATGAGCAGCTCCTGGATCGAGTTCATGAAGCGCCCCTGGAAGAGCGAGCTCGAACACTCGCCGTACGACGAATCGATGACTTGCAGCATGATCAGGCCGGGAATGAGAAACTGAGAGTAACTGACGCCTTGGACGGTGGGAATCCGGCTTCCCAATGCCAGTCCGAAGACGAAGACGTAGAGCAGCGTCGTGATGATCGGCGGCCAGATCACCTGATTGATGATCTTGAGGCTGCGAATCATCTCGCGCTTGACCAGCGTCCAGAGGCCATTGGGATTAATTGCGCATCAGCTCCAGAAAGACGTCTTGCAATGAGGCTCCATCGGCGACGAGCTCTTCGGTCGGCTTCTCGGTGACGATGCGGCCGTTCCGAATGATGGCGATGCGCTTGCAGAGCTGCTCGGCTTCCTCGAGATAGTGCGTCGTCAGAAAGATCGTCAGGCCGCCGTCGTTGAGCGAGCGAAGCCACTGCCAGAGCTCCAAGCGCAGCTCCACGTCGACTCCGGCCGTCGGCTCGTCGAGAATCAAGAGGCTCGGCTGATGAATCAAAGCTCGCGCCAGCGAAAGGCGGCGCTTCTGCCCGCCGGAGATCTTCGTATACTCCAAGTGGGCGTGCGCGGTCAGGCCGAAGCGCTCGAGCAGCATGTCGGCGCGCTCGGCGACTTCCTTGCCGCGCAGACCGTAATAGCCGGCGGCAAAGATCAAGACGTCGCGCAACGAGAGGTACCGGTCGAAGTTATACTCTTGCGGTGAGAGGCCGATCAAGCGCCGCGCGTGCCGCCAGTCACGCTCGTTGTCGTGACCGAAGATACGAATGCTCCCGGAACTCTTTTGCGCGAGGCCGACGATTGCGTTGATCGTCGTCGTCTTGCCTGCGCCGTTTGGTCCGAGGAAACCGAAGAACTCCCCCGCGCCGACGCGCAGCGAGATGCCGTCGACTGCGGTAAACGCGCCGTATCGCTTCACGAGGCGATCGACCTCGACGGCGGGTGCGCTAGGGCCTTGTGCTAGGGAATCGAGTTCTTTAATTGCTTATACCGGTGCCGGCGGAGGGTGGCGATGAGCTCTGCACTCCCCGGAATCCCTGAATCGGCTAATTGGGTTGCGACCTTTTTCACATCGAACGCGACGCGCCGGTGCTTCACCTGCCAGCCGCCGTCGCGCTCGCTGAAGATCGCGTAGCTCGCGCGCGGATCGCCGTCCTTGGGCAGACCCGCCGATGACACGTTGACGAGAAGCTTCCCACGCCACAAGCGCGCGAAGGGGATGTGCAGGTGGCCGAAAGCGATCGCCGCCGCCGCGTCGTTGCCGATGAGCCGCTCGAGCGTTGAGTCGTCCGCGTCGGGCCAAATATACTCGTCGTCGGTAAGCACGTTCGCGTGGACGATCAAGAGTTGATTCTGATCCTCGCCGATTCGCAATGCAAATGGCAGCTCTTTGAGCCACGAGAGCCAGCGCTCGCCGATCTCGCGGCGCGACCACGCGATTTGAGCCGCTTCGGCCGCCTCGAAGGTCTTACCGGGCGAATCCTCGACGAGATCGCGATCCCTATTGCCGCGAACGCACGCGGCACCGATCTCCTCGAGCCGCTGCAGCACTTTCTTGGGCTTCGGGCCCGGCGAGCAAAGATCGCCGGCGACGACGATCGCGTCGGCTCCGCCCTGCGATTCGAGGTCGGCCAGACACGCATCGAGGCCTAAGAGATTTCCGTGAACGTCGGAAAGTACGGCGATTCGCATGCGCCGCGTTACTCGCGTTGCAACGCGAGCGCCAGCATCGACGGAGTGAGACCGAGCTTCGTAAACTCGTACAGATCGAGTGCCTCGACGGTGATGCCCGCGCGTCGCATGCTCGAAAGCGCGGTGCGGTAACGAATCTCTGCGATGACGTGACGATCGTCCAGCGGCAGCACGCCTGCGGCCTGTTCTTCGCCGAGCTCGAGCAGGATCGTCCGAAAACCGTCGAACGCGCCGAGATCGACCTTACCGGCCGCGACGACGATCGTATCGCTCGCAGCCGCGCCGGCTACGGAGCGAAGCGAGGTAACGCCCTCGGCGAGACGCACCTCGACGACTCGATAGCCGTGCGCGCTCGCCAGCTGCGCGAAGCCGCTGCGGCCGAGCCGATTGCCGCGTACGCCGGTGCCGACGAACGCCGTCTTCCCGGCAAGCAACACGTCGTTTCCGTCGAGCAGCGCGGGAGCGGCGATGTGACCGGCAAGCGGCACGTCCATCCTCCCGAACTCGGCCTCCATCCGGTCGACCTCGGCGCGACGCGAGAGCGACGTGAGCCGCATGAGCGCGGCACCATCCTCGAAGACGACCGCCGCGTCGCCGGCCGCAGCCTCGTAGGGATCGGCGGTATGCGATGCGATGACCGTCGTCTCGACGCCGAACGATTCGAGCGTCTTGCGCAAAACGTCGTGCTGCTCGCAGGCTCGAGCGTAAATGGCTCCGGGTTCTCCGATCAGCGGTACTCCGCGCTCGATCGAGGCTGAGGGCCGGACGAGGACCGCGGCGCGCAGGCGCCCCGTCGGAGTGGCCACCAATCGAGGCCCATAGTCTACCCCGTGGCCATGGTGTACGGTCATCGATTACCTCGAGCCTGATACGGCTCCGGTGAGGGAGCGTCGGTGAAGAATCCCGAGAGATCCGTGGCAAGCAGATCGCTCAGTGCTAGGGGCTGAAGCCCGAAGATTTCTTCTTCGGTTTTCAGCACGCTAGCCATGCCGAGGTGATCCTCGCCGACGTAACCGCGGCGGGCGAGCGGCGAAACGACCAAAGCGTAGGTGCGAAGCGCGTTGACGTGGTCGCCGTCCGATGGTGAATCGTGCGGCACGATAAAGATCGCCGTCGAGCTCCAGTGCGGCGTGTGCGATAGAAAATCGACGATCGAGCCGAGCGCGCGATCGATGTCGGACGCGCCCGCCGAACCGCCTTCGGCCGGTAGCGAAACGTAGGTATAGTTCGGCATGCTGTCGCTCTGCACGTACCGCCCCATGTCGCGCGCGAACTCCGCCGCCCGCGCCGAGGCGGCGATCTTCGGACTCCAACCTGCATAGCTCAAATCGACGTTCCCGCTCAGCGCCGCCAGCGCCGGAACGCTGAGATGATAGTAGGTGCCGTCGTATCCGGAGAGGCGCAGGAGACCTCCGTAGTCCCGAAACGAGATTCCGGCTCGGGCGAGCGCGTTGAAGAGGTAACCGGCTCGTCCGTAATCTTCGGGATCGTCGCCGTGATCGCTCGTGGCCCGGCTCGATTTCGTCACCGCGGTGATTTGCTGAAAGAGCGTCGCCTCTCCCTCCATCGCGAAGGCTGCTGCAACGTCCGCGTCCGGATCGGCCGCGTAAAAGTTGTCGGCAACCGCGTAGGAACGAGCGAGCGCGTGGAGGTTCGGAGTGACGCTCTCGGGGTAGACGCTGAGGCTCGCATCGCCGTTTCCATGCGCGTTGCCGGCGTCGTCTTTGAGGTCGCCGAATATCGCGTCGTACCCCTGCGTACCGACCGCAATGTAAACGACGTGATCGATCGACTCGCTTCGTTTATTCGAGCGCAGCGGCGGTATGACGGGATCGAAGCGTGCGATGGCCGGCGTCCGGTTGTATCGCAACGCGTCGAGCGTCGCTCGCACGAGGTAGGTGCGTTTGAGGTCGACGCGCTGCAGGATGCCCCAGCCGTTTACGCCTTTGCTATCGAGCACGTAGAGGTAGCGCCCGTCGTGCGAGACGGCGAGCGCGACCGGATACCACGCCGTTGGAATCAAGCCGTAACGATACCGCGTCGTGCGCTGGGCATCGAGGACCGCGATCGAATTCAAACCGGCAAGCGCGACGTAGAGACGCTTTCCGTTCGGACTCAACGCCTCGGCACTCGGTTCGGCTCCGTACGGCGCGCCCGGATAGAGACGTAGATCGAGACCGCGGACGACGCGCGGCGCACCGTCGAGCGAAACGACGGCGACGCGATCGACGTTTGCCAGCGCTACGTAGGCAACCATTCCGTTGCGCGTAATCTCAATCGCACCCGGTGCCGCTCCGCCGACGATTTGCGTTCCATCGGGCGCGCCGTCCATGCGCACGATCGCGGGATCGTTCATCGCTGCGCCGAGCGAGCCAAAGACCGAGAGCGCCGAAGATTTCGACGCATCGAAGGCCGGCTGCGAGAACTGTGGAGCATCCGCCGGCGGAGCGACCGGAGCGTAATTCGAAAGGCCGGTGCCGGCGACGAGAACGTTGCGAGCCCCAGCTGCAACGTAGAGCGGGAAATCGCCGGCGGGGAGCGTGCTCGCAACCGTGCGAGAGGCAATGTCGATGGTAATAACGGCATTGCCGGCGGTCTCGGCGACGTACGCCGTACGGCCGTTCGGCGCAACCGCGATTTGCGCGGGAAGGCTCTTACGACCGTCCGCCGCGGTCAGCGCGATCGGCGTGCCCGCCGCCGTCAAGTCGCCGCCGGCCCCGAGATCGAAGAGACGAATCGCCCCAGCCGCCGCGTCCGAAGCGAGCACGAGCGTCTGCGCGGGATTGCTCGGATCGCGAACCGCTGCGATACCCATGAAGAACGCGGCCTCGGGATCCTTATACGCGCCGGCAATTTGCATCGTCTTCAGGTTGACGACGGAGAGCGACGAGTTGGGAGGCGGCGCGTCGTTGGTAACGATTGCGTACCGTCCGTCGGGCGTCACGGTGAAGCCGAGGGGGTTGTTTCCAACGAAGAGGCTCGCACCCGCCGGCGCGGCGATTCGACCATTGGGAAGAATGGCGGTGGTAGGATGAACTCTATCGGCGCCGGTCGGCCTCGTGCCCGCCGGTGCCGAATAGACGATGAGGGGAGCCGGCCGGCTCCCCGCACCCAATAAAAGGGCGGCTAATAGCGCCGCAGCGATAGGTCTAAACGACACGGGAGGTAAGCGATTATCATGCGGGCTGCGGGGCCCCTGCCGAAGGAGGGAAACGTCGCTACGAGCAGCGACGCGAGGATTCTTGCGGTCTCGACGGCCGTTCCGCCCTTCGAGCTGGGACAAGCCGACGTAACGCGGCGAATCGAACTCGCGCTAGGCCCCCATTCGCGCGAGATCGTGCGTCTGCTCCCCATGTTCGGCAATACGGGCATCGAACGACGCTATTCGTGCGTGCCGATCGAGTGGTACGAGCAACTCCACGAATGGCCGGAGCGCAACCAAGTCTATCTCGACTCGGCGATCGATCTGCTCGAGGAGGCAACGCGACGCGTGCTCGTACGGGCGGGGCGCCGGGCCGAAGAGATCGACGCAATCGTCGTCGTCTCCACGACCGGAATAGCGACGCCGAGTCTCGACGCGCTGCTGATGGAGCGCATGGGCCTGCGCCGAACCGTGAAACGCCTTCCGATCTTCGGGTTGGGTTGCGCCGGAGGAACGATCGGCTTGGCCCGTGCCGCGGCACTCGCGCGCATGCAGCCCGGTTCGCTGGTGCTCTTTCTGGTGGTCGAGCTCTGCGCGCTCTGCTTTCGCCGCGACGATTTCTCCAAGAGCAATATCGTCGCGACCGCGCTCTTCGGTGACGGCGCGGCGGCCGCGTTGATCTCCTCGGATTGCGACGGCGCGCGGATCGTCGGCAGCGGCGAGTACACGTGGCCCGACTCGCTCGACGTCATGGGGTGGGAAGTTACCGGCGAGGGACTCAAAGCGATCTTCTCGCGCGACATTCCCGAACTCGTCACGACGAAGCTGCACGACGTCGCGGTCGAGTTTCTTGCCGAGCGCGGGCTGCAGCTGCGCGACGTCGACCGCTTCGTCTGTCATCCCGGCGGTGCCAAGGTACTCGACGCGTTGGAAGTCGCCTTCGAGTTAGAGCCGGGAACGCTCGAAGCGTCGCGCGACGTGCTGCGCGACTACGGGAACATGTCCGCCGCTACGGTGATGTTCGTGCTCGAGCGCACGATCGGCGATTCGCAGCCGTGGCGACGCGCACTCGTCAGCGCGCTGGGTCCCGGCTTCACCGCCGGCTTCACGCTGCTCGAATCCTGATGATACTTTGGATCGTGCTCGGCCTCGTCGCCCTTCAGCGAGTCGCCGAGCTCCTATTTGCCGCGCGCAACACGCGCCGGCTTCTCGCACGGGGCGGCGTCGAGGTCGGCGCCGTTCAGTATCCTTTCATCGTTGTCTTGCATGCAGCGTGGCTCGCGAGCATGGCGATCTTCATCCCGGCCGCCACGCTTCCGAACTGGTGGCTGCTGGGAATCTACGCGCTATTGCAACCGCTGCGAGTCTGGACGATTGCGACGCTCGGGCCGTACTGGACGACGCGGATCATTAACGTGCCCGGCGCGCCCCTCGTGCGGCGCGGGCCCTACCGCATCTTCCGTCATCCGAACTACGCGATCGTCTGCGCCGAAATCTTCGTCCTTCCGCTCGCCTTCGGAGCGATCGAGATCGCAATCCTCTTCTCGTTCTTCAACGCCGCGGTGCTTTCGTGGCGCATCCGAACCGAAGAGCGCGCGCTGATCGAATCGGGGCGAACTGCGGCTCCGCGATAGGCGCTTTTCAACCCAGCGCGAACGCTTGCGACCATGCTCGTCGATCGGCTGACGACGCTCTCCGAGCGGCTCTACTCATATGCGCAGCGGTACGAGCTTCTTCAGGACTCCCGCGCGATCTTCGCCACCACCTACGGACTCATTACGAAGATTATTGCGCGCGAGCTCCCAAAGAGGACCTGGAATGATGCAGATTTTGTGGTGCGCCTCGCCGAGGCGTTTTCGGCACGCTACCTTGCCGCCCTAGATGCTTACGACCGCGGCGAAGCTCCGGATCCCGCTTGGACGAACGTCTTCAAGGTCACGGCATCGACACGTACGTCGGTCGTCGAAGACCTGATCTGCGCCATGGCGGCGCATATCATTCACGATCTCCCGATCGCCTTGAACGATGCGTCGTTTCAAGCGAGCGGGCCAAACGCGCACGTTGCCGATTTCAATCAAATGAACGCGGTCTTGGACGACGGAATCAACGAGATCTTTCAAACGCTGACCGCCCGTTATAATCCGGCCCTGCGCTGGCTCGAACTCCTGGGCTGGCGCAACGAAGAGCTCCTCACAAACTACGGAATCGCACTCAGTCGCGCGGCCGCCTGGTACAACGCTTGCCGCCTCCAATCCGACGACCGCGTGGCCGCGAGTGCGTCGATCGAACGCAGCTCGCAGATCCTCATCAACGATCTGCTTCATCCGCCGCTCTTCTCGGTCGACCTCGTGCTGCGCGCCTTTCGTTGGCTCGCGGCGCTCGGCCGGCGCTGGCCTTCCCGGGCAGTCGTCCCCAATCCACTGCCGCCTCAGGCCCAAGCGAACCGGAACTACTATTTTCATATCGGCGCCGGCTGCTGGCGTGGCACGTTCACGTTCTCGATTACCGATCTCAAGGCGCTGATGAACGAGAGAATGCCGCTGAAGCAGCGGTTTCTCGCGCTGATCATCGCCGGCATCATGCTCGTCCTGCGATCGGCTCCGATTCTTTCGCGAATTCACGCCTTTCCGGATCAAAACGTCAACGGCGTCGCCTTCAACGTTATCCGCATCGCGTTTGCCGGAATCACGCTCTATCTCTCCCGGGAGGTTTATACGCTACTTCCGGACGGCCACGGCGTTTTCGTCGAGACGAAACAGCGTTTTGGTCCATTTGCTTTCTTACTGAACTTTCGGACCCGATACCCGGCCGTGGTCGAGGGAGAGGGAAATCATACGCAATATCAGATTCCGCTCCTAGCCACCAGTTGGCTTGGAGATTATCGCGTCGCCGCGGACGAACGCCACATCGACTCACGCGTCTCCTGCCCCTGGGGGATCGCCCAGGAACACATCGATAAGCAAGCCTAGAGCTTTGTTTCCACACGCACGAGTCGTTTCAACGCGCGCCCGAGCCGCGCGATTCCTTCGCGCGCCTCCTCGTCGTTGAGATGCCCGAACGATAAGCGCAGCGCCGGCGGACCGCTTCGCGTCGGATAGAACGGCTCGGCCGGCATGACGAGCACGCCCTCGCGCGCGCACGCGTCGAATGCCGCTTGCGTCGAGATGCGCGGCGGAAGCGGCAGCCAAACGTTGACTCCGGCGCCCGGCGACCGCACGGTCGTCCAACGCGCAACTGCGGAGAGCGCCTCGACGAATGCGTCGCGCCGCTTGCGATAGAGTGCGCGCGTCGTGCGAAAGTGGCGGCCGCAGGCAGAGCTCTCCATGAATCGCCAAAGCGCGCGCTGGGTGAGCGTCGACGTGAAGACGTCGGCGCGCACCTTGGCCGCTTCGAGCGCTTGCGCGATCCCACCCTTCGCGTAGAGATACCCGATGCGTAACGCGGGGAAGATGGACTTCGAGAGGCTCTCCATCAGGATGACGCGCCCGTCGCTATCGTGCGCGGCCAGCGGCGGCGGCGCGGGTGCATCGTAGGTGAGCTGCCATCCGGTTTGATCCTCGAGTACGACGACGTCGTAGCGGCGCGCCAGTGCGACGATCTGCTTGGCACGGCGCGCCGGCAGCACCGCGCCGGTCGGATTCTGCGCGATTGGATTGACGTAGAAGAGCCGCGGCCGGTATTCGGCAAAGACGCGCTCGACGTCGTCGGCGCGCACGCCGTCCTCGTCACCGCGCACCTCGACGTAGGTGACGCCGCGCGCGTCGAAGACTCCGAGGCTCCCCCAATAGGTTGGGCTCTCGCTCGCGACGACGCTGCGTTCGTCGAGGAGGACGGTCGCGACGATATCCGCGGCCTGCTGCGCGCCCGAACAGACGATGACCTCATCTGCGCCGGCGCTGCAGCCGCGTCCGCGCAGCAGCGCGGCGAGCTTCGCACAGAGATCGTGATCTCCGGTCGACGAACGGTATTGCATGAGCTCCGCCGAGTCGTCGAGCAGCGTGCGATGAAAGGCACGGGCAAAATCGTGAAGCGGGAAGGTCTCCGGCGCGGGATGCCCGCTCGCGAGCGAAATCGCACCCGGCTCGGTCGCACTCGTCAGCCGTTCCATGACGCCTTCGAGCCGGGTGCCGCGCGCGAAGCGGCCGACGTCGGGCTCCCACCGCCGAGCGAAGGGTTCCGCGCGATCGGGCGGCTCGGCAACGTAGGTTCCCTTTCCGGGACGCGCAGTTGCCCGGCCGCGAGCGCGCAGCAGCTCGTAGGCTTGCGAGACGGTGACGAGCGCGCAGCGCAATGCTCGAGCGAGCTCGCGCATCGCCGGAAGCCGCTCGCCGGAGCGGAGCTCGTCGTTCTCGACCGCTTCGACGATGCGGTCGGCAAGTTGCACGTAGAGCGGTCGCGGATCGCTCGGATCGAACTTCAGCGATCGAAGCAGCGCGTCAGACGTTTGCGCTGAAACCGTCTCCTTCGTTCGCTGCCGGTATGCGCCGGGCGACCCCTTCCTCCGTAGCGGCGTTGGCAACGGCCTTTGCGACCGCGTCGACCACGCGCGTATCGAAGACGCTGGGAATCACGTACTCGGCGCTCAACTCGTCGGCCGTAACGATCTGGGCGATCGCGAAGGACGCGGCCAGCTTCATTCCCTCGGTTATGCGGCGCGCGCGCACGTCGAGCGCGCCGCGAAAGATTCCCGGAAAGGCCAGCAGATTGTTGACTTGATTGGGAAAATCCGAGCGGCCCGTCGCGATGACCGCCGCGACCGGACCCGCGACGTCGGGCATGATCTCCGGATTCGGGTTTGCCATCGCAAAGACGATCGGATCGCGTGCCATACGCGCGATGTCTTCCGGCTGCAAGATGCCCGGTGCGGAGACGCCGATGAAGACGTCGACGCCTTCGAGCACATCGCGAAGCGAGCCGCGACGGTTCTCTCGATTGCAATGCTCGGCGAGCCAGCGCCAATGCGGATTCTCGTAGCGATCGGTGCGGTTGAGCGCGCCGGCTCGATCGACCGGAATTACGTCGCGCACGCCGGCTCCGAGCAGCATCTTGATCGTCGCCGTTCCGGCGGCGCCGCTTCCCGAAACGACGACCTGAAGATCTTCCAACTGCTTCCCGACGACGCGCGCGGCGTTGATCAACGCCGCCATGATGACGACGGCCGTACCGTGCTGATCGTCGTGCATCACGGGAATGTCGAGCGCCTCGATCAGCCGCTGCTCCACCTCGAAGCAGCGCGGTGCGCTGATGTCTTCCAAGTTGATCCCGCCGAAGACCGGCGCGATGCGAACGACGGTTTCGACGATCTCGTCGACGTCCTTAGTATCGAGGCAGATCGGAAACGCGTCGATGTCGGCAAACTGCTTGAAGAGCATCGCCTTGCCTTCCATCACCGGCAACGCGCCGAGCGGTCCGATGTCGCCCAGACCGAGCACCGCGGTGCCGTCGGTAACGACGGCGACGCTATTGCGCTTGATGGTAAGCTGGAAGGCTTTGCTCGGATCGGCCGCGATCGCCATCGAGACGCGGGCGACGCCGGGCGTGTAGACCGTCGAGAGATCTTGCCGGCTCTTGATCGTGATCTTCGAATCGATCCGAATCTTCCCGCCGATGTGCGCGAGGAAGGTCGAGTCGGCCGCGAAGATGATTCGCGCCCCGTCGATCCGTTCGACGGCGCGGCGCACGTCGTGGGCGACCGTCTCCGACGATGCGCCGATCGTAACGTCGCGGACGATACGCGTTCGGCCGACGGTGTGCATGTCGACCGCGCCGATCGCGCCGCCGGCATCGCCGATGGCATTGGCCAGCGTACCGAAGGCGCCGGGCTCGTTCAGCATATCGATGCGGAGCACCATCGTCAGGCTGATCGCCGGCTGCGACATCCCGCTCATCGCACTAGTTGCCGCTCACCGTCATCTCGGCGACGCGAAACGACGGCGAGACGACGGGACCGTCGAAACGCAGATCGTTCGCAATCGCGTCGATGCCCGCAAGGATCTCGGGGTATTGGCCGGCGATGGTGAACTCATCGATGGGATAGGCGAGTTCGCCGCCTTCGATCAGAAAACCGCGCGCGCCCCGGCTGTAGGTGCCCGACGCATGTTCGGTCGCAAAGCCGATAGTGTCCATCACCAGCACACCTAGCGGCGTCGAGCCGATCAGCTCCTGCAGCGAGATCGTGCCGGCTTCCAAATAGAAGTTCGTCGGCCCGATACCTCCGCCGGTGGAGTTGCCGGTGCTCGCCGCGCTGAGCTTTCGCGCGTAATACGTATCGTAGAGAAACGACTGCAGCACGCCCCGCTCGAAGACCGGCGTCCGGCGCGTCGGCACGCCCTCGCCGTCGAAGGGCGACGAGCCCAATCCGGCCGGCACCCGGCCATCGTCGGCGACGTTGACGAGCTCGCTGCCGATATGGTTGCCGATCTGACCGCTCAGCCACGAGTTTCCCGTCGCGACGTTCGCCGCCGACACGGCGGCGAAGAGATCCTCGAGCAGCGACGCGGCGACGTCGCGTTCGAAGATGACCGGAACGCGCATCGTCGGCGGCTTGCGGGCGCCGAAGAGATCGACGGCGCGCCGTACGGCCGTTTCGGCGACGAGTTTGGGCGCTTCGAGGTCGCCCAGATAGCGGGCCGCGGTTCCGTACTGCGCGATCCGCTTGACGTCGCCATCGAGCGCGACGGGCCCGGTCGAACGCCCGGCGCGCGTCCAGCCGTAGGCGGCGGCGAATCCCAGTGAGTTCGCGAGCGCGGTGACGCCGGTGGCGTCGGTATAGTGCGAACCGCTCGAATTGGAGACGCGCGGGTCGGCGGCGCGAATCAACCGCTCGAGGGCGAGTGCCTCTTCGACCTTCTCGGCGCCGTCGCGCCGCTCGATTCGCTCGTCGGAAAGACGAAGATCGGCGCCGCCGGCGGGAACCTCAGTTTGCGGTAATCCCGCGTATTCGTCGGAGGCGACGAGATCGGCGTGAGCCACCGCGCGAGCGACCGCCTCGCGCAAGCCGTCGTTCGTAAGATCCGAGGTTGAGAGCGTCGCCCTTCGCCCGTCGCGAAAGACGCGCAGGAAGAGGCTCTTGCCGATCGACCCCTCCAGCCGCGCCACGACGTCTTCGCGCGCTTCGGCGTGAAAACGCCGCGCGATCGAAACCGAGGCCTCGGCGTTCTCCGCACCGGCGGCCCGCGCTAGCGAAAGCGCCGCGCTCGCTAAGTCGATAGCCGCCGATTCATCCATGTTCGGTTCCACCTACCGTGATCGACGCGATCTTCACCGTCGGCATGCCGACGCCGACCGGAACGTACTGGCCGCCCTTACCGCAGGTGTAGTGGCGCCGCGCGAGACGTCCGTCGTTACCCACGGCGACGACCTTCATCATCGCGTCGGGACCGTTGCCGATAATCGACGCGTTGCGAACCGGCGCCGTAATCTTGCCGTTCTCGACGAGGTACCCTTCGCCCACCATGAAGACGAAGTCGCCCTTGGCGATTTCGACCTGTCCGCCCGCGAAGGATTTCGCGTATAGGCCGCGTCGCGTCGATGCGAGGATCTCTTCGGCGGAACTCTCGCCGCTGGGCATGTACGTGTTGCACATGCGCGGCTGGGGAACGAAGCGAAAGGATTGGCGCCGTCCGCTGCCGGTCGATTCGACGCCCATCAAACGCGCGTTGAGACGATCTTGCATGTAGCCGAGCAGCACGCCGTCTTGCACGAGCACTTTGTGCTGGCCCGGAACCCCCTCGTCGTCGACGTTGAGACTTCCGCGCTCTTCCTCGAGATTTCCGTCGTCGTAGATCGTGACCAGCTCGCTCGCGACGCGTTCGCCGACTCGTCCGCTGTAGAGCGACGTGCCGCGGCGATTGAAGTCGCTCTCGAGTCCGTGCCCGACGGCTTCGTGCAGTAAGACGCCGCCGCCGCCCGCGCCGACGATCATCTCCATCTCGCCGGCCGGCGTCGGGACCGCTTCGACGTTCACCGTCGCGATGCGCGCCGCTTCGGCGGCGAGCGCCTCGGGCGTCTCGAGATCGAAATACGCAATCGACGTCCGCCCGCCGTCGCCCACGTATCCGGAGCCGCGTTCCTTCTTGTCGCTCGCGACGGCCTGCACGCCGAACGTAATCAAGGGACGGCAGTCGTAGACGAGCCGGCCTTCGCTCGTCGCGATCCAAACCTCTTGAACCTCATCGTTGAGATGCGCGTTCACCGCGACGACGCGCGAATCGTACCGGCGCGCCGCCAGATCTGCCGCCTCGAGCATGGCGACGTACCGTCCGGCGTCGACGCCGTCGGTGAAGGCGCCGTCGTAAAACGACGCGACCCGCTCGAAGGAGAGATCGACGCTTCGCGTTGCGCCGTTCGGCGAGTAGCGCGCGATCAGCGAGGCTGCATCGGCGGCCGCCTCCAACGCCTCGTCGCTTAAGTCGTCGGAACAGGCATATCCGGCCGACTCTCCGATCACGACGCGTATCCCGACCCCGAGCGTAACGCCGTAGGACGCGTCGTGAATCCGGCCGTCTTGCAGCCGGTACGAGAGCGATCGCCGCCGCTCGCAGAAGACGTCTGCGAAATCGCCGCCGTGGCGCAAAGCGCGGCCGACCAGCCGCGCCAAAAACGCTTCGTCTAAGATGGGTGCCCCGTTCAAAATTCCGCCAGCCGATCGACCGCGCGTACGATCGCGGCATCGGGGTCGCCGGGCGACCCGTCGATGAGAAACGCAAATGCGACGCGTCCGTGCCTCGGCGTCGTTACGTATCCGGCGAGCGCGCTGACGCCGGAGAGATGGCCGCTCTTCGCGCGAACCCGGCCAAGCGCCGTCGTGAAATCATAATCGTCGAGCGTTCCCTGACGGCCGCCCAACGGCAAGAGTCGATAGAGCGACGGTTCCTGATCCTCCAACAGCCGCGCGAGCGTGATTCCCGCTACGCGATCTCCGGGCGAAAGGCCGCTGCCGTCGAAGAGCTTCAAACCCGGCGCCGGAATGCCGCGGCGTTCGAGAAACTGGCGCTCGGCATCGATTCCGCCGGCATCGTTCCGGGTCTGTGCGACCTCCGCGCCGACAGTTCGTAAGAGTTGTTCTGCGTAATGATTATCGGAGACGTAGAGCATGTGACTTTCCAGCGTGTCAAGCGGCGCCGAGCGATGATCCCAGAGCACGACGCTTTCGAGCGGCGCCGCCCCGATCGCCGGCGGCATCGCTGGGGGAACTCCCTGGGCGACCAGCATGCCGTTTAGGCGATCGGCGACGTAGCGCGGAACGTCTTGCATCGGGGTGAATACGCGCTGCGCAACCCCGCCGACCTCCTGCGTCGATTCAATCCGGTCGCCGTCGAGCGAGATCGCGCTGGTCGGCGGAGCGTAATCCTGTCCGGCATCGTCCGGGCTCCAATGCGGGTTGAGCTCCGGTCCGCTCAGCGTCGTGTCGTCGACGACCACCCGGCCTTCGATCCGCCGCACGCCCGCGTGCGCGAGCGCGCCGACGCCGTTGCGGAGGTCCGCCGACTCCAGCGACGGGTCGCCCGATCCGATCAGCCAAAGGTCGCCGTCGATCGCACCGTCATCGCCGATGCCGTCGTGCGCCGCAAAGATCGTGTGATAGCGGTACTGCGGCCCGAGCGCGTCGAGCGCCGTCGCCGCAACGATCAGCTTCTGCGTCGAGGCGGGCGTAACGGCTCGTTCCGCCCGATCGTCGTAGATCGTGCGCCCATCGGCCCCAATTACCGCCAAGCTCCACGCACTCGCCCCCGCCAGCACCGGCGCGAACGCCCCACGCAGTTCGCCTCCCAGTCTGTTGCGCTCGTCGTTACTCCAGGACGTCACGACCGGCACTGCCGTCGCACACGTCCTTTCGGTTGAGGGGCCTCTCAGTTTTCCGTCGACACACGAGGTGTTTTTCAAAGCTTGCTCTACGGAAACCTGAGCGGAGCTCGCCGAGGACACGACGTCCGAGGCGTGCGTCCCCGAAGCCGAATGGACGCGTGCGACGAGCAGCCCGACAATTACCAAAGCCAGGAGAGTGACGATCGCAACCGCACGCCTCTTACGCGCGCGCGATCGCCTCGATCTTCTCCTGTAGCCTACGGTGCTGTTCGCGTAGTTCATCGATGTCGTCGCGAAGTGCGGTCACTTGAGCGGGAACCTTAGCGCCCTTTCGAATGTGGATTGCCGCCTCCGCCGCGTGGCGGCGCAGACGCCCGTCAATGGTCTGTGCTGCGATCCGGTCGAGCTCGGGCAGGAGGCGTTCGTCGCCGAGCGACTCGGCCGCTACGGTCGCCTCGAGGGCGACCATAAACATCTCGTCGTCGAGGTGCTGCGCGATCGCGTCGGCGGCGCGCGTGCGTTCGCTCTCGACGAGCACCCCTAAGCGCGCGATCGCCGCAAGCGCGGCGCGCCGGGCACCCTCGTTTCCTTCCGGACGACATCCCTCGATCAGCAGCGCCATCGTGCGTGCGTCGGCCAACTCGGCGAGACCGCGCAGCGCACCCGCCTCGACGAGGCCGTTCCAACTGCGTTGCCGCACGCCCGCGGCGAGCACGTCGAACGCACGAGGATCGCGCGTCTTTCCAAGCGCCGTGAACGCCGCCGCCCGCACGAAATACGAGGCGTGCCGGCCGGCGAGCGCGATGAGCGCTTCCGCGGCCTCGGCGCCGCGGAAGTTGCCGAGTGCGTCGGCGGCGGCGCGCACGACCTTCGGATGCGCGTGCGAGAGCGCGCGAATCAGCACGTCGCGGGCCCACGGCGCGCGGGTCGCGCCGATTGCGTGCGCCGTCTCGACCAGCACGCCCCAGAAAGGTTCTCGCTCGAAGGCATTCGCGATACTCTCGCGAGCCGTGCGGCCGCCGTCGCGAGCCAGCTCGCGCGCGGCGCGGATGCGTCCGACGACGTTTGGATCGGCCCGCAGTGCGGCACCGGCGAGATCGGTCCCGAGCGTGTAGGTAACGTCGGCGAGCACGACCGCGCCGGGATCGAAGCGCACGAGCTTCGGCTCGAAATCGAGCGGCATGGCGATCGTCTCGTGGGCGCGTTCGACGTGCGCGCGAATGCGCCGCTCCTGCGAAGGCGCATCCTCGGCCGGCGCGACGGCAACCTCGACGTCGAACGCGTAGGCAGGATGCTCGGCGTCGATGCGTTGCTTCTGGTCGATCGTGACCGTCGCGACCTTGCGCGCGGCGTCCCACGCAACGCTCACTTCGAGCTGCGGATGGCCCTCACGGAAGACCCACTGATTGAAGAACTCCCGTAAGTTCCGGCCGGTGGCCAGTTCGATCGCACGGATGAGGTCGATCGTCTCGACCGATCGCTGGGCGTTATCGTGCACGTATCGCGCGATCGAGCGCCAGAAGCGCGCGTCACCGAGCTCGCCGCGCAGCATGTGCAGCACCGCCGCACCTTTTTGGTAGAGATGCCGATCGAAGATCTCGCTCGGCGCGAAATAGGTGTTGCAGACGATCGGGCGGCTGTAACGCTCCGCGTCCTCTCTCAAATAGAGGCTCAGACACTCGAAGATATCGTAGAGGTACTCATCGCGACCGAGATCTGCTTCGCGCCAAACCGCTTCCATGAAGGTCGCGAAGCCTTCGTTGAGCCAAGCGTGCGACCAATCCCGGCAGGTGAGCAGATCGCCAAACCACTGATGCGCGAGTTCGTGCGCGACGAGCGGATCGCTCGAGAAGTCGAGGTGTGCGGTCTCGTCGTGAAGCGTTCGATCGGTTTGGGTCGTTGCCGCGGTATTCTCCATGCCGCCGAAGATAAAGTCCGCGACGGCGATCTGCGAGTAGCGCGCGTACGGATACGGCGTGCCGATCCGTTCTTCGAAGCATTCGATCATTTGCGGGGTGTTGCCGAAGGAGCGCTCGCCCTCGGCTTCGCGTCCCGGTAGAACGTAGTAGAAGACGGGAACGGCGTTCTTGCCGGCCGTCCCTTGCGCGACCTCGACGAACGGACCGGCAACCATCGTCATGAGGTAGGTGCTGTGCGGAACCTCCTGACGATATCGAAAGACCGTCTTGTCGCCTTCGTCTTTGCGTTCGACGAGCTCGCCGTTACCGAGCGCGAACGTTCCTTTCGGAACGACGATGGTCGTCGTAGTCCGCTGCTTCTCGTGCGGATAATCGAGGCATGGAAACCAGAATCGCGCGTACTCGTCCTGGCACTGCGTCCAGGCGTGGACGACCTTCTCCGGATGCGCGCCGGTCGGCTTGATGAAAAAGAGCCCGTGACGCGGCTTGACGACGCGATAATGGATTGCAATCGTCGCTTCGCCCGCAGCCTCCATTGGCGGATCGAACTCCAGCTCGAGCTTGTCGTCACGCTGGGCAAACCGCGCGGCACCCTCGACGCGCGATACTTCGATATCTACCGCATCGAGCGTCAGCCGCGAAACCGGCTCGTCAAATGCGCGCACGGTGATGGTGGCGACTCCGTCGAGCGTCTCTCGAGCGAGATCGGGCGTCAAACGGAGGTCGATCTCTTCGACCGCAACGAGCTTATCCGGTCCGTATTGCGGACGGGCGCCGGGCAGTGCAAACGGGTAATGTTCGGATCGGTCGTCGCCCATCGTGTCTCGCGTGCTTACGCGCCGAACGAGCGACAGTCCTGTGACGGCTTACTCGGCGGCGGTCTGCAGGCCGCCCGTTACTTCGATTACGGTGCCCGTGATGAAGTCGCGCTCGGCCGCAACCAAAAAGCGCACTGCATCGGCAACGTCTTCGTAACTCCCCGGACGCCCGCGAGGATTGCGCGCCGCCTGCTCCAACGCCACCGAGCGCTCGAGCGACTTCTGACGGATATCCCCCGGCGCGACGACGTTGACCGTAATGCCGTGGCGCGCTTCTTCGATTGCCAGGCAGCGCGCAAACGCAACGAGCCCGCTCTTTGCCGCCTGGTAGAGCGAAAGACTGAGAAACGGCCGCGTCTCACTCGAACCGAGCATCCCGAAGAAGACGACGCGGCCGAAGGCTGCCTCGCGCATTGCGGGGATGAGCGCGCGCGCGCTCAGAATCGCGCTGCGCAAGTTTCCATCGATGGCCTGCCGATAATCGTCGAGCGTCGTCGCGGCGAAGCGCTTGACGACGAGCGGGCCGACCGCGTGCACCAGCGTGTCGAACGGGCCGTGGGTTCGCGCGATCTCCTCCAGCGCGCTCTCGACCGCCCCCGCATCGTCCAAGAAATCGACTCGGGCCGCCGCCGTCGCAGCACCGGCAGCTTCGATGGCCGCCATCGTCTTGTGTGGAGGCTTCGAGCGATAGGTAATCGCGACGCACGAGAAGCCGTCACGCGCTAACGCGGGTGCGATGCCGGCGGCGAGGCCGCCGGCTGCTCCCGTCACGAGCGCGCGACGATTTACCGGCGCGCGAATCGCTTTACTCGCGTACGAAACTCCACGAAAGATCGAAGGCGGCTCCGGAGACCGTCGTGCCGACGACGCGAACGCGATGCGTGCCCCGGTCGAGACGCCAGGGGGACGCGACGAGAAAGTTCGTGCCGTCCTGGCGCAAGCCGCTCGTCACGCTCCGGCCGTCGATCGAGATGCGGAACTCGGCGAGCCGAACCGGGCGATCGAATTGAAAGCGAATCGTCGGATTTGGATTCGACGTCGAGCCCGTCGGCCAGACGCTGACGAAATGCACCCCACGCGGATAGGGCGGCGGCTGCGCGGGGGGCGGCGCGTTCCCCGGCGGTGCGCCGCCGCCGATCGTTACCGTGCTCGTCGAGTCGTTCCAGTTCACGCTCGCGCCGAGTGCCTGCGAGATGAAGCGCAGCGGCACGTAGGTCGTATCGGTCACGATGAAGGGCGCCACGTCGATCGTCTCCGGCTGGCCCGCGACGCTCACTTGCGTCGAGCCGATCGTCAGCGAGATCGTTCGTCCGTGGCGAGTCGCATTGATCTGACCGTTGGAATAGACGACGCTCGCCCCGAGTTGTTCGAAGACGCCGCGCAGCGGAACGAAGACCCGGCCGGTGCGGACGATCGGCGGCTGCGCGAAGTTCATCGTCTGTCCGTTTACGACGACCGTCACCGACTGTGGGGCGGCCGCAAGCGGTAGGACGGTGACGACGAGCGCTAATATGGTTGAGCAAAGCCATTTCATGCGGGCTCATTACCCGCGCTTGCTCGCTCTCAAACGACGCCGTATTCGGCCGGCCGCGTCATCTCCGCTGTAACCGCGCGCTGATCGGCACGGCGCTCGAAGAAACTCATCCACGTCTCATAGACCATCGGCACGAGGAAGAGCGTCAGGATCAGCGAGCTCATCAGACCGCCGATGATGACCGTTCCCATCGCTTGGCGCCACTCGCCGCCCTCGGCAAATCCGAGTGAGAGCGGCAGCATGCCGAACATCATCGCGCACGTGGTCATCAAGATCGGCCGGAACCGAGTGCTCGCCGCCTGCAGCACGGCATCGTGCACGCGCATGCCGCGATGGCAGAGCGTGTTCGAATAGTCGACGAGTAATATGCCGTTCTTCGCCACGAGGCCGAAGAGCATGATGATCCCGATCATCGAGATGATGTTGAGCGACTGACCAGCATTCGGTTCGACGAGGTGCATGAACGAGAGCGCGACGAGCGCACCGATAATCGCGAGCGGAACGCAGAGCATGACGATCAGCGGCTCGAGGAACGAACCGTAGAGGATCACCATAAGCATGTAGACCAGCATGAAGGACGTGAGCAGCGCGATGCCCATGTTCGCCATCGTCTCGTTCATGTATTGCGTATCGCCCTGCGCGGTGAGCTGGACGCCCTCCGGCAAGAAGCCTGGCCGATGAAGCTGCTTCTCGAGCGGGCCGGTCACCGCGCCGAGCGAGTAGCCCGGCAGAGTGCCGCCGTAGACGTCGACAACCCGCTGCCGGTTCAGGCGCTTGATCTGCAGCGGCGCTTTCGTCCATTCGAGGTTCGCGATGTCCGAAAGGGGTACGAGCGTTCCATCCTCCGCGCGGACGCGAACGTCTTGCAATTGATCGACAGTCTTGCGGTCGGTGAGCGGGAACTGCACGCGAACGTCTACCAAGCCGTTCTCTGCACGCACTCGCGTCGCCACCGCACCGTCGATCGCCAAACGAGCGGCGTTGGCGGCGGTCGATGGTGAGATTCCCAGAATCTCGGCCTTCTGCGGGTCGATGTTGACGTTAAGGCGTGGCGCGGCAGCTTCGTTGCTCGTCTGAACGTTGACGCTGCCCGGCGTACTGCGTAGAAACTGCGCCACCTTCTCCGCGGCCGGAGCGATCTCCGATTCAGGTCCCGAAAGCGAGTAGAAGATCGAGGCCCCCGAGCCGCCGCCGCTATCGCCCGCGACCTGGAAGTCGCCACCGGGGACGAGATAGCCGAGCTTACGGATCTCGTCGATGATCTTGTACGTGTCGTGACGGCGTTCCGGCAGCGTCTGCGCGTCGAGCCGAGCGTAGTTGTCGCCGATCGCGTTACCCCAGCCTTGCGGCTTGCGGCCGACTGTCGAGCTGACGGACTTGATGCCGTCGATCTTCATGATGCCGTTCTCGAGATCGGTAACGTACTTCGAGGTCATCTGCAGCGGCGTACCCGGCGGGTACGTAACGCTCATACCGATCTCGCCGGTCTGCGTTTGAGGAACGAAATCGAAATCGATCGGTCCGAGAAGCGGCAGCAGAATGGCGCACGCGATCGGCAGCGCGAACGTAGCCAAGGTCAAGCGGCGGCTCCGTCCGGTCGCGTAGAACCAGCGCACGAAGACGCGCGGCACGTTGCGTGCGAGGTCGCCGGCAGCGCGCATCAGCCGCCCGCGCCGTGCGTGGCCGTTGCCCGAGATCGCCCAGCGGTAGGCGACGTTTTTCTCCGGAATCTTGCGGCGAAGAAGGAAGCCGATGAGGTGCCAGACCGCCGCGGCGATCAAAATCAGGACGTTGAGCGAAATCGTCGTCGCGCCGGCACCCATCGCCAGCGTGAGCGCGTTGAGCACCAACACCGCGCAGGTGAAGACGACGAAGAGCCCGTGGTTGAGAGCGTAGGGCAGCGCCTTCGTTCGATACCAGGTAAGGATTCGTTCGTAGCGGAGTACGAAGAAGTTCAGCACCATCACTGCGGCGATCATGACCGGCAGAACCTGGCGCAACTCGGCAATCGGCCAGGGCACCAAGTATGCCAGGATCGCGGCGCCGCAAAGGACGAGCGTCCCTTTGAGCGATCCCAGCGTCTCCATCCACTCCGGGCGGTCCTTTGATCGCTTCAGGACGCTCCACTTCGCCGCCAGCAGCGGCGTGAGCGTAAAAGAGACCAGCAACGAGAAGAGAGTCGCGATGACGATGACGGCGCCGAACTCACGTAGGTACGCGCCGACGATGCCCGGCAGAAAGGCGATCGGCAAAAAAACGACGACGTCCACCATCGTGATCGCGACGGCCGCGCCGCCGATCTCGCTGCGGCCGTTGATCGCGGCGTCGATCGGCTCTTCGCCGAGATCGCGATGGCGCGTGATATTCTCCAGTACAACGATCGAGTCGTCGACCAAGATTCCGATGATGAGCGAGAGTCCCATCAGCGACATCGTGTCGAGGTGGAAACCGAACATCTTCATCATGACGAAGGTCGCGAGAATCGACGAGGGAATCGCGATCATGATGACGACAGCGTTCCGCCACGCGTGCAGGAAGAGCAGCATCACGAGCATCGTGAGCACGATGCCCTCGATGAGGGACTGCCAGACGCCGTTGAGCGACTTTTGCGTGTAGTCGGCCGGGGCGTCGATTTCGGTTAGCGTAACCTCAGGAAACTGCGTCTGAATCTGCTTGATGTGCTCTCGTGCGATTTTGGTCGACGTAATCTCGTCGGCGTTGATATTGCGGCCGAGCTCGACGTAGATCCGCGGCTGTCCGTTGAAATGCGAGACCGACGTCGGCTCGATGTGGCTGTCGAAAGCGTAGGCCACGTCGCCGATCTTCATGTTCTTATTGGAGCTGCCGGGGACCACCAGCGGGATCCCGAGCAGATCGTGCGCGCTATTGACCTCTGCGTGAACCGAGACGCTCGTCTCCTGCGTGTGCTGACGCAGGATACCACCAGGAAGGTTGGCGTTGTTCGAAGCGATGGCGGTAAAGACGTCGCCGAGGGTCGCGTTGGCCCCGATGAGACGTTCGGGAATCGGCTCGACGTGAAACTCCCGATCTGCGGCGCCCCGAATATCGACCGTTTGAACGTTTGGAATCGACTTGAAGATCGGCTCCAGCTTGTTGTTCGTGAAGTCGGCGAGCGCCGTCTGCGAGAGCGACTTCGAGCTGACAGCAAGGTCGAGCAGCGGTTGCGACGCGCCGTTCTTCTCGACGGTCGGCGGGTCAAGATCGACCGGCAGATAGACGCGGGCGGTATCGACTGCGCTCTGGACGTTGATCGCTGCGATGTCGAGGTTCGTCCCGAGCTTGAACTGGACGATGATCGTCGCGACGCCTTCTTGAGCGGTGGCGTTAAGCTGATCGAGATTGTCGATGCCGTCGAGTTGGTCTTCAATCGGCTTGACGACCAGCCGTTCCATCTCCTGAGGCGAAGCCCCGGGGTAGCTCGAGAATACGACCACAATCGGGAAGTCAGTTCCCGGCGGGTCGGCGCTCCGGCCAATCTTGTAAAACGAGATGGTCCCGAAAATCGCCAGGGCGATGAACACCATGGCGGTGATCACGGGACGGCTAATTGCGAATCTGGTCAACCACACGGTAGGAGTTCCATTGTTGCCTAGCTCTACGCTGGGGGGCAAGATTCTGTTTCAGGGCCTCCCTCAAAAGTTCCTCAGTTCGAGCGGGCAAGGGCCTGGACGCCCTTCGAGGGCGATTACGAGTGTATCAAGGCTCGCGGCGCGGCGTTCGCCATGCCGCCGACCGATGTGATCGGCTCGACGATCACCCCGATGAAGGGCAGCTGGAGAAACCCCGTCCAGATCAGTCAGCTTCGCCGGTAGAGCGAGCCTTCTCCCCACCCGGACTCTTTGGCGGGTTGGCGGTCGAGTTCAGCCAGAGGTTCCAGTGCCAACGCAGTCGCATGGCGGGGCTTAGCGACCAGGCGATTCTCAACGTCGATTTCTCTGGTCGCCTACTTGCTTCTCCTGGAGAATTGCATGCAGAGTCTTCGATTTCCCGGCCGAGCCGCGCGAGGCACGTCGCTGCTCGCAGCGGCCTTCCTTGCCTCTTGCGGCGGCGGCTCGCTTTCACAGGGCACCGCTCAACTTCCATCTACAGCCGGCACGACGGTCCGCAAATCCGCGCTGCCGCCAGCCCCCTGCGCGGCCCAGGTTTGTATGTACGCGGCAAATACGAGCCCTCAGGTCATCACGGCTTATCACAACACCGCGAACGGCAATGCCTCACCCGTCCGCACGCTCAGCGGCGACTATACCGGCTTGTCAGGGCCCGCCGCCGTCGCCCTAGATGCCAGCCGCAACCTCTACGTCGCTAATGAGTACAATAGCAGCATCACGGTTTATGCGCCCGGCGCAAACGGAGACGTCGGCCCAACGCAGGTGATCCAGGGGCCGAGCACCGGCCTTGATTTTCCGCATGGAGTATTTGTCGATCCAAGCGGTAACATTTACGTTGCAAACGTCTATGGCTACAGCATAACCGTCTTCGCCGCAGGTGCGAACGGGGACGTCGCGCCGATTCAGAGCATTGTCGGTGCAAGCACCGGGCTCAGCTGGCCCAATGGGGTCGTCGTCGATGCCTCCGGTGAAATCGTCGTTGCAAACCTTGGTAACAACACGGTGACGGTCTACGCCGCCAACGCCAACGGAAACGTCGCACCGATCAGAACCATCCATGGCGCCCACACGGGACTCTCATCCCCGTGGGACGTCGCAGTAACCGGGAACCGTATCTTCGTCAGCAATCTCGGCACCGGCAACGTGACCGTCTATCGCTTAAGCGCCGACGGAAATGTCAATCCGGTCCACACGATCGGCGGCTCGAACACCGGTCTGACCAGTCCCTTCGGCATCGCCATTCGAGGAACAAAACTCTATGTGGCAGCCAACGGCTCGGGCATACTCGTTTTCCCCACGAACGCAAACGGCAACGTTGCGCCGATTCAAGCGATCTACGGCTCTAACACCGGAATGGCTGACCTCCACGACGTCGCGATCCAATAAGGGAACCTCATTGCAAGCGCCGCATGCCGCCCGCCGGCACGCAGCGCTTGCAAGCTTCTCATCCGTTTGAAACCGGAGCGACCACGGCGACGAACGCCGCGACAGTCCCCCTTCGTGATCGCGAGCTTTGAAGAACTGCTCTCCGGCGGATACACATTGACTTGCGCCGGATCTAAGATGCCGACATAGAGATTATCGCTGAAGGGAGCATCCTTCATGGCCAGATCTCTCCTACTGGCGCATCGTGCCGCAACGGGTTCGGTATTCGGACTACGAGCGTGATCCGCTCGTTATCGAGTTTTGATTTTGACCTGCCCTTGGCGAAGGGCGGTTAGAGACTGCCGGCAGGCTTGCGCGGAACGCTGCTGAGTCGCGTAGCGCTTGAAGGTCGTCCGCGTTGTTCCGGTCCATTCATCCCCAAGAAAAATCGAAGCGCCCTCAAAGAGGAGCGCTTCAATCGCCAACCTGCGCAAGACTGGACTCGAACCAGCACGAGATTGCTCCCGCTAGCCCCTCAAGCTAGTGCGTCTACCAATTCCGCCACTTGCGCGCTGGGGTCTAGGCGGTTCGGGGCGCCTTACCGCTTCGCCCTGCCGGGAGCGGGGCTATCGCATGTTCGGGTCGAGGGCGTCGCGCAGTCCGTCTCCGATATAGTTGATCGCCAGCACGGTAATCAGAATGCAGAGGCCGGGGAAGACGGCCGCCCACCACGCGATCGAGAGATTGCTCTGGGCGTTGGCCAACATGTTGCCCCACGACGCCGTCGGCGGCTGAATGCCGAAGCCGAGGAACGAGAGCGTCGATTCGACGATGATGACGTTGGCGACGTCGAGCGTCGCCTGCACGACGATCGGGGCGACGGCGTTCGGCAGCAGGTGCCGGAAGATGATCCGCGCGTCGTTGTTGCCGACCGCGCGCGCGGCCTCGGCGAACTCGCGCTCGCGCAGGCTCAAGAACGAGGCGCGCACGAGGCGCGCGACCGTCGGCCACGAGAGCGCTCCGATGATGATCACGATGACCCCGAAGCTGAGCGCCGCCTTCGTCGAGCTCGCCGCGACGATTGCGGTAAGCACCAGTAAGAGCGGCAGAAGCGGAATCGAGAGAAAGACGTCGGTGATGCGCATCAGCGCGTAATCGACCCAACCGCCGTAGTAGCCGGCGATCGCCCCGAGCGTCGCGCCGATCAAGACTTCCATAATCACGGCGAAGATGCCGACCGTCAGCGAGATTCGCGCGCCGAAGAGCAGCCGCGAGAGCAGGTCGCGTCCGACCTCGTCGGTTCCCAGCGAGTGCCCGCCGCACTGCGTCGCCGCTTGGAAGCACGGCGGCAGCGGCGTCCCCTGCCAGTGGACGTTATCGATAGCGTTGGGGTCGAACGGCGCAAGCTGCTTGGCGAACGCGGCCGCCAGAACCATCAGCGCGAGAACGATCAGCCCCGCGACGGCGAGTTTATGCCGGCGCAGCCGCGTCCAAAACGTGACCTTCGTGAAGTGGAGGTCTTCCTCGATAACGGTATTGCCGGGAAGCGGGAGAGAAGGCGCCGCCATCGTTGCCTCCTTTAGTCGTACTTCACGCGCGGATCGAGCCACGCGTAGACGACGTCGGCAAAGAGGTTAGAAAAGACGACCAGGAATGCCACCATCAGGAGATATCCCATGAGTAGGGCAAGGTCGCTCTGCTGCAGCGCGTTATAGAAGAGCCGCCCCATTCCGGGCCAGGCGAAGATGTCTTCGGTGATGATCGCACCGGCGAGCAACCCGGGAAGCGACAGCGCGGTGATCGTCACGACCGGAATCAGTGCATTCTTCAAACCGTGCTTGAAGAGGATCGTCCGAAACGAGAGACCCTTGGCCGCAGCGGTGCGCATGTAATCGGTGCCCAGAACCTCGAGCAGCGAGGAGCGCATGAAGCGGCTAAAGAGCGCGAGCTGCAAGAGCGAGAGCACGATCGCCGGCAGGATCAAATGCTCGAGCCGATCCCCGATATCGAACGTATCGCTCGTCGAGATGCCGGCCGACGGCAGTTGGATCTGATAGCCGAAGGGTAACTGAATGCCGTGTACCGCAAACGCCAGCTGCAGCATCAGCGCAAACCAAAAGACCGGCATCGATTGCCCGAAGAACGCCAGCGTCGTGATGGCGTAGTCGAGAACCGAGTAGCGGTAGACTGCCGAAATGATTCCTGCGCCGACACCGATGACGATCGCGATCGTGAGCGAGGCACCCATCAGTTCGAGCGTCGCCGGGAAGCGCTCGATCAGCGCTTGGAAGACGGGCTCTGAGTTGCTCGTCGAGTAGCCGAAGTCGCCGACGAGAACGTGGCCGAGCCACTTGAGATACTGAATCGGCACCGGCTGATCCATTCCGAGATTGTGCTTGAGCCGAGCGATATCGGCCGGCGTGATGTGCGGGTTCTGCAGGTAGGGCGCGAGCGGTCCCCCCGGCATGTTGTAAAGGATGCCGTAGAGGATGACCGAGATGGCCAGCAGCAGCGGAATCGACTGCAGCGTCCGGCGCACGACGTAGGTGAACAAGTCCGCGCCGTTATTGGACGTTAAGCATCGGCCGCCTTCGCTTCCGGTACGGGCAGGCCGAGGAGTTTTCGCGCTTGGTCAGGCGTCGCGACCGGACGGCCGGCCTCGGCGGCGATCCGCGCGACCCGCGCGACGAGCTCCTCGTTGCGAGCCAACCGGCCACGGCTATAGAAGAGATTGTCCTCCAAGCCGACGCGGACGTGACCGCCCATTGCGATCGCGGCCATCGCCATCGGAAGTTGCTGGCGGCCGATGCCCGCGACCGACCAGGTGCAGCCGTCGGGAAGGGCGTCGACGAGATCGGCGAGATTCTGCACCGTCGCCTCCAAGCCGCCCGGAACGCCGAGCACCAAATCAACGTGCTGGGGAAAGGAGAGAAGCCGCTCCCGCGCCAGCTTGCGGGCATTGGCAATGTGGCCCTTGTCGAAGATCTCCAGCTCCGGACGAACGCCGTACTCGTTCATCTTCTTCAGAATGCCGCGCATGATCGGAAAGCTGTTCTCGAAGATGTCGTCGCCGAAGTTCACGCTGCCGCAGGTCAGCGTCGCCATCTCCGGGCGAAGCTCGAGGACGCTCGCGCGTTCCTCCGGGGTCATGCCGATTGCGCCCCCGGTCGAGAACTGGACGATCAAATCACTCTGCGCGCGAATCGCGTCGTACGCTTCCCGGAAGCGCTCGATGCTATGCGTGTTAGTGCCGTCGTCGTTGCGGCAATGGACGTGAATGATCGAACCGCCGGCCTCCCGCACGGCACGCGCCGTCTCGCCGAGCAGACTCGGCGTGTAGGGCAGATGCGGCGTCTGGTCGGGGCGCACTTCCGCGCCGACGGGCGCGCAGGTGATGACGAGCGGATTCATTCGAGAGGCCTTCGTTTCGAAACGTTCGGCTTCAGTTCATTGCGACAGGGCGCGATAGGCCGCGTCGACGAGCTCGCGATCGACGCCGAGCAGGGCGGTGAGCGCGATCGCGTCGGCTCGCGGGCGTTCGTCGCCGGTAACCTCGCCGATCGTGTAATCCATCGCGCCGGCGAGGGCGGCCAGGGCTTCGGCGACGTCGTTGGAGGGCGGCTGCTGCGGAATGCCGGCGAGGCCGCGCACCGCGAAGTGGCGCACCCCTGCGGCCCCCGCGATGCCGGCCAAATGCGTCGCGAGCATGCCGCAAGCGCCGCCCTCACGGAGCCGCTCGAGTAGCGCAATCAGCAGCGCCTTGCCTTCGTGCGGGGTCGTCGTTCGGGCAAACTCATCGGCCAGAATCAGCAACCGCGGCGACCGCCGAGCGAGAATCGCTTTCAGTTCCAAGACCTCGCGAGCAAACGAGGAGAGCAGACCGCCGATCTGCGTTTCGCGACCCAAACCGAGCCAGGCGATTTGATCGAAGAGGGCCGTCTTGGCGCGCGCTGCGGGGACCGGAAGGCCGAAGGCCGCACAGAGCGCGACGAATCCGCAGGTCTGCAGGCAGACGCTCTTGCCGCCCATGTTCGGGCCAGTCAGCACCGCGACGTCATGCAGTTCGAGATCGAGCGGAACGAATTGCCGGCCGGCGGCGGTCAACTCTGCCTCCAACGGCAGAAAGCGCGCCGATTCGAAGGCGAGCACCGGCTCCGCCGCGACGGATGCCGGCGTACATGCGTAACGCCGGGTGAAGCGCGCGGCGGCGAGGATCACGTCGAGTTCCCCGAGCGCGCGCTCGGCCTCGCCCAACGACGCGGCGTGTTCGCGCACGAGCGCGGAGAGGCGCGCGCGCACGCGCTCTTCGGCATTTGCCACCGCGTCGGCCGCGGCATCGCGCCGCGCGAGCGCGGCGAGCGAGGCTTCGCCTAACTCGAGCGCACAGAGCAGATACGTCGGCGCTTCGCGCAGCACGCGGATTCCCGCCGGCAGAGCGCCCGGCACGCCGGCGCGCATCACGATGAACTCGTCGCCTTCGATCCCGTCGCGTCCCAGCGCGCGCGCGGCGCCTTCGCTCTCGCGGCCGCGCACCGCATCGAGCTCGGCCTGTTCGCGCCCAAGGCGGTCACGCTCGTCCCCGAGTTCCGGATCGAATGCATCGACGAGGTAGAATCCCATCTCGCCGCCTGGAGCGAGCGCGGTGCCGACCGCCGCAACGGCATCGTTTGAAATCGGTGCGTGTTCGGGCAAGCCGGTGAGCAACTCGTCGATGCGCTCGATCGCCCTGCAGAAACGGAGCAGCTCGAGGAAGTTGGGATCGTCGAGAACGTCGCCCATCGACGCCAGCGAGATCGCGGCTGCGGCGTCGGGCAGTTCGTCGTAGGCCGCGCGCAACGCGTCGAGCCGTTCCGCATCGAGGCCGGCGGCAAATCGGGCGATTCTCTGCGCGCGCTCCTGCGCGCTCGTTTCTTGGCCGGCGAAGAATGGCCGCAGCAGCGCGTACTGCCGCTCTCCGTAAGCGGAGATCGGCGCTACGGCCGCGGTGAGCCACTCAAAGCCGAGAACGTGCGAGCTTGCGGGATCGAGCAGGTCGAGTGGTTTCACGCGGCGCGCGTGCCCGCGTAAACGTCGAAGACGGGCAGACTCGTGGCTTCGGCAACGGCAACGGCGAAGCTGCGCGGTTCGAAGACGCGTTCCGGCCCGATCGACGCTACCGTCGCGGCGATGACGCGCAGCGGTCGCCGGCAGCGTATCGAGAGCTGCGAGAGCGCACGCGTTCCCGCCTTTCCGCTCAGCGCGACCTGCGTCGGGTCGCGCACGACGATTTGACGCGTCTCGCGTTCGGCCAAAAAGGCTGCAGCCCGCCCCGGCGTGAGCGCGCCCTCGATCTCGATGGCCGCAGCGTTCGGGTCGAAGCGCGGAATGCTCAAGCGCCGCACGAGCGCACCGATTTCGTCGACCGCTTCCTGCATCGTTTTTGCGGCCGCCGCTCCGCAGGCCACGACGATCGCACCGTTCATTCCGGCGAGAGCGGCGACGCGATCGACCGCACCGTCGACGATCACCGTCTCGCTCCAGGCAGTGAGCTCTTCGACCATTTCGTGCACGCCCGATGCGGTCGGCGCGCCGGCGAGCTCGTACGATCCGCTCGACGCCGTGCGCGCGTAGAGCAGCGCGCCGGTCGGGCTCTGCAAGCCGGAAAACTTCAAGATCTGCGCGGCCGGCGAGCGCGGCAGCAGCGCGCGCGCGGTAACGAACGTCGTCTTGGGCCGCAGTCGTAAGCGGTGGCGCGGGTTCATCGATGCCAGCGCCGTCGAGAGACCGGCCGCGCCGGCGGCGTCGTAGACGGCGCGCAGCACCGTCGTCTTCCCGACGCCCCTGCCGATGCCGACGACGAAGATCGTGCGCGCGCCCGCTGCGCGCGCGAGCTCGAGAAGCTCGAACCCTACTCGCACCGCGTCCCCTTCAGCTAGCCGAGGTGCAGCGCCTTGAGCGTCGCGAAGACGATACCGGTAAGCGCCAGCAATATGCCGCCGAGTAGGGCCGCGTTTCGCTCGGCGTAAGCTCCCAGCCAACGTCCCAGCGTGAGCCCGAAGGTGGTCGACGCGACCGATATGCACGCGATGACGATCAGCGAAACGGGCATCGGCACGCCGATATAGAGAATCGAGAATCCGATCCCGAGCGAGTCGAGGCTGATCGCGAGGGCCGCGAGCATAAGCCCGCGGCCGGACGAGAGATCGAGACGTTGCGCGCCGGAGAGGTCGGAGCGGCTCTCACGCACCATGTAGATTCCGAGGCCGAAGAGCGCGGCGAATCCGAGGTATCCGGCGTAGTCGCCGATCAAGTGTCCGGCCGCCAGTCCGAGGCCGGCCCCCAGGAGATTCATACTAACCTCGGCGCACGCAAAGGCAATGCCGATTCTCAGCTTCAAGCCGCGCGGAATGCCGCGAACCCCGACCCCCACGCTGACGGCAAAGACGTCGAGCGCGAGTGCCACGGCGATGACGAATACTTTGACGAAGGCCGCGCCCACAAAAACGCTTTGCGCGACGACCCCGTGAAGCTTCCTGCATGATGCGCTCGTGGCCGGGCCCGGTATTTCTCTTTGCCGCGCTCGTCTTGATCGCGGCATTGACCGCTCCGGTCGCCGCCGTGGTTGCAGCAATGCCGCTCGGCGAGGCGGCGCGGAGCTTCGCGCGGACCGGCGGCGACGCGATGCGCGTTTCGCTGATCGCCTCCGCGGGCGCGACTCTCGTCGCGACGATTCTGGGCGTTCCGGCCGGGTACGCGCTCGCGCAGTTATCTCCGCGCGTGCGCGCCGGTGCCGTCTTCTTGCTCGCGCTGCCGCTCGCATTTCCGCCGGTCGCATCGGGTCTGATGCTAATCTACACGCTCGGCACGAACGCACCGTTCGGCGCTTGGCTCGCCGCGCACGGCCTCTCCGTGCCCGATTCGCTGCTCGGAGTCGGCGTCGCCGAGTTCTTCGTTTCGGGTTCCTTCGTTGCGATCGCCGCAACGGCGGCCTTCGCCGCGGTCGATCCGATTTACGGCGACGCGGCGAGAACGCTCGGAGCGAGCGAATGGCGGATCTTTTCGCGCATCGCCTTGCCGGCCGCCGCCGGGAGCATCGGTGCGGGAATTGCGTTTGCGTGGCTGCGTGCGATCGGCGAGTACGGCGCGACGAGTATCGTCGCGTTTCACCCGACCTCGCTCCCCGTTGCGCTCTACGTCGCCCTCTCAGCCTCCGGCGTGCGCGAAGCGCTCGCTCTCTGTTACGGCTTCGTCGCGCTCGCCGCCGTCGTGCTCGCCGCTGCGTGGATTCTCCGGCGCGGCGTCGTACAGTAGCGCCTGCAGTGATTCAGAAGAACTTTTATTTCCTCGCGCGCCGGTTCGTAGCGGGCGAGGATATCGACTCGGCGATACGCGCCGTCCGCGCGCTCAACGAGCAGGGAATGACCGCGACCTTGGACTTTCTCGGCGAGGACGTCTTGGAGCGCGACGCGGCGTTGCGCCAGCGAGAGGTCTACCTCGAGATGCTCGACGCGATCGCCGCGAGCGGCGTCGATTCGAACGTCTCGGTGAAGCTCACCGCGATGGGCTTGCTCGTCGACGAGAATTTCGCGCTGGAGAATCTGGCCGCAGTCGCCGAGCGCGCGCAAGCGAACCGCGATCCCTTCGTCCGCATCGACATGGAGGGCTCCGCCGTGCTCGAAGCGACGCTGCGAATCTTTGCTCGCGCGTACGCCGAACACAAAAACGTCGGCCCCGTGCTGCAGGCCTATTTGAAGCGGACGCGATCCGACGTCGAGCGTGCGATCGAGCTTGGTGCGCGCGTTCGTCTCTGCAAAGGTGCGTATAACGAACCGCCCGAGATCGCATACAAGCAAATGCCGGAGATCCGCGAGCATTATCTAGACTCGGCTCGCGAGCTGCTGTCGCGGGGGGTCTATCCGGGCATCGCAACCCACGACCATCGTTTGATCGCCGCCGTCAAGCGTTTCGTCGTCGAGCATCGCATCGCAAACGACCGCTTCGAGTTCCAAATGCTCTACGGGTGCCGGTCCGGCGTTCAGCGGGCGATCGTCGCCGAGGGCTACCGCTTACGCATCTACGTGCCGTTCGGAACGCATTGGGCCGGGTATTTCTACCGCCGTGTCCTGGAGCGCAGAGAGAACGCGCTCTTCGCCCTGTCGTCGATTTTTTCGCGCTGATGCGGGCAGTCGTTCAGCGCGTCGCGGGGGCGCGCGCACGCGTGGGAGCCCGGACCACCGGCGAGATCGGAACCGGCCTCCTCGGGCTGGTCAGCGTCGGGGTCGACGACGAGGAAGCTGACGCTCGCGCGATGGCCGAGAAGCTGGCGGGACTCCGGATCTTTCCCGACGATCGCGGGCTCATGAACCGCTCCGTGGTCGAAGCGGCCGGCGCCGTGCTCCTCGTCTCCCAGTTCACGCTCCACGGCGACGCCAGGCATGGCCGGCGACCCTCGTTCATCGCGGCGGCGAGAGAACCTCAGGCCCGGGCCCTCTTCGAGCTGACCGGCGCCTGCCTGGAAAAGGCCGGAATCCCCGTCGCCTACGGCGAGTTCGGTGCCCAGATGGAGGTCGAGCTGGTCAATACCGGCCCGGTGACGATCCTGCTCGATACCAAACGTCTGTTCTAACCAGGCAGATACCTGCCTTACTGCTCGAGCCGGGCACTTTTCATCATGCTTGAACCTTCAGGCCAAACTTTCGGGCCCCAAGCTGCGTTGTAGTAGGTGGAGACAATAAAGCGGCCGCCAATCCCGTGCGGCACGAATAACTAGGTGAAAACGAAAGAAATGATGACGGAACAGAAGCGGGGCGGCGGCATGTCGGTCCGGGAAGCCGGCCAAAAAGGCGGCGAAACGGTAAAGCAAAAATACGGTGCAGAGTTCTACGAGATAATCGGCCGTAAGGGCGGACTCGCAACGAAAGAGGCCCATGGCCACGAGTTCTACGAGCAGATCGGCAAGAAGGGTGGAAAGAAGGGCGGCGAAGCGACGCGTGATCGCTATGGCCCCAACTTCTACGAACGCATTGGCCAAAAAGGTGGGCAAAAAGTCAAGCAGCTCATCGAAGAGGGCAAGCGCGCGGCCACCGACCGTAAGCAACGCGCAAGCTAAGCACTCGCGACTCGGGTTAAGCCTGAGCCTCCTTGTCCTAGCATTTGCAACGGCCGGCGTCGGAACGGTAGGGGCGTATCCTATCTCTCCGACGCCGATGCCCAAAGCGACGCCGTCTCCGACGGCGCCGCCTCCCTCCAACGTCTTGCCGTTTGACTCGACGTTGCTCTTCGTACTCGACGATCCGATATCGTCGAATCATTCGAAGGGCGGCCAGTTCGTGCGCGTCCACCTCCGCAACGACCTCGTCGTCGGCGGCCGGACGATCGCGCCCGCCGGAACGCCGGGGCAGATCAAGATCGTCGACGCGTCGCCGGCCGATATCGCCGACACCTACGGTTTCGTCGACATCTACTTCGAACCGCTCGCACTTCCCGACGGCCGATCGCTGCCGCTGCGGACGCCGCTCGCGCGTCTGACGCCGAACGTCTCGGCGGGCCACGAGTCGACGGTCGGCGCGGAGGATACCGTCGGCGATATCTTCGTGCCCTACTATTCCATCTGGCAGATCGTCCGGCATGGCAAGAACTTCGTGCTCGGCGCGGGTTCTGTCGTCTCGGCCCGAACCGAAGCGACGTTGACGACGCAGCGCGACGGCACGATCGCGATCATGACGCCGCGGCCGCTCGCCGCCGGCACCGAACCGCCAACGGCCAGCTTTCCGGTGATGCCGCTGGCGACGCCCTACGGCCCGAACGGCGCAACCCCGCATCCTCGCTCGCACCCAACGCCGGAACCTACTCCCACGACGTCACCGGCGCCTGAGGGCACCCCTTTACCGCCGCACGCATAGCGCGCGATGCTTTCGGCCTCGCTCTCGCGAAAGGCCCGTCGAGAAAGTGAGGTATCCCGTGCTGCTTCGTATTGCATGCGCGCTCGCCGCGTCTGCACTCATTGCGACTCCGGCATTTGCCGCGACGCCCGCACCGAAAGCGACGCTCTCACCGATGCCGCAAGGCACGGAAGTCGCGTTCGTCACCTCGATTCAAAAGGACCTCAACGCACGGTTCCCGACGCCGGCCGACGCCGTAAAGGCCGGCTACTTCCGTTACACCAATGAGGACGAAGACGGCGCGATCAGCTATGCGAACCTTCACTGGCAGAGCGGCAGCCCGCAGAACCCCAGTCAACTCTGGTACGACGTGAAGGGCAATCTGCTCGGCGCGGATTTTTCGGTGTTACAGAGCAGCTCACCCGAACCGCCGAGCGTCTGGGGCGTCAGCTACCGGCGGTGGGTCTCGTTTCGCGAGCACATCCACTACATTCTCGCCGGTCCGAACGGCACCGAAATTTACGGCGCGACGAGCGTCAAGAAGTTCGGCGATGCAGGCGGAAACGTCGACGACCCGCAGCCCGAGACGCTGGTCAAGATGGGCGAAGCGAAGAGCGTCGCCGACGTGAAGCGCGTCTTCCTCTTTCCATCGCTCTGGGATCTCATCGTCTGGATCAAACCCAACCCCAACGGCGCCTTCGCCGATAAGAACCCGCTGGTCATCCCCAGCGCCAACGCCGAAAAAGACGACATGTAGCCACGCCCGGAGCGCGGGCGGGTCAAACGTGATGCCGAGGAAGCTCCAACCGACGAGCGTAGCCATGGAGGGCGGAGCGAGGAGGCGGTGCAGCAGGAGCGGAGGGCCGGATGCCGGAGCGACGAGCGGTTCCGAGGCGTCACGTTTGATTGCCCGCGCTAGTGCGGCGATGGGCTACTGTTTGGCGTGACGCAATACGTGGTTGCCGCGGCGAGGGCGACGTCGGTCGCCTTGTCCTCGTTGCGCGCGATGACGTCGCGCTGACCGTCGAAGCGTAAGTACGTCTTGACGTTGCGCATATCTTCGGGCTCGGCCATCTCTTGCGGATCGAATCCGCCCAGCGCCGGGTGCACGCGGTAGATCGGATAGGTCATCATCGCCTGGTACATGCCTTGCAGGTCGATCGCCAGCTGGCGCTGCTTGTCGTAGGCGGTCTGCAGATCGCCGGCCGCCTCGTGGATCTGCGCCGAGGCTTGCGGATCGGTCGTTGAGCGCGAGGCGTCGCGCAGCTCGTTGATTTCGCGCTGGATGAGCGCGAGCGAGTTATTGAGCTGGGTCTCCTGGCGCAAGAGGTGGTTGCGGACGTCGACGAACCGCTGCACGTAATCGGGCTGCGAGAAGAGCGTGTTGAGGTCGTCGAGCTGCACGCTGACGCCATCGAGCGTCCGGTCGTTGGCCAGCATCGGAACGAGCGCTCCGTTGAAATGCTCGGCCAGCGCCTTGCAGTAGGGCGACGAAACGACCGTGATAATCGTTTTGGGCTCGTGCGGCGTCGGTGAGGGGGTGGGCGTAGCGACGGCCAGTAGGGCGGCTAAGAGATTGCGGAACATGTTTTGGGCTTCTCAGCCCTATTCGTTCGTCCAGTAATCCTTGAGCGCCTTGCCGCGCGACGGATGACGGAGCTTGCGCAACGCCTTCGCCTCGATCTGCCGGATTCGTTCGCGCGTCACGCCGAACTCTTGTCCGACCTCTTCGAGGGTTCGCTGGTGGCCGTCCTCGAGACCGAAGCGTAAGACGAGCACCTTGCGCTCGCGCTCGGTGAGGTTTTGCAGTACGTCCTGCATCTTCTCTTTGAGCAACATCACCGAAGCGGCTTCGGCCGGTGCGACCGCTTCCTGATCTTCGATGAAGTCGCCGAGATGCGAGTCCTCCTCTTCACCGATCGGCGTCTCGAGCGAGATCGGCTCTTGCGAAATCTTCATGACTTCGCGAACCTTCTCGGGCGTCAGCGCCATCGCTTCGGCGATCTCTTCGACCGAGGGCTCGCGGCCGAGCTCTTGCAGGAGCTGGCGGGAGACTTTGATCAGGCGGTTGATCGTCTCGACCATGTGAACGGGAATGCGAATCGTTCGCGCCTGATCGGCGAGTGCACGCGTGATCGCCTGGCGAATCCACCACGTGGCGTAGGTGGAAAACTTGTAGCCTTTGCGATAGTCGAACTTCTCGACGGCGCGAATCAGGCCGAGGTTACCCTCCTGAATCAGGTCGAGGAAGAGCATCCCGCGGCCGACGTACTTCTTCGCGATCGAAACGACGAGGCGAAGGTTGGCCTCGGTGAGTTGGCGCTTCGCCTCCTCGCCGGAGTCGGTGATTCGCGTATCGGCGGCGCCGTCGCGGCTCGCCTCGAGTTCGCCGGCCTCGATGCGCATGGCCAACGATTTCTCTTGTTCCATCGAGAGCAGCGGAACGCGTCCGATCTCTTTGAGATACATCCGGACCGGATCGTCGAGCGAGAGTCCGTCCGGAATCGTCTCCTCGGCCTCTTCCTCGCGCTCGGCCTCGGGCTTTTCGTCCTTCTGCTCTTCGGCCAGCTCGATGCCCGCCGCAGCGAGCTCTTCGAAAAACTCCTCGAGCTGCTCCGGGCTAATCTCTTCGAGCACGTCGAAAGCCGCGCTGATCTCTTCGTACGTCAGCGAACCTTGACTCTTACCGCGCGCGATGAGCTTCTTCTTCAGCTCCTCGAGCGTTACCGGCGCTTCGGCCACCGGCGTACCGCCGGACTTCTTGCGTGCCATCTTCTTAGTTTCCACCTCCTTTCCGTATCATGCTTACCGTTTCAGCTTCGCGACGAGCGCCTCGAACTCTCCGCGCAACTCGTCCGAAACCATTTTTCCGTTCGAGAGCCGATCGTCGATGAGATCGGATAGCTCCCGATAACGCCGCCGTTCGTCCTCGAGCCGCAGCCGCTCCACCACGCGATCCAAGTGCGCGCGACGCTCGTCTGAGTCGCCGTAGCGCACCGTCGAGCTCCGGTCGCGCTGGCCGATCTCGGCAAGTAGATCGAGCGTGCCTTGATCCTCCGAAAAGAGTCCGAAGACATCCGCCGTCGTGCTCACCGTACCGCCCGCTTCGACGATCTTCTCGTAAATGCGACGGTAGATCTCATTACGAAAGCGCGAGGCTTCGATGCTTGCGCAATAGTCGGCACCAAGCGCCGGCTCTTCGAGCAGAATGCTCAGGACCTCTCGTTCGAAGGAGAGCGGCTCGATGGAAGCACCGGCGTGACGGCTTTGCGCGAAGGCTGCTTTGTTCTGCGGCGTGAAGTTTGCGCTGTCGGCGAGAAACCGGCTATTCCGAAGGTCGTCAACGTTCACCTGCAGGCGTCCGGCGACGTAGACGCGCCACCGGTCCCACTCTTCCCGCGGTGCCAGCCGGCGGATGAGGACTTCCGCCCTCGGCGCCGCACGCGCCGGAGAATCGAAGCCGGCGCGAAGCCGCTCGATCTCCGAGTCGATTCGAAACTGCAGCGCGGGTTTGGATGCTTCGAGAAGCTGCCGGAACGCATCGGGACCGTGCCGGCGAAGGAACGTATCGGGGTCATCTTCCGGCGGCAGCAGCACGATCCGGACCGACGATCCCGTGTGCTCGATCTCCTTAGACGCAACGTCGATCGCTTTGGTTGCGGCCGCGCTCCCGGCTGCATCCCCGTCGAAGCAGAGGTAGACGTAATCGGCGTACTTCCGCAGCTCCCCCGCTTGCTCTGCCGTAAAGGAGGTGCCGAGCGCCGCAACGGCGTTCTCGAAGCCCGCTTGATGGAGCGCGATGCAGTCAAGATATCCCTCGACCACGATGAGCGTCCGCTCGCTCTGTGCGCCTCGCCTCGCCAAGTTGAGGGCGAAGAGATGATGCCCTTTGGTATAGACGGGAGTCGTGGAGGTATTGAGATATTTCGGCTCGCCGTCGCCGATCGCACGTCCGCCGAAGGCAATCACCTCGCCGGTCGTCGAGTAGGTTGGAACCATCAGCCGATTTCGATAGAAGTCGTAATATCCGTGTTGACCGCGTTTAACGAGCCCCGCTTTCGCCGCCAAGGCGAGATCGACGCCGTTGCGCTCGAGTTCGCCGACGAGACCGCTCCAGGAGTCTGGAGCGTAACCCAGATTGAATCGCTCGACGACGCCATCGGCGATGCCGCGTCCGCTCAAATAGGCGCGCGCGGTTGAACCTGCCTCCTGTGCGAGCATCCGCGCGAAATACGCCGCCGCAATGCGATTCGCTTCGTACATCGTTTCGCGCTCGCTGCGCGCACGCGCGGCCCGCGGGTTCTCCGGCTCGAGCTCGACGCCCGCCTTCGCCGCGAGCGTGCGCACCGCGTCGGCAAACCCGAGGTTCTCCAGCTTCTGCATGAATGTGATGACGTCGCCGCCCGTCCCGCAACCGAAGCACTTGAAGAAGCCGCGATCGGGGTGAACGTGAAACGAAGGGGTCTTCTCCGAGTGAAACGGGCAGAGTCCGACGAGATCGTTGCCTCGCTTTTTGAGCGGTACGTATCCACCGATAAGGGCTGCTATGTCGACGCGCGCTCGGATCTCGCGCAGAACGTCTTGATCGTATTTCACTCTCTTTTCCAGACTTCTTCACGCGGCGAGAGGTTTCCGCGTCGACGGTACGCGAAGCCGTTTCTAACGTGAAGCGCATCTTCGATCCGATTCACCACTTCATCGAGTTATCCACAGCGGAAGCGCGTCTTCTCGATCTTCCCGTAATGCAACGTCTGCGCCGTTTGCGGCAGCTCGGCTTAGCATATCTCGCCTTTCCGTCAGCCGAGCATTCGCGCTTCACACACGCGCTCGGTGCGCTTGCCATGGGAATGCGCGCCTTCGACGAGTTGGCGCGCGGCGGCACGGAGCGCTTCGGCGACGCGGCCGATGCGGCGTATCAGCGGCGTCTCGTGCGGGCGGCGCTGCTGCTGCACGACGTCGGACACGGACCGTTCAGCCACTCGTGCGAAAGCGTGCTCGGCATTCGCCACGAGGCGCGCACCAGCGATCTTCTGGCGCTTCCGGAGGTCGGGCGAGGCATTGCCGACCTGGACGTCGACCCAGCCGACGTGCTCGCGCTGATCGTGGGCGACCGCGAGAGCCGCTATCCGGCGCTGCGCGAGCTGGTCAGCGGTCCGAATCTCGACGCCGACCGGATGGATTATCTGCTGCGCGATGCGTACTTCACCGGCGTCTCGACCGGACGGTACGACGCCGAGCAGCTCGTCGCATCACTGCGCCTGGTCGAAGTCGCCGGCAAGCTCGCCGTCGGCATCGATCGCCGGGGCGTCGTCGCGCTCGAATCGTTCGTCATGGCCCGCTACCTGATGTTCGCTTCGGTCTACTTCCACCATACGACGCGCATGTTCGAGCACGTCTTGCATGAGGTACTGCACGAGCTTTGGCCCGATCCGCATTCGCTCGATTCGCCCGACGAGTTTCTGCGCTGGGACGACTTCCGCGTCCTCGATTCGCTCGACGGCCTACAGAGTGAGGCCGCGCGCGCACTACGCGATCGCATCAGAATTTACGCGCTCGCCGCCGAGTTCAACGCCGAACGGGATTTGCGCGCCTTCGAAGCCTGCGAGGCGGCGTTACGCGAACGATTTGGAACCGCGAACGTCTGGGCCGATACGCAAGCGCAGCTCCTTCATCGGCTGCCCTTCGGAATCGGCGGCGAAGCGACGGTTTGGGTCGACGGGCCCGGCGGCCCCGTGGACGCACGCGAAGTCTCCGACCTCATCGCGAAATTAAGCGGCAAAGCCTATTGGCGCAAGCTCTTCGTTCGCCGGGCGCCGGCGAGCACGGCGCAGGCGCGCGATAGCCTCATACGGGAAGCGCGCGCAATCTGCGCGCGGGTTACCGCGAGCGCGCGCGACGCTAGGTGAGCGCGCCGATGGCCGATTGCGCCGCAGCGAGGCGGGCGATCGGAACGCGAAACGGCGAGCACGAGACGTAATCGAGCCCCAAGGCATCGCAGAAGGCCACGCTGCTCGGCTCGCCGCCGTGCTCGCCGCAGATCCCGATCTTCAAATCGGCTCGCGCGCCGCGGCCTAGAACCACGGCCTGCTTCATCAACGTGCCGACGCCGCGACGGTCGAGCACTTGAAATGGGTCGTCCTTGAGGATCCGCTTCTCGAGATAGACGGGAATGAAGGAACCTTCGGCATCGTCGCGGCTGTACCCATAGGTGGTTTGAGTGAGATCGTTGGTACCGAACGAGAAGAATTCGGCGCAGGCCGCGAGCTCGTCGGCGACGACGCAGGCCCGCGGTAGCTCGATCATCGTTCCGATCCGGTAAGCGAGCGCGACGTTCTGTTGCGCGAGTACGCCGTCCGCGACGCGCTTAGCCGCATCGCGCGTGACTTGCATCTCCTCTTTGGTGCCGACCCCGGGAATCATCACGTCGGGCTTGGGATCGCGGCCTTCACGTTTGAGCGCGCAGGCCGCCTCGAAGATCGCGCGCACCTGCATCTCGTAGATCTCCGGAAAGACGATTCCCAGCCGGCAGACCCGCAGACCGAGCATCGGATTCTGCTCGTGCAGCTGGCGCACGCGCCGCAGCATCGCTTCTTTCGCGTGGTATTGCGGCGACTCGGTTCCCTTCGTGCAGCGCAGCTCCGTCGTCTCGACGAGCAGCTCTTCGAGCGAGGGCAAGAACTCGTGCAGCGGCGGATCGAGCAGCCGAATCGTTACCGGCAGCGCGTCCATCGCACGCAGAATCCCGGTGAAGTCCTCGCGCTGGAACGGGAGAAGCCGCTCGAGCGCGCGAGCGCGCTCCTCGCTCGTCGTTGCGAGAATCATCTCGTGGACGATCGGAAGACGCTCCGGCTGCATGAACATGTGCTCGGTGCGGCAGAGGCCGATTCCCTCGGCGCCGAGTTCGCGCGCCTTGGCGGCATCCTCCGGCGTATCGGCATTCGCCCATGTCTGCATCCGGCGAAGTTCGTCGGCCCACGAGAGAAACGTCGCCAACCAATCGGGCAGCTTCGACGGCGGCCGTATCAACGGAAGCTCGCCGATCGCGACGTTGCCGCTCGTTCCGTCGATCGTAATCCAATCGCCTTCGTGTAGAACGTGCCCGTCGAAGCTCGCCGACTTATCTCGGTAATCGATGTGCAGGGTATCGCATCCGGCGACGCACGGTTTGCCCATGCCGCGCGCGACCACCGCCGCGTGTGAGGTCGCGCCGCCCTTGGACGTCAGCACGCCTTCGGCGGCGATCATCCCGTGAACGTCGTCGGGATTCGTCTCGGTGCGAACGAGGATCGTGCGCCGGCCCTGCTCTCTCCACGTCACGGCATCCTCGGCCGAGAAGACGACTTGGCCGGTGGCGGCGCCCGGCGATGCGTTGAGACCCTTGCAGGCTATTGTCATCGGGCGGCTCGGATCGATGCGCGCGTGAAAGAGCTGATCGAGCGACTGCGCGCTGACCATTCCGACGGCGCGCCGCTTATCGATCAACCCCTCGGCGACGAGGTCGAGCGCGATCTTGACGGCGGCTTCTGCCGTGCGTTTTGCGTTGCGCGTCTGCAGCATGAAGAGCTTGCCGCGTTCGACGGTAAACTCCAGATCCTGAACGTCGCGATAGTGCCGTTCGAGCCGCATCGCGATCGCTTGAAACTGCTCGTAGACTTTTGGCTGGTATTTCGCCAGATCGGCAATCTTCTCGGGGGTTCGGATGCCGGCGACCACATCCTCACCCTGCGCGTTAGTCAGGTACTCGCCGAAGAGCGCGCGTTCGCCGGTATTAGGATTCCGCGTAAAGGCGACGCCGGTTCCCGAATCCTCGCCCATGTTGCCGAAGACCATCTCCATCACGTTGACCGCGGTGCCCCAGTCGTCGGGAATCTTGTTGAACCGGCGGTAGTCTACGGCGCGCTTCGAGTTCCACGAGTCGAAGACGGCGTCGATCGCGCCTTTGAGCTGCTCGCGTACCTCTTGCGGAAAATCCCGGCCGCTGCGTTCGCGCACGATCGCCTTGTACCGCTCGACGAGCGCCTTCCACGATTCCGCACCGACCTCGGCGTCAATCTTGATGCCGCGCGACGTTTTCTCCGCGTCGAGCTGCTCTTCGAAGTGCTCTTTCCCGATCCCGAGCACGACGCTGGAGTACATGGTGATGAACCGGCGGTACGCGTCCCAGGCAAAGCGCTCGTTCGCGGTCAGCTTCGCGAGGCTCGCGACGGTCCGGTCGTTGAGACCGAGATTGAGAATCGTATCCATCATGCCGGGCATCGAGACGCGAGCGCCGCTGCGAACCGAGACGAGCAGCGGACTCTCGACCGCGCCGAAGCCCTTGCCGGTGCGTCCTTCCAACTCGCCCATCGCGCGATCGACCTGCTCTTGCAAGCCTGCCGGCCACGCGCCGCCCGCCTCATAAAAACGCAGACAGGCTTCGGTAGTGATCGTGAAGCCCGACGGCACGGGGAGCCCGGCGGCGGTCATCTCGGCGAGACCGGCACCCTTGCCCCCGAGTATGTTGCGCATGGCGTTCGGCTCCGACGGGCGGCGCAACGACTCGCCTTCGTCGAAGAAATAGACGTATTTCGTCGCGGTCTGCGCCGTCATCGCTCCAATCGCTCCCGCAGGTAGCTGTCGAGCGTCTGCGCGGCGGTGCGCTCCTGCAGCATCGAATCGCGCGCGCGCACCGTCACGCTGCCGTCGTCGAGCGTCTCGTAGTCGACGGTCACGCAGAACGGCGTGCCGATCTCGTCCTGACGACGGTAGAGCTGGCCGATATTTCCCTCGTCGTACTGCGTCCGGAATACCGGACGCAGCCCCGCCTCGATCGCGCGTGCGCGCTCGACCAGCTCGGGCTTGTTGCGCGCCAACGAGAAGATCGCAACTTGCACCGGCGCAATCGCCGGGTGAAAACGCAAAACGGTGCGCTCCGTCTCCTTACCGTTGGGGTCGACGCTTCGCTCGCGCTCGTACGCGTCGATGAGGAAGGTCAGCATCGTCCGGTCGACGCCGGCGGAGCTCTCGATCAGCAGCGGCGTGTAGTGCGTCTTCGTTGCCTCGTCGAAGTATTGCAGGTCTTTGCCCGACAGCTTGATGTGCGCGTCTAAGTCGTACGTCCCGCGGTGCGCGATCGACTCCAGTTCGCCCCACCCCCACGGAAAGAGATACTCAACGTCGATTCCGGCTCGGGCATAGTGCGGCCGCTCGGCCTCGCTCAGCTCGTAGAAGCGCAGACGCTCCGCATCGATGCCGTATTGCGCGTACCACGCTTTGCGCCGCTCCACCCACTGGCGAAAGATCTCCATATCGTTGCCGTCGTCGGGGACGAAATACTCGAGCTCCGCCTGCTCGAACTCTCGCAAGCGGAAGGTGAAGTTCCCCGGCGTGATCTCGTTGCGGAACGACTTCCCGATCTGGGCGACGCCGAAGGGCGGGCGCCGGCGCGCGCTTTGATAGATGTTCTTGAAGTTCACGAAGATGCCCTGAGCCGTCTCCGGCCTCAAGTAGGCCATAGCCGAGGTATCTTCCATCGGCCCGACCGAGGTGCGCATCATGAGATTGAAGTTGCGGGGCGGCGTAAAGGAGTCTTTGCTCCCGCAGTCGGGGCACTGCGACCGGTTCGCAAGATGGTCGAGCCGGAAACGATGCTTGCAGACCTTGCAATCGATCATGACGTCGTGAAAGGCGTCGACGTGGCCCGAGGCTTTCCAAACGAGCGGATGCATCACGATCGAGGAATCGAACGCAACGACGTCGTCGCGCAGCTCGACCGTATCGCGCCACCAGGCGTCCTTGACGTTGCGCTTGAGGACGGCGCCGAGCGGACCATAATCCCAGAATCCGTTGAGGCCGCCGTAAATCTCGCTCGATTGAAAGATGAAGCCCCGGCGCTTCGCGAGCGCGGTGATCTCTTCCATCGTTACGCGTGGCGCCGAAGCCGCCGTTTCCATCGGGCGTAGATTCGACGCCACCTTATCGTTCCTTCAAAAACGCGGCGACGGCGCGCTTTCCGGCACGCGCCAGCCAGGCCTCGGTGATAACCTCCTTGAGTTCCTTCGCCGCGATCTTGTCGAGCCGAATGAGAACCGCGGGATAGCCGTCGAAGTGCGGGGTCGTAAAGTAGACGCGCGGATTGCTCGCCAGTAAGACGTCTTTCATTTCGAGATCGGCGGTGCGAACGCCCAAAATCGGCCCTTTCGGCGCCGTATCGCCGAGCGCGTCGAGATCGGACTTGCGCAGCGGACGCTCCCAGGTAAAGAATTTGTCGTTAACGATCCACGCTCTGCGCCCTTGGGCCGTCGTCTCTTCGCTCGCGCCGGGCAGGGCGAGCGCGTAGCGCCGCACGTCGCTCCAGGAAGCCATCGCTCAACGTACCTTCGGCTTTACCGTGGCGCCTGCCCGGCGAGCCGCGAGCCATTCCGCCAAGACCCACGCCGACGCAACCGCGGCCAGATTGTACGCATTCGTTCCCCAGGAGCCTTGCGCGTGCGGATATTCGAAAATCAGCGGTGCCAATGCCAACAGGCTGAAGACGAAGAGCATCGCGGCCAGCAATCGCGCGGCCAAGACGTCGAGAATTCCCGAAAGAATCGCGATTCCGGCCAGCACGAACGCCGTGCCGGTGAAGGCGGTCCAGAACGCTCGACCGAGCGGCATGTATGCCGGCACCAATCCTTCGTTGGACGAAATGTTGGTCAGGTGCGCCAAACCAAAGACAATCGCGCACAAACCGAATATCCAGCAGACGGCGCGCGTCGTCCGGCCGGCTTGCATCGCATCCTGCGGAGGCGTTGCGACGTAGACGATCGCGGCTGCGGCGGCAACGATGAGCTGCGTCCCGACGCCTGCGAGGACGCCGATGTAGACCGGAACGGTTTGGCCGAGGATATGCGGCGCGGTGTAGAGCCGCGGCAGCCAGAAGATGGAAAAGATGGTGTATATCACCGCGAGGATCACCGCTCCCCAGTGGGCGCTGCGCTTCCACAGGATCGCCGCACCTCCGACGATGAGTCCAATCGCCGTGACGTACGCAAAAATCGTGTGCGCGGGAATGTTGTCGCCGAAGGCTTGGATCGGCTGATGCGCGCGCTCGAAGTCGCCCCAGATGAGATCGACCACGCCGGCCGCGATCGTCGAGAAAGAGAGAAGGGCGATAGCCGATCGCAACATCAGCTCGCGATCCGCTCGCTAAAGATGAGCCGGTTGCCGAAGGGATCGATGACGCGAAGCTCGCGCACGCCCCATGGCTGCTCCTGAATGCTCGGATTCATATAACGGTACTTCTTCCCAGCCAGTTCCGCGCTCATCTCGTCGAGCCCGCGCACGTCAATCCGCACGTGCGCGCCGGGACTACCGTCGCCGTGATGCTCGCTCAGAAAGATCGGGAGTCCGTCGCGCGAGACGCCCATGAAGAGCGGCGCGCCGTCGTGGAATCGATGCTCGAAATCGACCGAGAAGCCGAGGTAGTCGAGATAGAACTCACGCGCTTTGGCAACGTCGAAGATTCGGAGAATCGGAATGGCTCGCTCGAAGCTCACGCTCATGGGGAGCGCTCTTCGGCGGCCTTGGAATGAGTACTTCGCAAGGCGGCGCGAAGCCGCGGTTCGAAAGTCGCCTCCGAGTGATTTGGGAAGCCGTAACCGCCCTCGGTACCGCCTTCACGGCTTTGGTCATCGTCGCGTCGGCGATCGTCGGCTTCGGCCAACTCAGTCAGTTCCGGGGGCAACGCCGGGATACGGCGGCAGTGGAGTTGGTGCGCTCGCTGCAAGACGACTCGTTCGTGCGGGCCTTCGGCTTAGTCTACTCCCTTCCGGTCGGAACGCCCGCATCCGAGTTCCGTGCGAAGGGCGTGGACTACGTCGACGCGGGGGTAACGATCGGATTTCGCCTCGAGATGCTCGGCGTACTCGTTCATAGAGGCGCCATCCCGTTCGATATCGTCGAAGACCTGGCCGGCGGCATGATCGTCGGGGCCTGGAGACGGCTCGCCGATCTCACGCGAGAGACGCGCCGCGAGAAAGAGTGGCCGCAGTATTTGGAGTGGTTTCAATGGCTGGCCGAACGGTTTGAAGAGCGCGACCGGCTGAACGCTGCGCCGGCGCATCTGCGGCTCAAGGACTGGCGGCCGCCTGGAAGTCACAACTAGACGAATGCGCGCGTTTGGTTCGTGGGCGGTAGCCGTCCCTACGACCCCAGCGTCGAAAGGTAACAGCACATGAATCAAAACCGCATCGCTCCTATCGGTCTTCTTCTGCTGGCGCTCCTGCTCGTAACCACGTCGAAGACCTCGGCTCAAGCGGATTACATTTGGGCGAAGTACAGCCTAGCCGGTTACGGGGCGATCGACATGGGATACAACTGCGATAACGGCCAACTGATGGTGGCGGTGCACGGTGAGGCAAAGGGCACCTTGTCGATCGCTTTCGGCGACGACGATCAGAAACCGACGTCCTTTGACGGCACCAACGCTATGGGTCCCCAGGGCTACTACAGCCAAGCGCTACTTGAAAAGCCCGTCGTATGCGATCAGCGCGGAAACTGGCCGATCATCTCGATATCTTCCGACGGCGGCCCAACGCTAAAGATTCGTTGGCAGTAGCGAATCGACTGGTTATCGCCAGCGGTCGCCCGGTGCCGTAACGTAGGTCTTCCAGACGTAGCCCCACGGAATGATGAGCGGCACGAGCACGACGCCCAACGCAATCGAGAAAAACACTTCGCCGGTGTCCGCATCGACGCGGTGAGCGAAATAGAGCGGGAGCCAAGCAGCGACTACCCAGAGCAGCTTCCACGCAAACTCAAAGATCATCAACGGCAACATCTTAACCGGATATCGAACACCGAGCAGGCAGAGCGCAGTAAGCGCGCCCAGCATAGCCATGCCGACGCCGTGCCACATCGTCCATGGATGCGTGCGCTGGAAGATAGCGGTCCACGTTTGACTGCCTTGAGCCAGTGCGATGAGCGCGTACATCGCTCGCAGCAAATACAACCGGTATAGCGGAAGCTCCTGGGCGCGCGATTGGTTCATGCCGCACCTACCGGCCCCTTCGACGCGATGTTTCATCCTTCGACACACGCGCGCTTCGCGCGCGGCTCAGGATGACACACCCTGTAGTTAGGCTCATGGTGACACCAGGTGCACTTTCGGCTGAGTCTCGGCTTGTAATTGCCCGCAGGCGGCGGCGATGTCGCGTCCCATGTTCTGCCGCACCGTTACTTGCACGCCGGCGGCGTCGAGGATTCCGGCGAACTCCCGGATGCGCGCGTCGGACGTCGCGCGGTATGGGGCGTCGGGCGTGGTGTTATACGGAATCAGATTGACATGGTAGAGATGTCCGCGCATGAGCCCGGCAAGCGCATGCGCGCAGCCATCGCCGTCGTTAACGCCGCCGAGCATGACGTATTCGAAGAATACCTTCCGGTTGGTCTTGCGAACGTAACGATCGCAGGCCGCCATCAGCTCCGGAATCGGGAAGCGCCGATTTACCGGCATCAACCGGGAACGCAGCTCGTCGGTCGGCGCGTGGAGCGATATGGCGAGATTCACCTGAACGTGCTCGTCTGCGAATCGATCGATCTTGTCGACGAGGCCGACCGTGGAGATCGTGATGTGCCGATGGCCGAGTCCAAACCCCTGCGGATCGTTCAGTAGGGCGACGGCATCCATAACCGCGTCGTAGTTGTGGAACGGTTCGCCCATCCCCATGAAGACGACGTTGGTAATGCGCTTGCCCTTGGCCGCGAGTTCTCGCGCGAAGAACCAGGCTTGGTCGAAGATCTCGCCGGCCGAGAGATTTCGGTTGAATCCGCCCTGCCCGGTCGCGCAGAACGCGCAGGCAAAAGCGCATCCGGCCTGTGACGATATGCAGACCGTCGTCCGTTCGCCGTAATGCTCCATCAGTACCGCTTCGACTTCTTTGCCGTCGCTTAGCCGGAAGACTCCCTTCGTGGTCTGCGCGTCTTGTGAATGCTGCACCGCAATCGGTTCGATCGCCGAGAACGCGATGCCGCGCTCGTGTAGCGCGGCGCGCAGCTCCTTTGGAAGCGTCGTCACCTCGTCGACGCTTCCGAGCAGTTCTTTCGTCGCGGCGCGGTAGAGCTGGCGAAGGCGGTACGGCTTGAGCGCGTAGTGACGCACGAACTCGTCGGCATCGGCAAATCCCGCGCGACCGACGACGTCGCGCAGCCAAGCATCAAGTGGCTTCAAAGAGACTCGCCTGGATTTCAACCGGCTCCGGCGCAATCGGCGCGGCCGGCGCTTCGTCGAGTTTTACCCGGACGGCCTTCAGATCGCCCCAGACCATCCGCTTCACGCCCTCGATCTCTCCGCCCGTCTGGCGCAGAATGTACGCCGGGTGGAACGTGACCATCAACGGCGTATCGCGCGGGCCAACGTACCAGCGGCCTCGCATTCGGGTGATCTGAAAATCGCGGCCGAGAAACGACTTCGCCGCCGGCGCGCCGAGCGCGAGAATCACTTCGGGCGCGACGATCTCGATCTGCTCGTCCAGGAATGGACGGCAGTTCTCCATCTCCTGCGGCTCGGGCGCGCGGTTGCGCAAACCGTTGGGGCCGGGCAGCGTCGGCCGGCATTTCACCGTATTGCAAATGTAGACTTCCTCGCGCGCGAGTCCGATCGCCGCGAGCATTCGATCGAGCAGCTGCCCCGCGCGCCCGACGAACGGACGTCCGAGCTGATCCTCGGTCTCACCGGGTCCCTCGCCGATCACCATCAATCGCGCGCTCGCATCGCCCTCGCCGTAGACGTTGTTGCGCCGGTCGTATCCGATCGCGCACTTCCGGCACGCCGCGGCCGCGATCGAGGCGCGCGCCAGTCGATCGGCACGCAGCCCGCGCTCCGACTCATCCATTCGAACGCGCTCCACCTTGCTCCAGAGCGACCGCGCGGCCGAAGGCCACGACCTCGCACGAACCGTCGCTTCCTTCGGAGACGAAGAACTGCAGGCCCACGACGGCGTTAGCGCCGAGCGCGTCGGCGCGCCGGCGAAGCGACTCCAGCGCGTCGTTTCGCAGTTGCTCGGCGTCGCTTAAGAATTCGGCGCTCGAGAGACCGATCAGCATGCCGAGGCTGCGGAACGTCGAGCGCAAACGATTGCGTGGACGCGAAGCACTGCCCGAAACGTACCCGAAGCTGCGCACGGTGCGATAGCCGTCGAGCTCGTCGAAAGTGACGAGGTCCTCGCGGGCGATCACGGCGCAGGGCAAGAATCAACGGGCATGCCGAAGGTTTCACCGTCGGTGCTCATCATCCGCCTCGACGGAATCGGCGACGCGCTGGCGTTGACGCCGCTGCTCGCGGCCTTTCGCCGGCATGCAGTGCCGGTCGACGTCGTTCTCGCGCGCGCCAATGCCGGCGTCTTCTCCGGACGCGCGGCGCGGCGCAGTATCGTCGCCGGCTTCGCGCTGCGTTCCGGCGCGCGATCGAATCTCTCGGCCATCCAAAGACTCGGCGCAGATCTGCGCGCGAACGAGTACTCGCACGCGCTCGTCGCGACCGAAGATCCCGGCGGATACCGTCTAGCCGCGTCGGTCGCCGCCCCCAACCGCATCGGCTTCGTCAACGCGTGGGGGAAGCCGCTCAAAGCGCTGTGGGCACGCCGGCTGCTCACCGGCTCGATCTACCGTAGCGCGGGCTTGGACCCGCGCGCGCCGCACGAATGCGAGGTGCTCTTCCGCCTCGGTGCAACGCTTCTCGGAAACGAGCAACCGACGCGTGATCTCGACGAGCTTCGTCCGCTCGTGCTCGAGCGCGACCCGGCACCCGACGAGCGTGTCGCGGTTCAAGTCACCGATAAATGGGAGCGGCTCGGCATCGCGCTTGCGGACGTCGTCGCGATGGTCCGCCGAATCGCGGCAAGCGGCGCTCCGCATCTGCTCTCGACACGCGACGAAACCGATTACGCCGAGCGAATTGCGGCGGCAACGGCCCTGCCCATCAGTTACTTCAAGGCAATCGATCCCTGGAAGGACGCAATCGCCGCGGCGCCGGCGCTCGTCACGCCCGATTCGGCTGCGTTACACGTGGCCGGTATGGTTGGAACGCCGGTCGTCGCGGTCTTTCCGCCGCAACGCGGTTACGCGTTGCAAGTCGCTCGCTGGGCGCCGTGGGCGGCGCCGCATCGCATCGTCCGCGCCGATCAAGGATGGCCCGCGCGCGTCGAGGATGCGCTCGCGCAGCTCGTCTGATAGAGCGCGATGCCGCCAACGCGCTTCACGAGAACGTAGCGTCCCTCGCGAACCAACCGTGCAACCGCGTCGCCATACTCTTGTAAGCGGGCCGAGTCCGGAAAGTCCGAATCGACCAAGACCAGACAGGCGTCGGTCGATCGCTCCGGCCGCTCGGGCAAAAGCGTGACGCGCGGATCGGTGAGCGCGAGGTGCGTGTACGCCTCTTCTTGCGTCGCAACGTTCGCATCGGGAGGCAACGTCGTCAAGAACCGATCGAGCGCGGCGTCGCGCGGCCGCGAGCGGTGCAGGTTCAGTCCGGGATGGAGCGGGTCGGCGACCGCGAGCTCCACCAGAGCGAGAACGATGCATGCGACGAGCGCGGCCTGCCGGCGCGCGGCCGGCAGCGCGCGAACGGCGACGGCAAACGCGACCAAAACGTAGCCGATCCAGGCTCCGGCATAGTGCGTTCCGAGCGTAAAGGTCGTCGGCATGCGCGAGAAGAGCACTTCGGCTAGCGGCGCTGCAGCGAGCCACATCATCGTCGTGCGAAACGGCAGAAAGAGCAGCGGTACGAAGATCAGCAGCAGAAAGCCGAGGCGAGTAAGAATTGCCTCGGTCACGTCGCCCGCCGCCAACGGCTGCCAGGCGTAGAAGCGCCACGGTTGCCAGCCAATCGCAGATGCAGCCGACGCATGCGGCCGGATGAAACCGAAGAACGCGATAAATATCAACAGACCGAGCACGGCGACGGCGAGTGCGACGCGCCCACGTGCGGAGCCGCGAAAGCGCCACGCGCCGAGCAGGGCTGCGATGGCGAGAAAGATTGCCTGATCTTCCTTTATCGCAAGCGTGACGACCGCGCCGGCAATGGCCCAGCCGAGCAGATCGGCGTCGAAGGCGTAGAGCGTCCAGGCAACCGCGGCCGGAGCGAACCCATTCTCGTGGAAGTCGCCGAATACTAGACCGGCAAGCGGCGGATAGAGCCACGCGGCGACCGCACTCAAGCGCGCCGCGCGAACGTCGCCGCGAACGCGCACCAGCGCGTAGACCGGCGGTGCGACGAGCGCTCCGGCGATTGCCTGCAGTGCCACGAGCGTCAGCGGCGAGCGGACGAGGGTGAGCGCCGCCCCTGCGAGATAGAGGATCGGCGAGAAGTGAAAGGCCCAATGGCTTCCTTCGATCGGGTTGCAAAAACAGCCGAACGCGCTCGCCGCCGTTTGCGCAAAGATTCCGAAGTCTACCAGATTGCGATGCCCGGCATACTTGATCGAACCCAGCCAGAGAAAGAGCGCGGCGTACGCCAGAGCTCCGATCCATAAGAACTTGTCTCGCACGCGTTACTGGTTCGGACCCGACGCCGGCAGCACGCGCCGCTGCTGCAGGTACGGCCAGATGAAGGTATCGATCGCGCCGTCGAGCACGTCGGTCACGTTGCCGGTCTCGATCCCGGTACGATGGTCCTTCACCATTTGATACGGCTGCAGCACGTACGACCGGATCTGCGACCCCCACTCGTTCGCTTGGCGCTCGCCTCGAATATCGGCGAGCTTGCGGTCGCGCTCTTGTGCCGATCGCGCGACCAGCTTGGCGCGCAGCACGCTCATCGCGACTTCGCGGTTCTGCGCTTGCGAGCGCTCTTGCTGCGAGGCGACGATAATGCCGGTCGGCACGTGCACGATCCGCACCGCCGATTCCGTCTTGTTGACGTATTGACCGCCGGCGCCGCCCGATTTGAAGGTTTCGAACCGCAGCTCATCCGCTTTGATCTCAACGTCCGCCTCTTCGCCGGCCTCGACTTCGGGAATCACGTCGACCGCCGCAAACGAAGTATGCCGCCGGTGGGCAGCGTCGAAAGGCGAGAGCCGTACGAGCCGGTGAACGCCGCGCTCGCTCTCGAGCAATCCGTACGCGTTGCGGCCGCGGACGAAAAACGTCAGCGATTTCAACCCTGCCTCTTCCGCCGGCGACTCGTCCACGATCTGAGTCGTAAAGCCTTTCGACTCGGCCCAACGTAAGTACATCCGCGCGAGCATCGCGGTCCAATCGGCGGCGTCGACGCCCCCGGCGCCGGCGAAGATGCTTACGATGGCGTTGTGCGCGTCGAACTCGCCGCTAAAGCTCGCCGCCATTTCCAGCGACTCGATCGCCTTCGTCGCGGCGGCAATGTTTCGATCGGCCTCCTCTTCGCCGGCGGGGTCCTCGCCGAACAGGGCGAGCAGCTCCCGCGCCTCGGCGAGCCTCCGGGCAGCGTCGTCGAGCACGGAGGCCTCGTCGCGCAACTCGGCGAGCTCCTTCATCACGCGCTGCGCCGCGTCGGAATCGTTCCAGAACTCTTGCGCGTGCGAACGCGCGTCGAGCTCGGCTATTCGGCGGCGCTTACCGGCGTCGTCAAAGACGCTCCTTGAGCGCGGTGAGGCGCTCGTCGAGTCGAGTAATCTGCGCTATCTGCGTTTCGCTCATGGTCGCAAATCCAGTTGTTCCCGGCGCCGTTCCTACCCTTGTCGCCACCCGCGCTCGTCGTGATACGAAGCGCAGCTATTACGACGGAGGTTCATCATGTACGTTCAGCCGCTCGAGGGCTCGGTCAGCCCTAATTCGCTTGCCTCGCCCGCGGGAAACGCGGCGCAGGAAGGCGCGCTACTACCGGGCGCCGCCGCGCCCACTACCGGCGATAACATCTCGCGCTTCGTTCCCCCCGGCCCGACCGACGGCGCCGAGCTGTATGGCGGCGGTTACGGCAGTTCCGGATCGATGCAAGGCATCTTCGGCTCGCTCATGGGCGTCTTGGAGCAACTCATGCAGATGCTGCAATCGCTCATGGGCTACGGCTGCAACGCGCCGTATGGCTCGGGCGGCTGCAATCCACCCTGGGGTGCGGGCGGACCTCCGACACTTGGGTCGGGAGGCTGCTCCCCATACGGCAACGAGCGTTTCTTTCAGAATGCGTCCGGGTCGAGTGAGGGCGATCCTCATCTCAGCTTCAACGGAGCCAAGTGGAATAACATGAGCTCTCAGCCGGATCTGCTCAACTCCGACTCATTTGCGGGCGGCTTTCGGATCTCGACGCAAGTTACGCCGCCGAATGACCGAGGCGTCACGTGGAATCAATCGGCGACGGTATCGCTCAACAACGGGGCGACCGCCGTCAGCATGAGCAATAACGGCGAAGCCTCGATCACGAGTTACGGTCAGTCCATTTCGATTCAGCGCGGCCAGACGCTCGAACTCGGTAACGGCGAGTCGGTCACCTACGAGCAGAACGGCTCGCTGCGCGTCAGCGCGCAGAATGGGTCCGGCGGGCGAATCGAGACGACGCTGACGCCGGAGGGAAAGGGCGTCAACGTCGACGTCACCGCGCACGACGTCGATCTGGGCGGTACGCTCGTCAATGGATACGAGCGTCGCGAACCCGGTCCAACGCCGATTCCAGGTCCGATCCCAAATCCGATCTCCGGTCCGGTGCCGACTCCGATTCCCGCACCGATCTCAGGGCCGATTCCGATGCCGATCCTCCCCGGCCCTCACCCCATCCAAAATCCGATTGGGGAGCGGCCGCAGCCGGTCTTTTAAGAGGGTACGCGAGAGAGCCCGAAACGAGCGAACGAGCGTGCGGCGCGGGCCGCGCGCTCGCGCTTGCTTGGATTGAGTGTAACCGGAGTAAAATCGAGCGCCACCTCGCAGGGCGGCGAGCGAGGTCCGAGGAATGTCGGGTCTTTCCCTGCTAGCTAAATCCCCCTAGCTGCTCTTTACGAAGAGGTTACCGCTCTATGTATAGCCACACGCGGCTCGCCGCGGCTCTCGCCTGCGTAGCGACGCTCGCAATGGTAGGTTGCGCTTCGAACGCCGGCTTCGCACCGATGAACGGCGCGACCCAACAGCAAACGCAATCGAACGTTCCGTCCGGTCCAGGATGGATCCAACAGGACGGCGTCCTGTACCACGTTCCCCACTACATGGCGACTCGCGAAATGGCGAAGCGTCAGATCAAGCATGACATTCTGCTCAACTACGGCAACGGCCCGGTTCTGGTGAAGCCGAAGGCGTTCATCATTTTCTGGGGCTTCGGGACGTACGGCGACCCCGACGGCGTTGCGCCGCTGCTCAAGAAGTACTCCAAGAATATGGGCGGAAGCGGCCACAACCGAATCTACACTCAGTACTACGAGAAGTCGGGTAGCACGACGACCTATATCAAAGACGGAAAAAAAGAGCTCGGCGGCGTTTGGACCGATGATACCAACAGTGTTCCGACGCACCCGACCGATGCACAGGTCGCGGCCGAGGCCCTTCAAGGCGTCGCCCACTTCGGCTATCACCCCAACGCGTCGTACATCGTAGCGACGCCGACCGGTCACAGCTCGATCGGATTCGGCACGCAATGGTGCGCGTACCACAGCGCGACGTACAGCAGCGGCCACCTTGTCTCGTACACGAACCTGCCCTACATGCCCGATGCCGGCGGTAGCTGCGGCGCGAGCATCATCAGTCCGCCGACCGACGAGACCGGCGTCGATGAGGGCGTGACGATCGTCGAAGGCCACGAGTGGGGCGAATCGGTCACCGACCCGAACCCGCCCACCGGCTGGTACAACCAAGCCCAAGGCGAGATCGGCGACATCTGCGCCTGGCAGGACATCGAGAACGATCCGTTCCGCAACGGCACGTCGTACACGATGCAGCCGATGTTCAGCAACGCAACCCAGTCCTGCGTGCAGAGCTACAACTAGGCTCGATCGAAGCCGTCTTCCGAATTTAACGGAAGACCGATTCATCAAGCGCGCGGTCTCCGGACCGCGCGCTTTCGCTTGCTTGCATGCAGCGGCTGCCGTTACGCAAACCCTCCGGAGGGAGGGAAGCGCGAGATGCTGAATGGTGGCGCTTTCCCTCGCTAGCTATGTCCCCCTAGCTAACTCTTCACGAGAGGTTCCTTCTCAATGCACAAACACTCGCGGGTAGCAGCACTCGTCGGCTGCGTCGCGACGCTTGCAATGGTCGGATGCTCAACGAGCTCCACCGTCGCTCCGTCACTCGGAACGACTCAGCAGCAGGCGCGCGCCACGGCGCCGTCCGGTCCCGGATGGGTTCAGCAGGACGGTGTCATCTACCACGTTCCTCACTACATGGCGACGCGTGAAAACGCGACCCGTCAAGTAAAGCCAATGATTCTCCTCAGTTATGGCGGCGGTCCGGTTCTGGTCGCTCCGAAGGCGTACATTGTTTTCTGGGGCTACCGCACGTACGGCGACGCCAATGGCGTGGCGTCACTGTTGAAAGCTTACCAGAAGCACGTCGGCGGCAGCAGCCATGACAACATCTACGATCAGTATTACGAAATATCGGGCGGCACCACCTACATCACGAACCCGGCCGGCACGCTGCAGTTCGGCGGCGCTTGGAACGATAACAGTGCGGTTCCGCTCCACCCGACCGATGCCCAAATCGCACAAGAAGCGCTGCGAGCGGTTACCCACTTCGGCTACGATGCCAATGGCTCGTACGTCGTCGCAACTCCTCATGGCCGCAGCACCAGCGGATTCGGCTCGTCGTTCTGCGCCTATCACAGCACCGCGTACAGCGCGGGCCAATACGTCTCCTATACCGACCTTCCGTACATGCCCGACGCCGGCTCAAGCTGCGGCGCGAGCATCATCCACGCGCCCGGCGATGAGAGTGCCGTGGACGAAGGCGTGACGATCGTCGAAGGCCACGAATACGGCGAGTCGGTCACCGATCCGGTTCCGGCGTCGGGATGGTATAACCAACAGCAGGGCGAGATCGGCGATATCTGCGCGTGGCAGAACATCCAAAACGATCCGTTCGGCCCTAAGTCCTACACGATGCAGCCGATGTTCAGCAACGCGACCCAGTCCTGCGTTCAGGGAATGTAGACGTTCTCTAGAGCCTGGACGAGCATCAGCAAACGGGCCGCCGATTTTCGGCGGCCCTTCTTTTATTCCGGTGATTAGCACCGCCCGCCGCTGGGAAGAAAAACGCCGGAGGTATGAAATATGCAAGACCAACCGAGAATCGTTGAGGTCAAAAATGGTTCCGCCGGACCGGTTGCGTGGGTCGTCGGAGTTGCGATCGTCGTAGCAGCCGTCTTAATCGTGCTCTTCTATTGGCATCCCTGGAGCACGACGTCGACGACCAACAGCACCACGACGATCACCCAGCCTGGAACGGATTCCTCGCAAAAAAGCAACTCGTCTTCGACCACCAACACGCAGCCGCACTAACCGCGTAGCAATCGCAACCGTTGTTAATTCTCTCGTTTCTCGCTACCCAGGTCACCAGCGCGGCGCCCGCGGACCGTTACTTCGGTCGACTTGAGATGAGCGCGCTGCGGATCCGCTATGAAACGATGCAGCTGCGCAAACGCTACGAAACGCACGAGTTGTTTCCCGATCAAACGCTGCACTTGCTTCTGCTCACCGAAGATGCATTTCGCGCATGGGCGCGTTCCTATCCGCACGATGCGTGGCTTCCCTCGACGGGGTATGCCATGGCGCAACTCTACGAAGAGCTCCCCGGCGCGCCGGCGCGCGATCATGCCGTTGCGTTACTCCTCTACGTAAAGTCGCAGTTTCCAAAGACGTCCTACGCGGCGCAGAGCCGCGCCGCGCTCCATCGCGGTATCTCGACCAAACCCGAACCGGCCTGGGCCGAGCCGCCCCCGAAGGCGAGCCCATCGCCCTCCACTTCGATCTCGCCGTCGCCGGCGGCATCGCCCACCACGACGCCCACAGGTGGGAACGCAACCGCGGCAAGAGCGCAAATCGGAGGTGTCT
>CAWGBN010000008.1:0-679920 GCA_963820825.1 Vulcanimicrobiota bacterium
ATCGCCAAGCGAGCGGAGGCGCTAGGAGTGGCGACTATCCCCGAGCGATTGGCCGGCCTTAAGAAAGCCGGCTGGCGGTTTTATGTCACCGTCTGCGCGGGAATTGCGGGCGGCGGACTTCTAATTCTCGCCGTCGAGCTCCTGAGCAAATTCGGCGTGATCGGCCGCACCGCTCGCGACGTCGGACTCGTTGCCGGCGGCATGCTGCTCGGGCTCGTCGCCCTTCTCCTCTACGAGATCTATTACGCCGCGCCCGAGCGAGCTCGCATCGCGCAGGAGCGCGAGGCCGAGCTTCAGCGCCATCAAGAAGAACGCCGCCTCGATTTCGAGCAGTACCGGACGCTGCAGTCGGAGCTACGCGAAACGCGCTCCCGAGCCTCGAGCCTAGAGGAAAAGTTGAATCTGACCGGCGCGCTCGACCGCGATCGCGTCGGCGACGCGCTCTTGCTGGGATTCTACTTTCACCGCCGCGGCGAGCGGCTGCCGTCGCCGCCGAAACAGTCGATATTCAAGACGGCGGCCGAGCGGCTCAAGCTCATCGGCGGCACGGTCACCGACGTCCGGCTCGACAAAACGGCGCTGCACGACGTCCTCGAAATTGCCTACGGCCCGGTCATTTCGGAGGCCTTCGATCTCGGTTACGTGCTCAGTCACCTCGGGGAAGACGGCTTTCGCGAAGATCGGCCCGAGATGCTCGGAGAGCTTGAAAAGCAACTTAGAGCACTCAAGCTCGACGCACACTCCGAAATGGTTACCGCTCTCCCGGATGAGATCTCCGGCTTGTTTAGAAGACTCGCTGGACGCGTTATGTCAATCGTACGCGGCAGCCGGTAAGGGACTACGTCGTGCACTTAAAGAGAGCTCTCGTAATCGTCGCGCTTCTTTTCCTTGCGGCATGCCGGGGCAATGGCGGCGTAGCCGGCTCGTCGCCGGTTATGCCTTCTGCCGATTTTCGAGCGGGCCATTCGGGCTATCCCGCGAGCAAGGGGATCGATAAGATCCAGCACGTCGTCATCGTCATTCAAGAAAACCGCAGCTTCAACAACCTCTTCATGGGCTTTCCGGGCGCGAAGACGCAGAGCTACGGAAACGACTCAAAGCATCAAAAGATCGCACTCAAGCCGCTGCCCTTGACGCTCACTTGGGATCTCGAGCACAACTCGCAGGCGTTCTATGCCGCGTGCAACGGCAAAGGCTCGATTCCGGGAACGAACTGCCAGATGAACGGTTTCGATAAGGAGACGTGGCAGTGTAGTCATCCCGGCTTCCCGAAGTGTCCGATAAAGTATCCGCCCTATAGCTACGTCCAACGAAGCGATATCAAGCCGTACTGGTCGATGGCCGAGCAATACGTGCTCGCCGACGAGATGTATCCTTCGAACTTCGACGACAGCAGCTATGTCTCGCACCAGTACATCATCGCGGGCCAAGCAGCCCAGGCGACGAACTATCCAGAGCTCAACTGGGGTTGTCCGGGCGGCCCCTCGGACACGGTGCCGCGGATCAAGAAAAACCCGCCGCGCGCGAATCTCTCTTCGATCACCGACTGTTTCGATTACAACAGCCTCGCCGACGAGCTCGACAACGCAAAGGTCTCTTGGGCGTTCTATGCCGGTCCCCTTGGCTCCACAGGGCCCAGCGGCAGCACGTGCGGCATTAGCGGAGACTCCAGCACAGGCGCGTACAAAGAGACCGGCATTTGGAGTTCGTATCAGGCCATCAAGCATATTTGCTACGGCCCCGATTGGGATAACGACGTTTTCAGTGGACCGCCGCGATTTCTGACGGACATCGGAAAGGGCATGCTGCGCGACGTCACCTGGATCACACCGTATTGCCGGGATTCCGATCACCCCGGGGCGTGTAACGCAAATGGCGACGGCGGTCCCTCGTGGGTCGCCTCGGTCGTCAATGCGATCGGCACGTCGCAATTCTGGAACTCCACGGCGATCTTCGTTTTTTGGGATGACAGCGGCGGCTTCTACGACGCAGAGCCCCCCGCTTACGTCGACTACGACGGCTTCGGAATACGCGTGCCGCTGATCATCATCTCGCCGTACGCGAAAAAGGGCTTGGTCACGCACGTCCACTTCGAGCACGGCAGCATTCTGAAGTTCATCGAGGATCGATTTAACCTCAATGCCTTGACCTCAGGCGGCAGCGACGCTCGTGCGACGCCGCCGGAGAAATGCTGCTTCGACTTCTCAAAGCCCCCGCGCAAGTTTGCGCCCATCAAGTCGAAGCTCGGTATCGATTACTTCCTGCACGAATCGGTCGACCCGCAACCCGCCGACAACGGCTAACCAGCTACGATTTCGCCGCGTAGGCCATGCAGTAGCCGTGCGGCGAGATCGTCCCGTCGACGATCTTGCACGTTCCGTCCGACGAAGCGTCTTGTCCGGGGATGAAAAAGTTGCAGCCGGAGCACTGCATGCCGTTGTTCGGCGACGTCTGATAGTGCATCGACGCCTGCGAAGCCTTCGATCCGTCGGCGCGAGCCTGCACCGATAGTAGTCCCGCGAGCGCGGGCAAGACGACGATGCCGCCTAGAAAGGCTCGCCGGTTCAGTGGTCCCAGTTCCTGATTCATTACGCTAGCCTCCTCGGTACGTGTGGACGATCCTACCGGCGACTCGTGAAGAAAGACTGAAGCGCCGCCGGCGGGAATCGTCCATCATGCGCTTCTCGTATTTTGCCGTCCGAGCGTCGGCTCTCTGCATCGCCGCCGCAGTGCTCGCTGCCTGCGCAACGAACGCGACGCCCGCAATCGCCCCCGACGGACCCTCCAGCGCCGGCCGCTTGGCCGGAGGCGAACACGTCATCTATAGTTTCACCGGCGGTAACGACGGCGGAAACGCCGCGACCGGCCTGGCGCTCGATGCCAAAGGAAATCTCTACGGCACCACGGTCGTCGGCGGCACCGATCTGTGCGGCGTCATCTTCAAATTCAGCGCCGAAGGGCGGCAGTTCGTGGAAGGAAACGGTTCTCTTCAACTTCGACTGTTTCGCGACCGGCAAGAATCCGCACGGCGGCGTCACCTTCGATCCGGGTGGCAATCTCGACGGCACGACGGTCAACGGCGGTTCCGGCGGCTCGTGCGGCAGCACCGGCTGCGGAGCCCTCTTTCAGCTCGGCGCGAGCGAAAAGGTGCTGCACAGCTTCAGCGCCGGCAACGACGGCTTCGGCCCCGGAGGCGGCGTCGTCTACGATAAGAGCGGCAATATCTACGGGACGACGCCCGATGGCGGAGCGCACACGCAAGGCATCGTCTACCAAGTCTCGCCTTCGGGCCACGAGCGCATTCTTCACGCCTTCTCCGGCGGGAAGGACGGCGGCACGGGATCGCTGGGACTCTTGCTGATCGACTCTAAAGGAACGCTCTACGGCGTAACGGAGACGGGCGGTGCGTACGGTGCCGGGACCGTATTCAAGCTCGCTCACAAGAACGGCCACTGGAGATTGACCACGCTCTACGCCTTCAAGGGCGCGCCCGATGCCGCTTCACCGTATGGCGGTCTCGTCGCCGATGCGTCGGGCAACTTCTACGGCACCACCTATTACGGCGGCACGAACGGAATCGGCACCGTGTACAAACTGGTTCGTCGCGCGAAAGGCTATCGGGAGCACGTGCTCTACAGCTTCAAAGGCGGCAGCGACGGCAGCTCCTCCACAAGCACGCTGATCTTTGGAAAATCCGGCGAGCTCTACGGCACGACGTCCGCAGGCGGCAGCTCGTGCGATTGCGGCACGATCTTTACGATCGATTCAAAGACCGGAAAAGAGAGCGTGCTTCACGCCTTCGGCGGCGCTAACGACGGCGCGTACTCCTACTACGGACTAACGCAGGATTCCAGCGGAAATCTTTACGGCACGACCGTCGCCGGCGGTACCGCGAACCAGGGCGCCATTTTCGAGTACACGCCGTAGACGCGCGGCAGCCGCGCCGAAACACGGCTGCCGCACGCCCGGCACGTTAGCGCTCGAGCACCTGGACGTTGTTGTCGTTGTCGTCGTTGAAGTAGATCTTCGTATTCGCTGCATCGGTGCCGGTCGCAACGATTCCAAAGAGCGCTCCCGCCGGACCCTTATCGATGTTGCGCACGTCGAGCAGCTTTCCGGCCGCGGAGATCTCAACGAGCAGGTTCTTCCCGTCGGGATCGAGCGTATTGCCGGCCACCAGGTTACCGTTGGGAAGCAGCGCGGTGCTGATCGGACCGTTGAGCGGCTTTCCAGCGAAGACGATACGCGCGTCGGATGCCGACGGGCCCGAGAACTTCATACCGTTATCCTCGGCCTTGATGCCGTGCTGCGGAATGCTCGATACGTCCTTGAACGCCACGATCGTGTCGTTCTTGCCGTCGGCAAAGTAGAGGGTATCGAGGCCGGCGTCGTAGGCGAGGCCCGACGGGGCGAGTGCCGTTCCCGGCTTTCCGTGATTGACCGGGAACCCGGTCGCAATGACGTCGTAGGTGAACTTCGAGCCGATGTTGATGCGGACGATGCTCCCAGTCCCGGCATTCGTTGCGTAGAAGGCCGAACCCGAGTTGTGCAGCGCGAGCACCTGGCCCCAGGGCTGGTCAAACGGCTTACCCGAAATGTTGTCGATCAGTTTGCCCGTCGGATCGATAACGGGATTGGCGTCGGCGACCATCGACGCGGCCCAGATGGTATCGTCGACGTCGAGCGCCAACGCGTCGCATCCCTTCAACGATTTGATCGAGGAGACGTGCGTCGGCGTAGAGCCGGGTGCAGGATGCAGCGCGACGATCGATTCTCCGGTACCCTGGACGTTCGACTTTCCATTGAAGTTACAGACGACCAAGTCGCCCTTGCTAAAGTCTCCCGCCGTGACCGGCGCGATCGTCAGCCCGTATGGATTCTGTGCGCCGTTGCGCGGATCGACCGCCGACCCGATCACGACCTGTTTGCTCAGCTTCTTCAATATCGAAGCATCGGCCGAAACGCCTGAGTCCTCGTTTTGCGCTTGCGCAACGGCAGGCGCCCGACTCCCCGCAGCCGGAGTATAACCGGCACCGCGGCATCCGCTGACTAAGAGGCCGACTGCCAAAGAAACGGACGCGATCCGCACCTCGTTTGTTCGAACCGTAAACATCGAAAGCACCTCATCAAAAGTGTAGATATGAGTTTCGGCTACGGTATGTCGAGGGCGTGAAGAAACTCTGAAGGTTCGGCCTTCACACTTTCTTCAGACGCAGGCAATATGGTGGTTATTCAGTTCGCTTCTTCGGCGATGCGATGTGCTCGTGTACCAGGAGCGTCGGTTCGGCGTAGGCGACCGAGAACAAACGGTTCAAGCCAACGCTGTCGAAGGCGCGCCGAATCGGGCCGCTATTCGGAAGAACGAGAAAGATATTTCGCGGATCGCCGCCGTGGCGCATAAACTCGCGGCGAAACCGTACGAGAACGCCTATGACGAACGAGTCGATGTAGGTTGCTCGGGCGAGACTGATCACGGCGCTCTTGACGAGCGCGGGATCCGGAAGCGCCCCGGAAATTTCCCCTTTCCGCGCAACGTCGAGTTCACCGTCGAGCACGGCGTACGCGTTATCTCCGAAAACGTACGGTTTCACTTCATGGGCATAATGGTATGAATCGTTTGCCGGCTGCTGCCGTGGCTTACCATACCCCCGATGGTCGTGACTAAACCTCGGCGCGGTTTTTTCTTGCTAGCTCGCTCGCTGGTGAGGCGAGCTCGATTCACGTACGCGGCAGCGTCGCCAGCCCGAACAGGCTAATCGACAGCAGTATGCCGGCGATTGCAATGATGATCGCCCGCGGTCCGGCAGCGTCGAAGCGCTGACTCAACGCCGTGAGGAAGAGGACCGTCGCGAGAAGCACGGTCGTTCGCACGTAATCGTCGGCTCGCTTGCGCAGCGTGACGCCGCCGTCAAAGTACTTTTCGGCGAAGCTCGCCAAGTGATCGGCTGCCGACGTGTTGGCGCTCTTATATTGTGGCATGAAGATCGGCCCAGGGGGCGCCTTCGCGTTGCGGATTGGATCGAGGCGCCACCAGGCCTTGAATGCGAGCGCATACTCCGGCCTAAAGCGGCGTTCGTAAAAGGCGGCGATTCGCTCGCGGTTGCCGACCTTGGCCGCTACCCAACCATTGAAGGTAACGATATCGTACAACCGGTCCTGGCCCGCGAGCGTCGCCTTAGCCTGTGAGAGCACGGTATACCGCTCGTAGAGCGCGTAATCCGTCGTCGAGGCACCCTCCCATCGCGAGGCCTGATACCCGCTCCACGCCGTCGCGACGGCAACGATTGCCAAGACGATTGCCTCGATGAATCCCAACCAGGTGTGGCGGCTCGCGGCCGATCCGCCGTGATGGCCGTGCTTGCTCAGATCGTGCGCGAGATCGACGTTCGAGTTCGCATCCGGCACGAAGCTTATTGACCGCTCGTGCCGACGCCGCGAATATACGTTGAGGCTTCGTTGCCTTTTTGATCCTTCACCTGAATCTGCTCGACGTCGTGTTTGTCGCAGGTGGTCCCCTGCGGCACGACGGTCCAAGCGCCGCCGGTCGTTACCGGCGATTGCACGACCCAGCATTTTCCGGCGATCGTGTCGGCGGTAAATTGGCCGGTATATCCGTCTTCCACCGCGAGCAGCGTAAACGACGATTTGATCGGCTCCGTCGCCGGATTCCCTTGGCTCCCGTTGGGAGTCAGCCGGATTAGGTTGGGCGTGTAGTCGTTGTGCGTACACGCGGCGAGAAGGAGCGCGGCAATGGCGGCGGGGCGGATACGGCGCAGCACGTTGGGTCGTTGGTTTGCGCCGCCGGCTTATCCTCCACAGCCGACGTTCAGCCAGGTGCGAATCGCCGGGCGCCGGTATAACCACGCGATGGCGAGGACCGGCACCGATCTACGTCCGAATCTCTTTGCAATTTTCGTCTACGCCAACGCCGGAGTCTTCTGCGACGGCTACATCTTGAGCAGCATCGGTCTAGCGCTCGTTACCCTCACGCCGTCCTTTCGTCTCGATGCGCTCGCGACGGGTTTGCTCGGTGCGGCAACGCTCTTCGGCATTCTAATCGGCGCGCCGCTCTTCGGCCATCTCACCGATCGTCACGGGCGGCGGATCTTGATGATCGCCGATCTCTGCACGTTCGTCGTCGTGGCCGTCGCTCAAATCCTCGCGACCAACGTCACCGAGCTGATTGCGCTGCGTTTCGTGCTGGGTCTCGCAATCGGGGCCGACTATCCCATCGCAACGGCGATCATCGCCGAGTTCATGCCGCCGAGGCGTCGCGGCGCGGCGCTGAGCGGGGTCGAAGCGGTATGGTTTCTGGGAGCCGCCGTCGCCTACGTCGCCGGATACGCTCTGCTCAAGACGGGGCCCGAGAGTTGGAAGTGGATTCTCGCCAGTCCGGCAATCTTTGCCGCGATCGGGTTACTGCTGCGCGCGACCGCGCCGGAGTCGCCGATGTGGCTGGCCGCGCGCGATGCCGGCGAACTCCATCGCGTTTCGTTTACGACGATCTTTCACTCGTCGTTTCGCGGCCCGCTCGCCTTCATTTCGGCGATGTGGCTGCTGCAAGTCGTGCCGCTCTTTGCAATCTACACTTACGCTCCGACGGTGCTCACGCTTCTGAAGCTCGGCGATCAAGGATCGCCGGCCGGAAGCGTCGCGATCACCGCGGCCTTCGCGCTGGGAGCCGTCGCGGCGATGCCGTTGATCGAATGGTACGGCCGCCGGCCGATCTGCGTCGTGGGATTCGCCGTCGGCGCGCTTGCATTCGGCCTGCTTCCCTTCGCCGGCGGATGGGCCGTCGTCGTCGCTTTTCTTGCATACGCCGTCGCCATGGGCGCCGCGACCGTGCTCGAGCTGGTCTATCCCGCGGAGCTGTTTCCGACTTCGATTCGTGCCTCGGCAACCGGCTTTGCGGCGGCGGTGAGCCGCATCGGCGCGTTCGCCGGAACGTTCTTGCTTCCGATCGCGCTCGCACGTTTCGGCGTCACGGCCGTAATCTTGGGTGCCTGCGCGCTCTCAGTGATCGGCTTAGCGATATCGCTGCCCTGGGCGCCGGAGACGAAGGGGAGAGTCATCGTTTAGGAAGAACGGCCCCTTCTTCAAAATGTGCGATAGCGCGCGTCGTTTCTGTGCGGTTCTGGCGCTGCTGAGCGCGCTCGCCGGTTGCGCGCGGACCGGCGCCTCGAGGAGCGGACCGCCCCACGTGCTGCGAATCGCCTATGCCGGGGACCCCGCTTCGCTCGTCCCGTTCATCGCGATCGACCAAGAGATTCTCGCGATCGATACGCTCTTCTGCCAGACCCTCGTCGGCCTCTCCGGGAATAACCGCGACATCCCGATTCTCGTCACCCGCATTCCCTCGCGCGCAAATGGCGACGTTACGCCGGACGGCAAGCAGATCACGTATCACCTCCGCCGCGACGTTCGGTTTGCGGACGGCGTGCCGCTGACGTCTGCCGACGTCGCGTTCACCTATCGGGCGATCTTCGATCCGCGTAATCGGGCGACGTCCGTCGTTCCATACCAGCGAATCGTCTCGCTCCGCACGCCCGACGCAAACACCGTCGTGATCCGATTGCGCGCGCCGTGGAACGCTGCCGTTCGCGTGCTCTTCGCGCAGGCGGATTACGTGTATTGCATCCTTCCCAAACACGCCTTCACCGGCACCAAAGTGGTCGGATCGCCGTGGGAGAATGCGCCCTTCGGCACCGGCCCGTTCCGGGTGAAATCGTGGCTGCGCGGCGATCAGATCGTCCTCGAGCCGAATCCTTACTATCTACCTCGGCCGAAGCTCGCGCAGATCGTCCTGCGCATCGTGCCGAACCTGAACTCGAACTTCGTCGTGCTGCGTTCTGGTGCCGTCGACGTCGGCACGCTGACGCCGGAGAACGTTGCCGAGGCCGGGCGCACCTCCGGCTTGCGCATTCTACGCTTTCCTGAAAACGCAACGCGGCTGCTCTACCTCCAGACGCAAATGGGTCCGACGCGCGACGTGCGCGTGCGCCGCGCGATCGCGCAGGCGCTCGACTATTCGGCGCTCTCCGCTGCCTGGCGAAACGAGTTCCGCCCGGCTACCTCATTCCTCGCGCCGCCGATCGTCCGGTGGAAGAGCGTGACGATTCCACCGTATGCGCACGACCCGACCGCCACCGGGCGCGAACTCGGCGCCGCCGGCTGGCGGATGAGCAACGGCCTTCGATTCAAGAACGGCGCGCCGCTCGCCGGCATCATCGGCGTCAACTCCGAAGACCCGATCAACGTCCGGATTGCAACGCTGGTGCAGTCGCAGCTCGCGGCGGCCGGCATGCAGTTTTCCATCAAGGCGAATCCGGTTCGCATCTGGTTTAGCCCCGACGGTCTCTTACGCAACGGCAAAGCCGCCATTTCAGGCGAAACCTGGGTCGGCGGCAGCGACCCCGAGCAGTCGTTGAATCTTCGTTGCGTCGAGGCCGTCAGCGGCGGAGACAATCATTCATTCTACTGCTCTCCACGCTTCGAGGCGCTCTTCGACGATCAGGCGCGCACGCCGAGCCAGGCCCAACGCGACCGCGACTTCGACGAGATGCAAGTGCTCGTCCACGACGACGTTCCGATTATTCCGCTCTATTATGAAGATCGTCTAATCGGGGTCGGCAACCGCGTCTCCGGCTATCGCATCAACATGCTCTGGCTCCCGGTCAATGCCGAAGACTGGGACGCACGCTAGCCAATTGGCCCTCTTTTGACGATTGCGGCGTAATTTAACCGGAATGAGAGCCCTGCCGGGGGCAAGATCCGAGGGCATCTCTCGCCGCCGTCAAAGACGTCAAAGTCTCGCCGTAGCGGGCAAGTCTGCTTCTTTTTTTGGAGGAATCTACGATGCGATACACTGCATTGACAATCGGGTCCATCGTCGCCGCTCTCGCCGCGCCGCTCGCGGCTGCCGCCCAGCAGCCGCCGATGTCCGACTCGGACTACATGGCCAAGGTCGCCGCCGCCGCGCCGCCGGCAGTCGTCAAAGGCGCGACGATCGTGCGGATGCAGAACGGTTCGATGAAAACGCTCCAGACGGGATCGAACGGATTCACCTGCATGCTGGTCGGTCCGTACGATTCCATGTGCGCGGACGCTAACGCCATGCTCTGGGCACAGGCCCTATTGAAGCATGCCGCTCCGCCCGACACCACCGGCTTCGTGTATATGCTCGCCGGGGATAACGGCGCCAGCAACACCGATCCCTACGCGACCGCGGCGACTGCCGATAACCACTGGGTGAAGACGGGACCGCACGTGATGATCGTCGGCTCGGCCGCAAAGTCGATGGGGTATCCGACGGCCGCCGATGCCGATCCGACCAAGCCATACGTGATGTGGGCCGACACGCCGTACGCGCATCTGATGATCCCGGTGGCGACAGCCCCGTAGTAACGCTACGATACGCCGCCGGCTAAAATAAAGATGAAGAGGCCCGCCATCGTCGCGTCGGCGCAGACCACCGCGACGGTGAGCGGGCGCTTGCGCAGCGGGCTCGTCAGGACCATCGCCCCGAGGGCCAGCTTCTCGATGATCGCAAAGAGCAGCGCCGGCACGCGGTAGTCGCTATCGTAGGCCGCGAAGACGAGCAGAGCGCCGACCAAACCGATCATCAAAAACCAGTGGCGCGCCGGGACGAGCATCGTCTTGTCGGCTGGATCGGTGCCGAGCAGTATCCGCAATAGTGCATCGGGAGCCGCCACACCGACCATAACCGAGCCGGTGAGAACTCCGGTAACCATTAAGATACCGGTGACGATGCCTTCGCTCACGGCTCACGTATCTTCTTCGCCATCGGAGCCGTCCCCCTGGGTTCGCGCTCGTGGAGGACCGCGTTTCCTCGGCGATTAAGTCGATTCGATTGGATCCGGAACTGCAGGTGCCTAAGGCACCCAGCATCGATGCCATCGAAGCGGCGCGAGTCCGTATCGCCGGCACGATCGTGCGCACCCCGCTGCTCGAGTTGCAGGGTACGAGCGGGCCGAGAATCTTCCTCAAGATGGAGAATCTGCAGCCGATCAACTCGTTCAAGCTGCGCGGAGCGGCCAACGCGGTCGCGATGCTCGATCCGAAGCAACGGGCGCTTGGCGTCTGGACGATCAGCGCAGGTAACGCCGGCCAAGGCGTCGCGTACGCGGCGCGTAAAGCCGGCGTGCCGTGCACGGTCGTCACGATCGAAACCGCGCCGGAGACGAAGATCGCGCGCATGCGCGCGCTCGGCGCAGACGTCGTCAAAGCCTCGTTCGACGCGTGCTGGGAAGGCCTCGAGCGCCGAACCTTTCCCGGGATCGAAGGAACGTTCGTCCATCCGTTCGACGACGATCACTTCATTGCGGGCAACGCCACGGCCGGTCTTGAGATCGTCGAAGATCTGCCTGAGGTCGCGGCCGTCATCACCGCGTTGGGCGGCGGCGGATTGGTAACCGGCGTTGCCGCGGCGGTGCGCGCAAAGAAGCCGAACGTGCACATCTTCGTCGCGGAGCCCGAAACTGCGGCGCCCTACGCGCGCTCGCTGGAGCGGGGAGAGCCATCAACCTTCGAGCAGTGGCAGCCGACGTTTGTGGACGGCGCGGGCGGCAAGAGCGTCTTCCCGCGCATGTGGGAACGAATGCACGCGCTCGTAGACGGATCGATCGTCGTAACGCTCGACGAGACGCGACGCGCGATGCGCGTTCTCGCGGAGCGCTCGCGGGTGATCGCCGAAGGCGCAGGCGCGTTGCCGGTCGCCGCCGCGCTCAGCGGCAAAGCCGGCGACGGTCCGATCGTTGCGGTGATCTCCGGCGGCAACATCGATCTCGCGACCTTCTGCGAGGCGATCGCCTCAGCTTCGTCCGCTTAAATCCTCGCTCCGAGTAAGCTCGAACGCTTCGCGCAACAGCGGGAGGATCGAGCGCAGATCGGCAGGCGCGCGCAGCAGAACCACGTGCGAGACGCGCTTGCCGCTGCGCCCGACTTTGATGAACTGCGCGCCGGCGGCCTGACGGTCGAGGTGAATCACCAGCCGCAGCGTATCTCGCATCACCGTGAGATCGGCAAAGATGCGCGTCGTCCGAAAGAGGGCGTACCGGTCGCGCTTCACCACCTCGATGCGGCCGAAGACGCCCACCGCGCTCTCGAGCTTGTCGTAGAGCGCGACGAGCGCGGCCGGCCGGTCTTTGAGCAGGCTCGCCGCGTCGCCGGTGCCGCACGCGTGGCGCTGGTTGACCCGACGAAAGGTCCGCTTGCACCGCGGACATGCCCAACTCGCCGGCACTCCGGTCAGATCTATTTTGCGTCCTGGATCAGCTGTTGCACGTCGATCCCACGTTTCACCGGCCACAGAAGGCTCCAGACGAGCTTGAGGTTCGTCTGCGGCGAGGCGAGCGGTCGCGTAACGTATGTATAGTAGAGCAGCGAGAGCGAGATGAGCTGGTCGCCGTCTTTGAACGTTTTCGTCACTCCTCCGCCGAGCGGCACCGCCCACTTGTTCTGCGCCGCCGTCCAGTTGGCGGTGATGATCGGCGCCGACGAAAGCGCCCAGCCATTCTTGATGTTATAGTTCAGGAAAGGCTGGGTTAAAAACGAACTCACGTTGAGCCGCGACGGACCCGCGAACGACCACAGCTGCGTGAGCCGAGCGTATTCGGCGCCGGCGGTGCGGCCGAGGGTTGATTGAGAACCGGTATGATGGTCCGCGCGATCAGGGTCATGTTTTGGCCGAGCATAATCGGAACGACCGGCTGAACGTTGAGATTGTACTGCATTCGCGTGTACGGCCCGTATCCGTAGTTGAAGTTGTTCTGAAATGGGACGACGGCGATATTGCCGACGGGGTTCTGCGAGATCTTGATGATGGCGAGCCGAATCGCCGCTGTGCCGGCGTCAACTCGGATGTGTCAAAGCCCCCGGTCTCGGATGGGGCCGGGGTCGCAGCCTGCTGCGCGGACGCACGCGGCGTCGTAATGGCCGCCAGGATGCAGATTGCGACGACGAACGTACTCTTCACTAGAGGTACTATATCGCGTTTCGCCCGTCCACCGCTATCACAAAACCGCAAGGTCTTCGCGCGGTAGGAAAAGCGGAGTGCGGCGCCTCGGCAGCCAATGTGGCCTCGTCGACGCGGAGGGAGGTATTTTATGCGACGTCTACTTCTCGCTATTTCACTCATCCCCGCAACGCTGCTCTTCGCAGCCTGCGGCAGCGGCGTTCAGCCGCCGGGTGCCGGCACGGCCGGCGATCTTACGACTCTGCGTCGCCTGCATCGTAAGCATACGCCACCCTTCCCTCCGCCTCTGCGGCACCGCGTAACTGCCGCCGAGCGGTCGCGCGCGAAAGCGGGCGGGTGGGAGCGAGTCTCGGCGCCGGTCTCCTGGAGCAGCGGGCCGGGAACGGAGTTGCTGATGACCGACGGAACGGTTCTGGTCCAGGATTCTTGCACGTCGAACTGGCACCGGCTGACGCCAAATCAAAACGGCAGCTACGTTTCGGGAACGTGGAGCAAGGCCGCCTCGATGCCCTCCGGCTACAATCCGCTCTACTTCGCCTCGGCGGTGCTCCCGAACGGCTATTTGATCGTTAACGGGGGCGAGTACAACGGCTCGGGCTGCGCCGGCGCCGAGACCAATCTCGGCGCGATCTACGATCCGTTCAACGACACGTGGACGGCCCTCTCGCCGCCGGCGGGTTGGTCGAGCATCGGCGACGCTCAGAGCGTCGTGTTGGCCAACGGCACCTACATGCTCGGCAACTGCTGCTACGTCTATCAAGGGCTCTTCAATCAAGGCTCGTCGACCTGGACGCAGACCGGCCCAGGCAACGGAAAGGGCGATGTCAATAGTGAGGAAGGCTGGACGCTGCTGCGCAACGGTGACGTTCTGGCGGTAGACGTGGTGACGGCGCCATACGCTCAACTCTATAACCCGAGCGCGAACAAGTGGACCTCCGCGGGCAAACTCCCGGTCAATCTGGTTGCAGGCGACGAGATCGGACCGGCAACGCTGCGCCCGAATAACACGGTCTTCGTCGCCGGCGCGACCGGAGCGAACGTGGTTTACAAAGTGAATCGCGGAACCTGGACCCAGACGCAGAGCTTTCCGGTCGTCAACGGCGCGCAACTCGACGTCGCCGACGGACCGGCCGCTCTGCTCGCCAATGGCGACGTCATGATCCCCGCGAGCCCGGGGTTGTACAACGCGCCCGCTTATTATTTCGTGTTTGACGGAACCTCGCTCACGAGCATCGCGGCGCCGCCAAATGCGCCGAACGACTCAACGTATAACACGCGGCTTCTCGTGCTGCCGACGGGTCAAGTGATGGAGACCGATGGTTCGACCGACATCGAAATTTACACCGGGCACAAGGGCGGTGCTCGCTTTGCGCCGGTCATTACATCGGTACCGTCGTCGCTCAGCGCCGGCGGCACGTTCACGCTAACGGGCACCGGCTTGAACGGCATCTCGCAGACGAGCATGTACGGCGACGATGCTCAACAGGCAACGAACTATCCACTCGTGCGCATCGTTAACGGTGCAAGCGGCAAGGTCGTTTACTGCCGCACGCACGGATTCAGCTTCATGGGTGTCGGCTCCAGTCAGAGTGTCTCGACCTCATTTGACGTACCCTCGAGCGTAGAGCCCGGCGCCGCCACCTTGGTGGTCGTCGCGAACGGCATCCCATCGGCACCTGCGGCGGTTACCGTAGAATCGTCGCGACGCCGTCACTGAGCCCTGAGCCCACACTCGGGTCCTCGCTTGCGGACTGGAGGGATTTGTGAGAGAATCCCTTCAGTCACAAAAGCGCGATCTTTCGAGCGGTCGATAATATTGCGCCACTGAAAGATCGGTACGATTCTAAGCCTCCTTGCCTACCCGCCGAGCGGCGACACCCACCAAGCCTATCTTCGGATGAGCTCGGTCGGTTCAGTGCGTCCGCCCTCGCTCAGAACCCCGCTTTTGACCGACCCGTCACACCAAAACCGACAAAGGGAGAGCTAGTCATAGCTGTTCGCAATAGAAAACAACGAAACCGCGTGCGCGTGCCCAAAGTGGCCGCGCCGCAAAATGTCAAGGAATCCCCACTTGAGGTAATCGGCAGCATCAAGCAAGTTTTCCCGAGCGCGACGTTCTCCGTCGAGCTCGATAACGGCCACGTCGTCCTCGGCCACATCGCCGGACGCCTGCGCCGGCATCGCATCCGAATTCTTCCCGGCGATCGCGTAGACTTGGAACTCTCGCCCTACGATTTAACGAAGGGCCGAATCGTCTATCGCTATCGCGCCGGCGAAGCGCGGCGAACGTCGCCGCGATCCGACCAACCAACTTAAAATTTATTTAGGAGACCCACATAGTATGTATACCGATGAAACATTGAGCTGCCTCGACTGCGGGCGTTCGTTCACATTTAGCGCAAGCGAGCAAGAGTTTTTTGCCACGCGCGGCTTCACCAACAAACCCGGACGATGCGGCGACTGCCGAGCCGCTCGCAAGGCGGCCAACGGGGGCCAACGCGGCCCGTCGTCTCGCGGCGGCGCCCGCGAGCTCTTCAAAGCAACGTGCAGTCAGTGCGGCGGCGTCGCAGAGGTTCCGTTTCAGCCGCGGACCGGCCGACCGATCTATTGCCGCGACTGCTTCTCTTCGCAGCAGGCATATCGCTAGGACGTGAGCCCGCGAGTTCGCCGCCGCCTCAACGGCCTCGGCCTGGGTGTAATCCACCTCGCGGCGCTGACGGCGTTCATCCCGGGCACGTTCGAATGGAGCGCGGTGGCCGCCGCTGCCGTCGTCCTGTACGTCACCGGCGGGCTCGGGGTCGCTCTCTGCTTCCATCGCACGATCACGCATCGCGGTTTGCGACTGCGCAAGCCGCTCGAGTACGCGCTGAGCACCCTTGGTACGCTCGCACTCCAGGGCGATCCGATTCGCTGGGTCGTCATTCACCGCATCCATCACGCGCACTCGGACGTGGAAGGCGACCCCCACGGACGCGACCGCGGCTTTCGCTGGGCACATATCAACTGGCTCTATTGGCCAAACGATGCGCTGCCGACCAAGGGCGACCTGCAGCGGTTTGCGCCGGACTTGTATGCGGACCGCTTCTATCGAGCGCTCCCGTACGCGCAGTGGCCGCTGCACCTGGCGCTCGCCGCTCTTCTCTTCGCGCTAGGCGGCTGGAGCTGGGTAATCTGGGGGATGGCCGTTCGCCTCGTCGTCGGATACCACGCTACGTGGCTGGTCAATAGCGCGGCGCACTCGATCGGTTACCGCAGCTACCGCACGCACGACTTATCCACGAACTGTTGGTGGGTTGCGCTTATCTCGTGGGGCGAAGGCTGGCATAACAATCACCACGCGTTTCCCTATTCGGCACGGCACGGTCTTCGCTGGTTCGAAATCGATCCTACGTGGTGGATCGTGAGGGTGCTCGCACTCTTCCGTCTTGCCGACGACATCCGGATTCCCTCGAGCGGAGCGCTCCTTCGCGTCAAAAAGGAAGCTGTTTCGGCGTAACCCGAAAAACGCCCGATTCGCAGATATCGATGATCTGCTGCTCGCTCAAGCGTTGAAACGTCTTGTTCCCGAACTCGAACGACTCGCCGACTCGGACCTCATCGTAGCGCGCCTGCGCACCGAAGTTCAGCGGCGGCCGCAGTTGCAGCGCCTGCTTTTTGAAGTCGACGCGATAGGCTTGGTCTTTTCCGAACAAGACGACCTCGCCGCGGCTGTTGGTGTAGCCCCCATAGACCGGCTCCGAAAGCGCCGGAGAGCTTGGCCCTTTCCCCGTGATCCGTATCGCGAGGCTAGCGATGGGGGAACTCATGAGTAAGTTGCATTTACGGATAACGCTCGAAAAGACCTTTAATCGCAAGCGAAGCCTCGCGTCTTCGGCGCTACGGCCAATCCCAAATGAGGCCTTCTGCCGGCGCGCCGCTGCAGCCGGATAGTCCGTAGAGAACGAGCGCGCCGCTGCCGATTGCGAAGAGCAGCAAGGCGCCGGCGACGAGATAGAGCGTCGTTCGAGCCGACGAGCGCTGCGCGCTGCGGCGCGCGGCGAAGCACACCGCCAGCGCGACCGCGATGAATACGGAAATGAGCGCCGCCAACCGCATCAGAAAGAGCGCTTTGGCGTGCGGACAATATCGCGCCGACAGATCCTGTGCGACGGAAATCTGCAGGTGATCCATGGCTAAAACAAGCGGCTCGACGAGCACCAAGAGAAGGCAAAGAATGCACCAAACCCGGCGGCCGCCGCGATGAGGAACAGGAGCAGCGCGCCGGCGTACGCGCAAATGCGAAGCGCCGCGCTCTTGCTGCGCGATCGGCCCCATGCGACCAATCCAAGTGCGGCGCTGCACGATAGAACGATAATCGTCCATACGATGGCTCGCGCAGATGCGTCTTGCCCGAGGCACGTTAGCGTCGTGAGACTTACCGCAGAGACGCCGGATGCACCGAGTCCCATCGAGTACGGCGCCGAGGCGGAGCATCCGTAGAAGGTAACGAGCCCGACCGCAGCGGTGCAGAGCGCGAAGAACGCCAGCACGCCCGACTCAAAGTGCGATCCCCGGCGTCGCAGTATGAATGCGCCACTGGCCAGCGCCAAGAATAACCCCCACAGCCACACGAACGCGTCCACGTTTTGCCGCACGCAGTAGCGGGCGCCGAGGCTCCAAATCACCTCCACGGGGTGAGCGTACCATGGTAGCTATCCCACAGCCAAGCGCTCGGCATTATCGTTCGGAACCATTTACTTGGAGAGCAAAAATGAAGCAACGTCAACTCGGAAAGAGCAACTTGGAGGTCTCCGCCATCGGGCTGGGCTGCATGGGCATGAGCTTCAGCTACCCTCCGTTCCCACCGAAGCAAGAGATGATCGATCTTATCCGCGCGGCAGTCGAACGAGGCATTACGTTCTTCGATACCGCTGAGGCGTACGGCCCGTTCTCGAACGAAGAGCTTGTCGGCGAGGCACTGGCACCGTTCCGCGGTCGAGTCGCGATCGCTACCAAGTTCGGATTCAAGTTCGATCCCGAGACGAAGGCGCAGGTTGGCCTCGACAGCCGGCCGGAGCACATCAGGCAGACTGCAGAGGAGTCGCTCAGACGGCTCAATGTTGACGCGATCGATCTCTACTACCAGCACCGCGTCGATCCCGACGTTCCGATCGAAGAGGTGGCGGGCGCGGTAGGAGACCTCATTGCGGCAGGCAAGGTGCGGCATTTCGGCCTCTCCGAGGCGGGAGTACAGACGATCCGCCGCGCGCATGCGGTGCAACCGGTTACCGCGGTGCAGAGTGAATACTCGCTATGGTGGAGGGCTCCGGAAGCAGAGGTCTTGCCGGCGCTCGAGGAGCTCGGGATTGGCTTCGTTCCATTTAGCCCGCTGGGCAAGGGCTTCCTCACCGGCAAGATCGATGAAACGACCACGTTTGAAAGTTCCGATTTCCGTAACATCGTTCCGCGCTTTACGTCGGAGAACCGCAAAGAGAATCGCGCGCTCGTGAACCAGCTAGCGGAGATTGCGGCGCGTAAAGGTGCAACGCCGGCTCAAGTCGCGCTCGCATGGCTGCTGGCGCAGAAACCGTGGATCGTTCCGATACCGGGCACCAAGAAGCTCGAACGGCTCGAAGAGAACCTCGGCGCAGCCGCGCTGGTACTCACGCCGGACGATCTGCGTGAAATCGATGGCGCCGCTTCGAGAATCTCAGTGCACGGAGAGCGGTATCCGGAACACCTAGCGCGCATGACCGGCCGCTGAGGTGCTATGAATGGGGCAAGCTCGTTCAAATAAGAGCAAGCCGCGTTCACCGCCGGGCAAACTGCTTAAAAACTGAAGCGTCGATACGACGACGAAGACCAGAACTGTTGCGACCATCAGGCGCATACTCTTGAACGCCGCAACCGGCGGGTTTGGATCAGTCGCTACGGGTCGATCCGGCTCGGCATAGTAACGCGACTCCTAAACGGCAGTTGGCGTTTCGGCCAAAATGCACGAACGGAAGGCGCTGTCCAAGGCGCTCGCATCGAGGCTCCCGGCTGACGGACGACGTCGGCTTATAGTACGGAGGAAACTGCAGGCCACTGCCCGGCTCACCGCCATATGGGTTCTTCGTGACGGCCTCGTCGGCCATGGATCTTCTCCGTAGTTTTCAAACCGCTAAAAGTAGCAGTTTACGCCTTAAATTTAGGCCTTTTGAAACCCCGGCTGACCGGCTTGGGTAGTACCCTGTGAGTATCAGCAAGACAGAATCGAAAGTTGAAACATTTAAATGGCTACCACCAAAATATTAGATCGGTCGCGCGCTTCCGCAGCCGTAGATGACACGGTCAACGGCAGCGTTGATAAGAGCACGTGCGATTACGGCCTCTACGGCACCTCACGGCGAAGAGATTTCATCTTCAGTGTGCGTTAGTTCTTCGAATCGCGAATTGGGTACTCCGACCGCGGAACGTAGGTATACTTCTCTCCGCAGATGCGGCAAACGTTCAACGGGCTTCCAAAATGCTCGTGGGGCTCGTATACTTTTGCGACTTTCGCACGCTTCTTGGCCGGTGCTGTAGTTTCGATGGTGTCTACTCTATCTCGCTCCGAGAATCCGGAGCAGCGCGCCTCCAGGCCGGAGGCGTCCTTTTCTATTCGGGATTTGCAGGACGGGGACCTCGGCTCCGAAATCTCTCAGGTCGCGCCTCAATTCGCGAAGGAATCTAGACAAAGTGAATAGCTCGCTCTCGCACTCCCGCGGTCGCAGTAACCTAGCTACCGGTTTGGGACTTGCGCTCATCCATCTCGGCGCCTTGGCGGCGTTCATTCCCGCCCTGTTTTCGTGGAGCGCGGTCGGCGTCGCGGCGGTTTTGGTTTACGTAACCGGAGGTCTCGGAGTGACGCTCGGCTTCCACCGGCTGCTCACCCATCGCAGCCTCCAGTTGCCCAAGGGCGTCGAATATCTCCTCACCGTGCTCGGCGTGCTTGCCCTCCAAGGCGGACCGATCGACTGGGTGGCAACGCACCGTCGCCATCACACGAACTCCGACCGAGAGGGCGATCCGCACGGCATGGACCGAGGTTTCTGGTGGGCTCACGTCGGCTGGCTCGTTTTGCCGAACCCAGCGCGCCCGACACTCGCGGAGCAGCACCGGCTCGCGGCCGACCTCGCAGCAGATCCGTTTTACCGGTTCATGGAGAAAACGGCGCTCCTGTGGCAGGTCGCGCTCGGCCTCTTGCTCTTCGCGCTCGGCGGCTGGTCGTGGGTCGTGTGGGGCATCTTCGTTCGGCTCGTCGTCACGTATCACATCACGTGGTTCGTCAACAGCGCCTCTCACTGGACCGGCTACCGCACCTTCCGCACGGGCGACCGTTCGACCAACAACTGGTGGGTGGCACTTCTCGCTTGGGGAGAGGGCTGGCACAACAATCACCACGCCTTCCCATTCTCGGCTCGGCACGGCCTGCGCTGGTTTGAACTCGATCTCACCTGGTTTACGATCCGCGCCCTACAACTCGTTGGGATCGTGCGCAGCGTCAAGCTCCCGACGATGGCGATGCTCGACCGCCTTCGCGTAATCGAACCGGCAAAGGTTCCAGTGTCGGCGGTCACCGCACCGCTGGCGGGGCGATAGAATTTGAACTAAAGCACCGCGACGAGACTACGGCGTCTTCTTCGTCGCCTGTGCCTCGTTTGCGCGTTGGATTGCCGGCGCGACGATCCGCAAGCCGAGCACTTGGAGAACCGCCGCGGCTGGGACCGCCAGGAAGGCGCCCCCGATGCCCAACAGTGTGCCGCCAACGACCGTCGACAGAATGATCAAGAGAAAGCTCAACTGAACCCGCTGCCCGAAGATGATCGGCGAGAGCACGTTCTGGTCGATCACCTGAACGACCGCGAAAATCGCCAGTGCGATCAGCATCTTTTCCCAGCCGCTCGTCGCTAGTACGACAAGAATAATAATCGGCCCTGATATTACCGCACCGACCATCGGGATGGCTTGGAAGATAGCGGCAATGAATCCTAAGAGCAAAGCGTACGGGACGCCGAGCAGCCCAAGCGAAGCGCCCATGACGACGCCGACGACCGAACCGTTGATGACCATGCCCTGCACGTACGCGCTTAGCCGCGCCCCGATGTCGGCGAAGGCGTCATGCCAATCCGAACGCGCCGCTGCAGGCATCAGGCTAAGCACGAATTGCTCGAGATCGTCGGACGAGAGCATCCATCCAACCGCGAGTAAGAAGATCAGAATCACATTGCCGATCGCCGCCGCGACGGACGCAGTACCGCCAAGGAGGTGCAGGCCGATCGCGCTTGCTGCGCCGCCGGCACTCCCGGCTAGCGCACCGGCCAATTGGCGCGCAGTTTGGTCGTTCTCAAAATGCCGCTGCACGACGGTAAGTTGGTCCTGTAGCGACTTCGCGTAACCCGGGAGCGATTGGATCAACTTTGCGAGTTCCGCTCCAATCGGTTGCACGAGCACGACGCCGATCACAACGATCGCAACCGTCACGACGACGAACGCGAGCCCGACGGCGGCCCCGTACGGCATTCGCTTGGCCATGCGATCGACGATCGGTCGAAGACCGGCGGCGAACAGCACGGCGGTAAAGAGCAGCAGCAGCGCTGAAAGCGCCCCCGAGAGGACGCACCACACAAGGAAAGTTCCCGCGGCCACCGCCGCGCCGATCAGCCATCCGCGCAAGCTAATCATCCGACTTCCTCAATGTCGCGACTCGTTGACGGGTGACTGAAGGTCTCCTGCTCTGGTGGATATCCGACCGACAAAGCCAGAGGGCCTGATTAGCACGTAAGGAACCAAAACGCTATGATCAAGCACTTATTGCTTTCGACATATGTCGCACTCGCGGTGTTCGGGCTAACGTGCAGCCCGGCTGTTGCGCAAGGAACGCTCTCTCCGGCGCAAAGCGAGAAGATCGCGAAGGACGCGTACATTTACGGGTACTCGTTAGTAACGTCAGAACTAACACGTTTGGCAACCATCAACACCGCCGAGCCGAACCCGGAGACGCTTCAGGCGCCGATGAACGACATCGTCAGCGTGCCGGCGTATCCGCCGGCGACGTACAAAGGTGTAACGGCTCCCAACGCGGACACGCTCTACACCGCCGGCTTCTTCGACCTCTCTAAGGAGCCGCTGGTCTTCTCGTACCCAAACATGGGAAAACGCTTCTTCCTCTTTCCAATGTACGACGAATGGACCGACGTGATCGGCGTTCCCGGGACGCGTACGATGGGTGATGATGCCCAGAACATTCTTCTGAGCGGGCCGAGCTGGCACGGCTCCGTCCCGCCCGGCATGCATCACGTCAAGATGCCGACCAACGTCATGTTCATCATCGGCCGCGTCTACTGCGACGGCTCGGCCGCAGATCTTCAAGCCGTTCATGCCTTGCAGGCGCAGTTTAAGATCGTACCGCTCAGCAAGTTTGGCCAAGCATATACACGCCCCAGCGGTACGCCCGGTTCGAAATACTCGCCGAAAGATGTCGTGCGCGACGTGATTGCCTCATGGAGCACGTCTGAATACTTCAACTTCATGACCAAGGCGATGGTCGATAACCCGCCGGTTTTGCCGCGCGATGCCGCGATGGTCGCAGAGATGGCGAAGATCGGCATCGTTCGGGGGAAACCGTTCGACGCGAGTAAGCTGAACCCCGAAGCGCGCACGGCGATTGCGAGCCTGCCGAAAGAAATCGTTTCGCAGCTGGCCGTGCTCAAGAAGAGTGAAGGCACCGTCGTTAACGGCTGGCTGATTCCGGCCGCGGCGGGCAGCTACGGCGCGAACTACACCGCGCGCGCCGCCGTTTCGGCCTTCGGTTGGGGTGCAAATCTCCCTCAGGACGCGATCTATCCCTATGCTCCGGGCGGCAACGCACCGGAACTCCAAGGCGCGCACACGTACAAGGTTCATTTTGCAAAAGGTCAGACACCGCCGGCCAAAGGCTTCTGGTCGATCACGATGTACGACGATCGATTCTATTTTTATCCCAACGCGCTCAATAAGCTAACGGTCAGCATGCGAAACCACCCGAAGTTCAATGCCGACGGATCGCTCGATCTCTATTTCTCGCACACGCAGCCCTCCGGGGTTGCCCAATCAAATTGGCTACCTGCACCCGCAGGAGAGTTTATCTTGATGATGCGGATCTATTGGCCGAACTCAAATCCGCCATCGATTCTCAACAAATCGTGGATCCCGCCGCCGCTCACAATGACAAAGTAGCAGCGGTTTTCACTTTTTTGGATTGCCTAATGCGGGTCGTCATGGGACAATGACGCCTCGTATTGGCTCGGCAGCGTCAGTTCGATCGCGCCGGGCCTCTTCTATATTCGCCCATCATTCGCTTATCTTTTAGCGCCGCTCATGAAGGGAATCACGATGGCACAGCAACCGAAGAACGAGCAACCAGTGTGCGACGTTCTGCCGCATCCGGTGCCCCGTGACGATTCGTCTCGAGTTCGCGTACGACGGCGGCGGTGTCGGCAACGGCGGTACGGCGACCCTATTGGTAAACGACAAGGCAGTCGGAAAATGCCGGGTGGAGCGGACGGTGCCGGCGCGTTACTCGGCCGCCGAAACGTTCGACGTTGGAATGGACACGGGATAGCGGCAAACTCAAGAGAGTCGAGATCGCGCTCGGTGCCAGCGACGTGAGCGATGAGGATAAAAAGAAGGTGGACGACATGGAACGTGCGGCTGCGGTGGCGGAGCACTAGCCCACGGCCATTCGCCCTCAGACTTTTTTCATCAATCTCACCCACACTCGGCGTATCTTCGCACTCGCACCTCGGAGGACTCAATCGATCATGCGTTTTATCGAGCGGCTTTCAATCACCGTTGCCGCCACCGCCGTGGCTACTGTCCTCTCGGCCGGCCCGGCGATCGCGCAGGGCTACAGCGGCACCTGGCCGGTGACCGTGAGCAAGTCGCACCACAGTAACGGCACCTTCTGCCTAACGTTACACGACGGCGGTAGCCAAGAATGGCGTCATAGCGGCTCGGCTTCGCTCGTCATCGGCAACACGAAATACCCCTACGGCACATTCCAAGTCATCAACCGCACCCTCGTGGCGACGATCGAAGCGCAGGGCTACGGTCAGAATGCCGGCCTGGTGTTCGTCGCTTCAGCCAGCCGCGGCAACATCGGCAAGGGTGTCTTCGAAGACGTCTACGGCGGGGAAGATTTCGATTCGGGTGCGTTGACCTTCGGCACAGAGGGCGGCTGCTAGGTAATCGAAAGGCCGTTCGCCATCAGCGCGGCGCAGAGCGGTAGCAGCGCCAAAAGGCCGATCTCTACCCGAAGCAGGGCACGCAGCCGGCGATACTCCGCGTCGTCTAGGAGAATCGACCCGTCGGCGCCTTTTCGCCGATTCCACCGCAGAAAGGCGACCGTCGGGATAATCGAGATCAGCGCGATCGTCACGAAGAGCGCCATCTTCACCCAGAAGATCGAGTTATGGGCGTAGTACGCCGAGCCTTTTGCGCCAAAGAATACCAGCCCCAATCCCGTGACGATCACCAGACCGGCGGCGATTCCATACCACCGGTCGATCGTTTGAATCTGCGCTATGCCGTCACGTGAGAGCGATTGCTTGAGTACGATCGCTTCACCGGCCAAGAGACTGGCGAGCACGAAGATGCAGATAAAATGGGCGAAGTGAAGCAGTGCGTCGCGTACCATAATCGACATTGATATCTTCTCCTAAACGTCTAGCCCGCGGGCCCTCGCCTACCCAGGTAAAGGTCTCTTTAAACGCTCGGGGCAACGCTTCCATGATGTCGAAGAACGGCGGCATCATCGGGGTCTCGGATCACGGCGGTTGGGCCGTTTTCGTGACCGTGGCGCAGGACGGGACCCTCCTCGACCGTCGCCGCGCAGAACTTGTGGATGACGACCTGCCGGCGATTCCGCATCACCACGAAGCGCAACGGCTCCCATTGGACGAGGCCGTAGCTCTGGTCGAGCGCGTGCGTGCTTCGGCGGAGCGGCACGCAGCGCTCGCGTTGGATGCTGTCGCCACGGCCGTGCCGCTGATCCGGGGCGTCGCCCTTCGTAACTGCCCCGAGCTTCCGCCGACCATTGCCGAACGACTGCACGACTACCGCGCACGGAATGTCGCCGACTGGGTGATGTACCGCAAAGCGCTGGCGGCCGCTGCGGCCGCGCGCGGTTGGCCCGTCTACTGGTACGACTCAAAGAACGTCTTGAGCGCGGCGAGCCGGGCGCTGCGCGTCAAGGACTTCGACGCTTACTTCCTGCATATGCGGAGCGCCGTCGGGCCGCCATGGAATCAAGATCAGAAGCTCGCAATGGCGGCGGCCATCGTCACGGCCGATCTCATTGCGCAAAACGGCCACGGGTCGTAAGGCTGCCCGCTGGGATACCTTCGCGCCCCAGCGAACTAAGTCTAGGATGAAGCGCTTACGGTTTGGTTACGGCGCGCTAAGCATCAGCACCGTGGCGGCACTGCTCGCAGGGTGCAGCGTCCCTCGACAATCTCCGGGTGAGATGCAGCCGCCGATCGGCGCCCCGGGCACGACGGCGGCGCAAAGCCACATCCGCCATGCATCGTACTACCAAGTGCTGTACCGTTTCGATAAATATCCAAACGGTGAAGAGCCGGTGGCCGGTTTGACCGTCGTCGGCGGCACGCTCTACGGCACGGCCTCCGGTGGCGGCCTACGAGGATGTCACGGGAGGGGCGGCTGCGGAACCGTGTACACCATAACCACGAATGGCGTGGAAAACTTGCTCTTCACCTTCACCACCGACGACGGGATATTTCCGAAATCGCGCTTGATCGATGTGAAAGGCACGCTGTACGGCACGACCTATCAGGGCGGCCCAGGCCGCCGAGGAACCGTTTACAGCATCGGCACGACCGGATCTGAGACGGTGCTTCATGGCTTCAGCGGCTCGCCCGACGGCGGACGCCCGGTCGCCGCCGTGATCGACGTGAAAGGCACGCTGTACGGTACGACGACGGTCGGCGGGATGAAGCACGCGGGAACGCCCGAACCAACTGCGACGACAACGCCGCTGCCGGTGGCCAAGTGCTGTGGGGTCTTTTACAGCGTCAGTACGTCGGGCGCGGAGAGAGTATTGTACAAATTCAAAGGCGGTACCGATGGCGATAGCGCCGATGGCGGCCTGATCGACGTCAAGGGCATCCTGTATGGCACGACCTCTTTTGGTGGCGCTTCCGGATGCGGCTGTGGAACTTTTTACAGCATGACGACGGCCGGCGTCGAGAGAGTGCTGTACCGCTTTACCGGCGGCTCGGACGGAAAGTACCCGGTCGGCGACTTGATCGATGTCGGCGGCATCCTATACGGCACGACCGTTGGAGGCGGCACGGCGTGTGGAAGCACCGGCTGCGGAACCGTTTACACCGTAACGACGAGCGGCAAGGAAAAAGTGCTGTACCGCTTTGCCGGTCGTTCCAACGGCGCGCACCCCGCTGCGGGCTTGCTCGACGTTAAGGGCACGCTCTACGGCACGACCGTGGACGGCGGCGAGCCTCAGAATAAACAGGCCACCTGCTGCGGAACCGTCTTCGCGCTGACTCCTTAGCACCGCACTAGCCCCCGGCGCACGATCTTCACATTGACGCCGCAGTTCGAGCGCGCTCTCACCGCAGGGCTCTGGCTGCTCGGGCAAAAGAGCCCTCTACATGCACGACTTCGAGCCGCACGACCCAGCTTTGGGAGAGCCGCGTCGTCAAAGTAAAGAAAATGGGGGTTGCATGAAGCGCGTCACCGGAATTGGCGGAGTATTCTTCCGTTCGAAAGATCCGTCGGCGATAAGCGCCTGGTACAAAGAAAAGCTGGGCGTGCCGGTCGGCGACGACGGCTATACGATGTTTCGGTGGCACGAGGCCGACGAACCGCATCGTCCGGGTCTTACCGTATGGGCCGCGTTTGAAGCCGACACTGAGTACTTCGGCAAGCCGACGCAGCAATGGATGGTCAACTATCGGGTCGAGAATCTCGACGCGCTGCTCGAAGAGCTGCAAAGTGCCGGCGTAGAGATCGTGCCCCACCGCGAAGAGCACGATTACGGCAAGTTTGCCTGGATCGTCGATCCGGACGGAAATCGCGTCGAACTTTGGGAGCCTCCATCCGAAGAGGCAACACCGTAATCGCTCAAATCCCGCCGCGCCCCGTCGTCACGATTCGTTACGCCCTCAGCATTGGCATCGCTGCCGCATTGCTTGCGGCATGCGGGCAGCAAGCTGCGAATCTGACTCCTCAACGGCAATCGATGATTTCGCTCTCTCCACGGATGCTCTCGGGGAACGGCATCAGGTTCTCTACAGATTTCAAGGGAACAGCAGCAGCCAACGCGACGGGGATTTTCCCCACAGCAGCCTGATCGCCGTCAAGGACAGACGTTACGGCACGACGGCCATCGGTGGCAACCTTAACTACTCTGCTTGTGGAGCGGGGAAGTTTTTCGCCGGTTGCGGCACGGTCTTCAAAATAAGCACCTCAGGCAAGGAGCACGTGCTGTACCGATTTGCCGGCGGCAGCGACGGCTTTTTTCCGTTGACAGGTCTGCTCGCAATGAGCGGCACGCTCTACGGAACGACGACCAGTGGCGGCCGGCCTTGCAAAAAAGGGGACTACGGCACCTGCGGAACGATCTTTGCACTTAGCCTCTCGGGGCAAGAACGTGTTCTGCACGCTTTCACGGGCCCTCCGGACGGCGCTATTCCATCTGCGAGTCTTGTCGCGCTCAACGGCAACCTCTATGGCACAACGTCCAACGGCGCTTCGCTACGCGACGGCTGCGATCGTCACGGCGGATGCGGGGTCGTTTTCCAAGTGAGCCCATCTGGGACCGAACGCGTGGTCTATGCTTTTAAAGGCGGCGCGGACGGTGCATTCCCGTCCGGTCCGCTTCTCTCGATGCACGGAACCCTCTACGGCATTACGAGCGGCGGCGAGCACTGCGGCACAGTTTTCCGGGTGAGCACGTCCGGAAGCGCGAGCGTCGTGCACATCTTTAGTGCTTCGGGCGACGGCTGCCGGCCACTGGGCGGCCTCGCCGCGATCGACGGATTCCTCTACGGCGTGACGGCGTACGATATCGGCCGACGCGATTGCGACTGCGGCACGGTGTTTAAACTGAGCACTGCCGGAACGGAGCGCGTCATCTATAGATTCAAAGGCGGAGCAGACGGTAAGGTGCCGCTTGCGGGTCTAATCGCGCTTAAAGGCGCGCTCTATGGTACGACGGGTTCAGGTGGTACGGGATGCGGCTCGCCACTCGGATGCGGTACCATTTTTAAAGTTACGACGTCGGGCGTCGAACAGGTGCTCTACGCTTTCCAGGGCGGCACCGACGGCGCCGACCCGCAAGCTGGACTCTATGCACTCCGGGGCACGCTTTACGGAACCACCGCGGGAGGCGGCGGTTACACCTGCGGTTATGCCGGCAGCGAGAGCTGCGGTACCGTCTTTAAGATATTGCCGTGATTAGGATTCGGGATTTGGTGACGGCTTAAAGGATCCGGCGTGCGGCCGGATCCTTTTCTCGATTAGAGAACCGAGTTAAGCGCGAGTTGCGGCGGTTGCGGGAAGACCCATCGATTTCGAGGGATCGATGACAATGTATTCATTTTTGCTGGCGTGTCCCAGGTGAGTCTCGACGAGGTCCCGCACGCTGTCGACCGACGAAGCCTCCCATAAGCAGATGACGGTTGAACGATCCTCGCCCGTCGCGGTCAGGTGCACGTTGAGGTCGGCGGGAATCTTCGGAGTAGCGCTGGCAACGGCAGCTCCGAATGCATCCGGATCGCTGACGCGATGAATGACTGCAATAAACATAACTCATCCTTTTCGGGTGGCGAGATGCTTTTATAGCTATCGGGTGCAGTTGGGTAGTGCGATGGGTGCCGCCTTCTTAGGCGACCGCGGATGCGGTCGCACGTGAGGCGGAAGGGGCGCACGCCTCGGAGCACGGAATGCGGCGCGTTGTGAAGGAAATCTTGTGAAAGCTGCCGTCGTTGCCGCTCCCGACGCCATCCCGCAATACGGTGAATTCCCCGAACCCCAAGTTGGCGACGGCTACGAACTTGTAGAGCTAATCGCTGCAGGGCTCCATCCGATCGTACGATCGCTGGCAGCGGGGCAGCATTACGGAAGCACGCGGTCGTGGCCCCTCGTCCCGGGCGTCGACGTCGTCGCTCGCACTTCAGCCGGCGATCTCATCTACACCGGTTTTGTGCGTCCCCCGCACGGCACGTTCGCGGAGCGAATGGCGGTACCCAAAAAGATGCGCGTCTCGCTGCCCTCCGGAGCCGATCCCGTGAAGGTTGCCGGCGGATTGAATCCGGCCTTCGCCTCGTGGTTGCCGCTCACGGCGCGCGTTCGCGAGATCGGCTCGCTCGAAACGGTCTTGATTCTCGGCGTGACCGGTATGGCCGGATATCTTGCCGTGCAACACGCGCGCCTACTCGGTGCAAAACGCGTCGTCGGGGTGGGGCGCAATCCGGCACGTCTTGCGCGCGCTGCCGGGGTTGGAGCTGCGACCGTTGCGCTGAGCGGCAATCGCGAGGCCGATGCCGCGGCAATCGTCGACGCTCAAGGCGGTACGGCGCCGAGCATCGTGCTCGACTTTCTATGGGCGTCGGCCGCCGAGACTGCCTTCGCTTCGCTCGCACGGCGCGGGCTTGAAGAGGACACCGCCGACATTGCCTACGTGCAAATTGGCGCTACGGCCGGTCCCGAGGCGGCCGTGCCGGCGGCGCTCTTACGAAGCCGCCGCATTCGCATCTCCGGCAACGGCGCGGGTTCCGCGCGAAATTGCCGATATCATGGCCGAAATCCCCGCCTACATGCAGCTGATCGCAGACCGCAGGGTCGACATCCCGACCAAAACGGTGCCGCTTTCGTCGATCTCGGAGGCTTGGGCTGCGTCGGCAGGCGGCACCGACAGGACGGTCGTCGTTCCTTGGCAATTACCCCGTGCGGAACGCAGCGGGATGGGGGTCGCGACCCCGGCCGGGAACCGCCCGGCCCCGTCGAACGTTATCATTCTAGGGCATCCAGGGGGTCCAAACGGAGTAAGCGATTCGTGGTTCGACTCGGTTTTCGCCGCCGTGCCTTTGGCATGGGGCTCGCAGTTCTTATTTTGGCCGGGTGTGGCGGGGAGCAGAGTGCGTCGAGCGGCGGCGCCCTGCCGCGGCAGCTATCCCCTTCCGCCCGCGGCGGCCTCGATAAGATTCAGCACGTCGTCATTATCATTCAGGAGAACCGGAGTCTTGACAATCTTTTTCAAGGGTTTCCGGGCGCCGACACGCAGTCGTACGGCCGAGACAGCTCCGGAAGAAAGATAACGCTAAAGCCGATACCGCTGGAAACCACGTGGGACGTCGCCCACAGCGCGGAAGCGTTTTTTGAGTCTTGCAACGGAACGGGTAGTTATCCCGGAACCCATTGCCGGATGAACGGCTTCAATAAGGAGTACCACGGCTGCGGTCACGGCGGCTATCCAGCCTGTCCGTTCAAGAATCCGCAGTACGCCTACGTGCCGCAAGATGAAACCAAGCTTTACTTTGAGATGGCGCAACAATATGTTTTGGCGGATCATACGTTCGCGTCGAACTTTGATGAGAGCAGTTTCGTCGCCCATGAGTATCTGATCGCCGGTCAAGCCGGCTCCACCGTAAACTTCCCATCCACGAACGAATGGGGTTGCGAAGGAGGGCCCACCGACACAATCCCGACGGTCAACCAAGAGCGAATCATAGATTATAACGATCCCATTCGCGTGTGCTTGAATAACTTAACGCTCGGTGACGAGCTCGACTCGGCCGGCGTTTCGTGGCGATATTACACTGCGGCCACACCGCACGGAAACGGCTCGTTCTGGAGCGCGTACTCCGCGATTAAACACATCTACAACGGTCCGGACTGGGATAAGGATGTTATCAGCCCCCAGACGGTCTTCTTCACCGATGTTACGAACGGAACGTTGGCGGCCGTAAATTGGATCACTCCCACCTGTGAGAATTCCGACCATGCGAGCTGCGGGTCGAACACCGGGCCGGCGTGGGTAACGTCGATCGTCAACGCAATCGGTCAGTCCCGGTATTGGAATTCAACCGCGATCTTCGTAACCTGGGACGATCCCGGCGGCTGGTACGATCACGTGGCGCCGAAGATGCTCGACTACGATGGCCTCGGTTTTCGCGTACCGCTCGTGGTGATCTCCCCTTATGCCAAGGAAGGATATGTCTCACATGCTCGCTACGAGCATGCCAGCCTTCTTCGCTTCATTGAGGATCGGTGGGGGCTGAAAAGCCTCTCAACCAGCGATGCGCGCGCCCTATCGCCGGCAAACGATTGTTTCGATTTCAACCAACCGCCGCGAACGTTTCAAGTAATCCAATCCAGCCTGGGCAAGGATTACTTCATGCATCGGCCGCTCGACCCACGCCCGCCCGACAATGAATGACCGGTTAGGCGCCGACGATCAACCGTGGAAGATCGACGACGTCCGCATCTAAGCCGATTCTTAGAGGGCTGATAGCGGCCGTTGTCATCCCGGTTGCGGCTTGCGCCCGCGTTACCGCGCCCGTCTCTTCGTTGCCCGCGTCTCACGCCGCGAGCACCGTCGTCGATCGAAGTGCGGCTCCGTGTACGGTAAGTTACGACGGAGTGATTTGGTATCGAGTCCGGGCGGGCGATTTTCCGCCCATCGATGTGCGCTTGGCGAAGTGCGGCTTCAACCTTTTAGGTAGAAATCTGTCTCCGGATCGCCCGCATTGGTCGATACCATCGACCGCGACGCAGACGCGCTTCGTCTTTGGCTCTCTACAGGAGGCGGACTCGATGGAGGACACGCGTAACATCGAGCGAACGGCCGCTTCGCACCGCGTGCCGGTATCTTGGATGGTGGGCGATATCCAGCACATGGCCCGTGCCGCCGAGTACAACGCGTTTCACGCTGCGAACGGCGACGATGCCCAGGCTCAGTTCTATAGCAACCTGCATGCCGCGATGAAGGCAAAGCTTCCGTGGTACGTTCCGGCCGTCGGCATTCTAACGGCCGGCGAAGAACGCGACGTTCGGCGCGCTCTCTCATTTGGCGAGCATGCGTTCTGGGGCATTACCTGGAACAGTCGCGGTACCGACGAGACATTCGACTACGGCGCGCCATGGGGCACCTATTGCGCCGACGTTCATTCCTACAAGCGGCCGCAGCCGGATGGGGGGTGCGCGCTGCTCGCCTTTGAGTGGACGGCGCGCGATCTGACGCGCGCGTACCTTAGCGGGCGTGAAGCGGCCTTCTCTACCGACCCCGACGATCTGTTGCGGCGCGGTGGATTCTCTCCGAAGAGCGCTGCCGCGTATTCGCGAAGAATTGTCGATGCATATGCTGCGGCCGGTCAGTCCCAGCCGATCGTCATGATCGTGCAGCAGGAGGCAAGTGACGGCTCCATTGCGGCCGACGCGGCGGTCTTGAGTGCGTTGTTCGACGAGGCCGTGCGTGACGGAATGAAACTCGAAACGCTAAGTCAGGCGTCTCGAGACGCTCGCACGTTCTCTGCCGCGCCGCGTGCGGTAGCGTTTCCGTACATATTTGGAGGTAGAGAAGTTAAGTCAGACGTGCTTCACGGCGGCACGCTCTATCCGGCGACGATCGACTATCACGACTCCCGCGTCAGCATGACATTTCTTTCGGGGCACACGTTGCCGACCCGGGTGTTCCGATACGCGGACTATCCGGTCTCGCGTTTCAATCGCCCGCTACCCGAAGTGCCGGTTCGGGAGATGCCGTTGCTTCTGCGCGCGAGCGTTAAGGACGGATGGCTGACGTTCGCGTTCGCAGCGCCCCGAGCACTGCGTTTCGGAGTGGCAATCTGGAGCGATCCGTCGCAACTGAAGATTACCGGTCCTGGGGAGATCCGCGCGGGGCGCGCGGCTACGGTCTTGGTCTTTGACCTCAAGGCCGGCACGAGCAACGTGCGCTATCGCTGTAGGGGCTGTCGCAGCTCGACGTTTACCTATTCGCTGTAGGCAAGACCACCCCGCCCGCGAGCCCGCACCGCGCTAGAAGGTCTTTAATCACTGATCTAAAACTGAGTCCAGCGCTACCCCGCGGTGCCGTGTCAGCATCCAATTATTGAACGAAATGTTGGAGAAGCACTAACATTGCGAACGTCGGAAAACGCCTTCGCCGTGCGCGCTTCACCCCGTATATTTCGTGCGGTCGGCGCGCTCGCTGTCCTTTGGGTACCCAGCCTTGCGGCATCGGCGCAGTCGGCGACGCCCAGCCCTGCGCCGTCTTCGACGCCGGCATCGGTCTGGCAACAATCCGCCGAACACGCACTTCGCGATCTTTGATCCCTGCGGCGGCCCCAAGGAACTGCTTAATAAGTTTGGCCCCAGGCGCTCCGCTACGCGATCGGCGTGGGCCTCGTGCCAAACACCCTAAAGGTATCCGCGGAAACGAATCGCTCGGATCGATCTCAGCAACCCGCTCACCGCGCTGATCGCAACCGCGCTGTCCTGGAGCGGCCTTACGATCTGGACATTAAGCTGGTTCGTATCCATGCCTCTGCTCGGCTTTCTACTCGCACGCTTGCGGCCTGTTCGCGGAATCGCGGGGAATCACTTTTCCGGAAATGCCTAGTTTTGCAAGGAAAACCACGGCTTTCTATGTACTCTGAGCATTCGGATCAAGCATGATTAGCGATGAAATAGGTGCGAGACACAAATAGGAGGGCTCCAATGAAATCCTCGAGATTGGCATCCGGCGTCTTGGGCGCCATCGCCGCCGTCGCGCTTTTGGCCGGATGCGGCAGCGGGCTACACTCCTCGTCCTTTGCGTCGGCCGGACAAGGCTTGGCGTCCGGGGGACGCGGGCTCGGACCGATCGGGCACCACTACCTGGCGAACTACACCTCGGTACGCGCGCCCCAAGTCAAGCCCGACCATCACAAATCGTGGGTCTCGCCGGACGTCAAGAGAGCGCCTCGTTTACTCTTCGTCTCGGACGACTCCTCCAACGACGTGTACATCTTCACGATGCCGGCGATGCAACTCAAGGGTACGCTGACGGGCTTTAACGGGCCGCAGGGTATGTGCTCGGACAAGCAAGGCAATATCTGGGTTGTCAATACCGGCACCAAACAGGGCCTCAAGTACTCGCGCACCGGCCAATTGCTGGGCTCGGTGAGCGATCCGTCCGGAACTCCGGTGGGTTGCGCGGTCAATCCGGCCAACGGCGACCTGGCCCTCAGCGAAACCCAAGGCTCCAGCGGCGCGGGCGCCATCGAAGTCTACCACAATGGCTCGGGAAGCCCCACCAGATATAGCAACCCGTCACAGTACGAGTACTTCTTCCCGGCGTACGACACCGATGGCAATCTTTACGCCGACGGCTTCAACTACCCGACCTTTGCCGTCATGATTTCGGAGCTGCCGTCGGGGAGCAGTGCGATGCATACCGTCAACTACAGCGGCGGAACGATTCAATTTCCGGGTGGCGTGAACTGGGATAGAGTGAAGGGCCAGCTGGTCATCAACGATCAGGAGTGCCAGGGAGTCTACGCTTCGTGCGCGTACCAGCTGACGGTATCGGGTTCGAGCGCGACGATTGTCGGATCCACTCCGCTGAACAACTTCGACGGCACCGCCTGCGACGTCGATCAAGGCACGATCGCTCCGTTTGGCAAGTACTTCGCGGGCCCGTGCATCACCTTCGCATACAGCGTGAGCTCAGTGGATCGTTGGGCGTATCCGTCGGGCGGTACGCCGGGTCACTACAACAACTCGTTGGTCATCGAACCGATCGGTTCGGCAATCAGCAATAAGTAGCCGCGATTGTTCGAACGCCACCCTATCGCTCGCGGCTTGTTCGCGCATTCGGGCCGGGGCGCAGGTGCCGCATCCGCGGCATTGGGACGCGCTTCTCCAACATGCGCACTCGTAAGCGCTCGCTCGGCTGGGGTAGCGCTGCGGCGTATCGAATGTAATTAGTCGTCGAACTGTCGAGGCCTCGGGGAGCAAATCAAATGAGGATTTTTTCTTTCAACTGCTACGCGCTAAGTGTCAGCGTCGCGGCAGTATTGGTTACCGGGTGCGCGGGATCGCAGCCAATCGGCGCGCCAAGCGCGGCGCTGCAAAGCGGCATCAGGCCTGGATCGTCATCCTACAAGGTGCTCTACGCATTCGATGGCTTTCCGAACGGGGAACAGCCGATCGGTGGGCTACTCGACGTCGGCGGCACGCTCTACGGCGCCGCCTCCAACGGCGGCCAAAGAAACTGCCGCCCGCGGGCAAGCGGCGGCTGTGGAACCGTTTTCAGCATTACGCCGAAGGGTGCGGAAAAACTGCTCTACACCTTCACGACAAAAACCGGAGTATACCCGGAGTCGGGTTTGATCGACGTCGACGGCACCTTGTACGGCACGACGTATGAGGGTGGTCCAACCGGCGGCGGAACCGTTTACAGCGTCAGCACGACCGGATCTGAGGCAGTACTTTATAGTTTCAAAGGTACCACGGACGGCACGTATCCTCACGCAGGCGTGATCTCCGTAAAGCATATCCTCTACGGGACCAACACGTACGGCGGCGGTCGCCACCGCGACGGAGGAACCGTTTACAGCCTCACCCTGTCAGGCGTGCATACGGTCCTGCACAGCTTCAGAGCGACGACGGACGGGCACGACCCCGAGGGCGGTTTGATCGACGTCCACGGCATACTGTACGGAACGACGGTTTTCGTTAGCCGTGCAGCAACCTGCTGCGGAATCGTTTATAGCATGACAACGACCGGCCAGGAGACGGTGCTGTATCGTTTTGCGGGTGGCTCCGATGGGCGCGGCCCGACGGGCGATTTGCTGAACGTCAACGGCACGCTCTACGGCACGACCAGTAGCGGCGGCGGCACGGGATGCGGAGGCAACGGCTGCGGAACAGTCTACACCATAACGCCGAGCGGCACGGAGAACGTGCTCTACAAGTTCTTAGGCGGCTCCGACGGCGCGAATCCAGAAGCCGGTTTGATCGATGTAAACGGCACGCTTTACGGCACGACGGCCGGCGGCGGCGCGGCCTCGTGCTCCTGCGGCACCGTCTACAGCATCAGCACCAGCGGCACGGAGACCGTGCTCCATGCGTTCACCGGCGGCACCGACGGTAAGGACCCGCGGGCGCCATTGACCGCCGTCAAGGGCACACTCTACGGCACCACTGCATACGGCAGCGATGGATGCAAGTCCCAAGAAGGTTGTGGAACGGTCTTCGCGTTGACTCCTTAAATCGCGCAAGGCGCATTTGGAATTACGGCTAACCCGTTCGCGACTGCACAGCCGGTAAAAAGGAGCAAAGCTTGTGACACACTGGAATCTTAATCGCTACGCGTTGAGATGCGGCGTCGTCGCTGCATTGCTTGCTGGCTGCGGGGGATCGCAGCCCCCGATCGACGCGCCTGGTCTAATGGCTCAAGGTCCAGCGCTCGCGGCACGCACCAGTAGCTCGAACTACAAGGTCGTGTATAGCTTTGGCGCACCCCCGGATGGAGGCTGCCCCCTCGCCGGTCTGATCGACGTGGGCGGCACGCTCTACGGAACGACGAGCGGAGGCGGGGCATACACTATCGATAGCAACTGCTTTTATCACACGGGTCTATTCGGAACGGTCTTCAGTATTACAACGGGCGGCAAGGAGAACGTGCTGCACAGCTTCGGCAACTATCCAGACGGGAGCGAACCTGTTGCCGGCCTAATCGACGTGCACGGCACGCTCTACGGCACGACGAGGGGAGGCGGCAGCACCGCTGGGGGCGGCGGAACCGTCTTTAGCATCACCACGAGCGGCACCGAGCACGTTCTGCACAGCTTCCTTGGCAGAAAACCTGATGGCGATAATCCCAACGCATCTCTGATCGAGCTAAAGGGTAAGCTCTACGGCACGACGAGCAATGGCGGCAAGCACGTGAACAGCGGCGGAACGTTCTTCAGCCTTACGGCGGACGGCACGGAGAAAGTGCTCCACTTTTTCGGAGGAAGCCACGGCAGGAATGTCGAGGCGGGCCTAATCGATGCCGGCGGCGCGCTCTACGGCACGGCTTATTCGGGGGGCGCTTACCACAAGGGCGTGGTCTTTAGAATCACTCCAAGCGGCAGGGAGAAGGTGCTCCACAGCTTCGGCAACGGAACCGATGGCGCTTATCCCACCGCATCCTTGATCGAGGTAAACGGCACGCTCTACGGCACGACAGAATTCGGTGGCGCGTACAAAGGTGGCACGGTTTTTAGCATCAGCACGAGCGGCACGGAAGAAGTGCTGCACAGCTTCGGCTACGGGACCGATGGCGCTGATCCCGCGGCATCCCTAATCGAGGTAAACGGCACGCTCTACGGCACGACCAGCGAAGGCGGGTCGTACAGGTGCGGCCGCACCACTAAGTATTTCAACTGTGGAACTGTGTTCAGCATAACGCCAAGCGGCACGGAAGAGGTGCTCCACAGCTTCAGCAAAGGAACCGACGGCACTCATCCGGTCGCGCCCCTGATCGACTTGAAGGGCACACTGTACGGCACGACGGAATATGGCGGCGCCAACCAAAACGGAACGGTCTTCGCGTTGACTCCATAACGCGTATTCGCAATCAGGTGGGAGCCTGTACTTGATCCGCGCCGCGTCGACAACAGGAGCAAAGCATTGACTCTTAGTCGCGCCGCAACGCTGCCGTCAACCACCGCGCGAGGCGAGGCGATCAGCGAAGAGTATCGCCGCAATCGCGGCTGGGCGCGTTCTCGCTTAAGGAGATCGCCAAGGTTACAGGGTTGTCGCTCGCGGCCTGCTCGCGCGTCCGTGCCGGTGCGAGGGTGCCGCATCCGCGGCACTGGCTCGCCTTGCGCGAGCTCGTACAAGGAGGAGAGCTTGGACGTAATCATGGATTCAGGTTAAACCGTGCCTCTCCCAGTTTTTCGCGACTATCGTCCAGCCGGCGACGTAATAGCGCGCTTCCCAACCAAAGGATACGCATGCGAAACATTTTGATCGTCTTGGTGGCCCTCGTTGTCAGCTTGGTACCCCAAGTCGGCTATGTTCACGCATCGAGCACGCCTCCCACAACGGTTACGGCCATTGACATAGCCCTGGAGCCAGATGCGACGATGCTCCAGCACGCGGCGGCACTCAACGCGCGGTTGCGACAAAGCTTTCCAAAAGGATACGCACTCAATGCGAGTCACCGCCCGCATGTGACCATGCTCCAACGGTACGTCCGCACAGCGGACCTCCCCAGAGTGTACGCAGCAGTAGAAAAAATCATGAGCGCAAAGAGTCCAGCAAGGTGGAAGCTTCAAGCATTCAAAATCGACCATGCCGTTTGGAGCGGCCTGGCTCTCACGGTCATTCTCGCCAAACCGCCGGCGTACGGCATGGGCCGCTACACTCTTGCGCATGGAGTATGAAATGATTGCACGTTTCCGCGGCGTTGTCATGATCGCGGTGGTCGCGGCAATGCTCGCGAATTGCGATGGATTGCAGACGTCGGTCAGACAGCCAGGCGCGATGCCCCAAAACATCACGGCGCCGGCGGCGTCGCAGCATTTGGGATCATCCGGCTACAAAATCCTCACGAGCTTCAGCGGCCTTAATGGCGACAAGAACCCTGCTGGGGATGTAGTCGCGATGCGTGGTAAGCTATACGGCACTACCAGCGCGGGTGGTGTGCTTGGCGCAGTCTTCAGCGTAAACCCGGCTACCGGCACCGAGAGGGTGTTGCACCATTTTCAAGGCCAACCCGATGGCGCTGCCCCCCTCGCCGGTTTGACCGCCGTCGACGGCAAGCTCTACGGCACTACCGCTAGCGGGGGTGTGTATGAGGCCGGAACCGTATTCAGCGTGACCCGAGGCGGTAAAGAAACCGTGTTGTACAGCTTCGGCGGCTACGGCTCTGATGGCGAGTTGCCTCAGGCACCCTTGATATACGTGAATAGCGAGCTGTACGGTACGACATATAATGGCACCGGTTCTGCGGGCTCTGGTACAGTCTTCAGCGTTACTTTGAATGGCCAAGAGACAGTGCTGCATCGCTTTACGAATTATCCTAGTGACGGCGCGTGGCCCTTGGCTGGGCTCACCTATGTAAACGGGCTCCTATATGGCACTACGACTGCCGGCGGAACGACGCACGGGACTCATGGCGCGGGGACCGTCTTTAGCATCACGTCAGACGGTAGAGAGAACCTAGTTTTCAGTTTTCTTGGAGACACGAATGGCTCCGACCCAATGGCAGGCTTGATCAGCGCCAACGGCGCCCTCTACGGCACGACCACGCAAGGCGGCAAGTACCGCTGTGGTACGGTTTTCCGCATCAGCAAGAGTGGGAGTGAAAAGGTCGTCCACAACTTTCGAAATGTTCCCGATGGCTGCTTCCCATATGCTGGATTGATCGATGTAAAGGGTACGCTTTACGGGACGACCGGCCACGGCGGATCATACTACCAAGGACGCGATGGTGGCGGAACCGTGTTCAGCATCGCGCCAACCGGCAAAGAAACGGTGCTGCATAGCTTTGGCTCGGGCACAGACGGGTCTGACCCGCTAGCCGGACTCACGAACCTGCACGGCACACTTTACGGAACGACAAGTCGAGGCGGCGCTCACGGTTACGGAACAGTCTTTGCATTGACCCCATAGCGGACGGCTCCCCGTACGCGAAATGGGTGCTTAGCGGAGGAGAGACGCACATCGATGCATCGGCGATCACATTCCATCCCCGTGCAGCGCCAAAAGCGTTACGCCATATAGCCTTTTCGCGACGCCGCGCGATTTGCAAACGGCGCTGCAAACTTTGCACGCGGCGCGGGCGATCGAGCGCGCTACCAAAAAGCCTGATATGTTACCGAACGGGCCGCGTTGAACGGTTCCCTTAACCCGAAAGGGCGGGTCGGCACATCCTAAAACGCCTTGGGCTTCGAGCTCGGAAATAAGATCGATGGCCGACCCGATGACTGCTATCCTAGGAGATCGGACCGTATCTTAGGCCGCGTACGTCGCGAAGCCTGTATGCATCAGGGTGATCGTTCGGGATAGCTTGCCGGCGAGTGAGGTGAGCGTGGAGATCCTAGGCATCGACGTCGGAAAGCACGAGATGCACGCAGTTCTGCTGCAGGACGATCGTTCGACATCGAAAAGCGTCGCCAATTCGGCAGCCGGTTTTAAGCAGTTACAGAGCTGGCTGCGCAATCGCAAAGCCGAGAGGGTGCACGCGTGCCTCGAGGCCACCGGCGGTTGGAGCGAAGATCTGGCGCTCGCGCTGCACGAGGCCGGCCATGTCGTCAGCCTGGTCAACCCCATGCGCATCAAAGCATTCGCCAAGAGCGAGATGCTGCGGACAAAAACCGACCGCATCGATGCAGCACTCATTGCACGGTTCTGTCGTACGCATGTGCCAGGGGGCTGAGCCCCGGAATCTAGTCCAATGGGAATTGTGGGTTTCCGGCCAAGATGGCCTGCAAAGGAGACCCGCATGCGCAAGCGACGCTACACCGAAGCGCAGATCGTCGCGATCCTTCAAGAGCTCGACGCCGGCCGATCCGCAGCTGAGCTCGCTCGCAAACACGGCGTTCACGTCAACACGCTGCGACTGTGGCGAAGCAAATACGCCGGGCTCGACATCAGCGATCTCACCCGTCTGAAAGAGCTCGAATCCGAAAACTCGCAGATGGAGCGCATTGTCGCGCGTCAAGCCCTCGAGATCCGCGCGATGTCCGAGGTGATTCGAAAAAACGGGTGGGGCCCTCAGCGCGCAAGGAAGCGGTGAGGGCGTTAGAGGACGAGGGGATGAGCCAGCGGCAAGCGTGCCGCCTCGCGACCTGCCCCCGACCGACCGTACGATACAAACCACGCAAACGCCCCGGCGACGAGCACGTCCGCGATCGGTTGCGTTGCATGGCGTTTAACGAAAGTGGAGATCCCTTGATTTGGATAGACGAATAGTCCTTAAACCTGCGTGCCGCATGAACCAGACCGCGGTGCGTCATTTGGTGCCTATCGGGAGTCGAATCAGTTAAATGTGCGTTCAAGTGGTCTAAGCTGGTGCGATAATATAGTAGGTTTATTTGTCCGTTCACTCAGCGAAAGGAAATCGTGATCTGTGCAGGCTGTTGTAACCTTGGAAGCCCGTTATATATTTGTCGACATAGTCGGTTATACGTTAAAGCGCAGTATCGAAGCTCAAGTTGATTTAATAAAGGCTCTAAATGAAATCATCATTCAGGCCTTTGAGCGAGAGGGAGTCCCACGAGAGCGCTTGATGTTTTTTCCGGTCGGTGACGGCGTGTGTTCAGCCATTCTAGGAAACGCGCCGGATCGAGCTGCTGACGATTATGATGCTCACGTCCGAGTAGCTTTGCGAATGCTGGAATTGTTGCATGAATACAACGCGCGCACGGAAGACGCGATGCGACGTTTCTCTATTCGAGTTGGGCTAAATGATAACATAGATAATGCCGTAACTGATATTAACGGAAACGATAATCTTGCAGGCTCGGGAATTAACGGGGCACAAAGAGTAATGAGCGCGGCCGAGGCGAGTCAGCTATTTGTAAGCAGAGCCGTTTATGATAGATTGCGTGACCGCGAGTTCTATATGAATGCATTTCGAGAGGTATCAAGCTACACGAAACACGGGGAACGGCTCACTGTTTACCAAGTCATTCTTAACGATCGCCCTGGGCTTGATGTATCGCTTCCGAGGTCTCTGCAGGCTGCGGCTGAGCCTAGGCTGCCGCGCCTCTTAGGGTACTACATGCGCGCCGCTTTACAGCACCAGGAAGAGTTGCTCGGGATGCCTGAACTTCCGGGAAACTCGTTGTGGGAAGACGCGGCGCGCATCATGTATTATATGATGGCATTAGATGAGGAGGCGCAAGAACGTAAAGGTCCATACGATCCACCAACGTTGATGCTTAGTCCTCGGGGCGACGTGACGTTTAGAGAGCGCCTAGCGTACTATCACTCGCAGGATGTGTGGATCATTCATCTGCTTGCGCGCAAGATTGAGGCGCTGACGACGTTTACGAACTGCTTTGACGGACCGCGCTTTGTATACGTGAATGAGTGTGGTAGGGAGAAGCTTCGTATGGATCACCCGGACCTAGCTCCATAGCCGCGAGCAGCACAACCCGCCCACGCCCGCGAGGCCGCATCGCGCTAGGCGCTTAGCGTAGCCTCGCCGCTGCGCAGCACGGCGCCGATCGCGTGCGCAATTGCGCCTCGCAGTGCCTCGCAGTCTCGCAGCTTAGGTTATCGATACTTGGCGCTTAGATCGCGCCGCAGCTTAGCCGGCCCAGCGCAGGGGGCCTCGTTTTGAAGTGGTCTAACTCCTATCCCGCTATGCTGCCGTGCCGTGGCACTTCTTGTATTTTTTTCCGCTGCCGCAGGGGCACATTTCGTTGCGGCCGACCTTCGGCTGTTCACGCTGCATCGGTTTGGTGGGTGACTCGTCGTCTTTGTTCGTGTGGAACTGTTGGACGCGCCGGCCGGCGCCGGGCATTGGGCCGAGGAGCTGTTCGACTTGTTGCGCCGGTAATGCGTTGCCGGCGGCAACCGGTTGCGGCACAAGTTCGCCCGAGGGAATCGGCTCGAACTGCGGCGGGGGCGGGCCACCCGGCGAGTACGGCGTGAGCTGTTGCGGCGGCGGACCGTGCTCGATGACGACGCGAAAGACGCCTTTGATCGCTTCGTCGGCGATGTTGTTCTTCAGCGACTCGAAGATCTCGAAGGCTTCCTTCTCATACTCGACGCGCGGGTCTTTTTGACCGTAGCCGCGCAGGCCGATGCCGGTCTTCAAGTGATCCATTACGTAGAGATGGTCGACCCACTGGCGATCGATGATCGGCAGCAAGAGATAGCGCTGCTCGACCACGCGCAAGATCTCCGGCGTTACTTCCTTCTCCTTGGCTTCGTATGCTTCGCGCGCTTTCTGCTGCAGCACGCGGCGAATCTCTTCGCGGTCCTTGCCGGTTAGTTCGTCGACGAAGAGGCTGCGCTTCGCGGGAAAGACCAGATCGAGCGCGTTGAGCATCTCGGGGAGGTCCCACTCCTGCGGATGGACGTTCTCGGGCGCGTTCTCCTCGAGCGCTTCGTTGACTTTTGCCTCGAGCGTCTGCGTCATGAACGTCCGCGAATCGAACGTTCCTTCGAGAATCGCACGGCGGTCGGCGTAGATGATCGTGCGCTGTTTGTTCATCACGTCGTCGTATTCGAGCACGTGCTTGCGAATCTCGTAGTTGTGATTCTCGACCTTGCCCTGCGCGCGCTGAATCGACTTAGTCACCAAGCCCGATTCGATCGGCTGCTCGTCGGTAAAGCCGACGCGCTCCATGATGTTCGTCATCCGGTCGCCGCCGAAGAGGCGCATTACCTCGTCTTCAAGCGAAACATAGAAGCGCGACGAGCCGGGGTCGCCTTGGCGCCCCGAGCGTCCGCGTAGCTGGTTGTCGATCCGCCGCGACTCGTGGCGTTCGGTGCCGATAATGTGCAGGCCGCCGTTCTTCGCGACGCCTTCGCCGAGCTTGATGTCGGTGCCGCGCCCGGCCATGTTGGTGGCGATCGTCACCTGGGCTTCTTGGCCCGCGTCCTTGATGATCTCGGCTTCTTGTTCGTGATACTTCGCGTTGAGCACGTTGCACTCGACGCCCTTGCGCCGCAGCATCGTCGCGAGCAGCTCGCTCTTCTCGATCGAACGCGTGCCGACGAGCACCGGCCGGCCCTTTTTGTGCTCGTCGATGATCTCGTCGACCACCGCATCGAACTTCGCCTTCTCGCTCTTGTAGACGATGTCGGAGTTGTCTTTGCGGACCATCGGCATGTTCGTCGGTACGACGACGACGTCGAGGCCGTAGATGTCGCGGAACTCTCGCTCCTCGGTCTTCGCCGTACCGGTCATGCCGGCGAGATGATCGTAGAGCCGGAAGAGATTCTGAAAGGTAATCGTCGCCAGCGTCTGGTCCTCACCGCGGACCTTGATACCTTCCTTCGCTTCAATTGCCTGGTGGATGCCGTCGGAGTAGCGCCGACCGTACATCAGGCGCCCGGTGAACTCATCGACGATGATCACCTCGCCATCCTTGACGATATACTGCTGGTCGCGATGGAAGAGGTTCCAGGCCTTGAGCGCCGCGTTGAGCTGATGCGTCAGCTCGATGTTGCGCTGCTCGTAAAGATTCTGGATGCCGAGCATCTTCTCGACGTGGGCGACGCCGGTTTCGGTGATTGGAACCGCGTGCGCCTTCTCGTCGACGGTGTAATCCTCGCCCTTCTTTAGCCGCGGCAGAATCTGCGCGAACTTGTCGTAGAGCTCGCCCGACTCTTGCGAGGGTCCGCTGATGATCAGCGGCGTGCGCGCCTCGTCGACCAGAATCGAGTCGACTTCGTCGACGAGCGCGAAGTAGAGCTCGCGTTGGACGAGGTCTTCGACTTGCCAGGCCATGTTGTCGCGCAGATAGTCGAAGCCCACCTCGTTGTTCGTAACGTAGGTCACGTCGGCGTTGTAGGCGTCGCGGCGCTGCGCCGAATCGAGTCCGTGCTGAATGATGCCGACCTTCAAACCGAGGAACTCATAGATCGGGCCCATCCACTCGGCGTCGCGGCGGGCGAGGTAATCGTTCACCGTAACGACGTGAACGCCGCGTCTTTCGAGCGCGCGCGCGTAAACGGGAAGCGTCGCGACGAGGGTCTTGCCTTCGCCGGTCTTCATCTCGGCGATGCGCCCCTCGTAAAGCACTTGACCGCCCATGATCTGGACGTCGAAATGACGCATCCCGACGGTGCGCACGCCGGCTTCGCGGACGACCGCAAAGACCTCGGGCAGCATATCGTCGAGCGCCTCGCCCTGCTCGAGCCGGCCGCGAAACTCGGCGGTCTTCGCTTGCAGCTCGGCGTCGGAGAGCGCCTTGATCGATGCTTCGAATTCGTTGACGGCCCGCGCAGTGCGCCGCAGACGTGCGACTTCCCGCTCGTTACCGTCGATGATGCTTTTAATGAACGACATGGACCCTTACGGCACGAGGCCGATTCCCGTTACCGCTCCTGGAGACGTGTAGAACGACGTCGGAGGCTGGTTGCCGCTTACCGTCGTCGCGTAGACGAGGATCACGCCGCCGCCACCCGCGGTGGAGTCGGCAACGTAGATAATCCCGTTGGCGTTGACCTTGATGTCGGTCGGCGCGTTGAGCATCGTCTTGCATCCGCGGATCGTGCGAATCGGCTTGGTGAATGGAATCTTCTTATTATACGGCGGGAAGACGAGTATCGCGGGGCCGCTGGTCGAGCCGCAGCTCGCCTTCGAGCGTCCCTGATCTACGATGTAAATGTACCCCAGCGTGTCGACCGCGACGCTGAATGGCGAGACGACGCCGTTCTTGGCCGTAATCGCAAAGCGGGGATAGATGTTAATCGGCGTCGGCGTCGGCGACGGCGTCGGCGAGGGACTCGGCGATCCGCTTGGCGTGGCCGATGGGGTCGGCGTCGGCGAGGGCGTTGCGGTTGGCTTCGGCGTCGGCGACGGCGTCGGCAGAAGGAACTGTTCGACCGTCGCGCCGGCGATGTTCGCAACGTAGATGTGGCCCTGCTTGTCGACGCTCACGCCGCCGGGTACCTTCAGATCCGTCTTCGGTCCGGCGATCGACTGAAACGACGTCGTGCTGCCCGAGGCAAAGAGCAGGATTTGGTTGGGATAGACGGCGGTCGGGATATTATCCGCGACCACCATGATCCGCGGAACCGGAGTCGACGAACTCGAGGGACGCGGTGAGGGTCCTTTCGGGGTGAAGGCGATACCGCGCGGGCGCCCCGATATGGCCGCCGAGGTCAGCGGTATGACGTTACCGGTGGCCAGCGCTTCATACTCGATGAGCAACGCCCGACCGGTGCTCGGGTTGTAGTTGGTCACCCAGAGGTTCTGCACCCGATCGAAGGCGAGGTACTGCGGACCGTCGAGGCCGGTATTCGAGCCGCCGATATTATAGGAAGGCCCGCCGCTCTTGACGTTCGAGTAGATGCTGATCGCGTTCTGGTTACTATTGGTCGCATAGAGCGTCTTCGACGGGAAGTTCGGCCCGACGTCGACCCCCGACGTTTGTCCGAGGCTGCTGCAGGCAACGATCGCGCTGGTCATGACCAGCGCGAGGAAGATAACGCTGCCCTTGCGCCTCGCGCAGGCGCTCAGGAATTCTCTCACCCTCAAGCTATCAAACAATGGCACTGCGAAGCGGTTCCCCCAGTCGCCCGAGTTTCCTGGCCGACCGCACGGTGAGCAAGGAACCAGATGGCGGCTGCGATCAGCAGGAAGATTACCACCGAGACCACGATCCGCCGCGTGCGGCGGCGCTCGTAGGCAGGGCGGCTCGACTCGGTATCGATGATCTGACGCGGCATATTCTAAGGAACCTCTAAACCGCCCGGCGCAGCGGATGGTTGAGCTCGCCGGTCTGTACGAGCTTGAGCAGTTCGCCGACGGTGACGAACCGGTACCCGGCGGCTCGGAAACGCGCCACCACGTGGGGCAGGGCCTCGATCGTCGCCAGCTTCCCGCTATGCAGCAGCACGATCTCCGGCGCCGTCGCGTGCTCGAGCAGGTGATTCTCGAGCTGCGGAACGGTGACCGTTCTCCAATCGCCGCTGTCGTCGGTCCACAGCACCACGGAGTAACCGAGACTCTGCGCTACCTCCAGCGTGCGCTCCGTGTAGCGTCCGTGCGGCGGCCGCATGAGCGTGTGCACCGCGGGATCGTGGGTCAGTGGCCAGAGCGCTTCGGCGCCTTCGAGAATCTCCCGGCGCACTGCGGCGTTCGTCTCTTCGTCGAGGTTCGGATGCGTGTAGGTGTGATCGGCAATCTCATTGCCGTCGCGTTCGATGCGCTGCGTGAGCTCGGGCCACTCCTGCGCGTCCTTCCCGATCAAGAAGAACGTCGCCGGCACTTGGAGATCGTGCAGCATGTCGAGCAGCATCGGCGTGAAGACCGGATAGGGACCGTCATCGAAGGTGAGCGCGATCAGCCGCGGCCGGTTCGAACGGTCTCCGGTTGAGAACTCGTGCGTCAGCCGATAGATCCGGGGAGCCGGTGCGCCGGAGAATTCCAAATGTACGTTTGTCTGCGGCGTAACGATCGCCGGCGTGAGATTGCTCTGACGCTCGAATTCGTGCCAGCCCCCGTAGATCGCACCGGCGAGCACGATCGCAACCACGAGCTTCACGTTACGATTTCTTTGCAAAATCGCTGCCGACGATGACCGTCACGTCGCTGGCCGGCGTTGCGGTTGCAACCGGTGAGGCACTCGAGGCCGTATCCGGCACGACGGTCACGTCGTGCAATCCCGCCGGCAGGGCCTCGCGGACGCGCGCACCCGCGAACGTTACGTTCGAGTGCTCGTGGATCTCGGTTGCGGTGTAGTCGGAACGCTCCGCATCGCCGACTTGCCCGATCGTGAATCCCGCATGGGCGAGCCGATCCGCGAGCCGGCGCGCAGCCCCCGTCACGCCGCTGCCGTTCTCAACGTCGACGCGCAGCGTCGATGGCGGGATCGCCGCGAGCGCCAAAGCGTCGGGCGATGAAAGTTGCGTGGGCTGCGGCGTCAGCATCGTCGCCACGAGATGCGCGCGCGCGCCGGTATCGGGTACGAGCGAGTCGCCGTAGCCGGGAAGATCGATATCGCCGGTGTAGGGGACTTGGTTGCTCACGATCGCGGCGGGGGTGATTCCTTGAAAGAACGTGGCCAGCGAGAGCAGCTCCGAATCGGAAAAGTCGGTCTGCACGTTCCGGCGGAATACTGCCAGCAGGTCGCCCAGATGCAGGAGCGTGTTGATCCGGTCGCCTTTGAGCTTGTCGGCGAGCGCGCGCAGCACTTGCTGCTGGCGCTTGATCCGGCATGGATCGCTGCACCAGTCGTGGCGAAAACGCATGTACGCGACGGCCTCCTCTCCGCTGAGATGCTGCATGCCTTCCTTCAGATGGATGTGCAGGTGCCCCCAGGTGTCGTCGTAATCGAGCTCGCCGCCCTTGCAGCCGGTCTTGAAATTGCAGGCAATCCGAGGTCTTGACGTCGACGTTCACGCCGCCGATTGCAGCGATGAACTCCTTGGTTGCGTCGATGCGCAGGATGACGTACTTGTCGAAACCGGGAATTCCGAGAAACTCGGCGATGACGTTCTTTGCCTCCGCCACGCCGCCGTCGGCTTGAGCCTGATTGATCTTCGCTTGCGCGCCGTTGGGCATCGTTGCGATCATGTCGCGCGGAATCGAGAGTTGGTAGATCCGCTTGTTCGCAAAGTCGAGATTGACCGCCCAGATCACGTCGCTGCGCGAGTTCTTCGAATACTCTTCGTCGCTGGCGGTATAGTCGTAATCGAGTCCCTCGACAAGCACGAGCAAGTTCGCTTTACCGAAGACCTGCTGCGGCGTCGGGACGAATACTTGGGCGATCTGGCCGATCGCGCTCACGGGATTGCGCCGCTCGATAATCGCGTAGCCCGCAGCCGCCGCCGCGACGCCGAGCACGATGACCGCGGCGACCAGCGCGATGCGCTTACTCATACGATGCAAGGCTCCAGCGAAACGGCTCGGCCGAAGAAATCGAATGGCCCATGGCCGTCGAGCCGCACGTCAGAAAACTCGCCCACGCGCGCTACACCGGTGAAGTACACGCCCCCATCGACCCCCGGCGCTTCCCCTTCGGAACGTCCGAACCATGCCCGCGTTGCGCCTAGGGCACGGCGCAGCGGGTCGCGCTCGCCGAGCCGTCGCGATTCCTCAACGAGGACGCGCACCGTGTGGCCGCAACGGCGGGCGCGCGCCGTCTCCGAGGCTACGCGCTGCGCTTCGCGCAGGCGAATCAGCCGCTCGCGCCGGCGGCGCACGCTTACGCGCTCCGGGAGTTCGGCGGCGGGCGTGCCCTCCTCGGCGCTGTATTCGAAGAAACCGACCCGATCGAGCTGCGCGCGACCGATCCAATCCTCCAAATATGCGACATGCTCGTCTCGCTCGCCCGGAAATCCGACGATGAAGGTCGAGCGCATCGTGATGCCGGGAACGCGCGAGCGGAACTCGTCGATGATTTCGAGATAGCGCTCGCCGTTGCCGGGGCGGCGCATCGCGCGCAAGACTTCGGGGTGCGCGTGCTGCAGGGGCATGTCCATGTACTTGCAGACTTTCGGAAGCCGCGCGATCGTTTCGACGAGTTCCCGGTCGACCGTCGCGGGATATAGGTAGAGCAGCCGAATCCATTCGAGCTCCTCGACCTCATGCAGCTGCTCGAGCAACTGCGCGAGACCGCCGCGCCGTATGCCCCGGTCGCGTCCCCACATCGACGTATCCTGCGCGATCAGAATCAGCTCTTTGGCGCCGCCGGCGACAAGCGCGCGCGCTTCGGCGAGAATCGATTCGCTGCCGCGGCTGCGAAACGGCCCGCGCAGCGCCGGAATGATGCAGAACGTGCACGGATGATCGCAGCCTTCGGCTACTTTGAGATAGGCCGTCGCCCGCGGCGTGGTAACGAGCCGCGGCAAGAAGTCGTGCTCCGGCTCCGCTTCAAAATCGAGGCGTACCGGCCGGCGTCCGGCCTCGACCTCGTCGAGCAGCTCGGCGATTCCGGCGTACGCACCGGTTCCGACGATGCCGTCGATCTCCGGCACGAGGCTCTGGAGCTGCTCGCCGTATCGCTGCGCCAAGCAGCCGGCGACGACGAGCTGCTGGCCGCGCCGCTTCTGCGCGGCGTGCTCGAGGATGACGTGCGTCGACTCTTCTTTAGCGGGATCGATGAACGCGCACGTGTTGATCACGACGGTGTCGGCGCTGGCCGCATCGCTCTCGAGCCGCCAACCGGCGGCGCCGAGCTTGGCGATCATCACTTCGGTATCGACCAGATTCTTCGCGCAGCCGAGGCTGACGAACGCGACGCTTCGCACGATTCCTTCGCTAACGATAGTTGACGAACTGCAGCGGCAGTTCGAACTCCATCGAGCGCAGCGCGTTGATGACCTTCTGCAAGTCGTCCTTGTTCTTGCCGGAGACGCGGAGTTGCTCGTCTTGATACTGCGCGGTGACCTTGAGCTTGAGCTCCTTGATGCGCGCCTGCAAGGCTTTGCTCTGATCTTTGCCGATGCCACTGCGAAGCGTGATGACCTGCCGCACGGTGCTGCCGGCGGCCGGCTCGACCTCGCCGAACTGGAAGGCCTTGATGTCGATCCCGCGCCGCACGGCTTTGCTCTGCAGGATGTCGACGACGTTGCGCATCTTGAGCTCGTCGTCGGAGATCAGCGTGATCTTCTTCCCGTCGGACTCGATGTTCGTCTTACTATGTTTGAAATCGAAACGGTTCTCGATCTCTTTGCGCGCCTGATTGAGCGCATTGTCGAGTTCTTGCTGATCGACGCGCGAAACGACGTCGAACGAGGATTCGCTCGCCACTAGACTCTTACCGTGCTCCTCTCAAAGGGTGAAGGCGTGCTCGACGACGTCGCCTGCCTTACCGAGCTTTCCGACGTCTTTGCCGTCGACGTAGATCTCCACCCCGCCGGCATTGCCGATGCGCACCAACGCGTTCTTTCCGTGAAACGTCTTCGACGTTCCGGCCGGGAACGTACCCTCCATGCTAACATTGCCGTCAACGGTGACCCTGAGCCACGACGGTGCCGAGAGTACCAGGGCAAGAGACCTCGGGCCGCCCGGCCCGACCGGGGTCGGCGTCGGTGCAGCCGGAGACGGGGTCGCGCTCGCCGAGGCCGCGCTCGGGGGCGACGAGGCGGCGCTCGCGGTGACCGCCGGGCGGCGCATCGTCAGCTCGTTGTAGACGACGAACGCGATCAGGAGCACTGCAACGACCGCCGCGACCCAAATTAGCACCGGACCGCGCCGGCCGCCTTCCTCGGCGCGCGAGGCATCGTCGCGGGCCGGAAGCGCCTGCGCCGAACCGGCGGGCTGCGTCCGATTGAATGCCGCGACCGCCTCTTCGGGATCGAGCCCGACGAAGCGTGCATACGTACGAATGAAGCCGCGGATATAGACCGGCGCGCCGACCGTGCTCCAATTCTCTTCCTCGATGGCCGCCAGATAGACCGACCGAATCCGAATCTGCTCCGCCACGTCCGATATGGCGAGCCCGCGGGCCTCGCGGGCGGCGCGAAACCGCTCACCCAACGCATCAGAGGCTCCCGGCATTTGGACTTTGAGTTAGCCCCGCCCTAGTGTTATCCTGTTCTTTAAGTCCGATGCGAAAAGAGCGTGTAATCGCCGCAATGAGCGGCGGCGTGGATTCTGCGGTTGCGGCCGGTCTCTTGGTGGAGAGCGGCTACGACGTCGTCGGCATCACGATGAAAATGTACGCGCCCTCGCGGCCCGCGCATGCCAAGAGCTGCTGCGGCAGCGACGACTTCGACGACGCGCGTGGGACCGCAGCGGCGCTGGGAATTCCGCATTACGTGCTCGATTTCGAGCAGACGTTCCGCCGCAACGTCATCGATCGCTTCGTCAGCGAGTACGCGAGCGGCCGGACGCCGAACCCGTGCGTCGCGTGCAACAACTTCGTCAAGCTCGGAACGCTCGCGCAGTACGCCGACCGGCTAGGGGCGCGCTGCGTGGCGACCGGCCACTATGCGCGCATCGAGCGGCGCGACGACGGCCCCCATCTCTTCCGCAACGAATACGCCAAAGACCAAGCCTACGCGCTCGCGCAGCTGACGCCGGACCAGCTCGAACGGCTCTTGCTGCCGTTGGGTGAGTTCGACAAGACGGCGACGCGGGCGCACGCGCGACGCATGGCGCTTCCCGTTCACGATAAAACCGAATCGCAAGACATTTGCTTCGTCGAAGGCGGCGATTACCGGACGGTGCTCGGACGCCTGCGTCCTGAGATCAACGCCGCGGGCGATGTCGTCGCGTCGAGCGGCGAGAAGATCGGCGAGCACGCGGGCATCGCCAACTACACCGTCGGCCAGCGAGCGCGCCTTCCCGCAAGCAGCGACGGCGCACGTTACGTCACCCGCATCGACGCAACGACGAACACGATCGTCATCGGACGCGAAGACGAGCTGCTCTGCCGCGAACTCGAAGCCGACGAGATCAACCTCATTCGCCCCGAGCGTTTTTCCGGCGAAGCGACGCCGGTACGCGCGATGGTACGTTACCGTTCCGCCCCCGCTTTGGCGCTCGCTACGGTGCTCGGCGGCGGCCTGCTTCGTTTACGCTTTGAAGAGCCCCAGCGCGCCGTCACGCCGGGTCAGCTCGTCGCTCTGCTCGATCCGATCGGCGAAGAGGTCCTCGGCGCCGCCACAATCGCTAACGCCCGTTAGCCGGCGGTGGCGAGGGCCATTTCGGGGCGCAGATTCCAATACGTGTCGCGAATGACGGGCTTGAATCCGGCGCCGATGATGATGTTCTCGATATCGCGGCGCGTCGCTTCGTTGGTACTTCCGGCGTCGTGAACGACCTGTTCTTCGATGATCGTGCCGCCCATGTCGTCGCAGCCGTAGAAGAGGGCGAGCTGCCCCATCTTCAGCCCGGGCGTGAGCCACGATGCCTGCAGGTGCGGGAAGTTGTCGAGATAGAGCCGCGAGATCGCGAGCACCCGAAGATACTCTAAGCCAGTCGACTCTTTGCCGCGCAGCGGCGTCTTGAACGGAACGTAGTACCACGGAATAAAGGCCGTGAAGCCGCCGGTCTCGTCTTGCAGTTCGCGCAGCACGTGCAGGTGCTCGATGCGCTCGGCCGGCGTCTCGATCGATCCGAACATCATCGTCGCGGTCGTCGGCATCCCGAGCAACTGCGCCTCGCGCATGACGCCGAGCCATTCGTGCGGTTTGACCTTGCGCGCCGAGATGCGCTTGCGCACTCGCTCGACCAGAATCTCCGCGCCCGCGCCGGGCAACGATTTCATCCCGGCATCCTTCAGCCGCGCGAGCACGTCGCGGGTCGAGATGCCTTCCACGTGGGCGAGGCCGACGATCTCCGAAACGGAGAGCGAGTGTATGTCGGCCTGAGGATACTCGCTGCCGACTCGCTGGAAGAGCGTTTCGAACCAATCGATCCCGAGCTCCGGGTTCACGCCGCCTTGAATCATGATCTGCGTCGCACCCTGGTCGACCGCGTAGCGCACGCGCTCGAGCACCCGGTCGTGCGACATCGTATAGCCTTCTTTGTGCTGCTCGGGCCGGAAGAACGCGCAGAACGTGCAGTGGACGTTGCAGACGTTGGTATAGTTGATCGTCGTATCGATGACGTAGGTGACGACGTCGCGCGGGTGCATTGCCAAGCGGCGCGCGTGCGCCGCCGCGCCCAGGTCGTGGATGTCGGCTTCGTTGTAGAGCCGCACGCCCTCGTCGAAATCGAGGCGGCCGCCCGTAGCGGCGCGGTCGAGCAGATCAGCTAGCGACGGCACCGACGCTCTCCGGAAATGCGGGCAGCTCCGCAATCGCGCCGATCGCGAGCAGCTCGCGGCAGAAGCTCTCGAGCCCGTTCTGGGCGGCAACGTGAAGCATGAAGTTCAACTTGCCGTAGTAAGTTTCGTAGAATCCCGGCGGCCGCGCAATTACTCGCTGCGCGAGCGCGACGACCTCGGCGCCATGCGAGCGCGACCAGGTGTACGCATCGGTCAGCGCGTGCATGCAATCGCGCACCTCACGCGGGTGTCGCTCGTAGGCTTCGCGACGCGCTGCCCACACGGCAAAGACCGTCTGCTCTCCGGTCCATTCGTGCCAGAGGCGTCCGAGATCGTAGACGTTCTCGGCCGGAAAGCGCTCGATTGCGTCGATCGCGGAGTCGCCGATGAGCAGCGTCGGATCGCCGTTCGACGCGCGCTCGAACGGGTGCGCCTCGTCGATATACTTAGGGCGGATACCGTAGCGCCGTTCGAGGATGACGCGCAGCAAGTTGCGCCCGCTCGCCGATTCTTCGGTGACGAAGATCGAGCGGCCGTCGAGAAGCGACGGCGCGACGTCCGAGACGAGCACGACCGATACCACTTCGTCGCGCGCGCCGATGCAGAGATCCGGCAGCAGAACGAGCTCGCGCGCGTTCGCCGCCCACGTGAAGGCACTGATCGGGCTCAAATCGAGCTCGCCGCACAGCAGCATCGCGTTGAGCCGCGCCGGCGTGTCGGCGTGGAGGGTGCCCGGATACGCGATCGCACCGGCATCGAACGCAGCGTAGATCGGCAAGTCGTTGGTGTACTTGATCCTTCCGCAACGCAAGGTCATTGGCGAGTCACTCTTCGACACGCTCAGGATGACACAGAGGCGAACGCCGGCTCCGCCTTGGCTGAGGGTGGCGGCGTCCAGTCGTAGGGGAATTCGTCGTAGGTCGAGTTGCGGCGGACGGGCACGTAGCCGGCCTCTTCGATCAAGCGCCGAAACTCGCGATCGTCGACGTACTGCCCGGACTGCGTTCCCGCCGAATGGTAGATCATCTCTTCGTCGGTCGAGCCGTGCGTGCCGTCCATGTCGTCGGCCCCGAAGTGGAGCGCAACTTGGCAGACTTTCAGCCCTTGGATCATCCAGTAGGCTTTGACGTGGTCGAAGTTGTTGCAGCATCAAGCGCGCGACGGCGAAGGTTCGCAGGTCGTCGAGTCCGGTCGTCCAGCCGCAGTACGAGAGCTCGTTGCCGTCGGGATGAAACGCGAGCGGAATGAACGCGTTGAATCCGGGCGAGCGCTCCTGCGATTCGCGCAGCCGGATCAGGTGGTCGACGCGATCTTCGAGCGACTCGATGTGCCCGTAGAGCATCGTGGCGTTGCTGGCGACGCCTTGGCGGTGCAGCTCCTCGTGAATCGCCAGCCAGTTATCGCGCTCGAGACCTTGTTCGGGCAGATCTTCGCGCGCGTGTCCTCGGCGAAGAATCTCGGCCGCGCCGCCGTTGACGTTGTCGAGCCCGGCTTCGCTAAGCGCAGTGACGATCTCCGGAAACGACAGCCGGTGACGCTTGGCCATATACTCGATCTCGGCCGCGGTGAAGAGCGAGAGCTGCACGTGCGGCAAGCGCTTCCTTGAAGCGGCGCATCAGCGGCAGCCAATAGTCGAGCGAAAGCTGACGTGGGTCGTGGCCGCCGACGATGTGGATCTGATTGAAGTTCGTCCCGGTCTCGACGGCCTTGGCGAAGACCTGATCGGCCGTCATCCGAAAGACGCGCTGCGGCTCCTTGAACTCGTCGGCTGCGAACGAGCAGAACGTGCAGCCCGCAAAGCATACGTTGGTCGAGTTGATGTAGCGATTGAGAACGTAGAAGACTTTTGGCCGCTCTTGCGTTCCTTGACTCGTTGCGCGCCATGCGCCCGAGCCCGTGGATGTCGGGGTGCGGTAGAGCGTCAGACCGTCGTCGAACGAAAGCGGAATGCCGCGATCGAGTCTTTCGCTCGATTTCGAGGAGCGCCGGGTCGGCATAGGTCATGTCGCCCTATTCTACGCGCGTCGCCGCGGCCGCCGCAAAGACCCTGAACCGGCAGGACGACGGCGACAGAAATCAGCCGCGACGAGCGCGGCCGAGCAGCGCGCCGCCGACGAGGTCGGTCAGAATAGTGCGCGCCGAGCGCTAGGCGCGACCAGCAGATCGCGACCGCGAAGACCACGAGCAGCAACGCCCCGCGGCGATCGTCCGCAGCGCGCTGCGGCAACTCCGAGGCGTAGAGCAGTCGCGGCCCAGAGGCCGTAGAAGCCCGACCGCGATCGCTGCGTGCGAGCTCGGATACGAAAATGTGAGCTTCGTGCTTGACGACCCAATCGAGCCGGACGCGGCCGTGCAGAAATAGTGTTGGAAGAAGTCGGCTCCGCGCCAGCAGATCAAGCAGCATGACGATGCTCAACAGATGCGCACGCGCCACGCCCGCAGGACGCGCCACGCAACCACGAGCAGCACGACGGCAGATCGGCAGCAAGACACGTCGGATAGCACGATCCACGTCAGCCACCACGCAATCGGCGCGCCTGATTGACCCAGTAGCGCTGCTCCCAACGCGAGCGAACGCGGCAGGCTCGCCGCTGCCGCGTCACCATCCTAGCCCAGCGCGAAGAAGAGACGCGAACGCGATCGTCCGGCGCAACCAGGCTCGCGATCGACGATCCGCGTCACGTACTCGCCGCTCGCGAAAAGGTCTTGCTGCGCGCCCTCGATCCTTACCCAGGCGCGAGCGCCATCATCTCGAGCTCCGCCGAGCCCGACGACGATCTTGCGCGGCTTCGTTCCTTCGTGCGGTCCCACGACCTTGAACTCTTCGAGCTGCTTCATCAAGCGCACCGCGCGCGGATGGCCGATCGAGAACTGCGACTGCAGCTGCGCGGTCGATGCGTAGTTCGTTTCGATGATGAACTTCGCGGCATCGTAGCAGAGCGGATCGACGCGTCTTGCCCGTCTCGTCGTCGTCGATCGGCACGACCTCGACGTCGAGCAGGTTGTCCGGACGCGCCTGGCGCGCCCAGAACTCGACGAGCCGGCCGACCTCCGACGCCGGTAATCAGCGCGCCTTGGGCGCGCACCGGCTTCGGCGCGTCGATGGGGAGATAGAGCATGTCGCCGCGCCCGAGCAGACGCTCGGCGCCGTTCATGTCGAGCATCACCCGCGAATCGGCCTGCGAGCTCACCGCAAACGCAATGCGCGAGGGCATGTTCGCTTTGATCAAGCCCGGTGATGACGTCGACCGACGGCCGCTGCGTCGCGACGACCAGGTGAATGCCGGTCGCGCGCGCGAGCTGCGCCAGGCGCATGATCGTCGTTTCGACCTTCGCCGGCGCGACCAGCATGAGGTCGGCGAGCTCGTCGATGACGATCACGACGTAGGGTAGACGCTTCGTCGGGATACTTCGCGTTGTACTCTTCGATCTTGCGCACGCCGGCTTTCGCAAAGCGCTCGTAGCGCGCATCCATCTCCTTGGTCATCTCGAAGAGCGCGCCGGCGGCGAGCCGCGGATCGGTGATCACCTCTTTGATGAGGTGCGGGATGCCGTTGAAGACGGTCAGCTCGACGCGCTTGGGATCGATCATCAGCATCTGCACTTGATCGGGCGTCGCGCGTCACGAGCAGCGACGCGATGATCGTGTTGAGGCAGACCGATTTGCCGGCGCCGGTCGCGCCGGCGACCAGCAGGTGCGGCATCTTGCAGAGGTCGCCGAAGACCGGCCGGCCGGTGATGTCTTTGCCGAGCGCCATCCACAGCGGCGGTATCTGACCGCGGTTGGGAATCGCGTCGAGGATTTCGCGAATCGCGACGACCGCGACGGTTGGGTTCGGAATCTCGATGCCGACCGCGGACTTTCCGGGAATCGGCGCTTCGATGCGCACGCTGGTCGCGGCCAGCGCCAGCGCGAGGTCGTCGGCCAGCGAGGCGATCTCGCGAAATCTTGACGCCGCGCTCGGGACTGAAGCTCGTAGCGCGTGATCGACGGACCGCGCTCGATGTGCACGACCTTCGCGCCGACGCCGAAACTCGCGAGCGTATCTTCGAGCACGTGCGCGCGATTCGATTCGTCGACCGACCTGCGCCGGCGGCGGGTCGAAAATCGAAAGATCGGGCAGCCGATAGGGCGCGTGCCGACGTCGTCTTCGGTTCGGTTCGCACTTCCGGCGTAACGCGCGACCGGTTCGCGCCGCGGAGCGACCGGCATCAGCGCACTTCGATCCGGAAACGGCGCAGGCGGCGTGCTCGAGTTCGACCTCGATCTTCGACGCCTCGATCGTCTCGACGGCGGTCCGGCCGGAGCGATCGGCTTCATCCGGCAGCGCAAAGGCTTCGCGCAGCGAGCCGTGGCCTTCCGGCAAGCTCAACGCGTCAGTGCGGCATCTTCGGCATGCGCAGCGGCCGCGATCCTCGAAGAAAACGATCGACGCGTCCGATGAGCTGCTTCAGACTCGCGTTGGTCAGCCAGAGCGTGAGCGAGAGCGGCGCGACCGACGAGCACGATCCAGGCGCCGACGATTGCCGACCAGCGCGTGCAAGCGCCCACCAAATGGTGCGCGCCGACGGCGCCGCCGCGCGCCGAGCGCCGCCCGCGCCGAACATCGCGTGACGATCAGAAAAGTAGGCGACCGCGGTGCTTCCGAGCCCGCGATCATGCGCGGCACGTTGACTTCAAGAAGACGATCGCGCCGAGCAGGCGCGACGAGCACCGGGAAAAGCGGCGCCATGCCTCCAAAGAGATGGCGCAGCTCTGCCAGCGGTCCAGCGCGCCGACGGCTACCGGCGATGATGCGGAATCGCAAGCGAGACGCCGCTACAGAAGACGGCGAGTGCCAACGCGGCGATCCCGACGATCTCGAGGTTGATCCTGTTCTCGCCGTCGCCCTGCCGGCGTGCGCGTGCCATGGAATCTACCGCTTCGTCGTCACTACGGGAGTTCATTTTGACGTACGCCGACCCTCGTCGTCCTCGAGGGCGATCAGACCGGACAGGAGTTGCTGCTCGAAGCGCTGCGCGTGCTCGACCGTTCGGTGATCGACTTCGAGCTCGACGTTCGAGCAGCTACGACCTTTCGCTTGCGAATCGCCGCGCGAAACGCAAAACCACGTCGTGCTCGACGCCGCCGAAGCGATCACGCCAGCACGGCATCGGCCTCAAAGCCGCAACGATCACGCCCGAAGCGAAAGGACGACGTCGGCTCGCCCAACCGCATTCTTCGCGAACGCGATCGACGCGAAGCGTCATCGTGCGAACCGGCCGCAGGCTGCCGCGCGTGCGTCCCGTCGCCGGCATCCACGCTCCGATCTCGGTCGTGCGCATGGCCGTCGGCGATGCGTACGGCGCCAAGGAATGGCGCGAGGGCGAAGGCGTCGACGAAGTCGCGCTACCGCACCGAAACGATCTCGCGCGGCGTCTGCCGCGACGTCGCCGAGTACGCGTTCGCCCATGCCAAGAAAAGGCGGCGCGATCGTCTTCGGCGGCCCGAAGTATACGGTGAGCCCGGTGTACGAAGGCATGCTCAAGGAAGAGATGGATGCCGCCGCCGCGCGCCATCCTGACGTCGACTACGATCCGCAGCTCATCGATGCGACCTACGCCCTGCTGCTCTCGGCCGCCGGGCGACAACGCCGCTGGTGATTCCCGCGCTCAATCGCGACGGCGACTGCCTCTCCGACTTGGTCATGCAGCTCTTCGGCTCGGTCGCCGGCGCCGAATCGATCGTCCTTGCCTTCACGGCGACAACTCGGGACGCGGTGGAGAGTTTGACGCCGATCGTCGGTCATGGCCGAGGCGCCGCACGGCACCGCCCCGCGCCTCGCCGGCAAGAACGTCGCCAATCCGCTGGCGATGATCCTTGCCGCCGCTGCCGTTCTTTCGTACATCGACGATCCGCGCGCCGCCAACGCTTCGCGCGCTATCTACGAAGCGGCCATCGAGGCGATTCAAGATGGCATCGCCACCGCCGATCTCGGCGGCCACGCACGACCACGGAGTTCACCGACGCGGTCATCGAAAGCGTTCGGCTAGGGCAGTCCGCCGTCTGTAGCTCCAACCCGCCGACGCGTTCTTCAAGCCGATCGAAACGATAGCCGACTTGCTGGAATCTGTCTTCGACGCGGTGTCGGCGCCATTAGACTTCCATGACGACGGGGATGACGATCGGGCGGCGTTTCGTCCGCGCGTAGACGGCACTGGCTAGGCCGCTGCGAATGTGTTCCTTGACGGTGTTGACGTCGCGCAGCCCGTCGACCGAGATTTCTTGGATCGTCTACGCAACTCGGCGCGCAGTTCGTCGAGCACGCCGTCGGCTTCGGGAAGTAGAAGACGCCCTTGAGATGAGATCGGGACCGGCGGTGACGCGCGCCTCTTCGCTGTCGATCGCGACGACGACCACCATGATGCCGTCGTTCGAAAGCGCCTTGCGATCGCGCAGCACCGCCTCGCCGACGTCGCCGACGCCGGAGCCGTCGACGAAGACGTGGCCGCCGTACGTCTTGCCGATCTTGTCGCCGATACTCGGCCGTAAACTGCAGCACGTCGCCGTTCTCCAAGACGAAGACGTTGCCGCTCTCGACGCCGGTCTCGCACGGCGAGTCGCCCGTGCTGCGTCGAGCATCCGGTACTCTCCGTGAACCGGCACGAAGAACTCCGGACGCATCGAGTTGAGCATCAGCAGCAGCTCCTCTTGCGACCCGTGTCCGGAGACGTGCGATCGTCCGTCGGTACCGTGAATGACGGTCGCGCCGAGCTTCGCGAGGTTGTTGACGGTCTTGTACACGCTCTTCTCGTTGCCGGGAATCGGCGTCGCGCTGATGACGACCGTATCTCCGGGAACGATGCGAAACTTCGCATGGTCGCGCACCGACATGCGCGCGAGTCCGCTCATCGGCTCGCCTTGCGATCCGGTCGTCACCACGAGCGATCTGCTCGGGCGGATAGTTGTCGATGTCTTCGATCTTCACTACGGTCTCCGGCGGAATGCGCAGATGCTCCAGCTCGCTGGCGAAGTGGACGACGTTGCGCATCGAGCGGCCCAGGAACGCGATCTTGCGGCCGAAGCGCACGGCGTGGTCGACGGCCTGCTGAATGCGCGGAACGTTCGAGGCAAACGACGCGATGACGATCCGGCCTTTGGCGTGAGAGAAAGATCGAGGTGAAGGCTTCGCCCACGATGCGCTCCGAGAGCGTGTGGCCGGGCGCGCTCGGCGTTGGTCGAGTCCGAGAGCATGCAGAGCACGCCCTCGTCGCCGATCCGCGCGATGCCGCGCGAAGTCGGCCGGGCGTCCGTCGATCGGCGTCTGATCGAACTTGAAGTCGCCGGTGTGAAAGATCGTACCGACCGGCGTGCGCAGAGCCAGCGCGCAGGCACCCGCCACCGAGTGGTTGACGTGTACGAACTCGGCCTCGATCGCTGCCGTAGCGCACGCGGTTGCCCGGCTGCACCTGCGTGAACTCAGTCTCGCCGAGACGCTGATCGCGCGATTTCGCCTTGATGAGCGCGAGCGACAGCGGCGTGCCGACGATCGGTGTCTGCGGAAACTCGCGCAGGAAGTAGGGAATGCCTCCGATGTGATCCTCGTGACCGTGCGTTACGAGTAGAGCTCGCAGCTTTGGCGGCACGTTCGCGGACGTAGGTGAAATCGTTGATGACGATGTCGACGCCGTACATCTCGTCGTCGGGAAACATGAGCCCGCAGTCGACGACGACCATGTCCTCGTTGGTCTCGATCACGGTCATGTTGCGACCGATCTCGCCGCAGCCGCCGAGCGGGACGACGCGAACGTAGGGTACCTCGGGCGGAGGCCGGGACGGTCAGGGTGTCGGTGCTCACGACCGGGTCCTTTTGCCCAATGCCCTTGCTCCCCCGCGCCTTCGTCGTGAATTGCATCGCGGAGGTTGCCTATGACAATCGTCGCCTTACTCTCGCTGCTGCTCGTTGCAGCCCCGGCCGGGACTCCTGCGGCGGCCTCGAGCCGGCTGGCTCCCACCGCATCGCCGGCGCTCTCGCCCGACGAGCTCTTCTCCCGGCGCGCGCTGCGCCGCGCCCGACTCCTCATTCAGATGCGCGTCTTCCAGCTGCGCGACGAGCAGCTCGAGTGCATCCGGGAGGCGCTGCGGCGACGGCTGCCCGATGCGCTCTGGCGCGAGCTGCCCTCACCCTCCCGAGGAACGCCGAACCTGGCCGCGGCGGTCTCCCGGTGCACGGAGATCTTGCAACTCTAGCTCAAGCAAGCGCCCTGACGGGCCGCTCGCGGTTCCCGGGCGACCAAAAAATGACAAGTTCGTGAGCACCTGCGACTTTTTGCCGTTCATCAAGTAGATGACTGGCAGAGAACACTCTGCGCCTACGGAATAACTTGATGGTGAAGAATCGCATATTGCCTACGCTTATTGTCGGCCTCGTCGGGGCCGTCGTTGGAAGCTTTCTCATGATGCTCTACGCGACCGGTCACTTCGGCGGAGCGACCGGACCCGATCGCACGCCGCCGGCGCTCGCTGCCGTGCCGCTCAGCGGCGTCAGCGACCAAGATCGCATCGTGAGCGCGGTCAAGCGGACCAAGTCGTCCGTCGTCGCGATCACGGAGCAGGTGAACGGACAGCAGGTCATCCCCGCCGATCCGTTCTTTCAACAATTTTTCGGCGGTCAAGGCCCAGGCATCGTTCAGCCGTATCGAGGCGAGGCCTCGGGCTCGGGTTTCGTGATCGACGGCCAAGGCGACATCGTCACGAACGCGCACGTTCTCCAGCCGCCCTCCGGCGGTAAGGTGACGAAGCTGACGGTCGTCTTTGCCAACGGCGATCACGTGCCGGCGCACGTTGTCGCGTACAATCTCGCGGCCGACGTCGGTTTGCTGCGCGTCGACCACTACTCGAAGCTGCCGCCGCCGCTCGAGCTCGCCGATTCGAACAAACTCGAGCAGGGGCAGTGGGCGATCGCAATCGGCGAACCGCTTCAGCTCCAGCAGACCGTTACCGTCGGCGTCGTCTCGGCATTCAATCGCTCCGAGCCGATTCCAACCGAGAACGGCGGCGAAATCGACTTCAAGGGTCTGCTGCAAACCTCGGCGCCGATCAATCCCGGCAACTCGGGTGGTCCGTTGCTCGACATCGACGGCCAGGTGATCGGGATGAACCAATCGACCGTCAAGTCGGCGTACGCGCAAGGCATCGGATTCGCGATCCCGTCGAACACGGTTCGCAACGTCGTCGCCTCGCTGCAGCGTAACCCCGGCGCGCACCAGGGAACCGATACCGGCTTCCTCGGCATTTACATGGCGAACCTTACGGCCGGCGTCAAGAACCAGATCGGCTACAACGGCAGCTCCGGCGTCGCGGTCCAGCAGGTCTTCTCCGGCTCCCCGGCCGACCAGGCCGGCATCGCGCCGGGTGACGTCATCCTGCAGGCCGACGGCAAGGACTTCGGTAGCATCAAGGACCTCCACGACTACATCGCCTCGAAGAAGCCGGGCGACACGATCCGGCTCAACGTCTGGTCGGGAGGCATGAAGAAGTTCGTCGCCATCAAACTCGGCGAGACCCCGGCCGAACAGCCCGTCTCGGCCGAGCAGCAGCCGCAGCAGGGCCAGCAGCAGCAGCCGCCCGACGACCAACAGCAACCCTAGTCGTCCTTCGACTTCGCCGCTGCGCGGCTTCGCTCAGGATGACACGTCGAGATGACACGCCGAGGATGACACAACGAGAGGGTCCACCTGCAACCATGGGGACCCTTTCCTTGTTGTAAATAGCGAAACAACTGTTGCCGCGTATCGAGTATGATGATGCGGTATCCCCTATCCGATTTGCCGTAAGCGGCAAGGCGTCGCCGGAGGTCCGGCGCTCGGGCTTTCACCTCGGCCCGGCGCGCCCCCGGCACTAGCTGGTCCAGTGCAGGTCGGAAAATCTTAAAGAGAACGAGGTACAAGTTTCATGGCTAAAACGGTCGGAATCGACCTCGGCACGACCAACTCCGTCGTCGCCGTTATGGAGGGCACGCAGCCCGTCGTTATCCCGAATGCCGAAGGCTCGCGTACGACGCCTTCGGTCGTCGCGTTTACGAAGACCGGCGAACGTCTCGTCGGCCAACTCGCAAAACGTCAAGCGATCACCAATCCGGATCGCACCATCAGCTCGATCAAGCGTCACATGGGTGAGGCCGATTATCACGTCAAGATCGACGGCAAGGATTACACGCCGCAAGAAATCTCGGCGATGATCCTCCAAAAGCTCGTGAACGACGCGAGCAACTATCTCGGCGAGCGGGTGACCAAAGCGGTCATCACGGTGCCCGCCTATTTCAACGATTCACAGCGCCAAGCGACGAAGGATGCCGGTAAGATCGCCGGTCTCGACGTGCTGCGCATCATCAACGAGCCGACGGCCGCGGCGCTCGCATACGGTCTCGAAAAGAAGGGGAACGAAACGATCCTCGTCTGGGACCTCGGCGGCGGCACGTACGACGTCTCGATCCTCGAAGTCGGCGACGGCGTCTTCGAAGTCAAAGCGACCAACGGCGACACGCGCCTCGGCGGCGACGATTACGATCATCGCATCGTCGAGTGGCTCGTCGACCAGTTCCGGCGCGACCAAGGCATCGACCTCAGTAAAGACAAGCAGGCGATGCAGCGGCTGACCGAAGCCGCCGAGAAGGCCAAGATCGAGCTCTCCTCGGTCGTTCAGACGAGCATCAATCTGCCCTTCATCACCGCCGATCAAGAGGGACCGAAACACCTCGACTACACGCTCACGCGAGCGAAGTTCGAGGAGCTGACGAGTGATCTCACCGATCGCTGCGTGGGCCCGTTCCGCAATGCGATCGCCGACGCCAAGCTCGACGTCTCCAAGATCGACGAGGTCATCATGGTCGGCGGTGCGACGCGCATGCCGGTCATTCAAGAACTCGTGCGTAAGCTCACCGGCAAGGAGCCGAACTTCACCGTCAATCCCGACGAAGTCGTCGCGGTTGGCGCCGCGATTCAAGCCGGCGTGCTCGCCGGCGAAGTTCGCGACGTCGTTCTGCTCGACGTCACGCCGCTCTCGCTCGGTCTCGAAACGCTCGGCGGCGTCATGACGAAGCTGATCGATCGCAACACGACGATCCCGACGAAGAAGTCGCAGATCTTCACGACCGCCGAAGACGGTCAGACGTCGGTCGACATTCACGTGCTCCAGGGTGAGCGTCAGATGGCGGGCGATAATAAGACGCTCGGACGCTTCCGGCTCGAAGGGATTCCCCCGGCGCCGCGCGGCGTGCCGCAGATCGAAGTTACCTTCAACATCGACGCTAACGGCATCGTCAATGTCAACGCCAAGGATCTCGGCACCGGCAAGGAGCAGGCGATTACCATCACCGCTTCGACCAATCTCAGCAAGGATGAGGTCGAGCGCATGGTGCGCGACGCCGAGCTGCAGGCCGAGGCCGACAAGAACAGGCGCGACGAGGCCGAAGTGCGCAACAACGCCTCGAGCTTGATCTACTCGACCGAGAAGTCTCTCAAGGAGGTTGGCGACAAGCTCGACACCGGCGCACGCGGCGAGGTCGAAACGGCGCTGAGCGAACTCAAACGTGTCAGCGAGAACGGCACCGTCGCCGAGATCAAACCGGCGATCGACGTGCTGCAACAGGCAAGCTACAAGATGGCGGAGCTTCTGTACAAAGCGGCGGGACCGCAGGGCGAACAAGCGCCCTCGGGTGACGGATCGTCGAGCGGCAACGGCGCCGCCGGGGCCGGCGCGGGCGAAGACGTCATCGACGCCGAGTTCAAAGAAGCCAAGTAGCTTCGAGCGTTGACGCATTCGATGTTCGACGATCAATCCGTCCTAAAGACGGAGGCCGGAGAGGCCACCATCGATGAAGCCGCGGCGGCTCCCTCGCTCGAGGAGCAGCTCGCCGCGGCCAACGCGCGTGCCGACGAGAATTACGGCAAGTTCTTACTGGCCGTCGCGGATTTCGACAACTACAGGAAACGAATCCAGCGCGACATGGACTCGATCGTATCGTCGCGCCGGCGCATGATGCTCGAGCGTCTGCTTCCGGTCCTCGACAATCTTCAACGCGCCTTGCACTCCAATGCCGGCGGCGATACGTTGCGGGGCGGACTCGAGCAGACGTTGCGCGGTTTCGAAGCGGTTTTGGCAAGCGAAGGCGTCGCGCCAATCGAGGTGAAGGGCGCGCCGTTCGATCCGCGCATCGCCGAAGCCGTAGGCACCGCACCATCCGACGACGTCGCCGAAGATACCGTCGTCGAAGTTACCGAGAAGGGATACAAGCTCGGCGAAGATCTGCTTCGCCCCGCGAAGGTTATCGTAGCGAAGCGCTCTGACGCATGAACTTTAAGGACTACTATGCCGTCTTGGGCGTTCCGAAGAGCGCGGCCGAGAAAGACATCAAGTCCGCCTATCGCAAGCTCGCGCGCAAGTGGCATCCCGACGCAAATCTCAAGAACCCCAAAGAGGCCGAGGAGAAGTTCAAGGAGATCTCCGAGGCCTACGAGGTTTTAGGCGATCCCGAGAAGCGTAAGAAATACGACGTCCTCGGACCGAACTGGCAGCAGGCCGCGCAACAGGCCGAGCAACAGCGCCGCTATCGCACCAACGTCGGCGGCGAGGAGTTCGAGTTCGATCTCGGTAGTGCCGGTGGTCCGAGCGGATTCTCCGATTTCTTCGACGTCTTCTTCTCCGGCGTTGGGCGCCGCCAGACTGCGCAGGGCCCCGGCTTCGCGCGCCGCGGCCAAGATCTCGAGACGACGATCGAACTGAACTTGCGCGACGTTTATGCGGGGGGAACGAAAGCCGTCTCGCTGCAGATCGAAGACCTCTGTCCGCGCTGCCACGGAGCCGGCACCGAGGCGCGCCACCTCTGCCCCCAATGCCACGGCACCGGACGCGTTCTTATCAACAAGCGATTCGAAGTTACGATCCCCAAAGGCATCGGCGACGGACAGCGGATTCGCCTTGCCGGTCAAGGCGGCGCCGGAACCAACGGCGGACCGAACGGCGACCTTCATCTCATCGTCAAGCTCGACGAGGATCCGACGTACAAGCGGAAGGGCGACGATCTCTACGTCGACCTGCCGGTAAGCATCTACGATCTCATCCTCGGCGGCGAAGTCAACGTCCCGACGCTCAGCGGCGAGGTCGCGATGATGATCCCAGCCGGTACGCAGAACAACCGCCTGCTGCGCCTCACCGGGCGCGGCATGCCGCGCGTACGAACCGGCGGCAGCGGCGACGAATACGTCCGCCTCATCGGCCAGCTTCCACAGAATCTCTCCGAGAAAGAGAAGAAGCTCTTCAAAGAGCTCGCCGCGCTCCGCAACGGCAAAGCCTAACCGTACGCTTCGCCCTTCGACCGCTCGCTGCGCTCGCGCTCGGTGACGCAGGCAACCTGGGGTGGCCGGCCCGGGTTTAGCGAAGCACCCAGGCCCTTTGATTTGCTCAAAATGAGGAGAGGTTCGTGATCAAAGAAATTGCGTTCACCGCGTATCCGGCCAAAGACGTCGCCGGGCTGCGCAAGTGGTACGAAGATAAACTCGGGTTGAAATTCAGCGGTCCGTACGAAGAGGACGGCGTCGAGAAATACAACGAAGCCAACGTCGGCGGCGGCTTCTTCAGCGTTCTTACCACCGAATGGGCCGATCGCGCGCCCGGCAGCGCATCCGGTGTCGTCTTCGAAGTCGACGACATCGACCAGACCGTCGCCGATCTGCGAGGCAAAGGCATCGAAGTGGAAGATCCGTACGCCACGCCGGTCTGCAAGATTACGTCGTTCAACGACATGGAGGGCAATAAAGTCTCGCTCCATCAGGTTACGGTACCGCACTAGCCTTGAGCTCTGTCAAACGATGATGGCCGGCCACGGGCTGATGTGGTCGAACATCTATCAGCCCGAAAAACCGAAGGTGAAGCGGCGCGTCGAGTGGCGACGGCTCGGCGCGCTCTTCGCGCCGTATTGGCGCCAGCAAACGACCGTGCTGGCCTGCATCGTCGCGGTTTCGGCCTTGGGTCTGGCGCCCGGTTTCGTCGTTGCGCACATCATTGACGAGACGATCCCACATCGGAATCTGGCCGAGCTGGCGATCGACGTCGGCATCATTCTCGCGTCGGCACTCTTGGCGGCCGGCATCGGCGTTCTTCAGGGGTATCTGAACTCGGTCGTCGGCGAGGGGATCATGCGCGACATTCGCACGAGCCTCGTCGCGCATCTCCACCGCATGCCGCTGGACTTCTTCACCGGCACTAAGACCGGCGAGATCATGAACCGCGTGAGCAACGACGTGGACAACGTCGACAACGTCGTTACCGGCACGCTCACCACGATCGTCACCAACATCGTGGTCATTGTGACGACGCTCGTCGCGATGTTCCTATGGAACTGGCGGCTCGCTCTGATCAGCGTCGCTATCGTCCCGCTGATGGTCTTCCCGCTCGGCCCGGTCGGGCGCCGGATGTATCAGATTCGCAAAAAGACCCGTGAGAAACGCGACGAGATCGAGTCGATCACGCAGGAGACGCTCTCGATCTCGGGCATCACGCTGATCAAATCGTTTGCGCGCGAAGCCTACGAACGCTCGCGATTTTACGACGTCGGCACGCGGCTTATGCAACTCGAGATCGATCTCGCCATGGTCGGCCGCTGGTTCATCGCCTCGGTGACCGCGATGGTGGTCGTTGGGCCGGCGCTGGTCTGGTTCGGCGGTGGATGGCTGGCCGTCTCTTCCCAACTCAAGGTCGGCGTCATCGTCGCCTTCGTCTCGTTCATTCAAGGACGCTTGTACGGCCCCGCCGCCGCGCTCGCCGGAATCCAAGTTCAGATCGTCAGCGCCCTCGCCGTCTTCGAGCGAATCTTCGATTACCTCGACATGACGCCCGAGGAGTACGATCCGCCGGGGGCGATCGCGCTTCCGAGCATCGCCGGCGATATCGCATTCGAGAACGTCGTCTTCGCGTACGAGAGCGGGCGCGACATTCTGCGCGACGTCTCCTTTCACGTGCGGCCCGGCGAGGTCGCCGCATTCGTCGGCCCGTCGGGAGCGGGAAAGACGACGATTACGCAACTCGTGCCGCGCTTCTACGACCCGCAGGGCGGACGCGTGCTCGTCGACGGTCACGACCTGCGCGAGATCACGCTCGAGTCGCTGCGCCGCGATATCGGCATCGTCACACAGGAGACCTATCTCTTTCACGACACCGTCGCCAACAATCTTCGGTACGGCAATCCGAATGCGACCGATGCCGAGCTCGAAGCCGCGGCGCGCGCGGCGAACATTGCCGACTTCATCGCCTCGCTTCCCAAGGGCTACGAAACCGTCGTCGGCGAGCGCGGCCATAAGCTTTCGGGCGGCGAGCGCCAACGGCTCGCAATCGCCCGCGTGCTGCTCAAGGATCCGCGGATTCTCATCCTCGACGAAGCGACGAGCTCGCTCGACTACGAAAACGAGGCCGCGATTCAGCGAGCGCTGGAAGTGGTGATGCGCGGCCGCACCAGTCTCGTGATCGCGCATCGTCTCTCGACCGTCTTGGCCGCCGACGTGATCTTCGTGGTCGACGAAGGCCAGATCGTCGAGTCGGGCCGCCACGCGACCTTGCTCGCGCGCGGCGGCCTCTATTCACGACTCTATCGAACGCAGTTTGTAGACCGCTCCGCCTAGCGCGAGAGCATCGGAGACGGCGGCGCGAGGACGCCGCTACTGGGCGTATTCGATGCCGAGATTAACCTCGTGAATGGCGCTCTTGACGTAGTTGATCGCGTTGACGCGATGGCCGCCCTTATCGGCCTGCGCCTGATTCAGCTCGTTGAGCGCCGAATCGAGGTCGGTCCGCGCGTTCTCCATATGGGTTTGAACCGCGAGCGCGACGCCGGCGCCAATCGCTGCGAAGAAGAGCGCGAATACCAATGCGAGCCCGATTGAACGAAGCTTGAGCTTGAACATGGATCCTCCTTGAGAGAGACGCGAGCTATGCTGCGAAGCTCGTTCGCAGGGGATGGAATCTATCCCTCGCCTCTTACGTCCATGACCATCGGCTCGACCGGGACGTGCAGTTCCGGTTCGGTCGCCGCGCGTACTTCGTCGAGCGTTACGCCCGGCGCGAGCTCGCGCAAGACCAGTCCATCCGGCGTGATGTCGATCGTCGCCATGTCGGTGATGATGCGCTGGACGACCCGTTTTCCGGTTAACGGGAGCGAACAGTTGCGCAGAATCTTGTGCGCGTTCCCCTTCGCGACGTGCTCCATCATCACGATGACGCGCTTTGCTCCGTGCACCAGATCCATCGCGCCGCCCATTCCCTTTACCATCTTGCCGGGGATCATCCAGTTCGCGAGGTCGCCCTGTTCGGAGACTTGCATCGCGCCGAGCACGGCGAGATCGATGTGGCCGCCGCGGATCATCCCAAACGAGAGCGACGAGTCGAAGAACGACGCGCCGGGAAGCACGGTCACCGTCTCCTTACCGGCATTGATCAGATCGGCATCCTCCTCGCCTTCGAACGGATACGGCCCCATGCCGAGGATGCCGTTTTCGCTCTGCAGCGTGACGGTCACATCCGATGCGACGTAGTTCGGCACGAGCGTCGGCAGGCCGATCCCGAGATTGACGTACTGGCCGTCGCGCAACTCCTGCGCCACGCGCGCCGCGAGTTGAGTTCGTGTGAGAGCCACTATGCGGGTCGCTTTCTCGTGGTGACGCGTTCGATGCGTTTGCCTTGCGCGCCGACGTGCACGATTCGCTGCACGAAGACGCCGGGCAAGTGGACCTGCTCCGGATCGATCGTGCCCGGTTCGACGAGCTCCTCGACCTCGGCGATCGTGATCTTCCCAGCCATCGCGCAGAGCGGATTGAAGTTACGCGTGGCTTTGTGAAAGATCAGGTTGCCGGCCCGGTCGCCGATCGATGCGCGAACGAGCGCGAAATCGCAGACGATCCCGGCTTCGAGCACGTACTCGCGATTGTTGAAGACGCGCGTCTCTTTTTTCGGTGAAGCGATCGCGACGCTGCCGTCGGATTTGTAACGCCAGGGCAAGCCCCCGTCCGCTACGAGCGTTCCATCGCCCGCCGGCGTGTAGAAGGCGGGAATGCCGCATCCGCCGGCCCGCAGCCGTTCGGCGAGCGTTCCCTGCGGAACGAGCTCGACTTCGAGCTCGCCGCTGAGATACTGCCGCTCGAACTCGCGGTTCTCGCCGACATAGGAGCCGGTCGTGCGCCGGATGCGCTTGTTGTCGAGCAAGACGCCGAGCCCCCAGCCGTCAACGCCGCAGTTGTTCGAGACGGTAACTAGCTCCGAGGCGCCCTGTTCGAGGAGCGCCTCGATGAGATTGTGCGGAATGCCGCTGAGCCCGAAGCCCCCGACCGCGATCGAGGCGCCGCTCGGGATGTCGGCGACGGCCTCGGCGCTGGAGGCATAGACCTTCTCCATGAGGGCCTAAATGCGCCGACGGAAACGAAGTCGCCTTCGTGGAACCTCTGCACGTATGACTACGGCACCGGACTTCAATTGCAAGCAGCGACGAAGAGGCGATGATCCTCGCGATGGTTCGCGAGCTCGTCGTCGAAAAAGTCGCGCCGCGCGCCGCTGAGATCGACGCGACCGGCGAGTTCCCATGGGACGTCAAGGAGCTCTTCGCGCAGAACGACCTGTTCGGCATCCCGATTCCCGCCGAGTACGGCGGTCTGGGCGGAACGTTCCTCACCTACGTGAAGGTGGTCGAAGAGATTGCTAAGGCCTGCGCCTCGAGCGCACTCATCGTCGCGGTTCAGGAACTGGGGATGCTGCCGATCGTCATCGGCGGCAGCGACGAACAGAAACGTCGCTTCTTGCCGAAGATCGCATCGGGCGAGCACCTCGTCGCCTACGCGCTCACCGAAGTCTCGAGCGGATCGGACGCGCTGGGCTCCATGCGCACGCGCGCCGAGAAGCGCGGCGACGCCTACGTGCTCAACGGCCAAAAGATTTGGATCACGAACGGAAGCGTCGCCGACGTCGTCTGCGTCTTCGCGGTTACCGATCCTGCTGCCGGCTCACGCGGCGTTACCGCATTCGTCGTCGAGAAGGGAACGCCCGGATTCTCCGTCGGCAAGACCGAGAAGAAAATGGGCATTCGCGGCTCGCCGACGGTCGAGCTCGTCTTTGCGGATTGCGAAGTTCCGGCAGCAAACCGGCTCGGCGAAGAAGGCCAGGGCTTCAAGATCGCGATGAAGGTGCTCGACAAGTCGCGGCCCGGCATCGCGGCGCAGGCGCTCGGCATCGCGGCCGGCGCGCTCGACTATGCGACCGGCTACGCCAAAGAGCGCGTCGCGTTCGGCAAACCGATCGGCCAGCATCAAGGCGTCGGGTTCATGCTCGCCGACATGAAGACCGAGGTCGAGTCGGCGCGACTGCTTCTTTACGAAGCGGCACGACGGTGCGACGAAGGCGCATCCGACGTGACGCTCTGGGCCGCGATGGCGAAGCTTAAATGTGGCGACGTTGCGATGTCGGTTACGACCGACGCCGTACAGGTGCTCGGCGGTTTCGGCTACTCGGCCGAGTATCCGGTCGAGCGCATGATGCGCGACGCCAAGATCACGCAGATTTACGAGGGAACGCAGCAGATCCAGCGGTTGGTCATCTCGCGCAATCTCGTCGGAAGAGCCTAAGCCGCGATGCGAAAAAGATCGACGCCGTGCCGCTTGCTGCTCGGCCTGCTCGTCGTGGGCCTTTCCGCCTGCGCACAGCCGGTGACCGCCCGAGATTCTGCACCGGGCGCACCCGCACTCGCGGCCAAGAGCGCCGCCGCTCGCCCGGCCGGCCTTCGAACCGGCGTTACCCGCGCGCTCCTGGGCGGCGGGAAGGTCAAGCACGTCATCATCATCGTTCAGGAGAACCGCTCTCCCGACGATCTCTTCAGCGGATTGCCGGGCGCCGACACCGTTACGTCAGGTGAAAACACTGCCGGTACGCAGACTCGCTTGCGCAAGATCTCGATAACCGCACCCTACGATCTCTCGCACTCCAACAACGGCTTCAACGTCGAGTACGACGGCGGCCGGATGGACGGCTTCAATCTCGAGCATTCCAGCTGCGACGCCCCTAACGGCGCCAAATGCGTTCCCGACCGGCAGTTTCGCGCCTACGGCATCGTCCCGCAGAGTGAGGTGCAGCCCTACTTCACCTTGGCCGAGCAGTACGTGTTCGCAGACAAGATGTTTGCGACGCAAGAGGGACCGAGTTTTGCCGCCCATCAGTACATTCTGAGCGGAACGTCGACCATTGCGGCGAGCTCCACGTTGCGCGCCGCGGAGAATCCGCTCAATGCGGAGCAAAAGTTTACCGGCGGATGCGATTCGCCGACGGGCTCGCTGGTTATGCTCATCGATTCCAACGGCACCGAGAATCAACAGGTCTATCCGTGCTTCGAGCGACCCGCGCTGCCCGATCTCATCGAAGGCAAGGGCCTGACGTGGCACTACTACGTCTCCCATCTCGGCCCCGGACTCTGGAATGCCCCCGACGCGATCAAACATATTCGCGAAGGCTCCCGATACTCAACCGACGTCGTCGCACCGCCGTCGCAGGTGCTCACCGACGTCAGCAACGGCGACTTGGCGAACGTCGTCTGGGTTACGCCGACGGCGAAGGCGTCGGATCACGCCGGCATCACCGATGGAAGCGGTCCCGATTGGGTCGCATCGATCGTGAATGCCATCGGCACGAGCAAATATTGGAAGAACTCCGCGATCTTCGTCACCTGGGACGATTGGGGCGGCTGGTACGATCACGTGCCGCCGATGCAATACAACTCGTTCGAGCTCGGTTTTCGCGTACCGCTCATCGCGATCGGTCCCTACGCGAAGCAGGGCTATATCTCGCACCAGCAGCACGAGTTCGGCAGCCTCTTGAAGTTTGCCGAGAAGACCTTCGGTCTCGGCTCGCTCGGAGCCACCGACGTCCGTGCCGACGACCTTTCCGATTGCTTCAACTTCTCGCAGAAGCCGCGCGCCTTCGTGCCGATTCACACGAAGCGCAGCGCCGCCTACTTCCTACGCCAGCCGATCTCGATGGAAGCCCCCGACAACGAATAACGCCTGCAAGGCGTTGTCAGGCTTTTGTCACCCTGAGCTTGTCGAAGGGCTGACAGAGCTGTCATCCTGGGCACCTTCAGCGGGAGACGGGCTTGAGGCGAGCGATGATGCGTGGGGTTGGGCAGAGGTGGCTCACCGGGCAGCGGTCGCAGAGCGGGGTCGGCGCTTTGCAGACTTGACGGCCGTGCATGATCAGCCAGTGCGTCGTGTCGCCCCACTTCTTCGGCGGTACGAGCGCGGTGAGATCTTCTTCTACTTGGCGCGGCGTCGTGCCGAGGGTGATTCCAAGTCGATGCGCGACGCGAAAGACGTGCGTGTCGACGGCGAGCGCTTCGGCGTGGAAGGCTGCCGCCATAACGACGCTCGCCGTCTTGCGGCCGACGCCGGCGAGCGATTCTAACTCCTCGCGTTCGTGCGGAACTTTGCCCCCGAAGCGCTCGACGATATCGCGTGCGCAGGCGATGATGTTCTTCGCTTTCATACGGAAGAAACCGCACGATTTGATGATGCTCTCGACGTCGGGCTGGCGCGCGCGCGCGAGCTTCTCCGCAGTCGGATACTTGGCGAAGAGCGCCGGGGTCGTGGCGTTGACGCGCGCATCGGTGCATTGCGCCGAGAGAATCACCGCGATCAGCAGCTGAAACTCATTACCGTACTCGAGCGCGGTCACCGCATGCGGGTAGGTGCGCTCCAGAATCGCCAGCTGCTCGACGGCAACCTTGCGCGGAACTCTTCTCTTTGGAAATGGAATGCGCGGCACGCTCGGCTATTCTTGGAGCGCGACCGAGGTTCCGTCGTGCGTCACCAGCCCATCGCGCGCCAGCGCGGCGACGAACTCGCGAATCTCCTCCAAGCTGCGCCCCGGGATGGCCGGACCGACCGCGCGGTGCAGGTCGATCAACGAGATACGTTCGCCGGGCGGTAGCTCGCGTAGCCGGTCGACAATGCGGCCGCGCGCGTAGCGGGTGGTTTGCGGAAATGGGATGCGCTCTCGTGCTCGCGGCGCGGCGGCCGACGCACGCAGGCGTTCGAGGTGCACGGCGTCGACGGAGGACGCCGCACACTCCTCACGCAGCGGACAGAGCAGACATTTCGGGGCGCGTGCGGTGCAGATCGTCGCGCCCAGATCCATCAGCGCCGAGTTCCAGTCGTGCGCGCGGCCCGGCGGCACGAACTCGCGGGCGCGCGCATCGACGTCGCGCGCATCGGCCGCTTGCGGATACTCCAGGCCGAAGAAAACCCGGTTGACGATGCGTCGGACGTTCGTGTCGATCGGCGCGTCGTCTATGTCAAAGGCAAACGCGCGAATCGCTGCGACCGTATACGCGCCCACTCCCGGCAGCAATAGCAGCGATTCGCGGTCGGTAGGAAGTTCGCCGCCAAAGCGCTCGACGACGGCTTGGGCGAGGCGATGCAGACGCACCGCCCGCGCGTTGTATCCCAGCCCCTTCCACTGGCGCACCACGTCGGCCACCGATGCGCGCGCGAGTGCGGCGAAGCCGGGAAATCGCGCGACGAAGGCCTCGAACTTCGGAACGACGCGGTCGACTTGCGTCTGCGCCAGCATGAACTCGCTAACCACGGTGCGATACGGATCGCGCCCGGTGCGCCACGGTAATCCGGCGCGACCGTGGCGGCGATACCAGTTCAGAAGCCGGCGCGCAACGGAGGTCACGAACGCAGGGTCGAGATCGCCTCGCCGATACGGCGAATGCCTTCGGGAATTTCCTTCCGGGCAACGGCCGTGAGCGCGAGCCGAAAGTAATGATCGCCGCGCGAATTAGCAAAGAAGGCTTCGCCGAAGAGAAAGGACGCGCCGAGCCGTTCGGCGGCATCGAGCAGCGCGCGTGCGCGCAGCTCGCGCGGCGTCGAGGCCCACAAGTAGAATCCACCCGAGGGCCCGCTCACCTTGAGTCCGGCCGGCCAGTGCTGCGCGATCGCAGCGTCGGCGACGGCTCGCCGCTCGAGCAGCTCGCTGCGCAGCTGCGTGACGTGCGCGTCGTAGCCCCGCTCGAGATAGTCGGCGATCGCCGCTTGAACGTAGAGGCTCGTCGCCATGTCGTAGGCCTGCTTGCGCAGCAAGAGGCGTTCGAGAATCGTCCGCGGCGCGGCGAGCCACCCCACGCGTAAGCTCGGCGCGATCGTCTTCGAGAAGCTTGAAATGTAGACGACGTGATCCGGCGCGAGCGCGACGAGCGGCGCACCGGGCGGCGCGAGCGGACCGTACGGGTCGTCCTCGACGATCGGAACGCCGGCGCGGCGCGCGATCGTTGCCAAGCGTTCGCGCCGGTCGGCATTCATCGTCGCATTGGTCGGGTTGTGCAGCGAAGGCATCGTGTAGATGAAGCGCGGGCGCCGGTTTCGCAGCACGGCCTCTACGTGATCGACGCGCATCCCCTCGTCGTCGACGGGCACCGAGATCGCGCGCAGACCGTTGATCTGAAAGACCTGCAGCGCACCCGGATACGACGGCGATTCGACGATGATCTCGTCGCCGGGTTCGGCGAGACTCTGCGCGACGATCGCGATGCCTTGGGTCGATCCGGTCAGCACGATGATGCTCCCCGGACGCATGCCGCCGGCGCCGCGGGCGCGCATCCGCTCGGCGATCGCGGAGCGCAACGGCTCGTACCCTTCCGAGTCGCCGTACGAAAGGACGAAGCGCGAATCGCGGGCGACGCGTCCGAACGATTTCGCGAGCTCGCCCAGCGGTGAAGGCTCGTCGGGAGCGACGCCCTGTACGAACGAGATCCGGCCCGGCTGCGGTTTGGCCGCGAGCTCGCCGAGCACGTTGGGGAACTCGCCGACCCGCCACGGCGGGAGCGTCACCCACCACGGGACGCCCGCCGCGCGCTCTGGCTGACCGCCGCGAAGCTGTGGCACGACCCGCGAGCCCGAGCCGACGCGCTGTTCGATCAAACCGTCGCCGACGAGATCCCGGTAGGCATGCACGATCGTGCTGCGATTGACCGCCAGCCGCTCGGCCATCGTGCGCTCGGGCGGGAGCCGGGTCGATTCGGGGAGCGTTCCAGCCAAGATCGCTTCGCGCAGGTGCTCGTAGATCTGCCGGTAGAGCGGCACGATCGAATCGCGGTCGAGCTCCGGGAGGAGTCCGGCCCATCCAATTCTGGCCATCGATCGCTCCATTTCGCTCATATCCTGGGGAACGCTCTCGCCCGGTGCGAAACGTGAGGTCATGAGCACAACGGCAGAACGTCAGGTCGATACCGCGGTCATCGGCGCCGGGCCCGGCGGGTATCACGTCGCTATTCGTCTCGCGCAGCTCGGCAAGAAGGTCGTCTGCATCGACCGCGATGAGGTCGGCGGCGTCTGCCTCAACTGGGGATGCATTCCGACCAAAGCACTCCTGCACGTCGGCGAGGTGATTCGGCACATCGAGCGCGCCGGCGCGATCGGGCTGCGCGTGCCGAAGGCCGAAGTCGAGCGCGAAGCCGTGGCAAAGTTCAAGAGCGACGTGGTCAATGCGAACGTCAACGGCGTCAAGACGCTCTTCAAAGCCAACGGCGTCGAGTCTCTCAAAGGCGAAGCGTCCTTCAAATCGCCGACCGAGATCGAGGTTAAGCTCGCCGACGGCAGCACGCAGCGAATCGTTGCGCAGAACGTCGTCATCGCGACCGGCTCGGCGCCCGTCGACGTTAAGGCGTGGCCGCGCGACGGCGAGACGATCGTCAACTCCGACGATGCCGTTAGGCTCAATCGCATTCCCAAGCGCCTGCTCGTCATCGGCGGCGGCGTCATCGGACTCGAATTCGCGACCGTCTACGGACGCATGGGCGCCGAAGTCTTGGTCGTCGAGATGATGCCGCAGATTCTCACCGGAACCGATGCCGAGATCGGCAAGACGCTCGGGCGAATCCTCAAGAAGCAGGGCGTCGAGATCATGCTCAACACCAAGGTCGGCGCGCTCGAAAGAGCCGGCGCGAACGTTCGCGCGACGCTCAACGGCGAAGGAACCGGCGGAAAGGAGGAGACCCGCGAGTTCGATATGGTGCTCGTGGCCGTAGGACGTCGGCCGATTACCGATACGCTCAACCTCGCCGCCGCCGGTCTTACCGTCGACGATCGCGGCTTTATCGCCGTCGACCAGCAGCAGCGAACGAAGGTGCCCAACGTCTTCGCCATCGGCGACGTCACCGGACCGCCGATGCTCGCGCACCGCGCGATGAAACAAGGCGTCGTCGCGGCCGAAGTGATCGACGGCGACCGCTCCGCCGCCTTCGATCCGGTCGCCGTACCGAACTGCGTCTACACCGATCCCGAAGTCGCGACCGTCGGCCTCTCCGAAGAGGAGGCGAAAGCAGCCGGATACGAGGTGCGCATCGGAAAGTTCCCGCTCGCCGCGAGCGGGCGCGCGCGCACGATGAACGAGTCCGAGGGATTGATCAAACTCGTCGCCGACGCGAAGACCGATCTGCTGCTCGGCATGCATATCGTCGCACCACAAGCCGAATCGCTCATCGGTGAAGGCGTCATCGCCCTAGAGATGGGCGCGACCCTCGAGGACGTCGGCCTCTCGGTTCACCCGCATCCGACGCTTACCGAAGGGATCATGGACGCAGCCGAGGCCGCGCACGGCAAAGCGATTCACCTCATCAACCCCAAACCGAAGACGCCGGTAAACGCTTGACCCAAGCCCGGCTGCTCGACCTTGGGCGCAAACCATATCGCGAAGTGTGGGAGCTACAGCATCGTCTGCACGAAGCCGTGCGCGAAGGACGCGAGCCCGACACGTGGATCGTCGTCGAGCATACGCCGGTCGTGACCGTCGGACGGCAAGCCAAACGCGAGCACGTCCTTCTCGCGCCGGACGAGCTGCAACGCCGCGGCATCGATCTCGTCGAGATCGAGCGCGGGGGCGACGTAACCTATCACGGTCCCGGACAGCTCGTCGTCTATCCGATTCACCGGCTCGAGCGTTTTCGCGAGGTCGTACCGCTCGTTCGCTCGCTCGAAGGCGCGGTCATCGCGGCGTGCGCCCGATTCGGCGTCGCCGGGGAGCGATGGAGCGAACACGCCGGCGTCTGGGTCGGACGCAACCAAATCTGCGCCATCGGCCTTGCAGTACGGCAAATGGTCTGCCTGCACGGCATCGCGCTCAACGTCTCGACCCGGCTCGATTACGACCGGTTCATCCTCCCCTGCGGATTGAGCGATCGCGGCGTCACCTCGATCTCGGCGGAGACCGGACGAACCGTCGGCATCGCCGAGGCGAAGCGCGCATTGCTCGACGAGCTCTCGCCGCGGTTCGGCGTCGAGTTCTACGAGTTGGTCGAGGCGTAGCGTGGCGATCACTATCGACTTGACCGCGCAACGAGTCCGCAAGCCCGATTGGCTTCGCGTCTCGCTGCCGATCGGCGACGAGTACGAGCGCGTAAAGGCCAAAGTCAACTCGCTCTCGCTGCATACGGTCTGCAAAGAAGCGGCCTGCCCGAACGTGGCCGAGTGCTGGGGCGCCGGCACCGCGACGATCATGATTCTCGGCGACACGTGCACGCGCGGCTGCCGATTCTGCAACGTCAAAACCGGTAATCCGCGCGGCGAGGTCGATTGGCTCGAACCGCTCCGCGTCGCCGACGCCGTCCACGACTTGGGCTGGAAGTATCTCGTCGTTACGGCGGTCGATCGCGACGACCTCGCCGACGGAGGCGCATTGATCTTCGCCAACACGGTTCGCGCGATTCACGAGCGCGTTCCCGGCGCGCGCGTCGAGATCTTGAGCGGCGATTACCGCGGTGACCTCCGTGCCGTCGACATCGTTATCGACGCAAAACCCGACGTCTTTGCGCATAACTTGGAGACCGTACGCCGGCTTACGCCTTCGGTCCGCGACAAACGAGCCGGCTACGATCAGTCGCTCGCAGTCCTCGCCCACGCCAAACGTCGCGCTCCGAACCGGTTCACGAAGACGTCGCTCATGCTCGGGCTCGGCGAGACCGAGCGCGAGATCGAGAGGGCGATGGACGACGCGCGCAACGCCGGCGTCGACATCTTTACAATGGGCCAGTACCTGCAGCCCAGCAAGAAGCACTTGCCGGTCGTCGAGTTCGTTGCGCCCGGGCGCTTCGAGCGCCTCGGGAAGCTCGCCGCAACCAAGGGCTTTCATCAGGTCGTCTCGAGCCCGCTTTCGCGCAGCTCGTATCACGCCGAGCAGGCCTTTTAGCGGCCCTTCTTCCATTGGGCCGCAGCGCAACCACGGCACCTTCCCTTAGGTTCGTATATCTGACGTGACGAAGGTCTTCCTCACCCGGCCGGTGCTCGCGGCGGTCTGCTCCTTGATCATCATGATCGGCGGGCTGGTCGTGATGCCCACGCTGCCGCTGGCGCAGTATCCGCAGATCGCACCGCCGGTCGTCACGATCAGCGCTTCCTACGTCGGCGCCTCCCCGCAGGCGGTCGAAGCACAGGTCACGACTCCGCTCGAGCAAGCGGTCAATACGGTGCAGGGCCTGCGCTACATCAGTTCGCAGAGCACGCAGGGCACCTCGACGATCACCTGCACATTCACGCTCGAGACGAACCTCGACATCGCCGCGGCCGACGTCCAGAACTTGGTTCAGTCGGCGATCGGCCAGTTGCCCGCAACCGTGCAGCAAGTCGGCGTCCAGGTCAGTAAGAACTCGGGCTCGTTCGTGATGGGCATCGCGCTCACGTCCGACAGCAAGCAGTACGACACGCTCTTCCTGAGCAACTACGCGCAGCTCAACATCGTCAACGATCTCTCGCGCGTCTCGGGCGTCTCGCAGGTGCGCGTCTTCGGTCAGCGCCAATATGCGATGCGCATCTGGCTCAATCCGCACTCGCTCGCGCAACAAGGCCTCGACTCGGGCGACGTCGTCACGGCCCTCCAAGAGCAGAATGCCGAGGTGGCCAGCGGAAGCATCGGCTCGGCGCCGGAGTCGAAGGATCAACCCTATACCTACACGGTCAACGCCCTGACCCAGCTCTCGAGCCCGCAACAGTTCGCCAACATCATCCTTCGGGCCAATCCCAACGGCGGCTATACCCGGCTGGGCGACGTCGCCCGCGTCGAGCTGGGCGCCCAGGACTACAACAGCTCGCTACGCTTTAACGGCAACTCTCAGGTGGTCGGCCTCGGCGTTCTGCAGTATCCCACCGCCAACGCACTTCAGGTCTCGAAGGGCGTGCTCTCCGAGATGGACCTGCTCTCGAGGCAGTTTCCGCCGGGCGTCCATTATACGGTCGCCTTCAACACGACCGATTTCGTCGCGGAATCCGTCCGCGAAGTCATCATCACGCTGCTGCTCTCGATCGTGCTCGTCGTCTTGGTCATCTTCGTCTTCCTCCAGAATCCGAAGTCGACGTTGATTCCGGCGGCGACGATCCCCGTCTCGTTGATCGGCGCCTTCTTCGTGATGAAGATCTTCGGTTTCACGATCAACACGATTACGCTCTTCGGCCTGACCCTCGCAACCGGACTCGTCGTAGACGATGCGATCGTCGTAATCGAGAACATCGCGCGTCACATCGAGATGAACAAAGGGCGGCAGAGCGGCATCGCCAGCGCCGCGGCGGCCATGCGCGAGATCCAGAGCGCGGTCGTCGCTTCGTCCCTCGTCTTGCTCGCCGTCTTCATTCCGGTCGCCTTCTTCCCGGGTACGACCGGTCAGCTCTACAAGCAGTTCGCGCTGACGATTGCGGCCGCGATCACGATCTCGCTCTTCCAAGCCTTGACGCTCGCGCCGGTAATGTCGGCGCGGCTGCTCACCGGCGAAACGGAGTCGCAGCTCTTCTTCTTCCGATGGTTCAACGCCGGACTCAAGCGCTTCCGGCACTGGTACGCGAGCGAGCTTCCGCGCGCGTTCCGCTACCGGTGGTTCGTAATCGCGGCCTTCGCGCTCGCGCTCGTCGTGACGCTTGTGATGTTCGTGCGAACTCCGAGCTCGTTCATTCCAAGTGAAGACCAGGGCTACTTCATCACCTTGGTTCAGGCGCCCGAAGGCACGTCGCTCTCCGGCGAGACCGCTATTTCAAAGAAGGCCGAAGCGATCATCCGGGCGCAGCCGCAAGTGAAGTACATGTTCAACGTGGGCGGCTTCAGCTTCGCCGGCTCCGCGCCGAACCGTGGACTCATCTTCGTCTTGCTCAAACCCTGGAGCCAGCGAAAAGGCCCCGGCGACAACATCGATTCGGTGATCCAGCGCGTCAACTACGGCTTCTTCTCGCAGATTCCACAGGCGCAGATCTTTGCCGTCAATCCGCCCGCGATCAACGGGGTCTCCAGTTTCGGCGGCTTCCAGTTCGAGCTCGAGGATCGGACGAATCTCGGCCTGCCGGCACTCATGAAGAGCGCTTATGGGATTATGGGAGCGGCCGCAAAGGATCCGCGGCTGATGAACGTCTTCACCCAGTTCCGCATCAACTCGCCGCAGGTCGATATCAACATCGATCGCGACAAGGCTAAGGCGATCGGGATCTCGCTCAACGATATCTTCGACACGCTCGAGGTCGATCTCGCCTCGCTCTACGTCAACAATTTTACCTATCTGAATCGCTCGTGGCAGGTCGACGTGCAGGCCGACGAGCCGTTCCGCAACCGAGTCAACTCGCTCCAGGGACTCTTCGTCAGCTCCGGATCTGCCGCGAACGCAGCGATTCCCACCGGGACCAATCCGTTCCCGACGGCTCCTCCGGGCGCCGCGACGACGAGCACGAACGCAACCAGCACGGTTATGACGCCGCTCAGCGCGCTGGTACAGATGAAGCAAGAGCTCAGCGCTCCGGTTATCACCCACTACAACCTCTACCGGAACATCGAACTCAACGGTCAGAACGCGCCGGGTCACGGTTCGGGCGAAGCGATTGAGGCGATGGCGCAGATCGCACACCAGGTGATGCCGGCCGGTATGACCTTCGAGTGGTCGGGCCTGCAGCTCGACGAGATCGCCGCGGGCAGCTTGAGCACGCTGATCTTTGCGCTCGGCCTCGTCTTCGTCTTCCTCGTGCTCTCGGCGCAATACGAGAGCTTCATCGATCCGCTAATCGTCTTGCTCGCGGTGCCCGCGGCGCTCTTCGGCGCGCTCGGATTCATGAACTTTCGTCATCTTCCGATTCCGGGACTCTTCGACCAGAGTCTCGCGCAAGATGCGTACGCGCAGGTCGGTTACGTCATGCTTATCGGGCTTGCAAGCAAGAGCGCAATTCTAATCGTCGAGTTTGCGAACCAGCAGCTTCGCGAAGGCGCGAGCGTCGTGCAAGCCGCATTGCGCGCGGCCCAGACGCGATTGCGCCCGATTTTGATGACTTCAATCGCTTTCGTCATCGCGGTGATTCCACTGGTCTTCGCTACCGGCGCGGGCAGTGCGGCGCGACACTCGCTCGGCACGGTCGTCTTCGGCGGTATGCTCGTCTCGACGTTCTTGAATTTGGCCATTACGCCGGTGCTCTACGTCATCATTAAATCGTTCGAGCTGCGCGGCGATCGGGCGCATCGCGACGGCAAATCGCACGTCGCACTCGCCGAGGAAGCGGCACCTACGCCGCACGTCGGCGTGTAAGTTCGAGAGGATTTGGAGTAGTTAAGCGCAAGTCCCCGCACTACCAAATGGGGAGTTGCATGTATAAGAACCTACTTCGCACAGTCGCCGGCACGAGCGCATTCGCAATCGGCCTCTGCGCGTTACCCGCCGTTGCCGACGGTACCGCCGACGTCTATCAGAGGTCGATCGTTCCCGGCGCAAACGATGCGATCAAGAGCGTGATGAACCAGCCCAAACCGCAGAAAAAAGACCCAACCGTCGCTCAAGCGCCGCCGGTGAGTCAACCGCCGATCGGGCACGCCATCGAGATGCCGGGCGATCGACTCACCTACATGGTCGACTTCTCGATGGCATATCCGTACGGCAATATCGGCTCGTACGGCAAGCAAGGCTGGCTAATGGGCGGCATGGACGCGATGCTTGGTTACAAGTTTAACTGGTCGACGCGGCTGGACGTAAGCATGTTTCAGCTGCAGCACTGGCCCTATGGATTCAACTCCGGAACTACGCCGGTCTACCTGCAGGGCTTCGTCAATCCCGTCGGCTGCGCCGATTTGACCGGCGGCAACGCATGCGGCCCCGGCGCCGGACGGAACATCAACGTGCGCACGAAGGACACGTTCGGCGTCTTCATGCTCCACAAGCTCTTTACCATTAAGTCCGCTAAGCTTCCGGGCCCCGGCGAAATTCCGATCGTCATCACGCCGACGTACGTCGCTCGTGGCGGCGAGATCGGGTTTGCGCCGAACAACAACGACGTCGTACCCTTTACCTACAACCTGCCCGACGGGCCGGTCGAGAACATACCGGTCCGGACCGCACAGTATTACGCACTTGCCATAACCCTACCGTTCTTGAAGACGCCGAAGATGTTCGGCACCTTCACGATAGCCCCGCAGTGGCTCGTCCACACCGCGGGGGCGAACGTCGGGAACTCGATGCAGCTTCCGCAGGTCATCTACCTCGAGTACACGCCCGTCCGCGGAACGACGATCTTCTTCGAGCCGCAGAGCGCTCGCGACTACCTCCCGACCGATCCGTATCCGGAGCATCTGGTCGCGTACTTTCTGGGTATATCGCAACGGCTTTCAAAGTACGCATTCGTGCAGGCAGTGCTCAACAGCGGGAATCCGACGAATCTCGGGCCCGACGGCGTAACCGGCATCAAGTGCCTTACCGTGCAGCAGGCAATCAATAACGCGTGCGGACTCGCAATCGGGGGTCTCAAGGCAACGCAGCTTCAATTGCAGTTTGGCATCGGTTCGCCGAACATCTTTCCGTTATAGCTTCAAGGGCCGCAAAACATGGAACTTTCCCTACTCAAAAACCCAATTGCCGTCGTGACGCTGTTGGCTCTCGCCGCCTGCGGCGGAGGCGGCGCCGGCGGTTCGGCGACGCTGCTTCCGTCGCACAACGAACGTCCGCAGAACGATTCGATACTCAGCCGGATCGTCGGCGTCGGCGATAGCCTCACCGCGGGCTACCAATCGAATGGCTTTCTCGGCGCTACGGGCGTTCCCAATCACGCCTACACCGGCGTGATTCCGCCCAACCAAGAGAACGGCTTCTATGCCGATCTCGTCGAGCAGGCCTCGGGAGACGTCCCCACCGCAATCGGGCAGATGTACGACCCGTCGGTGAGCCCGCTTCCGCTTATCAAAGGACCGGGACTCGACAATCAGCTCGTGCCGTGGGGACCGTTCGCGCCATTTACTGAGCTCAAGACGGGCGATCCGTGCACGCAGAATAATGGGTTCAACTTAGCCGGCTTCCGGCTGCATACCGCGGCGCGCACGCGCATGAACCCCGATTCGACCACGATCCGCGATTTCGGCGTACCGGGCATCACCCTGCACGAGGCAAACGTGCTCCATCAGCCACAGACCTCGACGTGCAAAGAGCTTCCCGGCATCCCGGGATTGCTCAGTCAAGTCGTCTCGGAAGAGAGCGGGACGTTCTGGCCCGTGCTGCTCAACTCCACCAAACTTGGCGGCCACCTTACTGAAGTCAATGCCGCGGCCGCGGTACATCCGACGCTCGCAACCGTCTGGCTCGGCGCGAACGATTGGCTCAAATACATGGGAAGCGGCGGACGCTTCGTCGGCGGCGACCGGACCGCCGCTCAGGTGGAGGCCGATCTGCGCGCGACGATCGCTACGCTGCAGCATGCCGGCGCAAAGGTCGTCGTCGCCAATCTGCCCGACATTCTCGAAACCGGCCTCTTCGAACGGGTCTCCTTCGTTCCTAAAGATTCGCCGGCGTGCCGCATTCACACGTTTGCAAACTGCTTCATGAACTCCATCGGCGGCGTGCCCTACCAGCAGATCGCAACAATTGCCAAGACGTATAACTTGGCGACTCCGGGCGGCTGCACGCCGCTCTCGGAGACGAAGCCATGCGGCTACATCATGTTGCCGGGCGCGGCCGAGGTCGTCTCCTACTACGGGAGCAGCGGTAAGCTACCGAACTTAGATTGCGCAGTGCCCGCACCGCACTGCAAGGCCGTTCCGGGTAGCGGCTTAGGCATGCGCTACATCACGCCGGAATTCGCCGGGAAACTGCAGGCGCTCAACAATGCGATCAATCAAGGGATCGACAACGCTGCGTCGGCCTCGCACGTGCCGCTGGTCGATATCCACGCGATCTTCCACGGTCTCGCGAGCGGCAACCCCTCGGATCCGTACTTTGCCTTGGCCTCGTCGATCAATCCGGGGTTCTGCTGCACGCTGGGCTTCTTGTGGGGTATCTCGAGCTTCGATGGCATCCATCCATCGAATACCGGATACGCGCTGGTTACTTACGCCTTTATCGATACGATCAACAAGGCGTACGGGACGCATATCCGGCAGATCGACTTGAAAGCAGCCTACGAAGGTACGCGATGCGGATCTCAGCCGAACAAGCACTACTGCTTTCCGGATCCGTACGCACCGCCGAACGACTACCCGTATAAATAGCTCTGGCGCTAATCCGGCGGCGGCTCGTCCTCAATCTCTTCTTCGAGGATCTCGTCGCCGTGGCGATCGAGCCGTTCGGTGACCTCGGCCTTCACGTCGTCGGGAACGGCGGGGTTATCGAGAAGGCTGCGCTCTTCGCCTTCGAGTAGCGCCTCGAGCTCCTCGGGGCCGGGGTCGTTGTCGGGAGGCCGCATGCTCTTCCTTCCTACGGTCTGGCGTCGTTGCTGAACTGGTTGCGGGAGCTAGCGCGAACGGCGACCACCTTCGATCGCTCCGCGCTCGAGCCGGGGTATGCGCTTCGCTGCACCATCGGCGTGGCAATTCCCCTCCTCGTTGCCGCAGCCGCGGGCGAGGCGGCGCTCGGCGTACCTGCGGCAATCGGGGCTTTCATCACGGGTTTTACCTCTCTGCAGGGCATCTACCGCACCCGCCTTGCCGCGATGCTGGCGGCCGCGTTCGGCATGTCGGCGACGAGCTTCGTCGGCGCGGTGTCGGCCCATTCTACGCCGGAGGTCGTCGCGGCGACCGCAATCGCCGGCTACGCATTCGGAACCATCGGTCAGCTCGGCCCGGCTGCGGCAACCGTTGCGCTCAACTCGTTCGTCGCCTTCATCCTCTTCTCGAGCCAGCCGCTGGCCCCGAGCGCGGCCGCACAAGACTCGGCGCTCGTGCTCGCAGGCGGACTCATTCAAGCGGCACTCCTCTTGCTCGCGTGGCCGACCGTGCGCGGCGCCGCCGAGCGTACCGCGCTCGCCGGCGTCTATCGCAATCTCGCGAGTTACGCACGACAAACCGCCGAGGGCATTCCCGCCGCGCCGCCGATCACGCCGTTTGCGATCGCACGGCAAGTGCTCGCCGATCCCCAACCGTTCGCGCGCTCCGCCGAGCTCGCACGCTTCAACCGCCTCCTCGAAGACTCGGAGATCATTCGGCGCCGGCTCGGTGCGCTCGCGGGTCGCACCGGCGACGACCAGCGGCTCACGGCGGCGGCGGCACGCGCGATCGCCGAGCAGTTGGATCGAACGGCCGACGTATTGACCGGCGCGAAAAACGATCTCGCCGCGCTCGACCTCACCGCGTTCGGCGACGCGCTGCAGCTCGCGGGCGTCGCGGACCTGGCCGCGCACACGCGCGACGCAGCCGAAGCGGCGACGATGCTCGCGACCGGCCGCCTTCCGCGCTTCCCGTTGGTCTCCAAGGTGAAGCCCGCACCGTACGTTCGCAATCGCATCGATTGGTTCAGCCGCGATTCGTTCCGATTCGCGATCGTGCTCGCCATCGCGATGGTCGCCGGCCGCTACTTCGCTGCCGATCGCGGCTACTGGATTCCGCTGACCGCGGCGCTCGTTCTCAAACCCGACTTTCAGACGACGTTCCTGCGCGGAGTCGCCCGGATCGGCGGCACGTTGGCCGGCGCGGTCGTTGCCAGCCTCGTGATCCTCGTCGCACGCGGGCACCCCGGGTTGGAGCTCGCGGGCATCATCGTGGCCGCAGCGGCCGCGTATCTCTCCTTCAATCCGAACTACGCCCTCTTTACCGTCTCGATCACCTCGTTCGTGGTGCTCGTGCTCGGCATGCGCGGCCTTCCGGGAACGACGGCCGTCGAAGTGCGGCTCTTCGATACGCTCGCCGGCGGTGCGCTGGCGATGATCGGGTATCTCGTCTTTCCGTCGTGGGAGTACGAACGCACGCGCGCGCTGCTCGCCGATCTCTTGGACGCGCAGCGCAGACTCGCCGGCGCGATTCTTCGAGCCTACGCGGATCCGTCCGAAGCGACAAAGCGCGCAATCGGCCAACGGCGTAACGAAATCTGGCGAACGCGAACGGCGGTCGAGGCATCGATCGACCGCAGTCGCGGCGAACCGCAACGCTCGCACTCGATTGGTACGGGGCGTGCCCTGCGCCTTCTCGCCGCGACGCAGCGGTTCGCATTGGCGAGCTTAGCGCTCGAAACGCTGCTCGAGACCGAGCGGACGACCGCGCCGCCGGGCCTGGGAACCTTCTCCGAAGCGCTCGACGCCGAGATGCACGAGCTCGCCGAGGCGCTGCGCGAATCGCGGCGAGCGCGACTCGGCCAGAACTTCTTGACAGGCCTCGACACGACCGCAAACGATCGATTGCGAGCCTTCGCCGATGCGACGGCTCGCATCGCGCGCCTAGTCGGGATAGAGAGCGCGGCGCGAGGCTAGTTAGGCGTAGATGCCCCGCAGCTTCGAGGCCTTCACGACGCGATCGATCGCCAGTGTGTACGCCGCCGTTCGTAGCGTTGCGTGGCGGGCGTTTGCGATCGAGCGGATCTGATGAAGGTTCGAGAGCAGGAAGTCCTCGAGCTTCTCATTGACCTCCGACTCCTTCCAAAAGTAGCCCATGCGGTCTTGCGCCCACTCGAAGTATGAGACGGTCACGCCGCCGGCATTCGCCATGATATCGGGGATGACGATGATTCCGCGCTCGCGGAAGATGCGATCGGCCTCGGGCGTCGTGGGGCCGTTGGCGCCCTCGACGATCAGCTTCGCCTTGACTTTCGGCGCGGTCTCGGCGGTGAAGACTTTTTCGAGCGCCGCGGGAACGAGCACGTCGCATTCGCTGCCCAGCAACTCGGCGTTAGTGATCTTCTCGCCGCCGTGGAAGCCTTCGAGCGTTCCGAACTTCGCAACGTGCTCCATCGCGCCATTGACGTCGATGCCCTCGGGATTGTAGTAGGCGCCGGTAACGTCGGAGATTCCGACGATCTTGCAGCCGCGCTCCTCGAAGAGTTTGGCCGCATGCATTCCGACGTTGCCGAAGCCCTGGATCGCGATCGTCGCCTTATCCGGACGCATCTCCATCTCGGCCATCTCGTCGAGCGCGCAGATCGTGACGCCGCGCCCCGTCGCCTCGACGCGCCCGCGCGAACCGCCGATCTCGAGCGGCTTTCCGGTGACGACGCCCGGAATGTTCTGCCGCACGTGCATCGAGTAGGTGTCCATGAACCAGGCCATCACCTGCGGCGTCGTATTGACGTCGGGTGCCGGCACGTCTTTATCGGGGCCGACCACTTCGACCAGCTCGGCGGCGTATCGCCGCGTAATCCGCTCGAGCTCGTTGGAGGAGAGCGTCGTCGGGTCGCAAGTGACGCCGCCCTTTCCTCCCCCGAAGGGAAGATCGACGACGGCGCACTTCCAGGTCATCCAAAAGGCCAGCGCGGTTACCTCGTCGAGCGTAACGCGCGGATGGAAGCGGATTCCGCCCTTCGCGGGGCCTCGTGCGAAGTTATACTGCACGCGGTAGCCGGTGTAGACTTCGAACTCCCCCGAGTCGCGTTGAAACGGGATCGAGAAGATGATCTGGCGCGACGGGTGAGTGAGAATCCGGCGCATGCCGGCGTCGAGTTCGAGCAGGTCGGCGGCTTCGTTGAAATAGGCAATCGCGTCGCCGAAAACCGAGACGTCGCGCACCGAGGTCTCACGCAGAGCGGTGGTCATATTCTTCCCTGTTAGACGTTGAAGCGGAAATTCACCACGTCGCCCTCTTGCATCACGTACTCGCGCCCCTCGCTGCGCACGCGACCGGCGGCTTTGAGTGCCTCCATGGTTTGAAATTCGACGTAGTCGTCGTACCCGACGATCTCGGCCCGAATGAAGCCGCGCTCGAGGTCGCTGTGGATGGTTCCGGCCGCCCGCGGCGCCTTCGTGCCCTTAGGGATCGGCCAGGCTCGGGCTTCCTTCTCGCCGGCGGTTAGGAACGTCATCAGGCCGAGCAGGTCGTACCCCGCGGCCGAGAGATCGTCGAGCCCGCTGCGCTCGAGGCCGAGTTCGTGCCGGAACTCGACCGCCTCGGCCTCCGTGAGGCCGGCCAGCTCCGCTTCCAGCTTGCCGCTCAGGACGACGGCCCGCCCCCCTTCGGCGGCGGCGACCTCCTGGACGGCGCGGATCTGCTCTTCGGCGGTCCGGGCCTCGTCGACGTTTGCGACGTAGAGCATCGGCTTACGCGTCAGCAGAAACGAATCCGTTGCGACTTGCGCCTCCAGGGTGCCCGGCGCAAAGCTCCGGGCAGGCTGCGCCTCTTCGAGCGCCTCACTCAGGCGCGTGGCGGCCTCCAGGTACGGTCGAAGATTGGATTGACCGCGAACGTCGCGTTCGAGCTTGGCGATACGCTTGCGCATGGTCCCGAGGTCGGCAAGCGCCAATTCGATCGAGATAATCTCGCAGTCGCGCTTCGGATCGGGATGCCCCTCGACGTGCGTGACGTCATCGTTTTCGAAGCAGCGCACGACCATCGCGATCGCGTCGGTCTCCCGAATGTGACTCAGAAATGCGTTGCCGAGGCCCTCGCCCGAGCTTGCGCCGCGCGCCAATCCGGCGATGTCGACAAAGCGTACGGTCGCCGGCACGACGCGGCGTGCGTTCACGAGCCGTTGCAATACGAGCAAGCGGGGATCGGGCACAGCGACCTCGCCGACGTTCGGCTCGATCGTCGCAAACGGATAGTTTGCCGCAAGGGCTTGGGCCGAGCGCGTGAGCGCGTTAAAGATCGTTGTCTTCCCAACATTGGGCAGGCCGACGATTCCGCAAGAGAGTGGCATGGTCGAGCGGGGCCGTTCGAGCATCCGGCAAGAAAATCCGGCGAGCACGTCGGATAGGTCGGATATGCGCCAAATGAAGGTCGACAAGCTCGGTATCGACCTCCTCACCCATGACCCGGTGGTCATCCTCAAGGACATGGACGGCTCGCACTATCTTCCGATTCTCATCGGACCCTTTGAAGCGACCGCGATCGCGCTCGCGCTCGAAGGTGCACCGGTGCCCCGTCCGCTCTCCCACGACCTGATGCGCAGCATTCTCGAGACGCTCAGTGCGAATCTCGAGCAAGTCGTGATTCACGATATCAAAGACTCCACGTTCTTCGCCAAGCTCATCGTCCGCACGAACGGCGAGATCCAGGAGATCGACGCGCGTCCCTCCGACGGCATCGCGCTCGCGCTGCGCGTCCCGGCACCGATCTTCGTCTCGGATAGAATCGTCCTCGAGGAAGCGACGGCCGAAAAGAAGCCGATCAACGAGACGGAGATGGCGCGATTCAAAAAGTTTCTCGACGACCTCAAGCCCTCAGACTTCAATCGCTAATTTTCGTGCGAATAAGACGGCGACGTAGGCGCAAAATATTGCCAGCGCAACTACGGCAAGAACTTTGTGATAGCGCTCGTCTTCGGTGAGCACCGCCGGGAGGTTGATGGCGATCATCACGGCCTTCGTCCAGGCGTCGAGCGGATTTCCTAACGTGCCCGTCGTTAGAATGTCGGGCAAATAGCTCGCGGCAAGCGTTGCCATGATGACGCTGAAGAAAACCTGACGGCGACCGAAATACTCTTTGCGCAGGTCGATCGGCAGCTCGGCCGGTTCTGCGACGACGAGCGCCGAGAGCACGTATGCGCCGATCGGCACCAGCAGCATTGCGATGAAGGTCGCAAACGACCAGGTCTGCAGCGTGCGCCACGAAAAGCGCGACCACCAGACCTGAACGTCGATCATAAGCAGCGTGACCATCCAGACCGCCGAGGGCCAGTACCAAATCACGCGATCGCGCCGGTGGACCAGACGCACGGCGCCGGCCAATAGCGTCGTGATCGCAAAGCCGATCACGATCGAGATCAGAACCGAGATATGCTCGAACGCCGTCAAGTCCCGATCACCGTTCTTCGCCCACAGGATTATCTCATCGCCGTAGGCTACAACGGGAATCTTATGAAAGAGCTTTCGGCGGAGATCGGCGTCTTCGGAGGATCGGGATTCTACTCGCTCATCGACGGCGCGCGCGAGCACTGGATCGAGACGCCGTACGGACCGCCGAGCGATCGCGTCGCGCTCGGTGAGATCGGGGGCCGGCGCGTCGCGTTCCTACCCCGCCACGCGAAGGATCATCGCGTTCCCCCCTCGGCGATCAACTATCGCGCCAACCTCTATGCCATGAAGTCTCTGGGAGTGCGATGGATCGTCGGACCGACCGCGGCCGGCTCGCTCGACAAGCGCGTAAAGCCCGGCTCGATGGTCGTCTGCGACCAGCTCGTCGATCGGACGAGCGGCCGAAAGGACACCTACTATGACGGACCGCTCACCACACATATCAGCTTTGCCGATCCGTACTGCCCGACGCTGCGGCCGATCGCCGTCGACGTCCTGAAATCGCGCGGCATCGACACGCACGAGCGCGGCACCGTCGTCGTGATCCAGGGACCGCGTTTCTCCACGCGCGCCGAGTCGCGCTGGTTCCAGAGCCAGGGCTGGGAGGTCATCAACATGACGCAGTATCCCGAGGCCTATCTCGCCCGCGAGCTCGAGATGTGCTACGCAAACATCGCGCTCATCACCGATTACGACGTCGGCCTCGAAGGGATGCCCCCGGTATCGCACCACGAGGTCATCGAAGTCTTCAATCGCAACAACGAGCGGGTGCGCGGCGCGATCGGTGAGATCGTCGAACGGATCCCGGTCGATGCCGACTGTTCGTGCCGGCATGCGCTCGAGGGCGCGCGATTCTAAGGACATGAAAAGACTGCCCCGCGTCGACGTTCGGATGTACGCGCAAGCCGTTCCGCTGCTCCTGCGCCACCCGTCGATCTTCGTGATGCCCTTGCTCGCGGCGGTGGTCGATCTGCTGATCTCGCAGATCACGCCGTTCTTCACCGACGCAGTCGGCGGCGCGGGGAGCTGGCTCTTTCAAATCATCGTTCAGCTCGTCTACGGCTTCTGCTTCGGCGTCGCCGTCATTGCCGCAAACAACGTCTGGCGGAGCCGGCGAGCGACCTTCGACGAGGCATGGGAGGAAGGCCGGCACAAGGCCGGCGGCATTCTAATTGCGACCTTCGGCTTCTATTTCTTGATCTACGTCGCCGGTTACATTGGCGCGTTTACCGGCAACCAGTTCGTCCAGATCGGCCTCGAGCTGGTCGTAGCATTCTTCCTCATCTACACGATCCCGGCCGCCGCGATCGGCGGAATGCCGGGAAACTTCGCAATCGGCGCGTCGTTCCGGGCCGTGCGCGAGAACGTGCTCGGCTCGGCGATTCTCGCAATCGTCTTCGTGGCGCTCTGGGTCTGGTTTCCGGAGTTTCTGCTCGGGCGTGTCGGTCTAGGCCTCGGCCCGACTGGTTACGAACTCGTGCTCGCGGCGGTCAAGGCGATCGTTCTTGCCTATCTCGCATTCCCGTTTGCGAAGCAGTACGACGACATCGCCTTCAGGGGATACTGGTAAGAGCCATTCGGACGAGCTCGCCGACGAGCTCCGGTCTGACGTTCGTCCGCGCCAGGCGCTGCGCGTCGTCGAGCTTACTCAACAGCGCGACGGCCGTACGCGGTTCGATCGGCTTCAAAGCCCGCAAGCGATCCGCGTGATCGAGCGAGACGAGCGCAACGCCGTCGCCGCCGCCGGCCACGATCCAGTCTCGCACTAAGGTCTTGACCGTCTCCAGACCCTCGTCGAGCGTCTCGCGGGTTGCCCAGGAGCCTTCGGGCGATTTCCCGGCGAGGCTCTCGAAGAACCAGCGCACGACGTGCGCGCGCAACGACTCCTCTTCACCCTCGAGCGTAGCGAGCGCGCGCGAAACGCTCCCGCCGCTCAGCGAAGCGGCGAGCTCGGCCTCGCTCGCCGCGACGCGAATGCCTTCGAGTACCATTCGCACCTCGGCATTGGAGAGCGGCGAGAAGCGAATCTCGACGGTACGCGAGCGGATCGTCGGCAGCAACCGCCCCGGAGCCGGCGTCGTCAGAACCATTATGACGCCGCGCGGCGGTTCTTCGAGAAACTTCAAGAGCGCGTTGGCGGCCGCGGGCGTCGCGAAGTCGATGTCGCCGAGCAGCAAGACACGCAAACCGCCGCTGTACGATTGCATCGAGAGCTGCCGGACCAGATCGCGCGCCGATAGCTCGTCGCCTTCGTAGAAGCCCATCGCCGCATCGGGATCGCCGATCTTGAGAACGCCGGCGTGCTCGAGAAAGTCCGGATGGCGCGCGGATTCCGCCGCGAAAAGCTTACACGACGCGCAGCTCCCGTCGTATCCAAGAACGTTCTGCTTCGGCGCGGTGCAGAGCAGCGATTGGGCCAGGCGCCGCGCGAAGGTCTTTTTGCCGACCCCTGCGGCGCCGGTGAAGAGATAAGCATGGGCGAGCCGCTCCGGGGTCAAGGCGCTGAAGTAGCGCTTGGGGCCCTCGGCGCCGACGACGTCGAAGTGCAGCTCGCTCACGAGACCCGCACGCCGAGTCGCTCGCGCACCGGCAGCAGCGCCGTCTCCAAGAGCCGCTCGGGCGGCAGCGTTCCGTCGAGCACGCGATGGCGTGCCGAGCCCTCCGCCAGCACGAGAAATCCCTCGCGAACGCGCTCGTGAAAGGCGTCGCCCTCGGCCTCGATGCGATCCGTCGCTTGCGAGCGCGCGTCGAGGCGCGCACGCGCAACGCCAACCGGGACGTCGAGCACGAGAACCAAGTCCGCCTCGAGGCCTTGGGTCGCGATGCGACAGAGCCGCCGTAATATCTCGAGATCCGATCGCCGCCCGTATCCCTGATAGGCCAGCGTCGAATCGGTGAACCGGTCGCAGAGCACGATCCGTCCCGCTGCAAGCGCCGGCCGGATAACCTCTTGAACGTGCTGCGCCCGCGCCGCGTTCACCAAGAACGCCTCGGTTACCGGCGCGATCGTCGAACCGCGATCGAGAAAAATCTCGCGGACCGCATTGCCCAACGCCGTCCCACCCGGTTCCCGCGTCGGCATTACGTCGTAACCGTCGTCGCGCAGTTGCGCGGCGAGCGCGCCTGCCAGCGTGCTCTTCCCGCTCCCTTCGATTCCTTCAACGACGACGAATGCGGACAGGCTAGACTTCCGCGGTCTTATAAATTCGAACGCGGCGGTTCGGTTCGAGGCCGGTGCTGCGCGACTGCAAGCGGTACCGTTCCGCGAGCTGATGCTGCATCCGGCGGATATACGAGGTCTGCGGAGAGAGTTCGATCGCCGAGTTGTTGAGCAGCACCTGATAGATCGCCTCCTCAGTCTCGCGCAGGGCGATCTCTTCGTTATCGATCGATCCGAGGTTGAATACGTCGCGAAGCGCCGCTTGGATCTGCGTCGTCGTGTTGGTCTTGATCGAGTAGATCGGTACGTTGTCCGAGGCGATCTGTTTGAGCTTCGGCTGCTCTTTGCGTTCGAGCGTCTTGAGCGTGAGAACGACGTCGGCATCGTCCCAGTTGCGCGCGATCGAGGCGTTGACGCGCAGATTCGCGATCGCGCGCTCGATCTTGTTGCGCGAAACCCCGTAAGGGAAGATCAGGAGCGGCCGGTCGCGCTCTTCGCCGTCGCGGTCGTGATCGTACCCGTCGGAGAGCCGCGGCATCGACTCCGTGTCGGCCTCTTGCACGACGGTGACCTCGCCGCTCGCTTCGCGCTGGCGGATCTCCGGCTGCGGCTGATAGCCGCGCAGCAAGGCATCGATTACCTCGGCGACGTTCTTGTGAATCGCGAGGCGGTCGCGATCGTGAATCTCGACGACGACGTCGAAGGTCGGAGGCGCTTTGCGCTCGAGCACGGTCTTGCGGGTGCCGCGCCGACGGGCCTCCTCGTCGGAGAGCGTGACCGCGCTCACTCCGCCGACGAGGTCGGAGAGGGTCGGGTTCATCAACAAGTTCTCGAGCGTCTGGCCGTGAGCGGTGCCGATCAGCGTGACGCCGCGCTCCGCGATCGTCCGCGCCGCCTCCGCCTCGGCCGCGGTGCCGATCTCGTCGATCACGATGACCTCGGGCATGTGGTTCTCGACCGCCTCGATCATCACGGCGTGCTGAAGCGCCGGATCGGCGACCTGCATCCGCCGCGCCAAGCCGATGCCGGGATGCGGAATATCGCTGTCGCCCGCAATTTCATTCGACGTATCGACGATGACGACGCGCTTGCGCTCTTCGGAGAGCACGCGCGCGCACTCGCGCAGCATCGTCGTCTTTCCGACGCCCGGGCGCCCGAGCAGACAGATCGACTTGCCGCTGCGCAGCACGTCGAGCAGAATGTCGATCGTTCCGTAGACGGCTCGGCCGACGCGGCAGGTGAGGCCGACGATCTTTCCGGTGCGGTTGCGAATCGCGCTGATGCGGTGCAGCGTCTGTTCGATGCCCGCGCGATTATCTGCACCGAACGGTGAGATCCGCGAACAGACGTGCGCGATGTCCTCGTGGCTTACCGGCGTGTCGGCGAGATACTTGAAGTCGTGTTCGAAGCGAGCCTCGGGCGGACGTCCGAGATCGAGCACGACCTCGATGATGTCTTCAATGTTATTGAGACGGACGAGCGCTTGCCGAATCGCGAGTGGAAAGATATCGAGGAGTTGGGAAAGCTCCCAGCTTGGGGAGTCGGAGTGAACCCTAACGGCCACGTGAGCGACTTCTCTCTGAGTGGCGGGTCACTCCTTCACGACGCGTATCGTGCGTAGCGCGCCGTCGTACGGGCCCTGAATTCGAACGCCCGCCTTCAACTCGAGACGTACGTAATCGACGATTTCCGGCGTAATCTCTTCGCCCGGCGCGATGACCGGAATGCCGGGCGGATAGGGCGTCAGCGTCTCGGCGCAGATACGCCCGGCCGACTCGCGGAACTTCACGAACTCCGCCGGGGCGAGAAACGCTTCGCGCGGACGCATCCGCATCGGTGGGATCGGCGGAAGCCGAAAGTTGCCGCGCCGCAACCGCTGCTCCAAGACTCCCGATGGCGCAAACATGTCGAGTTTACGATCGTCGCGGGCCATATCGCGGAATGCTTGAATGAGGCGTTCGGCCGCGTCGCGCGTCGTACCGATCGTCACGAGCGCAACGATGTTGAAGAGATCGGCCAGCTCGACTTGAATGTTGTGACGCCGGCGCAGGACCTCGGAGGCCTCGTAGCCTGTATAGCCGAGACCGGTGACGGTGACGGTGACCTTCGTCGGATCGAGGTCGAAGACGCCCTTGCGTCCACGCAGCTCGTCCCCGAAGCAGTAGAGCCCCGGAATCTCGTTGATCCGTGCCCGAATCTCGCGCGCCAGTTGGATGGTGCGCGTCAGCAGAGCCTCGCCTTCGGTGGCCATCTGTTTCCGGGCGACGTCGAGCGACGCGACCATCGGCAGATTCGGCGAGGTGGAGAGGAACATCTTGAGCACCGACGTGAGGCGGTCGAGCGAGACGCGCTTGCCTCTCTGATGCAGCATCGCGCACTGCGAGAAGGCCGAGAGCATCTTATGCGTGGAGTTGATGCAGAGATCGGCTCCGGCCGCCGTCGCCGAGAGCGGAAGCTCGCGGTGAAAGTGGAAGTGCGGCCCCCACGCCTCGTCGACGAGCAGAGGCTTCCCGGCGTTGTGAGCGATCCGCTCGATCGCGGCGAGATCGGCGGCGACGCCATAGTACGTCGGTGAGACGAGGTAGATCGCGGCGAGATCGGGATGCTGCTCCAGGGTTTGCGCTACGGTCTCCGGCGTGACGCAGTGGTCCATGCGCAGCTCTTCGTCGATCTCGGGCTGCATATAGATCGGCACGGCGCCGCTCATGATCAGGCCGCCGAGCATCGACTTGTGCGAGTTGCGCGGCACCGCGATCTTCTCGCCCGGATTTACCGCGGTCATCATCATGCATTGGTTGCCGCTCGTCGAACCGTTGATCAGAAAGAACGAGTGATCGGCACCCCACGCCGCCGCGGCAAGCCTCTGCGCCTCCTTAATCGACTCGGTCGGCTGCAGCAGGTCGTCGATTCCGGGCATCGGCGTGAGGTCGATCGCGCAAATGTTGTCGCCGACATACTCGCGGAACGCGAGATCCATTCCATTGCCTTGAACGTGGCCGGGCGTATGAAACGGCAAGACGCCCGAGTCGACGTAATCGAGCAACGCTTGAAAATACGGCGTTCGATTCTGGTCCACGGCGTCGGCTAGAGCGGCGGCGTCGTGCTCTGCCAGTCGGCGCGAACGACTCCCGGCAGCGCGAGCAGCCGGGTCGAGAGCGCCTCGATCCGTTCGACCTGCGGTTTCGGCGAAAAGACGTCGGCGTCGAGCTCGATCCGTCCCTCCGCGGCCTTGTTTCGGGTGAGGGATTGCAGGCTCAGTTCTGAGCCGCTGACCGCCTTTACGATCTCGGCGCTTACGGCCGACTGGCTCTCCGGCGTGCAGATGACCGTGACCTTGTAGGTCGTCTCGGCATACTGCCCGGCTCCGGCGCGGCGATCGATCGCATCGGCGACCGGCTGCAGGAACAAGTTGAAGAGGATGACCGCGAGCGCTCCCGCTCCCGCCTCCTCCCAGAGGCCGAAGCCGGCCAGCGCGCCGACCGCCGCCGTCGACCAAATCGTCGCCGCGGTATTTAGCCCGCTCACGTTAAGGCCCGACCGGAAGATGACGCCGCCGGCAATAAAGCCGACGCCGGTGACGACGCCGGCGACGATGCGCGTCGTGTCGTTCGCCGCGAGCATGGTGTCGAGCAGCGCGAAGAGCGCCGCGCCGATCGCAACCAGGCTCGTCGTATGCAGGCCGGCCGATCGCTGACGCCACTGTCGCTCGAAACCGATTGCGGCGCCGAAGCCGGCCGCGGTCGCGAGCCGGATTAGAAAGTCGAGCGAGGTGATCTCACTTGCCTTCATCGCGCGCAGGCTCCTCAACCTCGTGCATGAGCGTGTACTCTATTACGACGCGCAGGAAGACGATCGCGGCGAGTTGGCCGAGCTCGCGCCAATCGGGCGAAACGGCCGTGCGAATGATATCGCTGCCGATAAGCAACTCAAGCGCTAAAGCCAGCCATTGACTCACCCGCCCGCGAATGGCGTTGATGCGCGGACCGGGATCGGCCAAAAGCAGCGCGAAGCCGGCGCGAATAACTGCCGGAAGTACCGCCCCCACGATGAGCAGTGCCGTCAGCGCGTCGAGAAAGGTCGCAGCTCGGAGGGCCCAGTCGTGCACGAGTTGCTCGAACATGCGGCATCGCTTTCGACGCGCGTTTTTGGGATACCGTCAAGGGGCAGGCCGTGCTAGGATGTCGTAGATTACCGGCTTCCCTAACAAACGTGGAGGTAAATTTCCCATGTCCGCCGCCGACAAGCTTGGTCTTCGTACGATTCTGCCGATCCCCGACGCGCAGCACGTCGGGCTCACGACGTACGATGCAAAGGATCCCGAGACGAGTTTCCGGCCCATCGAGCCGCTGCGCCCCCCGAAGAAGGCGCCGAACGTCTTGATCGTCCTGCTCGACGACGTCGGCTTCGGCGCGTCGAGCGCGTTCGGCGGCCCGGTTCACACGCCGACGGCGGAACGTCTTGCGTCAAACGGCTTGAAGTACAATCGCTTTCACACGACGGCGCTCTGTTCGCCCTCGCGTCAGGCGCTGCTCACCGGAAGAAATCACCATTCCGTCGGGATGGGCAGCATTACCGAGCTCGCCACCTCGGCGCCGGGATATAGCTCGATTCGTCCGAAGGCAGCCGCCCCGATGGCCGAGACGTTGCGGCTCAACGGCTATTCCACCGCGCAGTTCGGAAAGTGCCACGAAGTCCCGGTCTGGGAGACGAGTCCGATGGGGCCGTTCTCGCAGTGGCCGACGGGCAGCGGCTTCGAGCACTTCTATGGATTCATCGGCGGCGAAACCAATCAGTGGGCGCCAGCGATCTACCGCGACACCGTGCCGGTCGAACCGCCCGACGACCCCGAGTATCACTTTACCGTCGACATGACCGATCGCGCGATCGAGTGGGTCCGGCAGCAAAAGGCACTCATGCCCGACAAGCCGTTCTTCGTCTACTTCGCGCCCGGCGCAACGCACGCGCCGCATCACGTTCCGAAGGAATGGGCCGAGAAGTACCGCGGCAAGTTCGATGAGGGTTGGGACGCCCTGCGTAAAGCCTCTTTCGCACGGCAGAAAAAGCTCGGCGTCATTCCGCCCGACGCGACGCTCACCGATCGTCCGGCCGAGATTCCCGCATGGGATGACGTCACGGCCGATATGAAACCGGTGCTCGCGCGCGAGATGGAAGTCTACGCCGGTTTCCTCGAACATGCCGACCATCACGTCGGCCGTCTGGTCGACGCCATCGACGACCTCGGCGTGCTCGACGATACGCTGCTCTTCTACATCATCGGCGACAACGGCGCCTCGGCGGAAGGCACGCCTAACGGCTGTTTCAACGAGGCGCTGATGCTCAACGGCGTGAGCGGCGTCGAAACGCCCGAGTTTCTCAAGGAGCACATCGACGAATTCGGCGGTCCAAAGGCATACAACCACTACGCGGTGGGCTGGGCGCATGCGATGGATACGCCGTATCAATGGACGAAACAAGTCGCTTCACATTGGGGAGGCACCCGCAACGGCACGATCGTTCAGTGGCCGCACGGTATCAAGGCGCGCGGCGAGATCCGATCTCAGTTTCATCACGTCATCGACGTCGCTCCGACCATCCTCGAGGCCGCGCACCTGCCGCATCCGGCAATCGTCAACGGCATCGCGCAGAGGCCGTTCGAAGGCTTCTCGATGGGGTATTCCTTCGACGACGCAGCGGCGCCGGAGGCTCACGATACGCAGTACTTCGAGATGTTCGTCAACCGCGGCATCTATCATAAGGGTTGGACGGCGGTAACGAGACACAGCACGCCTTGGGTCGTCGCTCCCTTGCCGCCGTACGATGAAGACGTTTGGGAGCTCTACGCGCCCGACGACTGGAGCCAATCGCGCAATCTCGCGAAAGAGAACCCGGAGAAGCTGCGCGATCTTCAACGTCAGTTCCTCATCGAGGCCGCTAAGTACAACGTGCTGCCGCTTGACGACCGGCGCGTCGAGCGCTTCGACCCGGACATGGCCGGGCGTCCGCAACTAATCAAAGGAAAGAGTCAGCTGCTCTTCGGCGGCATGGGGCGCCTCAGCGAAAACTCCGTCCTCCCGTTGAAGAACAAATCGCACTCGGTGACCGCCCAGGTGCTCGTGCGCGATGGCGCCGCGCAGGGCGTGATAGTCGCGCAGGGCGGCGCTTTCGGCGGCTGGGCTCTCTACGCGAAAGATGGAAAGCCCGCGTACTGCTACAACTTCGCGGGAATCCAATCGTTCACGATTTACGGCGACCGCGAGATTCCAAAGGGTGAGAGCCAGATCCGTGCCGAGTTTGCCTACGACGGCGGAGGCTTGGGTAAGGGCGCGACCGTAAGCCTGTACGTCGACGGTAAGAAGTGCGGCGAGGGGCGCGTCGAGATGACGGTGCCGCTGATATTCTCCGCCGACGAGACTTGCGACGTCGGAATGGAGAGCGGCACGCCGGTCAGCACCGACTATCCGGCGAGAGGAAACGAGTTCACCGGAACGGTGCAATGGATACAACTCGACATCGGGAAGGTGGACGACGACCACTTCGTCTCCCCCGAAGAGCGGTATCGGCTCGCGATGGCCCGTCAATAGTGAGTTGGCTCGCCGGCATTCCGGTTCTGATCGCGCTTCCGCTCTTCGGACTGATACCGGCGGCCGTCGCGGTCGGAGTGCACACGCTGGTGCGCCGCGCGGTACCTCCGGAGAGCCTTGTCGAGCAGCACGACGTTGCCGGATACCTCATCGCGGTCGTCGGCGTACTCTACTCCGTCGTCCTCGGGTTTCTCGTCGGAACGGTCTGGACGCAGTTTGCGTCGGCACAACAGACCGCCGACGCCGAAGCCGGCTCGGTCGCCAACGCCTTCAACTTCGCGAGTAGCGTCCGTCAGCCGCAGAGCGCGATACTTCAGCGGCTCATCGCTCGCTATGCGCTCGAAGTGCGCGACGTCGAATGGTTCTCGTCGCAGCATGGCCGCGAAGATGCCGTCGCCGAGTCGCTGCTCGAAAGCGCGGTTCACGTTACCATCGGCATGCCGCCGCCGTCCGCGCGAAGCGATCCCGGCGCCGTCCTCGAAAGCTCGACGATGCGAGATTGGCTGCTGACGAGTCTTCGCGATATCGGCGACGCTCGCCGGCTACGTCTCCTGCAATCGCAAAGCTGGCTCCCGCCGGGCTTAATCGAAGCACTGATCCTCGGCGGCGTTATCGTGGTCTGCTTCACGTTCTTCTTCGGGGTGAAGAACTACCCACGGCAGATGGCGATGACGGCACTGCTAACCGGCTCGATGGGTCTCTTCTTCGGGCTCGTTATCGAGTTGAGCACGCCGTACTCGGGCGCGATCCACATTTCGCGAGACGCCTGGACTTACATCATCGAGAACAACGAGCTCACGAAGTACGCCCGGTAAGGGCCTCATACCGTTGCGCTGGGATGAACGCCGGGCCGGTATCCCGCCGCGAGCAGTGCAACGATACTCGGCGGCGTGAGGACCTCAACGGTTTCGCGGGCGCGCGCTAAACGACGCTCGCGGTAGCCGGAGTCCGACCATGCGTGAAGATGCCCGTCCCAAACAAGCCACGGCGCGCCGTCGAGTGCGACGAATGCGCCGTCGGGAATCGCCGCGAGCTCGGCGCGATAGGCTCGCTTCCGCTTGCCTGCGAGACGCTCTGCATGGAGGCGCGCGTCCATTTCGTCGGCGGCGGCCAGGCCGGTGTGGCAAAGGCGCCACAACGCTTGGAAGCGCCGGTAATCGTCGCGACGGCACTCCGCGCAGGGACGATGGCCGGCGCTCAGCGCGACGCTCTCGTCGAGAAAGAAGAGCTCCGTGTACCGGCGCGGCGTCATCACCGCGCGCGTGCGCCCTCGAAACTCGAGCACGCAGGCAATCCAACGGCGCACTTGCCAGGCGCGCACGATCCGCCGCGATTCGTCGTGCAAGACGCCACGGTTTCCCATCATCAGCCCGCGCCCGGAGAGCGCAACGATCTCACCGAACGGCGTGACGCGGTTTTGCAGGGGCATCGCTAGACGGCGAAGGCCTCCGCCGTCGCCTGCTCGTCCGAGAAGCGCGCGCCTTCGGCGGCGAGCGCATCGGCCTCATCGGCACCGAGCGTCGCTACGAGCCTCTCCGCCAACATTTCGTCCGTGCGGCGTTCGGTCATGTCGCGTTCGCATCCCTCGCGGCGATACCAGTGATCGACGTATCCTCGCAGGCGCGCGGCGCGCCGAACGTCGCCGCGCAGCGCGGCGACCGCGGCGAGGTGCTGAATCGCGACCGTGGCGTAGAGCGACTGCGCATCCTGTGCCAGCGCGAGCGCTTCGGTGGCGGTAAGGCGCGCACCGTCGATATCCCCGAGCACCAGCCGGCAGGCTGCCGAGTTTGCGAGCGCCGGAATCTCCCGGTGCTGCGAATGCGAGCGCCGCGCCGCCGTGAGAGCCGCTTCGGCGCACTCGAGCGCCAGTTCGAAGTTACCGGCGCCAAGCTCGAGCTCGCCGATGTTTTGGCGTATCGCGGCCGCGTCGAAGTCGTCACCGATTGCCGTCATTACCGCGAGCGCCTGCGCGTACTGCCGCCGCGCTTCATCGAAGCGGCCAAAATGAGCGGCAATCCGCGCGCCGACGTCGAGAGCCCAGGCGTAGCGGCGCGTTCGAACGAGTCCGTTTTCACGGCAGAGTTCGAGCGCGCGATTGTCGACCCGCTCGGCCTCTTCCACGCGCCCGGCATCGAGAAGCCCGCCGGTGATTTGATAGAGACTCGCGACCTGCGCGAAAACGTCGCCGCGTGCCTCGTCGAGCTCCAGCGCACGCTGCGCCGCCTCGACCTTCTGCGATCCAAAACTCAGCCAGGATCGCGCGCGCCAAAGGTGTGCCGCGACCGCCGGATCGGCATCCGCATCGAGATGCGGCAGCACCGCTTCGAGCCAGCGTCGCGGTTCGGCCTGGCCGCGATTCATGCTCCATATCAACGCGAAACCGGCCACGATGCGCGCCGCTGCCGCGTAGTCGTCTACCGACAACGCCCATTCGATCGCCGATCGCGCGTTTTCGAGCTCCGGTTCGAACTCGCGAACCCACGGTTCGCTCGCCATCGTTCGCGCCGTCTCCCAGACGCGATCGGCGACGTTGGCCAGCCAGAGTGCGTGGCGGCGCGCGAGCTCCGCGCGTTCACCGCTCTCCACGAGTTTTTCGAGCGCGAAGGCGTGCGTCGACTCGAGCAGCCGGTAGCGCGAGCGGCTGCCGTCAACGTCGGGGATCACGAGCGATTTCTCGGCGAGCGACGAGACGAGATCGAAGACGTCGTCCGGATCCAAAGCATCGTCCGAGGCAACCGCCTCGGCGCCTTCGAGCGTGCAGCCGTCGACGAAGACCGCGAGACGTTCGAAGAGCCGCTGCTCGCGTGGAGAGAGCAAGTTGAAGCTCCAATCGATCGTCGCGCGCATGGTTTGCTGGCGTGGCAGCGCGGTTCGCTCGCCCCCGGTCAGAATGCGAAACCGCTCGTCGAGCCGCTCGGTAAGAGCCCGAACCGAGAGCAGGTTGATCCGCGCTGCGGCGAGTTCGATCGCCAAGGGGATGCCGTCGAGACGGCGGCAGAGGTCGCGCACGGCCGGTGCGTTCTCATCGGTGACGGTAAAGCGATGATCGACCGCGCGCGCGCGATCGGTAAATAGCGTGACTGCGGCGCTCTCGTCGAGCGAGGGCAGTCGATAGGTCCGTTCGCCGGCAGTACGCAATGGCTCGCGGCTCGTTGCGAGGATCCGCAGTTGCGGGCACGCGCCGAGCAGCGTATCGGCGACCGTCGCCGCCTCAACGATCACGTGCTCGCAATTGTCGAGGATCAAGAGCGACGGATTGCTCTTGAGCGACGCGGCGAGGGCGTCGAGCAACGACCGCTCGTGCGTCTCTTTCACGCCGACGGCGGCCGCGACCGCCGCGCTCACCAAGCCTTCGCGAATCGCGGCCAGACCGACGAAGCGTACCGCAGTCTCGTCGCCTTCGGCCAGGGCGGCGCCGACCCGTAGTGCGGTTTGCGTCTTGCCGACGCCTCCCGATCCCGTGAGCGTAACGAGCCGGTACTCGTGCATGAGCGCGGCGAGCTCTTTGAGGTCCGCCTCGCGACCGACGAAGCTCGTCAGCGCGAGCGGCAAGCCCAAAGCGTGCCGGGCTCCTACCGAAACCGCCGGCTTCTCGGCCGTGCGCGATGCCGCACTCGTGGCCGCGAGTTCGAACGCGCTGCGCTCGTCGTCGCGCAGCGCGAGCGCGGCCACCAGAAGTTCGAGCGTCTCGCGTTGCGGCGTGCGGCGATAGCCGCGCTCGAGCGCGCTGACGCCGTTCGTGCTCATGCGAGCCCGCTCGGCGAGCGCGTCTTGAGAGAGTCCGGCCGCGAGGCGGTGACGCCGCAGAAGCGTCCCAAAATCCGGCGGACTTATCGCCCGTTCTCCGCCCTCCATCGCCGTGGGGAGGTTCGCGCCGCGCACCCTCGTGCCCCTCGCCTAAGCCGCGGGCAAGCGGGCGTTACGCCTCGATGCGCTCGTCGATCGAGACGTTGTAGAGGAAGAGGAACTTCCCCCACTCGTCGGGCAGCGTGTTGCGCTTGATCTGGATCCACGGAATGTATTTCGGCTGCCGCGGCTTGCGCAGCAGCGTCATATTCGCTTCCTGTGGAATCCGATTGTTCTTGCGGTTATTGCAGCGCATGCACGCGCAGGCAAGATTCTCCCAGGTCGACTCGCCGCCCCGGCTCTTCGGCGTGATATGATCGACCGTCATCATCCGTTCGCCGCGGGCACCGCAGTACTGGCAGGTATGATCGTCGCGGATCAGCACGTTCTTCTTCGTCAACGCGACCTTCTGCATCGGACGGCGAATGTAATAGAGCATCCGGATGATCGAAGGCATGCGCATCGCAAAGGTCGGTGAGGCCAACATCCGCTCGCGGCCGTGCAGCACCTCGGCCTTGCCGGCAAATATCAGCTTGACCGCCCGCTGAAAGCTGGTAACGTTCAGCGCCTCGTACGTCGAGTTGAGTACGAGCACCTCGCTCATACGGCTCGGCACTCCGCGCCTCGCCTGGCGCTCCGCACCACTTTCGGCACCTGCTTCGCAGCGCCGAAATCTACGCTGCGCGCCCCCACGCAAACTTCGCGCGTGGGCCCCCACTGCCAACTTGCCGAGCTATTAAAGCGAGGCATTTAGGTGCCTCGCTTTCGAACGAACGTCAACCGCGTTTCGGTTAGCATTTGTGTTATTGCCAACCGCTGATCGGGCTGCAGTCGTTCTTTGACGCGTTCGAACGCCGCGGTCGCGACGTCGATCGCGATTTCGGCGGAGAGATGATCGGCCTTTCGGCCCTCTTCTTCGGTGAGATATGCATGCGCTGCGAGCGCGAGCGTAGCGATCACCTCGCTCAGCAAAGGCTCGACGGGCGGAATCTGCCCTTGAAAACCTCCCTGTACGTCAGGGGAGGCGGCCCCGGTGGACATCTCGAGGCTGAGTTACGCCGCTGTCGAGGCCTTTTCTTGCTCGTGGACCATCCCGAGGAAGTAGCGATGGATGCGCGGGTCGGTGCCGAGTTCGGGATGGAAGGAGGTCGCCAGCACGTTGCGTTCGCGCACCATCACGCCACGGCCGTCGCGCTGCGCGAGCAGCTCGACTCCGGGACCGCAACGCTCGATCCACGGCGCGCGAATGAAGATCGCGTGGAACGGCGCGCCTCCGAGCACCGGGATCGGAAGCTCGATCTCGGTCGAGTCGTTCTGTCGCCCGAAGGCGTTGCGCCGAACCGTAATATCGATCAGATTCAAGGTCGGCTGCTCGAGATCGGCGATCTCGCGCGCCGCGGCGATCATTCCCATGCACGTGCCCCAGAGCGGCATTCCGCGTTGAACGCGCTCGACGATCGGCCGTGCCAAGTGCGCGCGCTCCAAGAGCTTCATCACCGTCGTCGACTCGCCGCCCGGAATCACGAGCGCTTCGACGCCGTTGAGATCCGAGAGGCTCTTTACCGAAACGGCACGTGCGCCGGCGCGCTCGAGCGCCGCGATATGCTCGGCGACGTCGCCTTGAAGGGCGAGGACCCCTATCGTCCTGTTAGTTTCCACGCGGGGCGAGAAGCTGCGTCTCATCGAGCGCGCGGATATCGAGACCCGGCATCGCTTCGGAGATGCCGAGCGACCGGCATGCTTCCAAGACGACGCTCGGTTCGTTGTAGTGCGTGGTGGCATCGACGATCGCCCGGGCGAAGCGCTTCGGATCCTTCGATTTGAAGATGCCGCTGCCCACGAAGATACCCTCGGCGCCGAGCTGCATCATGAGCGCCGCATCGGCCGGCGTCGCAACCCCGCCCGCGCAGAAGAGCACGACCGGCAATCGTCCATTCGCAGCGACCTCGGCGACCGACTCGAGGGGAGCACCGAGATCCCGCGCCCTCGCGACGAGCTCTTCTTTCGGTGCGACCGTCAGCTCGCGAACCACGTCGCCGATCGCGCGCATGTGTCGAACGGCCTCGACGATGTTCCCGCTTCCGGCCTCGCCCTTGCTGCGAATCATCGCCGCGCCTTCGGCGATTCGCCGCAGCGCCTCGCCCAAATCGCGCGCACCGCAGACGAAGGGCGTAGTGAAGGCACGCTTGTCGACGTGATACTTGTCATCGGCCGGCGTCAGCACTTCCGATTCGTCGATATAGTCGACGCCGAGCTCCTGCAAGACTTGGGCCTCGGCAAAATGTCCGATGCGCACCTTGGCCATCACCGGAATCGTCACGGCATCCATGATGCCGCGAATCAAATCGATCGCGCTCATCCGGGCCACGCCGCCGGCCGCGCGAATATCGGCCGGAATTCGCTCGAGCGCCATCACGGCGACCGCGCCCGCCTCTTGCGCGATGGCGGCGTGCTCGGGCGTCACGACGTCCATGATGACGCCGCCCTTGAGCATCTGTGCGAGCCCGCGCTTGACCGTTACCGTCCCCGTTCTCGTGCTTTCCATGTTCCTATCATAACAGCCGATCCCAATGAGAACATTGGGTACGCCGGTTACGGGGGCGCTTCGCTTTGGGCCGGGCTCGGCCCGCCGCTGGGCTCCGCCGGCGCGGCCGAGCCCTCGGCCGACGGGGGGGCCGAGGGCGCGAAGGTGGGCAGCGGCCGCTGCCTCCAGATCGGGATATTGGGGTTCGGCGTCGGCGTCGGGACCGGCGTCGGCCTCGGCTTGGGCGTTGGTGCGAGCGTCGGCAACGGCTGGGGCGGGACACGCGGATCGGGGAAGTGCGGGTCGCCCGCCGCCGAGAGCGCCTGCGAACGCTTCCAGTCGGGGCCGTAGGGCTGCGGGCTTCCGTTCGGCGCCGGCGTCACCGCCTGGGGCAGTACCGACTGCAGTGATTGTTCGTTCGCTTGGCCGATCACGCGGTTGCCCATGCGCTCGCCGACCGCGACCGCGACGAGCAAGACCACCGCGCCGGCCGCAAGCACGATCGTGGGAAACCGGTTGGGAGATTGCATCGCCTAAACGCGCGCCAACGGACGCACGACGTCGAGTTTTGCCGCGCGCGCGCGCTGATCGCTCGGCTTGCCGATCAGATGCACCTCACGCAACTCACCGGCAGCCATATCCACGCGCGCGGTGTGCCCCCGAAATTCGAGCAGAACGTTGCGCGCGCAATCGAGCTGGTTGAGGACGAAGATGCGCACGGCGCCGGCTTCGTCCTCAAAGGCGATCGCACCGACCTCGACCGGCGACGTTGCGACCTCGTCGCTCACGTCGCGCCCCGCATGAATGCACGCAAAGGGTTCTTCGGCTGAAAGCTCGGGCATATCGCCGTAGATCGTGTCGCTTCGCAGGTCGATGACGTACGTGCAGCGGCGTCCTCCCCAGTGGACCCTCGCCGCCGCGATCCACTGCCAGCCTTTTGGCCGAAGCGGCGCGAGATGCGGGCGGCCGCTCGTGCGATAACCGTTGAGCCCGCCGACCGTCTCGGCGACCGCCCAGAGGTATTTCGCACCGGTCCACGGCGAGAGATACATTCCGCGATTGCTTAGCGATCCGCCGTCGAACCATTCGGCAAACTCACCCGGCACCGTATTGCGCGGACTTCCTCCCTCCATTGCCGCGTATGAAATCTGCAGAAGGTTCACGGCTTCGTCGGTCATTCCGTTGCGCGCGAGCGCGACCGAACACCAAATCGTGAGGTCGGGCCAGATGCCGCCGAGCAATCCGAACCCATACGACGGGAAGTACCACGCGTCGGCGGTCGAGATCGTCCGAAGCCCGACCGGGGTGATGAAGTCGGCTTCCAAGAGACGGGCGAGGATCGCGCGGCATTGCGCCGGATCGGCGATGCCGAAGAGCACCGGAAAGATTTCGTCGGCCGTGAAGTTATCTTGGTAGTTGCGATCTTGGTCGTAGTTCAGGACGAACGCGCCGGTGTCGTCGTTGTAGAGAAAATCCATCATCGCCGCGCGCATCCGCTGCGCCTCGCCGCTATACCGCTCCCAGTGGTCGTTCTTGCCGACGACGGCACATAGCATCGCCGCAGACTCCAGCGCGTAGACCGCCTCGGCGTTGATCTCGGTGACCGCACCGTCGAGCGTGTAGTAGGGAATGATGTTCCGCCACGACGAGATCCCGTACATGTCGACGCCCTTGGCGCGGCAGTTGATCAGCCCGTGTTCGTCGCGCTGGGTCAGCATATAGTCGGTGAGCTTGACGACCAGGCCGATTCGGTCGCGCACCCACGCATCGTCGAGGGTCGCATTGTAATGGTGCAGCATCGCGATGAGATGCAGCGGCGTGTCGTCGTTGATGTTGAGATCGTAGTCGGTCTTGTAACCGCTGACGCCGCGCACGTATTCGATCATCAGACCGCTCTCCTCGACGGCGCCGTTGAAGACTTCCAGCGCGTCGCGGCTGAACTCCGGCCAAAAATAATCGAATCCGTGAACGAGCCACGAAGTGTCGCGTGAGACGAGAATATCCGAAGGCGGCGAGTTGGTCGCACCCCAGCCGTGCGGATACTCCTTGACGATGCGCAGCATATTCGCTTTCGCCCAAGCGACGCCGCGGCTGATCTCCGGCGACGGCACCATAAAGCGCGCGTCCGCGAGACGTTCGGTGAAATACCCTTGCGTATGATGGAGCGCCCGCCGGTCGCGCAAGAGTGCCTCCAGCACCGGCCGGCTCCGCTCGGTCCCATCCTTGTGGTAGACGACGGCGAGACGAAGCGACTCGCGCGCGCCCGCGGCGACCTTGATCCGATACTCGAAGGCTCCAAAGATGCGCCGGCTGACGAGTTCGGCCTGCTGCGGCGTTACGTCGTCGAGCGTCTGCGGCGACTGCTCCTTCGCGAGGGTGCCCCGGCGCATCGACTTGAGTAGAACTTGTTCGCGCAGCGAGAGTTCGACGGCGAGCGGATCCCGCGAGCCGCCCCACCAGCGCTCGCCGCCGGTCTCGAGATTCCTCGAGCAGATGAAGCGACCGTCGTTCCACGCGCGAACCTCGTGTTCGGGCTCGCCGTAGAAACGCTGCCCGACCAGCATCGCCCAGGGAAAGACGGCCACTTCGACCTCTTCCGCGCCGGGATTGTAGAGCGTTACGTCAACGACGAACGAGACCGCGCGGTCGAAGCCCGACCCGAACGGTACGAAGAAGGCTTCGGTAACGTGAATGCGGTTATCGAGGGTGAACTCGGAAATCTGAGCGTAAGGCAGAAAGGTGAGTTCGCGCTCGATTTGGTGCGGGAACGAGGTGTGGTCGCCGATCCGATATGCAATGTGGTGCGTGCCGAAGATGATTTGATCGGTATCGGCGTCCCAAAGCCCGCGCACGCCGCCTTTGGCGGTCGATTGCGCGTACGTCTTGAAGTTCCCGAGGAGCAGCCCGTATGGCGTTTGGGATTCGTGCAAGACGTAAGCGCAGAATTCGTTTCGTTGCGCGTCGTAACTCGAAACCCATTCGATAATGGTTCCTCGGCAGGTATGCGGCACGGAGCGCAAAGGCGCCTCCTCGCGCCACGGCAAACGGAAGCTCGGCATGCTGACCCTGCTGGCCCCGGCGAAGATTAACCTCACCCTCGAGGTGCTCGCCCGCCGCGACGATGGATACCACGCGATTCGCAGCGTCATGGTGCCGCTCGAATTAGCCGACGAACTGACGATCGCGCCGAGCCCCGCGTTCGTTTTTATTTGCGATCGCGCCGAGCTCGGAGACGAGCGCAATCTCGCGGCCGCTGCATTTCGCTGCCTCGGCGACGTCGCGCCGGCGCGAATCGAGCTGCGCAAGCGAATTCCGGTGCAGGCCGGATTGGGCGGCGGGTCGAGCGACGCAGCGGCGGTGCTTCGCGCGGCGATGGACGGTGCATTCGGTCCGGTGCCCGATCGCGATTGGCTTCGTCTCGCTCGCGCGTTGGGTTCGGACGTCCCGTTCTTTCTCAGCGGAACCGCGGCCCTCGTCGAAGGAACCGGCGAACGCGTTACTCCCGCAGGCGCGATTCCGCGCTGGCACGCGGCAATCGTCAAGCCGCCGGTCGCCGTTTCGACCGCGGCGGCCTACGCGCAGCTCGATCGCGTGGAACGGCCGCAGCGGCCGCGCAAGAACTCCGATTCGATCGCAATGGTCGAGGCGCTGCAACGCGCCGACTTCGCACGGGTCGAGTCGCTGATGTCTAACGATTTCCAGGAACCGATTGCATCCGCCGCACCCGAGATTGCGACGGCAATTGCCGCACTGCGCGCGGCGGGCGCGACGAAGCCGTTGCTCGCGGGCTCGGGGTCGTGCGTCTTCGCGCTCGCTCCCGAAGGCGCACCGGTGGAGCGAATCCTCGAGCGACTCGACCTTCCGCCGCCCTACGAGCGGTTAGCGACCGCGTTTGCAACGACGCCGCAATGGCACAGATAGACGCCGTCGTGCTTGCCGGGGGGCCGCGTCGACGACGTCGCGCGCCTCCAGCCCGGCGCCCCGAATAAGGCCTTCGTCGAGATTGGAAGCGCGACGCTCGTCGGACGCGTCATCGCGGCCTTGCGCGGCGCGGCGAGCGTACGGCGGATCGTCGCGGTCGCGCCGCCGAGTATGAACGGCCATCCCGATCTCGCCCGCGCCGACGAGCTGCGCCCCGACGGCGTGCGAATTACCGAGAGTCTTCGAAATGGACTGGCGGGTTTCGATGCCGGTGCCGACGTGCTGGTCGTCGCATCCGATCTGCCGGTGCTCACTGCGCCGGCGGTCGACGATTTCTTCGCACGCTTGAGTTCGCTCGGGGCCGACGTCGTCTACGGATGCGTCGAGAAGCAAACGCATCTTCGCAGTTTTCCCGGCGTGCCGCATACCTGGGCCCGAATGCGGGACGGAACGTACTGCGGAGGAGGTATCGTCGCGCTCAAGCCGCGCGCGCTCCCGCTGCTCGAACGTTTCATCGAACGGCTCGGTGCCGCGCGCAAGCATCCATTCAGGCTCGCTTCGTTCTTCGGTTGGGATATGCTGGCGCGATTTGCGCTCGGCCGGCTGACCGTTGCGTCGGCGGAGGAGCGTGCCTCACGGATCCTCGGCGCGCCGGTCCGCGCGCTCGTCTCGCCGTATCCGGAGACGGCCGTCAACGTCGACCGCGTCACCGACGTCGAACTGGCACGGCGGCTCGTCGACGGGAGCGGATGTAAAAGTTAAGGAGAGCGCCAGCGTTTGAATAGCTCGTTGGCGATGCCGAACTGATCGAGCGCCTTTCCGACGGTGTGCGCGATGATGTCGTCGACGCTCTGCGGATTGGCGTACATCGCGGGCATCGGCGGCAGGATGACCGCGCCGATCTCGGCGAGCTGCGCGAGCGTGCGCAGGTGGCCGAGATGCAGCGGCGTTTCGCGGACGATCAGCACGAGGCGGCGCCTCTCTTTCAAGCAGACGTCGGCGGCGCGAACGAGCAGATTCGCAGTTGATCGAGTAGGCGATCGCGCTCGCGCTCTTCATCGAGCACGGGATCACGAGCATTCCGTCGGTGAGAAAAGAGCCGCTCGAAATCGCGGCCGCGAGATCGTCGTCGCGGATGCACGACGTCGGCCAGCGCCTCGAAGTCGTCGGCCGCCATATCCGTTTCGAGCTCGATCGTACGGCGCGCGGCGTCGGTGAGGACGAGATGCGTCTCGATCGCCGCCGATCGAGCGCAGCGCTTGCAACGCCATGTAGCCGTACGCGCTTCCGCTCGCTCCGCTGATGCCGACGATGATCCGGCGCATCCGACGACCGTTACACACGCGTGCAGGGGCGCCTGGCGGAGTCTTTAACAGACTCTTGGTAGTGCTCGCGGACTCCTCGCGATTTTCGAGCCTTCGTCGACGATGCGCGTGCGCTGGTACCGCAGCGGGGATCGGAGGCGTCACCTCCTCGCGACTGGTCCGTTCGCCGCATGTCGGACGTCCCGCACGACGTCGGTGCCGCCTACGCGACGCTCGCCGCGCGCACCGGAGCTCGCTCTTGGACGCAATCGACGCCCAGCGTCTCGGGTTGCCCGCCGGCGGACCGCGACGCGATGCTTCGATTCGTCCTTTGCGCGCGCCGCGTGCGGCGCAATTTCGCGATCGCGAGCTACGAGAGGACGGACGCTGACGGCGACGCGATCGTCGCGACGTTCGAGATTGTCGACGCGCTCCTGCGAGTCGGCGCCGAATACGCGCCGTCGGAGGACGGCCGCGCGAGTCGCCGGAGTTCGCGCTTGCCGAAGCCGGTACCGCGCGGAGAGCCCGCGCCGGCGTCGGGCGCGCGCCAAAACCACTTTAGCGCGTCATCCCTCAACGCGTATGCCGAGTGCGCGCGAAAGTGGTTTTACCGGTACGCATGCGCGGCGATCGAAGACCGCGGCTCCGTCGGCGTCCGCGTACGGAACCGCCTTCCACCTCGCGCTCGAGGACTTTCACGGCGAGTTTCCGCGGCCGACGCGCGCTCGACGAATCAGGCGATGCGGCGGCGCGTTCGCCGAGTGCGTCACCTGGGCGTTCGAGCGCAATCGCGACGGCTTCGATACGCCGGTGGAGTTCGAGCTCCAAGCGCGGCGCGCGCAGCGCACCGCGCAGCGTTACGTCGATTGGCTGCTCGCTGCAGGAACGAGAGGCGCCGTTCGAAGTAGTCGGACGCGAAGTCGCCGTCGAGCTCGATCTGGGAGGGTATCGCGTTCGTCGGATACATCGATCGCCTCGATCGCGACGAGCGCTCGGGCGGGATCGGCGTCGTCGACTACAAGACCGGCAGCATCGCACCAGCGCCGCCGAGTATCGCGGAGAAGGTTCGGCGCTTCGCGACTTTCAGCTTCCGTTCTACTACTGGGCGCGAACGGCCGCGGGCGATCGCGTGACCCGGCTGGTCGTTGATTCCGCTCAAGGATGCGCTGCTCGACGTGCGGCCGATCGTGGTCGAGGTCGGAAAGACCGTCGGGATCGACGACCTCACGCGATCGCGCAAACGGATGATCGAGCTCAGCGACGAGCTTTCGTCGGGTCGAACCTCGCACTTCGCCTCGACCGCGGACCCGGCGCCCTGCACGTACTGCGCCTACGCGACCGCCTGTACGTCGAGACCGCCTGCCGACGGCCGGCGTTTCGGCAGTTGATCGCCCTCGATCTCACCGGCGAGCAGCACCGCGCGGTCGACGCGCCGTTCGACGAGTGCTTCGCGATCCTCGGAACGGCCGGCAGCGGAAAGAGCACCGCTCTGGTCGAACGCGTCGCGCGCCTTCACGCGCTGCATCCGCAGGCAAAGCCTTTGGTGCTCGCGTCGCAGCGCAGCATCGACGAGTACGCCGCCGCGCTGCTCGACTCGCTCGGCGTCGCTACCGCACTGGTCGACGACGTTGAAGCGGAGCTGCTCTTTGCGCAAGCCTGCTCGTCGCTCTTTGCCATGGAGTGGGAAGAGTTCGCGCGCAATCAGCTCGACCCCGAAGTGCCCGGACTTCGCTCGCCGCAATGGTTCTTGGAATCGGCCTTTCGTTTGATTCGGCGGCTGCGCGATGCCGCGGTCGAGCCGGCGGAGTTTCTCTCCCAGGCGTTGACTGCCGCCACCGAGTTTTATGCCCATCCCCCGAACTTTGCCGATCCGGCGCTCATCGCCGCAACGAAGGCGAAGGTTCACGACTCGCTCGACGTATCGCCGAAGGAGTTGCTGCGTCAGCAGCGGCGCGAGATCGACCTCGCCAAGATCCTGACGCGACTCTACGAGAGCTACTGCGAGCTGGTTCGTACGAACGGACGCATGACCGGACGCGACGCGACGGTTCTGGCAGCCGAACTGCTGCGCGCCGACCCGAAGTCCGCGGCGGCGCTGCGGGAGCGTCACCGGTTTGCCTTCGTGGACGACGCGCAGGAGCTCTCGAGCGGACAACTCCGGCTCCTGCGCGCAATCTTCGGAGAGCGGCTCGACGGAGTCACGCTCTGCGGCGATCCCGCATCGGCGACTGCGAGCGTTCGGATGACGCTCGGCCAGGCCGCGTTCGCGCCCGCGCAGTCGCGCGTCGAACTGCACGAGGCACGCCGCGCCCCGCGCATCGAGCGCCGCCGTCTCTCGTCGCCGCGTGAGGAAGCGACGGAGATTGCGCAACGAGTCGGCGAGTGGCTCGCGCAAGGAATCGCCCCCGAACGGATCGCGTTGCTCTTTCGATCGGTTCGCAGCGTCGAAGGCTACGAAGCGGCCTTGCTCGATCGCGATATCCCGACCGCCGTCGCCGGCGATGCGAATCTCTTCGCCGACCGGCGCGCGCTCGATGCGCTCGCGCTGCTCTGGAACGTCCACGATCCGTTCCGCCACGATTGGATGCTGAGAACGTTGGCGAATCCCGCGCTCGGCCTCTCGGATGCGTCGCTTGCAATCCTCTGCAGCGAGCCACCCGATCCGCAGCGCCCGCTCTTTGCGCTCGATGACGAGCCGGCGCCAACCATTCGTGCAAGCCGTTGGGACCCAAAGCGCGACCTGCGTCTAGGCTGGAACGTCATTCGCGGCGAGCAGGATGACGCACTCAGCGGCGATGCGGCGGAACGCGTGCGGCGTTTTCGCGGATTGCGCGAGCGATGGCTGGAGCTGCTGCACGAGTCGTCGTTCGAAAGATTCGCGCGAACGGTCTGGCGCGAAGCGCTCGCGCGCCAAGGCGAGCCGGGCTCGGCGCGCGCGCGAGCGCAGCAGCTTGCCTTGCGGCGTCTTCTCGAGCGGCTCGCCGCCTTCGTTGCCGAGAATCCGGGCGCGGGGATCGGCGACGTGCTCGAATACGCGGAGGCGCGGATCGAAAGCGACGTCGAAACCTGCGACCTGCCGGCCGAATCCGAGGGGTTCGTGCCGATCTTGAGCGTCGAAGCGGCACGCGGACGCGAATTCGACCACGTCGTCGTCGCGAACGTCCGGACCGGCGCCTTTCCCCGCTGGTACTCGCCCGACTCCTTCCTCTTCAGCCCGCGATACGGCATGATTCCCAAGGATAACGTCGGCGAGGCGGCCGCTTCGCGCACGGCTAAGTTCACCTATTATATGTTTCGCTCGAAGGCGTCGCGGCAGTACTACGAGCGCGAGCGCCGCGCGTTCGCCTACGCGCTGCGGCGCGCCGCGGAGAGCGCGCTCGTCACCGCCTCGGGTACGCCGACGCGCGGCGTGAGCGCGCCGGAGTTTCTCGAAGAACTCCGGTAAGTCGCGAGGCGACGTTGCGGCTGCGTGAAATTCCCGCAGAGCGGTACGCGCGCGAGATCCTGCCGCAGACCGCGACGCTCTGGGCCGGCCGGCGCAGCTTCGACGAATACGTGGCTCAGACGCTCGAGATCGCGCGCAGCTCCTACGGCCGCCGTCACTATCGCACGATCGGCCTCTACGACGAGCAGCGTTGCGTCGCGTCCTTCAAACGCTACGAACGAACGATGCGCCACGGCGCGAAACGCCTGCACGCGATCGGCTTCGGTGCGGTATTTACGCCACCCGAGTATCGCGGACGCGGATACGCCAGCGTCATGCTCGCGGCGGCGCTCGACCTCGCACGCAGCGAGGGCTACGATCTCGGCTATCTCTTCTCCGATATTCGTCCGCAGTTCTATGCCGCGATCGGCTTTCGAGTGCTTCCCTCGCGCCGGTTCTCGTTGCGCGCCGATCACCTTCCCTCGGTACGCCTCGATCTTGCGCCGCTCGGCGACGCCGATCGGAACCACGTGCGCCGGCTCTTCACCCGTACCGAGCGCCGTGGAAAGGTCGCGTTTCTGCGCAGCCTCCCGGTTTGGGATTGGATTCGCATGCGCGCCCGCCAGGCTTCGGAGCACCCCAGCGGAGACGCAACGAATTTGCTCGTGCGGCGCCGCGGACGCGCCGTCGCGTACGTTCTCGGCGTCCGGGATCCCAAGAACGATCGTTATGCCCTCGACGAGTTCGGCTTTGACGAAGAGGGCGCAACGGTCGTCGACGCGGTGCTGCGAGCCGCGGCCGGAGATCTGCGCCGGATCACCGGGTGGCTGCCGCCGAACGGCGCTCGCGAGATGCTGCCCAAGGCGGCCGTCGGCGCGCGCAAGAGCGCTATTCTGATGATGGCGCCGCTGAGCGACGAGGGCGAAGCGGCTCTTGGCGCCGCCTTAGCCGAGCGCGCCGAGATCGGCTGGGCGACCGATCACGTGTGATTCGCGGCTCTGCTGAGCGTAACGCCGAAGGGTTCGCCGAAGCCGCCGATTCGCTTGACCGGCGTTCCGCCCGCGGGATACTTCCAAAACATCACGCTCTTGCCGTGAAAGCTCGCCGCGACGATCGTGTCGCCGGCGACAAAGTATTGGGTGACGAAACGGCACGTTTGCAAGGGTGCCGAGCCGACGAGCTTTCCGGTCGTTCGCGGTATCGAGAACCGGTAAACGGTCGACGTGCTCGAGTCCGCAACCGCGACGTGCGTTCCATCCCAAGCGACGCCGCCGCCGATCTTGAAGTCGTTGTTCAACGTTACCGGTCGTAGAGATTTTCCGCCGCGCGGCAGCTCGAGGAACGCAAACGGCTCGCTCGGTACGGCGTAGGTTGCATCGACGAAGAGATTTCCATGGGCGTCGTACGCGTCGAAAAAGAACTTGTAGATGAAGCCATAGCCGTACTTCTTCGGATGGCCGAGCGCGTGGGCGTAGACCGATAGGCCGCCCGCGCCTCGGATCGATTCGAGATTCACGACGGCGAGGTCGCCGGAGGTCGAATCGACGGCGCAGCTATATGGGTACTCGTTGTAGTCGGGCAGGGTTCGCAGCCGTTTCGTGCTGCCATGCGCGTATTCGAGCACCGTCGAGTTCGCGCTGTCGGGAATGTAGACGTTTCCCGCTTTATCGGAACATAAGCCGGTTGGATAGATGAAGTTCTGCAGGATACCCGCGAGTTTGCCGCTGAGCTTTCCGTCGGGAAAGGAGTACGCGTAGACGTCGTTCGTCTCGAAATCGGAGACGTAGAATAGGTCGAGTTTCGCCGCGCCCGGCGCCATCCACGAGCCTCGCGGCTGCGGCGAAAGCGACGTTACGCTGGGGAGCGATTGCGCGTTACAACCGGCCAACCCCGCGACGGCAATACAAGCAATCGACCATCGTCGCAGCATCGCCGTCTCTCTGCGCGACGGAGGCGCATCTTCCCTCGAAGCGGTGCTAAAAGAGGCTTGTTTGCAAGGCGTCGCCTTCGATCAGGGATGCGACGCGCGTTCCAAGCAACCGGACCGGGCTTCCCTCCAGTGCCGCGCGGCGAAGGCAATAAACGGCCGCGCGAAAGATGCGGCGCGGATCGCGCGTCGGTTCGGCCAAATGCGTCTGGCGTCCGAGAATCGTGAAATCGCCTCGCTTGATCTTTACGCCGACGGTCTGGGCAACGCTCCGTTCGCGCTCGAGCGACTCGGCGAGCTCGCGCGCTTGCACGCGCAAGACTTCGATCAGTTGATGCTCGTCGCGCACGTCGTACTCGAATGTCTCTTCGGTGGAGATCGATTTTGTCTCGCGCTCGGTCTCGACCGGCCGCCGATCGATGCCGCGAGAGAGATCGCGTACCTCGCGCCACCACGATCCGAAGAGCTCGCGCAGACGCGCTTCGTCGAGCGCGGCGAGCTCGCCGATCGTCGCAATGCCGTAGACGCTCAAGCGCGCCTGCATCTTCGGGCCGATACCCCAAAGCCGGGCGACCGGTAGCGGGGCGAGAAATGTCGCCTCGTCGCCCGGCGCGACGCCGAGCAGGCCATCGGGCTTACAGGCATCGGAGGCGATCTTTGCGATCATCTTCCCGGTCGCAACGCCGGCACTGACCGTCAATCCCGTTGCATCGAGAATTTCGCGGCGGAGCGCGGCGGCAAACCCGCACGCCTGCGCGTGCGTCGTCTCGCCTATGCCGACGAAGGCTTCGTCGAGCGACATTCCTTCGACGGGGCATCCTCGGCTGCGCATGATTGCAAAGATCTCGCGCGAGATCTCGCGATACTTCTGCATCTCCGGAGGAACGACGATCAAACTGGGACAGGCGATGCGAGCCTTGTAGAGCGGCATCGCCGAACGCACGCCGTACGGACGCGCTTCGTACGAAGCGGTCAGTACGACCGCTCGCCGGCTGCGTCCCGCGATTGCGACCGGCTTCCCGCGTAAGCGCGGATCGTCGCGCACGGCGACGCTTGCATAGAACGCGTCGACGTCGAAGTGCGCGACGTACTTAGCGCTCTCGTTCACGCTGGCGGCGCCGTTGCGCTTTCGCTTGATTCCCGCAGGTCGCCATGCTGCACCAGGCGCGCGACGCATTCTTGGTGTGATCGTAGTAGGCGAAACGGCAGGATGCCTTGCGGCAGGCGCGCAGGCGCGTCCACGTACCGAGGAGCTCGGACTCGTAGACGACCGCCAGCAGGGAGGCGATCGGACCCTTGTCTTGAGGCCTCAATTCCAAGCCTCGTGCCGGGTTGACGGCCAAGCTCAATCGCGTGCTCGCGAGGAACGGCTGCATCTGCTCCCAAGCGGCGGGGCCGTCGCCCTCTCCGTTGTTCGCGAAGAGCAAATCGCGCAGCGTCTCGCGGAAGTCGCGCAGCTGCGTGAGGTGCCCCTGGTCCCTCGCGGGCGCCAGCCCGTGGCTCAGACACCACGCGCGCGCCTTCTCCAGCGAATCGAGCTCGTCGGGTCCGCTCGGCAGTTCGACCGTATTCACGAAGCGCCGCACCAGCTCGAGGGAGCCCGGTGCCGAGTCGGGGGCGGCGGCGATCACGCCGCTCTGCGTACCGGTTGGGTCACCGGCAAAACTGGTTGACAAGTTACCGTCACCACCGTATAATGATTGAAGGTTACCACATCCGTCAAGAGGTTTTCAAATGTTCCGCGATCCGATCCGCAATGCTCCGCTCGTCTCCGACGTCACCGACGTCGACCTGCGGCTTAAAATCAACCGGGCCGACTCGGCCCTCTTCCTCGAGTCGAATCTGCGCCTGCCGCACCTGCGTGTGGGCTAGGGTCTAGGACGACGCGAGCGCGCCGCGCGCAATAGCCAGAATGGTTTGCATGTTGCGGGCGTCGTCCGCGTCGTCCCCCGGCGTCTCGAGTATCGCCGTCTTCTCGCGCAGCTCGGGATGCGCGAGCAGTGCGCGAAAGCCCTCGAAGCCGATTCGACCCTCGCCGATATGCCAGTGGCGGTCGCGGCTCGCTCCGAGCGCGACCTCCGTATCGTTGAAATGAAACATCAGAATTCGATCGACGCCGATCTCTCGCTCCGCGAGCTCCACAAAGCGATCGACCCCGTCTTTGGTATCGATCGCGTATCCCGAGGCCCAAGCATGCGCGGTGTCGAGACAGACGCCGAGCTGCGGATGCGCTAAGCGCTTCACGAACGCGCCGAGCTCTTCGAGCGTACCGCCGGCCAGGTTGCCGGCTCCCGCCGAGTTTTCCAAGACCAGATAGACGCCGGGCTCGATATCGGCAAGCGCCGCTTCGAGCGCGCGGCAAATCGCCGCGAACCCTACGTCGCGGTTGCCGGTGCCGTACGAGCCCAGATGCGTGTTGACGAACCGAATCTCTCCTCGCGCCGCAACGGCCAAATCGTTGCGGAGCAGATTGAGCGAACCGTGAGCAATCTTCGGATCGGCGCTGGCGAGGTTGATCAGATACGGCGTGTGGATCGCACAGGGATCGAGCCCCGCTTCGCGCCGCAGTCTCGCAAAGTTGCTCAGCGCCTCTTCGTCGATCGCGGTCGTTCGATAGCTGCGCGGATTGGTCGAGAAGACTTGCATCGCGCTCGAGCCGATCGCCTTTGCGTGCTCGACCGCCTTGACGTAGCCGGCTGCGACGCGGACGTGCATTCCAATGCGCATCAGCCCTTCGGACCGGCCAAGTCGAACTCGAGCGCCTGGCCGGGTTCGAGCTCGAGCTCCGGCAAGTCGTCGAGCGAGCGCAGCCCAAACGATTCCAAGAAGAACGGCGTCGTCTTATAGCGCATCGGACGGCCGACGACGTCCTTTCGCCCCGCCTCGTCGATGAGTCCACGATCGAGCAGCGTGCTTACGACGCTGTCGGAGTTCACGCCGCGTATCGCTTCGATCTCGCTGCGCGTGACCGGCTGGAGGTGCGCCACGATCGCCAGCGCTTCGAGAGCCGGCGTCGAGAGCGAGTTTTTCGGCGGCAGCAGGTAAGCCTCGACCACGTCGCGCGCGAGCGGCGACGTTGCAAAGCGATACCCTCCCGCAACCTCGCGCAGAACGATGCCGCGCTCGCTATACTCCGCCTCGACGTGCTGAAGAACCGCGGCGATCTCGCGTTCCTCCGCATGCAAGAGTTTGGCGAGCTGCGCGATCGAGAGCGCTTCGCTCGCAACGAAAAGCACCGCCTCGACTGGGCGCTGCAGGCGTAAGATCGCTTCGTCGAGGCCGTTCATGCCGCCGCTTTCGGCATCGCGAAGAGCCGAATGTCGTCGAAGGCTTCGGGCTGCTCGAAACTGATTCGCCGCCGGCGGACGAGTTCGAGGATGGCCAGAAACGTCACCACGATGACGTCGCGCGTCATCCCGAGCTCCCGGCAAAGCTGCGAAAAATACGCCTCATCCGATTCCTTGATTCGTTTGACGACATAATCCATCGTCGCGATCAGCGAGACGCGCTCCCGCGCGATCGACCGCTTCTCGGGGCGCGCCTGGGCGAGCATCGCGACGAAGGCGCGCTTGAGCTTCTCCGGATCGATGTCGTATCGCTGCAAGATCTCCCCGGCCGGGTCGCCGGGCTCGCGATAAAAGAACGAGCTCGCCTCGCTCTGTTGTTCGCGCAGTTCCTCACCGAGCTCGCGGTACTTCGAGTAGGCGATGAGCCGGCGGCGCAACCGCTCCTCGACCTCCTCGGGCGTCTCGCTCTCCTCGTCGAGCAGCTCTTGCGGAATCGGCGGCAAGAGCGCCTTCGACTTCAGGAAGAGCAGCGTCGCGGCGATGACCAAATACTCGGCCGCGATCTCGACGTCGCGCGCCTGCATCGCGCGGACGTATGCGAGGTACTGCTCGGCGACGCTTGCCAGCGGAACCGTGGCGATGTCGAGCTGCTGCTCCTTGATCAGACCGAGCAGAAGGTCGAGCGGACCGTCGAAGGCATCGAGCCGCACGCAGAAGGCGTGCGCGTCGGAGATCGCGTGCGCGTCGCTGTTCAGGAGGAGATGGGCTCGGCGGTGCGAGCGACGATCTCGGGTACGCCGAACGCTTCGGGGTGCTCGGCGAGAAACTCGAGCGCGAGATCTACGAGCCGCTTTTCGTTGACGTATTTGAGCGTCTTACGCGCTTGCGTCAAGTCGAACCACGCCGCGTCGTCGACCTCGTGATCGTGATTTGCGGGATCGCCCGAGAGATAGCGCATCAAAAAGAAGGTAACGGCCTTTTTGTGCTTTGCCTTGCCGACGTAGAACCAATAGGAGATCTCGTTGAGGCGCGCTACGATCTCTGCCCAACAACCCGTCTCCTCGTGGACTTCGCGCAGCGCCGCCTGCTCGGTCGTCTCGCGCGCTTCGACGTGCCCCTTGGGCAACGTCCAGACGCGCGGCGGATCGCCGCGGCCGATAAGTAGGGCATCGAAGGTCGAATCCCGGCGGCGCAGCAGCAATCCGCCCGCCGACACCTCGTACTTGATTCGCATGACGCTCCACTGGGGGGACGGGTAAGGGGGCACTTGCGAGCCCCCTGATTACCTCCATTATACCGTCCGGCCCCAAGAAGGGCTGCCGCAAGTATCGCCTTACTGACCTGCTTGCTTTGCCCAACGGTAAAGCACCCGGCCAGCCTCGGCCACCGCCGGGCGGCGGCTCTTTCGCCGCCGACGGCGGGGAGCCGCCCGCGCCGCATCCGGAGGCATCGACAACGGCAATCATTGACGCGAAGAGCACGATAAAGAGCAAACGGTTACGCACCCAGCAACGCGGCTTCTCGATGAAGCCGCTGGAGAATTTCCACGTGCGGCGAGGTCGGCCATGACGCGCAGTTCGGGAACGGCCGTCGCTTCGAACCGAGAGCCGCGCACCGGCGGCCCAACGATCCATAAGCCCGCGACACGGTTTCCGTCTTGATCGATCGCGCGCAAATCCGAATCCCCGCGTAAACCACGACCGCCCTCGTCGCGCGAAACGAGTCCATCGGCGAGCATCGAGCCGAGCAGCGGATCTCGCGTCATGCGCGCCGCTTGACGGAAACCCGAGCAGTTCACGATCCAATCGGGCCGCACGGTGATGCTTCCGCCATACCCGCGCAACGTAATCTTCGCGTCACCATCCTGCATCTGCGTCAGCCTGCCGGCATAGTGGCGAAGACGGCCGGCTCGCACGTACTCCTCGCGCACCGCGTCGACCTGTTGCGGTGCACGGTGCCGATGCCGTTCCCAGTAAGCGCGCAGGTGGCGCTCGAAGCGGCGTTGCTCGGCCGCCGGCAGGCGGCGCCAAATCGCATCGGCCTCGGGGCGTAATGCGTCGAGCACGGCGCGCCAGTCGAATCCTCGCTCCGCGGCTTCGTCGATATGCCGGCGCAGGCTACGGAGCAGCGCCCTTGCGCCGCGCGTATCGAGCGCCGGAATCACGTCGTACGGTGCGACCGCAGCGTGGGCGTTTGGAAAACGGCCATTGCGGGATAGAACGTGCACCATCCCGCGATGTCCGCTCGCCTTCAACGCTACGAGCACGTCCAGCGCGGTGAGGCCCGCACCGATCACCAGCACCTCGCCGTCGACCTCACGGTAATCGAAACGCCACGGATCGGCGACGTACCCACGATGGAGAAGCACTTCAAGCGGGAGGAAGTCGTCGCTCGGCGCGAGGTGTCCGGTCGCTAAGACCACGTTGCGCGCGCCGAAGCACGCTCCCGACGTGGATTCGACGATGAAGCCGCCGCTGCCCCAACGGCGCACGCTCGAAACTCGCGCGCGAAAATAGCCGAACCGCGGACGCTCAAAGACTTGCCGGGCAATTTCGCCGACGTACTCGCCGTAGAGTTGCCGTGAGACGAAGTCGTCGGCGCCCCCGCTCGAGCCGAGCCAACGGACGAAATGCTCGGCATCGTCGGGATAGAGACTCATCTGAGAGGCGCGGGTATTGAGCAGATGCTCGCGGTGGCGCGTGCTGTACGCCGCACCCCGCCCGAGTTCGTCGGGCTCGAAGAGTGCGAGCGAAGAGATCTGCGAAGCGTTGCGAGCGAGATTGGCGGCAACCGCACATCCGCTGAAACCGCCGCCGATAACTACGACATCGATCTCGATCATCAGCCGGCCACCTTCAGATCGGCGCGAAGCGTAGCGTCGTAGCGCCCGAACGCCGCCTGGCGGCGGCGCGCGCCCTCGTCGTAGACCAAGTATTGGCGCAGCGGACCGGCATAAACGTGAAGCGAGAGCGCCGGAGATTGGCCGGCGGCGCCCACGCGATGAAGATCGTAGCGCCCCGAACGAAGATCGAGCTCGCCGACTTCGAGACGGCGGGAGCCGCTTGCTTCGACGTAGGCGTATCCCGGCACGTCGCCCGGGTCGAGGCGGACGTAGTCGTCGACGTCGAGGCCCCCCTCGAGGACGTACATCCAGCAGTGCTGACCGCCGTGGTCGTGGATCGGCGAGACCGCGCCCGCGGCCCAGTTCAAGAGAACGATCTCAAAAAGCGGATCCTGATACGCGCAAATGCGCGTGTACTCGCCCGGCCGCAACACGAGCTCCCGGCTGCTCGGCCAGCTACCCGAGCTTCCGACGAGCAGGGCCTCGACCTCTGAAGCGGCCCGATCCAGCGGCCCGCGCACGCGAAAATCGGAGATGAGTCGATACACCCCGGCATCCTCCTAAGAAAAGATGACACTAGTTAATGACTTCGGTCACCTTTGCGGGATGCGCGGAGATTCCTTCAGCCCGCTCCCAGGAGGTCGGGCGGGCGGGAATAGGGCTCGAGGTGGGGGTCGCTAGGTCGGGGTTAGGCCTTCCAGCGGAGGTCCGGCTGGCGCGCGGCGCGCGTCTCGTCGACGCGGCCGACCGGGGTGGTCGTCGGTGCGTCCAAGAGCGCTTGCGGATCGGTCTTCGCCCGTTCCACGATCGCTCGTAATGCCTCAACGAAGGCGTCGAGCGTCTCTTTCGACTCCGTCTCGGTCGGTTCGATCATCAAACACTCCGGCACGATCAACGGAAAGTACATCGTGGGTGCCATGTAGCCGTAGTCGAGCAGCGCTTTAGCGAGATCGAGCGCGCGCACGCCGTGCTCTTTCTTTAGCTGCTGCGCCGATGCGACGAACTCGTGGCGGCAGTTCTCCGGATACGGCGTTTCGAGAAACTCCGCAACCTTCACGCGAAGATAGTTGGCATTGAGCACCGCGAGCTGAGAGACGCGCTTGAGGCCGTCGGCACCGTTGGCGTAGAGGTAGGCCAGTGCGCGCACCGCGTGCGCGAAATTCGACCAGAACGAACGCATCGGTCCGATCGACTTCGGCCGGTCGAAGTCGAGCCGCAGGCTGCCTTCGTCGCGAACGACGACGGGTGTCGGCAGATACTCGACGAGGTGCGCCGCGACGCCGAGCGGGCCGTGACCCGCACCGCCGCCGCCGTGCGGTATGGTAAACGTTTTGTGCGTGTTCAAATGCATCAGATCGAAGCCCATATCGCCGGGGCGAGTATACCCCATAATCGCGTTGGCGTTAGCACCGTCGTAATACATAAGCCCGCCGGCCTCGTGCACGGCCGCGGCGATCTCCGCGATCTCCTCTTCGAAAAGCCCCAGCGTATTGGGATTCGTCATCATGCAGACTGCGGTATCGGTGCCGAGGACTCGGTGGATTTCGGAGACGCTGACGCGTCCGCGCTCGTTGCTCGGGAGCGAGACGACCTTGAAACCGCACATCGCCGCCGAAGCGGGATTCGTTCCGTGAGCGGTATCGGGCACGAGGACTCTGTCGCGATGCGTCTCGCCACGCTCTCTGAAGTATTTTTTGGCGATCAGCAGCGCGCCGAGCTCGGCATGCGCCCCCGCCGACGGATTGAGCGAGAAGGCGGCCATCCCAAAGAGCGAGCTCAGCGACCGCTCGAGTTCGTACATCACGGTGAGAGCGCCTTGAGCGAGCTCGTCGGGCGTAAAAGGATGGAGCTCGGCAAACGCCCGGCGCGCGACGATGGCGTCGTTGACGCGCGGGTTGTACTTCATCGTGCACGATCCCAACGGATAGAAGCCGAGATCGATACCAAACGTTCGCTGAGAGAGCCGGGTGAAGTGGCGCACCACGTCCAGCTCGCTGTTATCGGGTAGCGGAAGCTCGTCTCGCAGAACCGAGCGCGGCAGGAAGCTCTCGAGCGGCTTGCCCTCCTCGAGATACCGGTTCGCGCGTCCCTCCTGGCCCGACTCGAAGATCAGCGGGATCGCAGCCGTGTCGTTAGACCGCTGCGGGGACATGCAGCACCTCCTCGAGCGCGCTCGCGAGCGCCTTGACGTCGCCGGTCGTGGTGAGCTCGGTCGCGGTCATCAAGATGCACGCGTTCAACTCGGGATAGAAACGTCCAAGATCGAGACCGCCCAGAATCTTACGCTCGCGCAAGCCGGCGAGCACCTCCTGCGCCGGCCGTCCGACGTCGACCACGAGCTCGTTGAAGAACGGCGCCGCATGTCGGATCCGCACTCCCGATACGTTGGCGACCGCGCTGGCGAGCTCGCGCGAACGCGCCAAATTCAGCGCGGCGGCATCGCGCAAGCCGGTCTTCCCCATCAGCGCGAGATAGATCGTCGCGATCAGGGCGCAGTGCGCTTGATTGGTGCAGATGTTCGAGGTGGCACGCTCGCGGCGAATGTGTTGCTCGCGCGCCTGCAGCGTGAGCACGTAGGCCGTTCGTCCGGCGTTGTCGAGGGTTCGGCCGACCAGCCGCCCCGGAATCCGACGCATGTGCTCCTGCGTCGATGCGATGAAGCCGGCGTAGGGACCGCCATAAGCGATTGCGACGCCGAAACTCTGCGCCTCGCCCGCGACGATCTGCGCTCCCCACGCCGATGGCGGCGCGAGCGCGGCCAGCGAGAGGGCCTCGGCGACGACGCCGATCGGAATCGTCCCGCTCGCGCGCATCGCCTCTTGCGCGTTCGCCGCCGGCGTATCGACGTTGCCGAAGAAGTTCGGCGATTGCAGAGCGACCGCGGCATACTCGCCGCCGGCGACGGCGCCGGCAAGCGCGTCGCTCTCCGTCGTGCCGTTCTCGGTAAATGGAGTCTCGTCGACGTCGACGTCGAGACCGTCGCAGTAGGTTCGCAGCACCCCGCGATAGTTCGGGTGGACCGCACGCGAAACGAGGATCTTCCGGCGCCCGGTCGCGCCGAGGGCCATGATTGCCGCCTCGGCGAGCGCCGTCGCGCCATCGTAGACCGAAGCGTTGGCAATATCCATTCCGGTCAGCAATGCGACGTAGGTCTGCCACTCGTAGATCGCTTGCAGATAACCTTGCGAGACTTCGGCTTGATACGGCGTATACGCGGTGAGAAACTCGCCGCGCATAGCGAGTGCGGCGATCGCCGGGGGCACGTAGTGCCGGTAGGCTCCGCCCCCAAGGAACGAACGGTAATCGACGCCGCTATTACCTTGGGCAAGCTGCTCGAAGCGGCGTTGGATCAAATATTCCGGCAGCGCCGGCACGACGTCGAGCTCGGCCTTGAGCGCGATTGCGTCGGGAACGCGCAGAAGCTCGTCGAGCGATTCGGCGCCGATCGTCTCGAGCATCGCCTCGACGTCGTGGCGGGTATGCGGAGCGTACATGGATTCCTTGGCGGATGTGGTCTTATTGGTTCTGCGATTTGAGCGCCGGGTCCGGAATTCCGTCCGGACAGATGGTCGCCTGCACGGCCGGGGAGACGTAATACGCATGCAGGTCGTAATGCGGAACCGGAAGGCCGGGGTGTCCGTGCGGCTCGTACTTGAAATCCACGTGATCGATGGTGTAGCCGGGCAGCGCGCGGACGTTCGCGTAGCTGAATCCCTTTTCGAGCTGCGCGACCGTCACCATGATCTCGGTGAATACCGGCTTCCCCTTCCAAACCCCATAGATCGGACCGATGGGCAGCTTCTTCGGATTGGCCCAATGCTCGCCCATCGTTGCGATGCACGGTGAGACCAGTATCGCGTCCGCGGGAATTCCGGCAGGATGAACCTTGGGCTGCGGCGGCAGCATCGGCTCGCCGGCATCCGCACCGGTACACGAGCTCTTCACTACAAACGATATCACAAGCGCAAAAAGCGCGACGAAGCGCATCATCGATCTTCCTCCTCCGATCTCACGGTTTCAGCGACGCTTCTCGGAGCGCCTGTTGCTTGCGCGACCGCCTCCTTTTCGCTCATAGCCGCGCCCTCTGCCAAACGGGCCGTAACTGCCTCCGCTCCGAGGGCAGTTCGCAGCGCGGTTAATGCGCGGTCGTACTCTCGCTGCTCTTGATTGTTCAGCCGGGCGGCTCCCATCGCCGCAAGACGAGCGTCGACGAATCCCAAGATTCGCACGGCGCGCACGCTCTGGGAAACGCTGCTGCCGGAAGAGCCGGCGCGCAACGCCGCGATGGCGGCGAGATGCTGCAGTGCCTGTGCCGCCAGAACGCCTAGGTGCCCGCTCCCATGACGGTATTCGAGCGCGAGCGCGAGCGCCTCACGAGCGCGCCGTTCGGCTTCTTCGAACCGGTCCAACAAAATGAGATAGAGCGCGATGTTGTCCAACGCCTGTGCGACGAGCGGGGTCTCGTCGAAGGTCTGTAAGGACGATACGGCTCTGCTCGCGTACTCCAGCGCCAGCTCGACGTTGCCGGCGATGGCTTCGCATTCGCTCAGATCGTTGAACGTGAAGGCCGCATTGAGATCTGCCCCGAGCGACTGGTAAATCTGAATTGCTTCCGAGTAATACGCTCGCGCGGCGACGATATCTCCGCTGTTGACGCAGCTGTTCCAACCCAACCCTCGGACGATATAGGCGATTAACCGGCGGTTTCCAATCGCGCGCGCTGCGGCGAGCGCCTCGTGCAAGAGCGGTACGGCTTCCGCCGGGCGTCCGAGCGCGGTGAGCGCGTGCGCCACCAGGCTTTGCGACCGGGCGGCGCCGAGTTCGTCACCGACCGCTCGATATTGCGCTGCGGCGCGCTCGCTGCACGACAAGTGCGCGTTATGGTCGCGGACCGACCAGGCCGTAATTGCTTCGGCATAACTGATCGCGGCTCGTACGCCAAGCGGAGTTCCATCGTCTAGCAATTGGCGAGCGGATGCAAGCCATCGCGACCCTTCGAGCGGAGCAAAATACTGCCAGACCACGCGCAGCTCTCCGACGAGTCGCTCTCCCAACAAAACGTCGCCCCGGTCGTTGAGCGTCCACTGCAGCGCCGTGCGCCAGTTATCGAGTTCCTCCGGAACGAGGCCGCGCCAGACGTCGTCGGGTTCGGACTCGTAAACGAGCTCGAGTCGCTCGGCGAGCTCGAGGGCGAGGCACGCCTGCCGGCGCGCGACGGCCTGCGTCTCGCCGCGATCGTCGAGCTTCTCGCGGGCGTATTCGCGAAATGATTCGCAGAGCTCATAACGCGGCGCGTCTCCCTCTAACTCGGCTGCCACCAGCGATTTGTCGACCAAGGATGAGAGCGCCGCGAAGACGTCCGCTGCAGAGGCGCCTTCGTCGGCACAGACCGCGCTCGCACCGGCGAGCGTGCAGCCGCCGACGAAGACCGAGAGCCGTTCGAAGAGCCGCTGCTCCGGCTTTGAGAGCAGATTGTAGCTCCAATCGATCGTCGCGCGCATCGTCTGCTGGCGCGGCAACGCCATGCGCTCACCCACGGTCAGCAGCCTGAAGCGATCGTCGAGTCTACGAGCCAGCGCGGCGAGCGAAAGCAGATTAACGCGCGCCGCCGTCAACTCGATCGCGAGGGGTATTCCATCGAGCCGCCGGCAGACTTCGGCGACGATCGGTGCGTTTTCGTCGCTCAGCTCAAACCGATGATCGACGGCACGCGCACGATCGACGAAGAGTGCGATAGCGCCGTACGATCCGGCGTCGGCGGCCCGCATCGTACCGGCGCTTTCCGCTTCGGGCACCACGAGCGGCGGTAGACGATAGGCGTGCTCTCCCGCGGCTCTGAGCGGTTCGCGGCTGGTCGCAATGACGCGCAGCGCCGGACAACGGCTTAACAGACGCTCGGCGACCACGGCCGCTTCGTCGACGACGTGCTCGCAGTTGTCGAGAATCAAGAGCAGCGGTTTTTCATGCACGTATGCAACGAGCGCGTCGAGCAGCGAACGTTCGGGGCTCTCCTTGACCCCAAGTGCTGCCGCGATGGTGCCGGTCACGAGCGACGAATCGCCGATCGGCGCCAATCCGGCAAAGCAGAGCGCGCGGTCGTCGTGCTCGAGCGACGTCGCGACCTGCAGCGCGGTCTGCGTCTTACCGATACCGCCGGTACCGGTCAGCGTGACGAGCCGATGCTTGCGCACGAGCGCCGCGATCTCGCTAAGCTCGCGTTCGCGGCCGACGAACGTTGCGAGCGATAACGGAAGGCTGAAGGCTGCGGGCGGAGCCGAAGCGCCGGTCCTTAATGCGGGACCGTAGCGCGGACGCGTCGGCCGCGTCGCGGCTGCCTCGAGATGCCGGCGTTCGTCGGGCGCCAGGGCCAACGCACGCGCCAACAGCGCGACCGTCTCCCGATGGGGCGTCCGCCGATACCCGCGTTCGAGCGCGCTGATACCATTCGCGCTCATGCCCGCGCGCTCGGCCAAGGCCTCCTGCGAGAGTCCGGCGGCAAGCCGATAGCTTCGCAATACCGTCCCGAAGTCCGACGAGCCGGTGATCTGCTCCCCGTCCTCCATGTGCGGTGGGGGTTCGAGCCTCGGCGGAAGGCCACCCTCGCTCTCCCAGCGGCCGAGTCCGATATCGCACGCTACTCACACAAGCGATAGGGTGTGCGACCCGGTTGTTCGGTTGTGCGTTACGGCAGACTAGGCCCGCGCGGCATGATGCATAGCGGAACAGGCGCCCTGCCTGGCCTCCTCTTCAAGGAGCAGAACATGACCTCGATCCATCGCATCAGCGCCGGCGCCGCCGGCCTTTGCATTGCAGCCGTAGCGCTCGCCGCTTGCGGCGGCGCTCACTCGTCACTCGCCGGGCCCTCCGTCCTTCCGGATCAGACCTCCGGCATTCCGGATCGGAGCTCCGCCGCGGCTAACTCGGCTGCGGCTGACGTCCAACCCGAAAAGTCGTGGATGGTTCCGACCGCCGCGACCGTCAAGAAGCTGATCTATCTCTCCGACGCAGGCCGCAACGCCGTGGTCGTCTACGATTACGCGACCGGAAAGCAGTTGGGACTGCTGACCGGCTTTCACAATCCGGCCGGCCAGTGCGTCGACCGCAGAGGCGACGTCTGGATCGCCGACTCCGACGCGCATGCGCTCGTCGAATACCGGCGCGGCGCACTCGCGCCGGCCCAGCGGCTCTCGACCTCTGGTCGTCCGGTTGGATGTTCGATCGCACCGAACGGCAACCTCGCCGCGGCCGAGGATCCCGCCCTCGAAGACGCGGGCAGCGCGGTCGCCGTCTGGAGCGCCGCCGCGCGCGCCGCCGCCTACTCGCCACACGCGGCCTCGTTCGCGGTTCCCAACTGCGACCTGCTCTCGCCACCCGGATACGACAACCACAATAACCTCTATCTCGAGTGCACGATCGCCGACCTATCCAGCATCCGCGAACTTCCCGCCGGCGCTCGCACGTTACGGAAAGTCTCGTTCAACCGGTCGATCGTCGCCCCCGGCGGCGTTATGTGGGATGGCAAGTACATCACGCTGGCCGATCGGAACTTCCACTTCCGCCGTAGCACGGCAATCTATCGTGCAGTCGCGTCTGCCTCGGGAGCGCTTGCGGTCGCCGGCACCACGCTGCTGAGCGACGGGTGCGGCGGCGGCTTCACAAACGTCTTCTCACCCTTCATCGTCGGCGACAAGAACACGCCGGCGAACGATCGTCAGGGCACCACGGTAATCGGTGACGACCAGTCCTGCACCGGCGCCTTCGATTACTGGGCCTATCCGAACGAGAGCAATCAAGTCAAGACGCTGCCTTCGGCACCATCCTACGCAACGGGAGCCTCGGTCAGCATCTTATAGTCGAACCTATCACGAGGAAGCGGGGAACGCGGCCCGGTCGTACGACCGGGCCGCACTTTTTGACCGTTTGTGAACCCACACAGCTGCCCCGATGTGCGGGTCGCTTGTGCGAGCGTCCGTTATCGCGACCGAGCGCTTACGAGATGATTGAAGTGTAAGGACGACCGTCGCTATTCCGCACGTTCGTCGATCTGAAATCAACGCAAAAGGAGAACCCAAAATGACTCATCTCGTTCTCGCTGCCGCGATGCACTTCGATCGTAGCATACGCTGCAGCACGCTCGCGGCCAACGTCCCCAAAGCGGCCGCTTGCGAACGCGCCGATGGAACTCTGCGCACCTTCAAGAGCCGCGCAATCGCCTGGCGCGTTCGTTACTTCGTCCGCTACTGGCAGATGCCGTGCGGCGAGTTTCCGACCGAGGAAGAGGCCTACGTCTTCCACATGGTCACGAACGACCTCTATAACGATCCCGACCTGAGCGATGCCGATCGCATCGACATTCGCAATATCATGTTCGTGGGGCCGGTCCGATGCCCGTAGCCTCTTTGAACTCAAAAAGCTGCGCGGCACTTGCGGCGCTGACGATCCTCGCGGGTTGCAGCGGCGCGCGGGCCGGCATGTCCATCGTGCCTACCGCGCCGGCGCCGCCGTCGCAGAAGGCACAGACCAGCCACTCGCAGCGCGGCATCGGCGAATCGACGCCTCTTTACGTCTACGTTTCGAACCGAACCGATCGGGGAGCCTCGGAGCTGCTCGTCTATAACGAAGGTTCGCAGAATCCGGCTCCCATTCGCACCGTCACGAAGAACCTCGTCAACGCCGGCGGCATCGCCGTCGACTCGTCGGGAGATCTCTTCGTCGCCAATGGCACGGGCGGAAACGTCCTGGAGTACGCTCCGGGGGCGGTTTCGATCGTTCAGACCTACTCGAAAGGACTCGCCGATCCCAGCGACGTCGCCGTTGCAAACGGGACCCTCTACGTGACGGACCGAGGAGACGCCGCAAACGGATACGTTCAGCAAATCATCGAGTACCCGATCGGCGACTCCAAGCCCTCATTAGGCATCGCGGGAATCGGTTCGTCGCCCGATCTCAACGAAGGCATCGCCGTCAATCCGATCGCGACGAAAGGAACCTTCTTCGCCTCGGCGAGCACGATGACGATGGTTCCGTTTAGCGGAGAGTGCAGCGGCAGCACCGAGACCGTCGGCGAGGATATCTTTCCGACCCTCTGGATGATCGTGCCCCTTTCGGAAAACGTCCAGGCCCCGGGTCTGGCCTTCGATGCGAGCGGGAGACTCTACGCCGCGGATCCGTGCAGCAACGACGTCGCCATCTACTCCGATTCGAACAACACCTGGACCTACGGCGGCAGAGTGCCCGGAACGTTCAAGACGCCGCTCTTCCTAACGATCGACGGCCAATACTTAGCCGTTCCCAGCTCGGGAAGCCCGCAGACGCTCGAGCCCGGCTACGTAACCGTGATCGATCTGAGCGGAAACTCCTCGACCCTTACCGTCACCAACGGTCTCCAACATCCCATCGGCGCCGCGGTTGGACCGCAACCGTAACCGCTCTTTGCCGAACCTTGCCGAAGCGCCGATTCGGCGTGAATGACGGCAACGATGATCGCGGGTCTCGTTGCCGTCCTCCTAACCGCGCACGATACGTCGCGCTGCAAGCCGTTCGCACCGCGCTTTGCGCAGTTCGTCGCCTGCGAGCGTGCCGATGGAACGCTGCAGGCATTCTCCGATCGGCAGATTACCTGGCGCGTACGCTTCTACGTCCGCTACTGGGAGATGCCGTGCGGCGAGTTCCCGACCGAAGAGGAAGCGTACGTCTTCCATCTCGTTACCAACGATCTCTACGGCGATCCCGACTTGAACGACCGGCAGCGGACCGCAATCCGCAACGCGATGTACCGGGGCAGCCCGCACTGTCTGCGCTCTTAGTCGGTTGCGATCTTCTCGTACTCGGCAAGCGATAGGAGGCTCTTCGTTTCGTCCGGCTTCGTGGGGCGCACTTTGATCAGCCACCCCGAGCCGTACGGTTCGCGGTTTACGGCCGCCGGATCCCCATCGAGCGCGGCATTGACCTCGACGACCTCGCCCGAAATCGGCGTAAAGAGATCCGAGACGGCTTTGACCGATTCGATGACGCCGACGTTGGCGAACTGCGCGATCGTCGACCCAACCTTGGGCAACTCGACGTAGACGATATCGCCGAGCGCGTTCTGGGCGTAGTCGGTAATGCCGACCGTCGCCGAGCCGCCCTCGAGCCTCACCCATTCGTGCTCTTTGCTAAAGAGCAGATCCTCATCTGGCGCCACTTCTTCTCTCCTTCCGTTACGATTTCGCGCGCTTGTAAAAGGGGAGCGCAACGACGGTCGCAGCGTGATTCTTGCCGCGAATCTCGACGTCCAGCCGTGTGTCGTCCGCCGCCGCCTCGGGAGCGACGAGTGCCGTCGCTATGCTCCGGTTGCCATATGACGGAGCGATCGATCCGCTTCGGATCGATCCCACCAGGCGTCCGTCGAACCAAACCTGATACCCCTCGCGCGCCGGGGCCCGTCCCTCCATTACGAGACCGACGATGCGCGAGTACCGGTCGACCTCGAGTTGTTCCTTGAGAGCCGCTCTTCCGACGAACTCCGGTTTATCGAGTTTGAGCGCCCACTTCAATCCGGCTTGAACCGGAGTGATCGCCTCGGTCAACTCGTGGCCGTAGAGCGGCATCCCGGCCTCGAGCCGCAGTACGTCGCGCGCACCGAGCCCGCACGGCTCGAGTCCTTCGGCGCGATGCTCCTGCAGAAGGTTTCGCCAAATCTCCGGAGCGTCCAGCGCGTCGACGAAGAGCTCGAATCCGTCTTCACCCGTATATCCGGTCCGTGCGATAACCGCAGGAATCCCGTTTACGCGCCCTTCGGCGCAGAAGTAGTATCGCAGTGCGCCGAGATCGACCTCGACGTGGGGCTGCAGGACTTCCACCGAGCGCGGTCCTTGAATCGCAACCAACGCGCTGCGGCCATGGTGGTTCTCCAGCGTGACGCCGGACTCCGGAAGCCGCTCGTTGAGCAGCCTCCACATCTTGTCGGCGTTTGCGGCATTGACGACCAGCAGCCAGCCTTTTTCGAGGCGATAGAAGATCGTGTCGTCGTGCGCGCCGCCGCCTTCGTTGCAGAAGATGTTGTACCGAGCCTGCATCGGCTTCATCGTCCCTACGGCGTTAATCGTCAGCGTATCGGCCCAGCGCGCAACCGCCTCCCCGGTGAGCCAAAACTGAGCCATGTGCGATAGGTCGAAGAGCCCGGCACGGTGCCGCACCGCATCGTGCTCTTTGAGAATGCCCGCGTACTGCACCGGCATCTCAAACTCCGCAAACGGCACCATGCGCGCACCGGCGCGAACGTGATCCTCGTGGAGCGCGGTCCGCTTCATTATTTCTTCGGCTTCTCTTGGGGATAGGTGTTGAGGAAATCGAGGGTCGCGTGAGCGACGATCTTCTCCCCGCTGCGAACGTAGACTTCGCCGTAGACGATGCGCCGGCCGCCGCGAAGCACCCGCGCCTCGGCGACGAGATCGTGCGGTGGACCCGCGGGCGCGAGGAAGTTGCACTGAAGCGCCACGGTCGTGGTCTCTTGCTCGCGGCCGTAGATCGAGGCGAGCGCAACGTAGAAGACGGTATCGCAGAGACTAACGATCGCGCCGCCGTGTACGGCACCGGTGCCGTTGGTGATCTCGGGACGATACGGCATGCGCATCACCGCGCGGCCGCGCTCGACGCTCTCAAGCTTCAAGTCCAGCAACGCGACGAAGTTGCTCTTCTCTTTCTCCCAGGCGTGCGGTGCTTGCGAATAATCGGTCGCCATGCTTTTCTCCTATCGGCCCTTCCGCTTTAAAAGGTATCGCCGCCGGCCGCCAGCATTCGCCGCAGGTAGAGCGGGAGCGCGAAGAGCCGGCGGTGGGTGAGCGAGTCGTAAAAGAAACTCTCCCCGCGAAGCCGCGCGCAATACGCGTCGATGCGCTCCGGGTCGAGGCCGGCCAGGTCGACGCGGTCGCTGCACGCGAGAAAGGCCCATTCCGTATCGAAGGCCGGGACGTGCGTCGAAGACGAGACGACGTGCGCGTAGTGGCGGCGCAGCGTGCGCGCCATCTTGCAATGGAGAGCCGCGTTGTGGACCGCGGCGGTGCTGGCCTGGAGCACGTAGATGCCGCCGTCGGCCAGGCGCGACTTGATCAGCCGAAAGACCTCGTCGTTGAAGAGCGGGTTGCTCGGCGAATCCGCCAGCGGTTCGGTCAGATCCGAAAGGATCACGCCGTAACGCTCGTCGTTGGCACGCATGAACGCAAGCGCATCACCGACGACGACGCGGGCGCGTGGATCCTCAAATGCGCCTGCGGACCACTCGGGCAGATACTTCTTTGCCAGGTCGACGACGAGTGCGTCGATGTCCACCATCGTGCATCGGGTGACCTCGGGAGAGCGCAGCACCTCGCGCAGCGTCGCGCCCTCGCCGCCGCCCAGGACGAGCACCTCGCGGCGGTCGGCGGCGCCCGCCAGCGCCGGATGCACGAGCGCCTCATGGTAGATGCGCTCGTCGGCTTGAGCGCTTTGCGTGTCGCCGTCGAGAACGAGGATCTTGCCGAAGACGGGCGAGCGCAGTACCGCGACCTGTTGGAACTCCGAGCGGCCGGAGTAATAGAGCTCGTCGACGGCGTGATGGTGCCGCTCCGCCGGCTCGAACTCTTCGACGTACCAGTGCCACTCTTTCGTCTTCGGCATGCGAGCCTAGTGATTGGCGGCGGAAAAGAAGAACCCCGCCGTGCCGGCGAGGCCCTTCACCGAATCGCGACTCGTACGAACTAGAAGCAGTTGATCGCGAAGTAGAGCCCGGTGCCTTTCGGCGGCAGCTCGAGGCCCTGTGGAACGGTGTACTGAGTGATCGTCACGGTCTTCCCCTTGATCGGGAACTGCGAGGGAAGCGCCGACCACGCGAGACCCTTCTTTCCCGATGCGAGGATCGCGGCACCGCAGTTCTTTCCGGGCAATCCCTTCGCATCGGTGATCACGTACTTGAGGATCGGTACGTTCTTGTGCGAGAGGGGCTTGATGACTTGCGTGGTCTGGTTGTCGGCGACGGCGTAGACGATGGTCGTTCCCTTACCCTTATACACCGGGAAGCTCTTGCCCTTATACTTTACGATGTCGCCGTTCTTGTCGATCGCGTCGACCAGATAGATCGACACGGAGCCTTTGGCGGTGTTGTATCCGATCGAACCGGTAACGCTGATGTTCTGGTATTCGCCGAGGGTAAATTTTCCGCCCGTGTTTTTGAGCGTCCACTTATCGCACGCGCCCTTGAAGATCCACATCCATTGCGGCGGGTTCTTTGCACAGGTGGTCAGAGCGAGCGGCGACATATCGTCTTGGTTCGCAGTCATCGGCGAAAACGGTGAAGACGCTTGCGGCGCGAACGACGCGGATCCCGGAACGACGCCGTGACCGCCGCACGCGGCCAGTGCGATCGCCGTAACCGCTGCGAGCGCGCTAGACCGAATCATTGATAAACGCATTTGAAATTTCTTCTCAACCTCATTCGAGAGAGCAGTGACCGTTGGAATAACGAAATTTGACGGCAGCCGCCGCAGGCCTGCCGAAAAGCGCGTTATGAAAGCTGATAATTGCTGATGATAACGGTTAAAAACTATGCCGACGCGCTAAATTCGCGCGAATCCTCGTTGCGGCTCAGCACGTGCGTGAATTCGCCGTCGCTCTTTTCGATGCCACGTTTGAGCTCCGTAGCAAGCACGCTCGTCGCTCGTAACGCGCGCGCCGCGTGCTCGCAAGCGAGCCAGGGGTCGGTGTGGTCGCCGCACGTGTAAAAGTCCATCGCCGCGTAGCCCTTCTCGGGCCACGTGTGGATCGAAATATGGGACTCTGCCAGGATGACCGTTCCGGAGACGCCTTGCGGCTCGAAACGGTGAAATGCGCTCTCCATAATGGTAGCGCGAGCGGCTTTCGCGGCGGCGATCATCATGGCCGCGATGCCGTTGATATCCGAAAGCAAGGAGGGGCGACAGCCCGATAGCTCGCACACGATGTGCCTGCCGAGTGCCTTCAATTGTTCAGGTCTCCTTGACCCTTGAGGAATCCCACCTCCGGACTTCGTCGGCTGGCGGCTGCGGTGCAGACACGTCCCCGACCTATCGGCGAGCTCTTGCCGGCGCTTTTGACGGTGCACGGGCGACTTGCCGCGATGGCGCGAAAGGGCGCGCCCTCCCCAAAACCGTGCCCTCGGCTGCGCCCTTCCCGGGCCTCGCTGAGGACGTCGCGCCTGCGGCCCTCGGACCACAAACGCAGAGGGAATCATACCCCCTCACCCCCCCGCTGTAAAGCCCTTCCCCACAGCTTGCCCACAGGCGGCACCTCCGTGAAAGTGAAGCTCTTACTTTACTATCTTGACTATATCCCGTTGCGGGGCGTACGCTGAGTCTTGCCATGGCATTGAAGCTCGAAGCCCCCGTCAAGCCCGCGGCACTCGTCGAAGAGTACCGGCACGGCTTTCACGACCCCGAAAACTACGTCTTTAAGTCCGACAAAGGCCTGACGCGAGAGATCGTCGAGCGCATCAGCGCGATGAAGGACGAGCCCGAGTGGATGCGCGAGTTTCGGCTCAAAGCATACGACCTCTTCATTCGTAAGCCGATGCCGACGTGGGGCGACACCGCCCTGCTCAGCGAGATCGACTTCGCTGACATCCACTACTTCGTCAAGTCGACCGACCAGACGGAACGCTCCTGGGACGACGTGCCGGAGGATATCAAGCGGACCTTCGATCGCCTGGGCATCCCGGAGGCCGAACGCAAGTTCCTGTCCGGGGTCTCCGCGCAGTACGAGTCGGAAGTCGTCTATCACAGTACGACCAAGGCACTCGACGAGCAGGGCGTGCTCTTCTGCGACATGGACACCGCGGTCAAGCAGTATCCCGATATCGTCCGCAAGTATCTCGCGACGGTGATTCCGCCGGGCGACAACAAGTTTGCGGCGCTCAACTCGGCAGTCTGGTCGGGGGGATCGTTCATTTACGTACCACCGGGCGTGACGGTCGCGATGCCGCTCCAGGCCTACTTCCGGATCAACGCGGAGAACATGGGTCAGTTCGAGCGCACGCTGATCATCGCCGATAAGGGTGCGAAGGTGCATTACATCGAGGGCTGCACCGCGCCGAAGTTTTCGACGTCGTCGCTGCATTCGGCCGTCGTCGAGCTGATTGCAATGGACGGCGCCTCGATTCGCTACACGACGATTCAGAACTGGTACCGCAACATCTTCAACCTCGTAACGAAGCGCGCGATCGCGCATGCGAATGCAACGGTCGAGTGGGTCGACGGAAACATCGGCTCGCGGCTGACGATGAAGTATCCCGCGATCTACCTCATGGGCGAGGGCGCGCGCGGTGAGATTCTCTCGATGGCCTTCGCCGGCGAGGGACAGCATCAGGACGCGGGGGCCAAAGTCATCCACGTCGCGCCGCGCACGACCTCAATGGTAACGAACAAGAGCGTCAGCGCGCACGGCGGCAAGACGACCTATCGCGGTTTGGTCGAGGTGCACGCGGGCGCGGTCGGCGCGAAGACGCGCGTACGCTGCGACGCGCTGATCATGGACGAGCAATCGTCGAGCGATACCAAACCGACGATGAAGATCCACGAGCAGCGCTCGACGGTCGAGCACGAAGCGAGCGTGAGCAAAATCGGTGAAGAGCAACTCTTCTACGCGATGTCGCGCGGTCTCTCGGAGGCCGACGCGACCGCGATGATCGTCAACGGCTTCTTTGACTTCTTCGTCAAGGAGCTCCCGATGGAGTATGCCGTCGAGCTCAACCGGCTCGTCAAGATGGAGATGGAAGGCGCCGTCGGCTAGAATACCCCGATCGGAATGACGCCCATAGCCGTACGCGTTGCTCCGGTCGCCGCGATCGCCGCCCTCCTCGCAGGCTGTGGCGGCGGCTCCCAATCGTCGCTTCCAAAAACGCCCGCGCAGCCGGCTTATGCAAAGCCGGGCCACGCGGTCGAAAGCGTGCTCTACTCGTTTACCGGTGGACCCGACGGCGGCGGCCCTAATGGCAGCATCGTCTTCGACGGCGCCGGCAATGCCTACGGCACCACGCATTTCGGCGGCATTAAGACCTGCGGGGGACAAGTCGGCGGCGGCTGCGGCGTCGTCTTCGAGCTTTCGCCAAAGAAGAGCGGCGGCTGGACCGAATCGCCGCTCTACGCCTTTGCCGACGGCGGCGACGGCGGCTTCCCCAACGCGGGCGTCATCTTCGACAAGAGCGGGGACATTCTCGGCACGGCGAGCACCGGCGGAAACACCCAATGCTCGATCGGCTGCGGCGTCGTCTACGAGTTGAGCAAGAGCAGCGGATGGGCAGAAAGCGTCTTGCATGCATTTACGGGTGCCGACGGCGAGCTTCCCAACGCCGTGCTGCTGGCCGGAACGGGCGGTGCGCTCTACAGCACGACGTGGTTCGGCGGCAGCAGCGGCAACGGAACCGTCTTCGCGCTGACGCCCGCGGGCAGCACGTGGACCGAACGCATCTTATACAGCTTCAAAGGGACGACCGATGGGAGCGCTCCGGCAGGCGGCGTCGCGTACGAGCTGCGAGGATCGGGCGGTTCGTGGAAAGATCGCGTTCTCTACACCTTTACGAACAACGGCGGAGGCGAAGATCCGTACGCGGGACTCCTCGCGTCGGGCAAAGGAAAGTTTTACGGCACGACGATCGAGGGCGGTTCGACCGGTAGCGGCGTCGCCTTCGAACTCGTCTCCGGTTCGAAACGGCACTGGACGGAGAAGGTTCTGCACACGTTCGGAGGTGCGGACGACGGGAGCGCACCCTACGGAGGTCTGGTCGCCGATTCGTCGGGCCACCTCTTCGGAACGACGGTATTCGGCGGAAGCGGGAACGCGGGAACCGTTTACGAGCTCGATCGCGGGCGCAACGGAAAATGGAAGGAGCGGGTACTCTATTCGTTCGGCGGCGGCAGCGACGGCGCGTATCCCAGCGGCACGTTGACGCTCGATTCGGCTGGAAATCTCTACGGAACCGCAAGCAACGGGGGCGCGAGCGGAAACGGCGTAATCTTCGAAATTACCCGATAGCGTGTCGCGCGCGATCGTCGTGCTTGGAATGCACCGAAGCGGCACGAGCGTCATCGCTCGCGGAGTCGCGGCGCTCGGCGCCGATCTCGGCAACGACTTTCTCGACGCGCAGCCCGAGAACCCGACGGGTTATTGGGAAGACCGCGGTATCGTCGAGCTCAACGAGCGCGTGCTCAAAACGCTAGGGCTCACGTGGGATTCGCTCGAACCGATCGATCCCCGGCGGTTCGGCGGCTGGCGGATGTGGCGGCTGCGCCGCGAGGCGAGGCGCTACCTGCAGGGCCGGTTTATCGGCAAGCCGCTCTGGGGATTCAAGGATCCCCGCACGACTCGGCTCCTGCCGTTTTGGCTGCGCGTTCTGCACGAATGCAACGCCGACGACGCCTACCTTCTCGCGATTCGCAATCCCGGCAGCATCGCCGCGTCACTTCACGCGCGGCAAGGGATGGAGGTCGAAACTGCTCAACGCCTGTGGCTCGTCAACGTCGTACCCTTTCTCGGCAATCTCGAGGGCAAGCCGCTCGCCGTCGTCGATTACGATCTGCTCATGCGCGATCCGCGCGGTCAGCTCGAGCGAATCGCCGGGAGACTCGGGGTGGCGAAGTACGACCCGGCCGAAGTCGAGCGCTTCGCGAACGAGTTTCTCGACGCGAAGCTCCGCCACACGCTCTTCTCGCTCGACGAGATCGATACGAGCTCGCAGGCCGGACGCGCGACCCGCGAGGCCTTCGAGCTGCTCTACGATCTCGCATCGGATAAAGCCGAACCGGAGAAGCGATTCTGGGCGCAATGGCGCCGAATTAGCGCGTCCTTCGACACGCACGCTCCGCGCGCGGCTCAGGATGACACAGACGTGCATTGGAGAAACGGGGTCGGGTGGCGAGACACCGAGTAGCGAAGGCTTCAGAAATTGCGCCGGGGACGACCCGGCGCGTCGTCGTCGATTCGACCGAAATTCTGCTCTGTAACGTCGACGGAAAGATCTATGCGATCGAAGACGTCTGCACGCACGACGGCGGCCCGCTCGATCAAGGCGAACTGGAAGGCGAACAGGTCGTCTGCCCGCGGCACGGTGCGACGTTCGACGTTCGCACCGGCGATGCGCTGACGCTGCCCGCCGTTCTGCCCGTCATGACCTTCGAGGTATCGGTCGAGGGCGACGACATCTTCGTCGATGTCTAACTCCGCGCCGTGAAAATTGCCGGGCGGGTACTCCTCGCGGCGCTCGCAATCGTCGTCGCGGCGGGGGCAGCCTTCGCACTCAACGTCGTGCTCGGCATGCACGTTCACGCGCGGGTCGAGGGAACGATTACCGGGACGGGCGTACGCGCGCCGGTCTCGATTCTGCGCGACGACCGCGGCGTTCCGCACCTCATCGCCCAGAACGAGCGCGATCTCTTCTTCGCCCAGGGATACGTCGAGGGCTCCGACCGGCTCTTCCAAATGGACGTGCTGCGGCGGTTCATCTTGGGTCAGCTCGCCGAAGTCTACGGCGCCGGCGCGCTGAAGACCGACGAGCGAGAGCGCGCCGTTCCGGTGAGCGCGATGGTCGCAACGCAGTGGCGACGCCTCGACTCTGATTCCCGCGATCTCGTTCAAGCATTCAGCGACGGCGTCAACGCCGCAATCGCGCGCGAGCCGCTCCCGGTCGAGTTCCGGATCCTCGGATATCGCCCGCGCCCATGGAGCCCCCAAGATTCGCTCTCCGTCGCAATGGTCACCGTGCTCGACCTGATCGACGATTGGAACGCCATCGAATCGCGCAACGCGGCGTACGAGAGCGGCGGCCTTCCCCTGCTCGCGGCGCGCTTTCCGTTCACCGATCCGTGCTATGACGCTCCGGTCACGGCGGGACTCACCGGGATGGCGCCGGGTCCGAGCTGCAAGCGGCACGTGGCGATGCTGCTGCGCGAGATGGCCGACGCGCGTCCGCCGGTCGGCAGCAACGAATGGGCCGCCGGCGCAGACCGGGCGCTTCGCCGGCGTGCGCTGCTCGCCAACGATCCGCATCTCGCGCTGCAGATGCCCGGCGTCTGGTACCTCGTCGATCTGCGCGCGCCGGGTTATCACGTCGCCGGCGCCGCGTTGCCGGGCTGTCCGACCGTCGTGCTCGGCCACGACGAATCGGTTGCGTGGGGCGCGACCGATGGAACCGTCACCTCGCTCGCGGTCTTCCGTCCACCCGCCCGGCTCGATCGCAGCGCCTGGCAGACGGAGAGCTTTGCAGTGCGCTTTCACGGCGCCGTAACCAAGCAATACTATCGAACGCCGCGCGAATTCGGCATCACCACGACGCACGGCGATTTCGTGCTCGTCCACTGGAGCGCGTACGACGACCCCGTCTCGCCGCTGACAACCTTCGTCAATCTCGATCGCGCGCGATCGATCGAAGATGCGACGGCCGCGCTCGCCAAGTTTCCCGGTCCGACCCAAAACTTCGTGCTCGCCGACACGAGCGGCCGCGTCGCGTATCACCTCGCCGGGGAGATCCCCGACGATCCCGTTCGCGGGCGCTGGGTTCACCCCGCAACCGATTTGAGTCAACGCTACTCGCCGATCCCATTCGCGCGTCTGCCCCGCGTAGCGCCGTCGCGCGGCGCGGTGGTTTGGACCGCCAACAACAAAATGTACGGTGACGGTTATCCATTTCCGTTGAGCGCGCAGTTCGCGCCGCCCTATCGTGCCTATCGCATCGCCCAATTACTCCGCGCGCGGCGAACGTACGACGTCGATTACTTTGCCGGTATGCAGATGGACGCACTCTCGCTTCCCGAACGCGAGTTGGCCCGCGACCTCGCGCCGGCGTTGCAGCGCAGCAACCCGGCCGCCGCGGATGCGTTGACGCGCTGGAACGGCGTCATGTCGGGCGATTCAACGACCGCGACGGTCGTCGAGGGGCTGCGACTGCAGCTGACCGATCGTCACACCGGCCGGGTGCCGACGCTGCTCACCGCCGGGATAACCGGAGATGCGATTCGCGCGATCGCGCCGCCGTCGCCGGCGCCGTGGGGGGTTGCCGGCTCGGTACCGGTGCTCCACGCTCTCGCGTCATTGGGCATCGGCTTCCTCGACGGCACGACCCTCCCCGGATACGGGGATCAGCTCACGCTGCACGTGCAGTATCCGGGATATTCGCAGAGTTTCCGCGCGGTTTGGGACGTCGGGAACTGGGACGCCGGCGGCATTACGCTTCCGCAGGGTGAGTCGGGTCAACCGGGATCGGGTCACTATACCGATCAGGCCGCGGCGTGGATCGCCGGACGCCTCTGGCCGTTGCCGTTCAGCGACGCGGCGGTGCAGGCCACGGCGACGCAGCGGCTGACGCTGCTTCCGTAGAGCAACGGGTTGCACGTTCGACCCGCGCAAGCCGGCGATGCCGCACCGATTGCGCGGCTGATGCATCAGCTGGGCTACGACGTGGCAGCGGATTCAATCGAAGATCGGCTGCGCCGGCGCGACTCGCGCGAAATTTTCGTCGCCGTCCGAGACCAACGCGTTATCGGTTGGGCCGCCGTCTGCGTGGAGGAGACGTTCGTCGATGGCTTGGGCGCACACCTCGACGGGCTCGTCGTCGACGAAGCGGTCCGCAGCTCGGGTATCGGCGCGAGATTACTCGAAGCGGCCGAGGCGTGGGCGCGTGCTCGCGGCTGCGCCGAGATGCGCGTGCATTCCAACGTCGTTCGGCAGCGAGCTCATGAATTTTACCGCCGTCACGGCTACGTGACGATCAAAACGCAGTCGAACTTCCGTAAGCCGCTCTAGCGCGACTCTTCGGCGGCACGCTGACGGTTACGCCCGTGACCTCCGCGTGGCCCTTGCCGATAAAGCCGGTAATGGTGCGAACCGGGTAGCCTCCTGCCGGGTACTTCCAGAAGAGAATATTCGTCGAACGCGCGCGCGAGTTTCCGGTCGGGACGATAATCTTGTCGCGATAGATCCACGATTGCGTCGAACGCGGCCCAACGCCGTAGAGCTCCGTCGTACCGACAACGGTGGCGGTCGAGCCCGTGACCTGCACCTGCTCGATCGCGGGATGAATCGTCGTCGTGACGGCAATGTACTGGCCGTCCCACTGAATCTGTCCGGCGAACTGAATGTTTTGGTCGACGGTAATGTTTTGCAAGGCGTTGCCGCCGGCGGGGAGCTCGGCGAGTCCAAACTGCGAGCTCGCGTAACCGTCGACGAAAAGATTGCCGCTGTTGTCGTACGCGCAGTAGAGGAGCGACGGCATCGTGCTGTCGGAGTAGCTCTGCGGAAGCATACCGGGCGTCGTCAAGACGACGACCGATTCACCGCATCCGGTGAGGCAGAAGACGACCGCGGCGAGATCGCCGGTCACCGGGTCGATCGAACAAGAATACGCGGTGCCGGGAACCGCGTACGAAGCGATCGGCGTCGTTCCGCCGTGCGCGAATTCGACGATGCTGTTGACCCCGGTGAAAAAGACGTCGCCGTTCTCGTCCGAACAGGTACCGAGGGCCGTCTGCGTGATGTTTCCGATGAGCTTGCCGTCGGTCGTAAAGACGAACGACCGCTGGTCGCCGCCGGCATAGATCAGCGTGCGCCCCGAGGCTGCAGGATCGATCCGCGACGAGTGCTTACCGGAAGGCGAGCGTTGCATCGCGCCCGGCGAGCCGCCGGTCTGCGCGCGCAGCATACCGCCCGGTGCGGCCGGTGACGGTACTGCGCTCTGGCCTTGCGAGCCGCCGCACGCCGTGAGCACCGCGACGATGGCACCGAATCCAATAAAACGGCGGGTTAGGCTAAGAAGTCTCACGCACTCGCTCCCTTCCTCGTTGCGTTTCCAACGCACCTGCACGCGCTCGCTCGCACTGCTCTCCGACATGGCTTGGCGCATCCGGCTCGAAAAGAGCTCGTCATGGCGGTAGCCATACGCCGAGCGCGCAGCGACTCCGATTTTCGTCAGCTCCACGAACTCTTCGTTGCCTATGAAGCCGGCTTACCGCCACCGCTTCGGCATGGCTGCGTTCCCAACATGCTCGCGATTGGCGAAACGTTTTCGTCGCCGAATGCCGCATTCATCGCCGTGCACGATCGCGTCGCGATCGGCTGCGCCGCGGTCAAGGGAGCGCCGGAGGACCGAAATCGGGCAACGGCCGTCCTGCTGCGTCTCTTCGTGCGCCCGGAGAGCCGTCGGCTCGGTGCGGCGCGATTGCTCGTCGGCGCGGCGATCGCGTTTGCGCGGGAAGCCGGATTCGAACGGCTCGTCCTCGACACCGAAAAGCGGCAGCTCGAAGCGGCCTACCGGCTTTATCGATCGCTCGGCTTCGAGGAGTGCGAACCGTACGCGGAGGTCACGTACGAGTCAGCGACGTTCATGGAGCTCGCGCTGCGTTAAATTCTTAGCCGACGATCGGATTTGAACCGATAACCTATCGCTTACGAAGCGATTGCTCTACCGTTGAGCTACGTCGGCCTTCGCGCCGCGAGCGCGCGAGCGCCCCGGGCCGCCGCTCTTTCCACGACTCCGGCGGTGCCCCTTCCGCGGGACCGGGGCGTTGCGGCCGCTAGGCGTTGCCGGTCTCCGTGTCGTGGAACGTGCCGCGCCGCGCACGTTCGTCGAGCTCGAGATCCTCGAGAAAGTAATAGACGATCTTGCGGTCGTCGAATCCGACCTTGGCGAGACTGCGCCCGCCGATCTCCACCACCTCGTGCACGTGCCCGATGCGCCCGGCATACTCGTAGTTGACGGCGGTATACGACGGATCGCCGGGCTTCGGGCGCGGCGTCGCCTTGACGCCGCGCAGCGGCGTTCGGTGCCGGTGCATACCGGCGAGGTTCGACGGCGCGGCTTGCGAAGCATCGCAGCATGATCATCGAATATCGAGGCAAGCGGCCAAAGATCGATCCATCCGCGTTCGTCGCTCCCAATGCCGTGATCGTCGGCGACGTCGAGGTTGGTCCCGAGTCGAGCATTTGGTTCGGCGCGGTGCTGCGCGGCGATAACGGACCGATCCGCATCGGCGCGCGCACGTCGATTCAGGACAATGCGGTAGTGCACGTGAGCGAGGGCGGCGCGACGCTCGTCGCCGACGATGTGACCGTCGGTCACTGCGCGGTGATGGAAGACTGCACGATCGAGCGTTACGCGCTCATCGGCAGCAACGCGACGCTACTCAATGCATCGACCATCGGCGAAGGTGCTTTGATCGGAGCCGGCAGCGTCGTCGGGCAGGGTGTCGTCATTCCACCGCGCGTCGTCGCGGCGGGGGCGCCCGCGACCGTTAGAAAGGCCCTCGAAGGCGAAGCCGCTTCGTGGATCGAGATCTCCGCCGGCGAGTACGTCAAACTCTCGCGCACGTACCTGGCGCAGAGCATCGGTGTCGTCGAGAACCAGGACGTTACGATCTAAGCGGGACGGACGAGGGTCCAAATCAGGATCGCGTTGAGCGTTAGAATGATCGCGGTGGCCGCGACCGCTAGAACGCTAACCCAGCGCGCGTTCACCATTCTCCCCATGGTGCCGGTGCGCGCCGTAAAGAATACCAGCGCGATCACCGGCACCGGCAGCACGAAGCTCAGGACGACCTGGCTGACGATGAGCGTCTGCGTCACGTTCAAGCCGAGCGCGACGACCGCGACGGCCGGAAGCATCGTCACGAACCGGCGCAGCCAGAGCGGCACCGTGAATCCCACGAAGCTCTGCATGACGACTTGTCCGGCCATCGTTCCCACGACGGAACTCGAGATGCCCGAGGCCATGAGGGCCACGAGAAAGACGACTGCCGCGAGGTTTCCCAGCAGCGGCGTCAGCGTTCGATAGGCGGTCGTAATATCGGCGACGTTCGTATGGCCGGTCGCATGGAAGACCGCGGCGGCCATGTACATCATCGCGATATTGACCAGGCCGGCGATGGTGAGCGCGATAAGGACGTCGATGTGGGAGAAACGCACGATCGCGCCGGCCTGGCGTGAATTCTCCGGCACGACGCGCTCGGCGGTCAGCGCGGAGTGCAGATAGATCGCATGCGGCATAACCGTCGCTCCGACGATACCGACGGCGATCAGGACGCTGGACGATCCCCCGAGCCACGGCACGACCGAGTGATAGGCCACGAGCGGCCAATTCGGCCTGGCGAGCACCGTTTCGACGATATAGCAGATCGCCACGACGGCGACGAACCCTCCGATGAGCGCCTCCATCGTGCGAAAACCGTAGCGGTGAAGTGCGAGAATCGCATACGTCACGATCGCCGTGATGACGGCGCCGGCGAGCATCGGAATGTGAAAGAGCAGATAGAGGGCCACGATCGCGCCGAGAAACTCGGCGAGATCGGTGGCCATCGCACCGAACTCGCTGACGATCCACATCGCATAGCCGACCGGCTTTGGCGCGTGCGCGCGGGCGAGTTCGGCGAGGTTCTTCCCGGTTGCGATGCCGAGTTTCGCCGAGAGACTTTGGAAGAGCATCGCCATCAGGTTGGCGAGCACGACGACCCAGAGCAGGCGATAGCCGAAGCCCGCGCCGCCTTGAATGTTCGTCGCGAAGTTTCCCGGATCGATGTATGCGACCGACGCGACGAAGGCGGGCCCGGTGAAGGGCAGCAGCGCTCGCCAACCGCGCCGGTTTCCCGCAAGCGCGTCGCGCGCCGCGGCGACGACCTGCTCGCTGCTCGAGCCCACGCCGTAGCTACGGTCCAAGACGCACCATTGCCGCATGCGCGCGGCGGACGGCGACGAGACGTTTCCCGCGGCGCACGAATAAGCGGTCGCCCTCCGCGCGTTCGACGCGTACCCGCGCACCGGGGAGCAGACCCGATTCGGCGAGCGTAGCGACCGCGTCTTCGTCGCGATCGTCGAGGCTGAGCACGCGAGCGCTGCTCCCCACCGCGAGGGTCGCCAAGCTCGGCAGCGGCTTGCGCCGCGGAGTCGAGTCGCCGTAGGGAATCGGATGACCGTGCGGATCGGAGCGAGGATGTCCGAGAAGCTCGGCGATTCGCAGTGCGACATCGTCGGAGATGACGTGTTCGATGCGCTCCGCTTCGGCATGAATTCGTTCCAGCGGCATGCGCAACGCGCGGTGGAGAAACGTCTCGAGCAACCGGTGGCGGCGAACCATCGCAACGGCGAGCCGCTCGCCGCGCGCGCTCAATTGCAGCGGCTCCGACGGCGCGCGCTCCTCGAGCAACCTGTGGGCCTCCAGGAGACGCTTCGCCTTGCTTACCGAAACGCGGCTGACGTTTAAGTAACGTGCCAACGCGGCCGCGCGGACCGGAGCGCCCGCACCGAGTTGGTAGATCGCCTTGACGTAGTCTTCGCGGGCACGAGCCGGCGAGCGATCGGAGCCGACGGAGAGCAGCTCGGCACCTAATTTGTTAGCCATGGGTAACGCTAACCATGGTTAACAGTTGTTAGAGCGCGCGAACGCCTCCTGCTCTGCGTTCTTGCCTAGGAGCCGATTTTTCTCAGTTCAAGGAGCCGCGTGCCCGAAGTTTACTATGGTAAATGAGGGCCGAGGCGACGATGAAATGTGCCTAGAACCTGATTTGGTTCAGTTCAAGGAGCCGCGTGCCGAAGTTTACTATGGTAAATGAGGGCCGAGGCGACGATGAAATGAGCCGAATCAGGTTCTAGGCGGGGGCGAAGTGAGATTCGTCGCCGTACGGCAAGAACAGCGTGTACTCGCGCTGGAAGCGCAGCTTCACCGTACCGGTCGGACCGTTGCGATGCTTGGCGATGATGAACTCGGTCAGATCCGGCTCCTGGGTTTCGGGGTTATAGTAGCCGTCGCGGTAGAGAAAGGCGACGACGTCGGCCTCTTGCTCCAACGAACCGGAATCTCGCAGATCGGCGAGCATCGGCCGCTTCTCGCTGCGAATCTCGACGCCGCGATTGAGCTGCGCGAGCGCGATGATCGGAACGCCGAGATCTTTCGCCGTCGCCTTGAGCGAGCGGCAGATCTCCGATAACTCTTCGTTCCGGTTGACGTTGCGTGCGAGAACGCCCGGACGCAGAAGCTGCAGGTAATCGATGAAGATCGCCGAGAGTCCGACCGTCGACCTCAATCGCCGGCATCGGCTGCGTACGTCGCTGATCGTCAGCGCGCCGAGATCGTCGAGGTAGATCGGAAGATCGTTGATCGCGCCCATCGCGCGCGAGATCTCCTCCCACTGATGCGCCTTGATATTACCGCGGCGCATGTCGTTCATCGAGATGCGGGCTTCGGAGCAGATCAACCGCTGAATCAGTTCGTTATTCGACATCTCCAGCGAGAAAAAGGCGATCGGGCCGCCCTCGACGCGGGCTGCGGCGACGGCCATGTTGAGTGCAAACGACGTCTTGCCCATACCCGGCCGCGCTGCAACGATCACGAAGTTGCCCGGCTGGAAGCCGGTGGTCATCACGTCGATGTCACGGAACCCCGAAGTCAACCCGGTCCGGTCGCCGCGGATGTGATAGAGACGATCGATGTGGTCGAAGGCGTCCTTCATGAGGCGGCTGACCGGCATGAACTCGGTAACGCCGCGCCGCTCGCCGATGGAGTAGACGAGTTGCTCGCAGCGATCGAGCGCGCCGGGCACGTCTTCTTCGCCCTCGAATCCGCACTGCGTGATCTCCGTTCCGGCGTGGATCAGCGATCGCAGGACCGACTTTTCGCGAACGATCGTCGCGTAGTAGCGAGCCGACGCCGCGCTCTGCACCGTCTCCATCAGCGCGCTGATGTACGAGAGTCCGCCGACGCGCTCGAGCGCACCCCGCCGGCGCAGCTCCTCGCCGATCGAAATCTTGTCGAGCGGCTCGCCGTGTTCGTAGAGATCGAGCAACACGGCGAAGATCGTTTCGTGCACGTGCGCGTAGAAGTCGGAGGGCCGGATGATCTCGCCGACGGCGGCGAAGATCTCGCGGTCGACGAGGATCGAGCCGATCACGGCCATCTCCGCCTCGAGATTGCTCGGGGGAATGCGATCGATCGGCGTCGGTAGAGGTTGAGCTGTCATCGGCGTCGACCCGCTGTCCGGCAACCCGGCGGTGAACGCCTTGTGGGCCGCTTGTGCATAGCTATGAAATTATGCGAGCAGTGTGCCACACGTGGTGGCACACTGCTGCGTCACGAGGCGCGCCGGCGATGGCGCCTGGTCGCCAAGTCCCCCAAGACTTGCTCGACGTTGGCGACCGGAACGATCTCCAACCCGGCAAGCGGCGAATCGACTTCGCGCGCGTTCTCTTTCGGCAGCAAAACGCGGTGCATACCCGCCTGACGCGCAGCATAGAGTTTTTCGACGACGCCGCCGACGCCGCGAATCTTTCCTTGAATCGAGAGCTCTCCGGTGACGGCGACGTCCTGCGGAAGCGCCGTCCGCGTCACAGCCGAATAGAGCGCGAGAAAGATCGCAAGCCCCGCAGAGGGACCGTCGATGTTCCCGCCGCCGACGACGTTGATATGCAGATCGTATTCGGCAATGTCGGTCCCGGTGACGGCGCGCAGTACGCTGGTCGCGTTGAAGACCGAATCTTTAGCCATCGATCCGGCCGTGTCGTTGAAGCGAATCGTTCCCTTCCCCGGTTGCGCCGCCGGAAAAGCGACCGCCTCGATCTCGATGATGCTGCCGAGGTGATGCAAGACGCCCAGTCCGAAGCTCTTGCCGATCTCGCGCCGCGCGCGGCCCTTTACCTGCGTGTGCTGCACGAGGCGGCTCGTCTGCACGACGGCGCGGACGTCTTCCTCGAGGATTGAGGGGCGCTTCGGCTTCTCGGAGCGACGGCCGGGATGAAGCCGATAGAGCGCCTGTCCGTAGGCATCGGCAACGATCTGCACGGCTTTGCGTCCTTCGATCGTATACGACGCGATGAGCTTGGAGACGGCGCGCGTTGCGCGCGCGCCGAGGCGTTTGATCGCGCCCTGCACGATCTCGAGAACTTGGCTCTGGGTGAGCGGTTCGAAAAAGATCTCGGCACATCGCGAACGGATCGCCGGATCGATGTCGTCGGGCTCGCGCGTGGTCGCACCGATCAGAATGAAATCGGCGGGTGCTCCCTCGCGGAAGAGGCGTTTGACGTACTCGGGAACGTTCGGCGCGCTCTCGTCGTAGTACGACGACTCGAAGGTCACGCGCTTATCTTCCAGCACCTTGAGCAGCCGCGCTTGCAGCGAGGGATCCATCTCGCCGATCTCGTCGATGAAGAGCACGCCGCCGTGCGCGCGGGTCACCAGCCCGAGCTTCGGTTCGGGGACGCCGGCATCGGCGAACTCCTTGCGGCTGCCTTGATAGATCGGATCGTGCACGCTGCCCAGCAGCGGATTGATCGTTTCGCGCGGATCCCAGCGCAGCGTCGTGCCGCTCGCCTCAACGAACGGCGCGTCTTTGGCAAAGGGCGTGTGCGGCCGCGCCTTCGCGACCTCCAAGACCAACCGCGCGACGGTCGTCTTCCCTACACCCGGCGGCCCGTAAAGAATCGCGTGCTGCGGATAGGGAGAGCTGATCTTTGCCAGGAGCGCGCGAATCGCGGCCTCTTCGCCGACGACGTCGCGCAGGCTCTGCGGACGCAGCTGCGCGAGGGCCGAGGCTGCGAGCGTTCGTTGGGAGAGTGCGTTGAGTTCCTCGAGCTTCGTTTGCGAGGCAGGCGTCTCGGGACCGCCCGTCTCGCGCAGCGCCTCCCACTTGAGATCCTTGACGTACTCCTGATGGCGTTCGGCCATCTTCTCGTTGACGCGCCGCTCGATCGAATCTTCGGCGTGGCGCTGCGCGATGACGTCGGCCATCGCCTCCTCGATCTCCGCAAGCACTTTACGCTGCTGCGCGCGGGTCGTTGCGCGCTCGCGGGTCGGATCCTCAAAGACGAGACGCTGGAGGCCGCAAAGCCGATCGGGGAGATTCTGCGAGCGCATCATCTTGAGCGCGTTGACCTTACCGGCCCGCAGAACGACTTTGTCCTGGCCCAGCACCGATCCGAGCATCTCGTAGAGCGCGCTGACGTACCGGCTCAGTTCGTCCTCGACACCGAATTTGCGACGAAACCGCGTCGCGTAGACCTGTCCGGCGTTCGCCACGCTCTTACGCCGGTACGACGTTGACCGCCGTCTTCGCGATGACGTTCTTGTGGAGCTTGATCTCCACCGGATACGAGCCGAGCGCTTTGATCTGCCCGGAGAGCTCGATCTTATGTTTGTCGAGACCGACCGAGAGCACCGCTGCGATTGCTGCCGCCACGTCGGCGTTGGTCACCGCACCGAAGAGCTTCCCGGTCTCGCCGGCTTTCGCGCGGATGGTCAGAGTCGCCGATTCGATGCGCGCGGCGAGCGCTCGCGCGTCGGCAAGCTCTTGCGCCTCGCGCCGGGCGTTCGCCTTGTGCTGCGCGTCGAGCTGCGCGAGCGCCCCTCTGTCGGCCTCGCCGGCAAGCTTGCGCGGGAGCAAAAAGTTGCGAGCGTAGCCGTCGGCAACGTCGACGACGTCGCCGCGTTTGCCCAACGCCTTCACGTCGGTAAGGAGAACGAGCTTCACGCCCGGGCTACTCCGAGCCGAAGGGCAGAAAGGCGATCAGCCGCGCGCGCTTGACGGCCGTCGTGAGCATCCGCTGGTGTTTGGCGCAGTTCCCCGAGATGCGCCGCGGCACGATCTTGCCGCGCTCGGAGACGTACTTCTTGAGCCGCCCGACGTCGCGGTAGCTCACCGCGATCGACCGCTCGGTGCAGAAACTGCAGGGCTTACGTTTGGTGCGCCGCTCCTTCGGAGCGCGCTTCATCTTCATCTTCGGTGGCATTGGTCTTCCTTTCGACTAGGTGGTTAACGGTTGCCGGCCTTGCCTAAGGCCGAAAACCCTAGCCAGGTGGAGCGGCAGAAGTCGCGCCACCACCGCCCTTCGGCTACGCTCGCGATGAGCCGGCCGGGGCGGATTTCCGGAACGTATGTTCGGTGGGGCCGGGGCGACTCCTCCGGGTCCGAGGGCGTGGCGCGACGGCTCGTCTTGGTGTATAGTAGGTTGGTTACCCAGGTTTCGAAGTCCGCGAAGTTCTCACTGAGCGAATCGGATCCGGAGAACAATATCATCAAACCCTCTTAGGAGATTCGCTCGATCCATGTATACAGACGAAATGCTCACGTGCGTTGACTGCGGAGCGCAGTTCCCCTTTACCGCCGGCGAGCAAGAGTTCTTCGCGATGAAGGGCTTTACCAATAAGCCGAGCCGTTGCACCGACTGCCGCGCCGCCCGCAAGGCGGGTCGCAGCCCGAACGGCGGCCGCGGTATGGCACGCGAGATGTTCAAGGCAACCTGCAGCCAGTGCGGCGGCGTTGCCGAGGTCCCGTTCCAGCCGCGCGGCGATAAGCCGGTCTACTGCCGCGACTGCTTCAGCAGCCGGCGCGCATACTAGCTACTCGCCGCTTAGCGAACGACTAGTTCGAAAGAGCCTGCCTCGGCAGGCTCTTTTTTGTCTCCGCGCCAAATCGCCAAGACGTCCTCAAACGATATCGGCGCGAAGTGGAGCGGCATGGATCGAATCTCTAGGTACGGCACGGGCATCGGGCTCGCGCTGATTCATCTCGGTGCGCTTGCGGCCTTCATCCCGGCGTTCTTCCGCCTCTCGGACCTGATCGTCTTTGCAATTGTGTCGTATTGCACGGGGGTTCTGGGCGTTACGCTCTGCTACCACCGCGTGTTGACGCATCGGAGTCTGCGGCTACGCAAGCCGCTCGAATACTGCTTCGCACTCTTCGGAACGCTGGCGCTGCAAGGCGATCCGATTCGGTGGGTTGCGGTTCATCGCAAGCATCACGCCCACGCCGATCACGACGGCGATCCCCACAGTATCGGGCTCGGCTTCAAATGGGCCCACGTCGACTGGCTCTACCGCCACAACATCGCCTATCCGTCCCCCGAGGAGATCGCGCGCTACGCGCCCGACCTCTCCGCCGACCCCTTCTACCGCGCGCTGGCCCGCCTGGCCTTACCCTTGCAGCTCGCCTTCGCGGCCGCGCTCTTCTTCCTCGGCGGCTGGGCCTGGGTCGTTTGGGGAGTCTTCCTCCGTCTCGTCTTCTGCTACCACTCGACCTGGTTCGTCAACAGTGCCGCGCACATGCTGGGGTACCGTACCTATCGCACCAGCGATCGCTCGACGAACTGCTGGTGGGTGGCCCTGCTCTCGTTCGGCGAGGGCTGGCACAACAACCATCACGCCTTCCCGTTCTCGGCCCGGCACGGCCTGAGCTGGTTCGAGATCGACGTGACGTGGTGGCACGTCCGGCTGCTTGCCTTCCTACGCCTCGCCGACCGGATCCGCATTCCCAGCGAAATCACACGCCGCCGCCTCGCGTACGCAAACTCGCGTTCGTGAGGTATACTCTCGGGACTCGACGAAGGGAGGCCCCATGAAGAAGCCACGCGCGCGATACGAGCGCCCCGATTTTCAAGAGCATCCGCTCGGCGCCGAGGTAACGGCCTACCTTTCGGCACCGTTGCGCGATCCGAAGCTCTAAGCCCAAATCATCGCCGAGAGCTCCGGCCTAGTCGCGCGGCTGCATGCCGTCGGCCGCGAGCGCTATCACGACAAGCACCCATTCCACGAGCGGCTCGTCGCCGGAGCGCTCGACCGCGCCCAGGTCCAGGCCTGGGTCGCGAATCGCTATTACTATCAGAAGCAGATCCCGGTAAAGGACGCCGCGATTCTCGCCAACTTACCGTCGGCGCAGTATCGCCGCGCGTGGATTTCGCGCATCGTCGATCACGACGGCGACGGGCACGGCGAACCCGGCGGAACGGTCTCGTGGCTCGCGCTTGCACGCGCCGTCGGGCTCGACGAGGAGTACGTTCGCTCCGAGCGCGGCGTGGCGGCCGGGACGCGGTTCGCGGTCGACGCCTATGTGACGTTCGCCCGCACGCGGCCGTGGATCGAAGCCGTCGCATCTTCGTTAACGGAGCTCTTCGGGCCACCCGTGATGGAGCGGCGCGCCGCAGCCATTCTGGCGAAGTATTCGTGGATCGATCCTGCCGGGCTGGCCTACTTTCAACACCGCATCCCGCTAGCGAAACGCGACGCCGATACGGCGCTCGCGTGGGTGCTTCAAGAGGCGACGACGCCGGAGATCGAGCAGCGCTGCGTCGACGCACTGCGCTTTAAATGCGACGTCCTTTGGTGCATCCTCGACGCGACGGCGCTTGCATGCGGCCTCTTCAAGTGAGAGACGACGCGCGGCCGCGATTCGGCAAGGGCGTTAAACTGCGCCGCGAATCCAACGGCAGCGCGATGCTGCTCGTTCCGGAAGCAGTGCTGGCCTTGAATCCTCCCGCGGCGACCGCGCTCGAGCTCGTCGACGGTGACCGCACGCTCGTTGAGATCGTCGACGGCGTCGTCGAGCAGTTCGAAGTCGAACCGGCGCAAGCGCGCGAGGATATCGGCGGTCTCTTCGACCGGCTCGCCGAACGCGGGTTCGTGCGGTGAAGCGACCGCTCTCGCTGCTCTGCGAGCTGACGTATCGCTGCAACTTGCAGTGCCCGTATTGCTACAACCCGATCGCGCTCGCCGCGTATCGCGACGAACTTTCGACCGAGCAATGGTGCGGCGTCTTAGAAGAGGCCGCGCGCCTCGGCGTTCTCCAAGCGCACTTCTCCGGCGGCGAGCCGACGCTGCGCCGCGACCTTCCCGCGCTCGTCGAAGCGGCGTCACGCGCCGGTCTCTACACGAACCTCATCACCCAGGGAACCTTTCTCGACGAGCCGCTGCTCGAAAGACTGCTCGGCAACGGGCTCGATCACATCCAGATCAGCGTGCAGGCCCCGCAAACCGATCTCGCCGATACCATCGCGGGCGCCGCGGTCCACGAGAAGAAGATCGAAACCATCCGCCGGGTCGGCGAACGCGAGGTCGCGCTCACGCTCAACTGCGTTCTCCATCGCCGCAATCACGACGAAATCGCCGGCGTCATCGAGCTCGCCGAACGCTACGGCATACGGCGGCTGGAACTCGCGAACGTTCAGTTTTATGGATGGGCCTTTCGCAATCGCGAAGCGCTGATGCCCACGCGCGAACAGGTTCGCCGCGCGCAAGAGATCGTCGAGGCGGCGCGCGAGCGCCTGCGCGGAGCGATGGAGATCGTCTACGTCCTTCCCGACTACTTCGGCGAGTACCCCAAGCCGTGCATGAATGGGTGGGGCAACGAGTTCATGACGGTCACGCCGAACGGCGAGGTGCTGCCGTGCCCGGCGGCGGCGGCGATTCGGACGCTGCGCTTTGAAAACGTTCGCGACCGTTCGCTCGGTGAGATCTGGCGGAACTCCGAAGCCTTCGAACGCTATCGCGGCACGGCATGGATGCGCGAACCGTGCCGTTCGTGCGAACGCCGCGAGATCGATTTTGGCGGGTGCCGCTGCCAGGCGTTTCTTCTTGCGGGCGATGCGGGCGCAACCGACCCGGCCTGTTCGCTGAGCCCCCATCATTCGATCGTCGAGGCCCTCCGCGAGCCGGCGCCGGAGGTCGAGCTCGTTCCGCGTCGCGCGTGATCGTTCGCGTTCTCGGCTCGGCGGCCGGCGGGGGCGTCCCGCAGTGGAACTGTGCCTGCGCGAACTGCGCCGCCGCGCGCGAGGGCCGCGCACCGCGTCGCACTGAGTCGACCATCGCGATCGGCCCGAAGGCGGCCGAAGGCAGACGCTGGTTGCTGCTCAACTGCTCGCCGGACGTCGCGTCGCAGATCGAGTCCTTTTCGCCGCTGCAGCCGAAAGATCGACGCTCCACGCCGGTCGCCGGTATTCTGCTCACCGATGCGAACCTCGACCATATCGGCGGTCTCGCCGTACTGCGTCAATCGGCGGACGAGCGCATCCGCGTGCGCTCGAGCGCCGTCGTTCGCAAGATTGCCTCGGCCCAGCCGAGTTTCGCACACTTTGTGTCGCCGCCGCACGTTTGGCTCGAGGTGCCGCTCGGCGAAACGATCCCCCAGCAGGGCGATGACGATGTGGTCGGCGATTCGCTGCAGGTGCGCGCGATTGCGGTTCCCGGAACGACGCCGGGCTACGACGGCCGGCGGTCCGAGCGCGGCGCAGTCGTCGCGTACGAGATCTCCGATCGAGGAAGCGAGAATCGCCTGCTCTTCGCGCCGGTCTTCGGCGAAATCAACGAAGCGCTCGCCGCTGCCATCGCCTCGGCCTCGGTCGCCTTTTTGGACGGCACATTCTATAGCGACGACGAGTTGGAGGCGACCGGATTGGGAACCAAACGCGCGCGAACGATGGCTCACCAGCCGGTCGGGGGCGCCGGCGGAACGCTCGCGCAGATTCGCGATGCGAATGCTCGCATCGTCTTCACCCACCTCAACAACTCCAATCCGATGCTCGAGTCGAAATCGCAGGCCTATGCCGCCGTGCGCGAATCCGGCGCCGAAATCGCCTACGACGGGATGGAGCTAACGCTCTAGTCGAAGAGAGCCTATTATGATCGCTCCGGTTGGCGACGGTGATTTCACCACCAAGGGCAGACCCCATTTTCACGCGGCGGATCGGGCGGTGGTCGATGGAAAGACGCCCCTCGCATCGATTCGCTCGAGCCATGACTCGTAGCCGTACGGTGCGCCCGTTGCCCGCGCTGGCAACGATTCCGCTCGCAGTGCTCGCGCTTACCGGCGCGGCGGCGCTCCAGACGATCGCCGAGAGGGATTTTCAACGGCTCGTTTCGATCGGTCCGCCGTCGATCGCTCCCGACGGAAAGCACGCCGCTGCGGTCGTTTCACGGATTTTATGGGACGAAGATAAGCGTTTGCACGATCTCGTGCTCGTCGACCTTACCACGATGTCGCAGCAAACGCTGCTCGTCAATCGTACCGGGCTCTCGGATCCCGCATTCTCACCCGACGGTTCGCAAATAGCGTTCTTGGCCGACGACGGCGCAGCGAAGGACTCGCACACGCAGATCTTCGTGATGCCGGCCGCCGGCGGCGAGGTTCGCGCCGTGACGCATGGGAGCGTCGACGTCGAGCAGTTCGCCTGGCGCGGCGACAGCCACGCGTTTGCCTACGCGGCCGAAGATCCAAAGGACACACAGAGCGGATCCGACCGCTTTCGCGACAGTTTCATCTTTACCACCGAACCGATCGTCGCGCGCGAACTGCCCCGCGCCGTGCATCTCTTCACCATCTCGCTCGACGACGGGACGACGACGCAGTTGACCGCCGGCACGCAGAGCGTCGCAACCGGCGAAGCCGAGTCGACGCTCTCGTGGTCCCCCGACGGAGAGTCGATCGCCTTCACGCTGGTACCCAATGCGATCCTCAACGATCAAAGCTACTCGAGAATTGCGCTCGTAGACGTCGCCGCCCGAACGGTACGAACGATCACCGGCGCATCCGCCTGGGAGGGCGACCCGCGATTCTCACCCGACGGAACGCATATCGCCTACTCCTGCGCGAAGGGCGACGATCAAGTCAACCTTACCGAAATCTGCGTTACCACGCCGCAGGGCGGCCGAGGCATTTCGCTCTCCGCGCGAATCGATCGCCCGATTGCCGCTGCCGCCTGGAGCCCCGATTCGTCGAGCCTCTATCTCCTCGCGCCGGATCGCGCCGCGGTCGCGCTCTATCGTGCGCCGCTTCACGGCGAACCGGAACGTCTCGATACCAACGGAATCGCCATCGACTCTCCGCTCGCCGGTGCGGTGGCGCAGAACGGGACGATCGTCTTCACCGGCAGCGCGACGAAGCAGCCGCAAGAACTCTTCGAGCGCGCGCCGAGCGGCACGGTCACGCGAGCAACCGATTTCAATGCGGCCATCGCCAAGCTCGATCTGGCGAGCGCGCAGCGCATTACCTTCCCGACGTCGACGGGAACGCGCGCCGACGGCGTGCTCTACTCTCCGCCGGGCTTTTCGCCGGGTAAGCGATATCCGCTCGTCGTCTTCATTCACGGCGGCCCGACGAGCTCGTCGGCGTTGACCTTCAGCATGATGGCACAAGTGATGGCCGCTCGCGGATGGCTCGTGCTCCAACCCAACTATCGTGGGAGCGACGATCTCGGCCTGGCCTATCAACGGGCCGTGCTCTACGATCCCGAAGACGGCCCCGGCAAAGACATCATCTCCGCCGTTGCCGCCGTACGCGCCCGCGGCATCGTCGACTCGTCGCGCATCGCGGTCTGCGGCTGGTCGTACGGCGGCATCATGACCGCTTGGATGATCTCCAGGTATCACATCTGGAAGGCTGCGGTTTCGGGCGCATCGGTCGACGACTGGACCGCCGATTACGGTACCGCCGACGACAGCCTCTCCGACGTCGACCTCTTCCACGGCTCGCCGTTCGTCGGCAACAACGGCGCCGAGTGGCGCCGCGCCTCGGCGATCGCTTACGTCGCCGACGTGACCACGCCGGTGCTCATTCTCTCCGACGTCGGCGATAACCGCGACAGCTTCGCGACGTCGTCAATGTATTGGCGCGCGCTTCGCGACAACCACAAAGACGCGACGCTGCGCGTCTGGCCGGTCGACGGGCACTTCCCGCACGATCCGGTGCGGGCCGCCGACGTCTATCACTACTGGATCGACTACATCGCCCAGCATTTCGCTCGGTGAGCGCACTGCGACCGCGGTACCGCGCGCTCTTGCTGAGCTGCGCCTTCTCCCTCGTGGCCGCGGCACCGCTGCCCAGCATTCGTGGCGACGACTATCAACGGCTCGTCACGCTCGGCTCACCGGCGATCGCTCCGGATGGAAAGCATGCCGCGCTGATCGTCCGGCACGTCCTCTGGAACGACGACCGCCGCAGTGAAGAGGTCGCGCTGGTCGATCTCACCAGCGGCGCGGTGCAGACAATCGTCTCTAACCACACCGGGCTCTCGGATCCCATCTTCTCGCCCGACGGCACGCGTCTCGCCTTCGTGGCCGACGAGGGGAGCGGGAGTGAGACGCGCTCGCAGGTTTTCATCGTCTCCGCGACCGGCGGCGAGGCGCGTGCGGTAACGCACGATACCGACGGCGTCGACGCCTTCGCCTGGCGCCCCGACGGCAACGCGCTCGCCTACACGGCTGCCGATCCGGAATCAGAGCGATCGGGCGCCGAGCGCTTTCGCGACAGCTTTCTCTTTACGACCGAACCGATCACCTCGCGCGACGCGCCGCGGCCGACGCACCTCTTTACCGTCGCGCTCGACGATGGGGCAACGACGCAGCTGACCTTCGGACTCGAGAGCGCCGCCGGCGGCTCGTCGATTAGTTGGTCGCCCGACGGCAAGACGATTGCAATCACGCTCTGCCCTAACGCGATATTGAACGATCAGAGTTACTCGCGCGCGGTCTTGGTCGACGTTGCGACGAAACGGATGCGCCAGTTGACCGCACGCACGATGTGGGAGGGCACCCCGCTCTTCTCGCCCGACGGCGCGCACGTCGCCTACGCCTACTCCAGCGGCGATCCGCAGATCAGCCTCACCCAAATCTACCTAACGACGCCGAGCGGAGGTGCGGGACGCGCGCTCTCCGCCGCGATCGACCGGCCGATCGGCGATTTCGTCTGGTCGCCCGATTCGAAGAGTCTCATCGTCACCGCGCCCGATCGCACGACCAACGCGCTCTACCGGCTCTCGCTCGACGGCAGCGCGCGGCGGATCGACGTCGGAGCGATCGTTCCCGGCATGCCGTTGTCGACGACCGGCGGCGCCGACGCCCCCGCACTCGAAAGCGCGCTGGCCAACGATGGCACCCTGGTCTTTCTCGCCAGCTCGACGGCGCAGCCGCCCGAGCTCTACAAATACTCGCCCGACGGTACGACGACGAAGGTGACGGCCTTCAATGCCGCGCTCGCGCAATATCAGTGGGCCGCGGCCGAACGGATGACGTTTCCGTCGAGCACCGGCGTGACCGGCGACGGCGTGCTCTACCTTCCGCCGGGATTCTCACCCGCGCGACGGTACCCGCTCGTCGCCTTCATTCACGGCGGTCCCGACGACCCGTCGATGCTCGAGTTCGATTTTTGGGCGCAAGTAATGGCCGCGCGCGGATGGCTCGTGCTTCGTCCGAACTATCGCGGCACGCCGAATCTCGGTTTGAAATACCAACGCGCGATTCTCTACGACCCCGAGGACGGCCCGGGCAAGGACATCGTCGCGGCGATCGATGCGGTTCGCGCCCGCCGCATCGTCGACGAATCCCGCGTCGCGGTCTGCGGGTGGTCGTACGGCGGCATCATGACCGCCTGGCTCATCTCGAAGTATCACTTTTGGCGCGCTGCCGTCTCCGGGGCATCGGTCAACGATTGGATTACCGACTACGGGACCGCCGACGACAGCCTCGCCGACTCCGACCTTCTGCACGGATCGCCCTTCGTCGGAAACGAGGCGGCGGAGTGGCGGCGCGTCTCCCCGATCTGGTACGCGCGCAACGTGACGACTCCGGTCCTCATTCTCTCCGACGTCGGCGACAATCGCGATCCGTTCGCGACCTCGTCGATGTATTGGCGCGCGCTACGCGACAATCATAAAGACGCGACGCTGCGGGTCTGGCCGGTCAACGGACACTTCCCGACAGACCCGGTGCGCATCGTCGACATCTACCACTACTGGATCGACTTCATCGCCCAGCACTTCGAGAACTAGAACAGGCTCCACAGGTACTGGTTGTAGACCTCGTGGTGGTAGATCACTTCCTGCGACTTGACGAACGTTCCGAGTAGGCGCGGACAGCGATCGGCACTCGCCTGTTTGAGATCGGCGTAGCGCTTCTTTACGTCGTCGCCGAGCAGCTTGCCGGTCCACTCCGATTCGCGGAACGCCGCAAGCGCGTCGTAGATGTTGTCGGGCAGATAGCGATCGGCTTGACGCAGATTTTTGAGACTGCTGGTCGTTCCTTCGAGACCCGTCTTGAAGACCGCGAGCATCACCATATAGGGATTGGCGTCGGGCGCAACCGAACGCACTTCAGTACGCATGCTGCGCTCGTTGCCGATCGGGATGCGAACCATCGAGCCGCGATCGATCGCCGAAGCCTTGAGCTGATTGGGGGCTTCGAAATGCGGGTCGAGCCGCCGGTACGAGTTGACGCTCGAGTTGAGCATCAAGCAGATGTCGTTGCCGTGGGTTAGGATCCGGTCGACGAACTTCCAACCGAAGCCGCTGAGCTGCTCTTGGCCTTTGGGGTCCCAAAAAAGGTTCTTGCCGTTCTTGCTGACCGAGACGTTGGTGTGCATGCCGCTGCCGTTGACGCCGACGACCGGCTTGGGCAGGAAGCTTGCGGTCATGCCCAACTTCGTCGCGACTTGGCGACAGATCAGCTTGTAGAGCTGGATCTGATCGGCGGCCGCGACGACCTCGCCGTAGCTGTAGTTGATCTCGAACTGCGAAGGCGCGACCTCCGGGTGATCCTTTTCGTTTTGGAAGCCCATCGCGCGCTGCACCTCCGCGACCGTGTCGATGAAGTTGCGCAGCGGATCGCCCGGAAGCGAATGATAGTAGCCGCCGGTGTTGACGTACTCGAACTTACCGGTCTCGTGATAGCGGCGTTCGGCGTCGAGATCCTTGAAGAGGAAGCCTTCGATTTCGTTGGCAGCATTGAGTGCGTAGCCTTCCTTCGCGTAGCAATCGTTCGCGAACTTCTTGAGCGCGCCGCGAATGTCGCCGGCAAACGGTTTGCCGTCGCGGTCGAAAACGTCGCCGAAGACCAGCACTTTCCCCGGCCCGAAGATATCGGCAGGGCCCCAATAGAACGCGCTCCAGTCGAGCGAGAGACGCAGATCGCTCTCTCGCTGCGGCGTAAAGCCGCGAATCGAGGAACCGTCGAAAGTTAGGTTATCGTGGGAGCGCAGTAAAAACTTTTTGTCGTAGTCGAGCATGTGCAGGCGCCCCTCGAGGTCGCTGAAGAGCACCGTGAGTGCTTTGATGCGCGGCTCGCCGGCGAGATAGCGGAGGCGTTCCTCTTGAAGCGCTCGCAGCGGCACGCGTTCTTGGCGTTGCGCCTTCGCGCGCAGGTTGAGCTCTTCGAGCTCGGAGTAAGGCAACGTGAGAAAGTCGCGCAGTTCGGCGCCGGTCGGCAGGTCCGTCGAATGCATCGTCGCTCGAATCTCCTTTAGTGCGGCGAGTTGTTGGGACGACGATTACCCGGCCGGCCGGGCGCGCCTTTGTCCACTTGGTACACGTGCTTGGGACAAACGTGGGCCGGACCGCTCTCCCAAGGGCATCGAAAAGCAGTATCGGGCGCCTCGAGTGCCAATGAGTCGCCTGATGAAGCCATTGCGTACGAGCGCCTTGACGCTACTTGCTCTACTCGGTACGCTGCCGGCGGTAGCCGCCGAGAGCTGGACCGTGGACCCGGTCCACTCGACGGCGCAGTTTACCGCACGCCACTTCGGCATCGTTCCGGTCATCGGAACGATACCGATCGTCCGGGCCTCGCTCGAGCTGAACTCCGGCTCGCAGATCCCCGCGGTCGTGACGGCGGAGCTCGATGCCTCGAAGGTCGACACGCACAACGACATGCGCGATTCGGATCTTCGATCCGTGCACTATTTCAACGTCGACGCGACGCCGGCGATCAAATTCGTCAGCACGAAGGTCACCGCCGGAACCGATTCGGCACACTTCACCATCACCGGCGATCTGACGATGCACGGCCAGACGCATCCCGTCACCATGAGCGCGCAGATCGTCGCTTCGGGCAAGACGCCGCGCGGCCGATCGGTCATCGCGTACTCTGCGGTAGTTACGATCGATCGCACGCAGTGGGGAATGACCTACGGCCCGCTCATCGTCGGCAATAGCGTCGACATCTCGATCAACGTGGAGGCGGACGCTCCGCCGAGCTCTTAAGGCGGCAATACCTGGGGCGCGACGGAGGCATCGCCGCGAAGGCGCAGCGCATCGGAAGCGGATCCGAGCGACGCGTCGTACGAACCTCCGCCAACCACCCATTCGTCCTTTGCCGCATCGAAGTCGGCGAGCAGCCGCGGGTCGGCGACGACGGTGAGGCTGCGGCTCGCGCCCGGCGCGAGCGTCACCGCCATCCACCCAAGCAGCCGCATCGCGGGTTGGCCGAGCCGCGCGGTGAGGTAAATCTGGGGCACGTCGGTTCCGGCACGCCCTCCGGTGTTGGTGACGGTGAAGCTTGCGGTCAACGTTCTGCCGCCGGTCACGCGGAAGTCGCCGTAGCGAAAGCTCGTGTACGAAAGACCGTAGCCGAAGGCAAAGAGCGGCTGCAGGTTCTCTCTTGCAAAGCGCCGGTAACCAACGTCGCTCCCTTCGGAATACTCCACGGAGAATGGACGAAGGTCGAGCGCCGTTCGGTATCCGCGGACGCCCGCGGCTTCGAGCGAGAGCAGTTCCTCGAGCCCTGGCAGGTCGGGATGGACCAGCTGCGATTGTGCCGCCGGAAAGGTGATCGGGAGCCTTCCGCTCGCATCGACTGAGCCGAAGAGCACGTTCGCGATCGCCTCTCCGCCCCGCTCGCCCGGATACCAGGCTTCGAGTACCGCACGCACGCGATCGAGCCATGGCATCACGATCGGATTGCCGGTCTCGAGCACGACGACGGTGCGCGGATTGGCCGCCGCGACCGTGGCGATCAGAGCATCTTGGCCCGACGGAAGCTCGAGTTCGGGGAGGTCGGTGCCCTCCGACGCCCATTGCGTGGCGAAGACGATCGCAACGTCGGCATCCTTCGCCAGTTTCGCCGCCACGCCGGGATAACGGCCGTCGTTGAAGCTCACCGCGGCGCGCGGCGCGATCGCGCGGATGGCGGCCAGCGGCGGCGAGCGATCGAAGAACATGAAGGGCGTATCCTCGCCGCCGATTGGGACGAGCAGCGCCCGCGCGACGGGCAGAACCTGCGACGAGCCCCCGCCCGACAAGACGCCGGCATCGGCGTAGCCGCCGATCACCGCGATGCGCGATACCGAATGCCCGAGCGGCAGTATCCCGTCGTTCTTGAGCAGGACGCTGCCGCGCTGCGCGACCTGTAAGGCAACGTTGCCATGCGCGGGGGCGTCGATCGGCGACGGTTGCGGCGGCTGCTCGAAGAGTCCGGCCGCGAGCATCGATCGTAGGATGCGACGATTCATGTCGAGCAGCCGCGACTCGGGAACCGCGCCCGCCGCGAGGACCGCACGATTGCTCTGCGCCGCCGACTCTTGATCGAGTCCGTTCGTTGCCGCATCGAGCGCGTGAACGGCTCCCCAATCCGACATCACCCAGCCGGAAAAGACCCAATCGCGTTTGAGGACGTCGTCGAGCAGGTGTGCGTTTTCGCAGGCGTACGTGCCGTTGACGCGATTGAGCGCGCACATAACCGCGCCGGGCCGGCCGCGCTCGAGCGCGAGCTCAAAGGCCAGCAGATCGCTCTCGCGCATCGCGGCTTCGCCGACATCGGCCGAGAGCACGAAGCGTCCCGTCTCCTGATCGTTCACCGCAAAGTGTTTCACCGCGGCGACGACGTGCTGGTCCTGGATGCCGCAGATTGCTTCGCCGGCGAGCCTTCCGGCGAGCAGCGGATCCTCGCCGAAGTATTCGAAGGTTCGGCCGTTGCGCGGATCGCGCGCGAGATTGAGTCCGGGTCCCAAGAGGACGTTAAAGCCCTTGCGCCAGGCTTCATCGCCGACGACCGCTCCGTAGCGATAGGCGAGCTGCGGGTCCCACGTTGCGGCCAGCGCAATCGCCGACGGCATCGCGGTCGCCGGCGCGTGACGGCGCGTATTCGTCGAGCTTGCGACGCCGAGGCCGGCATCGGTCTCCTGCAAGGCCGGAACGCCGAGGCGCGGTATCCCGGGCACGTATCCCGCCGAACCGATTGCGCCGGTGCGTACGCCGTCACGAACCGGTACGCCCGATTCGCCGCGCACGAGTACGAAGCGTTCGTCCGGCGTCATTGCCGAGACGATCTGCGTACTCTTGGCCTCAATCGCGGCCGACGTAAGCAGCGATCCGCAGAGCGCTACTGCAAGGATCACCTCTTCCACCCATAGAGCGCATCGCGCTCACGCTCTTCGTTTCCCGAACCGTCAGTCGTCTGCACTAGGTTAAATCCGGCGCGCTCGTAGAACGCGATCGCCTCGACATTGCGCTGAAAGACCCATAGCTGCAGGGCATCGTGGGCTTCCATCGTCCGCGCCAGCAGTGCGGAACCAATCCCGTGTCGTTGCTGCAGCGGATGGACGTACAGATGATTGAGCCACCCGTTTCGATAGGCGCAATACGCAACGACGGTGCCGCGAAGCTCCGCGACCAGCACTGCGCTCTCGCACAGAACGCCGAAAAAATATGCGACGTCTTCCTCAGGTGTATGAAGGTCCGGTAGATACGGCATGCAGGCTTCTCGCACCAGCCGATGGAGTCGCGCAATCGACACGACGTCGCTAGGCGTCGCGGGCCGAATCCGTGGCAGGTCCTTTGCATCGGAGAACATGAGCGTTCGCTCTTACGGTTTTGAAGAAAAACTGCCTGTAGAGCGGCTAGGCTTCCGCGCGAGCTTCGAGGAGCGGCCGAATCGAGAGTGAAGCATCGAGAGGATGAGATTCGATTGCCGTTGCCCGCACGCTCGATACTCTCCGCTGGTCTTCGCCGAGGCCCAGCGCGTCCTTGGCCGGCGCGCCTTTCTGGCCGGCGCCGGCGCCGCAGGCGCTGCGCTCCTCTTGCCGTGGCGCGCCCGAGCGGCCACCGTCACCGTCATCAAGACGACGCGGCTCTTCGACGGCCACACGATGCACGCACCCGGCGTGCTGGTCATGAGCGGCGACCGAATCGTTTCGATGTCGGAAGGCGACGCGGGCGCGGGAGCGGCGGTCGTCGAGCTCGGCGACGCGACGATCATGCCGGGCCTGATCGACTGTCACACGCACGTCGCCGATTTTGTCTTGCCCTCGCACTACCTCACGATGCTGTTTCCGAAGTACCGCGCGGCCGATAACGTTCCGGAAGCGACGATTTACAGCGTTCGCAACGCGCAGACGATGCTGCGCAACGGGTTCACGACCGTGCGCGACGTCGGCGGCGGGGCGGGCATCGATCTCGCCGTTCGCAATGCCATTGCGAACGGGGCCATCGTGGGACCGCAGATCTTTGCGGCCGGACAGGCGCTCTCGATCACCGGCGGACACGGCGACTCCAACGACGTTCCGGGGTGGGTCGAGGAAGACCCCAGCGTACGAGTCGGCGCGATCTCGTACGGACCCTACGGATTTCGCGAGCTCGTCCGGCAGAACGTGAAGCTGCACGTCGACGTCATTAAGATTCTCGCCACGGGCGGCGTGCTCTCCTATGGCGACGTGTGGGATATCCCGCAGTTCAACCTCGACGAAGTGCAAGCGGTCGTCGAAGAGTCGACGAAGTTCCGGCGCAAGGTTGCCGCCCACGCGCACGGGGACGAAGGCATCGCCGTCGCCGTCAACGGCGGCGTGCACTCCGTCGAACACGGAACCGGCGTAAGCGAGAAGACCCTCGACGTCATGGTGCAGCGCGGAACGAATCTCGTGCCCACGATCTGGGCACTCGATTCGATTCTGCAACCCGGCAACCCGAACCACATCCCGCCGGGATCCGTGCAGAAGGCCGAGTACGCCGCGCAGCTTCGCAACGCCGGCATGCACCGCGCCGTCGCGTCGAGCGTGAAGATCGCCTACGGAACCGATGCCGGCGTCTTCCCGCACGATCAGAACAACAAGGACTTCGCGCTGATGGTGGGGCTTGGCATGCGCCCGATCGGCGTGCTGCGCTCGGCGACCGCGAACGCAGCCGAGCTGATCGGCGTGACCGATCGCGGCGTGTTGGCGCCGGGCAAACGCGCCGACGTCGTCGTCTTCAACGGCGATCCGAGCCGCGATATCGCGTTGATGGAACGCCAGCCGGCGATGGTCGTTCTCGGCGGCCAAAAGATCGACATCGCGATTCTTCCAAGTTAGCGATCTTGGTTCCGGTCATCGAAACGCCGCGTCTGCGTCTGCGCGGGCACCGCTACGGCGATTTACCCGATTGTGTCGCGATGTGGTCGGATCCGAACGTGACGAAGTTCATCGGCGGGCGAGCCTCGACCGAGCAGCAGACCTGGGCGAGGCTGCTCGCGTATGCCGGACACTGGTCGCTGATGGGCTTCGGTTATTGGGCGATCGAGGAAAAGCTCTCGAAAGATTTCGTTGGAGAGGTCGGCTTTGCCGATTTCAAGCGCGACATCGCGGCTTCGATGAAAGGCAAGCCCGAGCTGGGATTCGCCTTGGCATCCCGATTTCACGGAAAGGGTTATGCGACGGAGGCCGTACGTGCCGCGCTCGCGTGGGCCGACGCGCATCTGGGGTACGCCGGCACCGTCTGCCTGGTGAGCCCGCAGAATCTCGCATCGTTGCGGGTCGTAGAGAAATGCGGCTATAGCCTCTTCGAGCGGAGCCTCTATAACGAGCAGCCGGTGCTCTTTCTTTCGCGCGGCGCGGGCTGACGCGCACGACGCACTTCAGGCGAACGCGGTTTCGCGCCGTGCCTCCCAATCGATGCGCGTCAACGGGCCGGTGAGGAAGACCCAGGCTGCCGCACCGACCAGAGCAACCGCCGCTTCGATGGTGAACGGCAGCCTGAAGCTGCCGGTGACGTCGACCAAAATGCCGGTCAGCGCCGGCGCGATCAAGCCGGCGAAATTCGCGATGAAGTTCTGCACTCCCGTCCATCGCCCGGCGGCAGCGCTACCACCGCGCACTTGAGCGACGACGTAGCAATGCACCGCAAAGGTTCCGCCGAAGAGGCCGCCGATCACGAGCCACACGGTCGAGCCGATGGTATCGGAGTAGCCGACTCCGATCAGCGAGATCGCCAGCCCCACGCCGCCAATCGCCCAGCACGACTTTCGAACCATCGTCGGCGAACCACCGTTGCGGACGAGCCGGTCGGCAACCCAGCCGGTTACAATTGCCGACGTACCCGATGCCAGATACGCCGCACCACCGATCACCGCCATCTGCTGCAGCGACCAGTGACGCTCGTGCACCAGATAATACGGAATCCACGTAGTGTTGAAATAGAGAACGAAGTTGCCGCAAAAATGGCCGATCGACGCGCCCCAGAGCGATGGCTCGCGTAAGATCAGATCCATCGGCACGGCGTCGGGCGATCGAGTGCTTTCGGTCCGCCGCACGTAGCCGTGCGCCAACGTCAGCCACGCGAGTGCCCAAAGTAAGCTGAACGCGCCGAAGCTAACGAAAAACAGGCGCCATCCGAACGCCGCCGTCAGCATCCCGCCGAAGAAGACGCCAAAGGCTGGGCCAAAAGAGATTCCCGCCATCACAATTCCATTTGCGATGCCGCGCCGCTCCTCGTCGACGGTTTCCGCCAGGAGCTTCGCGGTTGCCGGGAACGAAACCGATTCACCGATGCCGAGCAACAATCGGCACGCAAAGAGCGCGGCAAAGCCGGCCACGAGTCCGGTGACGACCGTTGCGAACGACCAAATGAGAAAGCCCGCAAGCAGGACGCGGCCTGCACCGAAGCTCTCGACGAGCCAGCCGACTACCGGTTGCATCGGCACGTAGGTGATGAAAAATGCCGTCAGCAGAAAGCCGAGTTGCGTCGCGCTGATGTGCAACTCGGCTTTGATGAGCGTCGAGGCGGTAGCAAGATTACCGCGATCTACATAGTTGATGAGGATCGCAAGACCAAGCAGAATCAGAATCGCCGTTATTTGGCGCTGCCTCACAGCGCCGGCTTATTCCTCACCGTACGAAAAAGCCCTCGGTCGCTACCGCCGAGAATACCACCTCAGGACGCGCATCGCGCGCAGCGTGTTCCAGCGGCTCGCTCTACCGGTCTCTACTTCCAATGGAAAGCCCAACCGATCCGCGTGGAGATGGTTCATCGGCCACCGTCCGTTTTGATGGCGTCGCGCCTCGACGATGCCGATCGCTTCGGCGACGCGTTCGTCGGGCTCGAGACCGGCGCTTGCCAGATACGCAAGGCCACGCAAGACGTCGTAATGCCACACGGTAGGAAATGCAAAGCGCGTCCACATGCGGTCGACGATCTCTCCGGTAGACAACCGCCTGAACATCCGGCGCTCCAGCAGATACTCGTGCGCTCTCCGGCGCGCCTCGGTAACGGCCGCCGCGGCGCCCCATCGCCGTTCGAACTCCAATAGACCTTCCAATACGCGGCTCGTCGAATGAAATGACGCGCGGGTGCTCGGCGGCGCCTTGCAGTTCCATCCGCCGTCAGCGAGTTGTTCGCCGAGCAGACCCTCGACGACGCGATCGCAGCGCTCGCCAAAATAACTGCCGAACGCAAGAATCGCACCGTTGATGCACGGCTCGGTCTCGCCCTCAAAATAGGGACGGTTCTCGAGGCTCTCCCACTTCAGATTCTCGTTCACTCGCGAGATCGCACGGCGGGCCCCGTCGCTCGACGGATCCAGACCCATTTCGCGCAAGAGCGCGAGCGCATCCATCGTGATCATCCAGCCTCGATCGTTTGGGGTCCACCACCCCTGCGGAGCCTGACGCTCGAGCAACGCTCGCCCCCAGCCTTCGCGCGCCACGCGCGCTCGCTCCACGGCGACGGCCTCGGCGGGCTCGTCGGTCAGATCGCGCATAACCTGCCATCGAATCGCCGGGTCGCCGTCGAGAAGCCAGCGGATAACGCTCGCCTCGCTCACCGGCGTTTCGTGCTTAGTCCGAGTCCGGCGGACGCTCGTCGAGCGGCTGGTGCAAGAAATAGTTCCGGCTGTACGGTGCCGTAAACGGCACGAACGCACGCGGTGACTGATTGAAGTCGAAGCAGAATTTCTGGGGCGAGTTGGCGCGCGTATCGCTCGCCTCCATGCGGGGCAGACCGAACTGATCCTCGACAAACTTCAGGATGCTGCCGTGCTCGTAGTGCTCGTGCGAGACGAGTCCTTTTCTCGCGTAGGGCGAGATGATGAGCATGGGAAGGCGGAAGCCCAGCCCGTCGTTATCGAGATACTTCGGCGGTTCGGGATCGTACCAGCCGCCATAGTCGTCCCAGAAGATGAAGATCGCGCTCGACTCCCAATACTGCGACTCGCCGACGGCGTTGACGAGCGAGGTAACCCACGACGGTCCGGTGTCCGAGTCGTTGCCGCCATGATCGGAGTTCGCGAAGGTCGGCGTGACCCACGTTACCGATCGCAGATTACCGTTGTGGACGTCCGTGATGAACTGCTGTGGCGGCGTAATGACGTCGTTCTTCCAGTCGGGATGCTTGTAGATGTGCTGGATCGCCTGATAGGCGCTCCATATGCCGTGTCCGTTCGAAGATCCGCTGTCGGGGTCGGCGGCCTTCTGACCCGGAAGCGCAACCGCGTAGAAGGCCCACGAAATCTTCTTGGCGTCGAGCTCGTCGCCGAGCGTCGTCGGATTCCAGCACGGCCGCTCCGTCTCGGGGCCAAGCTTCCGATCCGGTCCGAGGATTTTGATTTGATCGGCCTTGCCGCCGGGGCAGCCCCAGGCGCCATCCGGCGAACCGACCGACGACTTCGGATTGACGCCGGCGATGATGTACTGGTGCGACGTGAAGCTCTCGGAGTCGAAATTCGATGCGTACATTTGATCGGCCAAAACGTACTGGCCGGCCATATCGAAGTACGGCTGAACTTCGGATTGTGGAACGTATGCGTACGGCGGAAACTTGATCGGGCAGTGCGGCTCGGAGGGCTGATTGCATTTCCAGGACTCGTTATTGAAGCCGTTCATCCGGCAATGAGTGCCGGGGATCTTGCCCTTGCCGTTGCAAGCGGCCTCCATCCCGTTGGGATTATGCTCCAGATCCCACTGCGTCTTTATGCTGACGGGCTGCAGCTCGACCTTCTTGCCGGTCGAGGTGTAGCCGTACGATTGCGTCATTGCACCGGGATAGCCGAAAAAGAGATTGTTGAAGCTCCGGTTCTCTTGAACGATGATGATAACGTGCTTGATCTTGCCCTGCGTAGTGAGCGGCTGGAGTGCATCGAGAGCGTCCGTTACGCGGGCGACCGGCGGCATGGGCGCTGAGGCCGGTCCGTTCCCGCCCGCGCACGCCGATAACGCGGCGAAGGCTAAGCTCGCCGCGACCAGAGGCCGGGTCCACGAGGTGCTCATCAAGGTTCTCTCCCCAAAACGAAACGGATACGCGCATAAGAACGTTCGGCAAAGGCGGTCCGAGTTCCATCGTAGCAACCAGGCTCCAGGCAGTGACCCCTAACGACGCCTCATTGCGCAGGCCTATCGCTCAGAAGGGCGCGTGATCTCATGTGCGAGCGTCTTGGGATCACCCGCTGAAAGTTGTACCGCAGCTACGGCTAAGGCGCTAACGCGCTAAAAGGGTATTTCGTCTTCGAGTTCGTCGCCGAAGGCGTCGCCCGCGCTCGCCGGGCGCGAAGCGGCGGCGCCGCCGTTGAACGAGCCGCCTGCCTCGGCGTCACCGCTGCGGTCGCGCGGCGAACCGAGCATCTGCATGTTGTCGATCACGACCTCGGTCGCTTTACGCTTGTTGCCGTCTTTGTCGTCGTAGCTGCGAATGACCAAACGGCCCTCGACGAGGCAGTTCGAGCCCTTCTTCAAATAGGTATTGCACGTTTCGCCGAGCCGGTCCCAAGCGACGATGTCCACGAAGGTCGTCTCTTCCTTGTTGCGCGGATTGTTCACCGCAAGGGTAAACTTCGTCACCCCCTTGCCCGACTGCGTGTACCGAATCTCCGGGTCGCGGGTTAGGTTGCCGACCAGGATGATGCGATTGTAAGAACCTGCCATTGCTTATCCTCTTTTGCCGATTGCGTTGGTTCGAAGCTATCGCCCCGGAGTGTCAACTGTATGGCACAGATGTTGCCGAAAGGCTGCCCCCTCTCAGGGCTGGGGCAGCGGGGCCGGCGGAGCGGCGGCGGCCAGCGCCGCCATGTGCGTCAGCATCTTCGCGTCGAGCCGGACGATCAGCGCGCGCAGCACGTCCTCGTGCAGCTTGAGCTGGCGCTCGAGCTCCTTCGAGACCGCGGCGTCGCTCTTGAACTGCATGACCACGTAGTTGCCTTCGCGCAGGTCCTTGATTTCATACGCGAGACGCTTCTTGCCGAGTCGCTCGGTGCTGCTTACTTCGCCCCCTTGACCCTTGACGATCTCGGCGATCGCGTTGAGGCGCTCTTCGACCTCGCTCTCTTCGAGCGACGGTCGCAAGATATAGGTTACCTCGTAGATGCTCATTCGTGTCCCCATACTATGGACGCCCGCTACTGCGGGCGGCCCACCCGTAGCGAAGTGGGCAGCAGGTAAAGCGGCCTACTTCGGTCACGATGAAGAAATCCCCATCCGTAGGAGCCCGAGTCGCTCTTTTTGAACCAGCGGCTTTCAGATGTTCTCCAAAGCGTTAGCCGTTTTCGTGCTCGGCGTGGCCGTTTTTGTCGCAGGGTGCGGCTCGAACGCGGCGGGCGTAACCGGCGCGCCCGAGCGCAGCGTCGTGCCTACGGCGGGTCGCCACCACTCTGGCGGCAAGATCGAGAACGTCATCGTCATCGTTCAAGAGAACCGCAGCTTCGAGAACTTCTTCGCCGGATACCCGAACGCGGACGCGCCGCTGACCGGCTGCGCCTCGCCGTCGCCGAGCGGCAGCTTGCGCGGCTTCAATCCCGCCACGGCAACTCCAACGCCGTCGCCGTCGCCCTCGCCGACGCCCTCCGGTTGTCCGGCCGGCGATACGCTGGTCTCCTTGCACAAGGTCACGTTCGCCAACAATTCCGATTTGAAGCATAACTGGAAGTCGTCGATGATCGATTGGAACAACGGACAGATGGACGGCTTCTCGGAGTGGGGCAAGAAGAACGGCCTCTACAAGGCCTATGCCTACGTCGAGCATAGCCAGACGAAACCGTACTGGACGATGGCGCAGCAGTACGTGCTCGCCGACGAGATGTTCCCCACGGAGTTTGGCGGGAGTTTCACCGCGCACCTCACCCTCGTCGCCGGCACCGACGATATCAAACTGCCGGGGAGAGCCGAGGTGAACTTCCCCAACGCCGCGCCCGACGATTGCGACTCCCCGCCCGGCACGAAGAGCTCATACGTCTCCGCCGTGCCGTACCGGAGGATCCACCCCTGGCAGGGCGGCTTTCCGTGCTTCGACCAGTTCAATACGATCGCACAGGTGCTCGACAACGCCGACATCTCGTGGAAGTACTACGCAACGCGACTGCTCGATGCCGGCTTCTGGGAACCCTTCGAAGCGATCAAGTACGTTCGTTACGGCCCCGATTGGAAGACAAATATCATCGCTCCGCAAACGAAGGTGCTCACCGACGCACAATACGGGCAGCTTGCTTCCGTAAGCTGGGTTACGCCGACCGGCCCGGATTCCGATCATCCGAGCTATCACAGCGATCAGGGACCGTCGTGGGTATCGTCGGTCGTCAACGCAATCGGCGAGAGCAAGTACTGGCCGAACAGCGCGATTATTATTATTTGGGACGATTGGGGCGGATTCTACGACGACGCACCGCCGCCGCAGCTCGACTATCGCGGCCTCGGCATTCGCGTGCCGTGCTTGATCATCTCGCCGTACGCCAAGAAAGGATACGTCTCGCACGTACCTTACGAGTTCGGCAGCATCCTAAGATTCATCGAGGAAGTCAACGGGCTTCCCGCCGGCAGCATCGGGTCGACGGAACAAGGGTACACCGACGCTCGCGCCAGCAGCCTCGACGACGCCTTCGACTTCAGCCAAAAGCCGCACAAGTTCTCCGCGATCAAAGCGAAGTATCCGCTCGAGCATTTCTTGAAAGAGCCGCCCTCGAACGGTCTGGTCGATAGCGAATAGTGCGTCCACCGCATCAAAGGCGAAGGGACCTCCAAGCGGAGGTCCCTTCGTTCTTACGCGCGGGCTCGATCTACGGCTCGAGCTCTTGCAGATTGTTCTTATTGGTGTCGGTAAAGAACAGCTTGGTATCGGTATCGTTTGTCCCGGTCGCTCCAAGCCCGAAAACGGCCGCGGTCTTATTGGTGTCGACGACCTTCGTGTCGAGCACTTGTCCGGTCGGCGTCATTTCGACGAGCGTGTTTCCGCCCGCCGTGTTGGCAACGACAAGATTACCGTTGGGGAGGATCGTCATCGCCACGGGCGCGTTGAGCGGGCTGCCGGACTTCACCAGCGTGCCGCAGGTGGTCTTCGGATACTTGCATTTGAAGGTTTTGCCGCCTTTTTGAACGACGATCTCGTCGGATACGAGCAGCTCGCTCGCGTGCGAGAAGGCGACCACCGTATTGTCAACACCGTCGACGGCGTAGAGCGTGTCTTTCTTCGCATTATATGCCAGGCCCGACGGACCGAGCGCGGTCCATCCCGACTTCTTGTTCACGTCGAAGCCGGAGATGACCGCGGTCGGCTTCGTGTTGCCGTAGTAGTTGATGCTGAAGCTCACGATCGATCCGCTGCCGGCATCGCTGGCGAAGATGTACTCGGCCGCATACAAGTTCGGATTCGACGCGTCGAGCACCGAGAACGGCGCGACGAACGGCGCGCCTTTCGTATCTTTGCTGATGAGCTTACCCTTGTCGGTGTAAAGGGCGAGATAACCGCTCGTCATGCCCGCCGCGGCGACGTCGTTGGCGCTCGTAATGGCATCGCCGGCGCAGCCTTCGCTCTTGGCATTCTGCACGAGCGTCGTCGGCTTCGAGCCGGGCGATGGATTGAAGACGTCGACGGTCGTGCCCTTGCCGGCCGCACCGGTCTTGTCTGCGAAGTTGCAGACGAGCACTTGCCCCTTCTTCAACCCGTAAGTCCCCTTGACGATTGCGACACCGTGGCCGAGCTTGTCTCCGTTCTTCGGATCGACCGTCGAGCCGATCACGACGTCCTTCTTCAGCTTCTTGAGAATCGACGTCGTATCGTCGGGTTGGATGCCGAGCGGTTCGATACCAGCGCCGGCCTGTGCCGCTGCGGCATTGGGCGCTCCTTGCGCCATGGACGGTACCGCGTTGTTTCCGCCACAAGCCGAAACTGCCACGAGCAACGCCGCCGAAAGCAGCGCTATTCGTGTATTGGAAAACGTCATTCTAAACCTCGCGTATTAGCGTAGTGCGCACGTTCATCGCCCTTCGAATCGCTTTTTTGCCCACCCTGCAAGAACAAGCGACCGCCGTTAATCTTTTAAACGAAAGTTTTGAGAAAAAATACTAAAGTCATCGCGCATCCGATCGAGACGACGATCGAACGCGCAACCGGTTGGGGTACGCGCCGAAAGAAGCGAGCGCCGAAGTAACCGCCAAGCAACGCTATGAGTGCCATCGGCACGGCAAATCGCCAATCGACGATACGCGCGACGACGAACGGAATGAGTGCGACGCCGTTGATCGTAGCCGAGAGCACGTTCTTGATGGCATTCTGCGCGTTGAAGCTCGGCAGGCCCGAGAAGGCAAGCACGGCGAGCATCAAAATTCCCATGCCGGCCCCGAAGTACCCGCCGTAAATTGCAACGGCGAACTGCACGGCGATCTGCCACGGCAGGTGCCGCGGCGCCGCGTGCAGGCCGCGCGTCAGGCGCGGACTCGCGGCAAAAACGAGCGTTGCAAAGAGCAAGAGCCACGGTATCAATCGTTCGAAGAGCGCCGGCGGCGTAACCAACAGCAAGCAGGCTCCGATGAGCGATCCAGCGACGCTGACGACGACGACGGGAAGCAAGAGCGCTCGATGTTCGCGCAGCTCCTCGCGGTAGCCGTGCGCGCTGCCGAGCGTGCCGACCCACATCGCCGCGTTATTCGTCGCGTTGGCCGAGATCGGCGCGATGCCGGCAAAGAGCAGCGACGGAAACGAGAGAAAGCTGCCGCCGCCGGCGACGCTGTTCATTCCGCCCGCTACGAACGCCGCTATCGCGGGGACGAGGAGATGTGCGCTCGGCACGCCTCCTACAGTGCCGTTCGCTCGCGCTTGGTAACGCGGTAGACGCGGCGCACGTTCTTGAGCGTTTCGAGCTTCGTCAACAGCTTGTGGAGGTGATCGAGATCGCGGATCTGCACCGTCAGGCTGGCGACCGCGACGCCATCCTTGCGCACGCGCGCGTTGACCGAACTCACCTGCGTCTTGATCTCGGCGAAGACGCCCATGATATCTTGCAGCAGCTGCGTGCGATCGTCGGCTTCGACCTCGACGTCGACGCCGTGGGTCAGCCCGGCGTCGTCGAGCCACTGCGCCTGCAGGATCCGCTCCGGCGTGGCGTTCATGAAGGCGACGTTCGGGCAATCGGCGCGATGGACGCTCACGCCGCGACCGATCGTGACGTAGCCGATGATCGGGTCGCCGGGCACCGGCGAGCAGCACTTCGAGAGGCGCACGAGCACGTCGTCGACGCCGGCGATGCGCACGCCGCTCGTCCGGCGCACGGTTTTGCGCGGGACCGGTTTGCGCCCAATCTTGGTAAGGTCGACGACGTTGTCGTGCTTGAGTTCGTCGCGAACCCGGTTGGCGACGGCCTGTGCCGACGCGTCGCCGAAGCCGATCGCGGCGTAGAGGTCGGTCGGCGTGGCGTAGTTCAAGCGCGACGCGATGCGTTCGAGCAACGCACCGCGCGCGGCGTCGGTCCGCAGCCCCGCGCGCGCCAGCTCCTGCTCGAGCGACTCTTGACCGGCGAGCACGTTCTCCTCGCGCCGTTCCTTGCGGAACCACTGCTTGATCTTGTGCTTCGCGCTCGAGGTCTGGACGATCGAGAGCCAGTCGAGCGACGGGCGTCCGCTCGACTTATTGACGAGAATCTCGCAAATGTCGCCGTTCTGCATCGCGTAGTCGAGCGGGACGATCCGCCCGTTGATCTTCGCGCCGACACAATGGTTACCGACGTCGGTGTGCACTTGGTAGGCGAAATCGAGCGGCGTACCCCCGGCGGAAATCGAATAGACGTCGCCCCGCGGCGAGAAGACGAAGACCTGCGAGTCGAAGAGATCGAGCTTGAGGTTCTCCATGAAGACGCGCGAGTCGCGCATGTCTTTCTGCCATTCGAGCAGCGCGCGCAGCCACGACAGCTTGTTCTCGAACTGGTCGGCCTTGCCGCCTTCCTTGTATCGCCAGTGGGCCGCGATCCCATACTCGCTCGTCCGGTGCATCTCCCAGGTGCGGATCTGGATCTCGAGCGGTTCTCCGCTCGGGCCGACGACCGTCGTGTGGAGCGACTGATACATATTCGGCTTGGGCATCGCGATGTAATCTTTGAACCGGCCCGGGAGGGGCGTCCACATCGCGTGCACCGCACCGAGCGCGGCATAGCAATCCTTCACCGAGTCGACGATGATGCGGATCGCCGTGAGGTCGTAAATCGTCGAAAAGTCTCGACCCTTGCTGATCTTGGAGTAGATCGAGTAGAAGTGCTTGGGCCGTCCTTGGATCTCGGCGTTGATCTTTAGGTCTTTGAACTCGACGCGGAGCCGGGCAATCGCCTTGTCGACGTCGGCTTCGCGTTCGCGCCGCGTCTTTGCCACGCGCTCGACGATGTCGCCGAACGAGGCCGGATCGAGGTAGCGCAGGCATTCGTCCTCGATCTCCCACTTGATCTTCCAGATTCCGAGCCGGTGCGCGATCGGTGCGTAAATGTCGAGCGTCTCGCGCGCGATCGACTGCCGCTTCGCATCGGGGAGGCTCGCAAGCGTCCGCATGTTATGGAGGCGATCGGCCAGTTTGATGATGATGACGCGAATGTCTTTGGCCATTGCCAAGAACATCTTGCGGAGGTTCTCGACTTGCGCGTCTTCCTTCGATTGGTATGGAATGCGCGTAAGCTTGGTGACGCCTTCGACGAGGCGAGCGACCTCTTCGCCGAACTGCTCGCCGACCTGCTCGCTGGTAATCGAGGTATCCTCGACCACGTCGTGCAGCAGGGCCGCGGCGATGGTTTGATGATCGACTTCAAGCTCGGCCAGGATCCCCGCTACCGCGAGCGGGTGCTCGATATACGACTCACCCGAGGCGCGGCGTTGCCCCCGATGGGCGGCATCGGCGACGTCGTAGACGTGACGAAGCCACTCCGGGTCGGCGGAGGGCTCGTAGCGCCGAACTCGCTCGATGAGCTCCTCGATGGTCATGGTATCCCGGTATTATAACGCTTTTTGGGGCTGGCTAGGAGTTGCCGACGGGGACGGGGTGACCGTCTCGACGTCCATCCGGTTCTTGAAGAAGATCGTGGCGATCTTGCCGTCGGCGTTGAGGGCCAGCCAAAGATAGACGTTTCCGAGGGTGCAGCGCATCTGATAGATGTAGCCGGAGACCCCGGGCGGGAAGTCCGGATTGACCCAGCGTCCCATATAAACCATGTCGGTCAGTGCGCCGAGCTGGGCGAGCAGCCGGGAGGTCTCGGAGACCTTATCATCGGTGAGTTGGGCCAGAACCTGCGGCGCGTAGAGGCTCTTGTTGATGTCGCCGGCCTGCCATTGGACGAACTGGTGCCGCGCGATATTCGTAATCGCCGGATCGGCACTCGGAGCCGCAGTCGGCGATGGAGTCGGCGTCGGATGCGCGCGGGCCCAGCTCGCCGGCGGAAAGGCGATTGCCAGTGCGGCGAGTGCCGCTGCAGGTAGGATCCAGCCTACGCGATCAGTACGAAACGAACGAAACGACATCGGCATCACCGAGCTTTGCGCGTCCTCCCAGTGCCGTCAGCTCGACCAAAAACGCGAAGGCTTCGACGTGTGCGCCGAGCCGCTCGAGAAGCCGCCCCGTCGCAGCCGCGGTGCCGCCGGTCGCGAGCAGATCGTCGACGACGAGCACGCGCTCTCCCCGAGCGAGCGCATCGGCGTGGACTTCCAACGAATTCGTGCCGTACTCGAGCGCGTACTCTTCGCTCAGCTTCTGGAAGGGCAGCTTGCCGGGCTTTCGTACGGGGATGAACCCCGCGCCGAGCGCGTAAGCAATCGGTGCGCCGAAGATATAGCCGCGCGATTCGATGCCGACGACGTGCTCGATGCCTCGGTCGCGAAATCGATCGACAAAGAGGTCGACCGCGCGCCGGAAGCCTTGCTTATCTTTCAACAACGGGGTAATGTCACGGAAAAGGATCCCTGGAATCGGAAAATCCGGGATCGCTCGAATTAAGGCTTCGATCTCCACGAAGTCCGGGTTGGAGCCGGGGGGTCGAATGGCCTGCAGAAAGGACGGACATGAAGAAACCGCAAGCCCTAGCTGCCGTGCTCACCGCAGCGCTTGCTGCAAGCATCGCGGCTCCCGCGCTTGCCGACGGCTCGGGCAGCACGAATACCATCATCCTCGTAACCGCGGCTGCCGCAGCCTCAGTACCGTTGGTCGTCAACTACAACCACAAGGTCCGCGAAAAGCGCGCCGAACAGCAAGAAGTGACGCGCAGGCAAGACGCTTATCGCGACTGGTTCTACCACAAGTACGGCTACTATCCGACGTACGACCAGTTCAAGCAATGGTACGTGCAGACGTACAACACGAGCCCTGAGTAAGCACCGCCTCCTTGACGCCGAGCCCTTCTCTACCGAACGGCTCGGCGTTTTCTTTGGGGGCTCGAACGGCCGCCGGCTTGCCATCGCTTTTGCGATCGCCATCGCGATCCACGAAGTCGCCGCGGGACTCGTGCCCGCCAATTCCGCGCGTCGCCCGCCGCGCGAAGAGATCGTCAGCCGCATGCAGATCGCAACGCTGAGCGTCCGCTCGACGCCGGCCCCAACGCCGACGCCGCTTCCGCCCGCACCGGCGCCGCAATGGGTCGCAGCGCTCTCCAAGGCGGTCGCGAGCCCCGCCGCTGCGAGCCCGTCCCGCGCGCGACCCGCTGCACGCGCCGCGGCGGTCGCGCGCAACTCGGCGCGGCTTACCGCGACGAGGCCGATCTGGGATGTCGCAGCCGCGCGCAAGAGTGCCTTCGCGACGGATGCAGGCAACGCGACGACGAGTGCGGGCAACGCCTCCGGCGCCGGCACGCAAGGTAGCGGCGGCGCAACCGGCGGAGCGCCTCCGTGCGGTTACGTAACGTTCTCCGATCCGCACGGCTCGCATTACGACGCGCGGACGCACGGCTTCTGGGTCGACATCCGCATGTCGGTGCACTTTGCCGACGGTTCCGCGCAGTCAATGGTACTCGACTATCCGTGGTACTATCCCAGCGAAGCGGCGAACCCGTGGTCGGATCGCAACCTCAACGATCCGAGGTTTCCAACGCGATTCCAGCCGCCGCCCTCGGAGAAGATCGCCGACGAGCCGCAGCTGGTGAAGTACGTCATGGAGCACAGCACGCCCGAGGGGACGACGCTCTTGCGCGACTGCCCCGAAGCGCCGCCCACACCGGCGAAGCGGCGCTTACTCTTTAGAGCGCGTTAGAGTACGGTGTCGGGGCTGACGGCGATCGGCCACTCGCCGTAGGTCTTGCTGCTGATTTTGGTCGTCAACGAGGTGCCTTTGGGGTAGCCGAGTGTTTGCACGATGAAGCCGCCGCTCACCTCGACGCTGACGTAGACCTGCGTCTCTTTCTTATTGAGGCTGAGGGCGAACGGATAACCGGCGGTTACCGGGATTTCTTTCGACGGTTGCGTCTGTCCGGCTTGGAAAACGTCGATGCCGCCGGTGCTCTCGTCGATGATGATGATGTTCCCCGACTTGTCGACTTCCAGCGCACCCGGCGAGCCGATGTTCAGGTTGAGGTCCGTTCCACTCGTCGATCCGGGCGGATACTTGTAAACGTTGTAGCCTTCCGAAGCGTACAGATTGTCCTGCCCGTCGATCGCGAGATACTCGGCGAATGCATCGATCGTAAGCGAGGGCGACGTCTTGCCCTTCGGGTACTCCGTGATCGTTTGGTTTCCGACGTTCGCGCAGTACACCGTACCTTCGGCGTCGACGGTGAGACCCGTCGGGCTGTTCACGCCGTTGCTGATCGTGATAAAGGGCGAGCCGACGCCGCGCTTGTACGCGGTGATCGTGTTGTTGCCCAGGTTCGTCGCGTAGACGTTGAGCGACTTATCGACGAAGAGCCGCTCGGGGTTGGAGAGACCCGTGGTGATCTGCCCTTTCTGGGGCGGATCGGTGCCCTTAGCGGTAAAGACGTCGATGGTGCTAGCGTCGAAGCTGCCCCAGTAGATCAGGGTCTTTTTCTTCTTCTTCCGCTTTGCATCCGGCGCCATCCAGCCCGGCGACGCAGCCCTGTGGCTGGAGACCGCGCCGAAGCCGCGCGAGTGCATTTCGTTCAGGCCCGTTTTTGCGGCGGGAGACGCGCCGAGTTGAGCCGTGCTCGATGATGTGGTGGAGTTCGTGGAACAGCCGGCGAGCGCTGCCCCGAGCAGCACGGCGCAGTTAAGGCGGCGCACGCGCGACGTGAGGTGGTCAGGCAAGGTAGACTCCTTTTGATAGCGTGTGTTGGCGGGGAAAACGCTACTCTACTACCACGCTGCGTTCCAACTGCCTTGCCGAGTAAGCCGACGGCGGGCGGCTAAACCTTCAGCTCTACCTTTTCGAGCGCACCCTTCGTGGAAACGACGTGGTGGTTGAGGCGCAACTGATCCGGCTCGAAACCGAACGCCAAGCCCAAGAGCTGCGGCAGATGGAAGATCGGCACGCCGATATCTTTCTTGAGCACGCGTGCCGCGTCGGGCTGCTGTCCGTCGAGATTGAGGTGACAGAGCGGGCACGGCGTCACGAGCAGATCCGCGCCCTTCTCCTTGGCCTCGATGATGTGATTGCCGCCCATCGCCAGCGCCTTGTCGCGATTGAAGGTGAGCATCGGAAATCCGCAGCACTTGGTCGCGCCGCGATACTCGACCGCCTCGGCTCCCAGCAGCTCGATGAGCCGGTTGAGATACGTCTTCCGTTCCGGGCGCTCGCGCAGCCCGAGCGCTTCGCTCGGTCGCAGAATGTAGCAGCCGTAGAACGGTGCGATCTTCAATCCGGTCAGCTTGCGCTTGATCGCGGCGGCGACCCGGTCGATCCCGATATCTTCGAAGAGCATCCAGAGCAGATGCTTGACCGTCGCTTTGCCTTCGTAACGGAACCCTTGGTCGGCGATCGTCGCGTTCGCCTTCTCGCGCCGCGCCTCGTCCTTCTTGAGGTGGTAATTATGATCGGAGAGCACCCCCTGGCAGGTGCTGCAGATCGTCATAAGATCGGCGCCTTCGGCCTCGGCCATCGCCAGCGTCAACCCGTTGAGCGCGTCGGCGAGTTCGCGATTCTGCTCGCTCAGGACGCCGGCGCCGGTGCACGGTGCCGACTGGAGTTCGTGCAGCTCGAGGCCGAGCGGCTCGGCGATCAGTTTTGCCGAAATGTAAAGCTCCGGACAGGCGCCCTTCGAGACGCAGCCGGGATAGAACGCAACCTTCACTTGAACCGTCCTCCGACGCGCTCGAAAATTTTCCTGATGCGATTGACCCCTGGTATGGCTTTATGGATTAGCGGCGGCAACTTGCCGGCGCGCGCCATGTTGATCGCGCTCGGCAACGTCTTGAGCTGTCCGACGATGTTGAAGAGTCCGGTCGACTTCGGCATCAGCGTGAGTTCGTTGAGCCGCCCGCTATGCTTGACCGACTCGGCGAACGCATCGGCGTGACGCGTTCCGGCATTGTGCGTGTAACCGGCGTCGACCGCCATCTTCCGCAGCTTGAGAATCTGCTCGAGCGGGGCGACGCCTTTGGGACACTGCGTCACGCACTCGAAACAGTGGGTGCAGTCCCAAATTCCACCCGGCTTGCTGAGTTCGCCCAGACGCTCTTTCGTCTTGTCATCGCGCGGGTCGCCGACGTAGCGATAGGCCTGCGCGAGCGCCTGCGGTCCAAGGAACTCCGGATTAACCGCGAACGACTCGCAGTCCATCAAGCACGCGCTGCAGCTGATGCAGCTCACCTCTTGAATGAGCTCTTCCATCGAGGCATTGGGAACGCGATACTCTTGGTCGGGCGGCGGAACCGGCTTGTTCTCCAGCCAGGGCTTGACCGCTAAGTGTTTATCCCAAAACGGTTTCATGTCGCAGACGAGATCGCGGATGATCGGCATCGAGGGTGGCGATTCGACGCGCGTCTTGCCCTCTTGGGTGAAGGCGGCGAGCTTGCTCTTGCACGCGAGGTTGGCGTGTCCGTTGATCCACATCGCGCACGAGCCGCAGATCGCGCTGCGGCAGGCGCAGCGGACGGCAAGCGACGGATCCTGGTACTCGCGGATCGCGATGAGCGCATCGAGGACGACCGCATGCTCGGGAAGCTCGACCGTGTAGGTCTGATACCGGCGCACCGGCGACGCATTCCACGGTGCAGGAAACGGCTGGCCCGGCTGGGCCGCGTCGGCGTAGCTGCCCTCGGGATTGTACCGTCCGACTTCGATCGTAAACTGCATTAGTAGGTGCGTACCTCGGGCTTCCAGCGAGTAATCGTCACGGGAACGTGCGAGATCTCGGGCTCCTCGCCGTCGCGGCGCAGCGTAAGCAGCGTATGCTTGAGCCAATCGCGATCGTTGCGCTCGGGATAATCGACGTGCGTGTGGGCGCCGCGGCTCTCTTTTCGCACGATCGCGTCGCGAATGATCGTCTCGCCGCAGTCGAGCAGAAAGCCAAGCTCGAGGACGAAGGTCAGAGCCTGATTGAAGACGCGCCCCTTATCGCCGACGGCGACGTTCTCGTAGCGTTTGCGGAAACCATGAAGCGCTTCCAGCGCCTCGTGCAAGCCGGTATCGCTGCGATAGAGACCGACCTTCTGATCCATCATCGTCGCCAGCTCGAGCCGCAGCCCCGCACAGGTCTCTCCGGTGTACGGCCGCGCGAGCAGATCCTCCAGGCGCTTCTGCTCCGACCGCAGCAGCTCTTCGCCGCCGGTGCTAGGCTGCACGCCTTTGGCGTAGCCGGCCGATGCGAGTCCCGAACGCCGGCCGAAGATGATCGTGTCGAGCAGCGAGTTCGCACCGAGGCGATTCCCGCCGTGGACGCTGACGCAGGCAACTTCGCCGGCCGCATAGAGTCCCGCAATGAGCGTCGCACCCTCGACGTCGGTCTTGATGCCGCCCATCTGATAATGCATTCCCGGGCGAACGGGAACCGGATCCTTGATCATGTCGATGCCGAGATAATCGAGCGCCATTTCGTGAATCTGCGGCAGCTTCTTGAGGATGACGTCGGGACCGAGATGGCGCAGGTCGAGCAGCACGTTGCCGTCAATGCCGCGCCCTTCGGCGATCTCGGTCGCTTCTGCGCGCGAAGTCACGTCGCGTGCCGCCAGCTCCATTTTGTTCGGCGCGTACTTCTTCATGAAGCGCTCGCCGAGCGAGTTCAGGAGGTAGGCGCCCTCGCCGCGGGCCGCTTCGGTCATCAAAAAGCCGCTGCCGGCGAGCGTCGTCGGATGGTACTGCACCATCGACATGTCCATCAACGGCGCGCCGGCGCGATAGGCAAGCGAATAGCCGTCGCCGGTGCAGATCAAGGCGTTGGTGCTCGGCTCGTAGAGGCGTCCCAAGCCGCCGCTGGCAACGACGACTGCCTTGGCGCGCAGCAGGTGCAGCCCGCCGCTGACCATCTCGAGTGCGACGACGCCGCGACAAGCACCGCCGTCCATGAAGAGGTTGGTAGCGAACCACTCTTCGTAGACCTTGACGCCGGCCTTCAGAATTTGGTCGTAGAGCGTAACGAGCAGCGCCTGGCCGGTAATGTCTCCGACGAAATACGTCCGGGCCAGCGAGGCGCCCCCGAAGGCGCGCGTGCCGAGCTTACCGTCTTCGTTCCGATAGAAGATGACGCCCATGTGCTCGAACTCGATGATGTCCTGGGGTGCTTCCCGGCACATCACCTCGACGGCGTCTTGATCGGCGAGATAATCGCTGCCCTTGATGGTATCGAAGGCATGCGATTCCCAGCTATCGAGCTCGCCGATGGCGGCGTTGATGCCGCCTTGCGCCGCGCTCGAATGGCTACGAATAGGATGAACCTTGGTGACGATGGCCACGTCCGCGCCGGCGCGGGCCGCTTCGAGGGCCGCACGCATACCGGCCAGACCGGCACCTAATACTATGACGTCGTGATCGGCAATCACCAGCCGGTAGTTTCCCGAAAAGAGGCGGCCCCATTCCGAACGCTTGTTCGGCCGGATAGGTAAGCCGGAATAGGTTGGATCATCTGGTAAAGAGGATACCGGCCGGCCCGCGAGGCCGATATGCGTTTCGTAGCGACCAGCAAAGGTAGGTGTTCGCCGTGTGTACGTGCCGTTCTCATCGTTGCTCCTCGCTCTTCGGGTTACCGCTCGCTGGGAGCGTGCATGCGTGCATGGCCGGCGATCTGCCAATGCCGCGCCGCAGTTGGCTCTCCGCGGTCGGCTCGGCCGCCGCAGTAGCCTGGGCGTCGCCGGCATTTGCCGCCGCCAAGCTCTATGGCAGCGCGGTCGAGTACGACTTCGTTTCGTCAGGCATCGTCAAGGGCTCGCAAACGACGGTACGCCTGCCCGACGGCTCGCTTTACGTGCGCTTCGAGTACGTCGATCGAGGGCGCGGACCGAAGGTGCGCAGCACGATCGCGCTCGACGACGCCGGCCTGATTCGAACGCTGCAAACGAGCGGATACAACTACCTCAAAGTTCCGGTGAACGAACGCTTCATCGCGCGCCACGAAACGGCCACCTGGAAGAACTCCGCCGAGCGAGAGACGCAGGCGTATTCGGCGCCGCGCTTTTACGTGAGCATGGACGGAACGCCGGAGGAAGGCGCGATCCTCGTGCGGGCGGCGCTGCGCGCGCCGCACGGCTCGCTCGATCTTTGGCCGAGCGGCACCACGAAGGTCGCTGCAATCAAGACGCTCACCGTTCGCGGCGGCACCTCGAGCCGGCGCGTGACGATGTACGAGGCGACGGGTCTCGATTTTACGCCGGTGCGGATCTGGCTCGACGAGAACGGCCAACTCTTCGCCTCCGGCGCCATCTGGGGCGCGGTCGTGCAGCGAGGATGGAGCTCGGTGCTGCCTCAGCTCTTCGACGCGCAGAACCTACGCGTCACCGAGCTTGGCCGCGAGGTTGCGCGATCGCTGCCGCAGCGCAGCGCAACGGCGATCGCGATCGCCAACGTCTCGCTCTTCGACTCGGAGGCCGGTGCCGTCGTTCCGAACGCGACGGTCGTTTTCGGCGGCGAGCGCGTGGTCGCGGTCGGCGGATCGGAGATGACGGTTCCAAGCGACGCGCGCCGGATCGACGGCAGCGGTAAGATGCTGCTGCCCGGGCTGTGGAACATGCACATGCACCTCTTTGCCGATTTCGGTCCGCGACTGCTTGCTGAGGGCGTTACCACGATTCGCGATCCCGGAAACTCACCCGAGTATATCGCCAAGACGAAGGCGCAGTTCGAGAGCGGTGAGCTGGTCGGGCCGCGGGTGATCATCGCCGGGCTGATGGACGGCACGGGAAAGTATACCGCCCCGATCGGCACGACGACCGCGACTCCGGACGAAGCGATCGCGCAGGTGCGCATGTGGAAGCAACTCGGCGCGGTGCAAATCAAGATCTATAGCTCGATGGATCCGAAGCTCGTGCCGGTCATCGTGAAAGAGGCGCACGCGCAAGGAATGCGCGTAAGCGGCCACATTCCCAGCGGAATGCTCGCGCAGGACGCGGTCCGCGAGGGGTTCGACGAGATCCAGCACGTGAACTTTCTCTTCCTGAACTTCATGCCGGATACGGAGAGTCTCACCCAGACGCCCGTCCGGTTGACGGCGACGGCGCAGCGCGCCGGGACGATCGATTTGCAGAGCCAGGCAGTCAAAGAGTTCCTCGCGCTGCTCAAGGCCAAAGAGATCGTCAGCGATCCGACCGTCGGCATCTTCTACACCGACACGATGACCCGGACGGGAGATATCGCGTCAACGGGCTTCGCCGAAATCGCCGATTGGCTGCCGCCGCAGGTGCGTCGAACGCTCACTACCGGCGGCCTTCCGCTCGGCCCGGGGCTCGACGCGAAATATCGCGCCTCCGCGCAGGCCTATCTCGACATGGTCATGCTGCTGCATACCAACGGTATTCGCATCGTCGCCGGAACGGACGACATTCTACCGGGTTTCGACCTCATCCACGAGTTGGAGCTCTACGCGCAAGCCGGCATTCCGGCAGGCGACGTGCTGCAAAGCGCCACGATCGTGCCGGCGCGGGTGATGCAGATGGACGAATCGCTCGGTTCGCTGAAAGCCGGCAAGCTCGCCGACGCGATTTTGGTAAACGGCAATCCGATCGCTTCGATCGCGCAGCTGCGCAACGTCGAAACGACCTTCAAGGGCGGCGTGATGTACGACACTCGCGCGCTGTACGCCAGCGCCGGCGTTACCGCGCCGCCCGCGTGAAGGTTAGCAGGTGAAACGAGTGTGGCTCGCGTGCATCCTCGCGGCCGCCGCGGTTGCAACGGCCGATGGGCAGACCCCGAGCGAAATGGCGGCAATGCAGTACTTCGTCGGTACGTGGGCGTGCGTCGCCGGACCGGTCGGGATGGCCCCGTACGCGGCGACGGCTACGTTCGCAATCGATTCCGGCATCATGCGCGAATCGGACGTCGTTCAGATTCCGCACCGGGCCGCGCCGTATACCGTAAGCAAGTCGATCTCGTACGACGCGAAGAACGTCCGCTGGGTCCAAACACAGCTCGACGACGAAGGCGCCTGGAGCGTGTCGTATTTGAAGCCTTGGACCGGGAAGAACGAGGAGTGGTTGGACCAGTCGAGTTCCGACGGTCGGCTCGGGCGAAACGAGACCGTTCGCACCGGCGCGAACGACTTTGCCTTTTACGGCTATGCCGCTCCCGCCGACACCAAACCGGACTTCGCGGGGAAGTGCACGCGCTCCACGTAAGCGACGTCTAGTCGTCCGGCGTCTTCGTCGCAGTAGGCCTCCGCAATCACCGCTTCAGGAGGCTTCATGCTGCAGAACGTCACCGTCACCCCATCTCGCCGGTCGCTCGAGTTCGGCATCTACCGCGACGGCGACAACAATCTCGACCGAATTCAGGAGTCGACGCTAACGCAGGCGCTTCGGACGAGTGCGCGCGACGGGCGAATCGAGTTCACCGTCGAGGATACCACCCATCTTCGCGCCGGCGACGATTGGATCGCTTCGGGCAAGCTCCACACCGAACGATACACCATTGCGGGCGGCGACGTCGCACACGTGCGCGTCGACAAGGCACACGATATGAGCGACGAGGAGAACTTAGCGCGTTTCGTTGCGAGCACGCTCGACAACGCGGAATCGAACGGTGCGCGGCAGACGTGGATCGATCTCGTCGATCACGGCGGCGGCGACGGCGGCGGCCTCGAAACCGGAGACGGCGACGTGATGCCGATGCCGGAGATCGCTCGCGCAATCGCCGACGGCATTGCACTTCATACCCGCGCGCATCCCGAAGATCGAGAGCGCGGCGTCGACGGCGTGGTTGCCAACCAATGCTTGATGGATACCATGGGCTTCGCCGACGCGCTCTCGCGCGTCGGGGTGCACTATCTCGCCGCGAGCCCCGAGACGATGCTGGCGCCCGGCGTCCCGAGCGGCGTCGCCCACGCGATTGCATCGCACGAAAACGATCCCCGCGCGATGGCGAAGGCCGTCGTCGGAGAGGTGATGCGCACGAAATACGACGCCGGCGACTTCGGAGGATTCGGTCCCGCGGCCGCCTTCGACGTGCTCGACCTCGATTCGCAGAAGATTCAGCACGCCGAAGCGACGATCAAGGCCCTAAACGACGACGTAGCGAGCGAAGCCGCCAACGCGGGCATTCGCCGTGCCGTGCGGGAAGATGCCCGCGCGATCGACGGCATGATCCGCTTTCCGCAAGGTTCGAAGGACATGCCGTGGCATGCCGACCGTCCGGCAATCGCGTTCTACGACACGCTCGCCGGCGACGGGCGCCTCGACGACCGCCTCCGCAACGACGCCGGCGCTTCGCGCGACGCCGTGCGCGATCTCGTCCTCGCGCATCGCGAGAGTGCCTCGTTCGGACCCTTCGGCGGCGCCGATTACTCCGATGCGGCCGGGCCGACGATCCATCTTCCGACGTCCCGTGGCCAAATCGATCCGTGGGCCGCTGACGGCGTCAAAGAGACCGACAACGATTTCTATCGCAACGTCGACGAAGCGAAGATGACGCACGTCTTGGCGTAGTTCCGCAGCGCGGGCTAGCGCCGCAGCTCGATGCGCGACGGATAGATCGGCCGGTTGATGATGCGCTCGAGCGTCGTCGCCGGCGCGCTCAATGCGATCTCGGCAAAGCGCGTGAAGGCTTCGCGCGTCGCCTCTCCTTCCGCATAGCGCTCGTTGTGCTCCATCTCGACTCGACCGCGCACCGGCAGCAAGCGGATTGCGCGCCCGTCGTCGTCCTCGCCGATCTCGGCAAGCTCGGAGTCGGCAAAGATGCGCAACGCCGCGCCAACCGTGCGATCGCGCGCCCGGTCGATATCTAAGGTTCCGGCGATCTCCGCATCGCCGCCGCGCACGACTCCGGAGCGTGCCAATCCGCGAAGTCCGCGATAGATCTCGCGCAGAACGCCGATCGGCGGCGCGTCGAGATCGATGAGAAACTCGTTGAGCCCGCGATCCTTCTTCCCGTAAAGCAAGTGGATGCGCGCGGCGTCGCCGTCGCGGCCGGCGCGGCCCGCCTGCTGGTTGAACTCGCCGAAGTCAAAGTTGAGGTGATAGAGCACGACGTCGGCGACGTCCGGAAGATCGATCCCCTCGCCGAACGCGGACGTGGCGATCACGACGCGCAAGCGACCTTCGCGAAAGAGCCGCTCGACCTCGAGCCGCTCGGCGTTGGGCATCTTGCCGTGATAGAACATCACCTCATTGCCGAGTTCGCGGCGGAGCCGCCGCGCCACGCTCGCCGCCTCGCTGCGCGAGTTGCAGTAGACGATGCCTTTCCCGCGCTCGCCGGATGCGAAGAGCTCGACCAGATAGGCGTGCTTGTCGCGCGTCTCGCGCGCGTCGACGATGCTCAGGTTCTCGCGCACCGTGGGATCGATCACCCAGGCGTCGATTCGCAGATCCTCGACGATGCGGCGGAACGTCTCGTCGCTCGCGGTCGCGGTCAGCGCGAGCACCTGCGGATTGCCCAGGCCGGCGATCGTTGCGCTCAGCCGGGCGTAGGCGGGCCGGTGGCGCGATTCTTGCACGTGGTGCGCCTCGTCGACGACGGCAAACGCGGGCGTACTCGCGCCGCGCAACGCCTCGCGATGAAACTCGAGAAACTCCGGCGTCGCGAGCACGAGATCCCACGCGCCCTCGCGTAACGCGGCGAAGAGCTCGTCGCGCTCCTCGTTCTCGATCGAGCCGTTGGCACGGAAGCAGCGCAGCCCGAGCGGATCAAGCGTGCGCCGCAGAGCCTCGTATTGATCGTTGGCCAGCGCGCGCAGCGGATAGATGACCAGCGTCTTGCCCGCGCCGGCGAACGCGCGCAGCGCCGCGGCGTACTGAAAACAGAACGATTTTCCGCGCCCGGTTCCCAGCACCGCCAGCGTGTTCTTTCCGGCGGCGAGCCGATCGAGCACCGCGCGCTGCGCTTCGTGCGGCTGCGAAGTGCCGATCAGCGCGCCACGCACGCGTTCGGCGAGCGCGTCGCCATCGCCGAGCTCCGGCGATGCCGCGACATCGCGGCGCGGCGCCGCGCGCGGCGCCGCGCTCACGCGCTCGACGAAGATATTGACGCCGCGATACTTCCCCCCGGTCTGCGGCGGCGCCATTGCGGACCCGGTGAGCGAGGCGATCCGCGCGGTGTACCGCGCCCCCGCGTCGATGAGCGGCGCCAAATGCGCGGCCAGCCGCTTATTGAAGAATCCGAGATGGAGGTTGCCGTAATGGACGGCAATCGCATTGGCGTCGTGCGGGTTCTCGAGTTGGCGATGGAGTTCGAGCGGCGCTCCGGCATGCAGACCGGCGATCACGTCCTGCCGCCCTTCGAACGACACGCCGGCGATCTTGGTGTGAAAGTGCGGGGCGTCGCCGATCGTCGCGTAGGGATCGTTGAGGTATTCGTCGCTCTTGGCAAAGACGCGCTCGATGAACGCATTCGCGGGATCGCCAAACGCGCGAAACGCCGCTTCGAAGGCGGCTTCCGACGGCGTGGGCGGGGGAAGTTCTTTAGTGCGTGCTCTCTTCTTCTCCACGCTCGGCTTGCGCCGAGCCTGGGAGGTCGTCGAGGTTGAGCGCGATCTCTTCGTGGCCTTGCTCGAGCGCGGCATCGTGCAACCCGGCTTGCTGCGCGTCGAGCGGGTCGATCACCTCTTGCGCGGTATCGGGCTCTTCGAGCGCGACGCCGCTGGGGGCGTCGGTGCCGGTCGCGTCGGCGACCCCGTCGCCGCGCTTCTTGCGATACCGTGCCGGCGTCGCCGGCACGGTGGTGCGCGCCGTCTTCGCCTTTTGGCGACGCTCGCGCCGGGCCGCGACGATATCCTCGCGGGCGACGCCGCTGCGGCTCTGCAGCGCGGCGGATTCGGAACGCGAGCGTGAGGTAACCGTCCGATCCTGCGCGAGACCCGCGCGGCGCCGCTTTGCGGCCGCTTCGAGCTGCCGCTTGCGAAAGACGAGCACCAGCGGTGCGGAGTAGAAGATCGAGTGGTAACCGCCCGAGCAGATGCCGACGAGCAGCGCAAAAGCAAAGTTCTTCAGGCTCGCGCCGCCGAGCGCGAGCAGCGCGACCAGCGTAATGACCACCGTTGCGAGCGTGTTGAACGAGCGCGTCATCGTCTGCTTGATCGACTCGTTGACGATCTTCTCGTACGGCGCGCCCGCCATCAGCTTGGTATTCTCGCGTATTCGATCGAGGATGACGATCGTGTCCATGACCGAGTAGCCGATGACGGTCAAGACGGCGGCGAGGAAGGCGTCGTCGGCGCGCTTGTCGGCAAGCGCGTAGATGCCGATCATCATCGCCGCGTCGCGGACGAGCGCGATGACCGTAACCAAACCGAAGATATAGTTCCAGCCGAAGCGGAAGGCGATGTACAGGAACTGGATGCTGAGCGCGATGACCAGCGCCCAGAGGGCCCTGGTGAGATACTCGCGTCCGAGCGACGGGCCTACCGAGGTAATCTGCGAGGCAGCCCGGTCGACCGGCGCGACCGTATTGAGCGCGTTCCAAACGGGCGCCGAGTTATTCGCGAACGCCGTCTGAGTCTGAATGATGAAGCCTTTGCCGTCGGTCCCGGCCGTCGTCACCGACTCTTCGCTCATGCCGAACCCCGAAAGGGCCTGCTTTACCTTATCGGCGGTCGTCGCTTCAGTGAACCGCACGGTGATATCGGTTCCGCCGGTAAACGAGAGGCCGAGCCGCAGCATGCGGTTGGCGTGGAAGCCGTCGCCGCCGGCAAAGCCGTGGTAGATCATCGAGCCGACGCCCAGCGCAATGACGAGATACGAGATCGTCGAGACGATCCTGAACCACCCGACGATATTCCAGTTTAAGCGGCGAAAGAGCATCGCTTACGCTCCCGCCTCGGATGCCGCGGCAGTCCGGGCAAATATGCCCACGTCGGAGCGCTTGACGCCGTAGAGCTCGGGGCTGGTGAGCACGTTGTTGTCGACGAGCGCGTCGACGAAGAATCGGGTGATGAAGACCGCGGTAACGAGCGAGACGACGGTTCCCCAGAAGAGCGTGAATGCAAAGCCCTTGACCGTGCCGGTGCCGAGCATGTACAGCACGCCCGCACCGACGATCGTCGTAAAGTGGCTGTCGAAGACGGCCGAGAAGGCGCGCTGGAACCCGACGCGCACGGCCGCGCGCATCGTCTTGCCGTTCCAGAGCTCCTCTTTAATGCGCTCGAAGATCAGTACGTTTGCGTCGACCGCCATACCGATCGAGAGCACGAAGCCGGCGATGCCGGGCAGCGTGAGCGTCGCGTGCGAGAGCGCGAGGATCGCCATCATCACGAGCACGTAGATCGCGAGCGCGAGGTCGGCGAGAAGGCCCGGCAGGCGATAGACCGCGATCATGAAGATCAAGACGAGACCGAGCCCGAGCGCCGCCGCGCGCATCGACTGAGTCAAGTCGATCTTACCGAGCGTCGGGCCGATCGTCTCCTTCTCGATGATGCTGATGCTCACCGGAAGGGCGCCGGCATTGAGCTCGTTGGCAAGTGTGATCGTCTCTTCTTGGGTGAAGTTGCCGGTGATCTGACCGTTATCATAGATCGCCCCTTGAATGATCGGCGCCGAGAGATAGCGGTGATCGAGGAAGATGCCGAGCGGCTTCTGGAGATTTGCCGTCGTGAGCTTGCCGAACCGCGCGGGATCCTTCGTTTGGAAGAGGATGTCCGGGCGCCCCGCTTGGTCGTAGCCCGCCTGCGCGGCCTTGAGGTCTTTGCCGGAGTAGACGACGTCGCCGCTCTTCTCGTATGCGGTCTTCGAAACGTAGAGTTCCGCTGCCGCCTTGTCCTTCGGCGATACGTTCGGCTGCGCGAGCACGGCATTGGCGGCGTCGGCCTTCTGCATGATGTCGAAGGGTACGATCTTATATTCGAGCACCGCGGCCTGTTTGAGGAGTTTCTCCGCTTCGTCGGGATTCTTCACTGCCGGGAGCTCGACGAGAATCCGGTCGGTTCCGACGTTGCTGATCGAGGGCTCGGCGACGCCGAGACCGTTGATGCGGCGGTCGATGACCTCGCGCGTCTGCGCCTGAACCTCGCTGGTAACCCGCGGCACCTCCGCGGTCGGCGAAAGCTGGAGCAAGAGCCGCGCGCCGCCCTGCAGATCGAGCCCGAGATGAATCGTCTTCTGCAGCGGCCAGACGGCCCAAATCGAAATCGCACAAACAGCGACGATGACGAGCGCCTTGAACGGCGCCTTCCACGTATTCCAGTTCATTGGAGCCGGTGGAGTTTAGCCTTCGGCGGGCGCCGGGCCTGCCGCGGGTCGCCAGAGACGGCGTCCGATCACGAGGAGCCCGACGACCGCCGCCGCGGCGACCGCGCTCCAGACTAGACCTTGCGCCGGGCGGCCGTAGACGAAGGCGCCGGCCGCGAAGAGCGCGCCGTAGACCGAGGCTAGGCCGAGCACCCACCCGGCAAGCGCGAGCGTCATCGAATCGGGTGAGGCCGGCAGATCGCACTCGCGGCGAATCTTCGCCCACCCGGGACCCGCCGGACGGACGCGCGCGTAGAACGAGGCGAGCACGCTGCGCTCGACCGGCGGCGTGCAGTACGTTACCGCGATCCACACGACGGTGGTCACGGCGATGGTCGTCAAGAGCACGGTCGTCGTCGCGGCGGTGTGACCGAGTTTGGCGGAGACGAAGAAGGCGACTGAGACGACGAACGACGAGAGCATCGCGCTGACCTCGCTCCACGCGTTGATCCGCCACCAGAACCAGCGCAATAAGTAGATCAAGCCCGTTCCCGCTCCGATCGAGAGCAGCAGGTTGAAAGCATTCTTCGCGTTGTCGAGCGCGAGCGTGAAGAGCACGCCGAGCGCCATCAACAGCGCGGTGACCAGCCGTCCGGCAAAGACCAGCTCGCGTTGGGTGGAGTTCGGACGAATGAAGCGCTGGTAGAAATCGTGCACGAGATACGAGGTGCCCCAGTTGAGATGGGTCTCGATCGTCGAGCGATAGGCGGCGAAGATTCCCGCGACCATGAAGCCCGCGAATCCGGCGGGCAAGTACACCAGCATCGCCGGATAGGCGATGTCGTTGCCGATCAAGTTCGGCGCCACGCCGGGAAAGCGCAGTTGAATATCGTGCAGCGTCGGATAGACGATCGTCGAGGCGAGAGCGACGACGATCCACGGCCACGGCCGCAGTGCGTAGTGCATCACCTGAAAGGCGAAGGTGCCGAAGAGCGCATCCGATTCCGTCTTCGCGGCGAGCATGCGCTGCGCGACGTAGCTGCCGCCGCCCGGTTCCGCGCCGGGATACCAGACCGACCACCAGACCACCGTGAGCGGGATGACGAAGATGCCTAGCGCCGTCGGCCAGTCTTTGAAGTTCGGTAATATCGCCAGCGCGCTCGGATTGGCGCGCGTGAAATGAGCGATGAGGCCGTGCAGACCGCCGACGCCGGGCGCGTGGATCGCGAAGTAGGCCGCGGCGAACGCCGAGGTTATCGTGATGCAGAACTGGATCGTGTCCGTCACCATGACGCCCCAGAGTCCCGCCGTCGCGGCAAAGATGATGGGCACGACGACCGAGATCGCGAGCGTCTCGGCGCGCGGCCAGCCGAAGAGAACGCCGGCAATCTTCACCAACGCCAAGTTGACCGTTGCGATGATCCAGCAGTTGAAGAATAGGCCGAGATAGAGCGCGCGAAAGCCGCGCACGAACGATGCCGCGGGCCCGGCGTAGCGCAGCTCGTAGAACTCGAGATCGGTCAGAACGTTCGAACGGCGCCAGAGCCGCGCGTAAAAGAAGACCGTCGCCATACCGGTGAGCAGGAACGACCACCAGACCCAGTTCTCGGCGACGCCCCCGTCGCGCACCAGATTGGTGACGAGGTTCGGCGTATCGGTCGAGAAGGTCGTGGCGACGAGCGATATCCCGATGAGCCACCACGGTGCCGCGCGGCCGGCCGCAAAGAACTCGGTGATGTTGCGCCCGGCTCGCCGCGCCAGCACGATCGCCGGCACGAAGCTCACGCCCAAGGAAACGACGACGATAACCCAGTCGAGCGTCGTTAAGTGCACGCTAGCGCGTTCGGTTCGTCCTCTGCGATGACCTCGGCCGGGGCGAGTGCGATCTCGTTGGGAAGCTCGCCGTAGGCGTAGACGCTCACGCGAATGCCCGAGCGCTGCAAGAAATCGGCGAGCACGGGACGCAGCGATGCGGTGCAGACGACCGCGGCGCGTTCGCGCGGCACTTCAGCAGCATACGCTTCGATGCGGGCGCGCAGGGCGAGCGCCGTTGCGGGGTCGAGCCCCTCCGCTCCATGACCGCACCACGCTGCAACGAGCCTTCGTTCGAACGGCGCCTCGAAGATCACCGGCTCGAGCCGGACGAGCCCGCGGCGGCGTAACAGGTCCGGTACGATCGCGCGCCGCGCGGCCTCGGCGAGCTCTTGCGGATCGGCCGTCCGCGCCTCGAGCATTGCTTCGAGCACCGCGACGGGATCGCGCGGCCACGCGCACTCGCGCAAGAGCAGAGCGAAGGCGCGATGCACCGATCCGAACGGCAGGGCCTCGCCGCCGACTTCCTTGATCAGGGCGGGCACGGTCGCGCGCAGGTGCTCGAGCAGCGTGTGGAGCTCTTGCCGGCCGACGAGCTCGGCGGCGTGCGTTCGCGCGATCTCGGCCAAATGCGACCCGAGCACCGAGATCGGATCGAAGACGAGCGCGCCCGCATTGCTCGCGCGCTCGCGCCCCGAGGGTTGGATCCACGCCGCCGGCAATCCGTAGACGGGCTCGCGCTCGATTCGCGCGTTGAAATGCGCGAGGATCGCTTCGTCTGCGACGGCCAGGAGCCGATCGAGATCGAGCCTGCCGGCGCCTTCCAGACGGTCCCGCACGCGGATTCCGTAGGTGCGCGGATCGCGTGCGAGATCGTCGCGGAGGCGAACGCCGGGAAGCACGACGCCGATGTCCGCTGCAAGTGCGCGACGCACCTCGCCGATGCGATCGAGTAAAGCATCGGCAAGGGGTTGTGCGAGAAGCAGTGCGAGATCGGCACCGATCTCGATTGCGATCGAATCGACGCCGACGAGGCCGAGTGCGAGCTCGGGACGCCGCATCGCGTGACGCTTCGCGCGCTCGCGCGCGCCGATCGTCTCCTCTTCCCGCCGGCGGCGTTGCCGTTGCGCGGCATGAGCGACCGCGAACGCACCGGCCCCGAGAACCACGAAGAGCGGCCGCGGCAGAGCGGGAACGAGCGCGAGTGCAAGCAGGAGCGCGCCGGCGCTGCGCAGCGCATCGGGGCGTGCGAGCAGCTGTGAGGCGAGGTCGGCTCCCAACGCGCCGTCGGAAGCGACTCGCGTGACCATCATCCCCATCGCCGTCGAGATGAGAAACGCGGGCAGCGTCGTGACGAGCGCGTTGCCGATGGAGAGCAGCGCGAAGGTGTCGAGCGCGTCGAGCGGTGAGAGCGCGTGATAGGCGATACCGACGATCACGCCGCCGCAGAGATTGAGCGCCACGATCACGAGCGCGGCGACCGCATCGCCCTTGACGAACTTTCCGGCCCCGTCCATCGCGCCGTAGAAGTCCGCCTCCCGCTGCACGGCCTCTCGCTTGCGCCGCGCGCCTTCGCCGTCGAGCACGCCGGCATGAATGTCGGCGTCGATCGCCATCTGTTTTCCCGGCATCGCATCGAGCGTGAAGCGTGCCGCAACCTCCGCGACGCGCTGCGAGCCGCTTGCAATGACGACGAACTGAATCGTCACCAAGATCGAGAAGACGATGAGCCCGACGACCAAGTTTCCGTGGACGACAAATGCGCCGAAGGCCGGAATGATCGCGCCGACCGCGCCCGGCGTCGCACCTGAGGTCAGAATGAGGCGCGTCGCCGAAACGTCGAGCGAGAGCCGAAAGAGCGTCGCGACAAGCAGCGCGGGTGCGAAGGCCGAAAACTCGAGCGGATCGTCGACGGTCACCGAGAGCAGCAGCACGAGCGACGAGCCGAAGACGTTGACCCCCAAGAGCACGTCGAGCAGCCATGGCGGCAGCGGAACGATCAGAATTCCGACGATCGCCAACAGCAGCGCCGCAAAGGCGTAGACCGCCCGCCTCTTCGCGTTCACGCTTCCGACGCGTTCGCTCGCGAAAGGGTCGCGACGACTTCGGCAACGGCTACGAAATGAATCGCCGGAATCGGTTCGCCGGTCCGCCCGTCGCGGAAGAGCGCGCGAGCCAGCACGACGTCCTCGACGACCGGAATGCGGTATCGTTCCGCGAGCGCGCGCACGTGCAGCGCGGCCGCCTCCGCGGCGCGCGCCAGCACGCGCGGCACGGGAACCGCCGGCGGCCGGTATTCGAGCGCGACGGCGACGTGCTGCGGGTTCGTTACGACGAACGACGCCTCTTTGAGCCGGCCGATCCCGCCGCGCAGCAACGCACGATGCAGCGCGCGCCGGCGCCCGCGCGCGATCGCATCGCCCTCTTCTTCTTTCGCCTCGCGTTTGCGCTCCTCGAAGCTCATTCGCAGATTGCGCAGCCAGGCGCGCCGTGCCGCCGCATACTCGCCGACGGCGAAGCAGAATCCGACCGTGCACGCGGCCACCGCTACCTCGCGCGCCGCGGCCCAGGCCGTCGCCGCGACGTCTCCGACCGACGACGCCTGCAACGACGCCGCGCAGCTCCACGCGACGAACGGCGTCATCGCCGCGCTCGCACAGACGAACGCAAGCGCCGCTCGCAGCGAATGCGCGAGCGTTTCGCGAGAGAGAATTCGCTTGACGCCTTCGACCGGATTCAACCGCTCGAGTTTTACGGCGATCGAAAGTGCGGCAAGGCCGCCGTTCTGAGCGAGGTTTCCGAGCGCACCCGCCAAGGCGGCGGCGCCGACGGGTAAGCAGGCTACGGCAAGGATCAGCGCGCTTGCCGGGGTCGCTCGCCCGGCGAAACCGGCGACGAATGCATTGCTCGCCGCGGCGGCAAGCACCGGGGCAGTCGCCATCGCGGTCAAGGCCGCCGCGGCGAATGCGAGATTCGCCGCGAGCTCGCTCGAACGTGCGACGTTACCCTCGCGCAGCGCCTTGGCAATCCGGCGCGGCGTCGCCTCGAACGGTTTCTCTGCGGTATCGCTCACGGAATTTCCAACAACGGCGAAGGCAAGCGTTGCGTGACGACCGGAACCGCGATCGCGGTCGCGATCAGCGCGGCCGCGAATGCCAGCGGAAAGGCCAGCGTGAAGCTGCCGAAGCGGGGGATCACGCGCGACAGGGCGCCGAGCGCGATCTGCACGACGAAGGCCAGCGCGATCGCCGGCGCGGCAACCTGCAGTGCGACGAGCGCAATCGTCGATGCAAATGCCGCCGCGTACGCATGCCATCCCGCCGGACGCATCTCGGCAGCGAGCGGAATGCGAGCGAAGCTCTCGCTAAAGCCCAGCAGCACGCTGCGATAGGCGCCTGAGAGAAAGAATCCGCCGGTGAACGCCAGCGACCAGACGCGGCCGAAACCGCTCGGCGCGACGAGTTCCAGGCTCGGCGCGATCGCCTTCACCCCGACGTAATCGTCGACGACACGGCCGCCGGCATAGGCTGCATCGTAGATCAGCGAAGCCGTCATGCCGATCGCGCCGCCTACGAGAGACTCTAGCAGCAGCGCCGCCACGATCGTCGCGCCGTCCACTCCCTTCGCTGCCTTGCCGATGCCCGGCAGAATCGCGCCGGCAAGCGCCAGCGCAAAGCCCGCGCGAAGCGGTGCCGGTACGCTCGGATGCGAGAATCCGGGCGCGCGAAAGACGAAACCCGCGCACCGGGCGAAGACGAGCAGCCCGGTTACCATCCGCTATCGATCGTCGGAATCTCCGCGATCGCGCGATCGAAGAGCGCGCCGAGCAGGTGCATCGCGCCGGGCCCGAAGAGCGCAATCATCAGACCGACCGCAACGATCTTCGGAAGGAGCGTCAGCGTCTGCTCCTGCACTTGAGTCGCCGCCTGCACGACGGCGATCGCCGTTCCCACTGCAGCGGCGACGGCCAGCATCGGCAGCGCAATGGTCGCGGTCGTGATCAGCGCATCGTGCAGTAAGCCGCTGAGGACGTCCACGCCTCAACGGTAGCGGTGCGCCGTTACGCGCGCGTTACCGGCTTGTTATTGCGCCGGAATCGGCAAAGGCCGGGCGCCAGGCGCTCGCGGCCAAGAGCGACGAGACGATCGCCCTCGTCGCCGGCGAGCGATTGAGCGTATAAAAATGAATTCCCGGAACGCCGGCCTGGAGCAACGCGAGTACCTGCATGGAAGCGTACGCGACGCCGAGATCTTCCACCGCCTTATCGTCTCCCTTGCGCGACTCCATCTCCACACGCAGTTTCGGCGGAATGCTCGCACCGCAGACGGCGACGAAACGCTCGATCTGGGCGAAGTTGGTGATCGGCATCAAACCGGGAAGAACCGGCACCTCGATCCCCGCGCTTCGCGCCCGCCGGGCAAACTCCAAGAAGTTGGCGTTATCGAAAAAGAGCTGCGAAACGAGAAAATCGGCGCCGGCATCGGCCTTCTGCTTGAGATGCAGCAAGTCGTCGTCGAGCGATGCCGCCTCGGGATGCTTCTCCGGATAGCAAGCCGCGCCGATGCAGAAATCGTAGTTGCGGCGCAGCATCGAGATCAGTTCGCTCGCGTGCGCGAAGCCGCCCGGAGTCTGCACGAACGGTCTCCCCGTTGGAGGATCTCCGCGCAGCGCGAGCACGTTCTCGATGCCGGCACGCGCCAAGTCGTCGAAGAGCGCGCGCAGCTCGCCGCGATCGGCACCGATGCAAGTGACGTGCGCGACGACCGTCAGACCGATCTGCTGCTGAATCTCCTTCGCAAGTGCGACCGTGCGCGCTCGAGTCGAGCCGCCGGCACCGTAGGTGATCGAGACGAACGCGGGCCGCAGGGGCCGCAGCGCGGCGATCGTGGTAAAGAGCCGGCGCGAACCTTCGTCGTCTCGGGGCGGAAAGAACTCGAACGAGAAGAACGGCCGCTGCGTCGCAAGCGCTTCACTAATGCGCATCGGCTCACTCCTTATCGGAAGCTTGCGGCAACGCCTCCGCAGAGCAGCGCCCAGCCGTCGACCATGACGAAGAGCAGGAGCTTGACCGGCAACGAGACGACGGGCGGACTCAGCATCATCATGCCCAGCCCCATCAGCATTGCCGCAACCGCCAAGTCGATGGCAACGAACGGCAGATAGAGCGCGAATCCGATCGCAAAGGCACTGCGCAGCTCGCCGACGACGAAGGCGGGAACCACCACCACGATCGGCACCTGCCGCTGCCGTTCGGGCGGGCGGTGCGCGATGCGTTCGAAGATGGCGACGTCCGCGGCGCGAGTCTGGCGCAGCATGAAGGCGCGCAACGGGACGACCGTCCGGGCAATCGCCTGCGACGGCGCGATCGTGCCCCGCGCGTAGGGAGCGAGTGCTTCGCGCTCGATTCGTTCTCCAGTCGGTGCCATGACGACGAACGTCAGGACGAGCGCGAGCCCGGTGAGAACGGCGTTGGGCGGCAATGCCGAGGCGCCGATCGCCGAACGCACCAGCGAGAGCACGACTACGATGCGGACGAACGAGGTGCACGTCACCAGCAGCAGCGGCACGAGGGAGAGCATCGTGAGCGCGAGGAGCAGGTCGAGTGGGAGGGCCGCGTGTCGCGAAGCCGTTAGCAGCTCGAAAGGCACGGAGAAATCCTTACAGCGCGAGCAACTCGGTGACGCGCAAGGCAAAACGCTCTTCGACCGCGACGATCTCACCGCGCGCGATCGGCCGGTCGTTGACGAGCAGCTCGACCGGCTGACTGATCGGGCGATCGAGTTCGACGATCGAGCCCGTACCGAGTCTCAGCACCTCGGCGACCGACATGCTGCAGGTGCCGAGCCGAACGCTGAGGTGCAGCGGCACGTGCATGAGCAAGCCGATGTTCTCGCGCGCGTCCGGCGGCTTCGCGTCTCCCGCCATCGCCGACTAGATCGCTTCGCGAACGGCGTCGACGAAGAACGCGAATCGTCCGTTGCGCGCGCCGCCGCTTCCACGCGCGATCCGCCGGCCATGTGCCGTCAGTTCTCCCCGCTGGAAGGCCGTGGGATCGATCGGCATCGTCGCTCCGACGGTCAGGCGGGTAATCGCTTCCGCTTGCGTCGTACCGAGATCGAGTGTCGCGCGAACCGGCAGCTCGACGGCGCTGAGGTGGGCGGCTTCGAGGCAGCCCCGCGTCTCGGGCGACGGATCGCGCGAGAGCGCGATGCCGATGCGCGCACGCACCGGCTCTTCGACCGAGAGCTCGAAGTAGGTGACAAAGCCGTCGATTGCGGCGGCGCGTTCGATCGCGCGGCCATCGCGCGTTCCGCAGACGGCGCTGAAGTTCGTTGCGATCCCGGCGACGAGCCGATCCAACACGTCACATTCGATCGGCGAGAGCCCGCGCTCGACCGGTGCTGCCGGCGATTCGCCGAAGAGCGCCGACGCGAGCGCGCCGGCATCGCAGGCGCGAAGGACGATCGCCGCATCGGCAACCTCACCGCGCACGCGATAGAGACGCGCATTGCAAAGAATCGCGCGCCACGCCTGCGGCGCAGGGATGAGCGGCGCGAAGAGCCGCATGGCAACGGCTACGCCGAGCAGGGAGCTCAAGGTTTCGCGAACGCCGTTGGCTACGACGCATGCAGCGCTGATCGGTAACGACGAACGCGTTTCGAATCGGGCTTCTTTCAAGCGTCTTCCGGAAGGGGGAAAGCCCAGCGACTTCATTTGAGCAGATCCATCGTGGTCTTGCCGAGGTGCACTTTGGCGGCTTCGGCGGCTTGCAAGGCATCGAAGGCCAAGTACGCTTCCTTCAATCGCACGAGGCTTTCGTCAACGTCGATCCGGCTGCGTTCGCGTCGCATCGGTACGAGCGATCCAAAGGTTGCGTCGCCGGCGAGCCCGACCTCGGCGCTGACGCCGGCCGGGGCGACGGACCGGCCGCCTTCGCTCGTCTGCAGACGCGTACCGGCGGGGAATCGCGCGAGTACGATTCGACCGGCGACGACGCGCTGCAGCTCTCTCGCTCCACTGCGCGGATCGACGATCTCCCGCCGGTAAGTTAGGCTGCCGTCGGCTTCGATCCCGACGTCGCGAACGCGCCCCAGTGCAACGTCGACCGGATCGACCGCGAGCTCGTCGAGTGCGCCGCCGGGCGCCCGTAGGCCGAGAATCGGAGTGCCGTTGCTGCCGACTAACCGTCCGCCGTGCAGCGCGAAGGACCCGTCGCGGGTGTACGATCGCTGCCCGCGTTCGTCGGCGGTGATAAAGTACGCGCCTTCGGGAGCGGCGACGGCGAGCGGCTCGAGCGTGAAATCGGAGAGAGGCGCGGGCGTGGCAACGTCGTCGTGCATCGGCAGCGCACCCGGCGTGTAGGCACGACGAACGTCGGCGGCGCGTTCGGCGATTCGATCGAGCGCGGCGCTCAGCGTCGAGTTCAGGAACATGCGACCGCTCCGATCGCGCAGAACTCAACGCCTCGAGCCGCGAGCGCGATCCGCGCCTGCGAGAGCGCACGCGCGACGACGTTGCGGAGCTCCGGGCGGCAGATGGCGAGCAGCGTCGTTCGCCCAGCGCTCGTCTGCAAGATGACGTGGACGCGAGCGCTGCCGCGCCCGAGCGAAAACGTCGCCCTCTTCGGGTTGCCGCCGGATGCGCTGAATGCGCGCTCGATTCGTTCGGCGAGCCGTCCGCGGCCGGCGCTGCGGTGGAGCGGAGTTGCGCTCTCGCGGCCGGGAGCACTCGCGATACGCTTCGTTCTTATCGCAGGCGGCCGAAGGATCTCTGAATTGCGGCGCAACGATGGCGCCGCGTTTTCGCGCCGGGCCGCGAGCGGATGCGCGCGCGCGCTTGCGGCCGTCGGGACGGCTCTCGGTTTTGCCGATTGCGAAGCCATGCCCAGCGCCGAATACCACGCCTGTGAGAGCGCGCGCCGGTCGATCGCGCCCAGCGGCGCCGCCAAGATGCTGACCTCGAGCTGATGCGTCATCATGGAACCGATCATCGCAACGGCATATGAGCGACCGCTCAACGTCACGTTGCCGAGTTGAGAACGAGGAGCTCGGCGATCGCTCGCAACTCCGCGACGGTCTCGACATCAGCCGATGCGAGGCGGCTCTGGCGAAGGAAGGCTTCGACGCGGTTCTCCGCCGCGATCGCCGCCGCAATCGAACGACCCTGCGGAATGATGCCGAGTGAACGCGCATCCTCAACGCGATCGAGCGCCGCAATGGCTGCGCGCACGAGCATGGCATCGGTTTGGTGCGCTTCGCCGACGACCGCATCCATCGTGCGGCTCGCGCTGGCCGCAACGTCGACGGCCGGGAACCTTCCGGCGTCGGCGAGGCGCGCGCAGAGCGCGATATGTCCGTCCAAGAGCGAGCGCGCCGCCTCGCTCACCGGATCGCGTGCGTCGCCATCTTGAATCACCGTCGCAACGAGCGTGATCGAACCGCCGGAGAGTTCGCCGGCAACTTCTATGAGACGCGCCATCTCCGCGAAGACGCTGGGCGGATAGCCGCCGCGGCCCGCGCTCTCGCCGGCCGCGATCCCGATCTCGCGCAGCGCCGCTGCAAACCGTGCCAGACTGTCGAGGATGAGCAGCACGTGCAGTCCCCGTTCGCGCAGCGCGCCGGCATGTGCGAAAGCGACGTGAGCGGCCCGTACGCGTTCGTGCGCCCCGCGATCGCTGGTGGCGCAGACGACGGTCGTTCGCCGGTCGCAGCCTTCGATCCAAAGCTGTGCTTCGCGGCCGCGTTCACCGACGAGCGCGACGACGACGGCATCCGCGGCACATCCCGCGACGATCGTTTCGATCAACGTCGTCTTTCCGGCACCCGGCGGCCCGAAGATGCCGACGCGCGCGCCGCGTCCGATCGTCAGCAACGCGTCGACGACGCGGATCCCGGTCCAGAGTGGTACGGCGATCGGCGCACGCTGCGCGGGCGCCGGAGGGTGAAGCTCGACGGCGACGGTGCGCCCCTGCAAGGGCTTACCGCCGTCGAGCGGCAGACCCCACGCATCGATCGCTCGTCCGAACGCACAGGTCCCTAAAGCAAGGCGGTGCGGCGCGGTCACGCCAACGCGGCGAGCGCCGCGTCGAGGCGCGCGGAGAGCGTTACGTCGATCGTTCCGCTTCGCAACTGGAGCGCAACGTCGCCCCGCTCCAACGTGCGGTCGGCAACTCGTTCGAACTCAATCTCGTGCAGCGCGGCGAGGTCGTCGGGATGGACGCGGACCGCGAGCACGTTCTCGCATTCGAACCGATTGCAGGCCGCCGCGACGATCGCGCGGATCTCCACCGGCCGCAGCTCGAGCTCACGCGCGAGCACGTCGCGCGCGATGCGCGGTAAGAGCTCTTCGATAGCCGCTTCGAGCGCGTCGGCAAGAGCGGCGCGAAAGCGGCGCGCCGCGCGGATCGCCTCGTCCCGATCGGTCGCGTCGGGGACGGACGCCAGGCCGTCCCGTTGCGGCGACACCGGCTCGACTGCCGGATCGCTTGGCGTCGGACGCAAGAACGCTGCCAGCGGGACGAAGGGGCTAGACATGCCGCCGTAGCAGTTCGTCGGGGTTCGAGAGCAGAGGCGTGTGCCGGCGCTGCATCCGGTTGACGATCGCTTCGCGCTCGTGCGGCGGATAGAGCTCGAGAACGGCCGTCGCCGTCGCCGCGGGCAGCGCGCTGATGATCGCCGCTGCGGCGTGCGGCGGCTCCTCTTCCAGCATGCTGCGTACGCGCGCCGGCGGGAAACCGGCGGCGGCCTTCGTCGCACGATCGACGGCCGCGCGCTCGACGAACGCCTGCACGAACGCAACTGCCGCCGGTAACGCAATCTTCGCGGCCGCAACGAATCCCGCGGCGACGATGATCGCCGGAAAGAGCGCGACGAATGCACCGTAGATCAGCCACCGGATCCTTGCGCGCGCGACCGGCGCATGGCGAAAGGCAACGGCCTCGACGGCAAGCGTGTCGCCGCGCCGGGCGTCGTAACCGAGCGCGGCAGCGGCGAGTTCGCGCACTCTGGCCAGATCCAACTCGCGCGCGCGATCGACGAAGACCGCCGCCGAGAGCCGTTTTACTCCTCCGGGCGGCGCAATCGAAAGCGCCTCGCGCGTCTCGTCCCCGCGGTCTTCGGCCTCGTCGAGTTGACGGTATCGCTTCCCGTTTGCGTCATAGCTTTCGCTGCGGCGAGTCCGGACCACCGCCGTCCCGCTCCCGGGTGCGCGGGTCACGTCGCGTTGGGATCTTCGCGCGACCTCGTATTCCGGGCGGACCCGCACGATTGCAGCTCCCTCACCGAACGCGGCATCGAGCGCCGATTGCAGCGATCGCTGCAGATCGGCCGGGTCGTCGCTCGTTGCGGGATCGTCGCCGAGTGCGACGCCGCGGTCGTCCAGAATTGCGACGCGTGCCGGTTCGAGTTGCGGAACGCTCGCCGCGACGAAGGACCGGATACCCGCAATCGCCTGATGCGAGAGCCGCGCACCGGGATGCAGGCGCAACCGGACCGACGCAGTCGCATCCCTGCTCGATTCGTCGGCAAACTCCGCCGGCTTGGCCGGCGCGACGATGACTCGCGCGTCGTCGACGCCGTCGATACCGCGCAATCCGGCTTCGATATCGCCGGCAAGGCCGGCTCGCGTCTGCGCTTCGATGACGGCCTGCGGCGTGAGCGCACCGACGTTCGCCAGCGCCTCAACGGTACTCGATAGATGCGCGTGCGGAACGCCGGCCAGCGATAGGCGGAGTAAGAGATCGGCGCGACGCCGAGCATCGACGACGACGTTATCGGTCGTCGGCGTAAACGGAACGTTCCACGCTGCGAGACGCTCCTCGACCTCCGTTCGCTGTTCGGGATAGAGCGGCGACGAGAAGAGCGCGACTCTCGTCTGATGTCCGAGGGCGAGCACAGCGATGGCAAGGACGCATGCGACGCAGAGCGCGCCACTGGTGACGTAGCGGACGGCTCGCGGCAACGTATTCCAACGAGCGAGGAGCGGCAGTACGCCGTTCATCCGCCCGGTCCTTAGACTTGCATGTTCAAGACGGACTGCACGGATTGAACGACCCGCTGCGCCGTCGAGGTCGCGATTGCGAGCGCGACGTCGGCCTGGGCGCGCTCGTAGACGGCGTCCTGCAGCGTTCCGTGGCCATAGGCGAAGCCTTCCTCGGCGCGGTTGGCGCCGGTCAGCAGAGCGTCGGCGGCGTCGAGCGCTCGGGCAAAATCGTCCGCTCCGACGGTTCGGGCCGCCGTCGCCGGAACGTCGGGGACGAACGGTTCGACTCTCACAGTCGCTCCAAGTCGAGCGTCTTTTCGGCCAGTCTCTTGCCGACGTCGAAGATCGAGGCATCCGACTCATACGCGCGCGACGCGTTCATCACGGCGATCATCTCGGTGAGGATGTCGACGTTTCTTCCGCTCTCGCTGCGCGTGCCGACGAAGTCGACGCGGGCGTCGTCGGGGTCGCCCTCGATGCGAAAGAGCGGAATCAATCGGGAATACTCGGCGTTCGGGCCTGCCGCCTCGGCGGCGGCGACGTTGCGAGCAGCCACGTCCAGCGCCGCTCGCTGCGCATCCATTCCGGCCGCCGCGGCGTCGAGCAGCTCGATCCTCATTTTGCGACCGCCTTAATCTCTGCAAAGCGAGCGCGTTGCGCGGAGAGCAGCGCCTCGGTGAAGATCGCAGCTTGCGCCGTCGCCGCAAGCGCAGCGTCGGCGGAGCGGCCGGCGTTCTCGCCCGCATTGGCTCGGGCAACCGCGGCCTGCGCATCGTTGAGACGCGTCCGGGACGCCAAGAGTGCATCGCGCAGGGTATCACCGACGTCAAACATGCGGAGAGTTTAGCAGCGCCGAGTGGCCGCCAGCCGTACCCGAGATGGACGCCATGTGACGTGAGAGGGCGATGAGGAACGAGTTAGCAAGCACTGATTCTGGGGTAAGAATCCTGTGAAACCGCTAGCGAGCGCCCTTATAGGCCGGTGCGGCTAGGCTATAATACTCTCGGAAAGGGAGGATCAGTGAAAACCTTAAGACCGCTCTCCGCAATCATCGCAACCATTCTTATTGCGGCAATGCCCTTGGTCGCGTCGGCGCAAGTCAGCATTGGCGTTGGCTTTACCATCGGGAGCGCGCCGCCGCCGCTGCCATACTATTCGCAGCCCGAGGCGCCGTATCCGAACTATCAGTGGCAGCCGGGCTACTGGGCCTGGGGCCCGGCCGGATACTACTGGGTGCCCGGCACGTGGGTTGCTCCGCCGACCGTCGGCGTGTTGTGGACCCCGGGATACTGGGGTTATAACAACGGCTATTACGGCTGGAACAACGGCTACTGGGGCGCGACCGTCGGCTTCTACGGCGGTATCAACTACGGCTACGGCTACCCGGGCAGCGGCTTCTACGGCGGCGGCTGGAACGGCGGCAACTTCGCCTACAATACCGCCGTCGCCAACGTCAACCGGACCGTGATCCACAACACCTACAACAAGACCGTCATCAACAAGAACGTCTGCAACAACTGCAAGAACGTCAGCTTCAACGGCGGCAAAGGCGGAACGACCGTTCGTCCGACGTCCGGGGAGATCCAGGCCCGGAAGAATGGCCGCCCACCGACTACCGCCCAGGTTCAGCAAGCCAAGGTTGCCGCTCAAGATCGCAATCTCTACGCGAACGTCAACAAAGGCAAACCGCCGGTGACGGCCGTGCAGAAACCGATTAGCGATCCCAAACAGCTCCCGAAGTTCACGCCGGTGACGACTGCCGATAAGCAGGCTGCTCAGAAGCAAGTCCATACGGCAAACAATGCCAACAACTCGATGCAGAACAAACCGGCGAACCAGAACCCGAACAAGCCGGCCAATAACACCATGCAGGGCAAGCCTCCTTCGTCGCAGCAGCATCACAATCAACCGCCGAACAACTCGATGCAGTCGTCGACGCACAAGCCGCCGCAGAACTCGACGAACAAAGGCAACACGCATCAAGGCAGCACGCAGAGCAAGCCGCCGCAAGGCCAGAATCAGAACAAGAACGGCCAAGGCAAACCGCCGCAGAACAATAATAACGGCGGAAACAAACCGCCTCGCGCTTAGGGATCCGATACGTTAAAGCGGGGACTCCGAAAAGGAGTTCCCACTTTTTTATCGCGCGATCGGCAGCCTTTGCGCGTCGAGTGGTACACCGAGCATCAACCGCGTGACCTCGTCGTAATTCTCGACGCCGGCCGCAATCCGATTGCTCTTGAGGTAGACGTTATAGGTGCGCCACGTCCAGTGGGCGAGCATCACGTTGATATGCCGTGCGTCGCGACGGCGCAGGGCGGCGAAATCTTGCCAGACGAGCGGCACGAACTCGCGATGGGCGTATCGTCGCTTCTGCGGCAGATAGAGAAAGAGCTCGAGCCATCCCGAGTATTGCATGACCGGATCGGGTGAGCGCAGACAGGTGACGATCGCGAGATAGTTCGCTTCGTCTTCGCGGGCGTACGCGGCGTCGTGGCTCCACTCGTGCGCGAGATCGAACGGGCGCTCGAACCAGAGGAGGTCCGAGGCGAGCGCGACGTTGAGGGTGAGCGGATTGATGAATCCGCTCGTGCCCGTCGCGAGCATGAAGGGATTCGCGACCGTCGGCTTCGGCTCGCCGACCGAGGGCGTCCAGTCGTCGCCGGCGCGCCGCACCGCGGGCAGCCACGCCGTAAAGAGCGCATCGCGGTCGAGCGGCATCGTCGCGCGCGCGTGCGCCGCGGCGGCGAGCTGGTTCATCTCTGAGATCGCCTGCGCACGCAGCGCCGTTGCCTTGCCCGGCGTCACGGCAGCGGCGTCGAACTCGACGCGCGCTTCAAGCGGCGCGCGCGCGTAGTTCCAACCCCAGCTCAGTTCGAACCAAATTGCGTAGAGTCCAAGTATCGCGGCGCAGTCGAGGAGCAGCATTCCGAAATCGCGCGAACGCTTCGTGCGACCGCGTGCGAAGATCGCGATCCGCCAAGCGATCGCCGCGATGCCGGCGAGACCGGCGACGTCGCCGAGCGACCATGGCAACGGATGCGTGATCGTGAAGGCGAGGTGCTCCCAACCCGGATAGGCCCCGTTGACGTATGCCCGCTCGATCCATCCGGCCGAGGGTTGCCAAAGCAAAGCGACCGCGCCAAGCACGATCGCGAGAACTTTCGGGAGCGTCTTTAGCGTTTGCTGTACTGGAATCGCTTGCGGGCGCGCTTGCGGCCGTACTTCTTCGATTCCTTTTCGCGCGGATCGCGCGTGAGGAAACCGTTCTTGCGCAGCGTCTCCTTGAGCGACTCGTCGACCGCCAGCAACGCGCGAGCGATGCCGTGGCGAACCGCACCGGCCTGACCGGTGACGCCGCCGCCTTCCGCTTTTACCCGGACGTCGAAGCGCGAGATGCTCTGCGTCGCCTCGAGCGGCTGACGCACGATCTGCAGGAGCTGAGGACGCGGAAAGTATTCTTCGACCGGCTTACCGTTCACGATGATGACGCCCTGACCGAGCGAGAGCTTCACTCGCGCGACCGCACGCTTTCTGCGTCCGGTCGATTGCACGACGTCGATCGATTCGTCCAAAGCGGCTCCTACGATACCGACGAGAGCGGCGCCGGGTTCTGCGCCTCGTGTGGATGAGTTCCGTCCGCGTAAACGTTCAAACGTCGAAGCTGCACGTCGCGCATGCGATTGGTCGGGAGCATTCCGCGCACGGCCTTCTCGATGAGACGCTCGGGGTATTTATCGGCGATTTCGCGCGCGGTCTGAACCTTCAGGCCACCGGGGTAGTTGCTGTGACGGTAGTACAGCTTCTGATTCCATTTCTTGCCGCCCAGCTCGACCTTCGCCGCGTTCACGACGATGACGTGATCGCCGTCGTCGATGTGGGGCGTCCAGGTCGGTTTGTGCTTACCGGAGAGCGCGCGCGCAATGCGAACCGCAAGCGTTCCAAGACGCTCGCCGGCGGCATCGACGATATACCATCGATGCGCGGTCTCAGCACTCTTCTGCTGGTAGGTGCGCACAACCAACGTATCCTACGGGAAAGGACGGTGCGGCGTCAAGCGGACGGGACGCACCGCAAGGCTACCGGCACAGGATCGGGGGCTCGGCAAAGGAGTCGTATCCGCCGGCGTAGCGGACGCCCGCTAAGTAGAGGCCGTGCGCGGGCGCCGTCGGGCCGGCCGCCTCACGGCTGCGGGCGGCCAGCACCGCGGCCAGGCCCGCTGGATCCCGGCGGCCGGTCCCGCACTCGAGCAGCGTTCCGGCGATCGTCCGCACCATGTGATGGAGAAAGCCGTCGGCGGCCGCCTCGAGGCGCACGAGCTCGCCGCGCGGCTCGATCTCGAGCCGCCGCAGGCAACGGACCGTGCGCTCGTCTGGGCGGGCTGCCGCGAACGAGCGGAAATCTCGCTCGCCGACGAGGTGAGCAGCCCCAGCCCGCATCGCCTCGAGATCGAGCGGAGGGGGAACGTGCGCGGCGTAGCGCGCGAGCAGGGCGTTGCGCTCTCTCCGGTTGAGAACGGCGTAGACGTAGGTACGCTCGCGAGCGGAGAAGCGCGCCGAGAAACCGGTCTCGACGATTTCGCTCTCGCGGACTGAAAGATCCGGCGGCAGTATCCCGCGCAGGGCGACGAGCAGGCGGTCGAACGGAAAGCCGGACCCGGTCGCGAGGGAGACGACCTGTCCGGTGGCATGAACGCCGCTGTCGGTGCGTCCGGCTCCGGTGATCTTAACGGGCTCCTCGAAGAGCCGCGAGAGAGCGCCCTCCAAGACGCCGGCGACCGTCCGGACCTCGGGCTGCCACTGAAAGCCGCAGAAATCGGCGCCGTCGTACTCGACGGTGAGCCGAAGGGTCGTCAGAGCTCGGCCCGGCGCAGCTCCGCCGCCGCTGCGGCGTAGTCGCGCCGGAACGCGGCGTCGCTCATCATGACGTAGGCGGCGAGCGTCCCGGCCGTCCAACCCGAGGCGACGTCGCTGGGATAGTGGACTCCCAAGATGATGCGGTTCTCGGCGAAGGTCCGCGCTTGTGTAAAGATCGCGTCACGTTTACCGGGCAAGAGCTGCGCGAGCACGATCGCGCTCGCAGCCGCGAAGGCCGCGTGCCCGCTGGGGTAGGAACCGCGCCGCTTCTGCGCGCCGTCGGGACGTGGGCGCGCCCAGTACGACTTAGCTCCGTCGATGAGCTCCTTCACGTCCGAGCCGATCCGCGCGAAGAATGCCGCCGTTACCGGCAGCCGCTCCGCGGTAAACCCCGGTCCGGCCGAGGGCTCGTAAAAGAAGACGGTCCGCACCGAGGCATCTTCGGCTTGAAGGAGCTGCGTGCGGCTGCGCGCGGCGACGGCGGCAGCGACTTGCTGCTCGTCGGCGAGCGCCTGCGCCGAGGCGACGTCCGGCGGCGGCGGCAGCAAGTGCGTCAGATCGAGCTGCGACGGATTCAAGTAGTAGAAATGCTGTTCGGCCGGCGCGCTCATCGGAACCACGAGCGCGGCGAGAACGAGCAGCAGCGCGATCGCGCGAAGGTTCATGGCCCGCTCAGCCGTGCTGGCGTTGGAGCGGAAAGAGCGTGACGTCGCGGATCGATCGCTCTCCGGTAAGCAGCATGATGAGCCGGTCGACGCCGATCCCGATTCCGGCAGTCGGCGGCATGCCGTATTCGAGCGCGCGAACGTAATCCCAATCGGGTTCGGGAATCTCCTCATTTCCTTCGGCTCGCTCGGCGACTTGCGCGGCAAAACGCAAGCGCTGGTCGTCGGGATCGTTGAGCTCGGTGAAGGCGTTTGAGATCTCCATATGCGCGCAGAAGAGCTCGTAGCGATCGACGATGGCATCGTCGCCGGCGCGGCGTTTCGCGAGCGGCGAGATCACCACCGGATAGCCGGTCACGAAGGTCGGAGCGATCAAGTTCGGCTCGACGACCCGTTCGAAGATCTTGTCGAGAGCGTGCCCGTGCGAGGGCGAGGGCGGCACGCCGAGTTCCTCGAGGATGATCTGCGCGTCGTACGGATCGAGGAGGCGTTGGCGCGTGTACTTCCCGTCGCTGAAGCGCGCCATCGCCTCGAGGTACTCGACTCGGGCGAAGGGGCGCGCGAAAGAGATCGTCACCTCGCCAAACGGCAGATCGGTACCGCCATCGGTCGCAATCGAGACGAGATGCGCGATCAGCGCTTCGTTGAACTCCATCATGTCCGAAACGTCCCAGTAGGCCGCGTAGAGCTCGAGCATCGTGAACTCCGGGCTGTGGGTCGTATCGATGCCCTCGTTGCGAAAGATCCGGCCGATCTCGTAGACGCGCTCGAGCCCGCCGACGATCAACCGCTTCAGGTTCAGCTCCGTCGCTATACGCAGCTGCATGAGTTGATCGAGCGCGTTGCACTCGGTGACGAACGGGCGCGCCGCGGCGCCGCCGGCAACGTGCAGCAGCGTCGGCGTCTCGACCTCGAAGAAGCCGTGCCCGTCGATGAACCGGCGCATCTCGGCAATCAGGCGGCTGCGCATGATCATCGTGTCGCGGACCTCGGGATTGACGATGAGATCCACGTATCGCTGGCGATAGCGCTTCTCGACATCCTGCAAGCCGTGCCACTTATCGGGCAGCGGCATGAGCGCTTTGCCCAGGACCGAGAAGGCGGTGACGTGCAGCGTCAGCTCGCCCATCTTAGAGCGGAACATATAGCCGCGCACGCCGACGAGGTCGCCGCGATCGAGATCGCTCCAGTTGACGAAGGCCTCGTCACCCACTTCTTCTCTGCGCAGGTAGATCTGGAGCTTGCCGGTGCGGTCGGCGAGATCGGCAAAGCTCGTCTTGCCCATCCTCCGCTTCGAGAGGATCCGCCCAGCCAGACTCCATCCTTCGGCGCTCGCGTCTTGGCCGGGCACCAGAAACCCGTAACGCTCCAGCAGCTCGCCGGCGGTCGCGTCCACGTCGAAACGCCGCGCCGCAAACGGATCGCTTCCCCGCGAACGCAAAGCGGCCAGATTCTCACGTCTGGCCGCCACGAGTGCCGCTTCGGTCTTGCCGAGTTCTTCCAAAATTGAATCTCTTTGCGGCCTCAGGAGGCCTTCTTTGCGGCCTTCTTCGGTGAGTTGCTCTTGATCGACTCGATCTTATACTTCACGAGCCCGCGCGGCGTCGCGACGTCGACCGTCGTACCTTTCTTATGCCCCATCAGCGCGCTGCCGAGCGGCGACTCGTTCGAGATGCGCCGGTTCGGCGGATCGGCTTCGGCAGATCCAACGATCGAGAACTCGTACGTCTCGTTATTCTTGAGGTCTTTGACCTTGACGACGGCGCCTAGATGCACTTCATCGGCTGCGTACTCGAATTCGTCGATCAGCCGCGCGTTGCGGATCATCGCCTCGAGCTTGAGAATCCGACCTTCGATGAAGGCCTGTTCCTGCTTGGCGTCTTCGTACTCCGCGTTTTCGCTCAGGTCGCCATACTCTTTGGCCTGGCGAATGCGGTCGTTGACCTCGCGCCGATGGACGCTCTTAAGCTCGTCGAGCTCCTGCTCCAACTTCGCCAGACCCTCCGCGGTCAGTACGATCTCTTTTTCGTTCAACGATTAGGTCCTCACGGGTCGCTCACGAGGAGAAACCCCAAAGCATTTTCATGGCGCTCTCCAACGCTGGCGCGGGTTGTTCTGAAGGGGCGGCTCCAAGGCCTTCTCCCCCGCCCGGACGCCCGAAGGTATACCCAGGCCGGCGCTACGGGAATCGGATAACCCGCGGTTTGAGCTCCAGTTCGCGCAGCAGACGCTCGTAGTCGGCCGGCTCGACGTCTTTCCACGCCTTGCCGAGCAACGCCAAGAGCGCGGCCTCCAAAACGTTGGTCCCGAACGATCGCCCCGCAATCTCCGGCGTGGTGGTGATAAGCAGTTTGACGCCGCGGGCCGCCAGCTCGTCGAGATTCCCCTGAGTCACCGTGTTGGTCAAAACGATCTTGCCGTCGAGCCGGTCGGGCATGAACTGGCGCATGAAGTGAAAGTCGCCGGCGATGATTTCGGCCCGCTCGTAGTATTGCGGATACTTCGGCTCGGGCGGCTTCTCTTGTTTCTTCCCGGTCGGATAGAAGAACTGAAACGGCAGCTTGCAGGCATCGGGAAGATACTTCTCGGCCATCGTTTCGAACTCGTGGAGGTCGCGAACCGGCATATCCTTGTCGAGTGCGAAGATAAAATCGCCGAAGAGCACGTCGGCGCCGGCATCGACGAAGGCTTGCGCCATCCCGAAGCGATCGAGCGCGCTGACCATCAGCACGTGCCGGCCGCGCAGGTCGATCCCGAGCTGCTCCTGCATGAAGGCGACCGCCTTTCGCTCGAGCGTGTTCTTCAAGCCGCTGCCGTCTACGACCGGCGTGATCTTGGCGGCCTCGAGCAGGCGGAGTCCATCTCGCAGCGCGTAACGGTGGCGTCCGGCGTAAAGGTAGACGTCGATGCCGCCGAGTCCGATCGCGTCGACTTTGCCGTCGAGCTCGCGCACTTTCGCAATGGCCGCATCGAGTTTGCCGTCCATGCCGATTCGCGCGATGTCGAACTCCTCGCCCAAGAAGGTCACCCGTGCTTGGTGATCGCGGCTGCTCGAACCGAGCGATACCGAGACGACGCGCTTCATACGTGACCCACCGCGGCCGCGCGAGCGGCGGCGATCTTCTCCGGCGTGATCGCGGCGTCGAATGCGCGCATGCCGGCGAGCTCGAAACCGCATCGCTGCGCCATCACTTCGATCTCGATGATCTTTGCCAGCTCGATCCCGCGGCCAAGCGTGAACGGCTCGAGGCGTCCCTCGAGCGCAAGAACCATCGTCTCGCCCATGCAGGCCAGTGCGGTACGCGGCGGGAGATTCAAGTCGAAATCGGTTCCCGGTTCGCGCACGCGCTCGAAACGAGGACTTCCCGGCACGACGACGTTCCCGCCTTCGATGACCAAGACGTCGGGACGTTGCTGCGCGACGCGCCGGCTAACGTCGTGCGGCAGCGAGAGCTCGCAGACGACCGCGCCGGCTCGAAGATCTTCGGGCTCGATCACGTCCTGCGTCGAGGTCGTCGCTGTGAGAACGAGCTGCGCTCGCCGCACGGCGTCGGAGACGACGGTCGTGTACTCGCTCGCACACGGGAGCTCGCCGGCAACTTGTTCGTGAAACTTTCGCAGGCGCGTCTCGTTGCGCGCAACGAGGATGAGCCGCTCGACCTTCGGAGCGATCAGCCGTGCGCAGGCGCTGCCGATCGAGCCGGTCGCACCGATGACGACCGCCGTCGACGAGGCCGGATCGACGCCCATCTCGCTCGCGCCGCGGAAGAGGCTCTGCACGCCCGCGGCAATCGTCAGCGAGTTGCCGGTGGTCACCGGAATCGGGGAGCGCTCGTTGATGGTTATCCCCGCGTCGCCGACGACCGCGGTAAAGGCGCCGAGACCCGCGACCTGCGCGCCCAGCTCGGCACCGATCTCGATCGCGCGCACGACGCGGCTGTAGACCTCTTCGCGCGGAAACTCGACGAGCTGCTGCGGCAGCAGCGGCGCCGCAACGAACCAGCCTTCGGTCTCGCGACCGTCGGGCGTACGTACGCCGGTAACATGAACTGCCGCATACGACGGCATCCACTCCATGATCTTGCGCAGGATCGCCTCACCCTTGCCCTTCGCACCGGGCTCGTAACGCGCGATGTCCTCGAACGAGAGCGGGTGAATGACGAAACAGAACTTGTTCACGCGCACGGCTCCGACTCGGCCTCGCGCTTGAGCGCCGCCAGCATCATCTCGCTGTTCTCGCGCACCTTCTTCTGCAGGGTCGGACCGATGAGCTCGGCGAGCGTCGGCACGCCGAAATCGTACTCCACGCCGAGCACGACGTGCGTGAGGCCGTCGCGGTGCTCGAACGTCCAAGCACCTTCGAACTTGTCGAGATCGCCCTCGATCAGCTTGTAGTCGATTCGCAGCGACGCGTCGTCGAAGCGATCCTCTTCCGTCCACTCGATCGGCGCTTCCTCGACGAGCGTCTTCCAACGCGAGATCACGCCGTCGGCGCGGCGCGCGAGGATCGTCACCTTCTCCACGTCGGGCATGAACTGCGGAAACCGCTCTTGGTCCTTAGCAAGCTCGTAAACGCGGCGGGCCGGTGCGTCGATCACGATTCTACTCTCAACATACGGCATCGCGAACGGTTAGAGAGCGCCCAGCTTCTCGTGCGCGGTAGCGACCCCGGCACGCAAGGCCTCGAGCGCGCGATCGACCTCGGCTTCGCTCACGATCAACGGCGGTTCGAGGCGGATGACGCGCTGCGCGTTGAGCGTCCAGGCGGCGGTGACGCCGCGCTTGAGCATCTCCGGAATGATCCAACCGCCGTATCCCTCGTTCGTTAGTTCGACGCCGACGAGCAGGCCCAATCCGCGCGCCTCGCGCACGACCGCCGGGTACTCCGCGGCGACAACGCGTGCACCCTCCAATAACTGCTCGCCGCGAACGCGCGCGCGCTGCGCCAACCCTTCTTCCTCGAGCACGTCCATCGCGGCGATTGCGGCCGCGCAGGCGATCTCGCTTCCGCCGAAGGTCGAGGTGTGCAGCAGCGGCGCCTTTCCAAACGCGCGATTCCAGGGGCCGGGACGCGCGATGAAGGCTCCCACGGGAACCACTCCGCCCGAGAGACCTTTGGCCAGCGTCATTACGTCGGGAACGACGTCGTCGCGATTGCACGCAAACCGATAGCCGCAGCGCCCCATTCCCGTCTGAATCTCGTCGGCAATCAAGAGCGCACCGGTTCGGTCGCAGAGCTCTCGCACCGCTTTCAGATACCCGGCGGGAGGGACGTGTACGCCTCCTTCGCCCTGCACCGGCTCGACGACGAAGGCGGCCGCGTCGCGCAGCGCCTCCTCGAGCGACTCGACCTCGCCGAACGGGAGGCGGACCGAATCGGCGAGCAGCGGACGAAACGGCGTTTGGAAGGTCTCGCGACCGCTCACCGAGAGCGCTCCGAACGTCTTGCCGTGAAATGCATCGAACGTTCCGACGATCTTCGCGCGTCCGGTCGCCGCTCGCGCGAGCTTGATCGCACCTTCGATCGCTTCGGTTCCGCTGTTACACCAAAACGAGATTTGCAGGTCGCCCGGCGCGAGCTCCGCCAGCCGGCGCGCGGCGCGGCCGAGCAGCACGTTGAACATGGTTTTACCGGAGAGCGAGATCCGGTCGAGCTGCAGGCGCACCGCCTCGACGACGCGCGGATGGCAATAACCAAGTGTAAAGACGCCGTATCCTCCGGCGAAATCGAGATACTCCTTGCCGGTATGATCCCAAATCGTGCAGCCGCGCGCGCGAACCTCGACCGGCGATCCTGAGAGCTTCATTACCCGTGCGAGCGGCGGATTGACGAACTCTTTGTAGTTCTCGTATACCTCGCGCGCCAGCGCCTCCGGCGTCGGCGCGCCGTAGAGTTCCGTCCGCTCCTCGATCATCGCGAGCACTTCGTCATCGCGAACGCAGGGCGTGAATCGTCAAGAATCCCCCATAGCTCAAATGAGAGCTCGGTATTGACTACACCGCAGATGCGGGTTTGAGTCCCGCCAGGGGCAACCATACTAACTACGCATCTTGATGCGGACCAGTCACCCGCGTTAGAGTCGAGGCGTGTAGTCAGTACTGAAGCCCGAGAGCTACAGATTGACGGGGCCGGAGGAGTCCGGCCTCGTTTTTTATTCATGCGGCGACCAGCGCTTCGGATTCCAAGCACGCGATCGCCCCTTCGATAACGCCCGTTGCTTCCGCGGCGCCATCGATATGCATGATGCGCTCGCGCAGCGCCGCCGCGCCCGGGATGCCTTTGAGATAGAGCGCGACGTGCTTGCGCATCTGCGGAACCGCACGCGCTTCGCCGAGCTCGTCGACCATCGTGCGGTAATGTACCAGCGCGAATCGCAATCGTTGCGCGGGCGAGGGCAGCGGCAGCGCGGGGCGACCCTCCATGAGATCGCGGATCTGGGTGATGAGCCATGGATTGCCGAGCGTCGCCCGTCCGAGCATGATCGCATCGGCGCCGCTGGAGCACATGCGCTCGATTGCGCCATGGGCATCGTCGAGATCGCCGTTGCCGATCACCGGAATATCGACCGCGCACTTGAGCCGCGCTATGTGTTCCCAGTCGGCCTCGCCGCGATAGAACTGTTTTGCCGTGCGCGCGTGCAAGGTCACCGCTGCGACGCCGGCTCGTTGCGCCCGCCGCGCCACGTCAACGTACACCATTGTGTCTTCGCTCCAGCCGAGCCGCATCTTCATCGTGACGGGACAGTCGACCGCGGCGACGACCGCGCGCATGATCTCCTCGCAGCGCTGGGGATCGCGCAGACAGGCCGAGCCGCCATTCGTTTTCGTTACCTTCGGCGCCGGGCAGCCGAAGTTGATGTCGACGATGTCGGCGCCGCACTCCCGAACGACCTTCGCGGCACGTGCCATCGTCTCGGGATCGTCGCCCCAGAGCTGGGTCGCGACGGGCTTCTCGAGTCCGTGCTGATCGATCATCTCCATCGTTCGCCGGTTGCCGTACTTCAGCGCGTTCGACGAAACGAATTCGGTGACGGTGAGGCCGAGTCCAAACGGACGATAGAGCGCGCGCATGGTCCGATTCGTCACGCCGGACATCGGCGCGAGAATCAACGGCGGCCAGACTTCAATTGGACCGATTCTCAGCGGGGCGAATCCCATTGCGGTAGGAGCCTGTAGGGGTATATTCATTTTCGGATTCGATGCCGAGTTTTGTTCGAAGACGAGGCGCGATGAGGGAGCGAAGCCGCAGCTTCGTGACCGAAGAGCAACGACGTATTCGGGCAAAAGACGGCTCGAAGGCGGAAATGTGACATAATCCTACAGGCTCCTAGACTTTACGGTGAAAGAGCTCCAATCCCACCAGGCTCAGGTGCGGATCGACGGCCTCGATGACGGGCGTCTGCTTGGCGACCACCTCGGCGAGGCCGCCCGTCGCGACGACGCGCGCGTCGATTCCCATCTCGGCGCGCAGCCGAGCGACGATCGCTTCGGTTTGGCCGGTAAATCCGTAGACGATCCCGCTCTGGAGCGCCTCGACCGTGTTACGGCCAATCGCGCGTGCTGGTGCTTCGAGCGCTACCTGCGGGAGCTTCGCGGTTCGACCGATCAACGCGTCGACCGAGATCGCGATTCCCGGGGCAATCGCAACGCCGAGGTACTCGCCCGCTCGCGAAACGGCGATGAAGGCGGTAGCCGTACCGAAGCTTACGATGATGAGCGGGGCGCCGAATCGTTCGCGTCCGCCGAGTGCAGCCGCGACGAGGTCGGCGCCGACCTCCGACGGGTTCTCGGTCGCAATGGTGATCAGCGGCTGCCGCTGCGGTTTCAAGAAGCGCGGCGTCGCGCCGAAGAAACGCCGGCAGGCCGACTCGAGCACGGGGTCGAGTTGCGGAACGACGCTCGCGATGACGATTGCGTCGATTGCGCTCGGAGCCAGTTCGCTCGCGGCAAAGAGCTGCGTGAAGAAGACTCCGTATTCGTCGGGCGTGCGACGAAGCTCGGTCGTCACGCGCCACGTCTTGAGCAGGTCGCTCTCGGAGAAACACCCGAGTTTCGTCTCGGTGTTGCCGACGTCGATCGCTAGGAGCATTTCATCAGTTCCTCCACGGCATCGAGCAGACGCACTGCGAGTTCGTCTTTTTGCGCGGTGCCGAGCTCGCGGCGTCCCGCGTCGCCCCAGAGCAGAACGAGCGAGTTCTCACCGGTGCCGAAGCCGCGTTCGTCGCGCACGTCGTTGACCGCAATTGCATCGAGATGCTTACGGTGCAGCTTTGCGCGCGCGCGCGCCTCGTGGTCGTCGGTCTCCGCGGCGAAGCCGACCAAGAACGTCGTGCCTTTTCGCTCGCCGAGCGAGGCGAGAACGTCGGGGTTCGGAACCAGCTGCACGGTCAAGTCGCCTCCGTTCTTTGCCAGCTTCGAGGCGGAACGCTCCGCGGGACGCCAATCGGCGACGGCGGCGGCGGCGATCACGAGGTCGGCGCCGGCCGCGTGCCGCAGCGCGGCCTCTTGCAGCTCTTGCGCCGTGGTGACGCGGATCACGCTCACGCCGGGCGGCGGTTCCAACAGCGTCGGGCCGAGCAGAAGCGTTACCGTTGCGCCGCGCAGCGATGCCTCGCGCGCGAGCGCGATCGCCGTCGCGCCCGTCGAAGCATTGCTCAAGAAACGAATCGGGTCGAACGGCTCGCGCGTCGGGCCGCCGGTGATCGCGACGCGCTTGCCGCGCAGCGACGCTCGGCGCGCGAGGCTGCGTTCGATCGCTTCGAGCAAACGCTCCTCGGCGGCGAGCCGCCCGACCCCGCTCTCGCGCTCGGCCAGAAACCCGCGCTCCGGATCGACGAACTCGTACCCGCGCGCGCGCAATGCGGCGATATTTGCCTGCGTTACCGGCTCGTCGTACATCGCGGCATTCATCGCCGGGGCGAGGATCCGGGGAATGCGGGCGGCCAGCAGCGCGGTCGTCAGCAGATCGTCGGCGACTCCGGCCGCGAGTTTGGCGATGATGTTCGCCGTTGCCGGCGCGACGAGCGCGACGTCGGCTTCGCGTACGAGCCGAATGTGCGGTATCCGCTCGGGTGAATCCCAGAGGGACGTGTAGACCGGACGTGCGGTGAGCGACGCAAACGTCAGCGGCGTGACGAAGCGTTCGGCTTCGGCGGTCATCACCACGTCGACGATCGCGCCGCGCTGGACGAGCGTGCTCGTCAACGCCGCCGCCTTGTAGGCGGCGATGCCGCCGCTGACCCCCAAGAGTATGCGCGCGCCGTTCATTACGGCATCCACAGATTGTCGATCAGGCGGGTCGCACCGAAACGCGCCGCACCGATGATAAAAGCGGGGTGTTGCAGGCGCTCGAGCGGCTCGAACGTCTGGGCGTCGACGAGGTCCAAGTAATCGAGCCGCGCCGAGGGGCTCAACGCAGCCTTGCCGACGCCGATCGCCGCGGCTTTACCGGCTCCGAGCTCGAGCGCTTCGCGCATCGCCAGCAGCGCTGCATGCAACGTCGGCGCTTGCGCGCGCTGCACCGGATCGAGATACGCGTTGCGGCTCGACATCGCCAGCCCGTCGTGCTCGCGGACCGTCGGGACGACCTCGACGTTCACGGGGAACTCGAGATCGGCGATCATGCGGCGCAAGACGACGCTTTGCTGCGCGTCCTTCTGCCCGAGGAAGAGCGCGTCGGGCCGCACGACGTTGAGCAGCTTGGCTATCACGGTCGCGACGCCGCGAAAATGACCCGGACGGATCGCACCTTCGAATGCGGTGCCGAGCGGTCCGACGTCGACGGAGGTGGCAAAACCGTGCGGGTAGAGCGCGGCGGCATCGGGCGCGAAGAGCGCATCGACGCCGGCGCTCGAGAGCATCGCTGCGTCCGCCTCGGGTTGGCGCGGATACCGCGAGAGGTCCTCGTTCGGACCGAACTGGAGCGGATTGACGAAGATCGATGCCGCAACGGAGGCGCAATGCCGGCGCGCGCACGCGACGAGTTCGAGGTGCCCGTCGTGGAGGGCGCCCATTGTCGGCACGAATCCCAGCGGCCGCGGCAGCGCAGCGAAGAGCGCGCGCGCCCGCGCAATGTCAACGACCAGTTCCATTGAAGGCTACGCGCGCGTCACCCGCAAGATCGTGCGGCCGACGACGAACGGCGCGCCGACCGCCAGCGGAACCGCTCCGACCACGGGCTTTCCGCCCAGGCGGGTACCGTTGCGGCTGCGCAGGTCGACGAGGCGTATCGAATCCGCCTCGATCTGAAGGCGGGCGTGCTCGCGGGAGACGTACCGGTCGAGCGCCAGGCAGGCTTCGGCAAGCGCATCGTCCCGGCCGATCGTGATCTCTCGCTCGAACGGCCAGGTCTTGCCGTCGAGCGGGCCGCTCAGCACTTCGAGCAGGTACATGGCCGCCAGCCCTTCTCTAACGGCTCCGGCCGCTTCCTGGCGAAGAGCCCCCGCTGGGGAGCGCTAAAAAACGGGTGCCCCCGGCCGATTACTGGGATAGCGATGAAAGACCGAATCGACGACCTTCTCAACCTGATCGAAGTCGAGCCCGACCGGCTGCACGCAGCCGAGCTTCTGAACGCGCAAGCCTCGCTCGAGCGGCTCGCCGGCAAGACCGTGGCATCGGCAACGGTCGACGAAACGCGCGTCACGATCGTCACCGAGGACGGCGTCCGTTATCACTTTTACGGGTTCCTCGGCTTCGAACCGTCTCCGTAGCGATCACGCTTCGACGGCGCGAGCGGCAAAGAGCGCGCCCAGATAGGCGTGGGCGGCACTCACGCCGCCCTGCACGTAGACTTCGAACGGCGCGCGCAACGGCGCGTCGCAGGAGAGCTCGACCGTCGCACCGCTGACGAACGATCCCGAGGACATCAATACCGGCTCTGCATAGCCAGGCACGGGTCCCGGTTCCGGACGAAACCGCGCGTTCACGGGCATCGCCGCTTGTAATCCCGCGGCGAAGCGCCGCAGCGCTTGGGGCGAGCCGAGCCGAATCGCCTGCACGATATCGGTACGTCGTGCGCCCGGCGCCGGGTCGACCGCGTAACCGAGTTCGTCGAAGAGCGCCGCGATAAAGTCGAGGCCGTGCAGCGTCTGCTCGACGATCAGCGGTGCGAGGAAGAGGCCTTGGGCGAGCGCGCGTCCGGTGCCGAGCGTGGGTCCGAGCGCATCGCCGAGCCCGGGCGCGTAGATCCGGGATGCGACGCGCTCGACGAGATCGGCGCGCCCGGCGACGTAGGCACCGGCCGGCGCAAGCGATCCGCCGAGATTCTTGATCAGCGAGCCCATGATCAGATCGGCTCCCGCGTGCGACGGCTCTCGTTCCTCGACGAGTTCGCCGTAGCAGTTGTCGACCAGCACGATCGCGTTGCGCGCGACGCGTTTCACGCGCGCAATCGCTTCCTCACACTCCGCAACGAAGAGCGAGCGGCGCGGCGCGTAACCGCGTGAGCGCTGAATGAAAACCGTCGCTACATCGGCATGCGCGAGCGCCTCCTCGACCGCACGAAGATCGACGCCGCCGTCGCCGCCGAGCGCGATCTCGCGATACTCGATGCCGTGACGCACGAGCGCCTCAGGCGCGTCGCAGATCGCGTTGCGCAGCGTATCGTACGGCCGACCCGTAATCGAGAGCAGCACTCGGCCCGGAGGCGTACAGGCCGCCAGCGACGCGACGATGGCATGCGTGCCGCTGACGATCGAGAGACGCGCGAGCGCGCGTTCGACGCCGAGGATGCGCGCGAGCAACGACTCGTAACGGGCCCGGGCCGCGTCGTCGTATCCGTAACCCGTCGATCCGGCGAGGTCGCTCTCGACGATACCCTCGGCAAGAAAGGCGTGAAGCACGGCTCCGGCAACGCGCCGCTGCGCCTCGTAGACGACCCCTGCAATGCGTGCGTGCGCGGCGAGCGCGGCCTCGCGTATCCGTCCGCCGATCTCGAAGCGTTCGCAGAGCTCGGCGATCATGGCGCCTCGGCCGCGACGTGGCGTTCGTAGGCGCGGACGAACGGATACCAAATCACCGTCGCCAGCGCGACGTTGAGTGCGGCGAGCGCGACGGCACGAAGATCCTGCGTTGCCAGATATGTCGAGACGAACGTTGGAAACGACGATGGCACGTAGAATGCCGCTCGCGATACGAATCCCAACGCGACCGCCGCATAGGTGACCGTCGCGAGCACGAGCGGCGCTCCGACGAACGGTAGGACGAGATGCGGATTGAAGACGACCGGAGCGGCGAAGAGCAGCGGCTCGTTGAGATTGAAGAGCGAGGGCAGCAACGTCGCCCGGCCGACGCGCCGCAACCGCGGCACGCGCGAGATCGCCAGCAGTGCGGCGAGCGGAAGCGTCGCGCCTGCGCCGCCGGGGAAAATGAACAGGAAGAGCGAGACCACCACGATGTACGGCATCGGCGTGTGTACGGTAAACGCGTGCGTGTTCTGCATCTGCATCGTCAGGTAGACGGGCGTCACGATCGCGGCGAGCATCGCCGGTCCGTGGACTCCCGCCGTCCACAGGATCGTTTCAATCGCTACGATCACGACGAGCGCGAGATAGGTGTCGCCGAGCTGCGCGATCGGATGCATCGCCGCCGCGATCGCGCCGGGCAGCGAAAAATGCAGCGCAGCGAGCGCGGCAAACGTGGCGATCGCGAGCAGCGCGCCGGCATAATCGGCGATCGGCGCCGCTACGCGCAGTCGCGCGAGTGCGATCCACGCGCCGGTGATGCCGCAGGCTAAGATAGCGATGAAGAGTCCCGATGCGCCGAGGAAGCGGAGATAGGAGATCGGATCGGGACCGAACGGACGCGGGAGTGCCAATGCGAATCCGCCGATGCTTCCGGCGAGCAGCGCCACCGCGCTATAACGCGTGGCGCGCGCGAGGCGAAGCGGGAGCACGACTTCGAGCGCCGCGGCCATGACCCCGAAAGCCGGCAGCAGCGCTGCAGCGACGCGCAACCCAAGCGAAGCGCTCTGCGGCCCGCCCGAGCGCACTTGGAGTACGAGGATTGCAACGAAGGCGGCCGCGAGGCCGATGAAACTCCACGGCAACGCTTCGCGAACGGCAATGACGAACGGGAGCTCCCCGAGGCGGCGCATGACCGGCACCGCCCGCGCCTCGAAGGCGCGAAAGGCTTTAGACCCGGCGGACGACGGCCTCGACACGGCCGACGATCTCGACATCGCTCGCGTAGATTGGCGCCATCGCATGATTCTCCGGCTGCAGCCGGACCCGGCCGGCCTCGCGGTAGAACCGTTTGACCGTCGCTTCGCCGTCCAGCATCGCGACCACGATCTCGCCGTTCTCGGCGGATCGCTGGGGTCGCACGAGGATCAGATCGCCGTCGAGAATCGCCGCCTCGACCATCGAGTCACCCTGGACCCGCAACATGAACGCGTCCGAGGCGCGCGGGACGAAGGCCTGCGGGAGAACGAACTCGCCCTCGATATCTTCCTGAGCGGTAATCGGCACGCCGGCCGCGACCCGGCCGAGGACCGGCACGACGAGGGCATCGGCGGCCGCCGCCATTCCGGCCGAACGCAAAGCCCGCGGCTTCGTCGGATCGCGGGAGATCAAGCCGCGCCGCTCGAGCGCCTTGAGGTGAGCGTGGATCGTCGAGGATGAGGAGAGGCCGACGCGTTCGCCGATCTCCCGGACCGAGGGCGGATACCCGTGTTCGACGGTAAAGGCCCGGATGACGTCGAGAATGCGCCGCTGCCGCTCCGTGGCCGGCTTCTCCATCGTCTCTTTGCGCATATTCCTCCAACCAAGAATGCCAAGCGTATGGCACTCGCGGCCGGTACAACCCTATCACAAAAACCATGCGCAAGGCAAACATACGTTCGGAATCCCTTGACAAGCGTCGGCGCCCCCATGCTAAAATATGGGGGACGAACAGGCGTTTGGCACTACATATAGGCGCGGCAAGGGGGTATAAGAGTAACATGATCAGTCGACGGAAACGGTTCACGCTGATGCCGGCAATCGCGTTGGCCGCCCTCGCGCTCATGGTTGCTCTGCCGACGCTTTCGAGCGTCCGTCTCTACGCCGCTACGGCGCCTCGCTACGTCACGGTGACAGTCGAACCGGGCGATTCGCTCTGGTCGATTGCGGCGGCGCACGCGGGTCCGACCGCCGACGTCCAGGAGATCGTCGACCGCATTAGCGATACGAACCATCTCGGCTCGGGAGCGATCCAACCGGGCGAACGGCTCCGCATCCCTCTCTAACCCCTTTCCTTAGCGCCTGCGCGAAGCGCAGTCCTGAGCGAGCGCAGCGAGTCGAAGGGTCAGGACGACAAGGGGGTCTATCCCCGTGAGACCAGTACGATACTGTGGCCTTGGTGCTCGTCGAGGAAGGCGAGCCCTTCCATCATCCATGAGTCCAGCCCATCGCCGGAGTGGCGGGCCACCTCGCGCACGACGTGGAGGCGGTCCCTAAGCCAAGCGAGTTCGGTGCGCGTCGTCGTCGGGAAGATTGCCAGCTCGCAATCCTCACACTGATAGCCGTACTGGGCTATGGTTTGGTCGCCAGCGAGTCGGAGACGAGTTTGAGCGTCGTCTGAAACGTCGACGTCGCGGTCGCTTCGGTTCCGCCGTACCGGCGCTCGATGTTGTATTCGTCGACGCTCGTCGGCGCCAACTTGTTGAAATCGTAGACGATCTTCGTCTGGACGTTCGACCGGCGTTCGCCCGCACCGCGCTGCGTAACGTCGCGCGTCTCGCTGATCTGCATGACGCCGTTGTTGTTGCCCCCAATGGTGTAGTTCGCGGTGACGTCGACCACCGGATCGGTCGTTTGGATCTTCCAATGCTGCTTCTCGTCGATCTGGTTGGGGTCGACGAAATTGGGCCGAGGAAGCGCAGGAGCGTGTACTCCTCAGTGTTCACCGTTGCGTTGGGGTCGCAGATAATGTTTGTGTTGCCGTAGACGACGCAGAGCGCTGCGCCGGCGTTGCGCCCGTTCGACCCGTGCTCGCTGATCGTTAGCACGAGGCCGCGGTCGGACTGTTCCCTCTGGATGTTGACGGTGATCTGCCCCGCGTCGTTGAGATTGCCCGAGTAATCGTGCGCCCCCGAGGTGCCGGGGTCGTTGGTCACCTCACCGCTCTGTTGAACGTCGAAGGTAAAATCGTAGACGAGCGTACGGGCCATCGGCGATGGCGTAGCGGTCGCGTCGGCAAGCGCTGCAGGGGTCGAAGCGACCACTGCGAGCGAGCAAAAGCAAAGCAATCCTTCGAACGTTCTCATTCGCACCACCTCAGTGAGAAGGTTGCAGGTTCACGCCGCAGAGCGATGCCACGGCGCCGACGGAGTCTGCGAGCTGTTTCTCGCGAGCCGTCGTCTCCTGTTGCACCGATTGAAGCACGCTGACGACGCGCGAGACGGGATTGTACCCGACGCTCAGGCCGGGCATCGCTGCGATGTCGACGGAGTACGGATTCGGCGGCAGTCCGGGCTGATTCGGATCTTGCGCCGCGGCATAGGGTTGCGTCGCCATCGGCGGCGGCGTCGTGTTCCCGACCGGTCCGTTTCCGTTGATCGACTCGAGGTACTCTTCTCCGGCATGCTGGATGTCGCCGAGCTGCTGCGTCGTAACGAAACCGTTGATGAGGTCGAGCGAAGCGCTCTGCAAGGCGATCGTCTTGAGCAGCTCGTCCCGAATCGCCTTCAGGCGCGCGTCGTCCGCGGCGTCTCCGGTGGGGCTGGTCATGGTCGTGTTCTCGACGAGTTTCTGCACTGCGATGACGTTCTGCGCCAGGCTCGGAACGAGCGCTTCCATTCGCTGCAGCGCCATATCGCGTCCGGCCGAAGTGTAGTTGGTCGCATCGTAGGCCTGCTTGGGATCGGAGTTCAGGAACGCGTTGCGAAGATAATCGTCGAAGATCGGCGGGCTCTTGGCAATATCCCGGTCGTCTTCCAAGAGCATGCCGATCGCCGGCGCAATGTGATGTTGGAGCTCCGAACAGATCGGCCGCGTGATGACGTAAGTAGATCTGCGGCGGCTTGGTAGGCGCGGGCGACGCAGCAGCCACGGCCGACGCAGACGCGCTAAGAAGTCTCGACGGAAAGACGAGCGAGCAGAGAAGGGCGGCCACAAGTGCCGGCACGAGCCTACGCATTACTATTCGCGATTCGATTCTCAACCAAAGAAGAAGGGCCTGCCGGAGCAGGCCCTTCTCACGATGGATCGGGTTCTGTTCTAGAGCCGGATTTGTCCGGTTATGTAGAGGTTGAACGGTAAGTACCCACCGCTCGTGTTGTTGCTCTTAGGAATGTAGGACTGCGTCTCCCACGCCATCGGCGTCGGGTTCGCGTGCTTGTCGTACGGGCTCGTGCCGTTGAAGGCATTTGCCGTGTACCAGCCGTTGGGCAAGTAACCGCAGATCGCACCTCCCGGCGGAGCTGCCGCAGTCCACGGCTCGGCCGTTCCACCCCAACAGGCGTGGAAGATGCCGGCGCCGGTCAACTGCAACCGGACCCGCGGAGAGACGTCGTAGGTCGCCTGCAAGTTGCCGATCAGGATGTTCGGCTGCGTGTACTGGCCGATCGACGCATACGAGCCCGTCTGCGGGTTCGGGATGTAGAGGTATCCGGCTGCGGGGTACTTGCTCGCCGTTGCCGCCGAGCCGCTGACGATCGTCCGGTAGTCGCACCAGAGCGAGCTACCCGGCTGACCGAAGTGCGGATTGTCGGCGACCCCGTCCATGCCCTGGTTGTTGGTGCAGGTACGCGGGTCGTTGGCAATCGTATCGAGCGGGCTTCCGTACGGAGCACCCGACTCGAACTGAAGGCTCGGGGTAATCGCGAGCTTATCGTGACGCCAGTTGGCCAGAATCGTGGCGACCCACGGCGTGTTGTAGAAGCTCGGGTTGTTATTACCGCCGCTCAGTGCGAGCGCGAGTGATCCTTGCGGATACCAGGCATTGGGATCCAAGAAGCCCTGCGGCGACTTGTTGTAGTACATGTTGTAGATCGCACCGGCCTTCTTACACGATTCCGGCGTACCGAATCCGGTAGTGAGGCCTGCGCCGCTGTAGCATTGCGATCCGCCGCCGGCCTTCGTGAGCTGGTTGTAGTTCGCGATGGCCTGATTGACGAGATTGACTTGGCTCTGGCCGAGCAGATTCTGGAACTTGACCTGCGATTGCGTGTAGGTCAAGGCCAGCGTTCCGGACCAGCCGTTGCGGCTGAAATCGCCGTAGTTGAGCGCGAGCTCAGACCCGTACGATTGCGCCTGGCCGACCGGGATCTGCGTGACGAAGTTGGCGCCGATGAAGGACTGTTGTTCCCAGTTCGACGTTGCGTTGTAGAACGGGGTGACCTTCAGGCTCCACTGCGTTCCCGACATGTGGTGCTCGTAGGAGAGACTGTACTGTCCCGACGACATGCCGGGGATCGGGTGGAACGGCGACAAGAAGCCGGCGTTCATGAAGCTCGCCCAGAGATTCACGCCGCTGCCGCCCCGGTAGAGGTAGTTGACGGAGGCCGAGATCGGCGGCTCCGCATAACGACCGGCCGAGAAACGCCAGACCGTATCGGGCGACTGCGTGTACGTTCCCGAGATACGCGGTTCCCAGTAGGTTTGCGTGTACTGGCTCGGATAGCTCAGCGTGAAGGGCTTGTTCGTTTGACCCGGATGGATGTAACCCGGGGCGATGTCGCTACACGAACCGGTCGTTAGAACCGGCGTCGGCGGCGGCACTGCTCCGGCACCCAGCGGATTCGTTAGAACCTGGCCCGTGTTGTAGTTGTAGCAGACGTAATCGTTGACGATCTGCGCGTAGAACGGATTCTGCGCCTGGCTGAAGCCCGAGGGCAGATTGTAAGTGAAGCTATCGTAGCGAAGCGCCATATCGAAGAGCCACTTGTCGTTCGGACGCAGTTGATCCGATATCGCCGCGTTATAGAACTGCGGCTTTACTTGGTTGTACGTACCGGATGCGTTATAGTTCCAGAGCGACGCCCAGTAGGCGCCGGCCTTCGCCGCCGGCGATCCCGGAGGTGCGAAACCGGTCGGACCGCCCGCAGCGTTGCTCCTATAACCGCTGATGCATCCGTTCGACGAGGGTTGGCCCGTCGAGGGATCCCAGCACGAGTAGACGCCGTTGCTCTGCGAGATGTAGCCGATCGGCGATGCGCCGCCCGCGTAGCCCGTATTGTTGAAACGGACGACGCTGGCTTGCGTGTAGTTGCCGGTCACCTGGATGAGGTTCTGGTCGTTGATCTGATTGGTGTACTGCAACTGTCCACCGGACGTGTGCGTGATCAGATCGTAGTCGGGCGCAACGCCGCTGAACGGATACTCGAAGGCGAGCGGGCTCGATCCGGAGACCGGGCCGTCCTCGGTCCAATCCGAGAAGAACGTGTAGGCATATACGCGGAGGAACGACCGCGGATCGAGCGCGTGCGTGTACTGCAGCTTCACGATGCCGGTGTCGTTGTTGGTGAGGTCGGTGAGATTACCCGGGATCGTCCCGTCGAACGAGTGCTGCGGGCTGTTCGGCTGCGAGTAGACCTGCGTCGGCGCAACGTTAAGGCCCGCCGTGCAGACGCCCGATGCCGAGACGGTCTCGCAACTCGCGATCCGCGAACCGAAGGGCTGGTTGTAGGTAATCGCGTCGGTGTACTGTGCCTGATAGGGACCGACGATTCCGAGGCCCTGCGGCGAGTAACCGTACCAGCCGACCTTGGCGAAACCGAAGTTCGTCGCTCCCGGACCCGCGTCGTTCGGCGCGGACTGGAAGTACGACTTCAGCGCCGAGGCGCTCCAGAGCAGCTGCACATCATCGCGCAGCCCGTTGTGATGCGGGATGCCCATGTGCAGGTTGACCACGTTCTCGCGGTCGGTCAGGAAGTTCTCGAATCCCATCAATCCCGAGTAGGGGATCAAACAGCCCGGCGCGAGGTCTCCACCCGGCGCCTTGAGGTAACTGTCGAACGTGACGTAGCTCGTTGGGATCCCATACTGTTTCGCGAGCCACTGGTCGAAGAACGGGTTGTACTCCGACGGCGTGCTCTGGAGGTTCGCAGCCGTACATGCACCGTACGTACCGTTGCCCCACGGATTGCCGCCGAAACCGAATACGCCCGGGATCTGGCCGAGCGCATCGTAGTTGGAGAAGGCCGAACCGTAGTTGGTGATGCCGCCGCCGTTATTCTGATCGATATAGCGGAAGGCTTGGTTGTAACCGCTCAGACCGACGTAGTACGAGAAGTTCCGGTCGGGAGTCGACCCGCCGGCTTCAACGCCGAACTGATGGTAGAACGCGTTCGACCCGATGCCGCCGTTGATGTTGGCGTAGCCCGGGAAGGTACCGGTCTTGATAACCTGGTTGATGAAACCGGAGACGCCGTTCGAAGCGATCGCCGACGGACCACCGCCGGTGTAGACTTCGAGCTGCTGCAAGCCGAGGCTCGACCCGGTCGAAGACGTGTAGTTGTCAAAGGCGCGGTTGACCGGAATACCGTCGTACTCGAACCCGCTGAAGAACGGATTCGAGCCGTGGATGACGACCGGCTGGTTCCAGCCCATGCCGCCCGTTCCAACGATCAAACCCGGCGTCGTCGCGATGGCCGAGTAGATGCTATTCAGGTTGCCGCCGCCGCCGACGGCCGTGGAGGCCTGAATCTGCGCGGCGTTGACTTGATACAGGTCGCTGCTGATACCGGACTTGACCAAGCCCGTGGCACCAGCCGTCGAGGTTGTGTGCGCAATGACCTTGAGCTGTTTGGTCATGGTCAGTGCGATTTGTTGCGTCTGGTCGGCGAAGACCGTAACGCCGGGAAACGAAATGTCCTGATATCCGCTTTTGCTTAAATTGACGGTGTAGGTATCAGGATTGAGCGAGAGGAGAATGAAATGCCCTCCCGCGTCCGTCGTGGTGGTCGAGACTCCCGAGGCGGCGACTGCCTGCACACTTACGTCGGCAATCGGTGCGCCGCTCGAATCCTTGACCGTACCCGCGATGTTACCGGTGACGCCAGCCAGTGCCCATGTTCCCTGGAGCAGGAAAGCCACCAATAACGACGCGGCGGTGACCGCGTGACGGAGGGTTCGATGTGAACTCATGTTCGTGCTACCCTCTATCGATTTTAAGTTGTCAAAAGGCGAGCCGCCCCGCTTGTCCCGGCCCGCACTCGGCCCGGGACCCACACAAGGTGACCCACGTTCCCAAGCATTTGCTCAGGAAAGGGTCGGTTCCTTTAGAGAGCCTTAACGCTGGGCGTCAGGCGCGGTTGCCTCACCCGGCAGTCCGGGCGGGCCTGATTTAGGCTCGGACCGCCAGCCGCTCGCCGATGACCCCGGGGATCTCAGAGAGGCGTTCCGCGACCGGCACCCCGGCGGCGCGGAAGGCCGAAATCTTGCTCTGAGGCGTCCCGAAACTGCCGGAGATGATCGCTCCGGCGTGGCCCAGGGACTTGCCGGGCGGGGCGTTGCGCCCTCCGATGAAGGCGACGACCGGGGTCTCGGGGAGGTGCGCGGCGATAAAAGCGGCGGCCTCCTCCTCGTCCGAACCGCCGATCTCGCCGCAGATCACGATCGCCTTGGTTTGGGGATCGTTCTTGAACTCCCGCAGGCACTCCACGAAGGTGGTGCCGATGATCGGGTCGCCCCCCACCCCGATGCAGGTGGATTGGCCGAGCCCGGCCCGGGTAAGCAGATCGACCACCTCGTAGGTGAGCGTCCCCGACCGCGAGACGACGCCGACGGCGCCCTCTTTGAAGACCTGGCCGGGCATGATGCCGACCAGCGCCTTGCCGGGTGAGACGAGGCCCGGACAGTTCGGTCCGATGATGCGCATCCCGGAGGTGGCGCCGACCACCTTGAGCGTGTCGTGGACCGGAACGCCCTCGGTGATACAGACGGCGAAGGTGATCCCGGCATCGTAGGCTTCGTAGAGTGCGTCGGCCGCGAAGGGGGGCGGAACGAAGATGCAGGTGTGCGTCGCTCCCGTGGCATCGACCGCCTCTCGCACCGTATTGAAGACCGGCAGACCCTGGGGGGTCGCCTGTCCACCCTTGCCCGGCGTGACGCCGCCGACGAGATTGGTGCCGTAGCGGTGCATGCGCTCCGTGTGATAGGAGCCTTCGGCCCCGGTGATGCCCTGCACGATCACTCGGCTGTTCTTATCGAGAAAGATCGACACGCTTTACGCTCCCTGTGAAAGGCGCACCGCTTCGTGCGCTCCTTCATCCATCGTCTCTACCGGCGTCATCCCCGCCCCGCGCAGAATCCGGCGTCCCTCTTCTTCGTTGGTCCCCGTCAGACGGATCACGAGCGGAATCTTTCGCGAGGCCGTCTGCTCCATCGCTTGCACGATTCCACGCGCGACCTCGTCGCCGCGGGTTATACCGCCAAAAATGTTGACGAAGAAAACCGTCGCGCCGGTATTGTTGACGACCAGCTCGTAACAGTTGCGTACGCGCTGCGCGTTCGCACCGCCGCCGACGTCGAGGAAATCGGCGACCTCGCCGCCCGCGTTGGCCACGGAGTCCATGGTCGCCATCGCCAGCCCCGCGCCGTTCGCCATCGTCCCGACTCTGCCGGGGAAGCGGCGAAAGTTCCGGATGCCGACGCCGGCGCTGGCCGCGAGCAGCTCGTCTTCGTCGAGCGGAAGCGCCATGCGCCATTGCTCGAACTCGGGATTGCGAAAGAGCGCGTCGTCGTCGAGCTCGACTTTTGCATCCGATGCAATCACTCGTCCGTCGGTCGTGAGCGCTAACGGATTGATCTCGACGAGCTTAGCGCCGTACCGGAAGAAGAGATCGTAGAGCGCGCCGACGATCGGGGGCAGGTGCTTGCGATATCCGGGATCGAGCTGCGCTTCGAAGGCGAGCTCGCGGCCAATGAAGGGCGAATACCCGATCGTCGTATCGACGTAAAACTTCGCGATCGATTCGGGATGGTGCTCGGCCACCTCTTCGATGTCCATGCCGCCGAAGCGGCTCACGACGATCACCGGTTTGCGCGCCGCCCGATCGATCGTAATCGCGCAGTAGGCTTCTTTAGCGATGTCGAGGCGCTCTTCGACGAGCAGCGACTTGATCGGCTCGCCGTTGGGATTCTGGCGATTCGGCGGCATCGGCGTCGCCACGATCTCTTCGGCGACGGTGCGTCCCTGAGCGACGCCGGTCGCCATCTTGATCTTACCGGCCTTTCCACGCCCGCCCATGAGCACTTGCGCCTTGACGACCCACTCCTCGGGCTTTCCTTCGAGAAACTCGGCAACCGCTTGCGGCGACGGCGCGTGGCGGCCTTGCGGGACTGCGATGCCCGAGCGCTTGAAGAGCTCTTTGCCCTGGTATTCCATCAGATTCATCGGGCTCGTGTGGTTCGCGCAGGGTCGTCGAACTCACCTTGCTGCTTTCGTCGCAAGCCGTGATAGAATGGCTGTGAGCAGCACGATGGAAGAGCGCATTGCCCGGCTCGAGGGCGTCAACGAACAGATCCGGGATCGGCTCAACGGCATCGACGTACGCCTCAACGGCATCGACGCTCGACTCACCGGCGTCCAGCGCACGATCGAAGACCGATTCAATCAGCTTCTCGAACGGATCGACTCTCACGCCGCCCAAACCGACTCCCGGTTCGGTCAAATCGATACGAGGTTTGGTCAGATCGAGAACCGCTTCGGTCAGATCGACTCGCGCTTCGTTCAGATCGACACGCGCTTCGGTCAGATCGACTCGCGCTTCGGTCAGATCGACTCGCGCTTCGGTCAGATCGACTGGTCGGCCGCGCTTTATGTGGCTTACCGGCGTCGTGATCGGCACCTGGATCACGACGATCCTAACGATCCTCTTTCACCATTAGTCGAATCGCCCGAGCAGCGAGCGAGCGATGATCAGCTGCTGGATCTCCGAGGTGCCCTCGTAGATCTCGGTGATCTTCGCGTCGCGATAGTGCCGCTCGACTGCAAACTCGCTCGTGTAGCCGTAGCCTCCGTGAATCTGCAGCGCCTCGGCCGCGTGCTTTCTCGCCGCCGTCGAGGCAAAGAGTTTGGCTTTGCTGGCCGCGAGCGCGAAGCTCTCGCCGGCATCGGCGAGCGCCGCAGCTCGATAGTTGAGCAGTCGCGCGGCATCGAGATCCATCGCCATCTGCGCGATCTTGAACGAGACGCCTTCAAACGCACCGATCGGCTTGCCGAAGGCGAGTCGCTCTCTCGCGAACTTCACCGACTCGTCGACGCACGCTGCAAGAATTCCGATCGCTTGCGCCGCGATGCCGATACGGCCCGCGGTCAACGCGGTCATCGCGTTGCCGAAGCCGGCATTCTCCTCGCCGAGCAACGCATCATCGCCGAGCTCGACTCCGTCGAAGGATAGATCGCACGTATTGCTCGTGTGGATTCCGAGCTTCTCGGTGACGCGTTCGATCGTGATGCCGGGAAGACTCGCTTCGATCAAAAAAGCACTCACCCCGCGCGGACCCGGCCCTCCGGTGCGAAACATGCCCATGATGAGGCCGGCGTAGCTGCCCGAAGTGCACCACTGCTTTCTTCCGTGCAGCACGTATCCGCCGCTCGACCGCTTCGCGGTTGCGCGCAGCGCGGCGGCATCCGATCCGGCATCGGATTCGGTCAGCGCGAATCCGGCGATCACGTCGCCGGCGGCAAGCGGCGGCAGCCAGCGTTCCTTTTGTTCGGCGGTTCCGAGCCTGCAAATCGCCGAGCAGATCATCGAATGGACCGAGACCGTCACCGCGGTTCCCGCATCGACGCGTGCGAGCTCCTCGATTGCCAGCGCGTACGAAAGATAGTCGGCGCCGGCGCCGCCGTACTCGTCGGGGACGAGAATCCCCATGATTCCCGCGTCGGTGAGTATCTTGTAGAGCTCGCGCGGAAAGACGTGGTCGCGATCCCACCGCGCGACGTTCGGTGCGATCTCTCGCTGCGCGATCTCGGCCGCCAACGCACCGATCGCGCGTTGCTCGCCGGTTAACTCAAACTGCCCCCGCTGCGCTGAAAGCATATCTCTAAGCTACCGAATCCATCTCGGAATTGATTTTGTTCAGATCGCGGAAGCGAGACCCGAAGTTTACTACGGTAAACGAGGGTTGAGCCGACAAAGAGCTGGACAAAATCAAACCGAGATGAGCATCGCGTCGCCTTGGCCGCCTCCCGAACAAATCGCAGCGATACCCAAGCCGCCACCTCGCTTGCGAAGCTGATTGATCACCGTCGCCGCGATGCGCGCCCCGGAGGCGCCGATCGGATGGCCCATCGCGACCGCGCCGCCCCAGGTATTGATCAATCCCTCTTCGAGCCCGAGACGCCGCGCCGCGGTAATCGCCACGGCGGCGAAGGCTTCGTTGATCTCCCACACCGCGATGTCGCCGGGCTGCAATCCGGTTCGGTCGAGCAGCTTACGCGCCGCCATCGCCGGCGTCAAACTGATGTACGGAGAGTCCCACGCGATCGTCGCGTGCTCGACGATGGTTGCGAGCGCTTCGTAACCGTGCTCCGCGGCGTATTGCGCGTCGGCGAGGATCATCGCGGCGGCGCCGTCGTTCACGCCCGGCGCATTTCCGGCGGTCACCGTTCCGTTTCGTTCCAGCGGGCGCAGTTTTGCCATCGCTTCGAGGCTGGTGTCGCCGCGGACCGCTTCGTCGCGATCGACGACCGCGTGCGGAACGTCGCCGGTTACGAACGGTGCGTACGCCGCGTAGTCGAGCGTAAATTCTTGCGAGGGTTCGTGCTCCCAGACGTGCCCCGCGGCGCCGACGGCGGCGGGCACGCGCGCGCGACCCTGCCGCGGAAGCTGCTCGACGACGACTCTGTCTTTCGCTTTGGTCGCGACGTTGACCGCGACGATCTCATCGCCGAAGTGTCCTGCGGCATGCGCGGCGCCGGCGCGGCGATGGCTTTCGTAGGCAAAGCGATCCTGCTCTTCCCGTGTGAGACCGAGCTCGGTTGCAACCTTGCTGCCCTGCGCCGCCATCGTCATCGGAAAGTACTGGTCCCAGAGACCGTCGTAGATCATCGCGTCGACGAGCGCACCGTCGCCGAAACGATAGCCGTAGCGCGCGTCGCGCAAGAGATACGGCGCATTCGACATCGACTCCATGCCGCCGGCCGCGACGACCGCGTTCGCTCCCGCATTGATCGAACGCATCGCGTTGACGATGGCGAGCAGACCCGACGCACAGACTTTGTTGACGGTATCGGCCGTCACCGTCTTGGCGAGTCCCGACTTGAAAACCACTTGCCGCGCGGGATTCTGTCCCACGCCGGCCTGCAAGACTTCGCCGAACGATACGTGTTCGATCTCCGACGGATCGATCTTGGCGCGCTCGATTGCGCCGGTCAATGCGACCGCGCCGAGCGTCGTGGCGGAGAGCGGAGCGAGCGCTCCTCCGAGTTTGCCGAACGGCGTACGCGCCATTCCGATTACAACGGCCTTTGAGTTCGTCATCATAGCAGTCGCTCGATTCGCGACGGGGAGGGCGCGCCCTGCGGTTTATTCGTCGTCGGGGGCGCGACCCGAGGGCTCCTGCGAAAGGAAGTACGCGCGCGAGTACGGAGCGTCAATCGGCCGGAACCTCCGCGCCGGTTGCTTGAAATTGAAGACGTCGGTCATCGTGTACGCCCGCCCGTCGGTGTAGCCGCCGCCGAGTCCGAGCGAGGAGAGCGACGGAAGCGCGAAGGCCTCTTCTACGAGCTGAAGGATGCTGCCGAATTCATATTCGGTATGGGATACGTAACCTTTGCGCGCGTACGCCGAGATGACGATGCACGGCACGCGTTCGCCGAGCCCGCGAAAATCGAGTTGGGGCGGCGAAACGTGATCGTACCATCCGCCCCAGTCGTCCCAAACGACGACGATCGCGGTCGAATCCCAATAGGGCGATTCGCCGATTGCGTTGACGACGCTCGAGACCCACGAAGGGCCGCCCGTCGCCCCCGCGCCGGCATGATCGGAGTTCTTCCAGTCGGGAATGACCCACGCAACGCTTGGAAGTTTGCCCGCGGGTATATCCTGCAGCACCCGGCGCGGCGGCGAGATCACGCTGCGCGACCAATCGGGGCCGTGGCGAATCGACGCAATCGAATCGAACTCCGACCAGACTCGTCCGCCGGCATCTCGACCACCGACCAGCGGCGCGTAGTACGCCCACGAGACGCTCGCGCGATCCAAAAGCTCCGCGAGCGTTGCGAACTGCGTGAAGCACGGAAAGGGCCCGGCGCCGAGCGTTTCGTTGCGCGCCGTGTCGACCACCGACGTTTTCGTGCCGCCGGGCGCATCGCATCCCCAGGGCATCCCCGACGGCGAGTCGGCCTCGGATCTGCCCATCTGCAGGTTCGTCGTCGCGGCGATCAGGTCGAGATGCGCGGTGAAGCTGCCGCCGAACATCGTTGCGAACATATTGTCGGCGAGCACGTACTGCTGCGCCATGCTCCAATACGGCTCGATGTAACGGCGGTCGACGTACCGATAGGCGTACTCGCCGGCCTGCGCGCCGTTGCGCAATTTGTTCTCGTCGAACCGGTCCATTCGGCCGCCGTTCCAGTCATTGACTCCGTCGCGCCAGCCGTGGGAGATATCCTGACCGAGCAGCGAGGTCGGCCGAAGCGTTATCCTGCTTCCGTCGTGCCCGTAGCCGTACGTCGCGGTGTTGGCGCCTTTGAAGCCGTGAAAGAAATTGTCGAAGCTGCGATTCTCTTGCACGATGATGACCACGTGCTTGATATGTTCGCGCACCAGGCGCGGCGGCGGCGGCAATTGCGGGGGCGGTCCGGGCGTGCCGGTAACCGGTGGAATGTTCGAATCGCTCGACCCGCCACCACCGCCGCAGCCGGCGGCAATCGCCGCGAGCGCGACGACAAAGACCGCGCCGCGCCCGTTCAATGCCGCACCGCGACCGGACAGCTCTCGCACTCGAATTGAACCGTGACGTGCGCGATGCCGAAGTGCGCCTTCGCGCAATCGGTGATTTCGCGCAAGACGTCCTCGGCTTCGCTTAGACGCCGGTCGTCGAGCAGCACGTGCGCGGAGAGCGCATGCGAGCCGCTGCCGATCGACCAGACGTGCAGGTCGTGGACGCCGGTGACTCCGCCAATCTTCTCGATGTGCTCCTCGAGATCGCCGGAGTTTACGTCGCCGGGAACGCTTTCGAGCAGCACGTCGGTCGCGTCGCGCAAGACGCGCACGACTCCGAAGACGATGATCGCGGCGACGAAGATCGAGAGCAGCGGATCGATCCACGCGCGATGCGTCACGGCGATCGCGATTCCGCCGAGAATCACCGCGCTCGCACCGAGGGCATCGCCCGCGACGTGGAAGAGCGCCGCGCGGACGTTGAGGTCGCGCTTGCCGTCGTTGCGCAGCAGCAAGCCGACGCAGGCGTTGACGCCGAGCCCCGCTGCGGCGACGCCGGTCATCAGAGCGGCCCCCGGCTCGATCGGATTGCCGAATCGCCGCGCCGCCTCGTAGACGATCGCGAGCGTCGCGACGAGCAGCAGCGTTCCGTTGACGAGCGCGCCGAGGACTTCGATGCGCCCGTACCCGAACGTGCGACGGCGATCGGCCGGGCGCGCGGCACCGATCGCGGCGAGCAGCGCAAGCGCGAGCGCGAGCACGTCGGTACAGACGTGCACGGCATCGGTCGTCAAGGCCAAGCTGTGCGAGACCGCGCCGCCCCAAAACTCGAGCGCCGCGACGAAGACCGACGCGATGAGCGCAACGGTCAGGTGGCGCCGTACGGGCATACCTCTCTCTTACCCCGAACCCGCGCGGACGGCCAGCGCGGCGAGCATCGCGCCGAAGAGCGCGAAGGTCTTGCTCTCGGCCGTCAGCAGCGTCTCGGCATCCCACTCTCCGTTGCCGCCGGGCATCGGTTCGACCTGCGGAACGATGCGCGGCACCCGTTCGCAATACCGTTCGAAGGCTTCGCCGAACTGCGACCGGAGGAACGCCTCCTCGTGCGGTACGATCGCCGCGTAGAGCGCGGCCATCGCTCCAAGCGAGCCGGCGACGAGCGCGTACCGCGCGAGCGGCGAGTTCTTTCCGGTAAATGCGATCGCATAACCGGCCGCGGTGATGAAATTCCCAAGATAGAGCGGATTGCGAACGTAACCGTAGGGACCCGCCGTGATCAGTTCGGGCGCGGTCACCGCGTCGTTGCGCGTCGTCGCGCCGGCATATCCGACGGCCCAGCAGCGGAGAAGCTCGCCGGCGATCGCAATCGGTACGCCGACCGCGGCGCTGCGCGCGCTCGGCCGGCCGAAGGTGGCGAGGACCCCTGCGGGCAGCGACAAGAGCAATCCGCGGTTTTTGAAGAGAAACGAGTGAATACTCATCGCGAAGCCTCCTCGGCGACGCGCTCGCGCGCGAACGCGTACACGTCGCGCAGCGAATGCAGCAGCGAGCGTTGCGGAGTCCAACCGGTGCGCGCGCGCAGCCTCTCCGGATCGCCGACCGAGAGCGGATTCTCCACGGCACGAACGCGCTTGGGATCTTCGCGTACCTCGACGGCAACGCGCGCGATGCCGATCAACTCGCGCAGCACCTCCCGGATGGCGACGGCCGATCCGCTGCAGACGTTGTAGATTTCACCGCGTTCGCCGTCGCGTGCCAGCGCGACGTAGGCTCGTACGACGTCGCGCACGTCGAGAAAATCGCGCGCCGGCTCGAGGTTGCCGGCAAAGAGCTGCGGCGGTCCGCCGGCAGCGATGCGCGCGAGCTGCGCGGCGAACGAAGCGATCACGAACCGCTCGCTTTGAGCCGGTCCGATCGTATTGAAGGCCCGGGCGATGACGACGTCGAGGCCGAAAGCGCGGGACTCGCCGAGCAAGATCGCTTCGGCCGCGGCCTTACTCGCGCCGTACGGATTCTGCGGCCGCGGATCGAGCGTTTCGCGCAGCGGATACTCGCGCGCGTCGCGCACGCCGTAGACCTCGGCCGAACTGGCAAAGACGATTCGTGGCGGCGCCTGCGCATCGTACGCGCGAACGGCCTCGGCGAGGCGGGCGCTTCCGATTGCGTTGATCTCGTAAGTTTCGATCGGCGACGCAAGCGCGTCGGGAACGAAGGTCTGCGCGGCGAGATGGAAGACCACGTCGGGACGCGCGGTTTCGAGGGCCGCGCGCAGCGTCTGCAGTTTGCGAAGGTCGACGCGCTCGCCCAGCGCGTCGTGCGGGCCGCCGAATGCAAAGACCTCGGCGCCGTCGCGGCGCAGCGCCTCGACGAGATGCCTTCCGACGAAACCGCTCGCACCGGTTACGAGCGCTCGCACCGCTTGATGTCCGACTCGACCATCATCGCGACGAGCTGCTCGAAGCTGACTTTTGGCTCCCAGCCGAGCCGCTCTCGCGCTTTACTCGCGTCGCCGATGAGCCGGTCGACTTCAGCCGGGCGGACGAAGCGCGGGTCGATGACGACGTAGGGCTCGTACGAGCCGAGGCCGGCTACCTCGAACGCGATTCGAACGAACTCTCGGACGCTATGCGTGCGTCCGGTAGCGATAACGTAATCGTCGGCATCGGGCTGTTGCAGCATCAGCCACATCGCGCGCACGAAATCGCCGGCATATCCCCAATCGCGATGCGCATCGAGGTTTCCCAGACGCAGCTCCTTGGCCAGACCGAGCTTGATCCGCGCGACGCCGTCGGAGATCTTTCGCGTCACGAACTCCTTCCCGCGACGTGGGCTTTCGTGGTTGAAGCAAATTCCACTGGAGGCGTAGAGTCCGTACGATTCGCGGTAGTTCACCGTTATCCAGTGGCCGTACACTTTAGCGACGCCGTACGGGCTGCGCGGATAGAACGGCGTCTTCTCGGTCTGCGGCGTCTCGACGGCGTTGCCGAACATCTCCGAGCTCGAGGCCTGATAGAAGCGAATCGAAGGATTGACCTGACGGACCGCTTCGAGCACGCGCGTCACGCCGAGCGCCGTGAACTCACCAGTCAAAACCGGCTGGCTCCACGAGGCCGGGACGAACGATTGCGCCGCAAGATTGTAGATCTCGTCGGGCGCGACGTCCTTGACGATCGAGGTGATCGAGCTCTGGTCGAGCAGGTCGCCCGAGAGAATCTCTAAGTCGCCGACGATGTGCTCGATTCGCTCGTGCACCTCGGTGCTCGTGCGGCGAGTCATTCCGACGACCCGACACCCCTGCTCCAACAGGAGTTCGGCGAGGTACGAGCCGTCTTGACCCGTGATTCCGGTGATGAGGGCGGTCTTCGGCACGTCGCGCTCTCGCCTAACGAACCGCGTGGCGCTGGCGCTGCGCGAGCGTAACCGCGACGAACGAGGCAACCTCGCTCGGGAGCGTTCCGCGGCCGAAGCCGGCGTCGTATCCGAGCTCGCTCGCCAAGCGATTCGTCACCCGGGGTCCGCCGCAGATGAGCACGACGCGGTCGCGCAATCCTTGGGCTTCCAGCAGTTCGCTCAGCGCGGTGAAGTTCTTGACGTCACTCCCTTTCTGCGTTACGACCTGCGAAGCGAGCAGTGCGTCGATCTGCCGTTCTTGCGTAAATCGAACGAGCTCCTCGACCGCGACTTGGCTGCCGAGGTTGAACGTCTCGAACATGTGGTAACGCTCGAGCCCGTAGTCGCCCTTATAGCCCTTCATGTTGAGGATCGCATCGATGCCGACGGTATGTGCGTCGGTGCCGATGCAGGCTCCGGCAACGCGGATCTTCCGTCCGATCCGCTCGCCGACGAACGCGTCGATCTCCTCCATCGACATCGCGTGCGCTCGCGCGGAAGGCGCGTGAATCGTTTCGACGTCGATACCCTGCGGCGTGCTCGCGTAGAGAACGAAGAACGAAAATCCCGAGGCGATCCGCCGTCCGTCGACCACCTGTACGTCGTTGAAGCCCATCTTTCCGGCGAGCTGGCGCGCCGCTTCGTCCGCGGCCTCGCTCCATTCGACCGGGAGCGTGAACGAAAGCTGCACCTTCCCGTCGTTCTGCGTATCGCCGTACGGCTTGACCACCTTAGACATTCCTTATCGCCAAGCGCGCTCGGAGAGCGCGCGGTCCTGAGCGACACTGAGCTTGCCGAAGTGGGGTCGAAGGGGCCCTTCGAACGGGTTATAGTAATCGGCCGAGCGGGCGAAGACGCCGTCGAAGCCGCGTCCCCCTTCGGGCGTGCGCGAGACGTCGGCGAAGGTCGCCGCTTCGATCGCGTGCATCAAACCCAACGCCGCCACGCGCTCGAGCAGCGCTTCGCAACCGTCGAGCACCGCCTGAGCCCGCCGCTCGATCGTTCCTCCCGGGCGCAGCACGATCTCGTCGCCGAAGTGCCGCGCGGTGTTCATGATGTAGCGTGCGTTCTCGAGCGAGAGCGCGCGGTCGCCGAGAAACGGCGTATGGATCGCTTCGGTCAGCATCCCGCAGAGATGAATGCTCTGATGCGTCATCACCGAGGTGAGGTTGAACATCGCGTCGATCAAGTGGCCTTTGAAGACGTCGCCGGTCATGTGTTTGGTCGGCGGCATGTACTTCAGCGAAGCGTCGGGGAAAATTTCGCGCGCCAACTGCGCCTGCGCGACTTGATAGAGGAAGCCGTCCTCGAGATCGGGACTGATTTCGTAGGCGTCGCCCAGACCGATCTGCGCGTCGGGAAGGCCGGCGCGATGTGCGAACTCTTCGTTGATGAACTGCGAGGCCAAGACCGCCGGAGCTTGGTCGACCGCATCGGCGGTCGTTAGATAGTTATCCTCGCCGGTGTTGATGATAATCCCGGAATAGGCGTTGAGCATTCGGCTGAAGTGCTGATCGACGAAGGTGCGCTTCATGTTGATGTCCCGGAAGAGAATTCCGTACATCGAATCGTTGAGCAGCATGTCGAGGCGTTCGAGTGCGGCCATGACCGCGATCTCCGGCATGCAGAGGCCGCTGGCGTAGTTCGTCAGCATGACGTAGCGCCCGAGTCTCTCCCCGGCTTCGTCGAGCGCGCCCCGCATGATCGCGAAGTTTGCTTGCGTCGCGTAGGTGCCGCCGAAGCCCTCGGTCGTCGGACCGAAGGGCACGAAGTCGAGCAGCGATTGTCCCGTGGAGCGAATCACCGCGATAACTTGCGCGCCGGCTTCCGCCGCCGCGATCGCCGCGGTTCGATCCTCATAGATGTTGCCGCTGGCGACGATCACGTAGAGCAACGGCGGCGGCAGCTGCGGCAGGCGCGTAAGGCGTTCGGCTCGTTCCTCGCGCCGTGCGGTAATGCGCGCGAGCGCGGCGTCGACGTAGGGGCGCAAAGCGCCGCGCGCCGCACTGCCGGGAGTCGACGCGAACGCTTCGAGCGTCGTGCTCCCGTCGGTCAACGCTTGCGCCAGAGCGAGCGGCTCGAGCCCCGTTTCGGCGAGCGCCCGGCCAAAGGCCAGGGCCACGCCGTCGCCTCGCTGCCCGTGGGGAAGCAGATCGACCACGAAGTTGGGGAGTGGCACCTCGTCGGCGGTGACGCCGTCGACGCCGAGCAGGCGCAGTACCGCGCGTTCGACCGAAACGGTCGAGTGCGCCGCGATAAAGGTCTCAACGGGATCGGTGATGGCCGCCGCCAGTCTCCGGCAGCGTTCAACGCAGCGACGATCGATCCGCAGTTCCATGGTCAACCTATCTTACTTGAAGATAGGCGTTAATTCCGTCGCGCCAGCCCGGCATGACGATTCCCAGGGCCTCCAGCTTGGTGTTTTTCAACGCCGAGAAGCGCGGGCGTATCGCCGCGGGCTTCCACTCCTGCGCGGAGATCGGCTCGATCGGGACGGCTCTGCCGGCGACCTCGACGGCCGCGCGCACGAAGTCGTACCAACTCACCGGCCCGGTGTTGACCGCGTGATAGAGGCCATATGCCTCCGTGTCGATCAGCTTGCGCAGCGCGACGGCGAGATCGCCGGCAAAGGTCGGCGATGCAAGCACGTCGGCAACGACGCGCAGCGGCGCGCCCCCGGCCGGATGCGCGAGCGCGCGCTCGATGAGCGAGCCGTGCGTCCCGGAAGATGCGTTCCCATAGAGGCCGCAAGTGCGCACGATGAAGGCGGGCGCGCCGATCCGCTCGCTGAGGTACTCGCCGGCAAGCTTCGAAACGCCGTAGGCCGAGAGCGGATGCGGCGTGGCATCTTCGGCATACGGCTCGGTCGCCTTGCCGTCGAAGACGTAATCGGTGCTGATCGTTACGAACGGTACGTCGCGTTCGTACGCGAGCGATGCGGCACGCCCAACCGCAACCGCGTTGATCGCGAAGGCGCGCTCCGGTTCGTTCTCGCACCGGTCGACGTCGTGAAACGCGGCCGCGTTGACGAGTACGTCCGGACGAATCCGGTCGAGCGCGTCGCGCACGGCGAGACTCTCCTCGAGCGGCAACTCACGGTGCGGCGGCGCGATAATTTCGCAATCGCTCCACCGCTGCCGAATCGCCGTCCCGAGCCGACCCGATCCGCCGATTAAGAGGACGCGCGTCACACCGTCGACCGGCGGCCGCTCGTATTTCGCTGCGCGATGAGTGCGATCGACACGGCTGCTGCCGCCAGCGCATTCCCCACGACGAGAATCTGCACGACCGTTGCCAGCGTCGGATGGATCGCAACGATCGCACCGAGCGTTCCAAGCGTACAGACCAGGAGCGGTACCGTGAAGGCGAGCCGGTGCGTTGCGATGCCGTACGACGTCAACGCGTTGGTGAAAGCGAGCAAGACCATCGCCAATCCGTAGGTCACCAGCAGCGGGGCGGCCGCGTCGAAGGCGTGGCCGACGAGCGCGTGGATCACGCCGATGCCGAAGTATTTGAAGACGAAGAGCCCGCAGAGCGCGACGAAGCCGAACAAGAGCAAGCTTCCGGCTAGGACTTCACGGGTCTTCGCGCCGCGCGCGTGGCGGTCGGCGGCCTGCGGCAGAAGCACCGTCGGAATGAAGCCGACTAAATAGAGCAGGATCTTCCCGCCCAGGGAGGCCGCCGCGTAGAGCCCGGCCGAGTGGGGATCGAAGAAGTGTTTGACGAGCACGACGTCGGCGGAGCCGATGAGCGCGAGCGAAACCGTCGCCGCCGCCGCTCCGGCACCGGCATTGAGGATGCGGCGCCAATCGTAGCGGATGCTGCGCGCCTCGACGTCCGCGTAACGCCGGCGCAGCCGCGTTCCGAGATAAATAAGCGCGAAGACCGGACCGATGAAGAACCCGACGATCCCTCCGCCGAGCTTGAAGCCGACCGCGAGCAGCGCGACGATGCCGCAGACTTTGGCGATTCCTTCGATCGAATTCGAGAACGCGTAACCCACGAAGTCTTGGGTCCCTTGCGCGATCGCGCGCAGCGCGCTCAAATAGAGTGCAACGCCGGCGATCAGTCCGACGAACTGCGCCGACCAGACGGGAACGTCGAGGAAGCGCGCAAACGGGATCGCGGCGAAGGCCGCCACCACCATGTAGAGCAGGCCGAGCCGCGCGAAACCGTCGGCGATCCCCTGGGTGAGGCCGCGCATGTGACCGTCGTCGTGCAACGCGCGGAACTCGGCCGCAAGCTGCGCGACGACCGGGCCGACGAAGGCCACCGGCAGCGCTGCGATCAGCGCCGCATTGATCAGCGCGTAGAGACCCCCGTAGACCGTAACGCCGAGTTCGCGGCTTGCGACGGCGTGGGTGATGAAGTTGCAGAGATTGAGCACCATCCCGGCAGAAAAAACCAGCGCGCTCTGTTTGAGCATGGCGCTGGTGCGAAGGCGCTCGAGCCCCCGCCGGAGCACGAACGTGCCGGGCGGACTCACGCTGCCGTTCATAGTAGACTGCTTCTCATGGTGGTCGAGCAATTACCTCTCGCCGGAGCGTTGCTGCTCACGCCGCGCGTCTTCGACGACGATCGCGGCTTCTTTAAGGAAACGTACTCGCTCGATCGCTATCGGGCGTGCGGTATCGAGGAGCCGTTCGTTCAGGACAATATTTCGCTCTCGCACCGCGGCGTGCTGCGCGGTCTTCACGGCGATTGGCGCATGTCCAAGCTCATCGGCGTGGTGCGCGGCAGCGTATTCGACGCGATCGTCGACATACGAGCGCAGAGTCCGACGTACCGGCAATGGTTCGGGCGCACGCTCTGCGCTGCCGAGGGGAAGCAAGTTTACGTACCGCGCGGATTTCTCCACGGCTTCCTCGCCTTGGAAGACGAGACCATCGTCGCCTACAAACAGAGCGCGCCCTACGACCCCGCGAGCGAGTTCGCCGTCGCCTGGGACGACCCCGAGATCGGCATTGAGTGGCCGCTCGCCGGCACGCGGCCGATTCTCTCACCTCGCGACGCGGCAAACCCGCGGCTCGCCTCGGTTGTAACAAACGACGCCCAGCCTAGGTAAGAGCGGCCAGAGGAACCGAATCGAGGGGAGATGGCATTCCATGATCAGAGCGACGAAGCTCTGGTACATCGGGTGCGCTCCGGGGAACGGGAGGTCTTCGGCGTGCTCGTGGATCGCTACAAACGCGGGATCGCGAATTTCATCGGCGCAACCGTTCGCAACTCGTCCGACACGGCGGACTTGTCGCAGGAGACCTTCCTGCGCGCCTACGCGCACCTCGGAACCTTCAACCCGCAACTCGGGAAGTTCTCGACCTGGATCTATCAGATTGCGCGAAACGTGATTCGAACCTATCTCGCCAAGTCGCTGCGCGCTCCGCAACTGCAGGAGCTTCCGCAGGACCAGTCGCTCGAGGGCGCGCTGCCCGACCTCTCGCCGCAGGCCGATCCTGCCGGCGGAGTCCTACGCGAAGAGGCGGAGCGCGAGCTGCGGGCCGCCCTCGCCGAGCTGCCGGAACGGACGCGCGCGGTATTAGCGTTGCGCTATTTCGATAACATGGAGTACCAAACGATCGCGAGCACCCTCGGGCTCTCGCTCGGCAACGTGAAGACGCTCATTCACCGCGGAAAGATCGCGCTGACGAAAAAGATGCGCGAGCGCGAGCTCCGCGCCGTCGAGGCGGTGGGCATTCCGCAAAAAGGGGGCACGAGTGCGCTGCTCCTCGTGTGAACGGCTGCTCGACGCCTACCTCGAGACGACCCTTGCACCCCGCCGGGCGCGCGCGGTCGTGGAGCACGTGCGCTCCTGTTCGGCGTGCGCCGCGCTTCTGGAAGAGCTGCGGGTTATCGACGCCTTGCTGACGACGGCACGGCCGCCGCGCGTCGGCGCCGGCTTTACGGCCTCCGTGGTCTCGGCGACGCACGCAACGCGACCGCGGGCGCCGCGGCGCATGCCGCTCGGAATCGCGCTTCTTCTTTATTTAGGGGTCGCCTGGACGCTCGCGGCATTTGCCGCGCTGCGCGCGCCCGACATCGGCCGCTTTGCCGGCGCGGCCGCATCGTTCGCGCGCGGAGACTTCGCCGCATTCGGTGCGGCGGCTCGCGCGTTCGCGCCGGCGGCACCGGTCGCGGCCGCCGCCGTCACCGGCGTGCTGCTGCTCGACCTTCTGCTACTCGCCGCGGTCTTTTACGGGTACCAGCGCTTCCGTCCGTTGATCGCGCTCTATCTCGTTCGAGGAGAACGCTCGTGACGGTGCGCCTCGCCGCAATCTTCGCCTTTGCGCTCGCCGCATTCGCGCTCCCCGCCGCGGCGCTCGCCGACGCGCAAGCGGTCTACCACGGCGGAACCTACTTCGGCTCGGTCGTCGTCGAGCCGGGTCAGGTCGTCGACGGCGATCTCACGGTGATCTTCGGCGACGCGACGATCGCCGGCATCGTCGAAGGCGACGTCAACGTCGTCGGCGGCTACTGCGACCCGCGTCCCGGAGGCGTCGTCACCGGACAATGCAACCAAATCGGCGGAGCGGTAACGCAGGCAGTCGTTCCGTGGGCGCCGACCGAGCTGCCCTATAATCCGCTCGTTCCCGATCATCGCCTGCTCTGGCGGCTCTCTTGGAATCTGCTCGCGCTGCTCGTCTTCCTCATCTTCCCGCTGCGAACGCGCATGGTGCTCGACCGTCTGGAAGCGCACCCGGGATTGAGCGCGACGGTCGGCGTGCTCGGCTGCGTCGCGGTGATTCCGCTCGCGGTGCTGCTGGCGATCACGATTCTGCTGATCCCGCTGATTCTGCTCGAGCTGGTCTTTCTGTTTGCAGGCGTCTTCCTCGGCACAGCGGCGCTCTCGCTTTTGATCGGGCGACGCCTCTGCGAACTCGTGAGCCCCGCAACGACGCCGTCGCCGCTCGTGGCCCTGCTCGTCGGACTGGCGCTGATCAGCGCCGCGGAGCTCGTGCCGGTCATCGGGACGCTCGTGCTCATTCTCGTCGGCCTCATCGGATTGGGAGCGACGCTCCTATCCTTTGCGGGAGACTCGGTCGCAGGACATCCGGCTGCCCCCGTGACCGGAACGGCCGGCCCGCCGATGAGCGGACCCCCGATAAGCGGACCGCCGATGCCAACCGCCTAAGTACCGCTCCGTGACCACCATCTCGCGAGCGGCGCAGTTCGCGCAGCGTACGGCGCATCTACGCGCCTCCACCATACGCGAGATGCTCAAGGTCACCCAGCAACCCGACGTTATCTCGTTTGGCGGGGGCCTCCCGGCTCCGGAGCTCTTTCCAACGGCGGCGATCGCCGCCGCGACCAACGCGGTGATGGACCGGCTCGGGCCGCAAGCGCTTCAATACAGCGTGACCGAAGGGATTCCCGAGATGCGAACGTGGGTCGCGGAGCGTTTGACGCGCCGCTTCGGACGCATATTCGAAGCGGAGAGCGTCACGATCGTCAACGGCTCGCAGCAAGGGCTCGATTTGGTCGGCAAGATCTTTCTCGATCCCGGCGACCACGTGGTCCTCGAGAATCCGTCGTACCTCGGTGCGATCCAAGCATTCGACGCCTATCAAACGCGATATCTCACCGTCGATACGGATGAAGAGGGGCTGATTTCCGGAGTCGCTCGAGCGCGTGCTCGGACGCGCCGATCCGTTTCCGAAGTTTCTCTATCTCGTCCCGAACTTCCAGAATCCCACCGGACGCACGCTCTCCCGCCGGCGGCGAGAGATCGTCGTGCGTATCTGCGAACACTTCGGTCTTCCGATCGTCGAAGACGACCCGTACGGCGAGTTGCGATTCGAGGGCGACGATCTGCCGTCGCTGATCGCGCACGAAACGAGTGCGCCGATCATTTACTCCGGCACGGGCAGCAAAATCATGGCGCCCGGTATGCGCATCGCCTGGCTGGTGATTCCCGACGCGGAGATACGCGAGAAAATCGTACTCGCCAAACAAGGCGCCGATCTGCACAGCGGAACGTTCGCACAGTACGTCTTCCACGAGTACGCAAGCGACGGGAACGCCTTCGACGCACACGTTCGCACGATCGCCCACACCTACGCGCGGCGCCGCGGCGTCATGGCCGAGGCGCTCGCCGAATTCATGCCGCAGGGCGTGCGCTTCACGCGTCCCGCCGGCGGAATGTTCCTTTGGGCAACGGTACCGCAGGTCGATACGACGGAGCTCTTGCGCATCTCGGCGGAATCGAAAGTCGTCTTCGTTCCCGGCGTCAACTTCTATCCCGCGCGCGACGTACACGACGGCATGCGGCTCAACTTTTCCAACGCCTCCGAAAAGAATATCCGGGTGGGCGTCGAACGGCTTGGCCACGCCATCAGGCTATACGAAGGCTGAAGTTCAAGAACTTTCAAAAAGGAGTCCGGACGCGTGGCAGGTTTGGTCGTCGGCATCTTTCCCGAATCGGATCACATGGCGCTCGAGGGCGCGCTTACGGCGCAGCAGATCGATCTGACCAAAGTGAAGGTGGTCAGCGCAACGCCGCCGATCGAAGACGAGACTCCGTGCCAGCTCGAGTTCGTCGACGTCATGGTAGAGATGGAGTCGAACTCGCTCTCCGACGACATGACCAAAGGCGTCGGCGTCTGGGATGAAACCGGCACGGACGTACCGGGACTTGGCGGAACGTCGAGAACGCTCGGCGATTTTACGCACCACGAGGATCCGACGCGGCGTTATCTCGCCGCCTTCGACGTGCCGTCGGACGAAGTCGACAACTTCGGCGACGCGGTTGCCGAGGGACGAACGGTGGTGCTTTATACCGATGCCGGCACGCAAGCGGAGGCGATTGCCGCCGCGTTCAAAGCGGCCGGCTTGCGCAACGTTCGCTCGTATTAGTTTCACGTCTCTGGCGGCGAGCGCGTTGGTCGCGCTGACGTGCTGCCGGCCGGCGACGCACTACGATTACACGCATCTTCCCTCCGGATATCACTGGCGCGCCGTCTACGACCGCTCGACCAACGCGATCGTCTTTTACGGACAGGATCCGCTCACGCTCGAGACGGTCTACGTCGGTCCCGATAGCCGCTTCTTCATCTACCGTCACCGCGGCCCGATCGGGCCGAAAGATCTTCGGGAGCCCTGGATGCCGCACGATGCCCGCTAACGACTCTTCGGCGCCGGTGCGCCGCGTCATGATCACGGCCGCCGGTACCGTAACCGCACAATCGGTGATCAAAGCGCTGCGCGAGGACGGACGCGCGTCGTTCATTGCCGCGGCTGATATGAATCCGGTCAATGCGACGCGCGCCTTCGTCGACGCGTTCGTCTCGCTTCCGCCCGCGGGCACTGCCGAGTTCGCGCTGCGCTGTCTCGAGGCGGCGCGCGAACTAAAGATCGACCTGCTCGTGCCGCTCATCGTCGAGAGCGAGTTTCTCCCGCTCGACGACGCCCGCTCGCGCTTCGAGTCGATCGGGTGCCGGCTCGCGCTTCCGGCACGCGAGATCGTGCTGCGGACCGGCGACAAGTTGGCGTTCGCGAATTTTCTGCGCGAGATCGGCGTTCCGGGACCGGCGACGATGCCCTACTCGGCGTCGATCGCCGTCGAACGATTTCCGGTCTACCTGAAGCCGCAGCGCGGCTCCGGTTCGGTCGGAACCTCGCGCGTGGAGAGTGTCCACTCGCTGCACGAGGCCGCGCGCGGACGCCGCGGCCTCATCGTGCAAGAGGCAATCGACGGCACCGAGTTCACCGTCGACTGCTTCGCCGCAAGCCCCGGACGCGTCGTCGCGGCCGTTCCGCGCGAGCGGATCGCGATCAAAGCCGGCGTCTCGGTCAAAGGACGAACCTATCGCCATCCACTTATCGAGAAGATCGCTCGCGAAATCGTCGAGAAGAGCGGGCTCACCGGACCCGCAAACGTCCAGGGAATGCTGCGCGCGGACGGCAGCTTCTCGATCATCGAGATGAATCCGCGCTTCTCGGGGACGCTCGCCCTCACGACCGCGGCCGGCATCAATTTTGCCTCGCTGCTGATCGATACGATCGAAGGCAGACCGATACCGAATCTGCTCGGCCGTCACGAGGACGGCCTCGTGATGATGCGCTATTGGAGCGAGGTCTTCGAGAGCCGCGACGGCGCCGTGCGCTTAGGCACGCCGCTGGAGGCGCTGCGCCACGACGATCCCCGCTTGCCGCCAAAACTCGAAGCCGAAGGCGGCGCTGACGAAGGGATGGTAGAGCCACTCGGCGCGGCGGTCGCGGACGAGTCCCACCACGGCGGCCGCGGCCGGTAAGGCAAAGCTGACCGAGTAGAACGGCCAGAGATAGGCGCGTATGCGCTGGGCCCGCCGCGAAGCGCGCATGCGATCCCAGACCGGATATCCCGAGTCGGTCATCCGCTCGCGGAAGCGAGGACCGAATTTGCGCAATGCGTCGCCGATACCGGCGACGGTGTGGTGCTCGAGCTGCGCGTCTTCCACGTAGGCAATCTCGGCACCGTCGGCGAGAAGCATCTCTACGGGAGCGACGTCGTCCTCGTCCATCCCCGCGGGCTTACGATAGGGAAGGCGGATCGTGAATCCTTGCGCCAGCGCGACGAGCGGCCGCGGTCCCGACGCGAAGTCGTACACGACGTAATCGGCGGTGCGCCGTTTGACCCGATAGGTTCGATGGTACGACGCCGGCGAGGTGCCGGCGCCGTAGAGAAAGTGATTGAATGGGTCGCTGAAGGCATTGAAATATCGCGCGGTCCCGCCATCCGCGGAGGTGCTTACGAGAGCCGGAAAGACCGCCCGAACGCTTGCATCGGAGAACGGGCGCGACATCGACTCCAGAAATCGCTCGCCGGCGAAGACGTTATCCGCCGCAAGCCACATCGCAACGTCGCCGGTCGCCTTCCCCAAGAGCATCGCGGCGCCGGGTTCGGCGCGACGAACCGGGTTGTGAAAGACGCGCGCACCGAAGGCCTCTGCGATCGCGACGGTATCGTCGGTCGATCCGCCGTCGGCAACGAGCAGCTCGATCTGCGAGGCCGGATACCGCTGACGCCGAATCGATTCGAGGATCGCCGGCAACCGCGCCGATTCGTTGAGCGTCGGGAGCATCAGCGAAAACCGTACCGGAAGCGCCTGGGCGCTCACACCTCGACCTTCGCTCCGTCGCGCTCGGCCGAACGCAGAGCGGCCTCGATCACGCGCACGACCCCCGCGCCGAATGCGCCGTCCGAACGCGTCGGCGAATCGTCCACGATGGCGCGGGCAAAGTCGGCGACGAGCTTTCCGAGCGCTTCGCGATTGTCGACGAGCGGAACGTGCAGATCGCCTAAACGATACGAAACCATCTGCTGCTGCAGGGTCGAGCTCGTGGGATCGAGCACGACGCCTTTATCGTAGACGTAGATCTTCTCGGTCGGCTCGACGTCGTCCCAGACCGCCATCTTACGGCTTGCGGAGATCACCGTTCGCCGAACCTTCACCGGCGAGAGCCAGCTCAGGTGCACGTGCGCGAGCGTGCCGCTGGGATACCACATCGTGAGAAACGCAACGTCCGGAACTAATGCGTGAACGCACGCGCCGAGCTGCAGCGCGACCGAGGCGGGCAGTTCGTCGAGAATGTAGTTGATGATCGAGACGTCGTGCGGCGCCAGATCCCAAACCACGTTGCTCTCTTGAAAGAGCCCGAGATTCACGCGTGTCGAGTCGACGTAGTAGATGTTCCCCAGCTCGCCCGAGTCGCGCAACGCGCGCAGCTTCTCGACCGAGCCGGTATAAAGAAAGGTATGATCGGTCATGAGGCGCACGCCGGCGCGGCGCGCACGCTCGCAGAGATCCTGGGCGTCGGCGAACGACTCGGCGATCGGCTTCTCCACCAGCACGTGCTTGCCGGCCTCGATCGCGCGCGCCGCGAGTTCGTGATGGGTGCGCGGCGGCGTGGCGAGCGCTACCGCATCGACGCTCGAATCGCCGAGCGCCGACTCGATCGACGCATGACCGGCGACGGTCGGGTAGAGCCGTAAGAGCCGCTCGAGCCGCTCGCGATCGCGCTCCACGACGCAACGAACCGACCACTCTTCGGAGGCGTAGAAATTCCGAACCAGATTCGGTCCCCAGTAGCCGGCTCCAACGACCGCTATGCCAAGCGGCTTCTTCGCCATGCGCGCGAGCCGAAAGAAGCGGCTAGGCGACGACGAGCGGCTGCGCGCTCGCGAGCGCGTCGGCGACGAGATCGATCTGCTCGTCGGTGAGCTCGGGGAACATCGGAAGCGATAGGATCCGTTCGGCACCGCGTTCGGTCTGCGGGAATGCACCGCGCGCGAGCCCCAACTCGGCGTAGGCCGGCTGGAGATGAATCGGTATCGGATAGTGGATTCCGGTCGCAATTCCTCGCTCGCGCAATATCGCCGCGACGCGGTCGCGATGCTCGACTTCGATCACGTAGAGATGGTAGACGTGCGCCTCTCGTGCAAGGCTCGCCGGCGTCTTGATGCCGATCTTCGAAAGCCGCGCGTCGTAGGCAGCCGCGTGACGCCGTCTCGCCGCATTCCACTCGTCGAGGTGCCGCAGCTTTACGTCGAGCACCGCGGCCTGAATCGAGTCGAGCCGGCAGTTGCCGCCTTTGATCAGGTGCTCGTACTTCTTGCGCTGTCCGAAATCGCGCAAAAGGCGAAGGCGATCGGCGAGCGTCGCGTCTGAAGTAACGACCGCACCGCCGTCACCGTAGGCGCCGAGATTCTTGCCGGGATAGAAGCTAAACGCGGCAACGTCGCCGAAGCTGCCGGCGCGACGGCCGTTCCAGCGCGCGCCGTGTGCCTGGCACGCGTCCTCGACGATATAGATGCCGTGGCGTCGGGCAAAGGCGACGATCGGCTCCATCGGCACGATCTGCCCGTAGAGGTGGACCGGCATGATCGCCTTCGTTCGCGGCGTCAGCGCGCCCTCGAGGAGCGCGGGATCGATTAAATAATTTGCGTCGACGTCGACCAGCACCGGCCGCGCACCGGCCGCGGAGACGGCGAGCGCCGATGCAATATACGTATTCGCCGGAACGATCACGTCGTCGCCGGAGCCGATGCCGAGCACCTCGAGCGCAAACTGTACCGCCGCAGTTCCCGACTCGACGCCGATGCAATGATCGACGCCGACGTACGCCGCAAAGTTCTCCTCGAAAGCGGCGACGTCGGGCCCGAGGATGAAGCTCGCATCCTCCATCACCTGCGTGATGCGCGGAAGAATCTCGCCGCGCAGCGAGCGGAACTGCGCTTTTAAATCGACAAACGGAACGAGCGTCGTCATCGTCACTTACGGGCGCTTCGTCGGCGCGCGCACGAGCGCCTTCAGCAATGCGAGCGCGCAGAGAATAGCGACAAATTCGGCAATTGCTTGCGCGACGGCACTCGCCTGCACGAGCAGTACCTTCTGCGGTGCCGCTCCAAGAAACCAACCGTTTATCGAGAGGTCGATGCGGACGTGGCGCAATAAACGCCCGCCCGCGAAGGCGAGCCAACCGGGATCGTAGCGTTCGTTGAACCGAAGGATCGGAGGCGTACGCCCCCTCCGATCGGTGGCCGCATCGACGACGTAGAGCCACGGAGCGATGCGGTGAAACGCGGGTGCGCGCGCGGGTGCGGCCGGCGCGTGCGGCGGCAGATGCGGGAGTTGCGGCGTCTGCGCGACGAGTTCGCAGAGTCCGCGGCATGCGACCGCGTCGACTCCGGAGGGGATCCATAGCCAGGTGAAGTCGCCGCCTCGTTGCGCGAGTATCCGTCCCCCTGCGGCTCGCAGCGATCCGCGCACGAATGCGAGCAGCCACGCATTCGACTCGACGCGCTGCGGCAGCGCCGACTGCGTCAGCGCACCGCCGATTGCTTGCGCGAGAGCGGGATACTCGGAGAATGCAAGTCGCGCGTCGATCCAGGCCGTGCGGGGATCGATCGAATCGCTCGGTGCGACGATCGGCGCAACGGCTGCGTAACCCCGAGCATCCCCGAAGAAGAGGTCGCAGGCATCGAGGCGATCCGCGAGCGACACGATCGGCAACGCCGAACACTCCGAGACGAGGGGAATCGCACCGCCGACGGATCGCACCGACGAATCGCTGCGCGCCGGCAATCGCGGCGCGAGGGAGGTTGCCGCAAGTCCGATGCCGCCTTTCGCTTTCGAAACGAGCCAGGGCCGCGGTACGATCTCGCCGACGCCGAGCGCGCGCAGCGCCGCGACGTCATCGGATTGCTCGTAGCGCGCGAGCGCCATATCGACCGGATAGCTGGGAAAGTATTCGTTGAGGGTCGAGACGCCGCCGGGATAGTCGTGAACGTCCGGATCGGCTCCGCCGCCTGGACCGTCACGAAGTGCGAGCGGCTGAAATGCGGGGAGCAGCGCGACGCGCGTTAACGGCGGCGCGGCAATAGCCGGATGTGGATACGCGCCGGAGGCAACCCACAGATCGGCCGGCGGTCGAACGAGCCAGGTTACCGGCAGCGCAATGCCCGCAACCAGCGCGACGTACTCGAGCAGGCGCAGCCGCGCTGACGCAGCGCATGCGAGCAGCGCGATCAGCGCGGCGAAGACTCCCGCCAAATCGTAGAGCTCGCGAAAGACGCCGCTCTCGGGAACGTTGCGAACGGTCCACGCGTACGCCGCCGCGAGCGGCCCGTGCACGCCGAGCATAGCGACGTATACGAGCGTGGCTGCGACCGCGATCGGGATGACCGCACGCGAACGCCGCGCCACGACGATCCCGGTGACGGCAAGGGCGAGAACGGCCCCGACGCCGATCGACGCGGCGAGCCCGAGCCGGTCGGCGTAGCCGGGAAAGTAGCCGCCGAGCGAGAGCAGCGGCAGTGGCAGGACCGATTGATTCACCTGCCACTCCACGACGTACGGAATCCGTAAGAGCGTCGAACGTTCGGCGATTACTCCGACGATCGACGGCAGCGCGAAGATCGCGCCGAAGATCAACGGCTGCCACTTTCGCGTCGCGAAGGCAAAGAGCGCGAGCGCGAGCATCGCGAGTATGTAGAACTGAAGCTGCGCTTCGATCAACCCGACCCAAAGTGCGAGACGCACGCACGAGGCTTCGCGGCCGCGCAACATTTCGGCGCAGAGGCCGATGAGCGCCGCATATGCCAACACCATCACGAGGTGCCCGGCGACGACTTCGTTGTAGACCCACGGATTGAAGAGCGTGAAGCAGCCGACGCCGATCGCGGCGAGCGTACCAGCGCCGAAGTAGCTCGCCGCCGCGGCAACGGTACGCATGCACGCGTATCCAATAACCGCGGCGAGCAGTGCGAGCGCGACGAGCGGTCCGAAGAGCCACATCGCCGCCGCAAGCGGTGGGCCGATGAGATAGGCCGTCGGATGCGGGTTCGGCGTTCCAAAGCCGGTGGAGAGCCAGCCGTCGATCGCGTCGCTGAGAAACGAGCCGATCGCGCTGCGATCGATCGGCCAGGCCCAGTCGTGCCGGAGTGTTGGAACTCCCTTCGCGACGACGAAGGCCGCGAAGATCGCGGCGGCCGCAACCGAAGAGAGGCGGGCTAAGAGCGCAATCGCCGGCATTCGATGGCGATGCCGACCGCGGCGCCGAGCGCCGCCGCGTAGGCCGCAACGGCAAACGGCTCCGAGAACGGCGCCGGAACGAGACTCGCGCAGATCATCGCGGCAACCGCCGTCAACGCCGCCAGCAGCGTTCCCCGATCGTGCAGTGCCGTTACGCGCAGCCAAACCGCACGCATCCAATCCCCGGTACTCGTCGGAACGAGCAACGAAGCCGCGATAAAGAGCGCGGCGAAGAGCATCAGCCGATAGACGGCCCAAACGAGGATCTCGGCGACGTCGCCACCGGCGACCGCTGCGAGACCTAATGCGGCCACCGCAACCAGCGCCGCATATCGCGACGCTCCGACGAGCGGACCGCCGCGCAAGAGCACGGAGTGCAGCGAGGCAAATGCGCCGGAGCGGGTGAGCACCGCGGTGCCGACGGCGATGAAGCAGAGCAGGATCGTCAGCGCTTCGGCGCCAGGCTGCGAGACGAGCGCGGCGACGATGCTCACGAAAATCACGATGCCGGTCGCGTAGGCCAGGAACGTCGGAAACGGCGGTGCCGCCACTGCAGGACTCTCCGCCGGCGCTTCGGGAGCGATGCGCAACGCGATCAACGCAATCGCCGCAACGATCGCCGCGAGATAGGCGGTCGTTGCAAAGCGTTCCGCGGCCTCGCCCGAGAGCGTCGTGGCGAGAATTAGCGCGACGACGCACGTGCCGATCGCAAACCGAACGGCGCGCCCAAGCGCCCATCGTGCAGCAGAGTTCATCACGGTTTGCCCGAGTCGATCGGCCAAAGCTCGGGCGCCCAGGCGAGTACGATCATGATGAGCAGCGCGATCACCGAGATGGCGCCCGAGATCAAGTAATACGCCTGTCCCGCGAAGGTGAGAGCGATTTGGCCGCCCGACGGAAGGCTCGGCACGATCCAGCCGTTGGCGACGCCGTTCACGACGACGTGCGGTAAGACCACTCCGTCGAGCGTTGCCTTCCACTCGGGATGGAACGCTTCGTTGAATACGAGCAGGAACGGATTGGCGCCATTCCTCGCGGTAACGTCGACGCTGGTCGCCGATTTGCGGTGCCACACGAGCGGGAAGTCCTGCGTGCGCGCCAGATTGACGGGTTCGAGCGTCAGCAGTCCGATCTTAACTTGCCGGTCGCCGCTGGCGATGCGATGGCGCCCGCGGGCGAGGAAGACCGGCGCTCTGCCGACGACTCGGCCGTCGACGAAAAGCGGCAGGTTCTCGAGCGAGGCCGGCCGGTGCAGGTTCTGCGCCGGCATCGCGTGCACCGTGTAATAGACGCCGCTGAAACGCGCGCGAGCCGATGTAGCGACGAGCCAGATTCCGGCGACGCGCTGCGACGCGTCGCTCCAATCGTTCGGAAACGCGTGCATGAAGTGGATATCGAACGAACCGTCGCGCGCGATTGGGAAGAGGCGGTACTGCGCGCGTCCGTTGCCCGCGAGCGCGACGGCAAGCGCCGCGCCGAGACTCCCCGTGTTCGCCGCATTGCCGATAATCTCCGGATCGGTAATGACGCCGTCGTGCGGAAGGCCGACGGCGAACGCGGTCAACGATTTACCGGCGTTGGGCGATCCGTGCGCGGCCCGCGCGCCGATTCGCGTAAACTCGAGATCCGGTGCGACCGCTGCCGCGATCACGTCGGCTCCGAGGTCGGCACGTTCGCCGCCATTCGGACGAAAAGCGAAGGCGACGTCGTTCCAGCCGGGACGTAAGTCGAGCGGGAAGCGAATCTCCACCGGAGCCGGACCGTCGAGCCGCCCGATCGTATCGTAGGCTTGGCCGTCGGCAGCGGGGCCGGGGACCTGCACGCGCTGCGGCGATCCGCCGTTGACGGTCACGGTCATCGTGTCGGCAACTTGCAAACGGCTTATTCGCATCGAGACCTGCGCGCGAGCGCCGCTGCTTCCCGGTACGAAGACGCGCAATGCAGCGTGACGCGAGAAGAGAAACCACGAGATCGGATCGCCGCGCTGCCATTGGTAAACCGTTGGGTCGTCGCGATACCACTGCGTGGGCATCATCAACTCCGACGTGCCGGCGATGCCGCTTCCCAAAACGTACGGCAGGTTCGTTGCGAGATTGCCGGCAAAGGCGCCGGCGACCCGGCGTACCTCGGTGCGAACGAGACCGTCCGGACCGAACGGTCCAACGGCCGTCGCTCGGATGCGATACCTACCCGGCGCGCCGATCGTGACGCCGGCTTGGCGTGCGTAGACCAGACTCGCCGTGGCGAGGTTCTTCGGCAGCGCGCGCGTCAGCGCGCCGATGCGGCTCTCCCACGCCCGCAGATCGTCGGTGGCGACGATGGCGACGACGAGGTCCGGATCGAGATACCCGTCGGAGACCCAGTGCTTCCCCTGCGTCAGCGCGACGTTGCCGTAACTGGCCCACGCGCCACCTGAAGACTTCGCCGAGAGGTATTTTCCGTCGACGACGAGCGTCTGCGGAGCCGGGCGGCTGAACAGCAGCGATTGATCGAGTGCAAAGATCGAATAGTCGCCGGTCGCCTTGACGTCGAAGTGCGTAAGCCAGGCCGCATCCGCCGAGGGCGGATGGACGCGAATGCCGTGCGTCAGCGCCTGCTTGACGGCGAGGTCGCGAATCTGTTCGCTGGAACCCGGCAGGATCGGCGAGAGCGACTCCATCGACGTCGAGAACTCGTCTGCCGAACGCGATGGTGGATCGAACTGCGCCCGGCCTTTTGCCATTCCTTCGACGTCGCCGAGGTATCCGTCGGAGAAGAGCGGCAGGGTGCTGATCACGGGATGGGCCACGCCGTAGATCAGCGGTAAAGCACCGCCGAGATGGTAGACGCGCAACGGGCCGTCAGCGCGTACGGGCGCGGCGCCTACGATGCGGTGCAGCAGATCGTGGGTGAGCGTCGTGCTGTTGAAGCGCCATTCACCGGGCGAACTAAAATCGATCGCCGGAATGAAGTCGTCGCGCTGAAGGATCGTATCGACTCCCATGACGCGATACATGTCGGCCGAGAACGGCAAGCCTTCGCGGGTTGCCCGATAGGCGCGGCGCACCCACATGTCGGTCCCCTCCGACGGTTCGCTGCCGAGCAATCCGTAAATCAGCGGGCGGTTTATCAGCGAGTCCTCGATGTAGAACTGCGGGTTTCCCCAATCGAACTGCTCGAGAAACTGCGTCGGGAAGAGCGCGACGCGCTGGCGTTGACCGGAGCCGACGAGCGCGCTCTCGCGATACTCCCATGCCGGAAGCGGCTCTCCGGGATAGTTCATCTTGGAGACGATCACCGGGATGAAGATGAGAATCGGCAGCGCGATGACCGCGGTCCTCGCCGCCGATACCAGCCACGCACGCCTGCGCCGTTCCGCGGCGGCGAGCTTGCCGATCTGCTCGCGCAAGGCGGCGATCAGCGCGTTGGCACCGAGCGCGTAGAGTCCGCAAATCCCGAACTCGACGCCGGCGACCCACTTGTACGAGAAGCGGAACATTTGGAAGCCGGGGAAGTTGCGGTAGAACTGGTCGTAGAGGGGCGTGGTCACCGCATCGCCGAGCTGGTCGTGATAGTAGCCGACCACGATCGGAACCGAGACGAGTGTGACGATCAAAAAGAAGAGCGTCGCAGGGCGCTGATTGCGCCGGAAGGCGACGCCGCCGAACGCAACGATGGGAACGAACCAGAGCAGCGCGCCGAAGAGCCCCGATGCGTACGCCGCGGCCCACGGGAAGTACGCCCGTCCGGCAAACGAAACGAAGGTTGCCCAATGGCCGAGCCCGCGCAGGACGTTGGCGAACGAGGTTGCGGCGTTGTGCATCGACGGCGCTTCGCTCAGGACGCCGTTGAGCCAGACGCCGCGGAAGTAGTCGACGAACGGAACGAGCCAGTAGAGGTTGATCGCGATCGTCGCGATCGCCGCGGCGACGACGACGGGGGCGGTTCGTGCGATCGCGGCCGAGGGTTTCGGATCGAAGGCGATCGTGACGACGACGAAGATCGCGAGAACGGCGACGTTGATCGCGACGAGCGGCGGATTCGCGCCGCCGCCGAGCAGCACGAGCAGCGCAACCGCGAGCGACGCGCGCCAGAGATTCATCTCGCCGCGGATCGCGCGCGCGGTCACGCCGATCATCGCCGGCAGAACGCCATAGGTCAGCAGCCATACGATCTGCGCCTGCGAGTTCAGCGCGACGTACATATTGAAGAGATATGCGCAGGAGCCGGCGATCCGCGCGATCTCGTCAAGCCACGGCGCGACGCTGCGCAGGCAGTAGTACATCGACCAGAGGCACCCGAGATAGACGAAGAAGACGGCGACGTGCTGCGCGACGTCTTGCGGAACGTGCAGCACCTGCGCGAGACCGTAGAACCACGAGTACGGCATTTGGTACGGCACCCAGAATCCGGTGTGCGTACCCATCGCGAGCAGCGGATTCCATGCGTGCAGCAGCCGCCCCAAAAACTCCAGCGGATTGATGTGGAGTCCGGCCTGCCCGTCGTTGAGCTGGACGCCGCTTCCGTACCCGGTCGTTACCAGGAGGGCGAGCACGACGAAGAGCGCCGGCACCAGCGCTCGCTGCAGCGTTGCGAGCCGCTCGGCGGCAAATGCCGGCGATCGCGCGGTCTGCTCCTTCACGAGTGAGCCTTTCCATAGAGCCGGAACGGACCTTCCAGAGCGCCGGCGAGCCGCGGCGGAGGGCCGGCGAAGAGCTCGTCGACGTGCCGTATCACGCTCTCGAGCTCGATATCGCGGAGAATGCAACGATACTCGATGCGCCGCACGCACTCGAAGCCGCGCAGGCCTTCGTCGTGGCATGCGGGACAGAGGGACGGGCGTAACGCAACGGCCGGTCCAATCGGAGCTCCTCGAATTTCGCTAGTCATGCCGTACAGCGCGAGCGTCTTGACGCCGAGACCCGACGCGAGATGGCTAAAACCGGCGTCGTTGCCGACGAAGACTTCGCACTCCGCGAGCCGTCGCGCAGCATCTATGAGAGGCTCGCGGATGATGCTGATTCCCTCGCTGTGCCGAAAATCTTCCTCGGCCCGGCGAGCCTCGCTGACTTCGTGCGGCCCGAGAAAGAAACGCACGTTCCGCCCTTTCGCGGACTGCGCGCGCGCCAGCGCGACGAAACGTTCGTATGGCCAGCGCTTTACTTCGTTTCCTTTGTAGGCCATCGAGCCAGGGTGAATGCCCAGCGTACCCGGCCGCCGCTCCGATTGCCAGGAGGAAGGGACCCAATACTCGAGCTCGGCCGGATCGGGCGGCAGACCCGCGGCGCGCGCGAGGCGCAGATTCTCGGCGAGCCGATGGCCTCCGCGAAGCGGGACGCGCACGTTTCGCGCCGTTCGCGCGATCACCGTGGCGGCGCCGCCGTATTCGTGCAGAAAGAGCCGCCTCGCGCCGGCGCCCCGCGCGATGGCGGCGTACTGCCAGCGCGTGGCCGGAAAGGGGAGGATGCAGGCGTCGTAGCGGTTGCGGCGCAGCGAAGCGATCGCGCGCAGCGCGTTCGACGGACTCGGCCGCAACGGCAGCTCGACGATCCCGCGCACGATCCCGAGCGCGCGCAGATACTCGCTGACCGGCGGATGCATGGTGACGGCGTCGACCGTCCAGGCTTCGCGGCTCAAACCGCGCAGGATCGGACCGGCGGCAAGCGCGTCGCCGAGCCCCGGCAGCAAGAGCACCAGCGCGGTACCGGAACCGGCGTTTTGGGCAGTGGCCGGTACGGCCACTAATCTCCGATGATGATCGGGACGACGATTTCGTGCGACCCGGCGGTACGGTCGAGCCTTACCGTCACGCGCTCGGGCCGGTCGTAATAGCGCAGGATCCGCATTCGATAGAAGATCGCGAGCGTGTCGAGGAAGACGTTCCAGACGGCGCCGAGGCGAAGCCGGCTGCAGACGCGCTTGAAGTTCAGCGTTACCGGCGCCTCCGCAATGCGATAGCCGAAGTGATGAACGTTCGCCAGCAGCTCGAGATCGAAGGCGAACCGCTTGACGAGGATTCGCGGAAGGACGCGATCGAGCACCTCGCGTTTGAAGAGCTTGATGCCGGTCTGCGTGTCGCGCACGGGCAGACCGAAGAGCGCGCGCACCAATACGTAGTAAAAGAAACTGTAGACCCGGCGCTCCGGCGGGTAGTCCACGTTCGAATCGGGATGGAACTTCGAGCCGATGACGACGTCGGCGCTCGCCGACTCCATGATCGCGAAGAAACGTTCGAGCTGCTCGGGATGCAAATCCATGTCGGCGTCGAGAAAGGCGACGCGGTCGCCCTTGGCATAGGAGGCGCCGCAGATCAGCGCGTTGCCCTTTCCTTCGTTGCGATTGCAGCGGACGACGCGAACGCGCTCGGGGAACGCGCGCAGCGCGGCGCTCGCCGCGGTATGCGTACCGTCCATGCTGCCGTCGTCGATCACGACGATCTCGAAATCGATTCCGAGGGCGTGCATCGTCTCGACCGTCTCGCAAACGTTTTCGGCGATAGAATGCGCCTCATTGTAAGCGGGCATTAAGATCGAGAGCATCGAGTTGGAAGGTTTGCCCTGGAGAAAAACCTAGCCTGCCGGCCGGGCGGTAATTGTGAGCACTATGCGATCGGGGCTTCGCGGTTCTCCGGCGGGCTCACGAGGTTCCGCTCGAACTTTGCGACGATCGTGCGCCACGCCAGATTAAGCTCTTCGACGCCCAGCATGCGTGCGACCGCTACGAAAACGGTGCCTCCGATCGCGATCTGCCCAAAGAGGAACCACGCACGTGAGGCCAGCGTCGCCTCGGGGGTGACGCCGAGAGCGCCGATCCATCCGAGCGCAGCCAGCATGGCAACCGAGCTCACGACGACCTTTCCGGCAGAGAGCAGGAGCGCGCCCCAATCGATCCCCGAGACGAGGCGTGCGATGACCACGAGCAAGAGTATCGCCTGCATGCTTTGACTCAGCGAGTTCGCCAGAAGCAGGCCGCGAGCGCCGAGGCTCGGCAGCCAGACCATCGAGAGCAGCACGTTGACGATAACCGTGACGACCGAGATCGTGACGGGCCAGAGCGTCTCACGGCATGCGAAGCAGCATCGCGTCAAGACCACGTTGGCGGCGAGCGCGATCAGCCCGATCGCGGCGTAAGGCAGCAGCGAGGCGGTCAAATCGGTGGCGCTCGCCTGGAACGTTCCGCGTTCGAAGAGCGCCTGAACCATCGGATGCGCGAGCATCATCAGCGCGCAGACTGCGGGAATCGTGATGAAATTCACCAGACGCAGGCCGGTCACGACGCTCCGCGCGACGCCGCGCCGGTTCTCGCGCGCGAACTGCGCCGCGAGCAGGGGAAAGATCACCGTCGCAATCGCCGCCGCGAAGATCTGCTGCGGAAAGTTCACCAGCTTCGTCGCGTAGTTCATACCGGCGATATAGCCGGGCGCCAGCGTCGAAGCGAAGAAACGATCGAAAAAGAGCGCGAGCTGGCCGGCAGCCGAGCCGACGATGATCGGTCCGAGCAGCGTCCAGATCTTCTGCAAGCCGGGATGGCGGAGATCGAGAATGGGCCGGTACTTCCCGATGGAGAGAAACGAGGGAAGCTGCACCAGCATCTGTGCCGTCAATCCCAAGACCGTCCCCAAGACGAGTGCGTAGATGCCCATGTTGTGGCTGAGCAGTACGACGCAGCCGATCGTTACAACGTTGACCGCAACGCCGACCAGCGCCGCGGCGCGGAAACGGTGATAGGCGTTGAGCATGGCGGTGAGCACCCCGCTCAGACTGACCGCGACGATGCTCGGCATGAGCCAGCGAGTCATGCGGATGGCGACGCCCATCTGCGGCGCGGGGAAGCCGTGCGCGATGACCGGCACGTACCACTGCGCGGTGAAGAATCCGATGACCGCGCAGCTCGTCAGGACGATCGCCAGCAGGTTGAGCACGGTGCTCGCGAGCCGCCACGCTTCGTCTTCCTTGCGATGGGCGAGATACTCGGAGAAGGTCGGGACGAGCGCGCTTACCAGCGCGCCGTTGAAGACGCCGAAGAGAATCGTCGGAATCGTCGCCGCGGCCAAGAACGTGTCCATCTCCCAGCGCGTGCCATAATACCGGGCGCTCGCGACCTCACGCAAGAATCCAAGAAGCGTCGATGCGAAGGTCGCACCCATGATGAAAAAGGTCGAACCCGCAATCGAAAAACGATGACGGGGACGGAGCTCCGGAACGACGCGAAGGTGCGGGGTGGGCCTAATGCGCTCCGTTCCTCCGTAAGACGGCCGGTATCGTCTTGGCCACGATCAACAGATCGCCAAGCGGCGTCCACTCGTCGACGTAGCGGTTGTCGAGCTCCATCCAATGATCGAACGAGACGTCGCTGCGCCCGTTGATCTGCCAGAGACAGGTAATGCCCTGGGGAACGCTGAGCCGCCGGTACGCGACCGCATCGTAATGCTCGACCTCGCTCGGAAGCGCGGGGCGCGGACCGACGAGCGACATTTCGCCGAGCACGACGTTGATAAGATTCGGCAGCTCATCGATGCTGGTGCGCCGCAGAAAGGGTCCGAGCGGATGGAGACGGGGATCGTTTCTGATTTTGAAGACCGGACCGTCCACCTCGTTTAGATGCATAACGCTCTGACGCATCGCATGGGCTCCGTTGACCATCGTGCGCAGCTTGAACATTTTGAAACGGCGCCCGTGCATGCCCACGCGTTCCTGCGCGAAGAACGGCGTGCCGCCGGTGACGCATGCGATTCCCAACGCCGCGAGCGCGACGACCGGAGCGGCAATCGCCAGCAGCAGGCCGCCGACGACGATGTCGATTCCGCGCTTGGCAGCGCGCCACAACTCCGGTACGTCGCGTGCGGCACGCGCGCCGACGGGGATCCGGATCGCGTTTGAGTGCCTCACGCCGCGAACGCCTCTCTCACCGCAAGCCCGACGAAATCGAGTCCGTCGATCTCGCCGAGCGCGCACCCGGCAAGACCGAGGTGGAGAAACGGTACGTACTCGCGCGTGTGGTCGGAGCCCGGCGCCGTGGGGTCGCATCCGTGGTCGGCGGTAAGAATCACCTCGTCTCCATGTCGCAGCCGAGCCTCGATGCCAGGCAGCATGGTATCGAGTTCTTCGAGCGCACGGCCATACCCGCGTACGTCGCGCCGATGACCGTACTTCGAATCGAAGTCGTTGAGGTTGGTAAAGATGAAACCGTTCTCGACTCGTTCCAATAACTCGAACGTTCGCTCCATCGCATCGCGGTTGTCGGCAACGCGAAGGGACGACGATATTCCCCGCCCGCAGTAGATGTCGCCAATCTTGCCTACCGCGTGCACCTCGATATGCCCGGCTTGCAGCTCGTCGAGCAGATTCGGAGGCGGCTCGATTGCATAATCCCGTCGATTCGGCGTCCGCCGGAAAGCCCCCGGTTTGCCTATAAACGGCCGAGCGATGACCCGGTTCACGTTATGAGGAGGGCGCAGCACCTCCCGCATGCGGGCGCACCACTCGTAGAGGAGCGCGAGCGGAACGACCTCCTCGTGAGCGGCGATTTGGAAGACGGAGTCGGCCGAGGTGTAGAGGATGGGCCGGCCGCCGGCGAGGTGCTCGGGGCCAAGCTGTTCGATGATCTCGGTTCCCGATGCGGTTCGGTTTCCAAGCGGCGGCTTACCCGCAATCCGCGTCAGTTCGGCGACGATCTCCGGTGGAAATCCCTGGGGATACGTCGGAAAAGGGATGTCGGTCACCACGCCCATCATCTCCCAATGTCCGGTGATCGTATCTTTGCCGCGGCTGCGTTCCCGCAGACGCGCGACGCGCGCGAGCGGCTGTGCGGCGGGCGCGACGCCGGCGATCTCCGTCAAAAGTCCGAGCCCCCACCGCTCGAAGTTGGGAAGAGACAACGAGCCGAGTCGCCGCGCGACGTTACCGATCGTATTCGCTCCCGGCGCGTCGCCGTATCGCTCGGCGTCGGCGAGCGCACCCACACCGCCGGAGTCGATGACGATTGCGACCACTCGCTTCATCGGTGCGCTCCTTCCCTTCGCGACTCGCTTCCTACTCTCACGCAGACGAAGATAGGAGTGCGGCGTGCGCCCAATAAACGTTGCGACGGTGCCTCGAATCGCCCGCTCGACGGCGCTCGCAACGCTGATGCTCGTTCTTGCACCCGCGGTTGCCCGCGCCGGGGTGCCGACCCCCGCGCCGAGCGCGGCCCCGCCGACGAGCATTCTCTACCTGAACGCCACCAAGCTCGACTTTTATTACAATCGATTCTTAATCGAGGGCGACGGAAACGTTCGCATCCGGACGAGCGACGGCTTCACGGTGACGGGCGACGCCTTTTCGATGGACCTCAAGCTCAATCGCTTCATGGTAGCCGGACACGTGACGCTGCACGATGCAACCGGTACGGTGAGCGGAGCCGCGATCGCCGATTTCCTCGATTTCAGGCGGATCTATTTCGTTCCGGTGACGAGCGAGCCGGACCGCTGGACCTTCCTCGACGGGGATCTCGCGCATCCGGTCAAGGGGCGAATGATGCCGGACGACGCCTTCTATTTCCCTTCGGTCTCCGAGCATCCGAGCATCACCGCGAACGGGGCGGTCATCGGCACGAAGACCTACGTGCGATTCATAAACGCCCACACGTACTTCCTCAACGCGGGCGTCCCGCTCGGTTCGTACGTGGTCAACTTCTCGTCGAATCAGTATTTCGCGCAGAACACCCTCTCGGGGGCGAGCGTCGATCTCACCTGGAATCTCGCCGGCAATACCAACTCGCTGACCGCCGTGCACCTGCGTTACGACCCCACCTATAAGACCTATCTCTCGGTCGAACAACACTTCGTCGGCGAGCACGAGTACGCGATCTTCTCGGTCAACCCCGCGACGCGCGCCGAGAAATGGTGGAACCTCGCGCTCTACGAGAAGCTGGGGAGCCGCTTTCGAAATTCAAAGCTTCACTCAGTACTACACCCAGCAAACCTGGCTGCGTCTGCCGCAGGCGGCCCAGCAGACGACCTACATCAACGCCACCTACGCGTTTCCGCACTCATACGTTCAAGCAACGTCGCAGCTGACGAACTACAACGTGCTCGGTCCGGGCTCGCTCAACCCCGGCACGGTCGCCGGGAATCTCTCGCATCCGACGCAGATTCAGCTCACCGCATCGAGTTTTCAGAACCGGATCGCGAACTGGCCGATCTTCGAGCAGATCTACGAAGGCTACGGGTTCAATCACGATTCCGTCGGCGCGCTGCAGTACAACCAGGGCAGCAACGGCATCGCGCCGATCCCCGTACCCGGACTTCAGTCCTACGGCGCGCCGTGCGCCAATCAGCACGGGGTAAAGAATCCGCCCGTTTACTTCTGCCCCGTCTACACGACGATTTGGAACACCGTCTTCGGATTCAACCTATATACCGCCGCGATCAAGCTCAACGATCCGCCCACCCCGTATGGCACGTACTATTTCAACGCGAGCTTCAACAAGCAGTATCAGTGGAACTCGTTGCCGCATTGGATCAGCACGGCGTCGGAGAATTTCAGCATCAGCCGCCAGTTCTCGCGAGCGCTCAATACGTATATCGGGTATCAGATCCTCAACGTCGGAGACCACTATATCAACGGCGGCTACCAACCGTGCGAGCCGGCCGGTACCACCTACTGCCCGTCGAGCTTCACCTCGTTTCGCGGCGTCTCGACCGAGCGGACGACGAGTCTGGGCATCAACGACGCGCCGACGCCGGAGTTCAACTTCTCGCTGCTCGTCCGGCATCACGACGATTTTCCGATTCCGGTACCCGGTCTCTTCGGACTGCCGGCAAACAATATCATCGGTCAGCCCCTCTACACGTCGTATCTGGGTCAGGCGCCGTACGATGCGACCGGTGAGGTTCGGCTGAAGATCCTCTCGCACGCGCTGCTCGACGTCTCGCGGACGTTCTACTGGTACGGCAATCCCTATCGCACGACGTTCTGGCAGCCGAGCTTCGTCGTGCAGGTGCTGCCGATATGAAGCGCTTCGCGTTCGCGCTCGCCGCCGCCACGCTGGCGATCGTACTGATCGCCGCGGGGCCTTCGGTCGTGGTCAGCGGCCAGCTCCTCGACTATCAAGGCGGCTACGTCTTCTTTACGACCGGTGACGGCTTTCGCGTCGCACCCGACGTCACGATCCGCGACGCGAAGTCCGGGGGCGCGACGGCGATTCACCCGGCCGCGCGCGTGTGGGCCCGGGCGACCTTCGATTCGACCGGCACGGTAACCGAACTCGATCTCTCGCGCGATCCGCTGCCGCCGCAAGGCAGCTTCGCCGACGTGGCGCATTTCGCGGTCGCGCTCTCGTCGCCGGTTCCCAATCCCGATCTCCTCAAGGCGGTCGAAACGCCGGCGCCCGGCGAGACCTTCACGCCAACGCAGCGCTTCTCGGGAAGGCCGGTGCTCGTTACGTTCATCGTGCAAGTGCCGCCCTATACGCCGTTTACCTCGAGCATCTACATCGCAACCGATCAGAGCGGCTGGAACGCTCAAGCGATTCCGATGGATCGCGTCGACGCCTTGCACTATCAGATTACGCGCCGCTACAACTCGGGCACGATCTTCCGCTACGTCTACGACCGCGGCTCGCTGCAATCGCAGGAGGTCGCGCAGAACGGCCTGGCACGAACGCCGCGGAGCGTGACCGTTACGAATGCCGACGTTCGCGTGATTCGCGACGTCGTGTACGCGTGGCAAGACGCAGCGCCGGGCGGGGTCAACCAACCGCAGCCGCAGATCATGCCGACGCCATATAATCCGGCGCCCTTCCCGAACATGCCCAACTGTCTGCCGCCGCCGCAGCCGAACGGACAGCGCCCGGCTCCGCCGCCGAATTGCCCGCCGCCGTAGCGTCAGCGCACGGTCAACGGGATCGCGCGAGTCGCCGAATCTCCGCGCGTGTTGCGCGCGATCACCTGCATCGTGAAGCTGCCGTGAACGAACCACGGCAGCGGGCCGACCGTATAGAGCAGCTGGAATCGCCCGACGCCGACCTTGTCCAGGCTCACCGAGTATCCGCCGATGCGGGCCTCGACGCTCGCGACGTTCGAGCTGGTGACCACCTCGCCGAAGACGCGATCGCCGGGACGGACGCTCGTCTCGCTCACCGCGACGTCGAGAATTTTCGGTGCCGCATCGGGCGCAAGCCGTGGAATCTTCTTGACGGCCATCGGCGGCGCCGTGACGGCCTGCCGCGGAGCCGGCGTGCCCGAGGGTGACGGACTCGGCGGCGGCGACTGCCCGCTCTTGCTCGCCGTGGGCGGCGGGTGCGGCGTTGCTGCGGGCGTTGCGCTCGGCCGGCTCGCCGGCGACGGCCGGACCGGCGGCGGTTCAGGCATCTTACGGGCATGGCTGCAGCCCGCGAGCGCTACCACGGAGGCCGCGATCCAAACGGCCTGGCGGACGTTGCGCATCTCAGCCTGGTTCTGCCCACTATCCGTTGAAAACTCTCTAGCGGAATGAGGGAATCTTCGAGGCCGGTCCTCAGCATCGTCGTTCCGCTCTACAACGAAGCGGCAAACGTCGCACCGTTGATCGAGCGCGTCGGCAGCGTCGTCGACCGCCTTCGAGGCGAGTTCGATCACGAGATCCTTCTGGTCAACGACGGCAGCAGCGACGATACGGCCGCTGCGGTCCGTCGCGAGATGCAACGCCGCCCGCACGTCGTGCTCGTCAATCTCTCCCGCAACTTCGGGCATCAGCTTGCCGCGACGGCGGGCCTGGAGCTCGCGGTCGGCGACGCGGTCGTGCTCATGGACGGCGACCTGCAGGATCCGCCCGAACTCATCGAGGCCTTCCTTGGAAAGTGGCGCCAAGGGTACGACGTCGTCTACGCCGTCCGGCGAGCACGCCCGGGTGAGAGCCGTTTCAAACTGCTGACCGCGCGCGTATTCTATCGCATTATCAAACGTCTCACGAAGATCGCGATTCCGCTCGACGCGGGAGACTTTCGTCTGATGAGCCGGCGCGTGGTCGACGCGCTGCGCCGCTCGCCGGAACGCAACCGGTTCCTGCGAGGGATGGTGAGTTGGGTCGGCTTCAATCAAACGGCGGTCGAGTACGACCGCGACGTCCGTTACTCGGGCGGCACGAAGTATCCGCTGACCAAGATGATTCGCTTTGCGATGGACGGCATCACTTCGTTCTCCGACATTCCGCTTCGCTTCGCGTCGTACTTCGGCTTCGTCGTCAGCGCGATCGCATTCGTCTACGCGCTGATAGTGATCGGTTTCAAGCTCTTTAGTTTGAACCCGCCGGCCTATACGCCGGGATGGGCGTCGACGATCGTCGCGGTGCTCTTTCTCGGCGGCGTGCAGCTCATGAGCCTGGGTATACTCGGTGAGTATCTCGGGCGCGTCTACGACGAAGTGAAGGGGCGACCGCTCTATCTGATCAGCGAGATCGAACGGTCTTAGGAACCTCCTTGAACTATCACCCGGTCGTCGATCGCTTCGCCGCGCCGGTCCAACTCGATCCGCTCTCGGCCGTCCTCTTTACCGGCGTCTTCGTTGCCGCCGCGATCCTCACGGTACGGCGTCCGGTCTACGGATTGGCCGCACTCTTCCTGATTACGCCGGTCGACTTCGCACGCGATTTTCTCAATACGACGATCACGCTGCCGAAAACCGTTCTGCTCGGCGTGCTGCTCGGGCTCTCGACCTACGCGGGGAGTGCCGCTCTCTTACGCCGGCGCCCCGCACCGCTCGTGCTCGCCGCGCTCGGCCTACTCTTTGCGGTCACCGCACTCACCCTCGCGGGCGCCGTCTACCGCGGGCCGGTCGTGCGCGAAGCGCTCAAAGTCGTACAATATGCGGCGATCTTCGTGGCGGCGTTTCTCTGTTACGCGCTCGACCGCGAGGATGCGCCGCTACGCGGCGCGGTCGCGATCGCCGCGATCGCGGTCTCGCTCTCGGCGCTGGCACAAGAGGTTCTCGGCGCGCCGTCGGGCTTGTTCATCGGCCCGGCGATCGTCCCGCGTATCGCCGGTCTGCTCGAAGGGCCGAATCAGCTCTCCGCCTACTGCGAGATCGCCGTCGCAACGCTCGGCGCGTGGGCGCTCGTCCGCCGCACGCTCCTGCTCGACGTCGCGCTCGGACTCACCGTCTTGGCCGATACTCTAACCTTCTCGCGCGCCGGATGGGTCGCGCTGGCGGTCGTCGCCGCGATTCTCGCGGCGGCGGGCGGGCGCCGCGCCTGGAACGCGCTCAAACCCGGAGCCGCAGGCCTCGTCGCCGGCATCGCCGGCGCGGTTGGATGGGGCATCTACGCGCATACGCCCGGCGTCTTGCGCGCCTCCCTCGAGCCGAGTCTTTACGCAGGCGGCGTCGGAAATCGCGACGAGCTCTGGCGCGCAGCCTGGCAGATGTGGCTCGCTCATCCGATCCTCGGCGTGGGCGCCGGAAACTTCGAGCTGCTCTTGCCCGCGTACGGCCTCTTCGGCGTACGAACGCATGCGAATAGCTGGTATCTGCAGTCGTTAGCGGAGGGCGGCATCCTGTTGCTTGCAGCGACGATCCTGTTGCTCGCCGCGATCCTCACCGGTTTTGCGCGCGGCGGCCTCCGCCGTCTGCGCGACGCTTCGCCCTGGAGCCTCGCCGCATTCGCAGCGACGATTGCGCTCGCGCTGCACCAGAGCGTCGACTATCTCGTCTTCTATCCGAAAGTCGGCGGCGCGTGGTGGCTTCTCATCGGCACGGCCGCAGCGGCGCTCGCCGCCGCCAGGTGACTCCGCAACCGATCTCCGTCGCCACCGATCTCGGCGCGGCGGCGTGGCCGCCGCTCGCCGTGCTCTTCGTCGCGATTGCAGCCGCAAGTATCTACTATTTCCGCGCGATTGCGCGAACGCAGCCGATTCCGCTGAGGATGCTCGCGCTTGCGGCGGCCGGCGGATTGGCGATCGCGTTGCTCGCGCCGGTGCTCTTCTCCAGCGACGTTTACGCCTACGCCGCTTACGGCGAGATGGCGCGCGTCGGCGTCAATCCTTACGCACGCGTGACGGAATCCTCCGACGTCATCGTGCGCGCCGCGCAAATGCAGTGGATCAGCGCCTTTCCGATCTGCGTCTACGGTCCGGCCTTCGTCGAGTTCGCGCGTGCTCTCGTTACGCTCTTGGCACCGTTGGGATTGCTTGCCGTTCTCGACGGCTTTCGCGCTTCGGCCTCGCTCGCGTTTCTGCTCTGCCTGCCGCTGGCATACCGTGCGTTTCCCGGCGATAGCCGCGCGCGCTTGCGATCGGCCGCGACGATCGGCTTGAATCCGGTCGCTATTTGGTCGGCCGCTGAAGGACATAACGACGCGATCGCACTTGCCGTGGTCTTGCTCGGCTTTGTGCTGATGCGCCGCCGCTCAACGAACACCGGCGCCGCTATCGCCGCGCTCGCCGCGCTCGTCAAGGCGCCCGCTGCGGCTGCGGCAATTGGGCTGGCCATCGTGAATCGCCGGGCGCGCATCGGCGCAATCGCCGGGCTCGTCGTCGCCGCGCTGTTCTCCTGGCCCCTGATCTGGGGCGTATCGAGCAATCTCGCGCCGCATGGAACCTATGCACCGCAAGTCTCGCTGCAAGCACTCTTCGCTCCGATCTCTCCCGTGCTGGCGTGGAGCGTCGCCGGCGCGACGAGCGCGCTCTTGGCCGCGCGCGGCATTCTGCTTTGCAAGCGGCACTTCGCCGAAGGCTGGATCTGGCTCGGGCTCGCCGCATGGGTGCTCGTGCCCAACCCGTATCCCTGGTACGGCACCTGGCTCGTTACGCTCGCCGCACTCGCGCCTCGCTCGCGCGCTGCGCATGTGGCGATAGTCCTCTCGCTCGTCTCGGTGCTGCGTTACATTCCCGATGCGGTCGCGACCCCGTCGCCGCCGCTCGCCGCGACGCTCGGTCTGCTCGCCGCTTTGCCGCTGCTCGCCCTTCTGCCGCGCGCGCCTGTTATAATGAGCGACTCGTATGACCGTTGAAACGGAGGTCACCGCCGCGCTCGCCGGCCCCAAGGACGGTGAGGCCGCGGATTCGCTCGCCGCGTTAATCCGCTCGAGCCGCTCGCTGAGCGGCGCGTGCGAACGTTTGCGTTCGTTGCGCCGCCTGCCCGGTCGAAAGCCGGGCGGTTACGCGCTACACGAGACGATCGCTGCGGCGCGTCCGGCGATCTTTGCCGCGCTGCAACGATCGCTCGGCGGCACGATGCTCGTGGTGACGCCGACGCCCGACTCGGCCGAACGCGCCTTCGCCGACCTGCTCTACTACTTCGGCGAGCGCGGCGACCGGATCGCGCTCCTTCGCTCGCGCGAAGAGGCGCTGGGCGCGATCGAGAGTCCCTCCGAACGCAGCGCGCGCATCACGCTGCTCTGCGATCTCGCCGACGCGCGGCCGCGTATCGTCCTCGCACCGATCGCCGCGGTACGCCAGCACGTGATGCAACGCGCCGAGTTCGACGCGCTTCGCTTCGCCCTTCGCACCGGCGACGAAGCCGGCTTCGAACGCGTGCAGCGGCGGCTCTTCGATCTGGGATACGAGCGCCGCGACGTGGTGAGCGCGGTCGGCGAGTACGCAGTACGCGGAGGTATCGTCGATCTCTTCGCAGCGACGGCAGAGGCTCCGGTGCGCGTCGAGTTCTTCGGCGATACGATCGAATCGATGCGCAGCTTCACGATCGAGTCTCAGCGCAGCAGCGGATCGCTCGACTCACTCGCGGTCGCGCCCTGGAACGACCGGCTCGACGGCACCGCAACCATCTTCGATTATCTGCCCGTCGAAGCGACGATCGTTCTCGAGGAACCCTCCACGATCGCCGCCGTTGCCGGCGCGCTCGACGAAGAGCGCGCACGCGAGCGGCACACGCTGCTCGCCGACGACGAAGCCGGCGAAGCGCTGCGCGCCGAGCTCTCCGCCGAACCCGCCTCGCTCGAAGCGCTCGGCGAAGCGATCGCGCAACGCGCGACGCTCGCTCTCCCCGGCGCGATCGAGAGCGCGCAGGCGCTGCGTTGGGTTCCGGCGGCGCTGGAGTCGTTCGTCTTCGAATGCCTCCCGGTCGAACATTTCAACCGGCAGATCGCGCTCTTCGCGGAGGCGATGCGCGAGTGGACGGCGAGCGGCGAGACGATCTACATCGCGAGCGCGGCAGTCTCGCGCACCAACGACCTGCTGCGCGCTGCGGGAATCGAACCCGGTCGCCGCGCACGCGGCGGCGTGATCGTCGATCACGGTTCGATCGAAGCGGGATTCCGCATTCCGGACCTGCGCCTGCGGGTGCTCGGCGACCGCGAGATCTTCGGTGCGCCGCCCAAGCGCGTCAAGATGCGGGCCGTCAAGGAAGGCGTCCCCGTTACGCTGGCCGATCTGCGGGTCGGCGATTACGTCGTGCACGCGGTTCACGGCATCGGCCAGTATCTGGGATTGCGCGCGGAGACGATTCTCGGCGCGACCCAAGATTATCTCGACTTACGCTACGCGGGCAGCGACCGGATGCTCGTGCCGGTCACGCAGATGCATCAGGTCGCGAAGTACTCGGCCGCCGAAGGTCAGTCGCCGCGCCTCTCCAAGATGGGCGGTGCAGATTGGGCGCGCACCAAGTCGCGCGTCTCCGAAGCGCTCGGCAAGATCGCCGACGAGCTCGTCGCGCTCTATGCCGAACGCGAGATGTCGCGCGGTTTCGGCTTCGGTCCCGATACCACGTGGCAGGCGGAGATGGAAGAGGCCTTCCCGTACGAGGCGACGCCCGATCAGCAGAAGGCCATCGACGCGACCAAGTCCGACATGGAGTCGGAGCGGCCGATGGATCGTCTGATCTGCGGCGACGTCGGCTACGGCAAGACCGAAGTCGCGATGCGCGCGGCCTTCAAAGCCGTCGCCGACAAGAAACAGGTCGCGGTGCTCGTCCCGACGACGCTGCTCGCCGACCAGCACTATCGCACCTTCAGCGCGCGCTTCGGCGCCTTTCCGGTGCGCGTCGAAGAGCTCTCGCGCTTCACCCCCAAGGCCGATCAAAAGCGTATCATTCGCGACCTCGCCGAAGGCAAGGTCGACGTCGTGATTGGGACGCACCGCCTCCTGCAGAAGGACGTCGCCTTTGCCGACCTTGGCCTCATCGTCGTAGACGAGGAGCAGCGGTTCGGCGTCATGCACAAGGAACGACTCAAGGAGTATCGCGCGAACGTCGACGTAATGACGCTCTCCGCGACCCCGATTCCGCGGACGCTGCATATGTCGCTGATGGGCGTGCGCGACCTCTCGCTCATCCAGACCGCACCGAAGAACCGCATGTCGATCAAGACGGTCGTCGTTCCCACCAGCGACGCCGTCGTGCAGCGCGCGATCGCCGCCGAGCTCGACCGGGGAGGCCAGGTCTACTACCTACACAATCGGATCGAATCGATCCACGCCGTTGCCAACGCGCTCGAGCAGCTCGTACCGCGCGCGCGCATCGGCATCGGCCACGGACAGATGCGCGAAAGCGAACTCGAGCCGGTCATGCAGCGCTTCATCGATGGAGAGCTCGACGTGCTGATCGCGACGACGATCATCGAGAACGGCATCGACATCCCCAACGTCAATACGATGATCGTCAACGACGCCGATCGCTTCGGACTCGCCCAGCTCTACCAGCTCCGCGGCCGGGTCGGACGCTCGAACCACCAAGCGTACTGCTACTTGCTCTATCAAGGACACAAGGCGCTGAGCGAGGAGGCGAAGGCGCGCCTCGAAGCGATTCGCGAGTTCGCGCACCTCGGCTCCGGTCTGCAGATCGCCATGCGCGATCTGGAGATTCGCGGCGCCGGGAACCTGCTGGGCTCGGCGCAGTCGGGCTTCATCGCCTCGGTCGGCTTCGATGCCTATTGCGAGCTGCTCGCCGAGGCGATCGCGCAGCGCCGCGGCGGACCGAGCGCGCTCGAGGATCGTCGCGAGGCCGTAATCGACGTAAAGATCGACGCGTTCATCCCCAACGACTACATCGCACAGGTCTCGCAGAAGATCGCCGTCTACCAGCAGCTGGCCAAGGCGCGCACCGAGGCCGAGGTGGCCGAGGTCGCCGACGGCGTGCGCGACCGGTTCGGCCCCTTCCCCAAGCCGCTCGCGAACCTGGTCGAGCTGACCAAGCTTCGGGCGATCGCGCTGCACAAGCACGTCACCCGCGTCGTCGTCGACGAACGACGCCTAACCCTCGGGGTCGGCAGCGGCTTCAGCCTCGACCGGGCGGCGGTGCCGAAGCTCCAATCCCTCACGAAGAACCGTTTCCGCTTCGGCGAAGGACGCGTGCTCGTCGACCTTCCGGCGGCCGGCGCTTGGATGCCGTTGCTGAGGAAGCTCCTCGAAGCGCTATAGAGGAGCTCATCCGCCCCACGCGAACGAGGGCGCGTGATGCGGGGCCCTTGGCCCCGCTTACTACGCACTCCAAACCTCATTCCTAACGGAGCAACGATGTCGAAAGCCCTACGCATCACCGTGGGCCTCGCCGGGCTTCTCATGGGCACGCTCCTCGCGGCGTGCTCGGGCGGCGGCGCGATCGCAACGGTGAACGGACAGCCAGTCAGCCGGTCGACCTTCGACCAGCGCCTCGAAGGCAGCCCCATGGGACGTACCGTCCTGCAACAGCTCGTGCAAGAGACGCTCATCGAGCAGTATGCGAAGAACAACAACATCACGGTCACCGACGCCGAGGTCGACGCCAAGGAGAACCAGATCAAGGCGAACTTCCCGAGCGGCTCGTGGGACGAGATGCTGAAGGCGCGCGGCCTGACCGAAGCCGACGTACGCCAGGCGTTGCGCGAGCAGATCATCATGGATAAGGCGCTCGCAAAAGACGTTACGATCACGCCGGCTCAGATCAAGGATTACTTCAATAAGAACCACGCGTCGTTCGATAAGCCCGAACAGGTGAAGGCGCGCCACATTCTGGTGCAGAGCCCCGCGCTCGCGGCGCAGATTGAGACGCAGCTGAAGGCCAACCCCCAGAGCTTCGCAGCGCTTGCGAAGAAGTACTCAACCGATCCCGGCAGCAAGGAGAAGGGCGGCGACCTCGGCGAGTTCCGTCGCGGCCAAATGGTGCCGGCCTTCGACAAGTACGCCTTCTCGGCGCCGGTCGGCCAGATCAGCCCGCCGATCAAGTCGCCCTTCGGCTACCACATCATTCAGGTGGAAGAGAAGATCCCCGGACAGAAGGCGACGGTCGCCAGTGCGACGCCGCAGATCATGGATACGCTGCGCCAGCAGCAGGAAGCCCCGCTGATTCAGCCCTTCCTGCAAGGTCTGCAGCAGAAGGCGACGATCGTCGTGAACGATCCGCAGTTCGCGGGACTCTTTGCCACGCCGGCACCACCCCCGGGCGCCGCGCCCGCCGCGGCATCATCGGCCGCGCCCAGTGCGGCCGCCTCGCCGGGTCCATCGGCAACCTAGCAAAACCATGCCGCAAGTCCTGCGCGCAAGCGTAGGCCTCGCGATCCTTCTCCTGAGCACGCCGCTTGCGGCGTGCTCGGGCAGGGGGAACGACGTGGTCGCGACCGTCAACGGTCAACCGATCAGCCGATCCGAGTACAACACACGCCTCGAAAATTTGCCGAAGGCGCACCTTCTGCTGCAGCGGCTCGTTGAGAGCGCGCTGATCGAGCAGTACGCAACGCAGAACCACCTCGAGGTGAGCGATGCGGATATCGCGGCTCGCATAGCCTATTTCAGGGCGCAGTTTCCCGGCGACTCGTGGAACAAAATGCTCGCGGTCCGCGATCTGAACCAAAGCGAGCTGCAGACGTTCTTCCGCGAGCAGATCATCCTCGACCGCGTCGTAGCCAAGGACGTGAACGTTACGCAGGCCGACGTTGCGACGTACTACGCGCAACATCACGCGCAGTTCGACCGGCCCGGCAAGAAGGCAACGCTCGAAGACGCGAGACCGCAGATCGTAGAGAAGCTCCGCGAGCAGCAAGAGTTCCCGTGGAGCGAGCAGTTCATCGACGATCTTCGAAAGAAGGCCGACATCAAGGTCTACGATCCCCGTTTCATCCCGCTCTTCCCGTCGCCGCCGCCGGTGCCGCCGGGTGCGGTGGAGACCACCCCAAAGACGGAGTAGTCCGCGAACTCGCTGCGAACCCACGTAGCGTGCTGGTTCGCATCGTAGGCCTCGGGCCGGGCGATCCCGGACTCCTGACGCTCGGCGCTCTCGATGCGCTGCGCGCCGTCGGGAAGGCCGTCGCTTTGCTCGCGCCGCCCGATCTAACGGCGTACCTGGAGCGCAACGGGGTCGAGATCGCGCGCGCAGTCGTCGACGATCCGGCGTTGCTCGTGCGCGGCGGCGGCGAGGAGATCGCGCGCTTTGTAGAACGCCTCGGCAGCGAAGCGCACGACGGCGCACTCGCCCTCGGCGTCCTCGGTAATCCGCTCTCCGATTTTCCCGGCTTGCCGCCGCTGCTGCGCGCGTTGGAAGCGCGCGAAGTTGCCAGCGAGATCGTTCCCGGGATGCCGCGAGCGACGCTCTCGGCCGCAATCGCAATGCCGCTCGTTCCGCTGCCGCCGCAGTCGGCGCACTATAGCTGGGACGATCTGATCGAAATTATGGCGCGGCTGCGTATGGGGTGTCCGTGGGATCGCGAGCAGACGCATCGCACGCTCGTGCCCTATCTCATCGAGGAGACCTTCGAAGTCGTCGAGGCGATCGAGATCTCGCACCTCGAAGGCCTCTGCGAAGAGCTCGGCGACCTGCTTCTCCAAATCGTCTTCCACGCGCAGCTCGCAACCGAGGTCGGTCAGTTCGGCATCGCCGACGTCGTCGACGCGCTTGCCAATAAGATGGTTCGCCGCCACCCGCACGTCTTCGGCGACGCGGTCATCGAAGACGTCGACGCGCAGTGGCGCAATTGGGAGCGCCTCAAAGCGCTCGAAAAGACCGGCCGGCAGCGGCGCACCCGTCTCGACGGAATTCCCAAGCATCTCGGCGCGCTCCAGCGCGGACAGCGCATGCAGGAGAAGGCCTCGCGCGTCGGTTTCGACTGGCCCGACACCGGCGGCGTGCTCGAGAAGCTCGCCGAGGAGCTAAACGAGCTCGCCGAGGCCCGGCGCGAACGCCAAGACGATCCGCGGGTCCGCGAAGAGCTCGGCGACGTCTTCTTCACCCTGGTCAACCTCTCGCGCGCTCTGGGTATCGACGCCGAGACCGCGATGCGCGAGGCCAACGAAAAGTTCTACCGGCGCTTCGCCTTCATGGAAGAGCGCGCCGCCGCCGAGGGGAAGAGCCTCTCGGATCTCTCGCTCGACGAACTCGAGGAGCTATGGCAACTGGCGAAGGCTTGAGCGCAACGCTGCGCGTGCGGATGAGTACGGCGGATGCGCACTACGGCGGGAACTTAGTCGACGGCGCGCGGATTCTCGCGCTCTTCGGCGACGTCGCCACCGAACTGCTCGTCCGATTGGACGGCGACGAGGGACTCTTTGCCGCCTACCAAGAGATCCGGTTCTTAGCGCCGACCTACGCCGGCGATTACATCGAAGCCGAAGGGCACATCGTGCAGGTCGGCAAGACGTCGCGGCGCATGGAGTTCGAAGCGCGCAAGGTGATCGCCGCGCGTCCCGAGATCGGCGAGAGCGCGGCCGACGTGCTCGATCCGCCCGTCGTCGTCTGCCGCGCCACCGGCACCTGCGTTACGCCGAAGGATAAGAAGCGCAGATAGTCTGATGGCTCGCCTCGTAGCGCTGCTCGTGCCGCTTGCGGCGTTCGTGCTCGTCTCCTGCGGCGGGAGCTCCTCGTTCACGAACGTACCGCCGGCGCCGCCGCACCAGGTGCAGAAAATCCAGCACGTCGTCATCATCGTGCAAGAGAACCGCAGCTTCAACAATCTCTTTTACGGTTTTCCGGGCGCGCACACCGTCGCGTACGGCTACGACACCGACCGGCGCAAGGTCGCGCTCAAGCCGATCGGCCTCGAAACGACCTGGGATCTCGATCACAGCTCCTACTCGTTCTTCACCGATTGCAACGGCACGGGAAGTTTTCCCGGCACCGGATGCCGGATGGACGGTTTCAATAAAGAGTACGTCGGCTGCGGGCACAAGTCGTATCCGCCGTGTCCCTTCGAGCATCCCGCCTACGCCTACGTGCCGCACGAGGAGACGAAACCGTACTTCGAGATAGCCAGACGCTACGTGCTGGCAGATCGGATGTTCGCCTCGAACTTCGATGCAAGCAGCTTCATCTCGCATCAATACATCATCGCGGGGCAAGCGAACTCGGCGGTCAACTATCCCGACGCGAGCTGGGGCTGCGAAGGCGGTAAAACCGACCTCATCGGGACCGTCACCCATCAGAGAACGCTCTACGGCAGCTACATCCGCGTCTGCTTCGATGACGCGACGCTTGGCGACGAGCTCGACGCCGCCGGCATTCCGTGGGCCTTCTACGCCGCGCACTACTCCTCCGGATACGTCAATCTCTGGAGTGCCTATCAAGCGATCAGACACATCTACTACGGTCCCGACTGGAAGAAGGACGTCTTACCGAATACAAACTTCTTCGAAGACGTCGAACACGGCCGGCTGCGAGCCGTCAGTTGGATTACTCCGTCGTGCGCGAACTCGGATCACGCGGGCTGCGGATCGAAGACCGGCCCGTCGTGGGTTGCCTCGCTCGTCAACGCCGTCGGTAAATCGCGGTATTGGAACTCGACCGCGATCTTCATTTTCTGGGACGATTACGGCGGGTGGTACGACGATGTCGCGCCGCAGCTGGTCGATTACGACGGACTCGGCCTGCGCCTTCCGATGCTGATCATATCGCCGTACGCAAAGAAGGGCTACGTCTCCCACGTTCACTACGAGCACGGCAGCATCCTAAAGTTTGTCGAGGATCGGTTCGGGCTCCCCCGGCTCGCGGCGAGCGATGCGCGCGCCAACTCGCCGGAATTAGATTGCTTCGATTTCACCCGGCCGCCGCGAGCGTTCACGCCGATCGCCGCGCCGCTGGGAGAACGCTACTTCAGAGATCAGCCGCTCGATCCTCGGCCGCCCGATTCGCAGTGATTCCGGTTAGGCGAGTCGCTCGTGCGTCTTCTTCTTCCAAACGAACTCGTAGTAACAGAACTGGAGCGCGAGGACGACGCAGTACGCGACCGGATAGCCGAGCCAGACGCCGTCGAGACCGATGCGATGCATCAAGACGTACGCAACCGGCACTTCGACGCCCCAGATCGCGAAGATGCCGTTGATCGTAGGCCAGAGCACCGTGCCGCTTCCGCGCATGACGCCGCTGATGACGGCCGAGTTGCCGAAGAGCAGATAGCTCCAGAGTACGATCATCAGAAGCTCGTGCGCGATCCGCAGCGTCTGCGGATCGGTGATGAACCAACCCAGGATCGCCCAGGCGAAGATATAGCAGAGCCCGATGATGATGCCGCCGACGAAGTAGTTCAACGCGACGGCCGAGCGGATCACGCTGCCGAGCTTATCTTCGCGGCGCGCGCCGATGCATTGGGCGCCGAAGATCGAAGCCGCGATGCCGATCGAAATCGCGGGAAACTGGACGTAGCCGACGACCTGATTGACCGCGCCGTAGGCCGCCGTCGCGCTCGACCCAAAGCGGTTGACGAACGATATCACCGCGATCTCCGCCAGCGAAACCATCATCACTTGGATTCCGGTCGGGACGCCGATACGCACGACCGACTGGAGGATCTTCCAGTCGATGCGCATGTCGGATAGCGTCTCTCGATCGAACTTTAGCGGATGATCGCGGCGCTTGAGATAGTAGAGCAGCCACGCGAGCGCGGCGGAGTTGGCGATCACGCCGGCGACGGCCGCGCTCACGACGCCGAGTTTCGGCAATCCGAAGAGGCCGACGATGAAGAGCGGCGTGATCGCGATCGCCAGCACGGCGGAGACGATCAGTGCGTAGAAGGGCGTCGTCGAATCGCCGGTTCCGCGCAGGATCGTCGCGTAGACGAAATAGACGAAGAAGACCGGCATGGTCAAGAAGATCACGCGCGCGTACGCATCGGCTTGGCCGATAATGTCGGGCGGCGTTGCCAGCCAGCCGAGCATCGTCGTCGAGCCGAGCGCGCCGACGATCGCGACGATGATTCCGAGATAGAGCGCCGCGCCGAGCACCGTTCCGGCGATCTTCTTCACGCGGTGATGGTCGCGGGCACCGAAGGCCTGGCCGATCAGAACGCTGCTTCCGCTCGAGACGCCGAAGACGAACGAGAACAAGAGAAAGATGATCGGAAAGACCGCCGAGATCGCGCCGAGCGCTTGCGTGGAGATCAGCCGGCCGATCCAGATGCTCGCCATCGTCTGCGACGCCGACTGCAAGACGTTGCTGAGCATGAGGGGCACGAGAAAGACGAGGAGGATCTGCCACATCGGCTTCCCCTCCTCAAAGATGTTGACGCCATGACGGCGCGGCGCGGGCCGCGCCTCGGCCTGAGCCATCGGCTCTTACTCCTCTGCTAGCAGTTCGTAAATCTCTTTTCGAGCTTCTTTCAACAACTCACAGACGCGCTCGATCGTTTCCGGCTTCGACGAGGGTCCGAGCTGAGCGATCGCCTGCATCAACCTCCGCGCCGAGTCGCGCAGCTGCGAGACCATTTGACGTTCCGGCTCGTCCTCTACGTCCGCTTCTTCTGCGTTGAGCAATCGCTCCAGTTCGGCCGCGTGTTCGCCGAGCAGCTCGCGTCCCCGTGGCGTAATCTCGTAGATCCGGCGATCGCCTTCGTCGCGACCGGCAATCAGGCCGGCCCCTTCGAGCGCCGCTAAGACCGGATAGACCGAACCGGCGCCGGCGCCCCACCCCTTCTCGCGAACGGCGCGAATCAGGTCGTAACCGTGCCGCGGCAGCTCGTCGAGCAGCTTGAGTAAGGCAAACTTCAGAACGCCGCGCCGAAAGCGGCGCATTCCGCGCCGGCGATGCCCCTCGTCATGCCACCACCAGCCCCCGGAACGCGGATCTCCCCAAAAACCAGTATTCATGTCGAGATACTATCCGATATATCGTTATCTTGCAATAGGTACCGATATATCGACTCCGGCGAACGACTTAGGGATCCTCGTCGTTGTTACCGGGACCTCGCGGATCGAACGGCGGAGCCTTGATCGGAACGAAGGCGCGGGGCGGCTGGGAGAAGTCGAAGGCGTCGCTCAGATCGTCGGCGCGCCCGTCGGTCGTCTCAAGCGAGCCCTTCGGTATCCCGTAGGTCTCTTCGGTGAACGCCAAGATGCTGCCGAACTCGTGCTGGACCTTCGAGACGTAGCCCTTCTTCGCGTACGGAGAGATGACGACGAGCGGAACCCGGAAACCGAGCTCGTAGGCGTTAAAGACCGGCGGCGGGACGTGATCGTACCATCCGCCCCAATCGTCCCAGGTAACGAAGATCGCGGTACTCTTCCAGAACCCGCTCTTGCCGAGCGCATTGACGATGGCGGCAACCCACGACGGACCCTCGGTCGTCGCATTGCGGCCGTTGTGATCGGACCAATCGTCGCGAGGAGCGACCCACGTTACGCCGGCGAGCCGGCCGGACCGGACATCTTTGAGGATCTGCTGCGACGGCGTGATCACGTGCTGGTACTCTTTGCCGAACCGCACGTGCCGAATCTCGTCGAGCGGATGCCAGAAGCCCGGACCCTTTCCATGCTCGTAATACCGCCACGAGACGCCTCGCTCGTCGAGCAGGTCGGTCAGCACGGGCCGATTGAGGCAGTCGAAGACGGTGGGCCCGGCGTATCCGGTCGCGACGGCGATCGTCGGCACGAGAATGTAGGGCTTCGCATCGCACCCGCCCGGCGCGGTCTCGTTCGTCTTGCGATCGAACGAGTTGTCGGCGAGGCGGTACGCGTCGAGCGCGCGATCGGTCGCGGTTCCGCTGATCAGATAGAGGTGGGCCGGAAGGCTCGGACCCTGATTGCTTTGGAACATGCGATCGGCGAAGACGTATTGCCTGGCCATCTCGTGATACGGCTCTGCCTCGGACTCCGGAGCGTAGCCGAATGGCCGCAGATGACTCCTCAAACGCAAGCCGCGGTCGAACCCGTCCATCTTGCCGCCGTCAAAATCGGTCAACCAGGCGTCGTGATCGTGTTTCAAGCCGTACGTCGCACCCAGCGAGACCGGTCTGAGCGCGACGCGCTGCCCACGCGAGTCGGTCGCATACTGCGCGATATCCGCACCGGGAATCCCTTGGAAGAGGTAGTCGGGCGTCCGGTTCTCTTGAATGATGATGACGACGTGCTCGATCGGGGTCGGCAGCGCGCCGCCGATGAGCGAAGACTCCGCGGCGCGTTGCGCGGGCGCCCGAGCGCCGGTGCTCCCGGGCGGCAGCATCGTCTGGTGCGGCGACGCACAGCAAGCAAGGGAGGCAACGAGCAGCGCGGCAACGGGGATTTGCCGATAGGTCATCGCAAACTCCTTGAGCCCGATGCGTTTGCCGTCGCATCAATGGCGCCTGCAGGCTCCCGCCGAACTAGCCGCCGTGCGACTCGACAAGTTCATGAAGGTCTCGCGGCTGGCCAAGCGCCGAAGCGAGGCCCACGAAGCGCTCGAGCACGGGCGGATCACCAAAGACGGAAAGGCGCTCAAGCCGGGGTACCAGGTGCATCCCGGCGACGTGCTCGAGATCCACTATGCGACCAAGTTCGTCACGGTCCGCGTGCGTGAGGTGCCGCTGCGCGTAACGCCGAGCCTCAAGCCCGCAGAGCTCTACGAAATTCTCGACTCGCGCAAGGATGACGCCGAGTGGCTGTGATCTCGGCCGACACCAAAGACGCGCTCGCGCGCGAGCTCCCCAGCGCCGGCCACTGCCGCGAAGCGCTCCTCGCCGGACTCGCCCTCTACGGCGGAGCGCGCGGCGAGTTCGTTACGCATCGCAACTCGGTTGCGCGCCTCTTCTGGTCGCTCCTCGAAGAGCGTAAGTCGCACCCGATCGAGAGCCGCGCCCCGACGCGACTGCATCGGCTCCCGACGTTTGCCGTCGCGCTCCCCGCGCGTCTGCAGGGGATGCCGCCCAAGCCGGTCCATAAATGCGATCGTCTGATCGAAGTTCGCGCGGCGTTTCTTGCGTGCGGATCGTTGGCTGCGGGCAGTCACGGCTATCACCTCGAGTTCGTGCTGCGCGACGCCGACGTCGCGCAGCGCTTGAAGTGGATGCTTCGCAGCGCCGGCGTGCCGGCGAAAGAGGTCCGCCGCAAAGCGCGCAACGTTCTGTATTACAAAGACTTCGACGCAATCGCCGAGGTGCTCACGCTCGTCGGCGCCTTCGCAGCGGTGCTGCAGCTCGAAGACGTCCGCGCGTTGCGCGAGACGAAGAATCGCATCCATCGCCTCGTCAACACCGAGGCTGCGAATCTCGAGCGCAGCGCGCAGGCGGCCGCGGCGCAGCGTCACGTCATCGAATACCTGCGCAGCGCGTACGGGCTCGGCCGTCTCAGCCCCGCATTGCGCGAGATTGCCGAGCTGCGCCTCAAACATCCCGACGAGTCGCTCGCGGAGCTCGGCCGGCGCTGTAATCCGACGATCCCCAAGCCGACCGTGAGCAGCCGCCTCGGCGCGCTCAACCGCCTAGCCGACCATTTGCGCGGCGGGCAGGTGAGCGTGAAAGCCGCCCGGTAAACGGCGCTTATGCGCATTGGAATCAATGGCTTCGGCCGCATTGGACGGAACTTCACCAAAGCGATCGCGGAGCGGCATCCCGAGATCGAGATCGCTGCGATCAACGATCTGACCGACGCGCAGCAATGCGCGCACCTCTTCAAATACGACAGCAACTACGGCATCTATGCCGGCAACGTCGGCGCCGAGGATGGGAAGCTCACGATCGACCGCCAAACGATCCGCGTCTTCGCCGAACGCGACCCGGGCAAGCTCCCGTGGAGCGACCTCGGCGTCGACGTGGTCATCGAATCGACCGGGCTCTTCACCGATGCGGCCAAGGCGCGCGCGCATATCGATAGCGGCGGTGCGAAAAAAGTCATAATTTCGGCGCCGGCCAAGGGCGAGGACATCACGGTCGTGCTCGGCGTCAACGACGACCGCTACGATCCCGCGGTCCACAACGTGATCTCCAACGCGTCCTGCACGACGAACTGCCTCGCGACGGCCGTCAAGCCGGTCGTCGACGCGCTCGGCTGGGTCAAGGGCTTCATGACCACGATCCACTCGTACACCAACGACCAGAACGTCCTGGACGGCCCGCACAAGGATCCGCGACGCGCCCGCAACGCGGCGACGAATATCGTTCCGACGTCGACCGGGGCGGCGAAGGCGCTCTATCTCACGATCCCGCAAGTCGAGGGCACGTTCGACGGTTTCGCGCTGCGCGTGCCGACGCCGACGGTCTCGATGATCTATCTCGTCGCTCAAACGAAGAAGCCGGCGACGCGCGCCGAGCTCAACGACATTCTCCGGCGCGCGGCCGAAGGCGAGATGAGCAAGTACGTCGCGTACACCGAGAACGAGCTCGTCTCCAGCGACTTCAAGAAGGATCCGCACAGTTCGATCATCGATTCGAAACTGAACAACGCCAACGGCGATCTCGTCCAGATTGCCGCCTGGTACGACAACGAGTGGGGATACTCGTGCCGGCTCGCCGAGCTCACCGCGATGGTGCTGGCGACGATTCCCGCAAGAGTCTAGCCCAGCTCGAGCCTTCCCAATGCCTTTCCGGCGATTAACCGACCTCGACGTGCGGGGTAAACGCGTCTTGGTGCGCGAGGATCTCAACGTGCCGATGAACGGCAATGAGATTCTCGATTACGCGCGGGTCGACGCCGCGATTCCGACGCTTCGGCGGCTGCACGAGCAGGGCGCGAAAACGATCGTGCTCTCGCATCTCGGGCGCCCCGACGGCAAACCCGACGTGCGCTACTCGTTGCGCCCGCTCGCCCAAGCGCTCTCCGACCGGCTCGACACGAGCGTGCGATTTGCCGAAGACTGCGTCGGCGAGGCGGCGGCGAGCGCCGTCGCGCAGCTGCACGACGGCGACGTGCTCCTGCTCGAGAACGTTCGCTTCCATCCCGAGGAAGAGCGCAACGATCCGGCCTTCGCCAAACGCCTTGCCGCACTCGGCGATCTCTACGTCAACGACGCCTTCGCAACCGCACATCGCGCGCACGCCTCGACCGAAGGCCTCGCGCACCTCCTCCCGAACGCCGCCGGCCTGCTGATGGAGGCCGAGCTCGCCGCGCTCTCGCGTCTGGTCGAGAACCCACGCAAGCCCTTCGTCTGCGCAATCGGCGGCGCGAAGATCAAAGATAAGATCGGACTGCTCGCGCGTCTCTGCGAGCTCGTCGACGCCTTCTGCATCGGCGGCGGAATGGCAAACACGCTGCTCGCGGCCTCCGGCGTCGACGTCGGCAGATCGCTGCGCGACGACGATCTCGAGCCGGCGCGTCAGGTTCTGGCCATTATTGCGCGGCGCGGGGTGAAGCTCGAGCTGCCCAGCGACGCGGTCATTGCCCCGAGCCTCGATGCCGAAAGCGCGGCGCGCGACGCGCCGATCGACGCCGTCGGCGACGAGATGATTCTCGACATCGGCGTCGAGACCGCGCAACGCTATGCGCGCACGATCGAGCAGGCAAAGACGATCGTATTCAACGGCCCGATGGGCGTCTACGAACGCGCCGCGTACCGCCGCGGCACCGAGATCGTCGGCGAAGCGATCGCGCGCGCGACGTCGGCGGGCGCGGTGAGCGTGGTCGGCGGGGGCGATGCCGCCGCGGCCGCTCACATGCTCGGCTTTGCCGCAGAGATGACCTTCGTTTCGACCGGCGGCGGCGCGACGCTGGAGTATTTGGAAGGGAAGAGACTTCCTGGAGTCGCCGCACTTGAATCCTAAGCGCCCGCGCACGATTCTTGCAGGCAACTGGAAGATGCACAAAACGGTGCACGAGACCGCCGCCTTTCTCGATGCGTTTCTTCCCGCGGCCGCCGATTTGCCCGGCAAGGTCGAGATCGTTCTCGCGCCGCCCTTTACCTCGATTCCATTAGCGGCGCAGCGACTCGCCGGTACGCGGGTACGGCTCGGCGCCCAGACGATGCATTGGGAGCTCAAGGGGGCGTTCACCGGCGAGATCAGCGCGCCGATGCTGCGCGAGCTCGGCGTGACGTACGTCATCCTCGGGCACTCCGAGCGGCGCGCGTATTGCGACGAGACCGATCGAACCGTGAACTTAAAAGTGCATACCGCGCTGCGCGAAGGTCTCACCCCGATCGTCGCCGTCGGCGAAACGCTCGACGAACGCAAGGCGGGCAAGACCGACGAACGCGTCGTCGCGCAGACGCGCGCGGCCTTTCACGGCGTTCCTGCAAGCGAACTAGCAACGGTCGTTATTGCCTACGAACCGATCTGGGCGATCGGCACCGGAAGCAGCTGCGAAGTGGAGGACGCCGATCGCGTCATGGGGACGATTCGTGGCTGCCTCGACGGCGTTGAGGCAACGCCGATCCTCTACGGCGGAAGCATGACGGCCGCGAACGTCGCGGGATACGTCGCGCGTGCGAACGTTAATGGCGGTCTCGTCGGCGGGGCTTCGCTCGATCCCGAAGTCTTCGCGACGCTGATCGCCAACGCGGCATCCGCCGTGTCATCCTGAGCCGGATGCAGTACCGTCCGGTCGTGCTTGCGGTGCTCGATGGCTGGGGCTGCCGCGAAGACCTGCACGGCAACGCGATCTCCGCCGCGGCGCTTCCGCACTGGCACGACCTATTGGCGCGTTATCCGCACACCGAGCTGCAAGCATCGGGAGAGTTCGTCGGGCTTCCGAAGGGCGTGATGGGCAACAGCGAGGTCGGCCACATGAACTTGGGCAGCGGGCGGGTCGTTCCGCAAGGCGTGACGGTCATCGACGCGGCCATCGCCGACGGCGCGTTCGCCGGGAACGAGACGCTGCAGCGCGCTCTGGCGCACGTTGCCCGCAGCGGCGGACGGCTGCACCTCATGGGCCTGCTCTCCGACGGCTGCGTCCATAGCTCGATCGTCCATCTCTTTGCCTTGATCGACGCCGCGGTTGCGGCGAACGCGCCGCTCGCCGTTCATTGTTTTCTCGATGGACGCGACACGCCGCCGCGCTCGGCGCTCGGCTTCGTGGAGCGGCTCGAGTGCAAGCTCGGCGACAGCGGTCGAGCGGGCGCGATTGCCAGCGTCACCGGCCGGTACTACGCCATGGATCGCGACCGGCGCTGGGAACGCACGAAACTCGCCTACGACCTGCTGGCCGACGGGCAGGCCGAGTATCGCGCGGCCGATGCTTCGACGGCCGTGCGCGACGGATATGCTCGCAACGAGGACGACGAGTTCGTCCGGCCGACGATCGTCGGCGAGCCGCGTCCGATCGAGGACTGCGACGCCTTCATCTTCTTCAACTTTCGCCCCGACCGCGCGCGCCAGCTCACGACGGCCTTCAACGCCGGAACGAGCATCTATTTCGACGACGGCTTCGGCGTCTTCGCCTCAAAGCCGTATCGCGATCCATTCTTTGCGACGATGACGAAATACGACGAGGCCTATACCAACCCGGTGCTCTTCGGACCGCGCCCGCAGTACGATACGTTCGGCGAGATACTCTCGCGCGAAGGGCTGCGCCAGCTTCGGCTCGCCGAGACCGAGAAGTACGCGCACGTCACCTACTTCTTCAACGGCGGACGCGAAGATCAATTCGAAGGCGAAGAGCGCACCCTCATTCCCTCCGATCGCACCGTGGCCACCTACGATCTCGCGCCGGCGATGCGCGCGCGCGAGATCACCGAGGCCGCGGTCGGGGCGATCGCCGGCGGCACGTACGATGCGATCATCATGAACTACGCCAACGCCGACATGGTCGGGCATACCGGGAAATGGGATCCGACGATCGTGGGCGTCGAGACGATCGACGAGTGCTTAGCGCGCCTTGCGGATGCAGTGCTCGCGGCGGACGGGCTGCTCGCGATCACGGCCGATCACGGCAACGCCGAAGAGAAGATCGACGCGCGAGGGAATCCGCTCACCGCGCATACGACCAATCCCGTTCCGTTCGTTCTCGTGGCGAAGCAGCTTAACGGAACCCTCGCGCCCGGCGGCAAGCTCGGCGACGTGGCGCCGACGCTGCTCACGCTCATGGGATTGCCGATTCCCGAGCGTATGACCGGACGGAATCTCTTCGTGCCGTTGCCGGCTGCCGGTTAAAAATTCAGAGGAATCACAGGCTCCTCTACGTCGGTTATCAGGCTCGCATGAGAGAGTACGTTCATGGACGCACACGACGTACTGCTCGTAACGCGAGCCTTAATCTACTTCGTCTTTGCCGGAACGGCGACCGTTGCCATCGCCGTTCTCGCGCATCTGGTGCCGTCAATTGGCTAGCCATCGGTGCGGTAGCAGCCGCTGGCATCCACCGCGATGCGTCGTTCCCCGACCACGATCGCACGGATTCGGTGATCCCAGAAGGAGAGAACGTGCACCGCCGCCGGACGCAGCCTTGCGATGATCTCGCGAGCCCGCTGCGAAACGGCGACCGCGTCCTTGACCCAGCGCGGTTGATCGTTTGGGAGAAGCGTCGTCTCGAGTTCGGCCTCGGCGACGACCGGGACGACCGCCTCCGAGCGACTCGCACCGATCTGTAGGGGCAGAGCGGCACTGGGCTCGTCGAGCTCAATGCGGCGCAACATGCGCTTGCTGCTTTAGTTTGGCCAGAGCGGTGGTGTGCAGCTGCGAAGCGCGCTGCGGTGAGATCGCCAGACGCCGGCCGACCGCGCGCAACGAGGTTTCGTGGAAGTAGTGCAGGAGCACCACCTGACGATGACGCCGCGGCAAGGCCGAAAGCATTTCGGCAAGCTCGGCACGCTGCAAGCGCCGCTCGACGATGCGCGCCGGATCGTCGCTCCAATCGTAAGCAAGCGCTTCGCCGCGAGGAAGCGGCGCGTCGAGCGAGAGCGGCTGTCCGCGGTAGGCGGCCGCGACCGCGCGGTTATACCCGGGACATCGCCGCTCCATCTCTTGAGGGCTCGGCACGTCGCCCCGCTGCGCGGCGAGCGTATAGCGCTGATTCTCGCCCTCGCGTACGAGCCGGCGCGCCCGCTCCGAGACCGGATCCATGCGGCGTACGCCGTTAAGCATTGCGCCGACGATCAGCCGGCGCGCATACTCCGCGAGTTGCGGACCCCGCAATGGGTCGAAGGAGTCGACCGCTCGAATGAGCCCGATCGATCCGTCACCGACGAGGTCGTCGACGTCGAGACTCGGGACGAGCCGTTTGAGCCGCCGCGCGACCTTGCGCACCAGCGGAAGCAGCGCGCGGACCTGGGCGTCGCGTTCCGGCGCTTCGCTCATCGCGCCCGCTCCAAGCTCGCTGCAACGAACGCTGCGAAACCGCGAGCATCGTGGCGCGCCATCTCGTTTGCAAGCTGATCGAGCTCGTATTCGCCGAGCACGCCGGCGCCGTCGATCATCGGGCGAAGGATCGGCGCGAGCAGCATCGCCTCGAAGAGCTCGCCGGCGCGGCGCGCCGTCAGGCTATCCACGCTGCCGATCGTCCAGCCCCGGAGAATCCATGCCCCAGATCATATCGGCCGATTGTTGCCGAAGGGTGATCCGGACGTTACGCAAAGGAGTCGTTCATGAGTGACGCGATAGCCCCGGGTATTCAGGAGACGTTTGACCGGCTAAGCGATGCCTGGAAAAACGGCGACGGGGCGGCCTTTGCTGAGTGCTGCACCGAGGACGTCGACTTTATCAACTTGCTCGGCATGCACGTCACCGGACGGCGCGCCGTCGCGGAGCTGCACGAAAAAATCTTTCGCGGCCCGTACAAGGGCAGCACCGTTGCCTTTACGATCGAGAGCGTTCGCACAATTTCGCCGACCGCATCGCTGGTGATCGCACCATCTCGACTCGACATTCCGTCCGGGCCGGTGAAGGGAATCGTCCTGAGCATCGCCAGCATCTTGCTCGTGCGCGACGACGAAGGCTGGAAGCTCGCTAACTTTCACAACACGCGGCGTGAGGCGACCGAGGCCGACCATCTCGCCATCATGCGTAAGGCCGTCCGCGATTAAACGTCGTCAACCACGCTGCAAGTTGTTGGCAATGCGCAGCATCTCGTCGGCCGCCTGAACCCCTTTAGCGTTCGCTTCGTACGCACGCTGGGCGGTAAGAATCTGCATCATCGCGTCGATGATCGTGACGTTCGACTCTTCGAGCATGCCGAAGCGCAGCTTCGGCCCGTCGTCGCAGCCGGGAACGACCATTCGCGCCCTGCCCGACTGCGCGGTCGCTTCGAAGAGCGCGCCGTCGCGGGCGCGCAACCGCTCCGGCGCGGCGAATTCGGCGAGCCGAATCCTGCCGATCACGCGCTGACCCTTGGCAAGGGTCGCGCGAACGGTGCCGTCGGCGTCGACCGTCGCCGCGAGTGCCTCCGCGGGAATTCGTACGCCGTCGAGGCGCAGATCGTGCGCGTCGCGCAGCGTGCCGTCGGCGGCGCGTGAAAACTCGCCGCTGCGCGTGTAGTACTGCCGGCCGTGCGCGTCGACGACGATAAAGAATCCCGGACCGTCGATCGCCAGATCGAACGGTCCGGGGCTTCGCGCCAGCTTCCCCTGCGCGAAGAGTACGCGCGCACCGAGCGGGACGGTGCCGACGCCGCCTTCGCCCGGCGCGATCAGCTCGGCAAAACTCTGTGCCGAACCTTTGAAGCCGACGACGCCGGCGTTTGCTAGATTATCCGCGATCGTTTCGAGATTGCGTTGCTGTGCGGCCATTCCGCTGGCCGCAGCGAAGAGCGCGCGATCCATAGCTCCGGCCTCCTAAGCGATGCGAGCGGCTTCGGCGGATTTTTGGCGCGCCGAATCGATGGCGGCGACGGACTTCTGTGCGCTTTCGAAGGAGCGCTCGGCCGCGAGCACGTCGATCATCTCGGCGATCGCATCGATCCCGCTCGAAGCATCGGGTTCAGCGGCGCGGCGGCCGAGGGCACCGGCGCGGATCCCTCCGGAGCGGTCTCCCGGACGCTCTCGCGCGATCGTGACGCCCAGCGCGGTCAGGAAACCGCGCGCGGCGATGCGCCGAAACCCCTTCGTCGAGACGTTCGCCAGATTCTCGGTCGCGATCTCGAGCCGCGTTCTCGCCGCGACCATCGCGCTCGAGGCCCACTCAATGCCGTCCACGACCGCATGGTAGCGCGCGAGTGTGGCCGAATCGTCTCCACGCGATGAACGTCTCGCGCGTCTCCCACGCCGCCCTCGCGGCGCTCCTCGCCGCCTGCAGCTCGCCTGCCCCGCAGCAGCGCGTCGACGATGCCGAGCTCGCCGCGGTTGCGTCGCTCAAACATACGTATCCCGACGTCGTGATGGGCTTCGATATCAAACCCGAGACGACGCTGATCGTCAGCCTCGACCTACAGCATTACATCGACGCCGACGACGATAGCGTCGCCGCGCTCAAGCGCGACGCACTCGCTGCCTGGCGCGCCGCTTGGACCGCCGCTCATCCGCATTCACACGCGATCCTCCGCGTGCATTTCATCGACTTCATCGGCCGCAGCGTCGCCTCGGAGACGACGACGGTTTAACTCGGAGCGTTCGCCCGAGCCGATATATTCAGCGCCGCGCGATCACTGCCCAGATGCGGTGCAGCACCGGAATCGGTTCGTTGGGAAAATCCCGTCGCACCAAAGCGGCGAGTTCGTCGTCGAAAGCGGCCACGGCGTCCGGTGCCAAGCTGGCCGCAACCCCCGCGCTCGCTCGAATTCGCCCGCGCCATCCCTCGTGCGTGTACGCAATCGTCAGGTCGAACGAAAAGCTTTCGACGTTGCCGAAGCCGGCGGTCGCCGCATCCATCAACTCGCCTGCGTGAATGCCGTTGCTGCCGCCCATCTTCCATTGCGGATTGTGCCGCTCGATGAGACGCTCCGTCGCGTCGGCGACGTTGCCGCGCAGCGGAATCCAGTCGAGATGCGCGAGAAGCAGACGCCCGCCGGGAACGAGCACTCGATGCGCTTGCGCGGCGACGCGCGGCCGATCGAACCAGTGCCAGCACTGACCGGCAGAGACCACGTCGAAGCTCGCGTCGGAAAACGGCAGCTCTTCCGCGAGCGCTTCGACGTATTGCACCTCGACGCCGGCGGCTGCATCGAGCTCGCGCGCCCGATCGAGCAACGCGGTCGATCGATCCAAGCCCACGGCCTTGCATCCACGAAGCGCAAAACCGCGCGCCAGCGTTCCCGTGCCCGTGCCGAGATCGAGCACGCGATCGTTACGGTGCACTGCGGCCAGTGCGAATACCCGATCGAAGAATGCCTCGGGGAAGCCGGCTCGGTGGCGTCCGTAGTCGCCGGCCGTTTTACCGAAGTCGACGTTCACAGCCGGGCGATAACTGCCTCGGTGAAGGCATCGGTGGAAAGCGGTTCCGACGAGCCGCCGGCAAGCTCGGCGGTGCGTAAACCGTCGGCGTAGGTGCGTTCGATCGCGCCTTCGATGCGCGCGGCGCTCGGCTCGTCGTCGAGCGAATGGCGCAGCAGCATCGCCGCGGAGAGAATCGCCGCGGTCGGATTGGCGACGTTTGCGCCCGCGAGCGACGGAGCCGTTCCGCCGATGGGCTCGTAGAGCCCGAACTGCCGCCCCGGAGCGCCTCGCGCCCCCAGACTCGCGCTCGGCAGCGTGCCGATCGATCCGGTGAGAATCGCCGCCTCGTCGGAGAGAATGTCGCCGAACATATTCTCGGTGACGATCACGTCGAAGTCCCCCGGACGCGCGACGAGCTGCATCGCGGCGGTGTCGACGAGCAGGTGGTCGAGCCGCACGTCGGGATACTCGCTTGCGAGCGCGTTGACGACGCGCCGCCAGAGTCTCGAGGTCTCGAGAATGTTCTGCTTGTCGACCGAGGTGAGGTGTTTACGGCGCACGCGGGCGAGCTCGAAGGCAATCCGCGCGATCCGCGCGATCTCCGGCTCGCGATAGATCATCGTATCGACTGCCTCGTCGATGCCGTCGACGTTGCGCTGCTCTTTCGGCCGGCCGTAATAGATGCCGCCGGTGAGCTCGCGCACCACGAGCAGATCGAGCCCGCGTACGAGCTGCGGCTTGAGCGGCGAGGCTTCTTCGAGGCCCGGGAAGACGCGCACCGGCCGAAGGTTCGCGTAGAGCTCGAAATCCCGCCGCAGAAGAAAGAGCGCGTACTCGGGGCGCTCCGGCAGCGGCTTGCCGTCGTACTGCGGAAGACCGACGCTACCGAAGAGAATCGCGTCGGCGCGCTCGCAGAGCGCGCGGGTCTCGTCGGGAAGTGCGGGCAATCCGGCGGCGAGTGCCGCACCGCCGACCAACGCTTCGCGCGCATCTACGTCGGGGCGTACGCAACGCAAGACGCGGACCGCCGCGCGCGTGACCTCGGGGCCGATTCCGTCCCCGGGCAGGACCGCGATCAATAGACGGTGATGCGGGTCGTATCGTCCTTGCGCGGCGCTTCCTTCGGAGGCTCGGGCTCGGGCGGCGTCACGACGCTCTGCGGCGCGCCGTTGACCGCGTTGCCGTCGATGCGTTCGAGCAGCGCCAAATGCGTCATCAGCAGACTGCGCAGTTCGCTGCGGGTCTTCTCCGCGGCTTCGATCGACCGCTGATGCTCGCGCCGCACCTCGGCGATCGCGTCGTTATAGCCGGCAATCTCTTTCTCGCCGGCCAGGCGCGCCTGCTCGCGAATCAGATCGGCCTCTTTATGCGCCGACGCCTTGACCTCGTCGGCGGTGCGCTGCGCAAGCACGAGCGTATTCTGCAGCGACTCTTCCATCGCTTTGAAATGGCTGATGCGTTCTTTGAGATCGGCGATATCCGCTTCGAGCGCGGCGCGATGCTGCGCTTCGTCCTCGAGCGTCTCGATGATTTCGTCGAGGAACGCATCGACGTCGGCGCGCTCGTATCCCTGGAGCGCCTTCTTGAAGGTCTTGTGCTGAATGTCGACCGGGGTGATCTTCTGCATCTTTTATATCCTACGGGCGGTTGGCCATGAAATCGAACGTACCGTCGGCCGCCATCGAATCGCGCAAGCCCGCGGCGTTGACGACGATGCCGGCCGGAACGACGAGATAGATCGACTCGGCAAGCTTTTGGATCTTGCCGTCGATCGTATACGCAACGCCGGAGGTGAAGTCGACGACGCGCTGCAAGAGGGTGCGGTCCGCGTTCTGCAAGTTGACGATGACGACCTGACGGTTTCTCAAGGCATCGGCGATTTCGACGACGTCCTGATAACTCCGCGGTGAGAAGACGCTTACTTGATTGCCGCCGCGCCGCGCTGCGGCCGAGAGCGGCACGACGCGCGACGAGGTCTCGTCCTCGTAGAATTCGTCCTCTTCATCGCGGATCGAAAAGAACGACCCAATCTTGCTGAACATACTCACAGCGTAACCTTCCTTCGACTCAGCTCAGGATCGCGAACCAAAGAGCGCTTCGCCGATGCGTACCATCGTAGAGCCTGCCTGCACCGCTTCGCGCCAATCGCCCGACATGCCGATCGAGAGCGTACTTCCACCAATGCGGGCCAACGTCATGGCTGCAAGCTCGAATGCGCGCAAGATTGCATCGCGGTCGGCGCCGAGCGGCCCGATCGCCATGATCCCATCGAGGCGCAGGCCCGGCTGCTCGCGCAGCGCCTCGGCGAGCCGCTCGGCCTCGGCGGGCGGACAGCCGAAACGCTCGATCGGCGAGATATTGAGTTGCATCAGCACGGGCAGCTCCTTTCCAGCCTCGACCGCCGCCTTCGCGAGCGCCGCTCCGGCGTTCGCGCGGTCGACGCTCTGCACGACGTCGAATGCATCGACGACTGCCTTGGCTTTGTTGGTCTGGAGATGGCCGACGAAGTGCTTACGCACCGGCGGCAGCGATGCAAATTTGCGGCGTGCCTCCTGCAGGTAGTTCTCGCCGAGATCGGTCAGCCCAGCGTCGATCGCGGCTGCGATCGTCTCAACCGGTTGCCCCTTACCGATTCCGACCAGGGTGACGCCGGCGGGATCGCGGCCGCAGCGGCGGGCCTCATCGTCGATCGCGCGGCGCAGCGCCCGATACCGCTCGCCGGCGCCCTCAGCCACGCGCCGGCTGCGCCGGGACCGGAGCAACTTCGGTTCGCGGACCCGGGCGCGTCGCGCAGTAGGCGATGCCGATGATGCCGATGACGATCATCGGCAGGGCGTAGAGCTGCCCGCCGGTGAGGCCCATGAAGCTAAACGCCGTCTGGCGCCACATCTCGGCGATCGTTCGGGTGATGCCGTAGAGCGTGAACCAGGTCCACGCGACGACGCCGTCCTTGGGCTTGAGCCGGTAGAGGATCAGCAGAATCGGCAGCGTCAAGATATCGAGAATCGCCTCGTAGATCTGCGAGGGATGACGGTAGACGCCGACGCCGTTGACCGTCGGCGCCGAAGGGAAGACCATGCACCAGGGCCGGTCGGGGCTGCAGACGTCGCCCCAGAGCTCGTCGTTGATGAAGTTCACGATCCGGACGAGGGTGATGCCGACCGGCAGCATCATCACGACCTCGTCGGCCAGGACGATATACTTCAATCCCGGATGCTTGCGAATGAAGAGCCAGAGCGCCACCACAACGCCGACGAGGCCGCCGTGGAAGGCCATGCCGCCGTTCCAGACCGCGATAAAATTGATCGGATTCGAAACGTAGAACGAGGCGTCGTGCATGCTGATGATGTCGTTGATGACGAAGAACGTTCGTCCGCCGACGAGCACGCCGACCAGCGCGTAAAAGAGGAAATCCTGAATCTGCTCCCGGGTGAGCCCGAGGCGCCTGCGCCCGGCCGGACGGCTCATCCACAGGTAGACGCAGAGAAACGCAACCAGATAGGCGATTCCGTACCAGTGAATGCCGAAGCGCCCGAGATGGATCGCGACGGGGTCGATGTTTGTCGGATAGGTAAACCAGTGCTGCATTACAAACCACTATCGGCGCATGACCGCGACGACGCATATTACCGCCGGCATCGCCTTCCTTGCGGGCCTCGTTTCCTTCGTCTCCCCGTGCGTCCTCCCGCTCGTGCCGGCGTACCTTTCGTTGCTGACGGGGGAGAGCGTCGAAGATCTCCAGACCGAGCCGACGGCGCAGGCAAGGATTCAAACGCTCGCACACGCCGTCGCGTTCGTCATCGGCTTTAGCCTCATCTTCATCGCGCTCGGCCTGAGCGCCAGCGCGCTTGGCGGCGCGCTCGCCGCCAACCGCGTCCTTATCGCGCAGATCGGCGGCGTGATCGTCGTCGTGCTCGGCCTGCACATGATGGGGATGATCCGGATTCCCTGGCTCATGATGGATGCCCGGCTGCACCTCACCCACGATCGCGCTACCTTTTGGACCTCCGGCATCGTCGGAATGGCCTTCGCGGCGGGCTGGTCGCCGTGCATCGGACCGATTCTGGCGGGAATTCTCGCGATTGCGTCGCAGCAGCATAGCGCGCAAGCCGCGCTTCTGCTCGTCTTCTACTGCCTCGGTCTCGCCGTGCCGTTTCTCATTACCGCCGGCGCCGTCGGTGCCGTGCTGCCCTTGCTGCGCCGCATTCGGCCGTCGTTACGAGCGATCGAGTTCGGCGCGGGCGCATTTCTGATCGTCGTCGGATTGGTACTTGTCAACGATGCATTCCTCAACGTCGCCGGATGGTTCTACCAATTTGTCCCGCAACCGAAACTCTAACTTAATCAACAGCCTCGTTATCGCCGCGGTCGCGGTATTGGTCCTATGGGCCGATCAGGTGACGAAGCGGATGATCGCGAGGGAGTGCGTGCCGGACTTCCCGGCCTGCCGCACGGTCATTCCGCACTTCTTGCGGATCACGTACGAACGCAACGTGCACGGCGCCTTCGGGCTCTTCGGCAACAATGCCGTGCTGCTGATCGCGATGGCGATCGTCGTTCTGGTCCTCTTCTGGTACAGCTTCCGCGACGCCGCCGCGCGCTCGCTCACGGTTCGAATCGCCTTCGGCATGATCGTCGGCGGCGCGATCGGCAATATCGTCGATCGGCTCCACTACGGATACGTGATCGACTTCATCGACTTTTACCGAATCTGGCCGAACATCTTCAACGTCGGCGATTCGTGCATCACCGTCGGCGTCGGGTTGCTGCTGCTCTCGAGCCTTGTTACACGTCGTCACCGCTGACGAAGCGGGCACGCGCACCGACGTCCTCGTCGCCTCGCTCTCAGGCGCCTCACGAACGCAAGCGGCGCTAAGCGCCAAACGCGGCGAGGTGCTCGTCAACGGCGTTCCGGCAAAGCCGAGCACGCCGCTCGAAGCGGGCGATTCGCTCGAGTTCGACGTGCGCGAGCCGCCCGCGCTCGTCGCATATCCCGAGCCGATCGCGCTGAAGATCCTCTACGAGGACGACGACCTCCTCGTCGTCGACAAGCCCGCGGGCATGGTCACGCATCCGGCGCATGGGACGACGAGTGGGACGCTCGTCAACGCCGTGCTCGCGCACGTTCGCGGAAATCTACCCGGCGACGTCCTGCGCCCGGGGCTCGTGCACCGTCTCGATCGCGATACCTCCGGACTGCTCGTCGTCGCCAAGAACGACGAAAGCCTGCGCAAGCTCGGCGCTGCGATGAAAGCGCGGCGCATCGAGCGTGAGTATCTCGGGCTCGTGCGCGGCGTTCCGCAGAATCCGCGCGGCACGATCGAAGGCCCGATCGGACGCGATCCGCGCAATCGCTTCAAATATGCGATCGTCGCCGACGGCAAACCGGCGATTACGCACTACGAGCTCCGCGAAGCCTTTGCCAAACACGCCGAGCTTATCTTTCGCCTGGAGACCGGACGCACGCACCAAATCCGCGTTCACCTCGCCGCCGCCGGCTACCCGATTCTCAACGATCCGGTCTACGGCAAGAGAGAGGCGCGCTTCGAACTTCCGGGACAAGCGCTCCACGCGTGGCGGCTCGCATTCCGTCACCCGCGTACGCGCGAGCCGATGGAGTTCGAATCCGCGCCACCCCCCGCGTATCTGCAGGCCCGCGCACTCGTGTCATCCGGACCGGACTGAAGCTGTGCCGCGGAGAATAGCACATAGTGCAACCAGACGACCCGCTCTTGGACCCTGCGTTTCGCGCGCGCGCACAACGGCGGATTCGAGGCACACGCGATGGAACTGAACAGCGACTTCAGCGATCTGTTGCGCGCGTTCTTAAGCGCCGGCGTTGAGTTTCTGGTCGTCGGCGCTCACGCGTTGAGCGTCCACGATCGCGCTCGGGCAACCAAGGATCTGGACGTTTGGATCAGATCGGTGTTGCCCCAATACGCATCGACGTGCTGACCTCGATCACCGGCGTGACGTTCGACGAAGCGTGGCCGAGTCGAATCGAAGTCGAACGAGATGGAATGATCGTGCCGGTTATCGGCGCTGAAGAATTCCTAAGGAACAAAGAAGCGACCGGGCGCGACCAAGACCGCGTCGACGCGAGGCGCGTGCGCCGGCGCCTCGGCCGCGACCAAGACTAGCTGGTGACGCCTGGATTTACTCTTCTAACGCGCGATGGCGGGGCGCGGCGCGGGCGCCTGCGATTCGCACACGGCGACGTCGAAACGCCGTGCTTCATGCCGGTCGGCACAGCGGCGACGGTCAAAGGGCTGACGCCTGCGGAGCTGCGCGAGGCGCAGGCGCAGATCGTCCTGGCGAACACGTATCATCTCTGGCTTCGCCCGGGTCTCGAGACGCTCGAGCACGCCGGTGGGCTCCATCGCTTCATGGCCTGGGATCGTCCGATACTTACCGATTCGGGCGGCTTTCAAGTCTTCAGTCTTGAGAGCCGGCGCCGCCTCGACGACGACGGCGTAACGTTCGCGTCGCACCTCGACGGCAGCGAGCATCGGTTTACGCCGGAGAACGTCGTCGCGTTTCAGCAGCGCATCGGCAGCGACGTTGCGATGGTGCTCGACGTCTGCGTAAAGTTGCCGGCGACGCGCGAGCAACTCGAAGAGGCGGTGCGCTTGACGACCGCGTGGGCGCGCCGTTGCGCGGCCGCTCCGGCGCGCGACGCAACGCGGCTCTTTGCGATCGTCCAGGGCGGCCTCGATCGCGCCTTGCGCGAGCGCAGTGCGCGCGAGCTCGTCGAACTCGACTTCCCCGGCTATGCGATCGGCGGTCTCTCGGTCGGCGAGACGCGCGAAGAGATGTACGAGACCGCTGCCTTCACCGCCGCGCTTCTGCCCGAGGAGAAGCCGCGCTACTTGATGGGCGTCGGAACGGTACGAGATCTGATCTCGGCGATCGACGGCGGCATCGATCTCTTCGATTCGGTCTACCCCACCCGCTGCGGCCGCAACGGCCGCGCGATGACCCACGGCGGCGAGCTGAATCTCTTCAACGCTCGGTTCGTGCGCGACACGACGCAGCTCGATCCCCAGTGCGACTGCTCGACCTGCACCACGTATTCACGCGCCTATCTCGCGCACTGCTTTCGGGCGAAGGAGATGCTCGGACCGCGTCTGCTCTCCTACCATAACGTCTACTTCCTCAACGCGCTCATGCGCGAGGCTCGCGCGGCGATCGAGTCGCGCGGTTGGGAGCGATTCCGCGAAGAAACGGGCGCTTAGGGCGCCGGAGGCGATTCGGCCTCGCCGAGGCGCGGCGCGACGTTACGCAATATCCTCGCGCTCTCATCGGCTGCCGACTTGGCCGACTCCGCGATCTTGCGCGTCTGCTGCACCTCTTTTTCGAGGCGGTCGAGCGTCACCGTTACGGAGTCTTTGCCGATCGTCACCGACTTCACGAGTGGGACGATCGCAGGCAAGATCAAGAAGAGGACCGCGACCGCGATATAGACCAGCGTCGTGCCGTCGATCGTGAGTCCGTTATTCGTCGTTCGCGCCCAGCAGAGATAGATGAGGACGCCTGCGCCCGCCACGAGCCAGAACGTTCCCCAGAGCGACAATCTGTGCTGGTCGCCGCCGTTTGCACCATTAGCCATGTACTGCTCCTCGCACGACCTGCGCGCACTCGGCGCAGATCAAAGGATGATCCGGGTCGGTTCCGAGCTCGCGGTACTTCCAGCAGCGCACGCATTTCGCGCCTACGGCCGCAGTAAGCTCGAGTGCGATGACGCCTTCGTCCGATTCGTCGCCGGCGGAACTCTGTACGAGCTCGAGTTGCGAGACGACGAGCGCTTCGCGAAGGTTATCGCCCAGCGGCGCGAGCCGCTTGTACGCAGCGGGAGTTACCGTTAGGCGAAGCTGCGCCTCGAAGTCGCGCGGCGAGGAGACGCTCGCGACGCGTGCCCGAAGCGCGCGCAGCTGCTGCCAGAGGCGCAGGTCGCCTTCGGCTGCCGCGCCGCGGTGGCGCCCGGCGTCGAAGGAGGTGTCGAAGATGCTCTCCGCGTCGCCGCGCAGCGCGCGGGGTACGGCCTGCCAGGCCTCTTCCGCAGTAAAAGAGAGCACCGGCGCGAGCACGGTGAGAAAGCGGGCGAGCACGTAGAGCAGCGCCGACTGCGCGCTGCGCCGGCGCGGATCGTTCGCGGCGCGCGAGTAGAGCGGGTCCTTGAGCGCGTCGAAGTAGAGGCTCGACACTCCGCTCTCGAACTCGACGATGCGCAGGTAGGCATCGTGAATCTCACAGGCGTCGTATGCGCTCTTGACGTTTGCGACGAAGGCGTCGGCCACCGTACAGGCAAGACGATCGATCGGCTCCATCTTTTCGCGTGCCACGATCTCGTTCTCGGGTAGATCGTCGAGATTGGAGATCATGAACCGCATCCGGTTACGCAGATTGCGATAGACGCGCCCGACCTGCTCGACGACGTTAGGCCCGAAACGCACGTCGTCGATCGGCTCGACCGATGCCGCCCAGAGCCGCAGCACGTCGGCACCCCAGCGATTCATCGCGTCGATGGCGTCGATGCCGGTGCCGGTCGATTTCGACATCGGGCGGCCTTCCTCGTCGTTGACCCAACCGTTCTTCAGCACGCGGCGATACGGCGCGCGTCCCTTGATCGCGACCCCGGTGATCAGCGAACTGCGAAACCAGCCGCGGAATTGATCTCCGCCTTCGAGCACCATGTCGCTCGGCCACGGCAGGCCGTCGCGGCCAAGCACCGCGAGATGTGTTACGCCGGATTCGAACCAGATGTCGACGATGTTCTTCTCTTTTTCGAAACGCGTGCCGCGGCACTTCGGGCAGGCGAAACCGGGCGGTAGATAGGTCTCGACGGGATCGCTCCACCACGCGTCGGCGCCGATTTCGCCGAATCGCTTCGCCGCGAGCCGCGCGACTCGCGCGTCGAGAATCGCCTCGCCGCAATCGAGACAGACCAGCGAGGGAATCGGCGTTCCCCACGTGCGTTGACGCGAGAGACACCACTCGGGATGCGTTTCGATCATCTGGCGCTGGCGCGCGCGTCCCCATTCCGGAACGTACTCGACGTCGTCGGTCGCATCGATCGCACGCTGTCGCAGCAGGTTCTGATCCATCGCGAGAAACCACTGCGCGGTCGCGCGGAAGATCACCGGATTGTGGCAGCGCCAGCAATGCGGATAGGAGTGCTCGTACTCCGCAGCGCTCCAGAGCGCGCCGCTCGATTGTAGGTCTTCTACGATCTTCACATTGGCGGTAAAGATGTTCGTGCCCGCGTACGGCCCGGCCTCAGCGGTGAAGCGTCCGGCCGCATCGACCGGATTGAGAATCGGCAATCCGTATCTCATCCCGGTATCGAAGTCGTCGGCGCCGTGGCCGGGCGCGGTATGCACCACCCCCGTTCCGGTTTCGAGATCGACGTAATCGGCCAGCACGACGACCGAATCGCGATCCATGAAGGGGTGGCGCACCGCAAGGTCGTCGAGCTGCGCGCCCGTGGCGCGACCGATCTGCGTCGCGCGCGCGAAGCGATCGCCGAGCGCTCGTTCCGCGAGCGCTTCGGCGACGATCACCGCTTCGTCGTCCACGCGATAGAGGCCGTAGGTCGCTTCGTCGCGGACCGCCAGCGCGACGTTCGCCGGGAGCGTCCACGGGGTCGTCGTCCAGATAAGGAACGAAACTCGTGAGGGCGGCGCGTCACCAGCGTTGTCATGCTGAGCCTGTCGAAGCATGACACGGTTATAGATCCGCTCAGCCTGCTCGGGGGTCGCGGTGAAGCGGACGTAGATCGACGGCGAAATGCGCTGCTCGTACTCGATCTCGGCTTCGGCGAGCGCGGTTTCGTCGTGGATGCACCAGAGCGTCGAGCGCAATCCTTTGTAGATCTGTTGCCGTTCGGCGAGATCGGCGAGTGCGTTGACGATCGTAGCTTCGAAGGAGGGATCGATCGTGCGGTACGGGCGATCGAAAAGGCCGAAGTTGCCCATACGTACCCGATGCTCGCGCTGGCGGTCGAGCCAGAAGAGCGCGCGTTCTTTGCAGCGCGCGCGCAGCTCGAGCGGATCGATCGTGTGAAAATCGGTGATTCCCAGAAACTTGAGCGTTTCGTACTCGATCGGCAGGCCGTGCATATCCCATCCGGGCACGAACTTCGCGTACTTGCCGTCGAGCAGCGCGATCTTCACGAACATGTCTTTGAGCACCATGCCCAGCATCGTGCCCATGTGCGGGTTGCCGTTGGCGTAGGGCGGACCGTCGTGGAGAATCCATGGTCCGTTGGCGGCGTTGCGTTCCAAGCGCCGCTCGTAGGTGGCGTGCTCCTTCCACCAAGTCACGCCGCTCCGGCTCGCGCTTGGGCAGCTCGGCCTTCATCGGGAAGTCGGTCTTCGGGAGATTTAAGGTTGCGCGATAATCCATCGTCTCGATTAGCTTAAGAGTTCGCCCAGCACGTCGAAGTTGCGCTCTGCCGCCGCCGCGACCGCCGCGCGACGTTGCGCGAGGTGCGCGGCGAGCGCATCGCGTTCTTCCACGAGCCGGTCGACCAGCGCATCGATCGAGCTATCCGTGGGACGCGGTTCGCCCGCCTTCCAGATCGGTGCGAGTGGATACTCCAAGTCCTCGCAGAGCGACGCGACTTTCGGATCGTAGGAGATGGCGAGAAAGGGCACGGCATAGCGTGCGGCGAGCACGAGCGAGTGCAGCCGCATGCCGACGACGACCCGCGCGTTACGCAGAATCGAGGCCGCCTTCGGCAACGGGCACTCCGGCAAGAGCACCGGGTTCGACGCGCAGGCGCGAATGACGTCGGTCGACGCCGCCGCGTCGCCGGCGCCGCCGAATGGAAGGAAGGCCGAGCGAATTTCGTACTGCTGCGCGAGCCGGTCGACGACGCGGGCGACGATGGCGGGAACGTCGCGAAAGGCCGGGATCTTGCGCACGCTCGTCACGGCGTAGGAACCGCTCTCCGGTCCGAGCCCTTCGCTGGCCAAATCGGCCTCCGCGTCGGGCGCGTCGTAGAGAAAGACGGGATCGGCGGTCTGCTCGACCGGCGTCTTGGGGAGCAGCTGCTGCAAGAGCAGCCGCGATCGCTCGTCGCGAACGGTCGCGCGATCGAGGCCTTTGCAGAAGTGACGCACGACGAGACGCCCCCAGCGATCGAGCGGTCCGATCGACTGAGCGAAGACCATTGTCTTGCGTCGCGCGCGAATTGCTTCGCGCAGAATCCCGGCGTAATAGAGGAGACTGCGCAGGCTCGTCGCGCTCTGCAGCAAGCCGCCCCCGCCCGAGAGGACGACGTCGGCGCGACCGATCGCGCCGCGAATTGCGCGCCAATCCCAGCGCGGCGTCGCCTCGACGCGATGCAAGCGCGCCGTCGCGGCCGGCGTCGCGGAGAGCACGTCGAGCTCCACCGCGGGGAAGCGCCGGCGCATGCGATCGACGATCACTTCGAGCAACGCTTCGTCGCCGAGATTGCCGAACCCGTAATAGCCGGAGAGCAGCACGCGCGCCATCACGCCGTGGCCGGCACGAGCCGGCGATAGATCCAGATCGCGATCGCGCCGACCATCGCACCGACGATCAATCCGAAGACGATGCGCAGCACGGAGATCTCGATCGGCGTGTGCAGGTGCGAGAAGGTGTCGATGACGTCGCCGACGCCGACCCCGATTCCGAGCGCGAGCAGCCACCCGACCGCGCGACGGTGCGGCGGCAAGAGTGCCGGAAGCAGCATCATAGCGGGGAAACCGATCAAGAACTCTTTGAACCGGGGCCGCACGCTCAGGACGTGGGTGAGTGCGTGGCGCAGGGCGAGTTCGAAGGCCGAGGGTGCGACGTCGCTATCGTTGCCGCTGCGCACGATCATGAGCGCACCGAGCGCAACGATGGCGATACCGGCGAGGAGCTGATAGATGAGCACCGGCGAGAGAAAGACGTCGCGCGGCCGTTGTACGCTGCCGAAGCGGCGGTCGAACAGATAGAGCGCGAGCGCGATCACCGGCGGGAGCGCGAAGAATAGGCGCACGCCGCGAAAGCGCTCGATCTCCTCCATCGTGAGCGGCGAGCTGAGCACACCGACGACGACGAGCGCGCCGAGCAGTGCGACGCCGGTCGCGGCAAGCGTCCAGCCCAGGCTGCGAAGGAACTGCGTGGCGTCGGCCCGCGCCGGAATCTCGTTCCACGCCGGAATCAGGACGAGCAGTGCCGCGGTTGCAAAGAGCAGCGCGCCGCCGAGGGCAAAGACCGAGCGAACGAACTCGTCGTGATGGCTGACGAGCCCGCCGCCGTAGAGCAGAATCGTGAGCGCGTATGCGGCGATCGCGATGCTGCGGCGGTAGATGCCGAAGAACTCGAGCAGGATGACGAAGATCGACGGTACGGCGAGCGCGGCCAGGCCGACGAGCACGCGATTGTTTCCGCGGTACTCCGGAATCGGCGTCGCGCGGCCGAGCCGGAATCCGGAGGCGCGCAGCTGATCTGCGATCGCTTTGACCATCTCGACGTTCGTCGCTTCGATCGAGAGGTTTCCGTCTTGATGCGTCCACGGGCGCAGGTAGACGACGCGGACGTTTCGTTCGCGCACCCCGAGTACGTATCGCGCGACCGCTTCGTCGAGCTTGATCTTGTCGAGCTCGGTCTTCGCGATCGCCTGCACGCGCACGGTCCGCCCCGGAATCAGGCGCGCGAGCGTGTCGTTGCCTTTCTGCACTTGGCTCGGGTCGTACGTCTCGATCGAACCGAAGTTGAAGACGTGACGCTTGAACGCCGCGGCGGTATCCTCCAACCGATCGGGGTAGCCGAGAACCTGATTGCCGAGCCCAAAGAAGATCACCGTTGAAACCTTGGGATCGTATTGCAAGACGTCGTCGAAGGTCGCTTCGATCTGCGGCGCCTTGAGGCGCTCGTCGTTCTGAAAGCGCGGAACGACGAGCAATGCGAGGCGCCGGGCAAGCTCGATTTGATCGGTCGGAATCCCCAGCGCGGTCGCGTTGAAGTAATCGACCTGCGTGCGCACCTCGATCAGCCACGGCCGCACCGGCCGCAGAACGCGCACCGTGCGAGGGGCGAAGTGCAGCGCAAGCTGCGTGCGGTAGCGCCGATACGTCGCCGCGTCGGAGACGAGCAGATAGACCGCCCCGTCGCGGATGCGGCCGCTCTTCACCATCGCGGCGAGGAGCGGGTCGCGGATGGGCGTGACGCGCGCCTGGTTTACCAGCGCGCCTCCCGTGGTCGCGTAGGCTTTCCCGTTATCGCCGACGTTGGTTCCAAGCTCCTCGGTCAGCGCAAGCGAGGTGAGTCCGGCGCGGCGCAGTGCGATCAAAAACGCGGCCGGATTGTAATCGTACGATCGCGCCAGCGCGTCGAAGTCGGTAAAATCCATCGTCAGCTCGACGCGGCGCGCGTGCGACTCGGTGCGCACCCGAAAGAACGCAACCGCGAGCGCGGCGAGGAGGGCGACGAGCAAAACGGCGGCGGCGAAGCGCGTCCGCGGAGTGATGAGATTCACGAAGCGCCTCTCCTTCGACCGATTCACAGAAGGGCCCGCCAAAGGCGAGCCCTCCTGCCGTCGCGTACGCGCGATTCCCTTATTTTTCGGGCTCGCGCGTACCGGGTGTGGGCGACGCTTTTCTCTCTTTCACGCGGCGCTCGCCGCCCACCGTCGAACGCCGGGCCGTCCCGGTTCAACGGTGCCCACTGATCCCCTCCAGCGAGACTAACGCCGCCAAACCGGTCGCCGCCGCTCGAGAAAAGCGGTGATGCCTTCGGTTGCGTCAGGCTCCATTGCGTTCGACGTCATCACCGCCTTGGTGTACTCGTACGCCCGCGCCTGATCGAGGTCGATCTGCTTGTAGAAGGCCGCCTTACCGATGCCGACGACGCCACGGCTCGATTCGGCGATCTTTCGCGCCAGTGCGAGCGTTTCGTCGTGAACCCGATCGGGAGCGACGACGCGATTGATCAAGCCCCACGCCAGCGCCGTCGGCGCGTCGATCGCTTCGCCGGTGAGCAGCATCTCCATCGCACGCTTACGTCCGATCGCGCGCGTGAGCGCGACCATCGGCGTGCTGCAGAATAATCCGATCCGCACCCCCGGCGTTGCGAAGACCGCCTCGCTCGAAGCGACGGCGAGATCGCAGGCGGCGACGAGCTGGCAGCCGGCGGCCGTCGCGACTCTGGCAACCTCGGCGATCACCGGCTGCGCAATCGCGGAGATGCGCGTCATCAGGTCGACGCAGGCCTCGAAGATCGCCTCGTAGGTACCGGCGTCGCGCCCGACGAGTTCGCGAAGATCGTGACCCGCGCAAAAGGCAGGCCCCTCGCCGCGGAGGATGACGACGCGGACCTCCGGATCCTCGGCGACTGCGGCGAGCGCGGCGTCGAGCTCGCGCATCATCGTCAACGAGAGCGCGTTACGTTTCTCGGGGCGGTTCATGGTGACGAGCGCGATCTCGCCTTCCCGGCCGATCGTGACTTCCGCGGACCCAGGCATCGCTTTCATACCGAATCCTTGGCCCAGGGGGTAGCGATACCCCCCGGGCCGGCGAGCGCTTATGGGGCGGTGACGATATCGGATTTGATCTGGGCGAAGAGCTGGGCGAGTTGCGCCCGCAGCGCCGGCGGGATGTTGAACTTGTCCTCGGTCTGGCCGAAATCCGCGATGCTCGCATTCCACTCGTCTTCGGTGATGTTCAGGCCGGCGTGCGCCACCTTCATGTCGCGTCCGGTATAGAGGCACGGTCCGCCGGTCTTCGCGCAGAGAAACTCGACGAAGTGCTGGCGCAGCTGTGCCTTGTGCTCGTCGTTGAGGCCGACGAAGAACTTCGCCAGCTTCGGATCGGTCGCGAGGCGCCCGATCGCGTCGTCGGTGACGGCGGCGAGCGCATCGTAGCCGCCGAGCTGTGCGTAGAGCGTCGTCGCCGGCGAGGGCGGGGGGGATTGCTGGGCGCGGGCGGCGCTCCACGTGCTCGCGACGCCCGTCAGGGCCAAAGCGAAGACCAGCAGGACGGAAAACCGCATTTTCATTCTCAAACTCCCTCTCCAAAGAGTAGCAAGGCTTCGGGTATCCGCCGGAGCAAGCGGGCATTCCTAGCCCTTCCTGCCTCGCGCTCCCTTAGAGGAATATGGGACCTTTGGCCGCATGTTTCGGCCACGTCCGCCGGTTCGCCGGCGGTCTACTTCGAACACCTAGCTATTGAAGGAGTTCAAACGTGCGTTTCAGCCTTCTATGTGCGAGCGCAGCGCTCGCGGCAAGCTTGGTCCTCTCCGGATGTTCGACGAACGGCAGCAGCTCGGCGATTCCGGGCGGCTCGTCGACTACGTCGATGGCCGGTCACCGCGCCCAACTGCACATGGTGATCACCGGCGTGCACCACGCCTACACCTGCTCGGGCTCGGGTCTCTACGCCTGCTACCTGGTCAACAACGGCGCGACCGACTTCGAGTGGTGCATCGTCAACGTGACGAGCGGCAACTGCACCAGCGACCTCGCCCCCGGCAAGTGGTCCTGGACGAACACGGCCCCCATCCCGGGTAAGCCGAACACGGAAAAGATCAGCACCATGAAACCGACCGGCGCGGTCAAGTCGACGTGGGTTGGCCTCACCAAGAGTGGTCACGTCGCCAATCCGATCAACAACGACATCGTCGTCAAGAACAGCGTCAAGTACACCAAGGGCAAACCCGGCTACGAGTTCTCGTGGCAGGCCTGCGCGAAGAGCGGCCCCTACAAGGGCAGCTGCGTCGCCCCGCCGGGAGCCATCGGGATCATCGTCGGGAACTACTAAATTCCCGCCCTGAATCGTTTATCGATTCGCAAGGAGGCTTGGCTTCGGCCGGGCCTCCTTTTGTCGTTCGCGCTTGCATTAGCGAGCTGCGCGGTGACCCTCGCACTAGTTGGGTGTTCGCGTCTCACTCTGAGCCTGTCGAAGGGCGACACGTTCCTGCCGGACCTCAGTGAGACCGGAGCGGGGAAGATCGCGCACGTCGTCTACGTGATTCAAGAGAATCGCAGCTTCGACGACATGTTCCAGGGCTATCCGGGCGCCGACACCGTTTCGAGCGGAAAGAACTCTAAGGGCAAGACGATCTCGCTGCAGCCGATCTCGCTCAAGACGCAATACGACATGGACCACTCGGCGCACGGCATGTTCGTCGCCTGCGACGGCACCGGAAAACTCCCCGGCACGAAGTGCCGGATGGACGGCTTCGACCGCGAGCACATTTACGACGGCGGCCCCCGCAACGGCCAATACGCCTACGTGCCGCACGACGAATCGAAGCCGTACTTCGAGATGGCCCACGAGTTCGTCGTGGCCGACCGCATGTTCGCCTCGCAGCTCGACGAGAGTTTCGTGGCCCATCAGTACGCGATCGCCGCGCAGGCAAAATCGAGCGTGGACGTTCCTTCGATCAAATGGGGCTGCCCCGGCGGCCCGGCGGCAACGGTTTCAACGATTACGAACCTCCGCACCTATGGGCCACGCCAACGCGCCTGCTTCAACTACCGGACGCTCGGCGACGAGTTCGACAAAGCCGGCCTGAGCTGGCGATTCTATACGAGCAGCTACACCATACCGTTCAGTGGATACTGGTCGGCCTATCAGGCGGTCAAACATATCTTCTACGGGCCCGATTGGAATCAAGACGTCATCACGCCGCAGAAGCAGTTTCTGCACGACGTGAAGGCCGGCAAACTCGCGAGCTTTACCTGGATTACGCCCGAATGTCCCGAGTCCGACCACCCCGCCTGCGGCCACGGATTAGGACCATCGTGGGTCGCCGCGGTGGTCAACGCGGTCGGGAAGAGCAAGTTCTGGAACTCGACCGCGATCTTCGTACAGTGGGACGATTGGGGCGGCTTCTACGACCACGTCCGGCCGCCGCATCGCGGCTACGACGGCCTTGGATTTCGCGTTCCGCTGATCGTCATCTCACCGTATGCGAAGCAGAACTACGTCTCGCACGTGCAGTACGAGACCGCAAGCGTACTCCGCTTCGCCGAGGATCTCTTCGGCCTGCCGCAGCTCACTGCCGCCGACAAGCGCGCCGCGTCACCCGCCCTCGACTGCTTCAACTTCAAGCAGAAGCCGCGCAAGTTCGTGCCGATCAAGGCTCCCAAAGGCGAAGACTTCTTCTTCCGTCAGCCGCACGACCCGCGCATTCCCGACGCGGATTAACGGCGGCCTTAATCTCCCTCAGCCGTATCGTTGCGCGGACGCCCGGCCGACGGCCGGCTCTCCAACTCGCGCCAATAGGACGGCGATTTGCTGCCGCCGATCTCTTTGAAGCGGCGCGGCCGCTGCTGGAAATCGAACGCGTTGGGGTCGTTCGCGGGGTCCTGCGCCCGCGCATCGCTCTTGGCCAACGGCGCTAGGCCGAAGTTATCTTCAATGAAGCGCAGCACGCTCGCGGTCTCGTATTGCTCGTGCGTCACCACGCCGCGCTTGGCATAGGGCGAGACGATCAGCAGCGGAACGCGGAAGCCCAGACCGTCGTAATCTTTGTAGACCGGCTTGACCGGATCGAACCAGCCGCCCCAGTCGTCCCAAATGATGAAGATGGCCGTCGACTTCCAGAACTTGCTCTCGCCGATCGTGTTGACTAGGCTGGCGATCCACGCCGGACCCTCCTTTGCATCGATGCTCGGATGATCGGAGGTCTCCCAAATCGGCGTGATCCAGGTGATTGCCGCGAGTTGACCGCTGCCCACGTCGGTGAGGAACTGCGCCGGTGGATTGATGACGTTCGTGCTCCAGTCCGAGCCGTAATAGATCGCGCGATCGGCTTGATACGACGACCAGAGCCCGCCGTCGCCCTCGGTCGTACCGGCATAGAACCTCCAGTCGATCCCGGCTGCGTCGGCCTCCGAAGCGATGGTCGGATTGTCGAAGCACGCCTCGACGCGACCGCTCTTTCGCCGGTCTTTGCTCAGCGTTGGAAGCGTGTCGTGTTTTCCGCCTTCACATCCCCAGCTGCTGCTCGGATAATCGACGGCGTGGCTGGAGTACGCAGCAACGGAGTATTGGTGCGCGACGAAGCTGCCGTCGAGATTCGAGGCGAACGTCTCGTCGCCGAGGACGTACTGCTGTGCGATCGTCCAGTACGGTACGATCTCGTCTTGCGGCACGTAGGCATACGCGAGATCCTTTGGAGCGTAGCGCGGGTTCGCTTGCGTGTCCCAGCCGTCCATCTTGCATTTCGTCCCACGTAACTTACCTTGACCGTCGCAGGCGGCGAAAAAATCGCTCGACCCGTGCCCGGGATCCCACGAGCTCCAGAGCCGGCGCGCCATCAGCTTGACTTGATTCCCCTGCGAATCGTAGCCGTACCGTGACGTAACCGCGCCGGGATAATCCATGAAGAGATTGTTGAACGAACGATTCTCTTGAATCACGAAGACCACGTGCTTAATGGGTGAGTGCGCCGTGTCGCCCTTCGACAAGCTCAGGGTGACACGACTGGGGGCGTCGCTCAGGGTGACGCCATTAGGGCTGCAGGCCGCGAGGCATGCGGCACATAGCAACGTAAGCAAGGCTTTCGTCGTCATCGCTGAAGATGGTATCACATTATTCATAGTCCGGCGCGGAGTAATCGTCGGGCAGCGAGCGCATGAAGAACCTCGGCGGGTGCGGCGCACCGATCTTCACGAACGGGCGCGGCTTCCGGGTGAAGTCGAAGCAATCGAGCGCGGGTGACCTGGCTCGCTTGTCGGCGGCGGCGAGCTGGTTAAGGCCCCAGAGATCCTCAGCGAAGCGCAGCACGCTCGCCGTTTCGTAGCGCTTGTGCGAAACGAAGTTCTGCTTGGCGTAGGGTGAGATGACCAGCAGCGGAATGCGGAAGCCCAGCCCATCGTAATCTGCGAAGGGCGGCGCAACGTGATCGTAGAGGCCGCCCCAGTCGTCCCAGATGACGAAGATCGCCGTCGAGTTCCAGAACCGGCTCTTGCCGACGGTATTCACCAACGCGGCGACCCACGACGGGCCGTAGCCGCCGCCGCAGTTGATGTGATCGGAGTCGTCGCAGACCGGCGTGATCCAGGTGAAGTTCGCGAGCTCGCCGGCGCGTACGTCGCTGATGAACCTCCAGTTCGGCGAAATGACGTTCTTCCAGTCGGGACCGTAGCGGATGTGCTTTACCGACTGATAGCCGGACCATTCCCCGCCGTTGCTGTTCAAGCCATGCCCGTAGCGCGCGGCGTAAAAGCGCCACGAGAGCTTGGCCGCATCGAGCTCGTCTGCGAGCGTCATGTAGTCGAAGCACGGCGGGATGCCCGGGCCGATGCCGCGCTTGCGCGTGATCGTGGGAACCAGATCTTTCTTTGGTTGGCCGCAGGCCCAGCGCATCGTCGGCAGATTGACGGTCGAATCGGCCTGCGCCGCGATCGCGTACTGGTGCGCGACGAAGCTCTCGTCGAGCTGCGATTGAAAGGTCCGGTCGGCGAGCACCCATTCGTGCGCCATGTCGAAGTACGGCTTTGAATCGCGGTGCGGTACGTAGGCGTACTGCGGATTCGGCGGACCGCCGAAGGCGGACTCGTCGTTGAATCCGTCCATGCGGCACTTCGTGCCGGGCAGGGCGCCGGTGCCGTTGCAGGCCTCGAACATTGCGTCGAGCGAGTGATCGATCTCATATTGCCGGCTCAGCGGCACCGGCTGCAGCGCGATCGTCTTGCCGTCCGACTCCTTTCCTTTCGAAACGGTATCTGCGCCGGGATAACCTTGAAAGAGATTATCGAAGCTGCGGTTCTCCTGGATGATGAAGACGACGTGCTCGATCTTCCCCGCACCCGTTGCATTAAGCTGCTGTAGCGCCGCGCCGCTACGCATGTACGGCATCATCGGCGCCCCGCACGCCGACACTGCCAGCACGAACAGGGCGCTACTCGTAATCCGGCGCAAAATAATCTCCCGGGAGTTCTCGCATGAAGAATCGCGGCGCACGCGGCGCCGCAATTGGCACGAACAAACGCGGCTCGCGCTTGAAGTCGAAGCAATCGGCGGCCGGCGAAGCCGCCCGCCTGTCGGCCGCCGCCAAGGGGCTCAAACCCCAAAGGTCTTCGGCGAAGCGTAACACGCCCGCAGTCTCGTACTGTACGTGCGAGACGTAGTCGTGCTTGGCGTAGGGTGAGATCACCAGAAACGGCACGCGAAAGCCCAAGCCGTCGTAATCCTTGAACGGCGGCGGCACGTGATCGTAGAGCCCGCCCCAATCGTCCCAGATGATGAAGATCGCCGTCGTCTTCCAGAACTTGCTCTTGCCGATTGTGTTCACTAGCGCCGCAACCCACGACGGGCCGAAGCCGCCGCCGCACTGGACGTGATCGGAGTCCTGGCAGACCGGCGTGATCCAGGTAAAGTTCGCCAGCCTCCCCGCGCGTACGTCGGGAATGAAGCGCCAGTTCGGAGAGACGACGTTCTTCCAATCGGGCCCATAGCGAATGTGCTTGACCGCCTCGTAGCCCGACCAGCCCGACCCACCGCCACTCGAATCGCTGCCGTATTTGCTTGCGTAAAAGCGCCACGAAAGTTTCGCAGAATCGAGCTCGTCACCGAGGGTTTCGTAGTCGAAGCACGGGGAAATGGCCGAACCCAGCGTCCGCGCCGGCGTGATCGTCGGCACGGAGTTTCCCTTCTTGCCGCCGCAACCCCAACGTAGCGACGGCAGATCGACGCTCGAGGCCGCTTGCGCCGCGATGACGTATTGATGCGCGACGAAACTCTCGTCGAGCTGCGACTGGAAGGTTCGGTCGGCGACGACCCACTGATGCGCCATGTCGAAGTACGGTTTCGACTCGCGGTGTGGCGCGTAGACGTATTGCGGATTTCGCGGGCCGAACGCCGACCGTTCGAGGTTGAATCCGTCCATGCGGCAGTCCGTGCCGGGGAGAGGGCCGCCTCCGTCGCACGCTTCGAACATCGCCTCCGCCGAATGGTCGATATCGTAGCGGTCGGTTAGGCTCGCCGGCTGCAGCGGGATCGTCTCGCCTCTGGAGTTCTTTCCGCTCGAAACGGTGTCGGCGCCGGGATAGCCTTGGAAGAGATTATCGAAGCTGCGGTTCTCCTGGATGATGAAGACGACGTGCTCGATCTTTCCCGCGCCGGTCGCATCGAGCTGCCGCAACGCCGCGCCCTCCTGCATATACGGAATGCCCGGCGCGCCCCCGGCGCATCCCGCCATCGCCAGCGCGAGCGCGGCGTTACTCGTAATCCGGAACAGAGTAGTCACCGGGAAGCTTGCGCATGAAGAACCTCGGCGGGTGCGGCGCATCGATCTTAACGAACGGCCGCGGCCTCTGCGTGAAATCGAAGCAATCTTTGGCCGGCGACGTTGCCCGCCGGTCGGCGGCCGCCATTTGATTCAGTCCCCAGAGGTCCTCGGCGAAGCGCAGCACGCTCGCCGTCTCGAACTGCTTGTGCGAGACGACGCCGTGTTTTGCGTAGGGCGAGATGACGAGCAGCGGCACGCGAAAGCCCAGGCCATCGCGATCGAGATACGGGGGCGCAACGTGATCGTACAGGCCGCCCCAATCGTCCCAGGTGACAAAGATCGCCGTGGAGTTCCAAAACGGACTCTTGCCGACCGTATTGACCACCGCCGTCACCCACGATGGGCCGTAACCGCCGGCGCAGTTGACGTGGTCGGAATCGTGACAGACGGGCATGATCCAGGTAAAGTTCGCCAGCTCGCCGGCGCGCACGTCGGTGATGAATTTCCAGTTCGGCGAGACGACGTTCTTCCAATCCGGGCCGTAACGGATGTGGCGCACCGCCTGGTAGCTCGACCACTGCGCGCCGTCGCCGCTCGCCCGGCTGCCGTACCAGCTGGCATAGAACCGCCATGAAAGCTTCGATTTGTCGAGCTCGTCACCGAGCGTCGTATAGTCGTAGCACGGTTTGATCCGCGGGCCGTCCGGGTCGCGCGTTTTGGTGATCGTGGCGACGAGATCGTCCTTTCCGTTTCCGCAGCCCCACTCGTGGGTCGGCAGATTGACGCTCCATGCCGCCTGCGCGGCGATGATGTACTGATGCGCGGCGTAGCTCTCGTCGATCTGCGATTGAAACATCCGGTCTGCCAGCACCCATTCGCGTGCCATGTCGAAGTACGGCTTCGACTCGCGATGCGGCACGTAAACGTACTCCGGGTTCGGAGGCCCGAAGATCGATTTCTCTTTATCGAAGCCGTCCATCGCGCAATCGGTGCCGGGTAGCTTACCCGTTCCGTTGCACGCCGCAAACATGGCCTGCGCCGAGTGATCGATCTCATACCATTTCGTCAGGCTGACCGGCTTGAGACGAATCGTTTCGCCTAAGGAGTTCTTTCCCTTGGAGACGGTATCGGCTCCCGGATAGCCCTGGAAGAGATTATCGAAGCTGCGGTTCTCTTGGACGATGAAGATCACGTGCTCGATCTTCCCCGCACCGGTCGCCTTGAGCGCACGCAGTGCCGCGCCGTGCTGCATGTAGGGCAGCGAGCCTTGCCCACACCCCGTCAACGCCAGCGCGAGCGCGGCGCTACTCGTAATCCGGCGCAAAGTAATCGTTGGGAAGCGAGCGCATGAAGAACTTCGGCGGATACGGCGCCGCGATCTTCACGAACGGCCGCGGTTGCTGGTTGAAGTCGAAGCAATCGTCGGCGGGTGAGGCCGCGCGCCGGTCGGCGGCGTGGAGCTGCTTGAGGCCGAAGAGGTTCTCGGCGAAACGCAGGACGCTCGCCGTCTCGTACTGTTTGTGCGAGACGTAGTCTCTCTTGGCATAGGGTGAGATCACGAGCAGCGGGATGCGGAAACCGAGCCCGTCGTAATCTTTATACGGCGGCGGAACGTGATCGTAGAGCCCGCCCCAATCGTCCCAGAGCACGAAGATCGCGGTCGATTTCCAAAACTTGCTCTGGCCCAGGGTATTGACCAGCGCCGCAACCCATGACGGCCCGTACCCGCCGCTGCAGTTGACGTGGTCGGAATCGTCACAGACCGGCGTGATCCAGGTGAAGGCGGCGAGCTTTCCGGCACGCACGTCGGTGATGAACTTCCAGTTCGGCGAGATGACGTCTCTCTTCCAATCGGGACCGTAATAGATGTGCTTCACGGCCTGATAGGCCGACCATTCGCCGCCGTCGCCCTGCGAACGATTCCCGTAGGAACCGGCGTAGAATCGCCACGGAAGATGCGCATCGTCAAGCTCGTCGCCGAGTGTCTCATAGTTGAAGCACGGCGGTTCCTTGGCTCCGTACTGGCGATTCTTGGTGATCGTTGCAACCGTCTCTTGCGAGCCGCCCTCGCAACCCCACGCCAAGCCGAACGGCACGTTCACGGCGGATGCCGCTTGCGCGGCGATAACGTACTGATGCGCCACGAAGCTTTCGTCGAGCTGCGATTGAAACGTGCGATCGCTCAGCACCCACTCGTGCGCCATGTCGAAATACGGCTTCGTATCCACATGCGGGACGTAGACGTACATCGGATAGCGGTTGCCGTGCGGCCCGCCGCTGTGCCCCTCCTGGTCGAAGCCGTCCATCCGGCACTTCGTCCCTGGCAGCGTTCCAGTACCGTTGCAGTCGGCGAACATCGCGGCGGACGAATGATCGAGGACGTATTGTTCGGAGAGCGGGACCGGCTGGAGCGGCACGCGGTTTCCATGGGAGTCTTTGCCGCTCGAGACGGTGTCCGCGTGCGGATAGCCCTGAAAGAGATCGTCGAAACTGCGATTCTCTTGCACGATGAAGACGACGTGCTCGATCTTCCCGGCACCCGTCGCGCCGAGCGCACGTATCACCGCACCGTGCCGCATGTACGGCAACACGGTGTCACCGTGGGCGCTAGAACAGCCCACCAGAGCAACGGCGAAAATCCAGAACGGTATCCGGTTCATCGGTCCGGTACTCTTGGGCGAGGGCCAATGGGACCCTTGCATCTAACCGGCGAAAATATCGGTCCTTCGGACCCGGCAGAAGGGAGGCCGCTATGGTGATTCCTTTCGCTGTTGCTCGCGGCATTTACGTTCGCGGCGATCCCGCTCGACGAGACCGGCAACCAAGGCAACGCCATCGTCCGCGGCACCGTGCGCGACAATGTGCGGCAACGAAACGTCGGCGGCGCGGCGGTATACGCAATCTCGAACGTCGACGTTCAAGCGACGCCGAGCGATCAGAAACCGTGTGGGTGATGAACGCCTGCCATTGACCGTCGCCCCATGAGAGCAATTGAAAAAGGGCCCTCAAAGGGCCCTTCCAGGGAGGTGACTCGGCCGCTTAATCGCCGGCCTTTTCAACCTCGAAGGTATAATAGCCGTCGGGACGCTTCCCGCTTTCCGGAAGGTCCGAGGCGATCTCGCGGCTGCTTATGCCCTGGGCTAGTTCCCTGTTGCTCTCTGCGAACCGCTGTCGGAGGAGTTCCTCGATGCTCATTCTTGAACCCATTATAGCCATCCAGTGCTAGGAACACAACTAACGCTGCTACGGTTACCCAAAGCAGCCACTTAAATGATCGGCTTTTGCTCGCAACCAGGTCATCATTGTAGTGTATCGCGTTTATCTTCTCGAGAATGACGCTATCTCTGACGCGTTTAGGATTACGAATATAATCACCCGCGAAGCGTGCGGCCCTTGGGGCGCGCCTATACGGTCTTAGGCTCAGAGAAATTAACGTAAGCACGGTAAGGACCGTAAACGCTAATGCCCCCGCGAAACCGGGCCAATCCTTTGCCAAACTGTTCTTCCTGAAGCTCGAGCAACGGAAGAACGACCGCGGCCGCCCTCTCGTTATCGGCGTCATCATTGCGTGAGCTCGTGTCGCGCACCGATTCGAGAACGCTTCTAACCGCTCTTAAAAGCTCGGTGACTCCTTGCAACGTCTCCGGGATGTTACGAATACTTTACAGGACTCCAAGTCTCAGCGATGGCTCCGGCATATCGTCCGGACCGTCCACGTTCTCAATCATATCATTCTGAAAGATGCTTGGTCCACGAAGTACCCAGTCGCCGGAGACGGGTAGCGCTATCCCCAAAGCGGCCGATCATCCGATCCCCATCGAGGCTGCCGATGAGTAGAGTCCCTAACAGAATTTAGAGAATCTTGACTTTCGGCGCGTAGATAGGTTTGAAGGAGCTCTGCTTCGAGGAGGTTTACCGATGCTGCGTAGAGTCGATCTGCTTTCAATGGCCGCCGGGCTTTTGTTATTGGCGGGATGCGCGTCCGGGCAGACTGCATCTCAAACAGGCGCCCCTGCCGCGCTCCCCATGCAACGAGGGCACTCACCCTCAACAATTCAACCGGACAAAGGTTGCGCCGGCTCACGTCACGTCGACATGACTCCCTGTCCGGTTCTACTCACGGCCGATACCAAAGATGGCATCGTGGTAACCGTCAAAGGGCGGCATGTCGCCGATTCGGCGATCGGCAAGATGACTTCGTGTTTTAACGCCGATCACTGCTACAACGTGGCGCGCGTCGGTAGCAGTCGAACGCAGTGGCTCTTCACATCGGGGCCGGCCTGCGGAGACGCACTCGTCAAGTTCCGCGCGCGCAATGCGGACGGACGCAGGATTGGGATCTATTACCTGGAGGTCTCCAACACGTACTGCCCGAGCTAGAGCCTCCGAAGAGAGTATCGGGGGCGACCCATCGGCATTGTCCGCCCCCGACCCCAGCTACGTTAGAGCGAGCCCGCGACGCCGTTGAACATGCCGTTGAGGCCGGTACCCAATGCTTTTACACCAACGACGGCAACTAGAGCGATGAACGCGACCAGCAAACCATATTCGACCATCGTTGCGCCTTCGTCGTTGTTGATCAGGGACTTGAGGATAGTAAGCAAGGTGTGTCTCCCTTAAAATGTGAGATGTGACGAAACTTGCCGCTTTCTTAAGCGGCTCGCCGACAATGGTACCACGTTGCTATCCAGGCCGCTATGGTGCGTTTGTACCGACTCGTAAACGGCGGGCACTAATCGTGGTGGGCGATGACGGGCTCGAACCGCCGACATCCTCCTTGTAAGGGAGGCGCTCTCCCAGCTGAGCTAATCGCCCTCGCGGATCGCCTCGGTCACCACGGGAAATGGCGCCGGTTGGCCAGTTTGAACGTGACGTAGGCGAGAGCCTTCGTCGCAAGTTCCAATATGAACGGATCGTTGTTCGAGAGATTGTCGCACCAGCGATGCGGATGGTCGACGCAGCCACCGTTAAAGCTCGGGATCTTGCCCTCGTAGTTGCCGAGGAAGCCGCCCCAGACGTTCTTCTCCCACGGATGCTTGCAGCAGTCTTGCTCGGTGAGAATGCCCGAGTTGGGAACGCCGACGAGGCTGAAGGCAAACGAGTCGGTTCCGTCGTTGCCGAAGCGCGCCGGGCGTCCGATCACGCCGCCGGCATGGAAGTAATCCTTGAAATAATCGTTGCCGATCTTTGAGTCGGGAACGACGTTGGGTGGAAAACGCTTTACCTTGGTGGCGTGCGCCGGATCGGCGATGAGGATGTCGTAGTTCGGCGTCGCCGTCACGTCGGCATCAATGTCGAAGACGATATCCTGGAGCTCCGATTTCGCGAGATGCGTGGTGTAGTAGCGCGAGCCCAACAGTCCGAGCTCCTCGCCGCCGAACCAGATGTAGCGGAGCCGATTGACCGTGTGCGTCTTTGCCAGGTTGAGCGCGATCTCAAGAATCGATGTCGAGCCCGAAGCGTTGTCGAGCATTCCAGCGCCGTAGATTGCGTCGAGGTGCGCGTCGACGACCACGACACGCTGAGGATTGCCGTACGGCGAATCGGCGATCACGTTGTAATCGAGATCGCTGCGCGACTGCTTCCGGATCTCGATGCGAACGACCGGCGCGCGTCCGGAGAGAGATCGGTGCACGAGATCGAGGCCGACTTGCGACGTGACGACGCCGGCGACCGGAACGCGCGCGGGATCGATCAGCCGCGCCTCGTAGGCGCCGCGCCGCGGATCGTCAGCGTAAAGAATCACCGCAGCGGCGCCGGCCGACTCCGCGTTCTCGACCTGCGTATCGAAATCGCAATCGCCGGCCTCCAGTAACGCAACGTGACCGCGGGAGAAACCCGCGAGATCGCCCGGCGAGCAGCCGGCCGCAGAGCCTGCCGGCGCTTCGACCGCAGCCGTCACCGCCCCGGCGCCCGAAAGCCGCGCAACGTACCAATCGCGCTCGAGTGCATAGTTGTTATCACTCGTGCGAAAAACGGGCACGCCGACGACTTCGGATTTCTTATAGACGTACTGCTGAATCGTTACGTTATAGCCGGCTTTTCGCATGAGCCCGGCGACGTAGGCAACCGAAGCGGCGTAACCCGGCGTTCCGGTGTCGCGATTGGGATGGCCTTGGCCGCCGGGGTTCTGATCGGCGATCCGCTGAAAATGCGCTAACCGGCGCCAGAGCGAGGCCCGCGCAATGCACGCTTCGAGCTTCGCCAAGGTATCGTTGACCCGGCGCTCGCAGCTTCGCGGCCCCAGCGCTCGGCCGGCGCTCGGCGCGGCGTCGCCGGCCGGCACGGAAGGCGCCTGCTGCAGTCCCGCCGGCTGGCAAGCGGTCAATGCGCACAGCAAAACGGAAAGCGCGAGGCGACCGATCAGGTTTAACATCGCTCGCACGCCGGGAAGGTTCCAAAGTGTACGCACATCCCGAGACGAGCTTGAACAAGCACTACCAGGCCGCCTACACCAGCGACATCCGAAACGTGGCGCTGGCGCGCCAGGAGATTGCTCGCTTTGCGATCGCGTGCGGATTCTCGGAGGAGGACGTCTCGGATATCCGCCTGGCCGCCGGCGAAGCGCTGAGCAATGCGGTCGAACATGGCTGCGCGACCTCCGACCGCAGCTTCACCGTGAGGTGCGGGTTTGACGGGGAGCGACTCACGATCGTGATTCAAGACAGCGGTCGCGGCTTTGCCGAGCCGGTCCACCGGGTGAGCGTCGAACCCGACGACCGCGGACGCGGCTTCGGCATCTTCTTGATGCGCCGCTTGATGGACGAAGTCTCCTTCGCGCGCAACGGGAGCGTCGTGCGGCTTGTCCGCCGACATCCCTAGCTCGCGCTTAGGTCTTATTCGTCGCGATCTTCTTCTGCAGCAACGCGATGGCGGCGCGCAGCTGAGCGTCGGTCGCGACGTCACCGAACCGGGCGTCGCGGTTCTCGTCGACGCGAACGTCCGGGTCGATTCCGCGCAGATTGATGTCGCGCCGGCTCGGCGTGAGATAGTGCGCGGTCGTGATTTTGATTGCGGCGCCGTCGGGCAGCGGCGTGAGCGTCTGCATGACACCCTTTCCGAAGGTCTTCGCGCCGACGAGCATCCCGATGCCGTCATCTTGCAGCGCTCCGGCGGTGATCTCCGACGCCGACGCGGTGTATTGATTCACCAGCACCGTCACCGGCAAGCTGATCGACGGATTGCCGTCGGCATCGATCGTGGTGGCGCGTTTGCCGCGCTCTTCGACCGTAAGCAACGCCTTGTTCGCGATGAAGCGCGAGCTGATGTCGAGCGCCGAGTTGACGTATCCGCCGCCGTCGTTGCGGAGATCGAGCACGAGCGCCTTGGCTCCCAGTGCGTTGAGGCGCGAAACCGCCGTATCGAACTCGTTGGGCGTCGCTCGGCCGAACTCCATCACCCAAACGTATCCGATGCCGTCGGCAAGCATCTTGAAGACGACGGTCGGCGGCTGCACGTCCTCACGCGTGATCGTGAAAACGGCCGGAGCGTTGGCGTGCTGCACCGATACGGCGACGACGGTCCCGGATTTGCCGCGAAGCCGCCCGCTGACGACGTCGACGGTTTGACCCTTCGTGGAGACTCCGTCGATGGCCGTGACGACGTCGCCGACCGCCATCCCCGCGCGTTCGGCCGGCGTCGCGGGCAATACGTACGTTACCCGTACGCATCCCGTTGCCTGATCGGGCTCGATCATCACCCCGATGCCGCTGATCTTTTCGGGATCGAGAGCCTGGTTAAACGCCTTGAACTCGGCGGGCGTAAAGAACTGCGTGTACCGGTCGTTGGTTGCCTTCGCCATTCCCGCGATGGCGGCGTACGCAAAATCGCTCGGCGATGCGTGCGCGGTGCGCGCGGCCGACGCAATCGCGCCGTCGAGCTCGGCGAGCGTCGCGTCGCGATCGCCCTCCACTTTCAGCGTCGGCGGAGCCATCGTCACGCCGTGCTTGTGCGCGGCATCTGAAAGCGCGTTGGCTGCGGCCGCAAGCAGCGCTTGCGGATCGACCGTGTCGTAGTAGGTGCCGGTTAGAAGTTGGAAGCTCTCGGTTACGTCGCCGGCGACTTGATACGGAAGCGCGGGCGGCGCAGACGTCGCGCCCAAGCAGAGCGCGAACAATGCGGAGATGGCAACGGTACGTCCAACGAGCTCAGAAAACGGCTTCATGGGTCCCCTCTTCGATTCTTATCGCAATAACGCATAGCAAGCGTCAAGCGTTTCGGCTTGCCGCCGCCCGGACGAGGCGGTCCATCATCGCAAGGCCCAACCCAGCCTCGGGTAAAGGCTGAGCATCGATCCGCTCGAGTCCAAGGGAGTCGAGCTCGTGGAGCGCTTCGAAGAAAGATGCGGCTGCCGCACGCAAGTCCCCTTCCCGGGAGAGCGTCCGGACTGCCGCGTACCCCTCGCTCTCGTCGCGCAACGCGAGCAGTCCGGCCCGCCGGCGCTGCGCGAGCGGCACCAGGGCCGGATCGATTAGCCGCAGCGGCGTCCGCGGCGCGTAATGGTGCGGCAACTGCCCCGGGGCCGTCGCCGGACCCGTTCGAGCCCCGCGCTCGAGCGGGCCGGTGATCGACTCGATCGCCTCGATAGGAATCGCTCCCGGGCGCAGCAGGGCCGGACGGGGCTCGAGGGCGACGATCGTCGACTCGATACCGTGCTCGCAGGGGCCGCCGTCCAGAACGAGATCGACGCGGTCACCGAGGCCCTCGCTGACGTGCTGCGCGCGCGTCGGACTCAAGTGACCGAACGGGTTCGCGCTCGGCGCGGCCAGCGGCGCCCCCAGCGTTGCAAGCAACGTGCGCGCGACCGGATGCGAGGGCACGCGTACCGCGACCGTGCTCAAGCCGGCCGTCACCAGCCCGGGAACCGCGGCGCTCTTGCCGAGCACCAACGTGAGCGCGCCCGGCCAGAAGCGATCGATCAGACGTTCTGCCGACTCCGGAACTCGTGAGACGACGCTTGCGAGCATCGCACGATCGAGTACGTGCACGATCAGCGGATCGAAGCTCGGCCGCTGCTTGATCTCAAAGATTCGCGCGACCGCAGCACGATCGAAAGCAAGCGCTCCGAGACCGTAGACCGTTTCGGTAGGAAACGCGACGACGCCGCCGGAGCGCAACGCAGCGGCCGCTCGCGCGATGCTCTGCGAATCTGCCGGCAAGACGGGCACGAGGAAGGGATGGCGCCCGGCCCCGGACGATACCTTTAAACCATGCCGGGTCTTGGGCGCTCCCCGCGGCTTTTACCGCTCGCCGCGCTACTATTGGCCGCCTTCTTTTCCGTGCTGCTCGAGGGTTGCAGCGGCGGCGGCTCGACGCCGTCGGCTGCGGGCCCGCTCCCGCCACCGCCGCCGGCGAAGCAGGGAAAGTACTTCACGCACATCGTGATCGTCGTCCAAGAGAACCGCACCTTCGACAATCTCTTCGCGACGTTTCCGAATGCCGACGGCACGACGCGCGGCAAGACGCATAACGGTAAGACGTATTTGCTTCGCAAGGCCAATCTCGAGAGTCCGATCTCCCCGAATAACGGCTACCAATACTGGAAGCGCGACTGGAACAACGGAAAGATGAACGGGTTCGACACCGTTCCGATCGGCAAGACGCCCGGAACCTACGTCTACCAATACGTCAACCCCGATCAGATCCGCTCCTATTGGGAGCTCGCCTCGCAGTACGTGCTCGCCGATCACACCTTTCAGAGTCAGGGCAGCGGCAGCTTTACCGCGCATCAAGACCTGATTCGCGGCGGTACGCAGATCGACGCGACGCAGAGCCTCATCGACTTTCCGAGCAGCGCACCGTGGGGATGCGACTCGCCGACGGGAACGCGAACGTCCCTGATCACCGCGGCCAATCAGTACGAGTTTCTGCAAGGCCCGTTTCCGTGCCTGAGCTATCGTACGCTGCGCGATCTGCTCGACGGTTCCGGCATATCGTGGCGCTACTACACGCCGGCAGTCGGAAGCTTCGGCGGCAATCTCTGGAACGCGTTCGATGCGATCGGGGCGGTCCGCAACGGCCCGGAATGGGCCGCAAACGTCATCTCGCCGGAGACGCAAGTCTTCACCGATATCGATCGCAACACGTTACCGGCAATCTCGTGGGTCATTCCGGATTTCAAGAACTCCGATCACCCGGGAGACAACTCCGATACCGGGCCGTCGTGGGTTGCGCAGGTCGTCAATGCGATCGGCAAGAGTCCCGCGTGGAAGACGACCGCGATCCTGATTGTTTGGGACGATTGGGGCGGGTGGTACGATCACGTCGCGCCGCCGGGCGGTCGCCGGTTCGGCGGCTTGGGATTCCGCGTTCCGCTCATCTCCGTCGCCCCGTACTCGAAGGAAGGCTACGTCGCGAGCCGCGCCTACGAGTTCGGCAGCATCGTGCGATTCGTCGAGGATAACTGGGATCTCGGACGTCTCGGAACGACCGACCAGCATTCGGCCGATTTCGTGCACGACTTTTTCGATTTCACTCAGAACCCGCGCAAGTTCGTCCCCGTCGACTCATCCTATTCTAGAGCGTATCTCCTGGCGCAGCCGCCGTCGAACGAGCCGGTCGACAACGAATAAAAGTGACCAAGATTAGTGACGTTTATCAACCCCTACGCCATACGCGTTCGGTCAAATGGAAGACCGGCTCAGACGGCGAACCGTCGGAAGAGTTCGGTATGCATATTTTAGAGAAGTCGTGGGGCGCTATTGCCCCTAAACACCGGCTACAATCGGTGCCGGTGATCCTTGCCGACTTCGAGCGGATCGGAGTCACCGAGCCCGTCGCACAAGACGAGCTCAAAACGATTCAAGCGCACTTCATGACGCTCGCGCAGTGCGCCGCGCGTGGGATCGTCGACGAGGCCGAGCGCGAGCGCCTGGCCGCAAACTTACGGGAGCGCATGGCGCGTTACGGCACCTCGTCGGAGTACATCGCGCAACGCCAAGTCAGCGTGCTTACCTCGTGCTTCGTCGAGCCCGACGCCGCCAATCCGTCGGACCTCGTGCGCCGCTACGGCGACTTGCGCGCGCCGACCGGCGAAGCGCTCGACGAGCGGATGACTCTCTACGAAGAGGTTGCCTGCGACGTCTTCGAACGCGTCTATGCCGATTCCGAAGCGCCGCCCGACGAGATCGTGCACGTGAGCTGTTCGGGATACGTTTCGCCGAGCCCGGTTCAGACGTTCCTATCGCGGCGCGGCTGGCTCAACGTCGGCGTGACGCACTCGTACCACATGGGCTGCTACGGCGCGTTTCCGGCGATTCGCACGGCAGTCGGCCTCGTCGGATCCTCCTACGTATCGCTGCCGAAGCCGAAGCGGCGCGTCGATCTCGTTCACACCGAGTTTCTCTCGCTCCACTTCGACCTGCTCGGCGAAGAGCCCGACAACTTCGTCACCTCGACGCTCTTCGCCGACGGCTTCATTAAGTATCGCGCCTATCCGGAGTCTGAGTTCCCGCAGGGCCGCAGCGGACTCAAGATCCTCGCGATCGACGAGCACATTCTGCCCGATTCGCTCCCCGAGATGACGCTGCGCCCGGGACCCCTGCAGTTCGACATGTCGCTCTCCAAGCGAGTTCCGTTCATGATTCGCGACTCGATCGCCGATTTCGTTCGTTCGATCTGCGCGCAGACCGGTCTCGACTTCGAGCGCGAGAAGTCGGCGATGGTCTTTGCGATTCATCCCGGCGGTCCGGCGATTCTCAATCAGATACGCAGCCGAATCGGCATCGAGGAGTCACAGATCGCACTGAGCCGCCGCGTTCTCTACGAACACGGCAACATGGCCTCGGCGACCGCGCCGCACATCTGGCAGCATATCGTGGAATCGCCCGAGATTCCCAGCGGAGCGAAGGTCCTAAGCATGGCATTCGGACCCGGTTTAACGGTTATCGGCGCACTCTTCGAGAAAGTGTAGAGTCAGATGGCTACTGACGCTAAGACACCGCAGAGACATGTCTCCGTGCCTGGGCCCTTCGTACTTGGAGCGTGCGCACCGTACACGCCGCCGCTCCACTCTTCGTAGGCCTGGGCAATCTCGAATCGCTGATGCTCTCGCGCAGCTTGGCGACGCAACGAGTCGATCGCCCGGTTTATATCTGCGGCCTACCGCGGGCCGGCACGACGATCACGCTGCAGATGCTCAGCGAGCATCCCGACGTCGTCACGCACAAGTACGCGGACTTCCTGATGCCCTACATGCCGTGGGTCTGGAACAACGTCTTCCCGCGCATCCCGGTCGACGCGATGCGCAAACCGGTGCCGCGCATCCATCGCGACCGCATCGAGGTGACGCGCGACAGCGCCGAGATGGGCGAAGAGATTCTCTGGGAACACTTCTTCCCGTTCATCCACGACGAATCGAAGTACAGCGTCCTCGATAGCTCGACGTCGAATCCGGCCTTCGAGCGCTTCTACAGCGAGCATCTGCGCAAGCTGGCGATGGTCCGCGGACGCAGCCGCTACGTCAGCAAAGCGATTCTCTGCGTGCTGCGCATGCAGTACCTGCGCAAGATTTTCCCCGACGCGCGCTTCCTGCTCTACGTTCGCAACCCGATCGATCACGTCGCCTCGCTGATCAAGCAGGACCGCATTTGGGCCGAGCTCGAGCGCGACGACCCGCGTCAGATCGAGATCATCGAGCTCACCGGGCACCACGAGTTCGGCACGCGCCAGGTCATGGCGAACGTCGGCAGCCCCGGGACTCTGCGCGAGATCCGCCGGCTCTTCGACGAAGGAAAGTGGGCGCAGTCCCGCGCGCGTTACTGGGCCTACGTCTACGGCTTCGTCGCCGGACAGCTCGATGCCGATCCCGAGCTCGCGCGCAGCGTCTGCATCGTCCGCTACGAAGACCTCTGCAGCGACTCGCCGACGACGATCGACCGCATTCTGACGCACACCGGTCTCGACGCGGCGAGCTTTGCCGACGCCAAGGCCAAGTACGACGAGAAGCTCTCCTTCCCCGATTACTACAAGCCTACGTTTACCGCCGACGTCATGGACGATATCATTGCCAGCACCTCCGATGTAGCCAAACGGTTCAACTACGACGTCGGCGCCATCGCGCAGAGAGTCGGCGTTGTCGCGTCGTGACGCTCCGCTCTCGCTGCGCTCTGGCGATTGCCGCTAGCGTAGCCGTAACCGCCTGCGGCGGCGGAGTAAACGGAACGCCGCCGCTCACCGAACTCCCCGGCCGCCATCACCGCTCGGGCAGCTCGCCGATCACGCACGTGGTGCTGATCATTCAAGAGAACCGAACCTTCAATAATCTCTTCGCGGGCTTTCCCGGTGCGACCAGCTCGCTCACCGGCGAAGAGCTCGTCAAGCAAGGCAACGGATACGTCGAGCAAAAGATCAGCCTCACCAAGACCAAGCTCACCGACAAGCAGAACATCGCCCATCTCTATAAAGCCTTCTTAACCGCGTGGCAGAAAGGCGCGATGGACGGCTTCAGCCTGGTGAAGTTCACCCGCACCGGACAACCCGAAGGTAAGACACCCTATCAGTACGTCGACCCGGCACAGATCGTCCCCTATCGCACGATGGCCGCGCAGTGGGGCCTCGCCGACGAGATGTTTCAGACCCAGGGCAGCGACAGCTTTACGGCCCATCAGGATCTCATCCGCGGCGGCACGTTCATCAACAGCACCCAGAGCCTGATCGACCCGCCGACCTCACCCTACGTCTGGGGCTGCGATGCCGGACCCGGCGCGAAGACCTCGCTGATCACCACGAAACTCAAGCTCAAAGTCGATGCGGGTCCCTTCCCGTGCTCGAACGCCTTCCCCAACTACGGATCGGGCGGGTATAAGACGCTGCGCGATTTGCTCGAAGCGAAGTCGCTCTCGTGGAAGTACTACACGCCGCAGTTCGAGCACTCGCAGCCCAACGGCATGTGGGACGCCTTCGACGTGATCGCACCCGTACGGTACAGTTCGGAGTGGACGACGAACATCTCATCGCCCGAAACGAACATCCTCACCGACATCTCGAACGGCGATCTGCCGGCGATGTCGTGGGTAGTTCCCGACGCGGCGAACTCCGACCATCCCGGCTACGCGCGCAAGGATACCGGCCCGTCGTGGGTCGCGAGCATCGTCAACGCGATCGGAGAGAGTCAATACTGGAACTCGACGGCGGTGATCGTCGTTTGGGACGACTGGGGCGGATTCTACGATCCGGTCGCGCCTCCGAAGCAGGATAATGAAGGCGGCCCGGGCTTCCGCGTTCCGATGATCGTCGTCTCGCCGTACGTTAAGACCGGTAGCGGCAGCCAAGGCGGTTACGTCTCGCATACGATCTACGAGTTCGGCAGCATCCTGCGCTTCGTCGAAGATACCTTCGGGCTGGGCAGATTGGGAACGACCGACTCGACCTGCACGAGCATGGGCGACATGTTCGATCTCGGCCAATCGCCGCGCACGTTCAAACAGATCGGGTCGAAGTATTCCAAGGAGTATTTCCTTCGCGAAAAGCCGTCAAACTATCCCGTCGACACCGAGTAATAGAGTCATGAACCTCGCGTACCGTTCGATGCCGATGCTGCTGTCGGCGAGTCTCGCGCTCTCCGGCTGCGCCGCCGGCGTATCCTCCTCGATTCCGAGCATCGAGTCGCCCTTTACCGCGCCGCCGCCGTCCGCGTCGAAGATCACGCACGTCGTGCTGATGATTCAGGAGAACCGGACCTTCAACAATCTCTTCGCCGGTTTTCCGAATGCGAAGAGCTCGCTTACCGGCGAAGAGCTGGTTAAGCAAGGCGGCAAATACGTCGAGCAAAAGGTTAACCTCACCAAAGCCGACCTCACGTATAAGGGCAACCTCACCCATCTTTACGACGCATTCTTAACGGCGTGGCACAAGGGCGGGATGGACGGATTCAACCTGGTCAAGTACGTCCGCAACGGTCAGCCCGAAGGGACGGCGCCCTATCAATACGTCGATCCATCGCAGATCGGGCCGTACCGCACGCTGGCGGCGCAGTGGGGTCTTTCCGACGAGATGTTTCAGACGCAGGGCAGCGACAGCTTCACCGCCCACCAGGATCTGATTCGCGGCGACACGTTCATCAACTCGACCCAGAGTCTGATCGATCCGCCGACTTCGCCCGACGCCTGGGGCTGCGATTCGGGACCGGGTTCGAAGACGCAAGTGATCACGACGAAACTCAAGTTCCTCCACAACGCCGGGCCCTTTCCGTGCACCAAAGACTTCCCAGGCGGCTCGAGCAGCTATCCGACGCTGCGCGACCTGCTCGATGCGAAATCGGTCTCGTGGAAGTATTATGCGCCGCCGTTCGAGCACTCGCAGCCGAACGGGCTCTGGAACGCCTTCGACATGATCGCGCCCGTTCGCTACGGCTCGGAATGGACGACGAACATCTCCTCGCCGGAGAAGAACGTGCTCTCCGACATCAAGAACGGCAACCTTCCGGCGATGTCGTGGGTGATTCCCGATGCCGCAAACTCCGACCACCCCGGATACGCGGCGCACGATACCGGTCCGTCGTGGGTTGCCTCCGTCGTCAATGCGATCGGCCAGAGCCACTACTGGAACTCGACGGCGATCATCGTCGTTTGGGACGACTGGGGCGGCTTCTACGACCCCGTGGCTCCGCCGCCGCAAGATAATCAGGGCGGCCCCGGCTTCCGCGTCGCGATGATCGTCGCCTCACCCTACGTTCGCCTCAACGGCGCCGGCAAGGCGGGCTACGTCTCGCACACGCTCTACAGCTTTGGCAGCATCCTTCGCTTCATCGAAGACATGTTCGCGCTCGGACGCCTCGGCACGACCGATTCGACCTCCAAGAGCATCGGTGATATGTTCAACTTCAAGCAATCGCCGCGCAAGTTTCAGAAGATCCAAACGCAGTACTCGCGCGACTTCTTCGTCCGGCAGCGACCCTCACGACTCCCCGTCGACACCGACTAGCGGGGCGCCGCTGCGGCGGCTAATCTGCGTCGGGGATGCGATCGTCGAGCGGCTGGTTGATGAAGAACTGCGCGTCGTGCGGCGCTTTGATCGGCACGAACTTGCGCGGCTTCTGGGTAAAATCGAGGCAGTCTGGTGCGGGCGATCTCGCGCGCTTGTCGGCGGCTGAGAGCGAAGGGAGCCCGAAGAGGTCTTCAGCGAATCGCAGTACGCTTGCGGTCTCGTACTGCTTGTGCGAAACGAAATCTTTCTTTGCATAGGGCGAGATGACGATCAGTGGAACGCGGAAGCCGAGCCCGTCGTAATCCCTAAACGGCGGCGGCACGGGATCGTAGAGACCCCCCCAATCGTCCCACTGCACGAAGATCACCGTCGAGTCCCAAAACTTGCTCTTCCCGACCGCGTTGACTACCGACGCGACCCACGACGGACCATAGCCGCCGCCGCAATCGAGATGGTCGGAGTCGGGACAGAGCGGCGTTACCCACGTGAAGGCCGAGAGCTTGCCGGCGGCGACGTCTTTCAGGAACCGGTGCTGCGGCGTGATGATATTCTTCTTCCAATCCGGGCCGTGGAAGATGTGCTTCACCGCCTGATACCCCGACCAGAGGCCGCTATACGGTTTATTGTACTTGCTCGTGTAGAAGCGCCAGCTCAATCCCGCGCCGTCGAGCTCGTCACCGAGCGTGGTGTAGTCGAAGCACGGCGCCTGGGGCTTGCCGTAGGTTCGCTTCATCGTGATCGTCGGTTCGGGGTCGCCTTTGCCGCCTTCGCAACCCCACCAGCCGCCGGGCACGTCGACGCTCGACTGCGCTTGGGCGGCGATGATGTACTGATGCGCGACGAAGCTCTCGTCGAGCTGCGATTGGAACATCTTGTCGGCGAGCACCCACTCGTGCGCCATGTCCCAATACGGCTTCGACTCCGAGTGCGGAACGTAAGCGTATTGGGCATCACCGCCGCCGCCGACGGAGCCCTCCTTGTCGAAACCGTTCATCCGGCATTTCGTTCCGGGAAGCGAGCCGGTTCCGTTGCAGGCAAGAAACATCGCCTCCGCGCCGTGCGCGATCTCGTAGGTCTTGGTCAGGCTCACCGGACGCAGCGCAATGGTCTTGCCGCGCGAGTCCTTCCCGCTCGAGACCGTATACGCGTTGGGATAACCTTCGAACATATCGTTGAAGCTGCGATTCTCCTGGACGACCCAGACGACGTGCTGGATCTTTCCGGCGCCCGTGCCGTTGAGCGTTTCGATGGCCGCATCGCCACGCATATAGGGCAGCGCCCCACCGCTGTTACCGCCGTAAGCGCACGCGGTGAGCGCCAGCGCCGTCGTAACTGCAAAGATTCGTTTACTCATAATCGGGTGCGAAGTAATCGTCGGGGAACTGCTTCATAAAGAACTTCGGCGGATGCGAGGCGTAGATTTTGACGAACGGCCGCGGCTTCTGCGAGAAATCGAAGGCATCTTTGCCGGGTGCGTTCGCGCGCGCGTCGGCGTGGGAAAGTTGCTTCAACCCGAAGAGGTTCTCGGCGAAGCGTAAGACGCTCGCCGTCTCGTATTGGACGTGGGTGACGTGGTCCGCCCGGGCGTACGGCGAGATGATCAGCAGCGGAACGCGGAAGCCCAGGCCGTCGCGCCCTTCGTACGGCGGTGGAACGTGGTCGTAGAGTCCGCCCCAATCATCCCACTGCACGAAGATGACCGTCGAGTCCCAAAACTTACTCTTTCCGACCGTGTTGACCAGCGCCGCGACCCACGACGGTCCGAAGGTTCCGGGGCAGTTCACGTGATCGGAATCGTCGCAGACCGGCGTCACCCAGGTGAAATTTGCAAGCTCGCCGTTACGAACGTCGGTAATGAACTTCCAGTTGGGCGAGATGACGTTCTTCCAGTCCGGACCGTAACGAATGTGCTTGACGGCCTCGAAGCTCGACCACTCCGCTCCGCCGTCGCTCTGGCCGCTCCCGTACTTGGCCGAGTAGAAACGCCAAGTGAGCTTCGCGCTGTCGAGTTCGTCGGCGAGCGTCTCGTAGTCGAAGCAGGGATGGCTCGAACGCATGTCGATCGTTCGCTGCGCAGTGATGGTGTCGAGCGTATCGTACTTCCCGCCGCCGCAGCCCCAGCGGCCGTTCGGCAGATCGACGGAATAGTCGGCCTGCGCCGCAATAATATACTGATGTGCGACGAAGCTCTCGTCGAGCTGCGATTGGAACATCTTGTCGGCGAGCACCCACTCGTGCGCCATGTCCCAGTACGGCTTCACTTGTTTGTAGGGAGCGTAAACATACTCGCGATTCTTCGGTCCGCCGAAGCCCCACTCGTTGTCGAAGCCGTTCATCTGACAGTCGGTACCGGGAAGCTTTCCCGTTCCGTTGCACGCCGCGAACATCGCCGTCACAGAGTGGTCGATCTCAAACGGGTGGCCGAGCGGATAGGGCCGCAGCTTGATGACGTGCCCTTTCGAATCCTTGCCGCTCGAAACGGTGTCGGCGTTCGGATAGCCTTGGAAGAGGTTGTCGAAGCTGCGGTTCTCCTGGACGATGTAGACGATGTGCTGGATCTTTCCGGCACCCGTATCGTTGAGCGCGCCCAGCGCTGCGTCGCCGCGCATGTACGGCAAGGCCCCGCCGGCGGTGGAGGATGAAGCACAGCCGGCGAGCATCAGAGCCGCCGCGATAAAGACGATATATTTATTCATAATCCGGTATCATGTCGTCGTTAGGGAGTTGGTGCATGAAGAATCTCGGCGGTTTCGGCGCCGCAATCTTCACGAACGGGAGCGGTTTTTGGCGAAAGTCGAAGCACTCACGCGCCGGCGAGTTTGCACGCGCGTCGGCCGCCGCGAGCTGCCCCAAGTCCCACAGGTTCTCGGCGAAGCGCAGCACGCTTGCCGTCTCGTACTGTTGGTGCGCGACGGTGCCGCGCCGCGCGTACGGTGAGACGACGATCAGCGGGACTCGGAATCCGAGCCCGTCGTAATCTTCGTATGGCGGCGGAACGTGATCGTACATTCCGCCCCAATCGTCCCAGGTCACGAAGATCGCCGTCGACTTCCAGAACTTGCTTTCGCCGACGGTATTGACGAGCGCGGCGACCCACGAAGGCCCGTACCCGCCGCCGCAGTTCGAATGATCGGAGTCGGCGCAGACCGGCGTGATCCAGGTGAAGTTTGCAAGCTCGCCGTTGCGTACGTCGGTGATGAACTTCCAGTTCGGCGAGACGACGTTCTTCCAGTCGGGACCGTACCGGATGTGCCGGACGGCTTGGAAACTCGACCAGAGACTCGCATTGCCGCTCGACGGGCTACCGTATCGCGACGCGTAAAACCGCCAGGAGAGTTTTGCCGCGTCGAGCTCGTCCGCGAGCGTCTGATAGTTGTAGCACGGATGAATGAGCTGTCCGTACGTCATCCGGTTCTTGGTAATCGTGAAGATGACGTTCTGCTTTCCACCGCCGCAGCCCCAGAAGCCGCGCGGCAGATTGACGCTCGCGGCCGCCTGGGCGGCGATAACGTATTGATGCGCGACGAAACTCTCGTCTAGCTGCGACTGAAACATCCGGTCGGCGACCACTCCTTCGCGCGCCATGTCCCAGTACGGCTGTGAGTCCTTGCGCGGGACGTAGACGTACTGGTCGTGCGTCGGACCTCCGAACGACGTCTCTTTATCGAAGCCGTCCATGAGACAGTCGATTCCCGGCAGTACCTGCTTGCCGTCGCACGCGCGAAACATCGCCGTGGTCGAATGATCGACCTGGTACTGCAAGGCGAGACTCGCGGGCCGAAGCCGGATCGTCTCTCCCGCGGAGTCCTTGCCTTTCGTTACCGTATCGGCCCCGGGATACCCCATGAAGAGGTTGTCGAAACTGCGATTCTCCTGCACGATGAAGATGACGTGCGAAATCTTTCCCGCGCCGGTCTCGCCGAGCGCGCGCATTGCCGCGCCGCTTCGCATTCTGTCATCCTGAGCGGAGCGACCGGAGGGAGCGAAGTCGAAGGACTGCCGTACGCAGCCGGCGAGCATCAAACCCGCCGCGATAAAAACGATCCGCTTACTCATAATCCGGTGCGAAGTAGTCGTCGGGGAGTTGCTGCATAAAGAACTTCGGGGGCAGCGGCGCCGCGATCTTAACGAACGGGCGCGGTTTCTGGGTGAAATCGAAGCAGTCTTTGGCCGGCGAGGCCGCGCGCCGGTCGGCCGCCGCGAGCTGATCGAGCCCGAAGACGTCTTCGGCGAAGCGCAGCACGCTTGCCGTCTCGTACTGGACGTGCGAAACGTGACCGTGCTTTGCGTAGGGTGAGATGACGAGCAGCGGAACGCGGAAGCCGAGGCCGTCGCGACCGACGTACGGCGGCGCAACGTGATCGTAGAGGCCGCCCCAGTCGTCCCAAATCACGAAGATCGCGGTCGAGTCCCAGAACTTGCTCTTGCCGACGGTGTTGACCAGCGCCGCGACCCACGACGGACCGTACCCGCCGTAGCAGGCGACGTGATCGGAATCGTCACAGACCGGCGTGATCCAGGTGAAGTTCGCGAGCTCGCCGTTGCGAACGTCGGTGATGAACTTCCAGTTCGGCGAGATGACGTCTTTCTTCCAGTCGGGGCCGTAACGGATGTGGCGGACGGCTTGATAGCTGGAATACGCGGAGCTCTGTCCGCTCTGTTTGCTCCCGAACTTCGCGGCATAGAAGCGCCAGGTAAGCTTCGCTTTGTCGAGCTCGTCGCCGAGCGTTTGATAATCGAAGCAGGGCGCGATCTTGGGACCGTGGGTGTCGCGGTCTTTGGTGATCGTCGCGACCGTATCTCGCTTGCCGCCGGTGCAGCCCCAGTCGTAGGTTGGGAGATCGACGCTCCAGGCCGCCTGCGCCGCGATGATGTACTGATGCGCGACGAAACTCTCGTCGAGCTGCGACTGAAACGTCTGGTCGGAAACGACCCACTCGCCGGCCATGTCCCAATACGGCTTCGAATCGCGGTGCGGCACGTAGACGTAGGCCGGATTCGTCGGGCCGCCCGAATCTTGCTCGTTGTTGAAGCCGTCCATCCGGCAGTCGGTTCCCGGCAGCTTCCCGGTTCCGTCGCATGCCGCAAACATCGCCGCCGACGAGTGATCGATGTCGTAAGGAAAGCCTTTGAGATGATAGGGAATCAGCTTGATCGTCTTACCGTAGGAATCTTTGCCGCTGGGGACCGTATCGGCGTGCGGATAGCCCTGGAAGAGATTGTCGAAGCTGCGGTTCTCTTGCACGATAAAGACGACGTGCTCGATCTTTCCCGCACCCGTCTCGTTGAGCGCTTGCAGCGCCGTCCCCGCACGCATGTACGGCAATGCGCCGGCATGCGAACACGCAGCGAGCGCGAGGGCAAGCCCCGCGCAGGCCAAGCGCTTATTCATAATCGGGTATCTGGTATTCGCCGGACCCGTGCATGAAGAAACTCGGCGGCTTCGGCGCCGCGATCTTCACGAAAGGCCGCGGTTTCTGCGCGAAATTGAAGCAGTCTTTAGCCGGCGACTTCGCCCGCCCGTCGGCCGCGGCCATCTGGGGTAAGCCGAAGAGATCCTCGGCGAAGCGCAGCACGCTGGCCGTTTCATAATGGATGTGCGAGACGTGCCCGTGCTTGGCGTAGGGAGATATCACGAGCAGCGGAACGCGAAAACCGAGGCTGTCGCGGTCGAGATAGGCGGGGGCGACGTGGTCGTAGAGACCGCCCCAATCGTCCCACTGCACGAAGATTGCGGTCGAATCCCAGAACTTGCTCGCGCCGACGGTATTGACCAGGGCCGCGACCCACGACGGGCCGTAGCCGCCGCCGCAGTTGGTATGGTCGGAGTCGCTGCAGACCGGCGTGATCCAGGTGAAGTTCGCGAGTTCTCCCTTACGGACGTCGGTGATGAACTTCCAGTTCGGCGAGATGACGTCTTTCTTCCAGTCGGGACCGTAGCGAATGTGCTCGATCGCGTCGTAGCTCGACCATTCGGCGCCTTGTCCGCTCGAGCGACTGCCGAATTTGCTCGCATAGAAGCGCCACGTGAGCTTTGCCTTGTCGAGCTCGTCGCCCAGCGTATCGTAGTCGTAGCAGGGCGCGATCTTCGGGCCGAGCGGACTGCGGTCTTTGGTAATCGTTCGAACGTAATCGTAACCTTTGCCGTCGCAGCCCCACATTCCGAGGGGAATGTTGACGCTCCAGGCGGCTTGCGCGGCGATGATGTATTGGTGCGCGACGAAGCTCTCATCGAGCTGCGATTGGAACATGCGATCCGCCAGCACCCATTCGCCGGCCATGTCGAAGTACGGTTTCGACTCCTTATGCGGGACGTACACGTACTGTCCGTTGAGAGGGCCGCCGTAGTTCTTCTCGTTATTGAAGCCGTCCATTTTGCAGTCGGTTCCGGGAAGTTTTCCGGTGCCGTCGCAGGCAGCGAACATCGCCGTCGTCGAGTGATCGATATCGTATTTCTGGCGCAGGCTCATCGCCCGCAGCTTGATCGTCTTGCCGTCGGACATCTTCCCCGTCGAAACGGTATCGGCGCCCGGATATCCGTGGAAGAGATCGTCGAAGCTGCGGTTCTCCTGGACGATGAAGACCACGTGCGAGATTTTGCCGGCTCCGGTCTCGCCGAGCGCAGTAAGGGGCGCCTCGCCGCGCATATACGGCAGCGACGACTGGGCCGCGGAACAGCTCGCGAGCGCAATCGCCGCAGCGACCGTCGTAAATCGTTTCATAAATCCGTGTCGGGCATCCGCGGGTCGACCGGCTGATTCATAAAGAAGGCCTCACCTTTCGGCGCCTTGATCGGCACAAAGTTGCGCGGCTGCTGGTTGAAGTCGAAGCAGTCTTGCGCCGGCGAGGTCGCTCGGGAATCGGCATCCGCAAGATGACCGAGTCCGAAGAGATCCTCGGCGAAGCGCAGCACGCTCGCGGTTTCGTAGGGCACGTGCGAGACGTAGTTCTGCTTGGCATAGGCGGAGATCACGATGAGCGGCACCCGAAAGCCGAGACCGTCAAAATCCTTGAACTTCGGCGGAACCGGATCGTAGAATCCGCCCCAATCGTCCCACTGCACGAAAACGACCGTGGAATCCCAAAAGTTGCTCTTGCCGACGGCGTTGACGACCGAGGCGACCCAAGAGGGCCCGAATCCGCCGCCGCAGGCCGGGTGGTCGGAATCGGGACAGGTCGGCGTAACCCAGGTAAAGGCCGCGAGCTTGCCGGCCTTCACGTCGGTGAGAAACTTCTTCTGCGGCGTGATGACGTTCTTCCAGTCGGGGCCGTTAAAAATATGATTGACTGCCTGATAGCTCGACCAATACCCGCTCGTCGGCACGGTGTACGCGCTGGTGTAAAAGCGCCAGTCGAGATGCGCGCCGTCGAGCTCGTCGCCGAGCGTCTGGTAGTCGAAGCAAGGCTGCTGTGAGGCGCCGATCGTGCGCTGCGCGGTGAGCGTCGCGACGGAATCGGTCTTCCCGCCCGGGCAGCCCCACGGCGCGATCGAAGGAACGTTGACGCTCGACAGCGCCTGCGCCGCGATGACGTATTGATGGGCGACGAAACTCTCATCGAGCTGCGACGCGAACATGTGATCGGCGACGACGAACTCGTGCGCCATGTCGAAGTACGGCTTACTCTCCTTATGCGGCACGTACGCGAACTGACCGTTCTTCGGCCCGCCCATCAGAAACTCGAGATCGAAGCCGTGGTTCGTGCACTTGGTTCCGGGCAGCTTGCCCTTCCCGTAGCAGGCTCGGAACATCGCACTCGACGAGTGATCGATGTCGTACTGCGTCGCGAGCGAGACCGGCTGGAGCGCGATGGTCCCGCCGCGCGAGTCGATCCCTTTCGAAACGGTCTTGGCTCCCGGATACCCTTCGAAGAGATCGTTGAAGCTGCGGTTCTCTTGAACCACGTAGACGACGTGCGCGATCTTCCCGGAGCCTGATGAGCTCAGCGCTCGCACCGCCGCGCCGCCTCGCATGTATGGCAGCTGCGGGGCGGTAGAACAGCCCGCGAGAGCCAGAGCGGCAACCATCGCGGCGGTCCGGATCATTGCGCGTCGGGAATCCGCGGATCGACCGGTTGATTCAAAAAGAAGGCTTCGTCCTTGGGCGCCTTGATCGGAACGAACTTGCGCGGCTTCTGCAAGAAATTGAAGCAGTCTTTGGCCGGAGAGAGCGCGCGCGCGTCGGCGGCGGAGAGCTGATTGAGACCGAAGAGATCTTCGGCATACCGCAACACGCTCGCGGTCTCGTACTGCTTGTGCGAGACGAAGTCTTTCTTCGCGTACGGTGAGATGATGATGAGCGGAACGCGGAAACCCAGGCCGTCGTAATCTTTAAAGGGCGGCGCAACGTGATCGTAGAGCCCGCCCCAATCGTCCCACTGCACGAAGACCACGGTCGAATCCCAGAACTTGCTCTCGCCGACCGCATTGACCAACGACGTCACCCACGACGGTCCCAAGCCGCCGCCGCAGTCGGAGTGATCGGAGTCGGGACAGGTCGGCGTGATCCAGGTAAACGCCGCAAGCTTTCCCGACTTCACGTCGGTGAGAAAGCGCTTTTGCGGATTGATTACGTCCTTCTTCCAATCGGGTCCGTAGAAGATATGCTTCACCGCCTGATAGCTCGACCAGAAGCCTCCATACGGAACCGTGTACTTGTTCGTGTAGAACCGCCACGCCAAGCCGGCCTTGTCGAGTTCGTCGCCGAGCGTCTGGTAATTGAAGCACGGGACGAGGGAATTGCCGTACTGCCGATTCTTGGTGAGCGTCGAAACCGAGTCGGCGCGTCCTCCGCCGCATCCCCAGTAGAGGTCGGGAACGTCGACGGCCGAGTTCGCCTGCGCGGCGATGATGTACTGATGCGCGACGAAGCTCTCGTCGAGCTGCGAGGCGAAGGTGCGATCGGAGAGCACGAACTCGTGGGCCATGTCGAAGTACGGCTTCGACTCGTCATGCGGAACGTAGGCGTACATTCCGTAGTAGGGGCCGCCGTAGGAGCGCTCCTTATTAAAGCCGTTCATCCGGCACTCCGTTCCGGGCAGCTTTCCCTTGCCGTTGCACGCGAGGAACATCCCTTCGGCCGAATGGTTCATCTCATAGGCCGTCGTCAACGAGATCGGTTTGAGCGGAACTTTGAAGCCGTCGGAGTCCTTGCCCTTCGAGACCGTGTCGGCGCCAGGATAGCCTTGAAACATATCGTCGAAGCTGCGGTTCTCTTGAACGATCCAGACGATGTGTTTGATCTTTCCCGCGCCGCTCGTGAGCATCGTTTCGACCGTCGCGCTCCCGCCGGCTCCCGCCCCGGCGTATGGGAGTGCCGGCGCGTTCGATGCGGTACATCCGGAAAAGACGAAGACGGCGGCTGCTACCGCCGCGACTGAAAAAAGCCGGCCCATGATGGTGCCCAATGCCCCAAGCACGGGCGCCTTCCCTCCGTTCGTTTCCGGAAGAGGCTGAGCAGGCGTCCGCCTAGCCGCCTTGAGATTATTCCCCTGGTTCGCGCGTTCCTTAAATGTCCCCCTCGGGGGAGGTAGGCGGACCTACCGGACCTAAGTCACACCCTCCCAGATTAGGCCTACGTTATAAGGAGCTTTTGTGAACGCACCCGTGAAACTTGTGGTGCCGCTTCTTGCGACACTCGCATTCGCCGCATGTAATGCCGGCGGCAGTTCAAATTTGCCGGGCTCGCCCGGCCAGAGCATCTCTCAAGGCCACTCCGTTGTTCCGGAGTGGCAAGCTAAGCATCTCGCCCGGCGCGCCTGCCCCGACGTACCGCCGGGTTACGCGCGTTGCGACGCGCTGATCATCAACGGCGGCAACAAGATCGGCCCCGATTACCCGGGCTGGAAGCCCGCCGATTTTCAGGCGCGCTACAAGCTGCCCATCACCCAGGGCGCCGGGCAGATCGTCGCGATCGTCGATGCGTACGACAATCCGAACGCAGCGACCGACTTGGCCACGTACCGCACCGCGTACGGGCTCGGAACGGCGAACTTCAAGAAGTACAACCAGACCGGGCAACAGAGCAACTATCCCAAGGGCAGCCAGGGCTGGGGCCTCGAGGAAGACCTCGACATCGAAATGGCCTCGGCCTCGTGCCCGAAGTGCACGGTCTATCTCGTCGAAGCGAACGGCGCCGACACGAACGACCTCGAGACCGCGGAAGCCGAAGCGGTAACGCTCGGCGCGCACATCGTCAGCAACAGCTGGGGATGCCCGGGCTCGAACTCCTGCGTCAGCAGTTCGTACTTCAGTAAGTCCGGCGTGGTCTTTCTCGCATCGGCCGGCGACAGCGGCTACGGCACGCAGGCACCTGCGGCGCTCGCTAGCGTCGTCTCCGTCGGCGGAACGGTCATGTCGAAGAGCGGCTCGCCGCCGGTCTACAACGAGACCGCCTGGAACGGCAGCGGCTCGGGATGCGCGACGGGCATCGGCAAACCGTCGTGGCAGCACGACACCGGCTGCTCGTCTCGCACGATGAACGACATCTCGGCCGTGGCATTCCAAGCCTCCGAGTACGACACCTACGGTTACGGCGGCTGGTTTACGGTCGGCGGAACGAGCGTTTCCTCGCCGTTGATTGCCGGCGTCTTCGGTCTGGCCGGCAATGCCAGCTCGCTCGATGACGCTAAGAAATTCTGGACCCTCAAGAAGAAGGCCCGGAAGAAAGCCTACAACGACATCATCAGCGGCAGCAACGGTTCGTGCGGCGGAGGCTATCTCTGCACCGCGGGCAAGGGCTACGACGGACCGACCGGTTGGGGAACACCCAAAGGCGTCAAGGCGTTCTAGAGAGGAGTATTTGTGAACGCAACCTTCAAACTCGCAGTGCCGCTGCTTGCGGCGCTCGCAATGACCGCTTGTAACGCAGGCGGTTCGAACGGCGTGCCGGGAATGGCCGGCACGTCAACTACGCAAACGCAATCACGCACCCTCCTACCGGATTGGCAAGCGAAGGGTCTGGCAAAGCCGGCCTGCCCGCAAGTCACCGGTAAAGCGACGTGCTTGGCGCTGATCCAATCCAAGAGCGGCATCCGGCCCGACGTTGCCGGTTGGGCGCCCGCCGATTTCCAGGCGCGCTACCACCTGCCGTCGGGGACGAACGGAGCCGGACAGATCGTCGCGATCGTCGACGCCTACGACAATCCGAACGTTGCTACGGATCTCGCGAACTATCGCAGCCAGTTCGGGCTGGGAACTGCGAACTTCTTCAAGTACAACCAAGTCGGGCAACAGAGCAATTACCCAAGCGGAAGCACCGGTTGGGGCGTCGAGATCGATCTCGACGTCGACATGGTCTCGGCTGGTTGCCCGAAGTGCACGATCTACCTCGTTGAAGCGAACAGCAACAACACCAGCGATCTAGAAGCAGCCGAAAACGAGGCTGTTGCACTCGGTGCGAAGATCATCTCGAATAGCTGGATCTGCTACGACTCGTCGTGCGGAACTTCGCAGTCGTACTTCGACACGCCGGGCATCATGTATCTGGCCGCCTCGGGCGACGCCGGCTACAACAACAACGGCCCGCCGATGTGGTTCCCCAGCGTCGTCGCGGTCGGCGGCACCGTGCTCTCGAAGAGCGGTTCCACCTACAGCGAATCGGTGTGGAACGGCGCGGGCTCGGGCTGCTCGCCGGGTCAGACGAAACCGTCGTGGCAGCACGACACGGGCTGCACCACGCGCACGGCTGCCGACGTATCGGCAGTTGCGTGGCAGGTCGCGGAGTATGACACGTATGGTTACGGCGGCTGGTTCACGGTCGGCGGCACGAGCGCGGCTTCGCCGATGATCGCGGCCGTCTACGGTCTGGCCGGCAACGCCAGCAAGATGGACGCGGCCAAGAAGCTCTGGTCGCTCAAGAAGAGGCACCGCAAGCACTGGCTGAACGACATCACGACCGGTCAAAACGGCTCGTGCAGCGGCAGCCAGGCCTACCTCTGCCACGGCGGCGCCGGCTACGACGGACCGACGGGTTGGGGAACGCCCAAGGGCATCAAGGCATTCTAATTTAGAGACGCCTTACGCCTAACAATGAGAGGCGGCGCATCGCGCCGCCTCTTTTATTGTTCGTCGGGAATGCGCCGGTCGGCGTGCTGCAGATGGAGGAACCATTCGATGCCTTTGGGCGCGCGAATCGGAACGAAGGCGCGCGGCCTCTGATTGAAATCGAAGCAATCGGCGGCCGGTGAGGTCGCGCGCGCGTCGGCCGCGGCGAGCTGCGGCAGTTTCCAAAGGTCTTCGGCAAACCGCAAGACGCTCGCCGTCTCGTACTGCACGTGCGAGACGTAGTCTCTCTTCGCGTACGGCGAGATCACGAGCATCGGAACGCGGAAGCCGAGACCGTCGTAATCCTTAAACGGCGGCTTGACCGGATCGTAGAGGCCGCCCCAATCGTCCCACTGCACGAAGATGACGGTCGAATCCCAGAACTTGCTCTTGCCGATCGTGTTGACGATCGCGCTGACCCACGAGGGACCGAAGCCGCCGCCGCAGTTGGTGTGATCGGAGTTCGCGCAGAGCGGCGTGATCCAGGTAAAATCGGCGAGCTTGCCCTTCGGAACGTCGGTAAGAAACCGTTTCTGCGGATAGAGGACGTTCTTGGCCCAATCGGGGCCTTCGTAGATGTGCTTCACGGCCTGATAGCTCGACCAGACCGCACCGAACCCGCTCGAGGGCGTACCGTATTGGCTCGAGTAGAACTTCCACGAGAGCCCGGCCTTGTCGAGCTCGTCGCCGAGCGTCTGATAGTCGAAGCAGGGTATCTGTCTTGGCCCGTACGTGCGATCGGAGTTCAACGTGTTGACGAAGTCGCTCGGGCCCGGCGGGCAGCCCCACGGGCCGTACGGCAAATCGACGCTCGTTTGCGCCTGCGCCGCGATCGCGTATTGATGGGCAACGAAACTCTCGTCGATCTGCGATTGGAACATGCGATCGGCGAGCACCCATTGGTGCGCCATGCTGAAGTATGGCTTCGAATCCTCGTGCGGCACGTAGGCGTACTGCGGAAACTTGATGCCCGGCGGGCCGTCGGCGAACCATTCTTTGTCGAAGCCGTCCATCCGGCAGTGCGTGCCCGGAAGCCCTCGCGCGCTATTGCACGCCGCGAACATCGCCGTTGAGGAATGATCGATCGTGTACTTAAAGCGCAGCTTGATCGGCTGGAGCACGAGCGTCTTTCCCTTGGAATCCTTTCCGCTGGTGACCGTGTACGCTCCGGGATATCCGTAGAAGAGATTGTTGAAGCTGCGGTTCTCTTGCACGACGAAGACGACGTGTAGAATCTTGCCGGCGCCGGTTGGAGCGGCCGGCGGGACGCCGTGCATCGGAAGCGATGCCGGCGTGCCGGACGAGCAAGCGCTTAGCACGGCTGCGGCAAGGAATGATCCCGCCAAAGGCGTCTTCACGAGGGACGCCTTCCGCGCGGGCCTAACCTAGCCTTCCCAAGCTCTACTCGCAAAAGGAGCACACCAATGAACGCATCGTTCAAACTTCTGGTGCCGCTCGCCGCAACGCTCGCAATCGTTGCATGCAATTCGGGCGGCTCTTCCAACATGCCGGCCTCCGCGGGAACCTCGACCTCGAACGGAACGTCGTCGCAAGTGCACTTCCCGCTGCACGGGCCGACGCCGTCGTGGATTGCAAAGGGCCTCGCCAAGGCCGCCTGTCCGCAAGTGACCGGTAAGCCGACGTGCCTCGCGCTCATTCAATCGAAGAGCGGAATCAATCCCATGGTCGCCGGCTGGGCACCGATCGATTTCCAGACGCGCTATCACCTGCCGTCGTCGACGAACGGCACCGGACAGATCGTCGCGATCGTCGATGCCTACGACAATCCGAACGTCGCATCCGACCTCGCGGCATATCGCAGTGAGTTCGGTCTGGGAACGGCCAACTTCTTCAAGTACAATCAGCTCGGTCAACAGAGCAACTATCCGTCGGGGAGCACCGGCTGGGGCGTCGAGATCGATCTCGACGTCGACATGGTCTCGGCGGTCTGTCCGAAATGCACCATCTATCTGATCGAAGCGAACGGTGCCGATTCGAGCGATCTCGAGGCCGCGGAGGCCGAAGCGGTAACGCTCGGCGCGCACATCATCAGCAACAGCTGGATCTGCTACGGCTCGGTGAGCTGCGTCGACTCGTCGTACTTCGATACGCCGCACGTGCTCTATCTGGCCGCGTCGGGCGATGTCGGCTATGACGAGAACGGCGCACCCGAGGCGCTCGCGAACGTCGTTTCGGTCGGCGGAACCGTGCTCGCGAAGAGCGGCTCGACCTACAGCGAAACGGTCTGGGACGGCGCGGGCGGCGGTTGCGCAACGGGCGTAACGAAACCGGCGTGGCAGCACGATCCGGATTGTACGTCGCGTACCGACTCCGACGTCTCGGCGGTCGCGTGGCAGGTCGCCGAGTACGACACCTACGGCTACAGCGGATGGTTCACCGTCGGCGGCACGAGCGTCGCTTCGCCCTTGACCGCTGCGGTCTACGGGCTCAACGGTAACGCCGAGCACCGCCAGGCTGGGCGCCGCTTCTGGAATCTCACCAAGAAACGCCGCGCCTTGCAGCTCAACTACATCAGCAGCGGTAGCGACGGAAGCTGCGGCGGTGAGTATCTCTGCCAAGCCGGTACGAATCAGTTCGGAACCTACTCCGGCCCGGCCGGTTGGGGAACGCCGCTCGGCATCAAAGCCTACTAATAGGAACTTAACGCTGCGGAGGGCCGCTGATCGCGACACCGTAGAGCGTCTCTCCGCGAATCCCCTGAGCGTGAAAGATCTTGACCGGCTTGCCGCCGTCGGGATAGGGCCAGCGTCCGACGAGCGTATCTTGTTGACCCGCGGTCGTAACGACGTCGCCGCCATCGAGCCAGAACGTAACGCCGCGATTTGCAAGTCCCTTGAGATGCGTGGTGCCGAGAACCGTCGCGCCGCTCGCCGTGACCCGTACGCGGTCGATCGCGGCGAAACGCCGCGCGAACCCGCTATCCTCGATCGCGAGATTCGTTCCGTCGAATTCGACGCCGCCCGGGCGCACCAGCGGCGGGCTGAGCGTGAGGTTCGTCAGCGCGCTCGCGCCCTTCGCGAGCTCGGCGAGCTGGTAGCTCCCGTTCCCGTCGACGAAGAGATTCCCGTGCGTGTCGTAGCCACAGTACGCGACGCTCATCTGCGAATCGAAGTAGCGCGTCGGCGAACCGCTCGCGTGCTTATAGACCGCGACGTTGTCGGCACCAGTCGTTCCTTGGTCGTAACTCGTCACCGCAAGATCGCCGGTTATCGGATCGCTCGAACAGTCGGCGGCAACGTAGCCGTCGTCGCGCAGCGTCGCGATCGGGGTCGTGCCGCCGTGCGCGTACTCCTCGATGCGCGACGACGTCGCGCTCTCCTCGACCGAAAAGAAGACGTTGCCGTGCGTGTCGGCGCAGGCGCCCCAAACTTCGGCGGCGTTGGCGATGGTGAAGCTCCCGACGATGCCGCCGTGCGGGTAGTCAAAGACGAACGCGTGGCCCGCAATCGTGGCGACGTAGAGCAGCTGCGAATTCTTAACCTGCGTCCTCGTGTGGTCCGGCGGCGCGGCCGGCGACCGGGGGGTCGCCGCGATCGCGCCGCAGCCCGCGACCGTAAAAGCGAAAAGGGCCGCCGCAATGCGGTCGAAATTGCGAATCACGTCGAGGTTATTGGCACTGGGCTCCGGGAAGCCTTCGCAAGTCCCCGAAGTCTCTTCCTAAAGGGAGCTTCCTTGAGCCTATCCTCAACGCGCGGAGCGTTGCTCGTTGCGACGCTCGCGGCGACGGCTTGCAGCGCCGGCCAAACCACCCTGCCGCTTGCAAGCGTTCAATCCTCCGGGGCGACGCGCGCCTGCAATGGGGACCGCGTGCACCTCGCGCAATGCGATCTGCTCCTCGAGCGACGGGGCGTCGGCCCGCGGGTCGCGGGCTGGACGGCAACCGATATCCAGACCGCGTATAATTTTCCGTCGTCGCGAAAGGGCTACGGTCAGATCGTTGCAATCGTCGACGCGTTCGACAATCCCAAAGTGGCCTCGGATTTGGCCGCGTATCGCTCCTATTTCGGGATGCCCAAAGCAAATTTCGCAAAGTACAATCAAGAGGGGAAGCAGAGCCACTATCCGCAGCACGCCAAAGGATGGGGCCAAGAGATCGATCTCGACGTCGACATGGTCTCTGCGGTCTGCCCGAATTGTACGATCTATCTTATTGAGGCGAAGACGAACTCGCCCACCAATCTCTATGCCGCCGAGCAGACGGCGGTGAAGCTCGGTGCGACGATCGTCAGCAATAGCTGGGGAGCCGGTGGCGGCTTTCCGTCGGGCGGCGCCTTCGATACGCCCGGCGTGACATACGTTGCCAGCGCCGGCGACGATGGCTACGGCATGCAGGATCCGGCCGATTATGACGACGTCGTCTCGGTCGGTGGAACCGTTCTATCCAAGCACTCGGGAAAATACAGCGAGACTATCTGGGAAGATACCGGCGGCGGTTGTTCGGTTGAAAAGAAGCCGATTTGGCAGCACGATCCGCGTTGCCTGTATCGCACCGGAAACGATGTCTCCGCGGTCGCTTCGAACGTCGCCTTCTACGACACCTACGGTCTCGACGGCTGGTCGACTGCCGACGGCACCAGCGTCTCGGCGCCGATCATCGCGGGCGCGTTCGCGCTCGCCGGCGACGCGACGAGGCAACAGGGCGGACGAAGATTCTGGCGGCTGCGCCGTTCGCGCGAACACGATCTGCATTACATTTCGAGCGGTCAAATCGCCGGATGTCCGCCGAGCCTGCTGGGAACCTACCTGTGCAGCGCCGGCACGAATCAATTTGAAACGTACTCCGCTCCCGCGGGTTGGGGTACGCCCAACGGTATCGGCGCCTTCTAACTCCATGCTCGGTAAGAGCGCTCCTTGGTTCATCGCATCGGCGCTCGTCGTTGCCGGATGTTCGAACGCCGCAACCAACGCGGGACTCCCAACCCCCGTCACACACAGTGGTGTCACGACCGCATCGCCAATTCAACACGTGGTCTTCATCGTCCAAGAGAACCGCTCGTTCAACAACCTCTTCATGGGCTATCCGGGCGCGACGACGCAGAGCTACGGCTACGACACCAACGGCAAGAAGATCACGCTGCAAAAAGTCGATCTTTCCACGAGCTGGGACATCGACCACTTCTCCGCGTCGTTCTTCGCAGCGTGCGATAGTGCGAAAGGGCTTCCGGGAACGCACTGCAAGATGGACGGCTGGAACGAGGAGCACGCCACGCTCGGCGCGCCGATGAACCCCGCGTACTCGTTCGTCCGCAAGCACGACATCCAGCCCTACTGGGATCTGGCCAAGCAGTACGTGCTCGCCGACAGAGCGTTCGCATCGAACATGGACGGCAGCTTCGTCGCGCACCAGTACACGATTGCCGCGTATGCCGGCCGTTCGGTCGACGGTCCACTCTCGGAGTGGGGTTGTGAGGGCGGGAAGGACGACACGATCGCGACGCTCACGAAAAAGCGCAAGCTCGGGCCGTCGGTCGTCGCCTGTTTCAACAATGCGACGATCGGCACGAACGCCGACGCAACCGGCGCTACCTGGCGCTACTATACCGCGGGCATCTACGACGACGGCGGACTCTGGTCGGCCTATCAAGCCATCGCCCCGGTCTACAATAGGCCCGACTGGAGCGCCGACGTGATCAACCCGGCCGCGCAGTTTCTCACCGACGTCAAGAGCGGCACGCTCGCGAACGTCACCTGGATCACGCCGACCTACGAGAACTCCGATCATCCCGGACTCAGAGCGAGCGGCGGGCCGGGCTGGGTCGCTTCTCTGGTCGATGCAATCGGCCAGAGCAAGTTTTGGCAATCGACGGCGATCTTCATTATGTGGGATGATTGGGGCGGTATGTTCGATCCGGTGAAACCGGTCTACGAAGATTACGACGGGCTCGGCTTCCGCGTCCCGCTGATCGTTATCTCGCCCTACGCGAAGCAGAGCAGCGTGACTCACAAACAATACGAAACGGCGAGCGTCCTACGCTTCATAGAGGATAACTTCAACCTGCCGCGGATGGCCAAGAGCGATGCGCGCGCGAACGATCCCGCGGGCGACCCCGCCGTCTTCGACTACAATCAGCCGCCGCGCGCCTTCAGGAAGATTCGCGGCGCGAAGCCCACGCAATATTGGATCGAGCAGGCCCGGCACTCGACGCTGCGCGGCAAACCCGCAACGATGATCGGCGATGACTAAACAGTTCGCCACGCTCCTAGTAGCGCTCACGCTCGCAGCCTGCGGGCAGTCCGATCGTGTCATCCTGAGCGGAGCGACCAACGGGAGCGGAGTCGAAGGAGCGTTCGGCGATACGCCCACGGCTTCGCCGATCAAACACGTGGTCTTCATCATTCAGGAGAATCGTTCGTTCAACAACCTCTTCTTGGGCTATCCGGGAGCGACGACGCAGAGCTGGGGCTACAACACGAAGGGCAAGAAAATTCAGCTTCACGCGCAAGGCCTCTCGACCTCGTGGGACCTCGATCACTCCGCTCAGAATTTCTTCAACGATTGCGACCGTCAAGGGAGTCTGCCCGGAACCGATTGCAAGATGGACGGCTGGAATACCGAGGGCGCAGGCTTCGGCCATCCGAAGAAGTTCGATTACGCATACGTTCCGAAGAACGAGATTGCGCCGTACTGGGATATCGCCAATCAGTACGTCCTTGCCGATATGATGTTCGCATCGAACTTGGACGGCAGCTTCATCTCGCATCAGTACGCGATTGCCGCCTTCGCCAGCCACGCGGTCGACAGTCCCGACCGACGCTGGGGATGTGAAGGCGGAAAGACCAACACCATCGCCACGCTCACCGACCAGCGAACTTACGGGCCGCGCATCGTCGGCTGTTTTAGCAATCCGACGATCGGCAGCAAGGCCGACAAAGCCCAGATCAGTTGGCGGTACTACACGGGAGCGATCTATAGCGACGGCGGGCTCTGGTCGGCCTATCAGGCCGATGCCAAGATCTACAAGAGCCCCGACTGGTACAAGTACGTCATCAATCCGCAGTCGCAGTTCCTCACCGACGTCGCCGCCGGAAAGCTCGCGAGCATCACCTGGATCACGCCGGCCGGGGAAGCCTCCGATCATCCCGGCTTCAACGCGAGCCAAGGACCGGCGTGGGTCGCCTCGCTCGTCGATGCGATCGGGACGAGCAAATTCTGGAAGTCGACGGCGATCTTCATCATGTGGGACGATTGGGGCGGCTGGTTCGACCCGGTCCCGCCGGTCTACGAGGATTACGATGGGCTCGGATTTCGCGTGCCGCTGCTCGTCGTCTCGCCCTACGCCAAGCAAGGCTCGGTAACGCACACGCAATACGAAACCGCGAGCGTGCTGCGCTTCATGGAAGATACCTTCGGCCTGCCGCAGCTCGCGCCGAGCGATACGCGCGCGAACGACCCGGCGAACGATCTGACGGTCTTCGACTACTCGCAATCGCCGCGCGCGTTCAAAAAGATCTCCGGCTCGAAGCCCGCCGCCTATTGGGTGCGCCTCCAGCAAGATTTCGTGCGTCGCGGCATGCCCGGATCGATCCGCGGCGATGATTAAATACTTCGCAGCTTTCGCGGTTCTCGTTTTGGGAGCGTGTACGTCCTTCGACGCCGCTCCCTCCGGCCGCTTCGCTCAGGATGACACAAATGGACATGTCACCCTGAACTTGTCGAAAGGGGACGCGCGCTACACCACCACGCCGATCAAACACGTCGTTTTCATCATTCAAGAGAACCGCTCGCTCAACAACCTCTTCATGGGTTTTCCCGGCGCGACCACGCAGAGCTACGGATACGATACGAGCGGCAACAAGATCGCGCTGCAGCCGATCGATCTCTATACGCAATGGGATATCGATCACTCGTCGATCGCCTTCTTTGCGGCTTGCGACGGAACGGGAACGCTCCCCGGCACGAACTGCAAGATGGACGGCTGGAACAACGAGAAGGCGACGCTCCACGCACCGCCCAACGCGCCGTACGCCTACGTGCCGCGCAACGATATTGCGCCATACTGGACGATGGCGCAGCAGTACGTGCTCTCCGACCAGACCTACGCCTCGAATCTCGATGCGAGCTTCGTCGCGCATCAGTACGCCGTCGCCGGCTATGCGGACCGAACGGTGAACGGGCCCGACGGCGCGTGGGGATGCGAGGGCGGTAAGCCCGATACGACGCCGCTGCTCACGAAGAAGCGAACGATCTCGAAGAACCGCGTCGTTACCTGTTTCGATTTCACCACGCTTGCCGACGAAGCCGATGCGGCCGGCGTGAGCTGGCGCTTCTACGCCGAAGGGATCTACGATCAAGGCGGCATCTGGTCGTCGTACCAAGCCGACGACAAGATCTACAACGGCCCCGATTGGAGCGCTGACGTGATCAGCCCGGCATCGCAGTTCATTATCGACGTCGGCAACGGCGAGCTCGCGAACGTCACCTGGATCACGCCGACCTACGCCAACTCCGACCACGGCGGGCTGCAAGCGAGCGGCGGACCGGCGTGGGTCGCCTCGCTCGTCGACGCGGTCGGCAAGAGCAAGTTCTGGAAGTCGACCGCGATCTTTCTGATGTGGGACGATTGGGGCGGCTGGTTCGATCCGGAGCCGCCGCCGTACAAAGATTACGACGGGCTCGGTTTCCGCGTTCCCTTGATCGTCGTGTCGCCCTATGCCAAGCACGGCTCCGTGACGCACGTGCCATACGAAACCTCGAGCGTGCTGCGTTTCATCGAGGATAACTTCGGGCTCGCACCGATGGCCAAGAGCGACGCGCGTGCGAACGATCCCGCAAGCGACTCGGCGGCCTTCGATTTTTCGCAGAAGCCGCGCAAGTTCAAGAGGATCGCGGGTTCGAAGCCGGTCTGGTATTGGCTGCAAATAGAACGCTCGCCGGCAACGAGGCCGCCGAGCATGGTGGGTGACGATTAAATGAAAGCTCGCGCGCTCTTTGCCATTGGCGCCACGCTGCTGCTTTGCGCTTGCGGGCCGTCCTTCGACTCCGCCCTTCGCTTCGCTCCGGGCTCCGCGCCGCAGGCGCGAAGTCGAAGGACGAGCGACGAAAGAGCGACCACGTCGCCGATCAAACACGTTGTCTTCATCGTTCAGGAGAACCGCTCGTTCAACAATCTCTTCATGAGCTTTCCGGGCGCAACGACCGCGACGTTCGGCTACGACAACAAGCGCAACAAGATCGCGCTGCAGGCAGAGAATCTCGCAACGGCGTGGGACATGGGTCACTCGGGCGAGGCGTTCTTCGCCGCGTGCCACGGCAAGGGCAAGACTCCCGGAACGAAATGCCGGATGGACGGCTGGAACCAAGAGCGTACGATCGGCCGCGTTCCGCCGAATCCCGCCTATTCGTACGTCCCGCAGGACCAGATCGCGCCCTACTGGACGCTGGCCAAGCAGTACGTATTATCCGACGAAACGTTCTCGTCGAATCTGGACGGAAGCTTCATCGCCCATCAGTACGCCGTTGCCGCATTCGCGAGCCACGCGTACGATTTTCCGAGCAGCGATTGGGGTTGCGAAGGCGGCCCCAGCGATACGATCCCAACGCTAGATAAAAATCGCAAGATCGGAGCGCCCATCGGCGTCTGCTTCAATAATCCGACGATCGGCTCGGAGGCCGATGGCGCCGGCGTGAGCTGGCGATTCTACGCCGGTGCAACTAATGGCGACGGCGGGCTTTGGTCGTCGTATCAGGCCATCTCGCCGATCTACCACGGCCCCGATTGGAGCGCCGACGTGATCAGTCCGCCGGCGCAGTTCCTCACCGACGTCGGCGGCGGCACGCTCGCAAACGTTACCTGGATTACGCCGACCTTTGAGACCTCCGACCATCCGGGAGCGGAGGCATCGAAAGGCCCGGCTTGGGTGGCGAGTATCGTCGACGCAATCGGCGCGAGCAAATTCTGGAAATCGACAGCGATCTTCATCATCTGGGACGACTGGGGCGGCATGTTCGATCCGGTCAAGCCGATCTACAAAGATTACGACGGCCTCGGTTTTCGCGTCCCGCTGCTCGTCGTCTCGCCGTACGCAAAGCAAGGCAAGGTGACGCACGTGCAGTACGAGACGACGAGCGTGCTGCGTTATATGGAAGACAACTTCGGACTCGCGCAGCTCAATAAGGCCGACAAACGCGCGCAAGATCCGGCGAACGATCCGGCGGTCTTCAACTACGCGCAGAAACCGCGCAAGTTCAAGAAGATCTCCGGTTCGAAGCCCGCCCGGTATTGGGTTCAGCTCGAGCGCAACTCGACGATCCGCGGCATTCCGCCGACGATTCTTGGCGATGACTAAACGCTTCGCGCTGGTCGCAACGATAGCGCTCGCGGCGTGCGGAGCGCCCTTCGACTCCGCTCCCCCTCATGGTGTCATCATGAGCGGAGCGCCGGCGGCGCGAAGTCGAAGGTCGCCCATCAAGCACGTTGTGTTCGTCATTCAAGAGAACCGCTCGTTCAACAATCTCTTCATGGGCTTTCCCGGTGCGACGACGGCGAAGTACGGCTACGATCAATCGGGCAACAAGATCGAGATCAAGCCCCGCGATCTCGGCGCGCAGTTCGATCTCGGCCATGCCTCCGCAGCGTTCTTCGCGGCCTGCGACGGTACGGGGAAGCTGCCCGGAACCGACTGCAAGATGGACGGCTGGAATAATGAGGGCGCGACCGGAAAGTATCCGCCGAACCCAGCCTATTCGTACGTACCGGAGAGAGAGATCGCATCGTATTGGGCGCTGGCGCAGCAGTACGTGCTCGCCGACAACGCGTTCGCGTCGAATCTCGACGGGAGCTTCATCGCGCATCAATATGCCATCGCCGCATACGCAAGCCACGCCGTCGACTTTCCCGCCGGTCCCTGGGGCTGTCCGGGCGGCAGCGGCGACACGGTTGCGACGCTGAAAAAGGATCGCACGATCGGCCCTCCGATTCCGCCCTGTTTCGAGAACCCGACGATCGCCTCCGAGGCCGATGCGGCCGGCGTGAGCTGGCGTTTCTACGCCGGCGCCATTGGCGGCGACGGCGGCATCTGGTCGGCCTATCAAGCGGACCACAACATCTACTACGGATCGCACTGGAAGACCGACGTCGTCAATCCGCCGTCGAAGTTTCTCAAAGACGTGGCGAAGGGGCAGCTCGCGTCGGTCACCTGGATCACGCCGACCTTCGAGACCTCCGATCATCCGGGGATCAAAGCGGCGCAGGGACCGAAATGGATCGCAAGCGTCGTCAATGCGATCGGTGCGAGCAAGTTTTGGAGCTCGACGGCAATCTTCATCTTCTGGGACGATTGGGGCGGCATGTTCGATCCCGTCAAGCCGGTCTACGAAGATTACGACGGCTTGGGCTTCCGAGTTCCGTTCATCATCGTCTCGCCCTACGCCAAGAGCGGCTCGGTGACGCACGTCCAATACGAGACGGCGAGCGTGCTGCGCTTTATTGAAGATAACTTCGGCCTGCTGCCGCTGGCGAAGAGCGATGCGCGCGCGAACGATCCAGCGAGCGACCCCGCTACCTTCGACTACAAGCAGAAGCCGCGCAAGTTCAAGAAGATCGCCGGCGCGAAACCGGCCGCCTACTGGATTCGGCTCGAAACCAACTCGCTGCTACGAGGTAAACCGAAGGTGATCGACGGTGATGATTAAGCGATTTGCACTGCTCGCCACATTCGCGCTCGCCGCATGCGGGTCCAACAGTGTCATCCTGAGCGAGGCGCGCAGCGCCGAGTCGAAGGGCGAAGGGCGCACGACCGCGTCGCCGATCAAGCACGTCGTCTTCATCGTCCAAGAGAACCGATCGTTCAACAACCTCTTCATGGGCTATCCTGGCGCAACGACGCAGAACTACGGCTACGATACGAACGGCGTGAAGATTGCGCTGCAAGGCTTCGATCTCGGAATCCTCTGGGATCTCGGCCACTCCGCCTCCGATTACTTCGCCGCCTGCGACGGAACGGGAAGCCTACCGGGAACCGATTGCAAGATGGACGGTTGGAACAACGAGTTGGCCGGCCCGTATCCGCCGAAAAACGCGCCGTACTCGTACGTGCTACAGAAAGACATTAAGCCCTATTGGGATATCGCCAAGCAGTATTCGCTTGCAGATAATATGTTCGCTTCGAACCTCGACGGGAGCTTCGTCGCGCATCAGTACATCGTCGCGGCGTACGCGAGCCGCGCCGTCGATTATCCGCTCACAACGTGGGGCTGCGAGGGCGGGAAGACCGACACCGTAACGACGCTCACCAAAAAGCGCACGATCGGTAAGCCGATCGTCGCCTGCTTCAACAATCCGACCATCGCTTCGGAGGCCGACGCGGCCGGCATCAGCTGGCGATTCTATGCCGACGTGATCCACGGCTTCGGGGGGTTTTGGTCGTCCTATCAAGCCGACCGGCAGATCTACAAGGGGCCGGATTGGAATACGGACGTGATTACGCCGCCCTCGCAGTTTCTCACCGATCTCGGCAACGGCAACCTCGCGACGATCACCTGGATTGCCCCGCTCTGGGCCAACTCCGATCACCCGGGCGATACGGCGAACGGCGGTCCGGCGTGGGTCGCGAGTCTGGTGAACGCGATCGGGACGAGCTCGTTCTGGAACTCGACCGCGATCTTCATCATCTGGGACGATTGGGGCGGCTTCTTCGATCCGGTCCAACCACCCCATGCCGATTACGACGGGCTCGGCTTCCGCGTTCCGCTCATGATCGTCTCGCCGTATACCAAGCGCGATAGGGTGACGCACGTGCAGTACGAAACGGCGAGCGTGCTTCGCTACATGGAAGATAACTTCGGCCTCGCGCAGCTCGCCCCGGCCGATACGCGCGCCGCGGATCCGGCGAGCGATCCCAACGCGTTCGACTACTCGATGAAACCGCGGGCGTTCAAGACCATCGGCGGCGGCAAGCCGTTATCGTACTGGCGGCGGATCGAAGGTTCGCAGCAGATGCGCGATGGGAAACACGGTCTGGACGATGGCGACTAAACGGTTGGCCGCGCTCGCGCTCGGCTGCGCGCTCGCCGCATGCTCTTCCACAAATAGTGTCATCCTGAGCGGAGCCCGAAGCGAAGCGAGGGGCGGAGTCGAAGGGCGCGCCACGAGCACACCCATACAGCACGTTGTTTTCGTGGTTCAGGAGAACCGTTCGTTCAACAATCTCTTTCTGAACTATCCGGGTGCGACGACGCAGGGCTACGGATACGATTCGAAGGGGAACAAGATCACGTTGCAGGGCAGTTCGCTCGGCACGTCGTGGGATTTAGGCCACGGTTCGGGCGCATTCTTTACCGACTGCGACGGCCGAGGGAAGATTCGCGGCACCAGTGCAAGATGGACGGTTGGGATAAGGAACGCGTCCTCGGATCGGCGCCGCCCGATCCCGCATACACGTACGTGAATCAGGGCGACATCGCGCAATACTGGACGATCGCGAAGCGCTACGCGCTCTCGGATAACACCTTTGCTTCGAATCTCGACGGCAGCTTCGTCGCGCACCAGTATACCGTGGCGGCGTACTCGAGCGCCGCCGTCGATTTTCCGGTTTCGCTATGGGGCTGCGAGGGAACCGGCGGCGACACCATCGCGACGCTCACGCCGCAGCGCAAGCACGGCCCCACAATCGCCCCCTGCTTTACGAATCCGACGATCGCTTCGGAGGCCGATGCCAAGGGCGTGAGCTGGCGATTCTACGCCGGGTCGATCATCGGCGACGGCGGAATCTGGTCGTCGTATCAAGCCGACCAGGCGATCTACAATGGTCCCGATTGGAAGGCCGACGTCATCAATCCGCCATCGAAGTTTCTCAACGACGTTGCCGGCGGCACGCTCGCCGCGATCACATGGATCTCACCCACCTTCGAAACCTCGGATCATCCCGGCATGAACGAGACGCAGGGGCCGGCCTGGATCGCGAGCGTCGTCAATGCGATCGGTGAGAGCAAGTTCTGGAATTCGACCGCGATCTTTATCTTGTGGGACGATTGGGGCGGCTTCTTCGATCCGGTCAAGCCCGTCTTCGAAGATTACGACGGCTTGGGATTTCGCGTTCCGCTTATCGTCGTCTCGCCCTACACCAAGCGCGGCGGCGTCACGCACGTGCAGTACGAGACGGTAAGCGTGCTGCGCTTCATCGAAGATAACTTCGGACTCGGGCGGCTCGCCGCGGCCGACGTGCGCGCGAACGATCCCGCGAGCGATCCTCTGGCCTTCGATTACGCGATGAAACCGCGCGCGTTTAAGAAAATCGGCGGGTCAAAACCCGCCGCGTACTGGATGGAGCTCGATCGCAGACCGCGCGCGCCGGCGAACGTCCTCGGCGACGACTAAAAAAAGAGGGCCCGGCGTGATGCCGGGCCCTCTCACTATTCTAAGCAGTGTCGCTTACGCGACGTGGCCGAGATTTAGTAGATTCCGTACGTTCCCGAAGCCGTAACGCTGGGGTAGTAGTACAGATAGACGTTCTCGCTGTTCTTGAAACGCGCCTTGGGGTGGGCCGAGTAATGGCGACCAGGCGTGATGTAGTCGTACGTCGGGTTGCCGGGGCTCGGATACCACTGCTGGCTCGCGATCTGTCCATGGCCGACCGGAGCGCCGGTCTTCCAGTGGGTGATGTTCGAGCTGGCTACGATGTCATACGTCGGCGGGCAGCTGTACGTGGTGCAAGCATACCAGTAGTCGTATGGGCCGGAGCCGTAGTTCAGCGCGTAGCAGCCGTTCGGGAACGGCGTGGCATCGCACGGGCCGCGGCTATCCGCATGGAGGTTCGCCGCCTTCAGGCCGATGCCATGGTGGTGCTTGGCCATCGATGAGACGCCCGACCCGCCGCTCGGGATGGACGACGAGCTGCCGGCACCGCCGGAGCACGCCGAAAGAACGAGGCTAGCTGCGAGCGCAGTGCTCGCACAGAGAAGGGTGAAACGCACGTTTGAACTCCTTCAATAGCTAGGTGATAAGGCCGCGCTCCGAATAAACGGGGCGCCGCTTGGTGGGCAATGCGGCCTAGAGCCCGACCCCTCCTGCCCAAAAACGGCCTCTCGTCACTTTTTTTTCAGCAGTTTGTGCGCGAAGGCGGCGGCTTCGACGTCGTCGCCCTGAGTCAGCCCTTTGTTGAAGCTGTAGAGGTAGGTCACATGGGCCGGCTTGTACGAGTAGACGTCGACTTGGCCGTAGGCAATATCGCCGAGCGCCAGCTCGTTACCCTTCTCGTTCAGGCTGCCGTAGAAGGAATCGCCTTGGAGCGCAAACGGCCCGCCGACCACGTGGCAGGTGGGATTGCAGCCCTTGTAGACCCAGAGGGCCGGCGTCTCCCAATCGACCGAGATCAGGTTTCCGCCGTGATCGCGCGCGAGTCCGCCGTAGTAGACGTTCTTCCACCCCTGCGCCACTTGCCCGGTGCCCTTGCAGCCTTTAAAGAACGTTAAGGTTGCGTGGCTAAACGAGGGGTCGTCCTCCGACGCGATCCAGCAGTCGCCGGTCGTCTTCGAATAGGCGACGCCGCCGCCGTAGTAGCTGATATGCGAGTTGTGCAGCACGCGCGAACAGCCGTGGGCGAGCGTGCAGACGGCAATGTTGCCGGCCTTGTTGCTCCCGCTCTCCTCGATGTTCCCGACGACGATCGTTCCGGTCTGCGCGTCGGCGGCGACGGCGTCGCTCGCCTGGCCGTACGGATCCTTGAACTTGCCCATGATCGTCTTGCAGGCATGCGGGCCTTTGTAGACCGTCACTCCGGCGGGATAGCCGTTGGGCACGACGAGATCGCCGAGGTTGTCGACGCTGAAGCCGTTGACGAACGCGGCGGGCACTTTGCAGATCGGCTTTTCGTTGTGCTGATTCGGCGCGACGTAGCCGAGCAGATCGGGCCCGTAGAACTGGGCTGCATAGATGCCGACCTGCTTCTTCTTCTTTTTGAGGTCGTCGTAGACGAAGGGCTGCTGCGCGGGCGTGCTGCGCATCAAGAACGGGTGCATCCACTGCGGCACGACGCTCGCCGGTGCGTCGGCGGATTGCGGTGCCGCCATCGGCGTCGCAACGATGCCGGCACTGCAGCCGGCGAGAAATGCTACTGCAAGCGCTGCATAGAGCGCTTTGGGAACGGGGCGCATGACTTTGAGTCTCCTTGCAAATTGTAGTTCCTATTATGGAGGACTTACCTTGTCAATGCGGCTTCGCAGCGCTCGACTCCTTCAACGGCTGCCGGCCGTGCTGAGCACCGCGCCGACCGGCTGGCGCAGCCCGGTCACCCGGGCGGTGGGGCTGCCCCCGGCGGGGTAGCGCCAGAGAGCGACGCCGCTGGGCTTGCGGGAGCAGCTTTCGTAATCGCCGGCGGCGACCCGGCTCTTCCCGACCCAGGCCTCGGCCACGTCGCAGGCGCCCGCGAGCGTCGTCCTTCCGACGATTCGCGCTTTCGTTCCCGCGACGGTGAGCCGGTAGAGACACGAGCTCGCCGAGTCGCGGCATTGCTGATCGCCGAGCACGAGCTTCGAACCGCTCCAGGCGACGGTTCCCGGAAAGTAGATCGTTCCGCCGGAGACCGCCACGAGCGCGATCGAGTTCGCACCGCGCGCGAGAACGCCGAGCGCGAAGAGGTGCTGCGAGCTCGCGCCGCTGACGTAGAGATTGCCGCTGCCGTCGTAGCCGGCAAAGTAATAGGAGTAGATGCTCTTGCTCTCGTAGGCGGCCGGCGTTCCACGCGCGTGTTTGTAGAGCAGAACGATCCCCGCGCCGCTGAAATTCTCGAGGTTCGTCACCGCAAGATCGCCGGTACTCGGATTCACGGCGCAGCCGACCGGATAACCGAACGCATCGCGCAGCGTCGCGATCGGCGCCGTCCCGCCGTGCGCGTACTCGCGCATCTCGGACGACTGCGTGTTGGCGACCCAAACGTCGCCCGCCGAATCGGCGCAGAGGCCTTGCGGGCCGTCGAAGCCGGTTAATTTTCCCGCCGCTTTGAGCGACGGATACTCGTAGACGTGCACGGTAAACGTGCCGAGGTCGGAGACGTAGAGCAGCGCTTTCGCGGCGCTCGCCCGCGGCGACATCCACGATCTTGCGCCAGTTCCGATGCTCGGTGCGAGTTGCGAGGCCCCGCTGCACGCCGCTAGCGTTGCGGCGAACAAAAGACATGCGGGCCCGCCGAAGCGAGCCCGCATGTTGCTTTTCCCTGCGTAGGACGCGATGACCAGCTTACTTCGTGCTGATCGCCGCGCCGGTCGGCAACGTGTAGGAGTTGTCGGGAATCACGTGGTTCGTGGGCGTTCCGCCGCCCGTATAGCCCCAGCGGTTGAACGAGCTGCTGGCAGTGCCGCAGTACTCGTAGTCGCCGCCGGCAACGTACTTCTTACCCTTGGCCGCGATCACGCCCTGAATCAGGTCGCAGACCGAGCCCTCGTTGTAGTTCGAGTAGGTCGTCGGCGTACCGAGCGCCGTTCCGTTCACCGGATAGCTGCACGCTTCGGTCGTGTCGTTGCAGAGCTGGTCGAAGACGACCCACTGGCCGCGCGCGTTATCCCATTGCACCGCGCCCGGGAAGTAGATCGTTCCGCCGGTGAGATTGAGCGTGCTGCAGCTCGAGACGCCGCAGACCGAGAGCTGGTAGAAACCGCTAGGGTTGCGTCCGCTCACCCAGAGGTCGCTGCCCGGGCCGTAGCCCAGGAAGTAGTAGAAATAGCCGCTCGGATTGGTCAGCACCGTCGGGCTCGAGGACGGGCTCGAGAAGACGAGCACTTGTCCGGCGCCGCTGTTGCCGAAGAGGTTCGCGACCGCGAGGTTACCCGTTGCCGGGTCGACTGCGCAGCCGACCGGATAGCCGTAGCTATCCGTGTAGGTGTTGAGCAGCGTGCCGGTGCGCGAGTATTCCAGGACCTGGAAGCCTCCGGTATTCGCAATGTAGATGTTGCCGTGCGTATCGGAACACTCACCTTGCGGCTCGGAGAAGCCGGTCAGCGTGCCCTTGAGCGCCATGTCCGGCATCGTATAGATGTAGACGTCGTAGGTACCGGAATCGGAGGCGAAGTAGAGACGCGGCGCGAGCGCGGCGTCGGGCGAGACCCACGACTTGCGCGTGTCGCGGTGTACCTTCATGCCGTTCCACTTTACGCCGATGAATGTATCGGCGATGCCGTGCCCGTGATGCATCGGATTGACGCCGTGCGAGCTGTCCGGCACAGCGGCCGGTGCGAGTCCTAACGCGCCGGTCGAAGAGCCGCTGCTGCTACAGGCGGCGAGCAATGCGGCGGCCGCGAGTACGCCAACAGCGTATGCGGCCGACCTTGTAATCTTCATTGAAAAATGCTCCTTTTTGCTTTCATGAAAGTGCCTGTGAAGGCAAGACCACGGAGCCCGGCAAGACCGCCGGGGAGGCAATTAGTCCGACAACCGGTAGGATTCACCTGCCGAATACGACGGCTTCCGGTGCAGGAAGAACGCCTTGGATTGCTTCGCGTGGATCGGTTTGAACGCGATCGGCGCTTTCGTGTAGTCGAAGCAATCGGCGATGCTCGTCGCGCGCCGGTCGGTTCGCCCGAGCGGCTTGAGACTCCAGTTCTCATCGATGTATTTGAGGATGCTGCCGAACTCGTACTGCGTCTTGGAGATGTGCCCGGGCTTCGCGTAGGGTGAGACGACGATCGCCGGCACGCGCAAACCGAGTCCGCCGTAACCAAGCTGCGGCGGATTGAGGTTGTCGTAGAGTCCACCCCAATCGTCCCAGACGATCACGATCGCCGTCGAGTTCCAATACGCGCTCTCGCCGATCGCGTTGACGAGGCTTGCGACCCACGAGGGTCCGGTGTCGGAGCTGGTGCCGGGATGATCGGAATCGTTCTGGTCGGGAATCACCCAAGAGACGGCTTGCAGCGTGCCGTTGGTGAGATCGCCGAAGATCTTCTGCTGCGGCATCGCGATGTGACCGTCGCTCCACTGCGGTCCCTCGCGCACGGCCTTGATCGCGTCGAATGCGTTGAGCAGCTTGCCGTTGGCCGTGCAGCAGATCGGCGGCACGTAGTAACGCCACGTCACCCTCTTTGCGTCGAGACGATCGCGCAGCGTCGGATAGGAGAGGCACGGAAACGGACCCTGCCCGGGCTTGAAGACGTTCTCTTTGGTGATCAGCGAGGTTCGCGTTCCGTGCGGTGCGTTGCAGCCCCAGGGCGACTGGCTGGGCAGATCGACGAGCGCCTCGCCGTCGCCGATCACCGAATCGCCGGCGATGAGCGCTTGATGCGCGGTAAAGCTGCTGCTGCCTTGCGTGGTAAACATATGCTCGGCCAGCGTGTACTGCTCGGCGATATCCCAGTACGGCTTGATCTCGTTCGGATCGGTGTACTGATACGGATACGTGCATTCGGGCGATCCGCTCTCGAAGTTTACCGCATCGAAGCCGTCCATCTTCCCGCCGTTACGCGCCGTATCGTACCCCTTGTAGCCGTGGTTGAGATCGTGCGGATTTCCGTGCAGCCTCGTAACGAGAGACATCTTCGTCAACGCGATCGTCTTCTCGCTCTTGATGCCGCAGGCCGCACTCGGCTCGGCCTTGCCGGTCGTCGTGCCGTCGGCGCCGGGAAAGGTCGCGAAGAAATCGTTGAACGTTCGGTTCTCTTGAACGATGAGCACCACGTGTTTGATCGGCGAAGCCGTCGTTCGACTGCGCGCCTGCGGCGCTTCGCTCAGGATGACACCGTTGGGTGGCGTGACGCTGTTATTGCACGCGGCGAGAAGCGTGCAGAGCGCGAGGATGGCTGCTCGTTCAGCCTTCCGCAATGCTGGTCACCGCCGTCACCAGCGAATCTTTCCCTTTCGTGGCCGTCAGTATCGCCATGCGCGCGTAATCGATCACCTCGGGCAGGCGGCGCGCGTAGCCGCTGATGAACCGCCACGAGAAGAGGCGCTTCGGCGAGAGATACTCGGCCTCGTAGAGCAGGAGCAGGTTCGCTAGGACGAAGTGGCGCATCGCGCTGCCGCGGTTGATGTGGACGCGCCAGCGCTTGGAGATGTCCACGTTGGTGAAGACGTCGTTACGCAACGAGCCGGAGAGCACCGAGGGGCTCACCGAGATGACGCTGTCGTATCGCTGCGGCATGCGCTCGCTGCGCTCGATCTTTCCCTTCCCAAAGTCGACGCACCAGTACTCTTGCTGGCGTGTGTCGATGGTGAAGACCCAGCGCGTATTGCGGATGAGCGGGCGCAACAGGCGAGTCGCGCGGAAGAACTTATCGAAGTACTTGGCAAAGTCGTCGAAGGCGATTTCCTTCGCCGCTTCGGAGCGATAGGTTTTCTCGAGACGCTCGCTCTCGGCTTGCGCGCGCTGCTCCGAATACGCCACGATGTCTTCGACGACGTTGTCGGTCAGCTCGAAATCCCGACGCCGCCGACCAGCGGCTTCCGACCGGCATGATCACCAGCGACGTCTCCGGCGCGCGCGAGGCGTTTGCGTTGAAGTAGTCGCGCATCTCCGGCGCCGAGACGAGGAAACGGTTCTCGTCGATTACCTCGCGATGCAGGTGGCAGATGCCGCTCGCGAACGGAATCGCGTAACGCGGGCGAAGCTGTTGCGCCGCGGCCGCGAAGGCTTCCATATACGTGCGGGCGTCGACGGGAAGCCGGTCGCCCGGATCTTCGAAGGTGTAGCGCGTCGGATACGACCACGCCGGCGAGTGGCTGCGCAGCATGAAATCCGGCTTGGGATACTTCGCACGGAAGGCGCGCCAGGTCGAAGGCAGCGGCTTTGCATCGTTGAGATCCATTAGCACCGTTCCGCCCGATTCGACGACCGCGACGCTGTCGTCTTGAAAGCTGATCTGATAGCTGGTGAGATAGAAATCGTCGCCGAGCTTGATGCGCTCGCCGTGGCGCAGTTCGACGATGCGCTCGAATCCGATCTGCTCGAGTTGCTGCCGCAATCCCGAGATCGGAAACTTGGGAACGATCGCGGTCGTCGTCTTCGCGAACTTCTTGAGCGTCTTGGGATCGAAGTGGTCGAAGTGCCAATGCGTGATGTAGACGTAGTCCGCGCCGAAAATATCCTCGCCGAAGATCGGCGGCGGGCAATGCCACCACGACGACCAATAGGTCGGTTCGTTCAGCCAGGGATCGATGACCAGCCGCTTGCCGCTTGCTTTCACATCGATGCAGGCGTGGCTGACGATACGGAACTCCATGAAACCCCGTTCTTCGCTCTTCGTCCGTTCGCCCTTCACCCTTCGTCCTTCGTCCTTGATGACGCAGGTTAAATACTATTCAGTATCGACCGGGAGATATGAAGGCGGTCTATGCAAAAAGTAGCTGCGCGAGTACTTTGCCGCAATCGGAACGAAGGCGTGCGGCGGTACGTTGAAGTCGAAGCAGTCGACGAGGCTGTTCGCACGGATGTCGGTCGTTCCCAATCTTCCCAATCCCCAGACGTCCTCGACGAACTTGAGAATGCTGCCGAACTCGTAGGGCGTGTGCGAGATGTAGCCGGGCTGGCTCGGCTTGGTACGGCGCACGTACGGCGAGACAACCATCATCGGCACGCGAAATCCCAGGCCGCCCCATTTGTCGAAAAAGAGCGGTGGGACGTGATCGTAGAGGCCGCCCCAATCGTCCCACACGATGACGATCGCGGTGCTCTGCCAATACGAGCTCTCTCCCACCGCGTTGACGATGCTCGCGACCCACGACGGTCCCGTATCGGATTTATTTCCCGGATGATCGGAGTCCGGGTTGTCGGGCACGATCCACGAAACGGCCGGAAGCGTCCCGTTCGCGACGTCGTTGAAGAAAACGGGCGTCCGGGCGATGTTCGTCGTCCACTCCGGACCGTCACGCACGGCCTTGATCGCATCGAATGCATTCCAGAGCGAGCCGGTGCCGTGCGGTTCGGCCGGCGAGTAGTACTTCCAGGAGACGTACTTCGCATCGAGCAGATCGCGCATCGTCGGATACGTAAGGCAGGGAAACGGGCCTTTTTGGTACTCATCGTGGATCGTATGGTCTTTCACCACCAGCATTGAGGTGGTCGTTCCCGGCGGCGCGTCGCAGCCCCACGGCCGCTGCGAAGGAAAATCGACCAGACTCTTGGTGTCTTTCGGCTGATTGATCAGCGTGGCACCCGCGATCAAATCCTGATGCGCGGTAAAACTTCCGCTGCCTTGCGTCTGGAAGAGGTGATCGGCGAGCACGTACTGCTGCGCGATCGACCAGTCGGGTGCGAGCTCGGTCGGATCCACGTACTGATAGACCTTCGTCCCGACTTTGCCGGGGCATTTCTTGCTGCCGCCTTCCAAACCGAAGCCGTCCATCTTGCCGTGGTCGTAATCGACCGCGACGATATGATAGGAGTGACCGAAGTCGCACGCACCGACGAGATCGACTCTCTGCAGCGGCACGTATTGATCGCCCGATCCCGATGGATTCTTCATGTAGCCACCCGACGTGCCGTCGGCGCCCGGAAAGGTCGCGAAGAAATTGTCGAAGCTGCGATTCTCTTGAATCACGATGATCACGTGCTGGATGTCTCCGTTTCCGGACGGCGCCCTTCGCACGCCGGCGCTGTCAGCCTGTCGAAGGGTGACCGGCGTCGATTGGGACGAGCAGGCGGCGCATGCGGCGGCGAGCGCAATTGCAAGGAAGAGCAGCCGGGTCTTTCTTGTCATGAGCCTCACTCGCTGTCGACGGGTAGATACGAGGGCCGCTGCGCCTCGAAGTAGGCGGGGGAATACTTCGCCTTGATCGGGGTGAAAGCGCGCGGCGCTTGGGTGAAGTCGAAACAATCGCCGATGCTCGTCGCGCGCTGATCGGTCGTGCCGAGACTGCCTAGCCCCCAGACCGCTTCGACGAACTTCAGAATGCTGCCGAACTCGTACTGCGTGTGCGAGATGTAGCCGGGCGTGCTCGGATAGGCTTCGCGCGCGTAGGGCGAGACGACGAGCATCGGCACGCGAAAGCCGAGGCCGCCCCATTGATCGAAGAACGGCGGCGGTTCGTGATCGAAGAAGCCGCCCCAATCATCCCACACGACGATCACCGCGCTCGTGCTCCAGTAGTCGCTCTTGCCGACCGCGTTGACGATGCTCGCCACCCACGACGGGCCCGTGTCGGAACCGTTGCCGGGATGGTCGGAGTTCGGATTGTCCGGCACGACCCACGAGAGCGCGGGAAGCCGCCCTTTCTTGACGTCGAGAAAGAAGCTTTTCGCCGAAGCGATGTTGGTGCGCCACTCGCGGCGCTCGCGCACCGCCTTGATCGCATCGAACGCGTTCCAAAATCCGCCCGTTCCGTCCGGCTCGGGCGGCGAGTAGGTCTTCCACGTAACGCCCTTGGCGTCGAGCAGATCGCGCAGCGTCCGATAGGTGAGGCAGGGAAACGGACCCTGATGGCGCTTGTAGGCGAGTCGCGATCCGCGTACTTCCAAGAGCGAGGTCTTCGTGTCGCGGCGCGCGTCGCATCCCCACGGCACGTGCGACGGAAAGTCGACGAGAGTCTTTGTTCGGCCCGGATTGATGAAGGTGGCGCCGGCGATGAGATCCTGATGCGCGGTGAAGCTCCCGCTCCCTTGCGTCTGGAACATGTGATCGGCGAGCACGTACGTTTTCGCGATCTCCCAGTAGGGCGCGATCTGCGACGGATCGACGTACTGATAGGTCTCGAGTCCGGCCGGTCCCGGACACGGCTTTCCGCCGCCCTCGAGATTGAAGCCGTCCATCTTGCCGTTATCGTACTCTTTGAGAAAACCCGCGCGCGAATGGCCGAAATCGCACTTCTCGTTGAGCGGCGCCGAATGCAGGTAGACGTAGGTGTAGCCGCTCGGCGTCTTTATTCGTCCCCGCGTCGTGCCGTCGGCTTTTGGAAACGTCGCGAAGAGATTATCGAAGGTGCGGTTCTCTTGAACGACGATGATGACGTGCTGCAAGACGTCGGACCCGCCGCTCGATGCGGGCGGGATGGCGTTGCTTCCCGCACTCGTCGCGTTACGCACCGGACCGGCGCACGAAACGCCGGCCACCAGAGCGATCGAACCGATAAGGGCGCGCGCGAGCGCGCGCCGGCGACTCGTCACCGCTGCCGCAAGTCGATGGCGCCCGTCGTGGTCTCGAGCCGAATCCGCCCGCCGCCGTTTCCGATCGTACCGCCGCCACGCGCGCCGACGAGGTGTTCGCGCTCCTGCGTCACGCCGGGAACGTTGCTGGCAAAATCGCCGACCGTGCTAAATGCCTGCACCGCCGCGTTGCTCCCGGGCGCGATCGTCAGCGTGACCGCGCCGGTCGTCGCGCGCAGGGCGATCGATCGATTTGCGTTGACGCTGCCCGCGTCGGCGGTAATCTCGCCGGCCTGGGTCTCCACGTCGAGATTTCCGCGCACGCCGGCAAGGTCGATGGCGCCGGCATCGTTGGTGATGCGCAGCGAGGCGCCCTCGGGCACGGAGATCTTATAGCGGACCCCGCCGCCGTGCACGCCGCCTGAGTACCGTGTTTTGACCGAGACCCCGTCGATCTCGCGGCGGACGTCGATCGTTACGCCGCGCAGTTCCTCGGGGTCGTGGCCGTATTTCGTTGCCTGGACGTCCACGATCGGCTTCGGCCAGCCCTCGACCCGGACGGCGCCGGCGACGTTCTCGATTTCGACCGCGGGCGAGGCACCGGCGGCGATGCTCTGGTGCACCTGCTCCCGAACCCGCTCTCCGAGGTTTCCACTGCACCCGCCGAGCGCCGGGAGGATGCAAAAGGCGGTCGCGATTCCTCGAGCGAAGGCCTTGAGGGCCATAGTCGCGGTCACTCCGCGTCTACGGACGGTATCCCCTGCCTTGCCAACCGTCAAAATGCTGCTGCACGGAAGGACCGAGACCAGAACGATGGCCATACAGCCGGCACGGGTCCTTTTTATCGCCTCCTTCCCCCCACGGGAATGGGGCGTCGCGACCTTCACGCAGGACCTGGTGACGAACTATGCGGCCCTGAGCGGCGCTCGCGTCGACGTCATCCCGGTTTCGAACCCCGATTTCCGCGAGACGATCGCTTACCGGATCGTCGGTAATATCGCGGCAGCGCATCCGCAATCGTATTACGAAGCGGCCGCACGCGCGAATCGCGATCCGTACGAGGTCGTAAACATCCAGCACGAATACCGCTCCTTCGGGGGCGACACTGGCGAATGGTGCATCGGCTTCATGCGCGCACTCCGCAAGCCCGTCGTGCTCTCGCTCCACTCCGTCGTGCCGAATCCCAGCCCGAAGCATGCGACGATCGTGCGCGCCCTCTGCAACGCGGCCGCGAAAATCGTCGTGCTCGGCCGCGGCCCGCGCAAGCATTTGATCGCCAACTACGGCATCGATCCGCTGAAGATCAAGGTAATTCTCGACGATCTTCCCGATATGCAAGCAGGCCTTCGCATCGCGCGGACGCACGCCGTCCTTTTTAAAGCCGTCCGCAGTTGGAACGTGGTACGCTCGCTCCCGCTCATGACGCCGGTCAGCCTCCCGACCTGCGCCGTCTAGGGCGTAGAACAACCTCTTCGGGGGGCGAGACGAAGCAGCGGCGCGGTCGCCGTGACGCGCGATGGAACTCGTCCCGCGTCGCGCCGCTGCTTCGTTGACTTACAACTGTCGGCGCTTGAGCAGACGCCGTGCCGGGATGCCGTTGCGTCCAAAGGCGTCAATCCCGTGCGGTACCACCGGCATCGCATTGAGCTCGCGAGCAAGCGCGCCGGTGGCCGACGTCTTGCTGGTCAGAACCCACGCCGCGTTATAGTTAAGCTGGTACCAAGGGCCGCCCCAGGCACCGAGGCTCTCCCACGCATTGCCATTTGAGTACATCGTATCCTGAAGCACCTCCACCATGCACACAGTGGTGTTGGTTGAATCGAGATAGTAGTCCATCGCGTTCGTCTCGTATATGCCCAAGATTGGGTCGAGATCCCAGTATGCTTCCTTCACATCCGTGGCCTCTTCCCCGGAAAGCGTACCGCACGCCGACGGCATCGTCACCGTTCCGGCAACCGTATAATTGTCGACGTACGCGGGGTCGGGCAGCGCACCGCCTCCTGGATACCAGTCGGGCACCTGGGTCCTCCCGGTCGGGAAGGGCAATGGCGCCGTCCCCGAGGCCGTTACCGGGATATGCTCGTTTTTCACCGCAGCGAACTTCCACGTTTCGGGGTTGACCCCGAGCCCCGGTAGGGAAAGCACGTACGTCGCCGGCTTGCCGAACGCGAAGTCGTACTGCTCGGCGTAGCCGCCATAGCTGCCGTAGTTCGCGAGCTGGTCCTGGCCAATGTACGAGCCGTCCGCGCCGTTGGTGCTACTGCCGTTGGCGCTGTATCCACCCGATCCGGTCTGCTTCTCAGAGTAGCTGGCGATACTTGCGGCCGCGCCACTCCAGGAGGAACCACTCGTCGCCGGATAGACGAATGCCGTCGCCCCTTGCGGATAAGTGGTCAAAGCGCTGTACTTAAACGTGCCGCTGGTTTCGGCAATCTTGGAAGAATAGTCAACCTGCGTGATAGACGACCCCGATGCGACGAAACCAAAGAGGGTCGATTGTTTCGACTTTCCTCCGGTCGATGTCGTATCTTTGGTTATCTCGGTATATATGCCGGTCTTCTTGTCGACGGAGAACTTGTAGATGAAAGTGCCGGTGGCGGTATTCGTTGGCCCCGGGCTCGGCGCGGCTGTCGGCCCGGACCATCTCGTAACGTTGTCGCTGCGATTCCATGCGTAAGTCAGGGTCTCGCCAGGGTTAAACGGGGGTGTCGCTTCGGTGTACGGCCCGGGCGGCCGAAGCAGCAGCCCTGAAGCCGTCTCGCGCACGGCCGCGGTCGAGTGCCCGGCATTGGGGAGTGCACTGGAACCCGAAGGCTGCATTCCAAGGCTCGAGCACGCCGCCACCCCGACGGCGCACATTCCTAGAAACAACGAACCAAGTCTTGGCCAAAGGCAACGATTCATCCGAGAGCTCCTTTCAATCCAACAGCGGCGAGGCCTGAAGGGCGAGGGATTCTAGCATCAAGCGGGCCCATTAGACCTAAGATGCGCCTACCTGCTGCCCTTGTAACATGTATCCATGATGGCGCTGCGGCGCGATTAGCGGAACGGACACTTGGACAACCGACTTGGACAAGTGCGACCGATGCCGCCGAGGGCGTCAAGGCGCGGAGTCTCGGACAAGGCTTTAGAAGAAGCCTGTGCGTCGGCCCACGGCTCCGCGGGCACCTTGCCGCTCGGCGGACCGTCGTCTTACCGCGCCCCTTGCCGCAACCGGTATTGAATCCATGCTACTACACTTCTGCCCGCTGATGCTAAGCCGTGTGCGGGCACTCCGTTGACGACGTCGTCGCGAACCAATGCCTGATGGACACGATGGGCTTCGCCGAGGGATAATACATAAGGGCCTTCAAACGTCCGGTGCTGCCGACCCCAGCGCATTCACGCCTCCGAGGATTGCTCGCTCTCGCCTGACTGATCGACCCGCAGGATGGCCTCCGCGATCTCCGCGTCTAGTCCGGGCTCGCTGGCTTTGCGAAGCTCAATAAGCCGGTCAGCCGCCCAAGTGGCCACTTTATCAATCTGGCTCGCAAGGGACGCTCGCTCGACGTTTTGAATGACGCGGATCGCCTGTCGGCGCCTGCCTTCTTGGAAGTCCCATGCGATGACACCGTTGACCCCTTCCTGGATCGAGTTCGAGCGCGCTCTAAGCAGTTCAAAAAGCCGCGCGTTAACGCCCGAGTCGGCGTGATACAAAAAGACGTCCGAGCGTAGCTGATTCCGTCCAAAATTGACTGAGTACGCTATCGCTCCTTGGTGGGTTCGCTCCAGTACGTAGTCGGTATAGCGACTCAAGGGCTCCAGCAATCGAGCGAATGCGCCACTGGCAACGGCGATCTCATGGATGCTGTCAAAAACCGCATTGAGTTGCTCTTGATCGGGCGCAACTTCGGTGCTCCTGGCTATCTGCGAAGTGCTTTTTTGCCACTGGTTCGGCAAGACCACAGTTCGGAAGTTGACCGCCGGCTTGGAGTCGTCGCAGCACTTCGACTTGGATTCCAAAGAAATGCCTTGTGGCGATCGTGTTTACGTTAAGCCAGTCCAACGCCGCGCGATGCTCCTCCCGAAAAGTTGGGCTAATCCAGACGATGTGCCTTGCGTCTAATCCGGATGCATACGTCAGGATTTGGCCGAGGTGACGATGGTCGGTCGGTTCGATCTGGTTCTCGATGATGACTAGATCGTCCGTGCCAACGACGCGTGCGAGGATGTCTAATGAGAACGAGCCGACTTCGGCCTCACGTTTTAACAACTCTAGTTCGAGGCCTAGCATATCGCCGAGACGGTCAAGATTGTCGGCAACCCACTTCGAGAAATGCACAGGTTCCGTAGGGAAGGTCTCACGAGGATTCAAGAAACGAAGCGTCCCGAGATCCATATTAGCCTGTTCTCCTGAGATTGATATCGCTTAGCAGCTAAGAGCCTTCGGCGCGAGCGGCGCTGATATTACATAAGGGCCTTCAAACGTCCGGTTTGCGTTCGGCAGATCGCGACGCGGGCACATTGCCAGTCCTATAAAGCCAAGGTAATTACAACGGCAGAAATTCTTATGAGCGCGCGCTTCGTGAAGGAGTGAATCGTGTTGATGGGAGCCACGTTACCATTGGAGCCGGCGGCATAAACGTTTATTCCGGCTGCGCGCCCGTTTGCTTCGTAGATGTTGTCGGAGCTGTCCAGAGCGATGCCAATTGGACGTCGCATCGTTGTCAGGTGTCCATGGATCTTGCGGATGGGTGCTTCGTTGCCATCGGCTCCCGCGGGGTACACCGTAGAGATAGGCTGGATTGGAGTTAAAGTCTGCCACGTATATGTTCCCGCTGGAATCGAACGCGAGCTCCGTAGGATGAACCAATTTCGTACGGCTGCCAGCGATCGTTCGCATGGGCGTAACGTTAGCCGTGCTGCCAGCGGCGTAGACGGTGATAGACGCCCCCGGCGTTTGCAACGTAAATGTTTCCACTTGTGTCCAGCGTGATCCCAGCCGGGAAAGACAGTCCGGTACTTGGGCCGCTGATTACTCCGAGGGGAGCGACGTTTCCACTTGCGCTCGCTGCGTAGATCGTGATGCTGTTGTTTTCCAGAGTTTGCAACGTAGAACTCTTCATTGTATTGGTCGAAGGCAATGCCGAAAGGGCTGTTCAATCCCGTTGCTGGGCCTCTTATCTTCTGTATTGGCGCGACATTCCCCATCGCGCCAGCGGCGTAGACGGTAACGGAGTCCCCACCGCCCTGGTTTGTAACATACAGGTTGCCGCTTCCATCTTCCGCGACGTCCCTCGGCGCAGCAAGCCTGGTGTTTGAGCCGCTTATCTCTCGTATCTGCGCCCAGTTGCCGCTGGTGCCTTCGCGCCCAAAGACCGCCAACGTCCTGCTCCATAAGGTATATAGGCAGGGGCACGAACTCGTGCTCCGTTTGATAGTTCCTGATTGGTTTTGCTGAGCGGCGTTCGCGCTTGAAAAGAGGGTATTTCCCCCGCAGCTTGTAAGTAACAAAATCGCCATCGATGGGGCAACGATGTACGTTGCGGTTGACATGCGCACAATCACGCTCCTTTTTCTGCAACTTGCAATGCGCGGCAAGGTCCTAAGCTACTTATCTAATGATCCCTGCCGCCCTCCTGGTGAATCAAAGGACAAGGCGGTCGGACCGCGGTTGCCGATACTACATAAGGGCCTTCAAACGTCCTGTTAGCCTGCGTCCTCATCCGTTGCTTACTGCATGCGTCATCGCTGGCACCCATGCAAACGAGAAGAGGTCGCGCATCCCATCTGCATCGATTCCGTTCGGTCCCACCCCGAACGCGTCGAAGAGTCTGCCGTACTTGCGGGTAAGCGCATAAACCAGGTTTACGTTCTCCTCAATCTGCTGCTCCGGCAGTTCCGGGTATTCGTCCGTCCGATTGCGGTGCGCCACATATTGGTTGGTGATGGTTACCAGCGCACGGCAAGCCTTCTTGAGCGCCTTTATGTCAGCCGCAATCTTCTCCGAGCTCATGTGAGTACCTGAGGCATCGGCAATGGCGGCAAAAGCTGCGGCGGCTTCGCCTTCGTATCGCTCTTGCCATTCGCGCCGAACCGACAGCGCTCTGGTCTTGAGCGTCTCGACGCACTTCTCAAGGCCGTAGGCCGTCGGATTGAGTTTTAGCTCTGTTAGGAAGTTTAGGAGGGAGACGCTGCGAACATCTGAGTCGATCTGGCGGCGTACAGCCACCATGACGGATTCGACGACGGCTCTAGCGATGAACAAGAACATGTAGATGCTCGCAGGATGCTCGACGACGCGCGCATTCGACATGCCAGCCGCGTGAATGACCTTGAAGTGTTGCCATACCGTCCAAGCATTGTTGATTTCAATGCCGATGGTTTCGATGTCAGCCTTCCATCTCGCGATAAGGGCTTCGTCTGTGGGGATGCGACGGCGTTCCCATGGCTTGATCGCAACGAGTGTGCGGCGGAAGAACTCAAGGAAGCGCTCCAGGTCTGCGTGTGGATCGGGATTGTAGAATGTGCCCGAGCCATCTTCGTGTTGCACTAAGACGACGTGCTTCATCGGTGAGCCGAGCAGAGCGAGCTTCGCCTTGTAACGAGCCATAGCGATGACGTAATCACGCATCTCGCCTGTGAAGTAGTCCGCATCAGTGAAGTAGCCGAGCTCGACGGCTTTCGCGTCGATCTCTTCGTCGCTAAAATCGTTATCGTCGGCGTAGACTACCTGCTGGGTCAACAGCTCACGGTGAACCGAAGTGTGCCGCATATCGCGCAATAGCCCATAACTATCCCAGAACGCGTCCTCTTTGAACAGCGCATAAACCTCCGGTGCGCTCTGCTTGATAGCGCGTTGAAACGATGACTTGAGAGCGCCTATTTGAGAATCTGGAGTTGGCAAGTTGTATGCTCTTACGATCAACGTCGCGGTTTGATCGAACGCGGTGTAAAGATTCACGTAGAACTGATTTAGATAGGCAGTGTATTCGAAACGGAAATCCTGACGCTCGAACCCTGCTCGGTGCGCCCAGCGATCCTGCTGACGGTAGAATGCCATCCGGTCGCGACTAAAGCAGAGCGTCTGGAGAGTCAGTACGAGCAGGCGCATCGCTTCCGCGGTTTCCGACGACACCTTCTTCGACTGCTCCCACTCGTGGAGAATGTCCGTGAAAATGCTGTGCTCGCTCATTGCGTAGAACTGCATCCATGGTTGAAACTTCGCCGCCCCTTCGAACGACCACGGAGCGTTAAAACCCTTGGCATGCAATTCCGCTTGTCGCAGAACTCCGGCTATCGTGCTCGTCACCAGCGCCGAATCGTCGGTGATGGCTGGATGCAGCTGCTTTTCGTCGCCCGACAGAACAACGTCGCAGTCGTAGCGTCTCGCGATTCGTGCAACCTCGTCGGCGTCGGACTCATCGAAAGCCGCAATCTTACTAAACTCGACGGTGAGCGATTCGAGCGTGGCAATCGCAGTAGCCGCCTGCGCGGGAACGAACAACGTGACCTTCAGATCATCGAAGCCGAGGTCCGCGAAATACCAGTTCAGCAGTTGGATGCGCGCGAGCCGTTCGCTGTTTGCGGCGTCCAGGGTCTGGTCGGCGACGAGCACGTCCAATCCCCTCTTCCAGAGACCCGTGCTCGTTATCGTAGCCGTGCCGTAATCGTAGAGGAACCGTAGGGCGAGATTCCGTGGAATCATTTGAACCACCATGTTCTACAGCGCAGCGCGTCGCCGTCCGCCCTAGACCGTTTCAGCCCAGGAGAGTAGAGTATCACGTTCGTCAAGGCCTCTGGTTTCGTTCAGGGCTGTTGCTTGCGCGGCCGGTGACTCGGCGCCGGTTATTCTCGGCGAGCACGGCGCCTCGTTTCTTCGCCGCCTCGCCTCCGTGCCCGGGATTAAGACCGGCCGCACGCATCTCAGCAAGCCGCGCCTGCGCCTTCTCGATCGGCTTCGCTACCTCGACGCTATAGCGCAGATAGCAATGGCGCCCGCAGAACTTCAGTCCTTTCCGCGGTAGCGGCTCCTTGCAGTAGCCGCAGGTGGACTCGATCCCACGCCGCGCGCCGCTGCTCGATCGGCTTCGGCGCTTCGCGAACCAGCCGCCGCGGCACGGCGATCCGGCGCAACTGCTTGGCGTAGTCGTTCGCGAGCTCCAGCGCCGCCTTGCGGAAACGGGGCATCAGCGCCGAGGCGAGGAGTCCCGTCAGATCGGGATCGAGCCGTACAACCCCATCGCGCAGCTCATGGAACATCGCCGGGTGCAGCTTCTCTTTGTGGAGCAGCTCCAGCGCCCACACGTCGGCCTTCGCTCGCAGCGGTTCGAGCAGATCGTAGATGAACGATTCGCGCAGCCGATCGTCGGTGTGGAGCAGCCCAAGGTCGGGGTCGAGCCCGACCGCCTCGCAGGCGATCCGCGTCTCCACTTCGAGCAGCGTATAGCAGTAGTTCAGGATCGCGTTGAACGGATCGGTCGCATCGCGTACCCGTTCGCGTCTCCCGTTTGTCCGCGGACGAGATCGCCGCCCAGTGCGCCGGTATCCGCTTGAGTGCCCACGGTCGCCACGGCAGCGGCGTCTCGACTAGGAGATTCCAGTAGACTTGTGCGGCACGTCCCTCCAGCGCGAGGAAGTCCACAAGCGTCGTCGTTTCCATCAGCGACGCTTTGCATGCGTGGATTTCCGAGGTTGCCGTGGACTTCCCGGAGACGTTCACGATTCCGAGTCTCGGAAAGTCTCGTTCGATCGCGGAAATCTGCGAGTCCAGTTTCTTTTCCAAGGAGGTACCGCGCCAAGTTCACCGCGTCGTCCGTCACCGCGGAGACCGCCTGTGCCCGCTTCACCGGTCCGTCGTGCGGCGCGTCGGGAACCATGCAGTTCAGCAAGGTACTGTCGGACGCCACGAACGAGACGGCGATCCCCATGCGGGCACACCAGTCGATCGCCTCCATCGAGACGGTCCCGCCCGGCGCGCGAATGACGATCCGTTCGATCGAGCACCGTCCGCGCGGGAAGCGGATTTCCCGGGTCTTTCCTTCGCTTGCGAAACCGTCGCGCGTGACGAGGTGGCCTCGCTCGACAAATAGTTGCGCGTTGTAGCCTTCGATGGTGAGAACGCGATCATTGTGCATGGTCTACTCCAATGACTTTTGGAACGAGTTTGTAGGTTGTTGCAAACGAGTCGATTGCGGTATCGATCCCCTGTGTGTCACCAGCGAGGTAAGCCGCCATATTCGCTATGCCCCTCTCGTCGTGACTGACGTCGAATGCACCAGCATAGGCGAGGCTGCGAAGCGCAGCATCCGTCGCCTCGAACTCCGATGCATCTTCGACGATCGGGTAGCTGGGCACCGGACGAATCGGCACGCGCACGCCGGCCGCTTCCAAACGCCCAATGAGCAGCGCCTGCATCTGCATCGTCTGAACCGCAGCGCGAACCTCCGGCTCGGGGGCATCTCCACTCGTAACGATCTGAAAATGGCTGTGCCGGCCCTGACGAAGCCAAGGCGTGATTTGGTCTAGTAGAAGCATTGCTTTGGGTGCAAACTCGATCGCTGCGCTCTCATCAACGCGCATCATTGTAAGTAATCGAATAACGTCGCGCTCGAAGAAAGCGCCCTCGTTGTAGGCTACGGGAAGCAGCATGCGGGCGGCATGCTCGGTAAGGTCTCGCGCTAGTTGGTAGGCGGGGTCAGCTTTGATCTTTCGCTTCGGCACGAACTCATTCGCCAGCTGTCGCGCAAGATGCGGGATGCGCCGCGGATGAAAGCCGATGCCGCTCCAGCTGTTCGCGCGATGGAGCTCCCGATCGACCTTCGCCAACGCCGCGGAAATTCGATCGCGGGCGCCGCGATGCACCCGGTCCCATGGAATGGTGTGGTAGTTGCGATAGGCCAGTTCGAGACAGAGGCCATCATGATCGCGGGCAAGCTGCATAGTGCCCTCGATCGACAATATGTATCGCAGATCGATCAGCGCGGCATCGGAGATCCGGTATTGGCGTCCGCAGCGCGTCGAGCGTACGCCAAAAATGCGTAGCCGGTGCAACTTGTCCGACCCGATCCTAAAGCCCTCAGCCCGCAGCTGGTCGAGGGCCTCGCTCAAAAGCGGTCCGTCAACCACCTAGAGGGTATTCGGCGCGGCAGCTTTTGGCTCCGCGTGAAGTTGTCAGTTCCGCGCCTTTTCTGGCGGCGTAGCAGGCGTCAGAAAGGAGGCCTGAGTCATGGCCAAATCACGGGTGTTCCTGGGCATCGACCAACTGTTCTACCACCAGGACGCGTATCGACGCGCCCTCGATGCGATCGGCTTCAAGCGCCGACATCCCAAAATGTCGTTCACGAAAGCTGCGAAGCTGAGCGGCACCACGATCAAGACGGTTCGCAAGTACGCCGGATCGGCAATGGAGGTCCGATCCGGACGGATCGACGTAACGCGAACAGATGCGCTCAAGCGCCGGATGCGCATGCTCACGCCCCAGGGTGAGATCGCGGTCCCGACGACGAGCTCGCAGACTGCCTCGCGGATCAGCCGGTACAACAACGCGGTGCGCGAGTTTTACGCCACCGGCAAGACGGCGGCGCTCAAGCCATTCGTTGGTAAGTCAGTGCGTTCGGGTGGAAAGCGGTACGAGTTCGTCACGAATCCCGCCACGCTCAACCGGCTTGGCCGCGCTGGCAGCGTACACTTCTCGGAGATCTATGCTCCTGAGTCCGAATCATGAGGCCCGTCTATCAGGAGCCAAACGACGGCAACGACACCAAGAAGCTGCTGCGCTTGGGCACCGATCGGCCGCGCTGTGCGAGCTGCCGGACCGACGACTTCCGGCAGCTCTGCTCCGTGCACGACGCTCGGGGCCGCAGACGGATCTTATGCCGGAACTGCCGCGCCAAGCACAAGCGCCTCTCAGCAGCAGCTGCAGCACGCAAACGGCGGCAGTTTGCAGCTGACGGCTACGAGCAGCCTGCATGCGTGGTGTGCGGGGAGCCAGCGCTGCAGCTGCTTGAGCGCGATCACCTCACGGGAGCTGCCAATAGCGGTAGCACGGAGCCTTTGTGCGCTAATCATCACGCGATCAAGTCGTACATGGCCGAGCACGGGCTGATGGCAGCTCTGCGGCTGCGTGATCCGGAGCGATCGGCCTTGCTTTTGCAGGCAGCATTCGAGTTCGGCCTTGGTGCGATGCTCGGGATGTTCGCAGTTGGGACGGCGCGCACGGAGAGACGGCACGCTGCATCTTCTTGGGTCGCCTCCGTGCTGCTCTTTGCATGGGCTGCGTGGAACGTTTCGGCGGACTGCGTACTTCGAGGGTGTACTGGGACCGGGCTACGATCGCGCGATCGGGGCGGCGGTGCCGCGATGATCCGGCGCGAGGCTCCGCGGGCGCGAAGGCGTCCCAACGGGCTCCGAAGGGCGCGGCCGCAAGCCTCAGCACCGTCCGAACTCGTCGCAATGGCGGCTCAGCCCCCTATCAGCAGGCGCAGGACGGGCATTCTCGCCGTCGATACGGCGATTCGGGCGTGGGTCGAACCGCACAAGGCGCACAGCGCGTCAACGGTAAGCCGAAGACCGTTGCGTGGCGTCCGCAGCCCTACGGCGATCGCGTTCTGGTCTTCGACACGGAAACCACGACCGACGCGGCGCAGCGGCTCCTCTTCGGGTTCTTTCGCCTCTACGAGCGTCGATCGGCTGATCGAGGAAGGCCTCATCGTCACCGACCTGCTCGATTACGAGCAGATGATGACGCTCGACCGAATACGCGGCGACAATGCCACTTGCCGATCTACAGCCGCGAGCGCTTCGTGGAAGAAGTGTTCTACCCGGAGGTTTACGAGCGACGGCACCCTCTGCGTGGGCTTCAACCTGCCGTTCGATCTCACGCGGATCGCCGTTCACGCGGGAATCGGCCGTGGCGAAAATCGCCGCAAGTTCCGCCTGGTCACTTTCGAGGCGCATTCGCTGGCACGATTTACGCATTGAATCCGCCTCGGGCCGTGCAGCCTTTATCGGGTTCATCCCCAAGCGCAAGCTCTTCGCGTGGGAGAAGCCGTTCTTCGCCGGGCGCTTCTGCGATCTCAGCACGCGTCGCAGTGCGTTCACCGGCAAGCGTCATACGCTCAAAAGCGCGGGCAATGCATTTACGGACCTAGCACGCGCAAGATGACGTGCGCCGGAGCTCGGCGTGATCGACCGGCGCTCCTGCTCTACGGGCGGCAGGACGTCCGTGCAACCTGGGCACTGTACAAGGCGCTACGTGCAGTGAGTACGAGCGACACCCCTTCGCTACGTTCGCGAACGAGCGCAGCAAACCCAAGCACGGGCACGTTACATGGGGCGAGCTGTATTCCAGCGCGAGCATTGCCAAGCAATATCTGCGCCTGCTCGGGATTACGCCGCTGCTACATAAGCGCCCGGCACTTCTCGCGCAAGCTCTGGGCAACGCGATCGCCGCGTACTTCGGCGGCCGGGCCGACGTGCGCGTACGCAAGACGGACGTGCCGGTGCGCGTGCTCGACTTTACGGCGAAGTACGCGACGCATCTTTTGCCTTCAGCGGCTCGACAAGACTGCTCGTCGCCCCGTCGATCGGGATCAAGCTCGTCACCCCCTGGGTGAAGGGCCTCCTCACCCTTTCAGAAGCCCGCAATGGGCCTGCTGTACGACTCCAAGACCTGGCCGAAGTTCAACTGCCTGGTGCTGGTCGACCCGAACTGGGCGATCCTACCGGTCCGCTTCCGCACAAGGACAGCGATCCGTACACGATCGCCGTTACGCCGCTGCAGACGCGGGAAGGGCGCTGGTACACATTGGCGCGATGTAATCGCGGCGCGTTCTGCTGGGTGGGCCGCCACCGCAAGTCCGTCAGTGCGATCCGCTTCGTTCCGAAGGGCCGCCATCAGGCACGAGACCACATCGCTTTCGCGGAGAGGTTGAGCTGCGATCGAAGCGCAGCCGTTCTTCACAGACGATCGTGGAGCAGCGCCAGATCGCCAAGCGCGGAGCAAAGGACGATCCGGATCTCGCGGCGCTTGAAAGGGGCCTAAAGCAGATGGCGGCCAGCGGTGCGTACGGCATCTATGCCGAGGTCAACGTCACGCCCCGCAGCCGCGACGACCGACGTGCCGGGCGAGGCGTATTCGGACATCATGCTATCCGACGGCCGAAGGTCCACGACGAACGGCCCGGCGCTTTGCGAATCCGATTATTGCAAGCCTCGTCACCGGCGGCGCACGGCTGATGCTCGCCATGCTCGAACGCGAGGTGACGCGCCGCGAGGCGGCACGTTTGCCTTCTGCGACACCGACAGCTCTCGCGATACCTCGCGGAGACGAACTGCCCCGATGGGATCCCCTGCGTGCCGGAAGCGACCATCGGGGAGATCGTTGCTGCGTTCGATGCGCTCAACCCGTACGATCCAGCCACGGTGCCGCACTTGCTCAAGGTCGAGTATCCGGGCATTTCCGATCTGCGGTGCTTCGCTGTTTCCGCGAAACGGTACGTCCTCTATCGGTGGCGACCCGGGCGCCGCATTGAGATCGTGAAAGCCTCGGAGAGTGCGCTGGGTGCGATTATCGGACGACCCGCAACGAATCGACCGCAAAGCTGGCGCGTCGGGTGTGGCTGTCGATCCTGATAAAACACCTTGACGTTAACCCGCAGCAGCGGCGCCGGGCCAAGCCGCTGATCGATTTCGACGTTCCCTTGCGCCGGAAGTTTCCGATTAGCCAGCCAGCGATCTTTGCAACGAATGAAAGCCTACAACAAGGGGCGGACATACGACCATCGGTCAAGCCGTTCGGCTTCGTGCAGACCGTAATCCCGCCCGTGAAGATCGGAGCGAAGGAGTCCCCTACCGATTGCGCCGTTTGAACTCGATCTTGCAAAATCCAAGCGCTCGCGTGGGTCGACTTTAACACCGGCGAGCCGATGCGCCTAGATTGGCACGAAAGCCACATGGCGGGCACCATCCCCGTCATGCGGCTGAGCGACGTACATCGAGCGATATCACGAACCACCCCGAAGCCAAGGCCGCCGATCGGATCGGCAATCCCGCAGGGCCGGAAACGACTGGGCCTTCTCCAGCGACTGCAAGCTGCGGTCAGAGAGGCTTGCGCGAATCGGTAAGGAAGTCGATCGGCTCGATGAGGACGAGGGTGCTTCGCTTGAGGCCGGTCAGCCCACCGAATACGAGCGCGACGACCTGGCGGAGGACATAGCGTGGTTAGCGACGTTCCCGCGCGAACAGGTAGCCAACGACATCGGCATATCAGAACGGAGGTGGCGCGATATCATAGAGCATCGATCCAACCCACGTCGCGGAACCGCTGCTCAAATCAATCGCGTTGCGGAAGAGTATGGGCATCAGTTTAATATCGGGCAGAATTAGGAAACCATCGACTCACGGTGTGGACTGGCCGGTCGACTAGGGCGGCGTTGACTTACCCGGCTCGATCTCCGTAAGGATTCGGTCGGCGTGATAGACTTGCCGTAATCCAGCCAGTATCGTGCGACTGTCCACGAAAACCGCACGATTGGTAGCTCGCCTCGTACTCGTAGTCACCGCCGAGGCCAAAGATGTTCGTGTCGAAGAAGACACCGACGATATCGGCCTCCCGGTTCAGCACGGGGCTTCCGGAGTAGCCGCCGATCGTGTCGTTCGTCGTCACGAAATCCATCGGGGTGGAAAGGTCGAGCGACGACTTCGCCAGCAACCAGCTCTGCGGAAGGGCAAACGGCGGGGCGCCGGTCGCACGATCGTACAGGCCCGCGATCGTCGTGTACGGCTCGACGAAGCGTCCTTGGGCGTCGGTAAATCCCTTAACCGCGCCGTAGGAGAGACGTAAGGTGCCCGTCGCATCGGGATCGATACTGATACCGTAGACGGCAAATCGAGCTTGCGCGATCCGCTCGGCGGCGGTCCGGCTCGGAGCACGGAACTCAGCGTCGAATTGCTTACGATCGGCTCGCACTTGCGGATCGATTGAAACGGCGAGGCGAATCATCGGGTCCGTCGACGCAGCGATCGCCGCCGCGCCTCCTGCGTAGAGCGCCTGACGCATCTTCGGATCGGCTAGCTGCGTGCCGAGGACGAGCCGGTGTGCCAGCTCTTCGGGCGACTCATTGCCTAACAGCTTGCGAACGAAAGGATCGTCGGGGCCGACCTCGCGCCGCACGAGCGTAAACGCAAAAGCGAGCCGCAGTTCCTCGAAATCGGCGTAGATCGGCGCGGGCGCTTCGAGCTGCTGCTGGACCTCTACCAACGCCTGATCGGTGAACTCCGGCAGGCGTTCGGCGTTTGGTTTTACGCGTTCAGACGCCGCCTGGACTAGAGTGACGGCATAGTCCAGGAGACCCGAATCGGCGAAGTTGCTGATGTTAACTATCGCAGCCGCGGCGCCGAACTGGTTGATCTGTATTCGTTTGCGTTGGATCGCGGCCATTTCGTCCCAAGTCTGCCCGAACCGGCCGGCGAGCGACGGGTTCGCGGCGACGGCCGACCGAAGGCGCCGTTCCTCGGCTTCTTTGGCTGCAAACACTGCTGGAGTGAGGAGGGCTTCTTCGTATCCGAGTATGCCCTTATAGGAATTCTCGATTGAATTGAGCGTTGATTCGGCTTCGGCGGAACGTTGCGGGCTTTCGTCAGAAAAGCGTTCGAGTAGGCCGCGGTACTCGGCTAAGACGACGAGCGTATGAGGCCAGGCGTTGTCCCGATAGTAACTCAGCTGTGAAACGGTTAGCTCACGACTCGTGGTTGCCGGGCTGCCGGGAACGAACGTGAGCTCGCCGGTCTTGGAGCCGTTCCGGCTCCATCGGAAATAATCGGGAGTGCTCGCGCCCTTGCCGCCATCGTACGCGCGCAAGAAGCAGACGTCGTACTGATAACGTGGAAAGTTAAAATTGTCGGGGTCGCCACCAAAATACGAAATAGCCTCTTCGGGAGAAAAGGCGAGCCGCACGTCGGTAAATCGGTGGTACCGATAAAGATCGTAGACGCCGCCTTCGTACAGCGAGACGAGATCGCAACTGGTACTCGCGTCGTCCCCGCAGCTCTGCTCGAGCTTCGCGCGCGCAGCGTTTAATGCTGCATTTTGTGCTTCGCCCGTCTTGCCGCCCATGGCGGCTCGGATCTGGTCGGTTACGTCGCGAATCTGCACGAGTTGATCTAGCTCGAAGGTAGGGCAGCGCCGCTCGTCAACGGGCGTGCGCGCAACGAAGCCGGTCTGGGCCAGATCTTGCTGCGGCGTCGATAGATCGTGGATGCAGTCGTCGATGCAGTGTCGTGCCGTCATGACGATCCCGTTCGGGGAAACGAACGACGCCGAGCAGCCGGCCGGCATCAGCCGCAACGAGGCTAATCGGACGCGATCGAGCCACTGCGGCGACGGTGTAAAACCGTATGCCCGACCGACGCGATTCGCCGGGAAGTTATCGAAGGTCCACATGCCCTCGTCAGCGAGCGTGCGCTGAGGAATAAGAATGCTCAGTGCAAGGGCGATGAGAAGGATCCGTACCATGCGCCGTCCTTTCGTGCGGAGCCTAGACGGCGAGGAACACTGCCGCCCGAGCGCGGGCAAAGGCGAGGTCACCTCGGACTCTTCAGCCGAAGGGCCACGGCGCCTTCCTACGCAATGCGGCGATCCCGCGCGCTTTGGCCGAGCCGAGGCTTTTCGGTTGCCTACGCGAGGTCGCGTAGCGGCCAACGAGCAAAAGGTAGGCGATGACGAAGATTCCTTTGCGCTTCGTGTTGGGTTCGGCGTTCGCGCTTTTTCCGGCATTGGCCGGCGCGCAAACCGAAACTTCCACGTCGCCATTAACTTCAACGTCGCCATTCGCGCGCATGACGTGGCGGGCGATGGGACCCGCCAGCATTGGACGTACCACGGCGGTAGCGGGTTCGGCTGCCAACGACAAATTGTACTATCTCGGCTCCGCCGGGGGCGGCGTCTGGAAGAGCGTGGACGGCGCAAGAACGTGGTCGCCCATATTCGAGACGCAACGCGTGGCAGCGATCGGCGCGGTCGCGATCGACCCCGCGGACGACGCCACGGTTTGGGTCGGCACGGGAGAAGGCAATCCACGCAACGACGTGAGCTACGGCGACGGCGTGTATAAGACCACGGATGGCGGCGCGACGTGGAGCAACCTCGGTTTGAAGGACACGAAGTATATCTCACGCATCCTTATCGATCCGCGCAATCACAATCACGTCCTCGTCGGCGCGGAAGGCGATGTTTTCGCCGACGGCACGGAACGAGGCGTGTACGTCACGGACGACGGCGGGAAGAGCTGGCGAAAAACGCTCTACGTCGGCCCGATGAGCGGCGTTTCGGACATGGCGCTGGACCCGCATAACCCCAACATCGTCTATGCCGGCATATGGCAGTTTCGCAGATATCCGTGGACGTTTCAGAGCGGCGGACCCGACGACGGTCTGTACAAATCGACCGACGGCGGGAACACGTGGAATAAACTTACCGGACACGGCCTGCCGACCGACACCGTCGGCCGTATCGGGATCTCGGTAGCACCGAGCAACGGCAGTCGAGTTTACGCCTTGATCGAATCGAACCAGGGGCTCTTATGGCGCTCGAACGACGGAGGCGAAAGCTGGACGATGGTAAACGACGATACGCTCGTCGATCAACGTCCGTTCTATTTTACGCATATCGAAACCGACCCAAAGAACCCGGATCGTCTGTACGGCGTCTCGGAGGGGCTTTCGGTTTCAAAAGACGGTGGCCGCACCTTCGCTCGCATCGATGACCAAAACGAAGATTACCATCAACTGTGGATTGCCCCCGGCGACTCCTCTCGGATGATCGCCGCGGCCGACGGGCAATCTTCGTTGACTCTGGACCGCGGCGCGACGTGGTTCGGCTCGACGAATCTGCCGATCGGCCAGACCTATCGCGTCGGCCTTAGTCGCGAAAATCCATATTGGGTGTGCGCCGGGTTTCAAGATAGTCCGTCGTGGTGCGCACCGAGCAATTCGCAAGATCCCAACGGCATTCTAAACAAGGCCTGGATTTGGGCGTCCTATGGCGACGGCCAATGGGCGGTTCCCGACCCCATCGATCCAAACTTCATTTGGGCCGACACGGAAAACGGGAATGTTTACGTTTCGAACAAGATCACAAAAGATGTTTGGATTGCAGCGCCGTACCTCCAGAATGCAAGCGAAGCCTTCGATAACCGACTCGCGCGCTACCGATTCGGATGGGAAGCGCCGATCGCATTCGCTCCCTGGGACGGGCATGTGGCGTGGCTGGGCGGTAACCGCGTCTTTGAAAGCACCGACCGCGGTTCGCACTGGTCGGTCATAAGCCCCGACCTTACGCGTAACGAGAAGAAGAGGCAACAGCCATCCGGTGGGCCGGTCAAATACGACGTTTCGGGCGCCGAAGAGTTCGATACGATCGTAGACATTGAGGGCTCGTCCCTGAAGAAGGGAGAGATCTGGGTCGGTACCGACGATGGGCTCGTGCAGCTGACGCGTGACGGCGGCAAGCACTGGCAGGACGTTACGCCGGCGGATGGGCCGCGTGTCGGCAGGTATGCAACCGTCGCACCTTCGCCGCTTCTCGATGGGACCGCGTACGCTGTCAACGACGCGCATTACACGGGCGACGGCGCTCCGTACGTCTTCGTTACGCACGACTTCGGGAAACGCTGGACCTCGATTACGAACGGGCTGCCGAAGGACGAGTGGGCCCGCGCGATTCGCCCCGACATTCGGAATCGCGATCTCATTTTTCTCGGAACCGAGCAGGGCATCTGGGTGTCCTTCGATGCCGGTACGTCGTGGCACAGTTTCAAAAACGACATGCCGACTGTCTCGATTCGCGACATCCGGATACAAGCCGACTTCGACGACCTCGTCGTCGGGACGCATGGACGTTCGATCTACATCATGGACGACATCAGGCCGTTGCAGGACCTTAAACAGGCGCAAGCAGCTGGTCTGTGGCTCTTTAGGCCGCGCACTTCCTACGAGTATAATACGCGGTCCGACGAATGGATAAGAGCCGACTACGTGGCACCGAATCCGCCGAATGGGGTTCCCATCTCGTACTTCCAAAGCGCGCCTCAGAAGAACCCTCCGAAGCTCGAGATTCTCGACGCCAGCGGCCACGTGATCAAGAATGTGCCCAACGTCCCGAACGACGCCGGCATCAACCGATACGTTTGGGACTTCAGCGTAGACGGGCCCGTCAAGTGGAATGGCGCCGCACCGTTCTTGCAGCCGTCGGATTCGGGAGCGATGGTTCCGCCCGGCACGTACGCGGTCCGCCTGACGCTTGGTAAGAAGGCGTTAACGCGAAGCGTTCGCGTCATGGCCGATCCGCGGACGGTCGAGACGCAGTCGCACATCGTAGCGTCCTTTGCTTACGCACAACATTGCAATGCGCAGCTCTCGATCGTCGATACGATGCTCAACAATTTGGACGACGCGTCGAAATCCTTAAGCGCGGCCTCGGCGCGATCCGAGAACGCCGGAAACTCGCCGCTCGGCGCTCGTATCGCAGGCGCGCTGAACACGGAGAAACGGGTGCGTGCCTATCTCACCGCCGACTATCGCGGCACGGAAGACAATATTCTTCGACCCGGTGCGTTGCGAGAAGACATTTGGATCAGCTGCGGCGAGACGTTAGTAACGCCGGCCTTCCTTCGAGCCCAACGCGACATCGATGCGTCATTCCACAAAGGCGTCGATCTCTACAATGCGTTCGCCGGTACGATTCCCGCGCTTAATGCGGCTCTCACTGCAGCGAAGCAAGCGCCATTGCCGATCATCGGAACGGTAAGCGACGAACGCCACTAACTCGCAGCTTCGGGATCATTCGATTGCCATGACGAGCGTGCCGCCGAGGTCGACGTTCTGCGCCTCGACGCCGAAGTTAATCCCCGGGCCTTGCAGACGCTCTCCAGCCAGACGCGCCTCGCAATTTGTGCAAAACATAACCGCCCAAAGCGGTCAACGACTATCTAGCTGGTAACCTGTACGAATAAGCAGCTACGCGCATCACCTCGATCGCTAGGCCTAACCGGGGGTCTTCTCCCAAGATTTTACGCCACGGATAACTAGAAAATGGCGGCGAACACCGACCGACAGGAGGTTCGCCCGTGCGCAAGTCCCGCTACTCCGACGAGCAGATCGCCGCAGCCCTGCGCCAAGCCGAAGCCGGCACGCCGATCGTCGATATCACCCGCAAGTTGGGAATCTCCGAGGCAACGTTTTATGCCTGGCGCAAGCGTTTTGGCAGTTTGGGAACGCCGGAGATCCGCGAGTTGCGTCAGCTACGTGACGAAAACGCGCGCCTTAAGCGACTCGTTGCAGATCTGACGCTGGATCGTCAGGTCTTGCAGGACGTCGTTAAAAAAAAGTGGTGAGGCAGGTGCGCCGCACAGTCATGCTGCCAAAGGTGCGCGAGGCCTGGCGCTTGAGCGAACGGCGGGCGTGTGTCGTACTCGACATCAATCGCAAGATGGTGCACTACTGCCCCGTCAAGCGCGACGATCCCATTCTGCGCGCTCGGATCAAGGAGATCGCTCACACGCGCATTCGCTACGGCTACGAACGGATCACGATCCTGTTGCGGCGTGAAGGCTGGCAGGTCAATCGCAAGCGCGTGCGGCGGATCTATCGCGAAGAAAACCTCGCAATCCGTACGAAAACACCCGAAACGCCGGCGCGCCGCAGTCGTGCGGACAGAACGGGTCGTACCCAGCGCGCCAAATCAGAGCTGGGCCATGGACTTCATGCACGACGTGCTCGCTGACGGCACCAAGATTCGCCTTTTAACCATAGTCGATTCATTTACTCGCGAGAGCCTTGCCCTCGAGGTGGCCTCGGGGTTCAAATCGACCGACGTCGTCGAGGTACTTCGCCGCCTCGTTGCCGAGCGTGGATCACCGCAACGGATCCACTGCGATAACGGCCCAGAGTTCGTATCTTTGCAGCTGGATCAGTGGGCCTACTGGAATCGGGTGAAGCTCGACTTCTCGCGGCCCGGGCGCCCGTCAGATAACGCTTTTTGCGAAGCCTTGCTTACCACGACGCCCTCTGGCGTACTAAAGCCCCTCAGCGTATTGGTGGGGTAACCGCCGGCCGGATAATGATAGAACGAAGCGGTGTTATTTTGTTGACCATTTTGGAGCGTCACAATCACTTTGCCGTCCTGAATCCAAAAGTCTACTGGATACGAGGCGTAAGAACCATAACCAGTGTTGAGAGGCGTCCTGGCCACGCCCGATGCGCCCGAGGGCGTGATCTTTAAGCCGTAAATTACCGCGGGTATGTTGTTGTCGTCTGCGACAGCGAAATATTGGCCCTTGCCGTACCATTGAACGCCGCTCGGGGCGAGGCAGCATCCCCCGCTAACTGACAGCTGCTTAACCACGTGGCTGCCTTTAGCAAGCTCGAATAATAGGAAGAGTCCCTCGTCACAGCCGCCGTTGTCATCGATGAGAAGATTGCCGCTATTGTCGTAGGCGAGCCAACGCGGAGCCCCCATGCACTCCTCTGTATAGTAGTGAATCGGCTTGCCCTGAGCTTTCTTATAGATCGCAATTCCCAGCGTCGCGGTGCCCTTCGCGATCCAACCGTTGGAGAGAGCCAGATTCCCTGTCGTCGGGTCTACGGCGCAATCCGCGGGGACGTAGTAGTTCGCTGAGTTTTCGCTCAGGGTCGCAATCGGCGTCGTGCCGCCGTGCGCGTACTCGATGACATATGGCGTGTTAGGGGGGGAATATGCCGCATCCTGATTCACGATCCAAACGTCGCCCTTCCCGTCGACGCACATGCCGGTGGGCGCATCCAGGGGCGAGCCCTGCAACTCTCCCTCCAAGTGCACCTTTGGAAATGAGTAAACATCAACCGTGCTGTTGCCACCATTGGAGATATACAGGAGGTCCTGCTTCTTGGCGTCGGGAGCCATCCAGGACCTCCCGTGACCGTCGACCCGCGCCGAACGAACCTTATAGTGTCGAATTGCCTGTGCGAGGCCGATTCGCGTAACGGCTGAAGCGCCGGGCAACGTCGCGCCGCTGTTACAGCCGGAGAGAAGAATTATACTTGCTACAGTGCTTGCTGCGTACGGGGTGAGCATTCGCGCCTTCAAGATTTAGTTACTCCCTTTGCTTACCGTCACGCTGTAGGGGTAATAAGGAGGCGCAAAAAGATTCATGGTAGCGGTACCTCCAGCCGGATACGGATAGAACGCTACCCCTAATCCGCCGGTCTTGTTTGGCGCAAATACTCTGTCGCCCTGAATCGCGAACTGGAAGACTTCCGACGCACCGGTCAGCGGTGTCGAGCCAACTTCCGTTCCGGCGCCTCTTCTTATCGTGAACTCATAAATCGTGCTTGCTGCTTCGTCGCCGACCGCCAAGTACTTGCCGACCCACTGAACGCCGCCGGGGACGCTGATGGACTGGTTCAGCGAAATGGTCCTAAACGTACTGCTACCCTTTGGAAGTTCGGTAAGCGCAAAGCTATTGCTAACGTCGCCGTCGACGAAAAGGTTGCCTCTTCTGTCGTAACTACAGAAATACGCCTGGTTGAGGTCCGAATCCGAATACACAGTAGGCGTTCCTGTGTAAGGCGGAGTGTAGACGACAACGCCTCCCGGCGGTCCGGATCCATTGTGGTAGATATTCGCAACGGCGAGATTCCCGGTCGTCGGGTCGACTGAGCAGCCTTCCTCAATGTCCGCTGGGTCGCTCAGAGTCGCGATTGGGCTGGTGCCGCCGTGAGCATACTCAACGATCGTTCCCGGCCCCTGATTGAGGATAAAAACGTCACCCGCTTGGTCGGAGCAATCGCCAAGCGGATTGGAAAACCCCGTCAGAGTGCCCACCAAGGTGTCTTTGCTCTCGTTGCTCTTGTCCTTGAAGACGTAAACATAGCTAGGGTTCGTATCGTCGGTAACATAGAGGAGGTTATCCCTGCTCACGTCGGAGTCCATCCATGAACCGTTGCTCTCGCGCTTTATCCCGGCAGTCTTTGGCGCGCCAGCCTGAGCTGGAGCGTTCAAGACCGCCTGACCTGCACGCTGCGGGATCGCCATTGATCCGCTCGACTGTGACTGCAACCCGCCGCTGCCACAGCCTACCATGGCGACTGCCGCGCAGGCGCCTAAACCATAGTGCAAAGAGTTCCAAACTCGCATTTTCGTAATCTCCTTATGAGGGAAGCGCGGCCCTCGTCAAAGAAGCGCTAGGCCGATCATAGCTCGGAAAGATTGAAGGGAGCGTTTTTGGCAAAAACATGGCAAAGATAGTCGTGCCTACCGCGAACGATTTCTGTTGGTGCTTTGCTCCCTACGGAAGCTGATTGAGCTACCTAGCATGGGGTCAAGCGCCTCCTTAAACCGGGCTGCGGATGATCTGTTCCGGCACCTCCACGAACCGGAGCATCTTCGGCGCAATCCTCTCGTTGGGAAGTTCTTCGAATCCCCTGGGTCTGACCCAGGCAGGAAGCTCCACACCGCGGCGGCGCTAGGGCAAATTCACGACATGGTTCGACACCTCGCCGAACAATGTCGCGAAGCCGATCTTATGGCCGGCAGAGAGGAGCGAGCTCTCCGCCAACACACCATCGTCGTTCGACAATGTCTTGGTCGCTGCTCCATCGGCGAGATCGCGGCTGCTCTTGCGATCTCAACGCGACAATGCTATCGCGAGCGGGCCGCTATCACCCGGCGCGTAGCCCGACTTATCTCGGAGTACGAAGGCCGCCCAACCCAGCATTATCTCGCCGGACTCGATGCCTTTCAGTTTCTCGCCGACCGCGTGATGCATAGAAGTGCACTCGGCGATATGCGCTCAACTCTTCGCCAATGTGACGATCTGATCCACGCTGCTCCCTCTATGGAACAAAGGATCAGCGCGCTGCACACGACTGCTTTCATATCCATGCAATTTGGGAACGTCAAGCACGCCAAGGAAGCATGTCAGACAGCGCGCACAATCTGCACAAACCAGCAGGTGGCACATTCATCTTCTTCGTGGAGAATAGGTAACGCTTACGTAGCAATCATGCAATCAAGGCTAGCGCTCTACGATGCAGACGTAGATACAGCGCTTCGCATGGCTAAGTTCGCCGCTTTTCAGTTAGACGACATCGAACCAGCTGCTCACCCTCGTGCCAACGAGCTTCACGCAGAAACTCTATTTGAGATCGGCAGAGCCCTTTGCAACGCCGGAAACGTTGATGAAGGATACGATTACTTTATTAGTGCTGAGGCGAAATTGCACAACGTTCGCGCAACAGCATCGCACCTGCGGACTCGAGTGGCGGTACAGCTTTGGCGGCTTCGCAACTCTAGGTTGATGAACCTGAAAAGCTGGTTCCCATCCGCGCAGCGCCTCGCGGGTCTCAAGACCCACTTTCGAACACGCCTATGGAGCAGGATTTCTCTTCGACGCCATGACTGCGCTTGTCGGTCTCACGGAATATCACGCACTTGCGGGGGACAGCGCTGAAGCTCTGCGGGCAGCCAGATTCGCAGTCTTGCTTGCTAAGGGTCAACCCAGTGAAAGAGTACATGCGCAGGCCTCTATCATGGTCGCGAAGGCGCTGCTCTCAACGCGCCATTGGAAACTTGCATCCTCTTTTCTTCCGAATTCACGTCAACTTGCTATGTGCGATGCATCGTGTCGACAGCTAGCCTCCTGCTTTGCCGCCGAGTACGCCTTACGACTGCGCGCATTTGATGTTGCCTGGGCTCGAGCCAATGCCAAATATGACCAGCGCCTACATCCGAGTGTGAGCTTAAGCACCCGGCTTGTGGCGGCCGTGGCTGCGCATGAGTTGCAAAAAAAATGCAACGCAACGGAGCTAATCGAAGCAACAATTGCTGATGCCGAGCAATTGGGATCTGCACCTAGATTACGCGATGCGTACTTTGCCGCGGCCAGGGTTACAGGCGAGGCTCGGTTTGCTCGCAAAGCTAGGGAAATAACGAGGCTACTCCGTAGCTAGAGGACTGCTTACTTTCCCTTGAAATCGAAATCTTGGTTCGCCTTCCTTACCGCGATTTTACTAATTTCGGAGAATGTTTCTGGAGGAGCGCCGGACAGCGTAAGTTGACCGAGACGAATTCCTCACTTGTCGGACCGATCGCCGTAAATGGATTCGGTACATCGGTTGGCGCTCATTTCGGCGAGAAGCGTAAAAGCTTTGCCGGGGGGTCTATGGCAAAAGACCGCCGTCGGCTCGGTTAGCGCCAAAGGATCCGATCGATGCCGGTAGCGGTATTCTGCATCGTTGGGATGAGGTGGCTGTAGGTGTTAAGCACAATCCGAATGCCAGACCAACCACTCATCTCTTGGGCCGCCTGTGGGGTGAACATTCGTATTGCGTAGCGACGCCGGGATGGAAATACTAGGTCGCTCTCGTGCGCTTCGCGGGCCGCGAAGTTTCTAAGGCGCTAATGGCCGCCTTTGAGAGTGATCCGCCATCGGGATGAGATGCGAGGCGGTCTTCCGACGTGATGTTCTGCAAAAAGGCGAATGGCGCGACTCCTATTTGTACGCAAAGCTAGAACAATAACGAGCGCCCGACCCCCCCGAACGCCTCGAAACCGGAACTGCTGGGGCAGTTCCGGTTTGGCTACGCTCTAAGCGTTCTAGGTCCGCTAAGGTGGCGTAGCCGGCCTCTATCGTTAGGCACGCCGAACAATGATGTTCGGCGTGCTGAACATTTGCGGTATTTATAATCTGTTCCCGAGATATTCTCATCGATTTGATAGATTCGCGCTGTGTAGAATCTCGGAGGGACTTGAAATGAATCGCTTCGTTGTTGCAGTCGTGACATCGTGCGCGACCGTGACCTTGGTCGGCTGCCATGGAACCGCCGCGCCCGTTATGCCGAGCTATACAGTCCAACAGCCGGCGGCGATCGGCGTTTCGGACATGCGCAACACCAGCGCACCTTGGTCGGCTCAAATCAAACATGTCGTAATCATCATTCAGGAGAACCGCACACCGGACAACCTGTTCAATGGCTACCCCGGAGCAAATACGCAATCCTGGGGCTTAAATCACAACGGAAAGCATGTTCCGTTGATCCAGGTCAGCATGACCGCCCCGTACGATCTCGACCACTCGCACGGGAGCTTTAGGGGCGAGTACAACGGCGGGAAAATGAACGGCTTCGACCGCGTCTTTTCGCGGTGCAGCCAGCCTGGGGCATGTCCGCCGCCCGCCGAGCGTGCGTATGCGATGGTTCCTAAGAAAGAGTCCAAGCCGTACTGGGATATGGCCCGTCAGTGGGCATTGGCCGACAACATGTTCGAGACGAACCAAGGCCCCAGCTTCCCGGCGCATCAATACCTCATCAGCGGAACCTCGACAATCAAGACCGGTTCGTCTTGGAGAGCGGCAGATAACCCGAAAAAGCCGGGCTCCAAGAGCATCTTGGGCGGCTGCGACTCGCCCACCGGCACGAAAGTACAGCTTATCAACCAACTAGGCCAGAGTCGCACCACGTATCCCTGTTTCGATCGGCCGACACTCACCGATCTGCTGGACGCAAAGAGCATCGTCTGGCATTATTACGAATACGCGTACGGTCCGGGACTTTGGTATGCGCTCGACGCGATTCGGCACATTTACAACCGATCGGATTATCGGACAATCGTCGAAGCTCCAGCCGACCGCGTTCTCAGCGACGTGCTTAACGGTGATCTCGAGCCGGTGATCTGGGTAACCCCGGAAGCCGACGATTCGGACCACGCTCGAATAACGGATGGCAGCGGGCCGTCGTGGGTCGCCTCCATCGTCAACGCCGTTGGTGAGAGTAGGTTCTGGAAGGACACGGCCATCTTCGTTACCTGGGACGACTGGGGCGGTTGGTACGATCACGTAAGGCCGCCGATGTATAACTCGTACGAGCTCGGCTTTCGCGTCCCGTTGCTCGTCATCTCACCCTATGCCAAGGCTGGCTACATCTCCCACAAGCAACACGAGTTTGGAAGTATCCTAAAGTTTACCGAGGAAACGTTCGGCCTTGGATCGCTTCATACCACAGATGTACGCGCGGATGATCTCGCAGACTGCTTCGACTTCAAGCAAGCTCCGCGCAAGTTCCACCGGATTCACGCACCGATCGGACCGGGTTATTTTCTCAATCGCACTCCTTCAAGCGTATCCCCCGACGACGACCTCTAGCTTGAACGCAACGCCGCGCGCGGTGCCGCGTGGCGCCCGAAGTATTCTATGGAGCGGGTCGATGGGGCTTACTCGTGCCGCACGGACAGGACCGGAAACTCCGATCGGCGGATGATTCCTTCGCAAGTGCTTCCTAATATCGCCCGATTGATACCCTTTCGGCCGTGCGTCCCGACGACGATCATGCTTGCATTCGCCGCTCGCGCGTAGCGAAGCACCTCGTCGACTGTGTGTCCGCGAAGGAGCGCTGACTTTACGTGAGCCCCCAGCCGATTCGTAAGCTCCGCCGCTACCACCAATGCCGTCTCGGCCTCGGAGGCCAGGAGATCCGGTGCCTCCTTCGGCGCCTTGCCGAGCCCATCGGGAACGTCCGCGTAGTCCGCCACGGTAACGACGTGCACCTCAGGGATCTTCGCGAATTCCTCCGCGAGATCGAGAAACGTGCGAAGCGCTTTCAGCGACGCGTGCGACCCGTCGATGGCGATGACTGCTATCATACTTTTGAGTACGCCCTTTCAACGACACCGTATCGCGCAAATGTGAATGCCCTAGGAAAGTACCTTCGCGAGATATTCTTCTTCGTGGTGTCAGGTTAGCGCATGGACCCCGGTGCGGCTTCGCCGGAAGAATGCCGGTACAAGGGGCTTTCGTCAGCCGAAGCTTCTCTATTACTGCAGCGCTACGGCCGCAACGATCTCACTCCCGCGCGAAAGTCCGGAGAGCTCCTCACCTGGATCTTGCGTCTGATCGCCGATCCGATGGTCATTCTGCTCGCGATCGCGGGTGCCACGTACATCGCGTTCGGCGACCGCTTCGACGCGACCGTCGTCGGCATCGCGCTTCTTCCCATTTTTGCCGTAACCGGCATCCTCGAGTTTCGTTCAGACCGGACGCTCGAACGCTTGAAGACCTCGGCCCCACCGCGAGCACGAGTCGTTCGCGATCGGATCGAGAGTCAAGTACCGGCGTGGCAAGTCGTGCCCGGCGATATCCTCCTGCTGCGCGAGGGCGACGTTATCGCTGCCGATGGGCATCTGCTCGAGGCGCGGAGATTGCTCGTCGACGAGTCGGCGCTGACCGGCGAATCGCTCCCCGTCGAGAAGCGCCCCGGCGGCGCCGTAGCCTCGATTTTCGCCGGCACCGTCGTACGCTCGGGACGCGCCATCGCGATCGTCGAGCGTACCGGTCCGAACACCGAGTACGGCCGCATCGCTCGGGCGCTCGGCGCGCTGCACGCACAGACGACGCCGATCGAGCGATCCATCCACAGAATCGTGTTTCAGGTCGGTATCGGCGTCGTTTTCGCGTGTGCTCTCGTCGTCGCGGTGCAGCGATGGCATGGCGATTCCTGGGCCATCGCCGTTATCGCGGGGGTAAGCTTAGCAATGGCGGCAATTCCCGAAGAACTGCCGATGGTCTACACGCTCTATCTCGCGCTGGGAGCGTGGCGTTTGGCGAAAGATCAGGCGCTCGTGCGTCGTCTCTCCAGCGTGGAGACCCTTGGCTCGACGACGGTCATCTGCGTCGACAAAACCGGCACGGTTACATATGGGAAGCTCGCCGTTCAATCCGTGATCGCGACGAGGTCGAGCTCCGAAGGCGCCGTACTCATGTCGGCCGCGATGGCGAGCGACGTCGCCTCGGGCGATCCTGTCGATCTCGCTATTCTGACGGCCTACACGTCGCCGCTCGATGCGGGCGATCGGGAACTCGAGCTTCCGTTCGATCCCGAAACGCGTTATTCGGCTGCGATCTGGAAGCGCGACTCCGGGAACGTTCTGGTTGCGAAGGGCGCCTTCGAGGCGCTGTTACAAAATTGTCGATGCGACGAAACCGAGCGGCTCAGTGCCTTTCACGACGCCGAAGCGGCACGGGGCGCACGGATCCTTGCGGTTGCCGAGGGGGTCGTCCAAACGACCAATCTGCCAGAGGCGTGGAAGAGCGCGCGATTGATCGGCCTGATCGCGCTAGGCGACTCCGTACGACCCGCAGCGGTAGATGCGATCGCCGAGTGCCGCCGCGCGGGCATCCGTTTCGTCATGATTACCGGCGACCATCCCGCGACGGCACAAGCCGTCGCGGCGGCGGCCGGCCTCGACACCGGCACCATCGTTTCCGGCGAAAGCGAGCTCGCTTCGTGGAGCGATGCGATGCTAAACGCTAGGATAGCCGAGATCGACGTCTTCGCTCGAGTACGACCGGAGCAGAAGTTACGCATCGTCCGCGCCTTGCACGCCCACGGCGACGTCGTCGCTATGACGGGCGACGGCACGAATGATGCGCTGGCTCTGCGCGAGGCGGATATCGGCGTCGCGATGGGCGAGAGCGGGACGGAGGTCGCGCGCGCAGCGTCGGACCTAGTATTGCTCGACGACGACGTAACTACGATCGTCCGAGCCGTCGCCGATGGCCGGCGGATATTTCATAATCTGCAGCACGCCTTTACGTATCTCGTCGCGTTCCACGCGCCGCTGCTTCTTAGTGCCTTCCTCCTACCGCTCATCGGCGCGCCGATCTTCCTGCTGCCGATCCATCTGATTTGGCTCGAGCTGATCGTGCATCCGACCTCGGCGTTAGTCTTCGAGAACGACCCGCCCGAGAAAGATTTGATGCGTGTGCCGCCTCGCCACCCGTCATCGGGATTGCTCCAACGTCGCGACTGGCTGCGGACGCTCGCGCTCGGCAGCGTCCTCGCGGCGACGGTCATCGCGCTCTTCGCCCTAGCGCTGCACGCCGGGCTGAGTTCCGATGCCGCCCGCGCGGCGGGCATCATCGCTATGATGAGCGGGCAAATCGCGCTCGTCTTCGTCGAGCGCGCGGGAGGGCGTCCGATCTGGTGCGTACCCGTGCGCGGCAATCGAGCGATCTTACCGATCGTTCTTGGAACGGCGGTCGTCTTGATTCTCGCCGTCTACTGGGTTCCGATGGCACAGGCGCTGCATCTAGAGGCTCTATCGCCCGTGCTTGCGTTGACTGCCGCCGCGGCTGGATGCGCGTCGGTGCTTTGGCTGCAGCCGCTGAGCGTTCTCGGCCGCCGGGCTAGAGATTGCGAGGGCGAGGCGTCGCCTTGACGAGTTAGACGGTTGCATTCAATGCCTCAAGGCTTTGCATCATTTGCATCACTGGAAGCCTTGACGCGCGACTGATTCCTTCAGCGACGCGCCGAGGAGCACTCGGCTTACTGCGGACCGCCCATGCGTCCCGACCACGATGACGCCCGACTCTAGGTCGCGCGCTGCATCTACGATCGCATCTGGAAGGCTTTCTTGAACGACGTACGTGCCGACGTTGGCGGCCCCTGGCCCGAATTTTCGCTTTCGCGGCGTGAACCAGGACCCTGGCAAGTCGCAAGAGATCGCGAACAATACTCTCACCCCCTTCCGAACGGACGGTTCAGATGCCGGCGCCCCAAGTGCGCGCAAAGCCTCCGGCCCGATCCGTGATTGAGCGAGTGGGCACTATTGACTGCGGCCGGTAGCGCCCGGGCCCCGCCATCCCGATCCGCCCTATTTGCGCCGCTTCTCGCGCGCATCGGTCACCAGCTTCATTGTCGTATTGGTTAGTGTGCGTTCGTAGATACGGCGGCCGACTTCAATTGCTGAGACGACATTCGATAATCCAGGCTCGGTGAAAACGGCGCCGGCGGCCGCCTTTGCGATCGGTGGCGTTAGCGACGGCAATCCCGATGTTGGCTTGCCGGAGCGCCGGAGCATCGTTGATGCCGTCACCGGTCATCCCGACGACGTGCCGAGCGGCTCGAAGCGTTCGGATGATCGACAACTTGGTTTTCCGGATAAATCCGAGGTATGGACCTCTTCCGGCGGGATTCCGACGGCTTGGGCCCCCACGTAGAGCGAACTCTTCTCGGAAGCATGTGTGAGGGTATCCTTCACCGCGCGGAGATACCGGTTTTCGCCGTGCACCAACGAGTCGGCGCCTACGGCGGAGGAATCGATGGCCTCGAGCCGGGGTTCAGAACGTTCGGCAGCGCTGAGACGCCCGCGCTCTGAGTGATCGCCTCCGCGTCCCGCGCGAGAGCATTGGCCAGTTCGTCCTTTGCCGGACACGTCAAATCCGGTGATTCCCAGCCCTGCCATGCGACCTTCAGCGACGCGCCGAAAGAAACCGTCTTCATACATGGTACAGTGGTGGCGTTGCCGTGACGTGCAGCCGCCAAGTCCGTAAAGAATTTCGTCGCTATCGTTACGGGGATACGGAGCGGTTTGGGGCTCCCTGCGATGCGCCCATCGAGTGTTTGTAGCATCACCGAGCCATCGCCGTCCGACCATATCTGGATTATGTAGCCGTTTACATTGGTTGATCCGGAGTTGTCGATGACGGCGAAATCGTCAGGTGCGGCCCCGACGCAGCCAAGAAGTACACTCGCAGCGAGAAGAGCCTTTAGGTAACGCATCACTTTTCTCCTAACTAAACCGACATTCGTTCGCGCCTAAGCTCTACGACGCCCCGAGACTGCGGGCCGCGTGCTGCCTTCGCAACGCAGTGATCTCCGTGGTAAAGTTCAAATTCCAGGGTTTGAGTGGCCGCAGTAATTTCCTCAAGCACCTGGCCCAAACGTGGATTCCATTGAGCCCTGATCCAATCATGGTACGAGCGAAAATGAATGAGCATCGCGATTCGGCGATTGTCACGGCTTCCAAGTAGCTGTGCGTCAACGAAACCGCGAATCTCAGCGCCGGGTCCGCTCCAGAACTCGACGAGGTCTCGATAGAGACGTTCGTAATCTCTGGGCGCGACCTCCAGCACGCGCAACACAAAAATGGGCGCCGCCCGTTGGAACCGAGGTAGTACCGTTTTCGAAGATCCTATTTTTGTTTTCTCGCGTACGATAACGACCGGGCACGCCGCCGAGCGTAGAATCGTCTCGGCGACACTGCCCATAAAGAGACGCTTAAATCCCGACTGTCCGTGGCTTCCCATCACGATGCTGTCCGCGCCGATGCTCGAAGCTCGAGCGACAATCCTCCCGGCGGGGCGGCCCACCGCCACGGAGCCGGTTGCGTCGACGCCGGCGCGCTTGGCCTGTTTGAGCGCTTTATCGACTAGGCGCTTAGCGCTCGTCCTTGCTGAGACAATGCGTGGCTTTTCGCCCAGCAATGCCGTCGTGTGCCCGAGAATCGCCTCGACATCGACGATCGACCAAATCTCTAATCGCGCACGCTGAGCCTTGGCTAGTCGAAGCGCGTAGCGGAACGCGTACTCCGACGAGCGCGATCCGTCGATCGGTACGAGGATGGTCTTCCTCATACTTGCATGTTACTAGTAGGACAGGAAGAACCGGTGAAGCTCAGTTCTCAGGTTCTTCGTGCGGTTTTCCGTGTTAGCGCCGAGCTACGGCGGCCCTGGTGCCTGCGCAATTCGAGCGCGCGATCCGAAACCGCTCTCATCGACGCTCCAGGCTCGGGCTGCGGTCGATGCCAGCGTCATCTACCCTAGTGGTCCCGGCGGTGTACCCTTTATCTGGCCTCTCACATGGATAATTCCAATCCCGTGAAACTTGCAGCGCCGGAAGGTTACATTCTTACAACCGATGACTCCAATCAGCGCCCGATCGCTCTGCACCTCTATAAACAGTTGGTCCGCTGTGCCTCCAAGGTCGCTGTACTCTAACGTCAGACTTTCCAATCCAAATATGAGTGCCGGGCCGAATATATGACAATCCTCAAATACTTTATCCTTTATCACGTAATCTGCTGAAAAAATCATATCCACTAGCCGAATAATCTTCCTGGAAAAGTAGGTTTCCAAAGGGTTTATCTGTTGCGGACTAGGGTATCCCCGGTTCGACGACGTTTATCAGTTCATCGTGATGCATCTTATCGATCTGAGGTCCACGAAGTCCGAACTTGAAACGCTATGGGGGTTGCACGTTGCGAGAGTCGCAACTGGTGACGCTGCTTACTTCGAAAAGGCTATTCACGTCAACGAGCCCATTGACCATCCCCTAAATAAACACATTCGAACCTTAATCTTGGACGCGGCTCGCCTCGTTAAGAGAATGCAAGAACTAACGCGAGTTCTTGGAATAGACATTGGCTTTCTGTTCCAAGACTCACGCGCTTTTGAGCGAGGCTTGAAACAGCTTAACGAAAGCGACTCGGCCCTTGCGATTTATTTACGAGACAGTCGCCCATGGCTAGAGGCCTTACAACGTGCGCGCGTCGCTCGCGAGCGTGAGACGTTTGTTATGCCGCGACTCCGTTACGAAGTCACAGCTGGTAGAAGTGTTAGAGTCGTCGAGCCCATGTTCCAGCATCTACCTCTTATCGAGTTTTTCACCAAACTACTCAGCGACGTAACTAAGTTTGTCGAGGATATAACCATCTGGTGCATGGCGCAAAGTCTTCCGGGCAGCGTGATGGTCGCTGAAATCCGAAGAGCAGACCGAGACCCCAGTAAGCCAGAACGGTTCAAAATGTCCGTCGGAGGCTTCGGCGATGAGCGCTGGATAATTCGCTACTCGGAAAGAGCCTTCGAGGATGTATAGTGGTTCGTTCTAAGCCGCGGGGCGCTTGGAGGCGCGTTACCTAACTTGGTACCCTGCAACGTCGGGATGTAGCAGAACGCAATCGCAGTTGGGCGCGCGAGCACCCGGGCCCGCGCGACGAGGCGTGGTTCAAGCGCGAGATCGCGCAGAAACTCGACGCGTTCTCGCTCAAGGAGATCGCGGGAGCGACGGGGTTATCGCTCGCGGCCTGCTCGCGCATTCGGGCCGGAACGCGCGTCCCGCATCCCAGGCATTGGGAGAGCTTGCTCGCACTGGTCGAGGCTGGAAATGAGGCGTAGCGCCGGGGCAACCCTTAGCACGACGAGGTTTTCGTAAGCGTTCATCGCGTATATTCGTGGTCAAGAGCCATTCGATCTGAGAAAAGAGACCATGACAAACAAGTCAGAGGCGCAAAACGGCGGAACGACCTCCGTGGATCGCACCGTGCTGCCGATCCCACCACCTCAGTATCCGCCGATCACCGAGCTTGATGCGCACAACGCAAAAGCCCCACCGCGGTTCGAGGTGAAAGCGCCGAAAGGTGCGCCCAACGTGGTCGTCATCCTTCTCGACAACATGGGCTTCGGCGACATATCGACCTTCGGAGGACCGATCCAGATGCCGACGCTGGACCGTCTGGCCAAGACCGGGTTGCGCTACAACAATCTCAAAGTTCCCCCGTTATGTTCGCCCGCCCGCGTGGCGCTGCTTACTGGCCGCAATAGTCATAGCGCAAACTTCGGCGTGATCTCGGAGATTGCCACCGGTTTCCCGGGGTACACCGCAGTGCGCCCCAGCAGCGTCACGAATCTGCCAGAGATCTTGCGGCTCAACGGCTATAGCACCGGTATGTTCGGCAAGTGTCACGAGCTGCCACCGTGGGAAGGCAGCGATGTGGGACCATTCGACCGCTGGCCGGTGCATAGCGGCTTTGAGCGGTTCTACGGCTTCATGTCCGGCGAAGCCGACCTCTTCCATCCGGTCATGTACGACAACATGACCAGGGTGGATATGCACCCCGATGCCGATTATTACGCGAGTACCGACATCACCGACAAGGCCATCCTCTGGTTGCGTTCGCAGCGTTCACTGGCCCCCGACAAGCCATTTTTCGTGTACTATGCGGCGATTGGTACTCACGGCCCATTCCACGTGCCAGAGACGTGGCGCGACCGCTACAAGGGTAAGTTCGATCAGGGCTGGGACCAGGTCCGCAAAGAAACGTTGGTTAGGCAGATCGAGCTGGGCGTCGTGCCGCCGGGGACCGATGCAGCGCCCAAGCCGCCAGGAATCCAGGAATGGGACGACTTGACGGCCGACGAGAAAAAAGTCTTTGCGCGGTATATGGAGATCTACGCGGCTTTTGCCGAGGTGACCGATTACGAAATCGGGCGATTCCTGGACGAGATCGAGGCCCTCGGCGAATTGGACAACACGCTGATCTTCTACATCACCGGCGACAACGGTTCGGTTTTCCAAGGCGGCCTCAACGGCGCTTTCAATGAGTTGTCCGTGTTTAACGGGCTGCCAGAGCCGCTCGACGTTGCGCTGCAGAATTTCGACGAGATCGGCGGCCCCAAATCTCACCCTTTGTATAACAATGGCTGGGCGTTCGCCGGCGCGACGCCCTTTGGGTGGGGCCACCAGGTGGCGTCGTACGGCGGCGTCTGCCAATCCATGGTGGTCCACTGGCCGAAGGGCATCGAAGAGAAGGGCGGCCTGCGTACGCAGTGGATGCACATGATCGACATTGCCCCGACGGTTTTGGAGGCAGTTGGTGTGCCCGAGCCCGCGGTCGTTTCTGGCGTCCAGCAGAAACCGCTCGAAGGCGTGAGCGTACTAGACACCTTGAACAACGCCGAGGCGAAGTCACGCCACACCTTGCAATACTTCGAGATGGCAGGTAACCGCGGCATCTACCAGGATGGCTGGTTCGCCACCACCGTGCACCGCCCGCCGTGGGAGCCCAAGCCGCGGGCTACGTTTGAAAACGACAAGTGGGAACTTTACAACGTCGAGGAAGATTTCAGTTGCGCGCACGACCTTGCCGCGAAGTATCCCGACAAACTTGAGAAGCTAAAGGGAGTCTTCCTGGAAGAGGCCGCCAAGTACCACGTGCTTCCGCTTGATGACCGCGCGTGGGAACGCTTCAACGCCGCGCTGGCGGGCCGTCCGGATCTGATGGAAGGTCGCACCGAGATCACGGTCTATGAGGGAATGAAGGGCATTCCCGAAAATGCCTTCATCAACATCAAGAACCGCTCTTTCGTAGTTACGGCCGATATCGACGTCCCGCAGTTCGGGGCAGAAGGGGTGGTCATCGCCCAAGGTGGAGAGATGGGCGGCTGGGCGCTCTACGTCACAGACGGCGCACCCCGGTTTGCCTGGAACTATCTCGGCCGCGAGATTTACAAGATCGCCGGTCCCGATCGTTTGCCGGCGGGGCGAGTTTCACTGCGCTTCGAGTTCGCTTTCGACGGCGGTTTGGGCGCGGGTGGTAACGGTATGATCTTCGTCAACGATGAAGAAGTCGCCGCAGGGCGCGTCGAGCACACGCAGCCGTTCGCATTTGGTGCCGAAACAACGGACGTAGGTGAGAACCTCTATACGTGTGTCAGCGACGACTACAAAGCGGACGATAACAAGTTCACCGGCAAGATTCACAAGGTGACGGTCGCGGTCGGAAAGTCCAACCTCAGCGAGGAGGCCCAGAAGGCTCTCGCAGAGTTGCGTATGCAGAAAGCGCTGTTCGTCTAATCGCGCAGTCGAGGAATAATTCAATGGTGAGCGTTGGATCGATGCAGCCAGTTAAGCTATCCCCTGCGCCCGCGAGGCCGCATCGCGCTAGGCGCTTAGCGTAGCCTCGCAGCTACGCAGCCCGGCGCGGATCGCGTAGCGCTTAAACGCCTCGCATCACAGATGCTTAGCCTCGCAGCTACCTCGCAGTCTCGCAGCGTAGATATCAGCAGCGATGTGGCTCAGCGCCGGGGGAGGGGCGCACAATTTTGAGGCCCTGACTCTTATCCCGTGCCGCAGCTTTGTGGGCATAGGGGAACGACCCAAAAACCAGGCCCCCTCTCCACGATCGCTTGGACCCTGGCTCGCATCTAACAACGCAGTCGATCGGCAAAGCGGCGAAGCAGTGGATTGTACCGCATCGCTGAGATCGCTGGAAAATAGAGCGCGGTCCGTAGGCTGGCATTGCCGGTCTTGGCGATGCGGCTCGGCCAGCGAATCGACCAGGACTCGTGATGGCGGGGAGAAAGACCGGCATACGCGGCGACGGCCTTGACGTTGCGAAACTCTGCAATGTTGGGCATCTCACCCAAGATACGAGCTGCGGTCGTCTCGCCGATTCCCGGAATCGACGTCAGCAGCTCGCGCTGTCGGCGCAGTGGCGGATAGCGGTCGAAGAGTTGTTGGATTTCATGCTCAACCCGGTCGATTTCACGATCCAGATGAGCTAGCGTCGCTTCAATCGACGCCTGAACGACCGAGGCGATCATGGGCGCTTGGAGCCGATTCTGCTCCTCCGTCCGCATCTGGACCAGGCTCTGATACCGACGAACTAAGCCTTGTAGGGCACGGATTTCCGGCGCGGGCGGCGTCCACGGGTCTGGCGCGTGCGTGCGACAAAACCGCGCAATGAGTGCTGCGTCGATGCGGTCAGTTTTTGTCCGCAGCATCTCGCTCTTAGCAAATGCTTTGATGCGCATAGGATTAACCAGGCTGACGACATGGCCAATCTCGTGTAGTGCGAGCGCCAGATCCTCGCTCCACCCGCCAGTGGCCTCAAGACACGCGTGCACCCTGTCAACTTTGCGATTGCACAACCAGGTCTGCAACTGCTTGAAACCGACTGCCGAATTGGCGACGCTCTTGGATGTTGAGCGATCATCCTGCAGCAAAACCGCGTGCATCTCGTGCTTTCCGACGTCGATGCCTAAGATCTCCACGCTCACCTCACTCGCCGGCAGGCTACCCTACGCGATCACCCTGATGCATAAAGGCTTCGCGACGTACGCGGCCTAAGATACGCTCCGATCTCTTAGGATAGCAGTCATCGGGTCGGCCATCGATCTTATTTCCGGGCTCGAAGCCCAAGGCATTTCAGGATGTGCCGACCCGCCCTTTCGGGTTTAAGGGACCGTTCAACGTGGCCCGCTAAAGAACATATCAGGCTTTTTCTCGAATCCGCCGATCGCCGGTCCTAACGCGGCGCCTCGTGCAAACTTTGCACCACCGTTTGCAAATCGCGCGGCCGTCGAAAACGCCTTATGGGATAAGGTTTTTTAGCCTATGCTGCGACTGCGAGGCTCATCATGATTCATCTGATCATAAACCCTAGGGAATATGATGCGCACTAGGCTGCCAGTTTCACGGTACGTAAATTTCATAGTAGCTAAAATCTGGACGTATTCGGTAGCGCCCCTTGGCAAGAATGACAGGGTAATCGGTGTCGTCGATATCTAGAGAGAGGCTATTTAACTTCGACTTGCGCAAAAAGGTGGTGTCGCGATATCGATAAAGGGATAGTCCGGCGCTACATGTATCAAAGTAAACTGCCGGCGAGGTCCGCTAACGAATCTAAACGGCCGCTTCGTCCGCTGCGCGCCAATGGAATCAAGAACGCCGCCGTAGCCCGCAAGCATCGCAGCGGCAGCGGGGTTGAGCACATCGTCACCACCAACGACTGTGGCAGCAATGCCGCTTATAGCCGCGGCGACAGCCGCAAGCGTTTTCAGTAGCGTTGAATTATCCAACGGCCACTATTTCGAAGTGACCTCCACTAAAGCCCGCACAGACTGCGGTTTCGGGGCCTTACTCGACGGCGACCGCGTTGGCCCACCCCTTCAATGTAGTCGCCGAACCTTTGATACGCTGTGAGGGCCGCACGTTTCCGTTGGAGCCCGCCGCATAGACCGTGATCGAGGCCGCAGCCCTGTTGGCGACGTAGATTTTGCCGGCGGCATCGACGGCGATTCCTGTCGCATCGTCGAGCTTCGTCCTCGCTCCCTGGATGGTACGAATCGGCGCAACGTTGCCGCTCGCGCCGGCGGTGTAAACGGTTACGCTGCCGGAATTGGCGACGTAGATATTGCCGGCGCTGTCGAGCGCGACGTCCTGCGGGCAGGCCAGGAACGTCTGCGAGCCTGAAATGCTTGCGATCGGAGCGACGTTGCCGTTTGCGCCCGCTGCATAGACCGTAATGCTGCCTTCGTCCTCGTACGGGCTGCTGCCGCAGTTCGCGACGTACACGTTTTCTGACGAGTCGAGCGCGACGCCGTAGGGTGAGGACAGTCCGGTATTCGAGCCGCCAATCGTTTGCATCGGCGTCGCGTTGCCGCTGGCTCCTGCAGCATAGACCGTAATGCTGGGCGAAGAGCCGCCGTTGTCGGAGTTTGCGACGAAGACCTTTCCACTCTGGTCGACCGTCAAGTTCGCTGGCCAATCCAATCCGGTCGATGATCCGCTGATCGTCCTCGCCGGTTTTACCTTGCCGTAGGTGCCGGCGGCCCAGACCAGAACCATGCCCGGACTGGAGGCATTGTTTTGGCCGTCGTCGCCATAGACTTCGTGATCGCTGCCGACGGCGATGCCCCCAGCGGCCGGAATCTTGTGGCCGCCGATGTTTTCAAGGGGCGCCACGTTCCCCGTAGCGTCTTGCGCAAAAATGGCGATCGTGCCCTTGCCATAATTAAGGTCGGTCGCGTAGATGCACGTCGCCGTCAGGCACGACGACGTAAGATGCGTGACCGCATTATGCGATGCTGCGGCGTTCATTCCAATTCCTGAAGCGCTTCCGCCGCAAGCGGACAGGAGAAACGCTCCGACGATGTAGCCCAACGGTTTCATGAAGCTTCCTTCCGAGCGAGGTGCCGAGCTTTGGAGTGAACTCCGACTTCTCTCAATGCGCAAGTTCTTGACTCTATGATGGCGCCGCGGCGCGATCAACGGAACGGACAACTGGACAACCGACTTGGACAAGTGGAAGCCGTGCCGACAAGGAAAGCGCCGAGACGCGGAGTCTCGGACTTAGGCTTAGAGCGGTCGGATCCCGGCAAGCCTTTCAGACCAGCATCGCCTGAAAGGAAGCCCGAGCCTCGGCCCACGGCTCCGCGACTCACCGCGCCGCTCGGCGGACCCCGTGCCCCTTGCCGCAACCGCTATGAATCCATGCTACTAAAAACTACTTCTACCCGTGATCGCGAAGCTGTGGGCGTCGCGGCGGGAGCGGAAGGATGCGGAACTCACGCAAAAAAGAGCCGCCCGAGATTCGCGAGCGGCTCGACGCTCTGCAAAGTGTAAAAGAAGAGACTTTTCGCCTGCCCGTGCGATGCGTTAGCGAGGCGCGAAGTTTAACTAGATCACGGCGTTAACGAGAAGACGGTCCCGCCATTGTAGGCGCCGCCGTATCGCGTCGTGCCGTACAGGGTGCCATTGCGGTTGAGGAGGACTGCATCGGGCTGAGCGCCGTCCCCCGGTGCCCCGCCGAAGCTACGGAGCACGGTTTCAGCGCCGGATGTCGAGATCGAGAAGATTGTTCCGTCATTGTTCGCGCCACCATTGTAGGTCGTACCGTAGAGCGTGCCGTTTACGTTGATAAGGCTCGCCCGTGGTGTAGCACCGTCCCCCGAGCCGCCGAAGCTGTGGAGCACGCTTTCTGTCCCAGACGGCGAGACCACGAAGACTGTTCCGCCGCCGTATGCGCCTGCGCCAGTGGTCGTGCCGTAGAGCGCGCCGTTGACGTTCACGAGGCCGGCCCATGGGTTTTTACCGTCATAGCCGCCGGCGAAGCTGTAGAGCACGGTTTCTGCGCCGGACGGCGAGATCACGAATACCGTTCCCCTCTGGTTCGCACCACCCAGCTCGGTCGTGCCGTACAGCTTCTCCATAGGGTGTCCTTGCAGTCGGACTTTGATCAGGCCGTCATTCGGCGTTGCGCCGTCCCCCGCGCCGCCGAAGCTGTGGAGCACGGTTTCCGCACCGGCCGCCGAAATCGAGAAGACCGTACCGCCGCCGCCCTGACTACCATAACTGTAGCCGCCTCCCCCATCAGTGGTGCCGTAGAACGTTCCCTTGAGGCGTGCCAGGTGCCCCTCAGGCGCTGCGCCGTCTCCCGCGCCGCCGAAGGCGTGGAGCACTGTCTCTGCGCCGGCCGGCGAAATCGAGAAGAACGTGCCGCCCCCGCCGTAGCTCCCATACCCAACGCCGCCGCCTGAAGCAGTGGTGCCGTAGAGCGTGCCGTTGACGTTGATCAGGTCGCCCGCAGGGTTAATGCCGTCCGCGCCGCCGAAGCTGTGGAGCACGGTCTCTGCGCCGAACCGCCCGATTGTGAAGACCGTCCCGCAGTTGCACGAGTAATTGGCGCCGCCATATAAAGTCGTGCCGTAGAGTGTGCCGCGTACGTCGATCAGGCCGCTCGCGAACGGCTCGGAGCCGTCTACCGAGCCGCCGCCGAAGCTGTGGATCACGCTGTATGTGACATTCGGGTGCCTTCGTTCGCCCATCAGCCCGGCAGGTGCGCGCGAACCGGGTGTTATGCCAGAAGACGAGCCGATTAATGATGATCCGCCACCGCAGGCAGCAAGAAACGCTGAGGCAGCTGTCAATGCGCAGATAGCTAAAGTTGAAGTTCGCATTGGGTTCAAACTACTTTCTCCGAAGTGGCCCTGCCGCTCAGGGACGGATCTGCGCCTGCGCCGCATAATCCGAAGTAAACAGTCGCCGCCCGAAGCATAAAGCTTCGCAGGACGGGCGCGAAGGGCTGGGGCTACCCCAACGCAACACCACCCCAAGTGGGAACATGCATCCATGGTGGCGCTCCGGCGCGGCCAGCGGAACGGACACTTGGACAACCGATTTGGACAAGTGGAAGCAGAGCCATCGTATTCCCGGGACTTTCCCTTGGCGTGCACCCTACCCTCAACACGCGCGCGGTGCGCGAGCAGTGCGCCACCCCTCACGCCACATCGGTCCCTCGCGCGAGCTCCTTGCTATGGCCCCACGGCGAGGCCAAGCGGTTGTGAGAATCCTCCACCGATCGCTACCATGCACGACGACGACCGACAGCCCTTGGGAATCTCTCTTACCGAGCTATTGCCGCTGTCCGAGACGTAAACGTTATCTCGAGCATCTACTTTTGCTGCGAGCGGGTCGGTGAATCCACCCATTATTACGCTTACGCACGACGCCGACTGGCAATTTGGCGGCATTTTCTTGACTTCCTTAGCTCCGCGATCGTCAACGTAGATGTTACCGTGGCGGTCCAGGGAAACGCTCGATGGAACGCCCCACCCGCCGCCTAGTCGGGCCACACATGACGCCGACTTGCAATTTCGCGGCATCTCTGAAACGTAATAGTAGGATGCAACGTACACGTTTCCATCCTTGCCAAGCGCAATGTCGCTCGGGCCGTAATCCCACGGATAGTATCCCGGACCGACGAAAGCGTCACCGCCCAACGTCACGACGCACGAATTGCGTTGACAGCCGGCGGGGACTTCTTTGACGTATCCGTGGCTATAGTCGGGGACGTAGAGGTCGCCGCGCTTATCGGAGACCGTCTGGAATGGATTGAGGTAATCGCCAGGCACGGTTGAAGCACAGCTTTTGCTGCTACATCCGGGTGCCATCCTATAGACCGCCGTATGGTAGTCGCAGGTGTTGCTCACATATACGTCGAGTGATGAGTCGGTGCTCACGAATGTCGGGCACGAGAATCCCTTGCCGACCGTCAGAACGCAACTTGCGTAGCGGCACGCTTTCGGAATTTCCTTTACGACCTTGCTGGTGTAATCAGCAATGTAAATATCGTGCAGCGGAGCCCACTTCGTGAAAGGCGCCGCGTTGGCCGACGTGATGTCTGATGGAACGGCGACGATCGGGGTAGACACATTCCCCCCGCCGCAGGCCGTCAGGAATACCGCCGCTGAGCACGCTGCGGCGATACAGCTCAACTGTTTAAAGTGCGAAAGTCGCATTGGTTCCAACCTACTCTCTTCCGGGGTGCTTTCATGTATCCATGATGGGGCAGCGGCGTGATCAGCGGAACGGACACTTGGACAACCGACTTGGACAAGTGGAAGCCTAGCGACGAGGAGAGCGCGGAGGCGCGGAGTCTCGGGCTAGACTTCAGCAGAAGCCTGAGCGTCGGCCCTCGGCTCCGCGGGCACCCCGCCGACGGGGAGGCCCCGTCGCTGGTAAAGCTGGCGTGCAGAATCACACAGAGAAGAGCCGCCCGCAGTCCGCGGACGGCTCGACGTTCTGTCTATGCTCCGCTCAGATAGGACACTAGCATTCGCTGTGCTCGCGCTCAGGGTGACGAGGAAGTGATCGACTAGCGTGATTCGAGTCGAACCTGCGGTAGCAACTCGTCGAAGTCTTCGCGGCGGCAGAGATGCGCCGCCGGCGTCATCGCCGTCCCAGCGCCCGCCGCGGTTCCAAGGCGTAGGCCTTCCGCTAATCCGCTCTCCTCGTTGAGGGCGATCGCCGAGACCCGCGACCATCGAATCACCCGAGCCGACGCTGCTGCACGTGCGAACCGCCGGCGCGAAGGCCTTCCAGCACTCCGACGGTCCAAGCGCAATCGCACCCGCCGCTCCTTGCGAGACGACCACGTGCTCGGCCCCGAGTTCTTGCAGACGGCGTGCAGCCGCGAGCGCATCGGCATCATCGTGAATTGCGCGGCCCAGTAACGCTTCGGCCTCTTCGATGTCGGGCTTGATGAGCGCCGGCCGCGCGCGCACGGCGTGCGCGAGCGCGGCGCCGGAGGTATCGACGATCGTCCGCACGCCACGATCGCGCAGCCATGCGACGAGCTGCGCGTAGGTCTCCTCCGGCAATCCCGGCGGCAGGCTGCCGCCGAGCACGACGACGCCGCCGCTAGGAACCTGTTGCAGACGGAGCTGCAGATCGGCGATTCGCGCGGGATCGACGCGCGCTCCGGGAAGATAGATCCGGCTGCGCCGCGCGCTCGACGTTTCGTAGAGCATCACGTTGAGGCGCGTCATCTCCTCGACGTCGTCGAAGGCATGCATGACGTGCTCGGCATCCAGGCACGAGCGGATCATCGCACCGGTGACGCCGCCCACGAAGCCGAGCGCGATCGTTTCTCGCCCGAGGCGATGGATGACGCGGCTCGCGTTGAGGCCTTTACCGCCGGCGTCGAGCGAGCCCAAGCGGCAACGATTGATGTTACCGAGCAGAAACGCTTCGATCTCGACCGCCTGATCGACGGCCGGGTTCAGCGTAACCGTCATGATCGGACCGCTCATCGTCAACTCCTAATCGATTCGCTTGCGGAAGCGCAGCACCGCTGTGGCAAAGACGGCGAGCCCGAGAGCGAGCAGCGTGAGAATCTGTGGCCAGAGATAATCGAGCCCGGCTCCAGCGTAGAGCCGGCCTGAGAATTAGTCGGGAATGCGACGTTCACCACATCTTCTCGACGCTGCCCTACAGTCGCGCCATGGGAAGCACGATTGCGACACCCGCCTTCACCGACTGCCTCGAGGAACGGCCGTTCATTCGACCCTTCCGCAGCATCACCAACGCCGACGTGGCCGCGGTGGGCGGCAAGAATGCGTCGCTCGGCGAGATGTACCGTAACCTGGCATCGCTTGGCGCCCGCGTACCAAACGGTTTCGCGGTCACCGCCGACGCCTACCGCAAGGTACTGACGCGCGCGGGAGGCTGGGAGCGACTACGCGCGGCGCTCGACGGTCTCGACCCCGCCGATCTCACCGACTTCGGCGCGCGCGCGCAGCGGGCGCACGCGATCGTGATGGAGGCGCCGTTGCCGCAGGAGCTGAGCGATCAGATTCTCGCCGCGTACGGCGAGCTGCGCGAACAGTACGGCGACGAGGTCGGCCTCGCGGTGCGCAGCTCGGCGACGGCCGAAGATCTGCCGACGGCGAGCTTTGCCGGACAACACGAAAGTTTTCTCAACGTTCGCGGCGATGCGATGCTCCTCGAAGCCTATCGCCGCTGCCTCGCGAGCCTCTTCACCGAACGGGCGATTCACTACCGGCTCGATCAAGGATTCGATCACTTCAAAGTTTCGCTCTCAGTCGGGATCATGAAGATGGTCCGCTCCGACCTCGCCTGCAGCGGCGTCGCCTTCACGCTCGATACCGAGAGCGGCTTCCGCGACGTCGTGCTCGTCACCGGCGCTTACGGTTTGGGCGAGAACGTCGTGCAGGGGAACGTCGACCCCGACGAGTTCTACGTACACAAGCCGACCTACGCGCAGGGTTACCGCGCGGTCTTGCGCCGCCGGCTGGGAAGTAAAGCGCTGCGGCTGATCTTCGCCGAAGGCGATCGTGCCGGCACGACGACGCAGAACGTCGAGACCGACGAAAGCGATCGCAAGATCTTCTGCCTCCACGACTATGAAGTGCTCGAACTTGCCGGAACCTGCATCGCAGTCGAACGCCACTACAGCGAGCTCGCCGGAACGCCGCTGCCGATGGATGTCGAATGGGCCAAGGACGGGTGCGACGGATTGATCTACTTGGTGCAGGCTCGTCCCGAGACCGCCGCCTCGCGCAAGAGCGCGGCGATCGTCGATGAGTACCGGCTCGAAACGGCGGAGCAACCGGTCGTCGTCGGTCGCGCAGTGGGGACGTCGGTCGCGGCCGGTCCCGTGCACGTCGTGCACGACGATACCGATCTCGCGCGCTTTCGCCCCGGCGACGTGCTCGTTGCCGAGAGCACGACGCCGGATTGGGAGCCGGTGATGAAAAGCGCCGCGGCGATCGTCACCGATCGGGGCGGACGGACCTGTCACGCGGCGATCGTGGCGCGCGAGCTGGGAATTCCCGCGGTCGTCGGAACCGGCAACGCGACGCAACTGCTCGCAGCGCAGAGCGAGGCAACGATTTCGTGCGCTGCAGGCGAGGAGGGGCGCGTCTATCGCGGCCGGGTTCCGTTTACACGCAGCGAGGTGGACGTCGGCGAACTTCCGTCGCCTCCGGTGAAGCTGATGCTGACGCTCGCCGATCCCGAGAGCGCCTTCGCGCGCAGCTTTATTCCCAACGACGGCGTCGGACTCGTGCGCATCGAGTTCATCGCCTCGGACGAGATTGCGGCACACCCGATGGCCCTGCTCCATCCCGAGCGGGTCGCCGATGCCGCGGTGCGAGCGAGACTGCGCGAGCTCGCCGCAAACGACGGCAGCGGCCCGGAGTACTTCGTGCGCAAGCTGGCCGAAGGCGTGGGAACGATCGCGGCGGCATTCTATCCCAAGCCGGTCGTCGTGCGCATGTCCGATTTCAAATCGAACGAGTATGCGAAGCTGATCGGCGGCGCCGCTTTCGAACCCGTCGAGGCCAACCCGATGCTCGGCCTGCGCGGCGCGTCACGCTACACGCACCCGATGTACGCCGAGGCATTTGCCTTGGAGTGCGCGGCGATGAAGCGCGTGCGCGAGAAGATGGGATTGAACAACGTTATTCTCATGATTCCGTTCTGCCGGCGCACGGGCGAAGCGAAGGCGGTGGTCGAGCGCATGGACGAACTCGGACTGCGCCGCGGCGAGAACGGGCTGCAGCTCTACGTGATGTGCGAGATTCCCAACAACGTGGTGCAGATCGACGAGTTCTCGAAATACTTCGATGGGTTCTCGATCGGTTCGAACGACCTGACGCAACTCGTGCTCGGCGTCGACCGCGACTCCGACCTCGTTGCGCCGGAGTTCGACGAACGCGATCCCGGGGTGCTGGAGATGCTGCGCCAAGCCGTCACCGGAGCGCACCGCAACGGCCGCTACGTCGGCATCTGCGGACAGGCACCCTCGGATTATCCCGAGATGGCCGAGTTTCTCATCGGTCTGGGAATCGATTCGATCAGTCTCAATCCCGACAGCGTGATTGCAACGATGCGGCGGCTCGCGAACCGTTGAGCCCGCATCTCGATCGGTTCATCGCGCGGTGCCGCGGCTTCGAGCCGATGCGCACCGCGGTGGTGTACCCGTGCGATGCCGTTGCGCTCGAGAGCGCGCTGGTGGCCGGTACGGCCGGACTTATCGCGCCCATCCTCGTCGGCAACGCGCGCGCGATCGCCGCGCTGGCGCGCTCTGAAAGACTCAGACTCGAGGGAGTAACGATCGTCGATGCCGCCGACGACCGCGATGCGGCGGCGCGCGCCGTCGAGCTAGCGCGCGACGGCACCGCCGAAGCGCTGATGAAGGGCAGTCTGCACTCCGACGTGCTCCTCCACGCCATCGCCGCGCCCGACTCGGGCTTGCATACGGAGCGCCGGCTCTCGCACGCATTCGTGCTCGACCTTCCGGCGCACTCCGAACCGCTGCTCGTCACCGACGCCGTCGTCAACATCGCACCCGATTTGCACGATAAGCACGATATCGTGCAGAACGCGATCGATCTCGCCCGCGCGCTGGGCATCGAAGAGATTCGCGTCGCGCTGCTCTCCGCGGTCGAAACGGTCAATCCCAAGATCCACTCGACCGTCGACGCAGCGGCGCTCTGCAAGATGGCCGACCGCGGACAGATCGTGGGCGCTGCGGTCGACGGTCCACTCGCGCTCGACGACGCGCTCAGCACCGAAGTCGCCCGCGAGAAGGGCATCGTTTCGCCGGTCGCAGGACGCGCCAACGTTCTCGTGGTTCCGGAGTTCGAATCGGGGAACATACTGGCGAAGGCGATGATGCTCGTAGGCAGCGCGACGGCAGCGGGGCTCGTGCTCGGCGCACGCGTTCCGGTTGTTTTAACCAGCCGAGCCGACACGATCGGCGCGCACGTCGCCTCGCTTGCGATCGCGCGCCTGCTTCACGCCTCGAGCGCTTGCGGATCCTAGCACTCAACCTTCGTGCCGGCGGCAACGCCGGCACCATTCCACAGATTGTCCGCCGCATCGCCCATCGCGATGCGGAGATCGTGGTGCTTTCGGAGTACCGGGATACCCGCGCCGGAGCTCTAGTGCGTGACGAACTCGGGCGGATCGGCCTGGGCAATCAGGCTTATACGCCGGCAAACCGCGGCAACGGCGTCTTAATCGCCGCCGCGTCGCACTTTGACGCTCTGCCCAATCCCTTCGGTCTCCCCGACGAGGATTACCCGAACGCCGTTTTGCTCGCGCGCTTTCGTTCTATGCGCATGTACGGCGTCTATCTGCCAGGGCAAGACCGGAAGCGGCCGCACCTGCGATGCCTCATCGCAGCCGCAAAGCAGCAGAATCAAGCCGGCGATGCGGCGATCTGCATCGGTGACTTGAACTCCGGGCGCAACGAGACCGACATCGAGATCAACGTGCGATCCGGGCGACTTCGCGATGAGTTCAGCACCGCCGATCTCTACTACGAGCTCGAGCAAGAGTGGACCGAGGCCTGGGCGCACCTTCATCCCGGGGAGTACGAGTTCAGCTGGTATCCATTTCGCCGGGATCCGGGGTTTCGCAGCCGGGCCGGCTGGCGGATCGACAAGGCCTTTCTCTCGCCGGCGCTCCTACCGAAGCTCCAAGCAGCCGAGTACGATCACGTCTTCCGGCTCGATGGACTCAGCGACCACTCTGCGCTTATCGTCGATCTTGCTTTTTAAAGGCTTTATGCGCGGCCTCGATGAGCTTATCGGCGTCTTTCCGGGAGCACTGGCCCTCGAACGTTATTTTATTACCTTCCTCTTCCGAATACTCAACGAGAAAACGCTCGATGCCGTGTAACAGCTCTTTCGGGACGTCGCCAAGCTCCTCGAAGTCGTCGGTCTTGAGCGCGACGCCTTTGCGCCGGCGGGGACATGCGACGAGCCGATCGTTCTTTACGCCATTCTTCTTGAGAAGAACTCCGCCGATGACGCGAACCTCCAGCAAACAGCCGGAAAAGGTCGGCGCATCGTTGAGAACCAGCACGTCGAGTGGGTCGCCGTCGTCTCCGAGCGTCTGCGGGATGAAGCCATAATCGTAAGGCCACATCAGGCCTTCGGCTAAGGTCATCTTCAGCCGCATAATCCCGTACTTCGGCTCGAATGCGAACTTGTGGCGAATGCCGGCCGGCGTTTCGATTACCGCGAAGACGAACTCTTTGTCCTTCGGCACCCGCGTCGGGATCATGTCGTAGTTCGTCGCGTTGACGGCCGTACTCATGGTTACTATCTACCACCTTCGAGACGTTGTGAATACACGTGCGTAAACTCGGCGCCCAAAAGCACGATCTGCGCCGAATAGTTCGCCCAGATAAGAAAGATAACGATTCCGCCGAAGCTCCCATAGCCCCCAGAGAGCGCCGCGCGCCCGAGATACCACCCGAGCAGAGACTGACCGAACACGAATAATGCAGCGGATATCGCAGCACCCAGCCAAACCTCGTGCCAGGCGATGCGGCGATCCGGTAGAGTCTTATAGATCGCAGCGAAGAGCAGCGTGACAAGAACGGCGGAGAGCGCGAAGTCGAGGATTTTGACCGAGAGGGGATTGGCGGGGAAGACCTGCGTCAGCGCGCCGGCGGCGACCGTCAACGTGGAGTTAATCGCGACCGACATCAGCAGAAGAAACGCGACCGCCAAGACCATTCCAAATGAAAGCAGCCGCGTTCTCAGCGTTTGCAGAAGATTTTGCTTGGCCGGCGTAACGTCCCAGATCGTATTGAGCGCCTCTTGTAGCGAGCCGAAGAGCCCCACGGCGCCCAATGCGAAGACGATCCAGCCGAGGATCTGCGCGATGGCTCCGGAGCGCCGTTGTGACAACGTTGCCGAGACGATCGACCTGACACCGCTCGCCGCCGGGACACCGGCCGTCCTGGACAGATAGTCGTAGAGCTCGGTGAGGGCACGCTGGTGCTCTCCTAAGAAAGCGCCGGCGATATCGACGACGACGATAATGAGCGGCGCGATCGCAAAGAGCGTATAATATGCGATCGCCGCGCTCAGCCATTGCGCCTTGTGGCGCCGAAACTCCCCAAGCGTCTCCTTGACGAGCGAAAGAATAGGTGCGCTCGTGCGGTTAGCGCCTCGTCTGTTTCTTCCGCGCGGTCGCTCGCTTCGGCGACGATCGTTTCTTCGCCGAAGACTTTCGCACCGAGTTATTGCGGGCCGGCGCCATCATGCGGTCCTTTGCGGCCTGCATCGTCTCGCCAAGCTCCTCGAGCTCGTCGCCGTCGAGCAACTCGCGGGCGAGCGAGAAGATCGTCGACTCTTCTTCTTTGACGTGATGCTTGACGTTCTCGCCGAGCACCTGAACCTCGGCCTTGAACTGCTCGTCGGGCTGGCGTCCCGACTTGAGCAGGTCGATGAGCGTCTTGATCAGCCCGTGCTCGGTGTAGGCCTCGAAGACGTCGACGCTCTCCTCGGCCTCCTCGGCGCGATCTCGCAGCACGGGATAGAAGTACTTCTCTTCAATTGTCGCGTGAACGGTTAACGCCGATTCGATCTGCTCGGCCAGAGCGTCGAGGCGCTCGTCGCCCGGTTCGCATTCCACCGCCTCGTCGAGCAGCGCCGCAACGGTACGGTGATCTTGCTTGAGTAGCGTCAATACGTCCATCGGTGAAATCTCCTTTCCACCGACGGTCTGCCCCATATCGCGACGGGCGAAACCTCGCCGCTAGCCGGTATGTAGTACCGCGGCGCCGCGCAGCTCGTCGTGTTTGAGCATCGTGAGCGCGCGGTTCGCTTCGGCTAACGGCATGCCGACGGTATAGGTTTTGATCGGAATCTCACCGGCGATGCGCAGGAACTCTTCTCCGTCGGCGCGCGTGTTCGCGGTGACGCTGCGAATCTCGCGCTCGTAGAACAGGTCGCGTTCGTAGTCCAGCGGCGGAATCGGCGAGAGGTAGATTCCCGCGATTGCCAAGATGCCGCCGCGATCGAGCGATTCCAAGGCCGGCGGCACCAGATCGCCGGCCGGAGCGAAGAGAATCGCGGCATCGAGTGGTGCCGGCGGCTTCTCGGCCGCTTCGCCGATCCAGTCGGCGCCGAGCTCCTCTGCCAACTCGCGATGCACGCCCCCGCGGCTCATCACGAAGACGCGGCACTTCCAATGCTTGAGCACCTGCAGCGCGAGATGCGCCGAGCCGCCGAATCCGTAAAGTCCGACGATCGCGCCGGGAACGACGCCGGCGCGCTTGATCGCGCGAAAGCCGATGATCCCCGCGCAGAGCAGCGGTGCGGCGTGCTCGTCGTCGATCTGCGGTGGGATTGCATAGGCGAAGTCTTCGCGCACGACCGCATACTCGGCGTAACCGCCGTCGTGATCCCACCCGGTGAAGCGCGCGTTGGGGCAGAGATTCTCGCGTCCGCGTCGGCAGAACGCGCAGGTACCGTCGGTCTCGCGCAGCCAGGCGATGCCGGCGCGATCGCCGAGCGCGAAGCGGCGGGTTCCCGATCCGAGCGCTTCGACGACGCCGACGACTTCGTGGCCGGGAACGATCGAGGCATGCTTCGGCGCGAGCTCGCCCTCGGCGACGTGCAGATCGGTCCGGCAGACCCCGCACGCGGTGACGCGCACGAGAATTTCTCCATCGCCGGCTTGGGGGCGCGGCCGCTCGACCAGACGCAGCGGATTGTTCTCGATCGGCGCAGGCCGCTCTAAAACGATCGCGCGCATCGTTGGTTACGGACGGATCGAAATGAGGTTCTCGACGTGGCTGACGCCGGGCAGGCTCCAGGCTGCGGCCGCGGCGTTCTCGCGGTCGAGCCAGGTTCGAACCGAGCCCGCAAGCGTGACCGCACCGCCGGAGAGCGTAATGGTGATGCCGCGCGCCTCCTGGTCGGCCGTACGTTCGAGTGCGTCATGAATCTTGCGCCGAATTTCGTCGGCGGTCAGTGGAATCTCCGCCTTGACCGCGATCAGATTGGCAACCGACCGCACACCGGTCACTCGGCGCGCTTCGGCAGCGGCTTCTTCGGCTTGACGGTGCCAGCGCACCTCACCGCTGAGCGTCACGCAGCCGTCTTGCACCAAAAACGTCACCTCGCGCGGAATCATCGGATTCGCTTCGAACCGGCGCTCGATTGCAAGCGCGATGTCGGTCTCGGTCAGTTGGTGCGTCGCGGGGAGCTCCACGACGAGCTCGTCGGCGATGCCGCGAACGCCCCGCACGCGCTTGGCAGCATTTTCGGCGTTCCAGCGCTCGTCGAAGCTCGAAACGGTCCCCCGTAAGGTTACGACTCCATCGCGCACGGTTACCGCAATCTCCTCGGAGTTGATGCCGGGATCGAAAGCGATCTCCTCGATGATTCGCTCCTGGAGCTCCAGCGACGTCGCATCCATGCGCTCACTCTACGGGGCTCCTGCGAAAGTAATGCGAAGAGAAGCTCATCGGTTCTTCACAGGAGAGGCATAGGGTTCACGTTATGAGCGTTCCGGTACAAGTCACCTTCCGCGGCGTCGATCCATCGGACGCGCTGAGCGAGCTCATCGACAAAGAGGCCGCTAAGCTCGAGGCAATTTTCGCCCGAATCATCCGCTGCCACGTCACCGTCGAGAAGGTGGAGCGACACCTGCGCAACGGCGCGCCGTTCCAAGTCCGCATCGATTTGACCGTTCCCGGTGCAGAACTCGCGATCGACACGGCTCGAAGCCTTCGGGCTCCGGCCACCGACGACGAGACGCCGATGCGGCGCAAAAGCGCCGAAATCGACGCGATGCATAAAGACCCGGCACTGACGATTCGCGACGCCTTTCGCCGCGCGCGCCGGCGGCTGCAAGACTGGATCCGCCGCCGTCGGGAGTAGCGCGCGCGGCTCAGGGTGATACAGGGGCGAGCGCGATCTTGCGGATCTCATTCGATCCCCAATCGACGACGTAGAGGGCGTTCTCCAGCGGATCGTAAGTCAGGTCTCCGGGCGTCGAAAAGCGCGCCGCCGCGCCGACTCCGTCGACGCTGCCCGAGCTCTTCGCGCCAGCCAACGTCGTAACGTTCCCGCCGGCGTCGATTCTACGCACGGCATTATTCTGCGAATCGGCGACGTAGACGTTGTCGGCGGCGTCGCATGCGACGCCCGTCGGCCGATCGAAGCGAGCCGCCGATCGCGCGCCGTCGACGAAGCCGGCGCTCCGCGATCCGGCAAGCGTCGAAACCTTGCCGCTGTCGTCGATTGCTCGAATCTCGTTATTGCCGGTGTCGGCGACGTAGAGCGTATTCGATTCGCTGCAATAGGCGAGACCGTGCGGATCGTTCAGCGATTCCGCCAGCGTGGTCACTCGGCCGCGCGCATCGACCATGCGAATGCGATTGCGGCAGCCTTCGGCTACGTACAGCGCTCCTGAGTGTGGATCTGCGGCGAGTCCGGCGGCGCCGCCGTAGTGCGCGTTGCGCGGCGAGGCGTGTGCAAACCCCGAGGGATCTCCGGTGACGAATCGAGACCGGCCGTTCGCGGGATCGATCGCAACGATACCGTCGAACTCCGGTGGCGGGGCGGCAGCCACCGAACCGCACGAAACGCCGCCGATCAAGACGTAGATTCGACGATCGTCCTGATGGAACGTCATCGCATTGGGCGAGACCGCATAGGCGAGTATCTCGACGTCGCCCAGTTGATCGATGCGCCAGATCGAATCCTTGTTCTCGACGTACGGCCCGAAGAACGGCACGGTTCCGGCTCCGTTCCAATAGCCGACGTAGATATCGCCGGTTACCGGGTCGCGCACGATTCCGTGCAGATGCGCGCCGGCCGTCGGACCGCGCAGAAGATTCGCCTTGACGACGGTCGTGACCGTACCGGAGGCCGTCATCGTTACCGCGAGGAGGAGTGCGGCAAGGTTCATCGTTCAGCGCGTCACTTCGTCGGAGACGTTCTGCCAATCGAGGTATGCCGGCGGCCGCGACGGCGGATGCGGAGGCGTCACGGGCCGCGAGACCGGCGCGGGCCGTGGCGGCGTTACCGGAGCCGCGACGGGGGGCTGATACGGATGCGGTTCCACGGTATGCGGAACCGGTACGTAGCGGCGCGTGCTCTCGAACTGTTGCCATATCTGCGATGCCGGAGGAGCCTGCGGTTTGGCCGGGACGATCTGGTGCGATTGTTGGTAGAGCGTTTCGTGCACTTGCTGTTGCTGCGCGTGGAACTGCGTCCGATTCGGCAGCGCCGGCGCCGCAGAGAAGTGCGAACCGGTAAAGTCTTGCGACCAATGGACCGGCGTCTTTGGCGTCGCGCGTCCGAACTGCAGATTCGCCGACGTCGGCGTGACCGGCAACGCACCGCGCAAGAGCGTAACGCTCTTCAAGTGCGCCGGATCGATCGGAACCGGCGCGGAGAGGTTTCCGGAGCGAAATGCCGCGCCCGAGAGGCCCGACGCGCCCTTGGCCATGTTGCGATACGTCGTTACGACGCTCGAACCGTAAACGGCGTGCGTCTTAATCGGGATCAGCGGGTGCTGGAGATGCGGCGGATTCGAGACGATGCGCGGTGGCGACGGCGGATGCGGGTGCGAATGCCAGGCGTTCCAGCCCGGATACCACGGGTAGAACGGCTCGTACGGCCAGAGCGGCACCCAACCCCAATACTGAAAGCCGAGCGCCGAGCCCCAGTAATCGCCGAAACCGAACCAGCCGACGACGGCAGGGTACCAGACCGGTCCGAGCCCTAAGCCGGGCGGATACCAGCACCAGCCGTTGGGTGCACACGAGAACCAATATCCGTAGTGAAAGGGCGCCCATCCCCACGGTTCGAGTGCGACCCACGTCCAGCCGAAGCCGTCCTCCCATACCCACGAGCCATTGCGATACGGCGCCCAACCCTCGGAGACGGCGGGTGACCAAACCATCCCGTACGGCGGAACGTCGATCCAGTCTCCGTAAGCGTTGAGATCGTCGTATCCGGCGATGTTCGCGGGAACGTACGTATCGGTGTCGAGCGCGCTATCGATCGTGCGGTCGCGGCTCGCACTGAACGCGTCGAGCGCATCGCGCGGAGTCTCCGCGGTCGTCGTTATCGTCGGATTCGCCGCCTGACCCGTCGCCTCGATCGCCTGCCCCGAAACCAGCGGATAGCGTTGCTGCGGCGTCACGATTTCGGCTTTGCCGTTCCGCGTGGAGAGAACCGTCGTTCCATCGACGGTCACGTCGACTCGAAACTCGCCCGCATCGGCGGCCTGCAGCGTCACCGAGGGCGTCTCGATCTCGCTGACGCCGCTCTCGGAATGCGCGATCGAAAGGATCAGGCTCCCCGCGGCGAGTTGCACGTCGCGCGTCGAGTCGTCGTTGTTGACGATGCGAATCTGCGTCTGCCCTGCGAGGCGCAGCATCGTAAAACCATCGAGTTGGATCTCCGCTTGGCTACCGGCTTGCGTGGCCACGTAATCGCCCGGCAGGATCGGCGCGTTCACCCGGGCGGTCAGCTCGGTCTGGTCGTCCCCGCGCCGAATCACGACGCTGCCGCTTGCGATAACGCTCACGCGCGCGACGTCGGTGTTCTGCGCTGCCGCCGCAGGCAACGCCGCAAGCATTGCCGCGGCGATTACAAAGGCGAGCGGAACGAAGGTTCTCAAGATGTCTGCCAAAGAATCTGGGGTGCCGAGCGTCCGTGACTCACGGGCGCCTCGTCCGGGAAGCCGACGACGACGGCAAATACCGGCGTCCATCCCGGCGGAATGCCGAGCTCGCGCTTCGTCTCGTCGAGCACGAGCCACGGCCGGGCAAAGCCGATCGGACACGTTCCGAGGCCTTCGGCAAAGGCGGCGAGCATGAGATTTTCGGCGGCTAGGCAGCAGTCTTCGGCGGCCTGCGTTTCGGGCGAGGTCGCAGAGATCACGATCAAGGCCGGCGCTCCGTGAAAGATGTCGACGTTGCCTTCGAGCAGGGTGCGGACGTGCGCGGGGATTGCACCGGCAAGGTCGAGCAGATGCGTGCGGGCGCGGTCGGAGTAGCCCCTCAGTCGCTGGGCACCGGTCACGACGGCAAAGGCCCATGGCTGCAGATTCATCGCGCTGGGCGCTTGAATCGCGGCATCGATCAGTTTTTCGAGCGCTGCGCGCTCGAGCGGTTCGCTCGTATAGCGGCGAATGGCGCGACGCTGATAAATCGCGTTGAGCACTTCGATCGCCTGCAGCGAGCCCATCATGTTCGCATTACCCGGCTTCATGCAGCCGTACTCCCTTCGCGCAGCGCTCGACGTCGCGGCGTCAACAGTAGTTCGATCGCCGTTAGGAGCGCTTCGAATGCCTTAGCGCCGATCCGCGCTCCGATCGCTTCGTGGAAGAGCCTGGCCGCCGCATCGTCGTCGACCACGATCTCCCCGGACATCGTCGGAAGCGCAAAGCCCCCCTGATGGCTCCAGGTAAACGCGATGGATAGGCGTCGTTTGACCGACCCGGCGGCGCGCCCGGCGAGAACGTAGACCGCGTCGATCGGTGCGGCGGCAAGTGAGGCCGGCGGGATTGCGACCGTAAAAATGCTCGCCACCCCGCCCATGGTCGCCTCCATCAAGGATGCCAGCGCCTCGTCCGATCGAAGCCCGAGCCGGAAATTTGTCTCCAACGAATGTCGATTCATGACCCTCTCCTCAAGCGATGCGGCCATTGTACGGCCCGATTGAGAAACGCTGCGGAAATTCGTTCTTCTAAAGTCGGGGAATCGGGAAGAACTTGGGAACCAACTTCACCACGCTTTCCACCTTTCGCGTTAGGCTTCGCTCATGGAAGCGACAAAGACCGAGATCGACCGCCTGCTCGAACGCAGCGGCATCGCACCCCTCGAGATCCACGGAACCGATTCAAGCGCGGCCGCGCGCGGCGGGCGCGAAGGAAACCTGTGCATCGTTCGCAGCGACGGGCGGGACATCGCCGTCCTTACGGTCGGGAACGGCCGAGCCGACGGTCCGGTGCCGCATAATCTGGCGGAGGCTCTAGCGATCGTGCAGATGCTGCGAGCAAAGGCCGCGATCCCCGACGACGCCAGCTTCGAGCACATGCTCGGCGATCTGCTGGTAAAGGCGACGAAGCTCTTCGAAGAGAGCGGTGCAACGAAGTTTGAACTCGGATCGCTTCGGCTTCACCCAACGTCGTATCACGCCGGCAGCGCGACCTTGATCCACGACAAACCGCTGCACGTGGGCGCACGGCTGGAGCCGGATAGTCACGATCGGCGCGCCGTCTTCGATCACCGTCACGGTGACTCGATAAAGAATCCGAAGTAGGGCGCAGAGATGGATTCGATGCCACGCTTTACCGATCGAGCCGCTGCGGGCCGGCAGCTTGCCGAGCGCCTGCGAGAGTACGCGGGGCGCCGCGATCTGCTCGTGCTCGCGCTTCCTCGCGGCGGCGTGCCGGTGGGTTACGAAGTCGCCAAAGCGCTCGATGCTCCGCTCGACGTCTACATCGTGCGAAAGCTCGGCGTCCCCGGCCACGAGGAGGTGGCGATGGGAGCCGTCGCTTCGGACGGAAGCTACGTCGTGGACGGCGGCATGATCGACGCGTGCGGCGTCTCGCTCAAAGACTTTCAAGTCGAGCTCGTGCACGAATTCGGCGAGCTCAAGCGGCGCGAGGTTGCCTATCGCGACGATCGGCCCGAACCCGATCCCTTTGGGAAGACCGTCATCGTCGTCGACGACGGCCTGGCCACGGGAGCCTCGATGTACTCCGCCGTCTCGGCCTTGCGTCAGCGCGAGCCGGCCGCGATCGTCGTCGCGGTACCGGTCGCGCCGCCCGAGACGTGCCGGTCGCTCGAGCGGGTCGCCGACCGCGTCGTCTGCCCGAATCAACCCGAGCCCTTCGGCGCGGTCGGCTACTACTACGCCGATTTCCGGCAGCTGCACGATGAGGACGTGCGGCGTTTACTCGAGCTCGCGCAGCGGAACGGAGCGTCATGGAGAGTCGCGTAGCCGTCGACCTCGCCCACGCGCTGATCCCGCTCGCGGGAGAGCGCCGCGAACACGATGCCCTCTTCGAGATGATCGGCGACGCGCCGGTGGTCTTGATCGGCGAGGCGACGCACGGGACGCACGAGTTTTACCGCATGCGCGCCGAACTGACCAAAAGGCTGATCACCGAAAAAGGCTTCACCGCCGTCTGCATCGAGGGCGACTGGCCCGACGCCTATCGCGTGAACCGTTACGTACGCGGTGCGAACGACGATGCCGAGGCGGTCGACGCACTCGGCGGGTTCATCCGCTTTCCGACGTGGATGTGGCGCAATGCCGACGTGCTCGACTTCGTCGGCTGGCTGCGCGAGTATAACGACTTCTGCCAAACCAGCGTGCGTCCGAAGGCCGGCTTCTACGGACTCGATCTCTATAGCATGTACGCCTCGATCGACGCCGTCCTCGCCTACCTCGACCGCATCGATCCGGCTGCGGCGGCATCGGCGCGCCGGCATTACGAATGCTTGGAGGTCTACGCCGAGCACCCCGAACGCTACGGGATGGCAGCGGCGCACGGGTTGGAACCGCGCTGCCGAAGCGAAGTGATCTCCGCGCTGCTGGAGATCCAGCGCAAGGCGGCGCAGTATGCACGGCTCGACGGGCGCGTCGCCGAGGACCAATACTTCTACGCCGAGCAGAATGCGCGCATCGTCGCCAACGCAGAGCGCTACTATCGCGCGATGATCGATTACTCGGCATCGACGTGGAATCTGCGCGACGAGCACATGGCCGATACGCTCGATCGATTGCTGCATCACCTTGCCGGCCGTCAGGGCAGCGCCAAAGCGGTGGTTTGGGCGCATAACTCGCACGTCGGCAGCGCCGACGCGACCTCGATGTCGCAGCGCGGCGAGACGAACATCGGCGCGTTGAAGCGGCGGCAGTACGGCGACGACTGCATCGCCGTTGGTTTCTCGACCTATACCGGCACCGTTACCGCCGCCTCCGATTGGCACGAGCCCGAAGAACGCAAGCGCGTCCGTCCCGCCCGAAACGACAGCTTCGAGTACACGTTTCACGCGCTCGGGGTGCCGCGCTTCTGGGTTCCGCTCCGGCCTTATCGGCCGCAGCTCGATGGCCTTCCGGCGGAAGCGCTCGAACGCGCGATCGGCGTGATCTATCGTCCGGATACCGAACTCCAGAGCCACTACTTCACCGCGCGGCTCATCGACCAGTTCGACGCGATCTACCACTACGACGTCACGCGCGCCGTCCAGCCCTTGGAGCGCAGCCGGCTCTGGCTCGAGGGCGAACCCCCCGAAGCCTATCCGACCGGAGAATGAGCGCTCGCTGCATAATGGGGGTAAGCGATGAACGCGCTCGCGGAAGCCGGCGCCGAGCGGTTCGCGCTGCTTCTCGGACTCTCGCTCTTCTTCGGTTTTGCGTTTGAAGAGTTCTACTCCGACGATCTGCCGCGCCGGCCCGGCGGCGTTCGCACCTTTCCGCTCTTAGCGCTGGCCGGCGGGAGTCTCTACCTCGTCGAGCCGGAGTACGGCGCGGCCTTCATCGCAGGCCTGATAGTCGTCGGAACGTGGATCTACGCGTACGTGCGCCGCCAGAGCAAGAACGAGGCGAGCGCGGTCGAGGGCGCGTTCGTCGTTCCGGCCTGCAATCTGCTCGCGTACTCGCTCGGAGCGATCGCGCTGACGCAGCCCCTCTGGCTCGCCGTCGGCGTTGCCGTCGCGGCGGTGTTGCTCTTAGGCGGACGCCGCACGCTGCACGATTGGGCCGCACGCGTTTCGACGCAAGAGGTCGTTACCGCCGGACAGTTCCTGATTTTGGTCGGCGTCGTCTTGCCGCTGCTCGCCGGCCGGCCGCCGATTCCGTACACGTCGATCACGCCCTTCGGCGTTTGGCTTGCCGTCGTCGCCGTTTCGTCAATTTCGTACGCAAGCTATCTGCTGCAGCGTTACGTCTTTCCCAACGGCGGTACGCTCTTGACCTCCGTCCTCGGCGGTCTCTACTCGTCGACCGCGACGACGGCGGTGCTCGCGCGCCGTCTGCGCGACGAAGGGGCCAGCGCAGAACTCGAGGCCGGTATCGTCGCGGCGACGGCGATGATGTACCTGCGCGTCCTCGTCGTCTGCTCGATCTTCAATCTCGCACTCGGGCGACTGCTGGTGCTTCCATTTCTCGCTCTCGCCGCGATCGCCGGCGCGCTCGCCGTGTGGCGCTTTCGTTCGGCAACGCGCTCGGCGCGCACGACTGATTTCCCGAATCCACTGCAGCTCTGGACGGCCCTGCTCTTTGCGCTGCTCTTCGTCGCCGTCTCGATGCTGGCAACGATCGCGCAGAGCCACTACGGCCGCTCGGGCGTCTTCGCACTTGCCGGCATCGTCGGCGTGACCGATATCGATCCGTTCGTTTTGAGCCTCGCACAGGGCGGCGCGGCGGGCATCGGCTTGACCACGGCGGCCGCGGCGATCGTCATCGCGACGTCGTCGAACAACGTGCTTAAGGCCATTTATACGATGCTCTTCTCGCGCGGGCGCGCCGGGGCGTTGCCGGCGGCGATGTTATGCGCGCTTGCCGCACTCGGCATTGCCGGCGCGCTCTTGCTGATTCGCTCGGTGTAAACTACGCCGCTTTTCTCTGCGCGGGCGGGTTTCGAACGATCAGTACGGGCACGCTCGACTCGCGCATGACGACTTCGGCGACGCTGCCCATGAGAAAATGCTGAAATCCGCGCCGGCCGTGCGTACCCATGACGATGAGGTCGGCACCGAGCCGTTCGGCATATTTGAGGAGCTCGAAGGCGGGTACGCCGGTGCGAATCTGCCCGGTGGCGGTGACGCCTTCCCGACAGGCCCGCTCGATCGCCTCGGTGACGGTCCGCCGCGCCGCAATCTCCATGTCGCGAACCACGATATCCATCGCCGGGCTCGGCGGAGAGGTGGCCGTGATCGCGATCGGATCGACGACGGAGCAGATGCCCAGCTCGGCCTTTTGGGCCTGCGCTAATCCCAGGGCAACCGAGAACGCCTTGGAGGCGGCTTCGGATCCGTCGAGCGCGACTGCAATCTTAGTGAACATGGGGCTAGCCTACGCTCGACTCTAGAATTCGTCGTGAATTTTGAGGCCCCGGCTCTTCACAATCGCTTCACGGGAGCGTAACCGGAAACGGCTATTATGAGCGCGTGAGAACTCTCGTCATATCCGCCGCCCTGCTTGCTCTCGTCTTCGAATCGGCCTGCTCCGGGCAGGCGCCCGACCTCGTAACCGCGCGTGTGACCCGCGAGCCGATCGCGCAGACCGTAACCGCGTCGGGCACGCTGGCAGCACAAGACACCGTCTTGGTCGGCTCCCAAGTCTCGGGAACGATTCAGACGCTCTACGTCGATTACAACAGCCCGGTTCGTACGGGACAGGTGCTGGCGCGTCTCGATCCCAGCTTATTCGTCGCCGCGCTCGACCAAGCGAAAGGAACGCTCGGACAGCTCGAGGCGCAGAGCTCGGCGTCCTCGTCGTCGCTCTCGAGCTCGCTCTACAGCAGCTCGGCGGCTGCCGAGACCGCGCAATCGCAGCGCAAGCTGATCGTCGCGGCCGACGAAGACGTTCGCAAGACGCGCAGCGCTCTAGATCTTACGCTCTTGACGCTGCGGCGCGACCGCGCGCTGCTGCGTCAGGGCTACGTCGCGCAGAACGTGGTCGACAGCGATGTAACCGCGGTCGCAACGGCCCACGACGCCTATATCGCGGCGCAGACGTCGGCAAAGACCTCGCGTTACTCGAGCGCGGCGAGCGGCTACCAGGCCGGCAGCTCCGCCGCGCAAGCGAACGCAGCCGCATCCTCGGCACGCGCAAGCGATTCCGCAGTTCGTGCGGCAGAAGCGGCCGTGCGGCAAGCGCAGATCAATCTCGACCACGCTACGATCGTCTCTCCGGTCGACGGAACCGTCATCCAGCGCAACGTCTCGGTCGGCCAGACCGTCGCCGCGGCGCTCCAAGCGCCGACGCTCTTTACCATCGCGAAGAATCTCGCCAAGATGGAACTCGATATCGCCGTCGGCGAACCCGACGTCGGCGCCGTACGCGCCGGTCAGCGCGTATCGTTCACGGTGCTGGCCTATCCAGGCCGAACGTTCCTGGCGACGATCGATCAGGTGCGGCAGAATCCGACGGTCGTCAACAACGTCACGACCTACGATACGGTCGCGTATCCGAATAATCGCGACGGCGCGCTTCGCCCGGGAATGACCGCGAACGCGCAGATCACGATCGAAGACTATCCCAACGCGGCGGTCCTTCCGCTCGCCGCGCTGCAGTGGCGACCTACTGCCGCCGTCGCAAAGCGGTACCGCATCGTCCCAGCACCCAACGGCGGCGAAGGCATTCCTGTAGGCTCGTCGGCGTGGGGGGCGACCGGCGCGACCGCAAACTTTGCGGTAGCGGTGGGGGCGCAAGGGAGCTGTTACGTGCTCGAAAACCGTACGCTGCGCGGCGTCGGCGTAACCGTGCTCGCGATCGACGGAACGCGGGTCGGCGTCAAAGTCGATGCCGGGCGTCTCGCGCCGGGCGATAACGTCGTCGTCGACATGCAATGACTGCCACGATCGAAACCCACGATCTCTCCCGAATCTTCCGTACCGGCAAGACGGTGTTCGCCGCCGTCGACCGCGTCACCTTCGAGCTTGCGCCCGGCGAGTTCACCGCGATCATGGGACCGTCGGGCTCCGGCAAGTCGACCTTCATGAACGTCATCGGATGTCTCGATCGTGCCACCTCGGGGAGCTACGCTCTCGACGGCATCGACGTCGCGACGCAGACGCCCGAACAGCTCGCGGAGCTGCGCCGCAACAAGATCGGCTTCGTCTTTCAGCAGTACAACCTGCTCCCGCGCACGAGCGCGCTGGAGAACGTCGAGCTGCCGATGATGTACGCCTCGGTCGCAGCCGGGCAGCGGCGCGCTCGCGCGACCGATGCGCTCCTCGACGTCGGGCTCGACGAGCCGCATCACCACTGTAATCCGAACGAGCTCTCCGGCGGCCAGCAGCAGCGCGTCGCCATCGCTCGCGCGCTCGTCAACAAGCCCAGCTTGATTCTCGCCGACGAGCCGACCGGCGCGCTCGATTCGAAGACGTCGGCAGAGATCATGAAACTCTTCTTGCGCCTCAATCGCGAGCGCCGGATGACGATCCTCATGGTGACGCACGAGCTCGATGTCGCCCGCTACTCCAATCGCATCGTCTCGTTTCACGACGGCCGCATCGTCAAGACGAACCGGTCTTACGCGAAGCATCGGCGATCTCGTGAACTTGGGCGGCAATTACGATCGCCTGTCGCGCGCTGCTGCTCAACCGCGAGCGCTCGTTGCTCACCGTGCTCGGGATCATCATCGGCGTAGCCGCGGTCATCGTGACGGTCGCGATCGGGACCGGTGCGCGCACGAGCATCGAGTCCTCGATTGCGGGCCTGGGCAGCAACGTGGTCGTGATTCTCCCGGGAAGCTGACGACCAACGGCGCGAACGTCGGCATCGGCGCGGCCTCGACGCTGACGGTCGGCGACGGCCTCGCGATCGTCCGGCAAGTTCGCCACGCCGCCGCGGTAACGCCGCTCGTCAGCCTGCGCGAACAGGTGATCTCGCAGTTCAACAACTGGCAGACGAACGTGGTCGGCGTCTCGCCCTCGTGGCCGTACGTGCGCAGCTGGATCATTGCCAGCGGCTCGTTTTTCAACGATACCGACGTTGCGACCAGCGCGAAGGTCTGCGTCATCGGAACGACCGTCGCGCGGGAGCTCTTCGGCGCCCACGAGCCAATCGGCGCGACGATCACACTCCGCAACGTTCCGTTTCGCGTGGTCGGCGTCTTATCGTCGCACGGGCATACCTTCGGAACGGATCAAGACGACACGATCGTCATTCCGTACACCTCGCTGATGCAGCGGCTTCAGACCTCGGCCAATGGTCCCAACGTCGTCAGGGCGCTCATGATTTCGGTCGACAGCCCGGAGCATATCGCGACGACGATCGCGGCCGTTTCGCAGCTCTTGCGCATGCGCCATCGGATCGTGCCGCCGCAGAGCGACGACTTCTCGGTGCGCGACCTCGCCGACGTCGCCAAGGTCATGACGACCGCCGGAACGACCTGCAGATTCTCCTCGCATCGATCGCGACCGTCTCGCTCATCGTCGGCGGCATCGGGATCATGAACATCATGCTCGTCTCGGTCACCGAGCGAACGCGCGAGATCGGGTTGCGTATGGCGGTCGGCGCGCCGGCCGAAGCGATTCTCTTGCAGTTTCTCGTCGAGGCGGTCGTTCTTTCGCTCGTCGGCGGAGGCATCGGAATCGTCCTGGGCGTGATCGCGTCGGACATTGCCGCCCACATCGGCCACTTTCCGTTCACGGTCTCGATTCCGACGATCGTGCTCTCGCTGGTCTTCTCCGCCGGCATCGGAATCGGGTTCGGCTTCTATCCGGCGCGCAAGGCCGCGCACCTCGATCCGATCGCCGCACTCCACGCCGAGTGAGCCGAATTGAGAAAAACTCGTGAAGCTTCTCCTATCCAGCGTTCACGGAGAATTCCCGACGCTCTCGTAGGCTAGAGTCATGTTCACAAAGCTTTTGGTCGCCCTCGACGGCTCCCCGTGCGCCGAGCGCGCTTTCGAACTCGCGATGCGGCTCGCAAAGCTCGAAGGATCGAGACTCATTCTCTGCTCGGTCGCCGACCCGGCGCCGGTTTACGGCAGTCTCCAGCCCAACACCCTCATCGAGCATACGCTCGAGGAGATCCACCAGGAAGCCGAGCGCGTCGCCGGCGATGCCGCCGTTCGAGCGAAGGCCGCGGGCATCGTTGCCGAGGCGTGCGTCTTCGAAGGCGAACCCGTCCATCAGATCGTTTCGCACGCCGCTGCGGCGCCGGTTGACGGAATCGTCATCGGCACGCACGGCCGCTCCGGATTCGCTCGCCTCTTTATGGGAAGCGTCGCCGAAGGCGTGCTCCGGGATGCGACGGTGCCGGTGATCGTCGTGCGGGCGGAGGCGAGCCTTGCGCCGCTTGCGCCCGACGCGACCTTCATCACCCGAGTTCTCGTGCCTGTCGATGGCTCGGAGAACTCCCTGCGCGCAATCGACGTCGCCGTCGAGCTCGCCGCGAGCGCCGGCGCGGAAGTCGTCGTCGGTCACGCGATCAATCTCGGCGAGGCCGCGATGCTTAGCGGCGGTGAGGCGCAACTTCTGGCCGGCTGCCTAGAACTCGTCAAGGAGAAGGGCCAACACGTCCTCGCTGAAGCGCTCGCGCGCATCGGCAACCGCGTCCCCGCATCGTCTCAGATCGGCGAGGGCGAGCCGGTCGAGGCCATCGCGCAGCTCGTCGCGGAAGTCAAGCCGGAGTTCGTCGTCTGCGGAAGTCACGGACGCACGGGCTTGAACCGCGCGTTCATGGGCAGCGTCGCCGAGAGCGTGCTGCGCCACGCGCCGGTTCCCGTGATCGTCGTTCCGGCGAAGAGTATTAATAGTGTATCAGCGGCTTGAGAAATCGTCTCACCACGAGGACGACGACTGCGCCGCCAACCGCCGCGTAGAAAGCGAGCGCTGCATGCGCGCCCAGCGCCAAATACGTTCCAATCGCGAGGCCGAAAACTACTGCGATCGCGATGCTCGTCAACTGGTCGATTCCCCAGCGAATCTCGTCCGCCGGCAATTCGGCACGACGAACGACCAACCCAACAAGCAACATCGCACCGGCCAACGTGTAGACGATCGCCAATGAGAAGACGCACATGCTCAGAAGGTGAGCTGGATTCTGGCCCAGTTCCGCGACGCGCACGGTGCTTTCAAAGAAAAATAGCGTCAGGATGAGCGTGCAGAGCATTCCAAAGTTCATCAGGATCATCGGTGCTTTAGGCACGAAGAACGAGCTAAACGTTCGGTGATGAAGCCACCAGAGCACCGCGATAAAGATAAATGCCGATATGAAGAACGTGATGCTTTCCCAAAGGCCGAACATATCGGTTGCGTTCTTCGGCAGCACGAGATTTAGACCGAGTTGCGCGAGGCAGAATCCGATAACGATGTCGGAAAAGGCTTCGAGCCGGTGGGTGGTGTGCTGCGAACCGGTCATGGAGGGCGGTCGCTGTGCGCCGATTACGGGCGGCGGAGTTTGTAGCCGACGCCGTAGACGGTGACGACGTACGCCGGATTACGGTTGTCGGCTTCGATCTTTTTTCGCAGGTTGTTGATGTGACGGTCGAGCGTCCGTTCGTAGATCGTTCCGGAGTCCTGCAGACGATCGAGCATTACTGCACGCGTGAAGACTTCGCCGGGGCTGCTCGCCAGCACCGCGAGGATTCGAAACTCGGTTGCGGTGACGTTCGCCGTCCTTCCGCCGACGCGTATCTCGTGTGAGGCGAGGTCGATCTCCAGGTCGCCGATGCGCACGAGGTTTGCAGCACCAGGCTCCCCAGGCTTGTGCTCCTCGACACGCCGCAGCAGCGCGCGAATGCGCGCCATCAACTCGCGCGGCGAGAACGGTTTGGTCATGTAGTCGTCGGCGCCGAGCTCCAGGCCGACGATGCGATCGGACTCTTCGCCGCGTGCGGTGAGCATGATCGCCGGGACGCGCCGGCCGCTCGCCGCCGTTTCGCGCAGGACGTCGAGCCCGCTCCCGTCGGGCAAGCCGACGTCGAGGATCATCATCTCGGGTTTCGACTCACGAATCAGCGCGAGTCGCCTCGCCACGGTCGTGCAGAGCGTCGTGATGCGAAACCGTCGCGGTCGCAGATAGCTCTCGACGACTTCTGCGACTTTCGGCTCGTCCTCGACGACGAGGACGCGCTTGCCGTCCATCGGTCTTACCAGGTTCGCATTCCCGGCGCGAGGTATCCGGGATGGCGCAGAGTTCGCCGAGCGGCCCGGCGTACGCAAGGATCGCGAGCACGAGCGCGAGCGACGCCCCAGCGATAGAGGCTGCTGCAGCGGCCGCGGCGTCGTCACGCTCGCACTCGGCGGCGTTGCGAACACCACGTCGGGATCTGCGTCGGTTCTCGGTTCTTGACCAGCGTGCCGATCGCGACGGCGACGAACGTACAGCGATGCTCAGGAAGAGGAAGAAACCGCCGGCCGCTGCGAGCAGCATGTACGGTTGCCAGGCGTTGGCCGCCGCGGCGCCCATGTAGTCGACTTCCGCGGTGCGCCGCGGCGCGCCGAGCAGGCCGGCGTAGTGCATCGAGAACGACATGATCAGCATGCCGAAGAACCAGAGACGCGTCTGAAAGAGCGCCCACTCCGGCTTCCAGAGCGCGCGGCCGGTCAGCCGCGGAATCAGCCAGTAGGCGGCACCGAGGAACGTCAGCGCGACCGGGCCGCCGACGGTTACGTGAAAGTGACCGACGATCCAGATCGTGTTGTGCACGACCGTATCCATGCTGTACGACGCGTTGACCAGACCGCCGAAGCCGCCCAGGATGAAGAGGATCATGCCCAGCGCCGCACCGCTGAAGGTCGGGTCGTTCCAGGGCAGCGCCTTGACCGTGCCGATGAATCCGCGGCGTCCCTGTTTGATCGCGAAGAGCTCGAACGACGCGAAGATCGCAAAGGCGGTGATGAACGACGGAATCGCGACGCCGTACGTCGTGATCGTGTGCAGCATCTTCCAAACCGACGAGATGCCCGGCTCCATGAACTCGTGATGGATGCCGACCGGCGTCGAGAGCAGGATCAGCATGATGAAGGTCAGCCGCGTCAGCGCGTCGCTAAAGACGTTTCCGCCGTAGCGCGTCGGAATGATGTTATACCAAATGATGTAGGCGCCCATGATCCAGAAGTAGACCAGCGGATGGCCGAAGTACCAGAAGAACATCCGCGTCAGCATGACGTTGATGCCGGAGGTCCAGCCGAAGGCCCACGGGATCAGAAGGACCATCTCGGCGACGACGCCGAGCGTCGCGACGATCCACATGACGAACGTCGCGGCGGCGCAAAAGACGACGAGCGGAACCGGCTTGCCGGGATTCGTGCTTCCGGAAATAGTTGACGTTGGCGAAGATCTCGAAGGCGACGACCCAGGTGCCCAGCACCAGCAGCGTCGCGCCGACGTAGAACCACGGACTCGCTTTGAGCGGCGCGTAGAACGTGTAGAGCACGGTCGCGTCGCCCTTGAGGATCGTGACCGCGGCCATCGCGGTGCCGAGCAGCATGAGCCACCAGCCGAACCATCCGACGGCGAGGCTGCGCGTCGCGCGGTATCGCGCGGTAGGTTACGAAGAGCGATAGCCCGGTGATGAAGAACGTCGTGAAGACGAGCGCCATCAGCACGCCGTGCATCGTGAGCATGCGATAGTAGTCGAACCAACGCCGGCGCGCCGAAGGCGCCGGTGCGCGAAAATCCTTGAAAGACGCCGAAGATCGCGCCCGAGCGCGATCGCCGCCGTCGCGGTATAGATGTGCGCGATGATGACGCGGTTCTCGTTGCGAACTGCGTCTGACCCGGTCACTTATTTCACCTCGATCTTGGCAAACATGTTCTGATGGCCGAGTCCCGCAGTATTCGTGGCAGAGCAGTAGGTAGTCACCGGCGTGCGTGAACGTGTGCGTCTCCTCGTTCACCCAGCCGGGAACGACCATCATGTTGATGTCGGTTCGGGAATGAAGAAGCCGTGGACGACGTCCGCGCTCGTGACGTAGAACGTCACCCTGCTTCCGACCGGAACGTGCAGATCGGCCGGGTCGAATTCGAAGACGCGCGCGACGTAGTAGGCCTCGTACGATCCGTCCGCGCGCCGGTGCAGCCCGGGCTTGTCGAACGGCGGCGTCTGAGCGACCTTCGTGGGATCGATCTGCTGCATATCCGATGGGCGGATTGATGTTGTCGGCAAAGGCCGCAAAGGCGATCAACCCTAGGAAAAATGACGAGCATCCCCACGCCGAAGGTCAGCCACCAGCGTTCGTATCGGTGAATCTGCATCTTACCAGCGCACCCGCAGCAAGCACGTACATCGCGAACCAGAGAACCAGGAACGTCGCGCCCATTACAAAGACGAAGCGCAGCGTTCCGATGAGGGGAGCTTCTTCGTCTTTCATGAGCTCGTCGCACTCGATTTCGACTGCTCGTCGCGCAGGTAGGCCGTTTCGAGCTCGGAAGCGATCCGCTCCAGCAACGCCTGCGCGGTTACGGTTGCGATGCGACGGCCGATCGTGGCGTCGAAGGCCGCGCCCAGCACGCCGCCCGGGGGACGGTACGATCCCCGGAGCTCGAGCTGCGACGTCTCGTAGTTTTCGTCGGCGCGCACGGTCAGCTCGCCGTCGAACTCCGGATAGGGTCCCGCTTTCGGCTTCCAGTGCAGCCGCCACGGTTGGTCGAAATGCATCGGATCGTTCGCGGCGTCGTAGGTAACGACCACCTCGCGCACCAGATCCGCGCCCGGGAGCGCGGCGGTGAGGGTCAGCGTCCCGGGCGCACCGGTGCGAGCGGCGACAGCGCGCGCGAGATGACGCTGCGCGAGATGGTAGGGGCAGCGGACAATGCGCCGTTCCAGAAGCTCTGACATGGCCTCATCCTAGCCATCACCTGCGAAGAACTATCGAATGGCGCCTTCCCAACTAATTCACAATTCGCAGGGCCAACCGCGAGCTAGGGTCTCTTCATTTTATAGCCGACGCCGTAGACGGTCACGATGTACTCGGGATTGCGCGGGTCCTTCTCGACCTTCTTGCGCAGGTTGTTGATGTGCCGGTCGAGCGTCCGCTCGTAGATCTCACCGTCGTCGCCGAGGCGGTCGAGCAGATGCGAGCGGGTGAAGACCTCCCCCGGATTCTCCGCCAAGAGGGTAACGATCTTGAACTCGGTCGCCGTTAGATTCGCCGGCGCTCCGGCGACGCTGACCTCGTGAAAGTTGTGGTCGATCTCGAGCTCGCCGATGCGCGTTCGCCGGTTATTCTTGTGGCCGGTGGTCTGCTCTTCGGCCGTTCGGCGCAGGAGCGCGCGCACGCGCGCCACCACCTCGCGCGGCGAGAACGGCTTGGAGACGTAATCGTCGGCGCCGAGTTCCAAGCCGACGACCCGATCGGCTTCGTCGGAACGCGCGGTGAGCATGATCGTCGGAACGCGCGCGTTGGGCACCGAGACCGACCGAAGCACGTCGAGCCCGCTGCCGTCGGGCAGCGTGATGTCGAGCACGAGGACGTCGGGCGTGGAGCGCGCGATCGCCGCCGTCGCTTCGGCGACGTTCCCGCAGACGTCCACGATCATCCCCTCGCGCTCGAGATAGGCCTTGAGTACCTCGGCAATCTGCGGCTCGTCGTCGACCAGCAGAACCCGGCGTCGCTCCATCAGAGCCCGTCCTGCCCCTGCAAGAGGTCGCGGGCTCCGCGCAGCGCGTCGGCGACAGCCTCGAGCCGCGCCGGCGTCGGTGCGACCAGACCGTCGGCCATTCCCTCCACGTTGGCCAGAGCGACGGCTAACAGATTGCCGAGCTCGTGGCGAACCGTCTCGCGACCCTCCTTCATTCTTTATTGGTAATCCGAGATTGGGCGGCTCGGGCCCTATCGAAACGGAGCCGCCAGCGGCAGAGCGAAGACCCGAGAAGTTCATGGATGAGTCACTCTTTTCGCTCCGGGATATTGCGGGGAGCAGGTTCCCGCTGCTCGAGCACGCTCCGGACGCGACGATCATCGTCGACGGCGAGGGGATCATCCAGCTGGTCAACGCGCAGACCGAGCGGCTCTTCGGCTACTATCGCGAGGAGCTCATCGGCCAGGCCATCGAGATGCTCATCCCCAAGCGGTTCCACTCCCGGCACGTCGTGGAGCGAAAGGAGTACGCGTCCGAGCCGCGCGTCCGGCCGATGGGCGTCGGCCTCGAGCTCTTCGGCCTGCGCAAGGACGGCAGCGAGTTCCCGGTCGAGATCAGCTTGAGTCCGATCGCCACGCGCGAGGGGACCTTTATCGCCGGCGCGATTCGCGACGTGACCGAGCGCAAGGCGTTCGAAGCGCGCCTGCAGAGCCTCAATGCAGAGCTCGAGAAGGCGAGTCGCGCAAAAGACCAGTTCCTCGCCTCGATGAGCCACGAGCTGCGTACGCCGCTCAACGCCATTCTCGGCTTCACCGGAACCCTGCTCATGAAACTTCCGGGACCCCTCAACGAAGAGCAGGAGCGTCAGCTTCAAATCGTTCAATGGAGCGCCCGCCATCTGCTCTCGCTGATCAACGATATTCTCGATTTGGCCAAGGTGCAATCGGGAAAGCGCGAGCTTACCTACGAGCGAGTTCCGGTCAAAGAGGTGGTGGGAGACGTTGCCGCCTCGCTGGCATCGCTGGCCGAAGAGAAGGGTCTTGCATTCTCCCATGCCGTTGCGCCCAGCGCGGAGTTCGTTACGACCGACCGCCGCAGTCTGCGTCAGATCCTGCTGAACCTTACGCAGAATGCGATCAAGTTTACGGAACGCGGCGTCGTGCGAATCGACGTCAGCGCCGTCACGCGCAATGGGAGCGCGCGGCTCGCCATGAGCGTGATCGACACCGGCATCGGTATCAAGGGTGAGGACCTCGCACGCCTCTTCGAAGCCTTCGAACAGCTCGCCACGTCGAACGAGCGGCGTTTCGAAGGTACGGGGCTCGGACTTCATCTCTCGCGCACCCTCGCCGAACTTCTCGAGGGCGAGTTAACCGTTGCGAGCGAGCACGGGAAGGGGAGCACGTTTACGCTGACCTTGCCCCTGGCCGGCGCCGAGGGATAAGTGGTGCGAATCCTCGTTATCGACGACAATCCTGCGAATCTCGACCTGATGCTCTACCTGCTGCGTGCTTTCGGCCACGAGGTCGAAGCGGCCGCCGACGGTCTCGCCGGATACGAAGCGCTCCAGCGCGATGGCTACGACCTCGTGTTGACCGATATTCTCATGCCGGGGATCGACGGTTATGAATTCGTGCGCCGCGTGAAGAGCGACGCTCGCTTCGCGTCGACGCCGGTCGTCGCGGTAACGGCGTTGGCGATGGACGCCGATCGCGCGCGAGTCGGTGCAGCCGGCTTCGACGGCTATATCACCAAGCCGATCGACCCCCAGCACTTCGTCGGCGAAATCGAGTCCTTTTTGGCGGGCCGCTTCTAGCGACCGATGGCGACCGTGCTCGTTGCCGACGACGATCGCCACACGCGCTTTCTCGTCAAGACCGTCCTCACGCACGTCGGGCACACCGTGATCGAGGCCGCCGACGGCGCCGACGCACTCACGCGTGCCCGCACCGAGACGCCCGACCTGATCCTGCTCGATCTTTCGATGCCGGGGATGAGCGGCCCCGAATTTATCCGCGCGCTCCGCGCCGATCCGCGCACGCAGCCGACCAAAGTCGCCCTCTACACCGCGACGCCGTTGAACGCCGCGCTTCGCGATTTCATGGAGATCTACGGAATCGAACACGTCGTGCCCAAACCGGCCGAGCCCGCGCAACTGATCGAGGCAATAGAACGCGCCCTCTCCGGGTAAACAAAGAAGTGATGGGAACGCACGTTCGCCGGTTCTTCTCATTAAATTGGTAGATTGATCGCATGCCGCGGTTAAGTGATAGGACCGCGATCGATTGTTCCGTGGAGCAAGCGTCGAAGGGGATCGATTGCTTTTTAGATTCGCTCAAAGGGAGAGACGGAGTCGCGCGTCTTCGCCTGCGCGTTCCCGCCGACGGACCGATGCTCGGTATCGCGATCGACCGAGAGGTTCGGATCGAGGTGCGTCCGCCATCTGAGGTCGGCGGGGCTATGGCGATGGGTTGGAAGCCCGAGGGAACGGTCGCTCTTCCAACGTTCGAGGGGACGCTCGTTGCACAGAGCGACGGAGATCCGAATGTAACGTACCTCGACCTCGACGGCTCCTACACGCCGCCTTTCGGCGCGGCGGGACAACTCTTCGACGCGGCCATCGGCAAACGCATCGCGCAAGCGACGGCGCGCGAGTTTCTCAAAGACCTCAAGGCCGCAATCGAAAAATCCCTGTCATCCTGACACTTCGGCTCGGCGCGAAGCGAAACTCGCTCAGGACCGCGCTTCGCGCGGGCGTTAATGAAGGTTTACGGGGCCAGGAACAGGTGCTGGAACTTGTGGCTGCAGTTGCTCGGTCCGCCAAGGCAGCGTAACGAGAGCTTCGGCTTCGCGCTTGATTTCATCGGCAGATCCCACACGTTGAGATCGCCGGTACCGGCGTCGAGCGTGTAGTAGCTGTAGCGGTACGTGTCGGCGGCGAGCGCGCCGATCAGCGCGTTGATGTGCGCGTCGGGAAATCGTCCCTCTGACGGAGGAAGGAACGGTTGCGGAAACTGGGCCGTCACGGTAACGGGCGGCGACGGCGGCGAGCCGGGCTTCGGCGATTGCAGTTGGCCGAAGTATTGACCCAGCAGGAGTCCCGGTGCATTTTGCGCGGTCGGGGGCCATTCGCTCGAATCGACGAAATCGGCCTGCGCCAGATCGAGGCCGAGCGAACCCGGTGGCCGCGCGTAGGGAAAACTGATCTTGAAGAGTCGCGAGCGCGGCGGGACCGCCGTGTTGCTCGCGTAGACGTAGAGCGCCGCATTGATATCGAAGCGTCCCTGCACTAGCGTCGTAAAGCCAGCGGTCTTTGAACCCGGCGCGCCAAAAATGATCGTCACCGCGGCGACGCTCGTCTTCTTGATCGGCGTGCGAAGCTCGGTAATCACCGGGCCGAGATCATTAAGCAACCACAGATTCTGATTCGGGTCGACTTCGAGATCGACGAGCTCGGCGCCGGATTGGCCCATGTTCGTGATCGCCGGGTTGAGCTGAAGTTGCAAGCGCGCGTGCGACCGCTCGAACGATACGATCGGCGGCTTGAAAAAACGAAGCTCGGTAGGACTCGCGATGACAACGTTTCCGTATTGATCGACCGTGATCTGCGGCGCAACCCCAAGCCCCGGCCACTCGGTAAGCGTCCTCTCCGGCTTCGAATCTTGCTGGAGGGGCAGCCGGTACTGGTAGAGCGTCCCGTTATGGTCGACGTAGAGAAGTCGCGCCGCCGGCGTGGCGGTCGGTAACGGCGGCTGTGAGATCCCGATCGGCGCCGGACCGCTCGCGCCACAACCTGAGACGATCGCTGCGATTGCGGCCATGGCGGCGAGGGTGACAAAAATCGTCGAGAGCTTCATTCGTCGAGGCTTCCGAAGACCGGCCCGATGGACGTACCGGACTTGGGATCAAAGAGGAAGAGCGAGAGACGGCTTGCGTTGTGAAATGGCAATGCGTTCTGCGAATCGAACGAATTGATTTGCGCGGGCACAGCAGTGCCGATCGGTCTCGGTGTACCGACGTAGCCGCCGAAATCGGAAACGCTTTTCCCCACCGTCACCGTGGCGAGGTTGCCGAATTTGGCGCTGCCGAGCTGCTTGAAGTTCGAGTCCGTAGAAACTTGGAAGCTGCCGAAGCTGGCTTGACGCATCGAGGGCGCGGCCGCGTAAAGAGAGAGCTGCGCGCTCCCGGTGCTCGCCGGTTCTTCGAACGCAAGCACCTTATAGTGCGGGTACGATCCTACCACGATCAACGTGTAGCGCTTCCCCGCGCTCAGCGCGGCCGTCTTCAGCGGACCGACCGAATAACCCAACGGGTTGCGGGCCGTCAATGAGAGCGCGCCCGCCGTCACGTTAGTGAACGACGAGAACGTCCCGTATACGAACGGCGAAACGGCCGTCTGCGAGTTGGCTTGCAGGTACGCGTTGGTGCCGATGTCTTGCGGGTAGCCGTTAATCAGCGCTTCGAGCGAGGGCGCACCGTCGGCGTAGCGTACGCGCGCCGTGCCGGCTCGCGCGGGCATCGCGCTCGAGGACGAGCCCGAGCCGCCGCAGCCGGCGAGCGTGAGCGCTAGCGCGCAAATTGCGTGTAGAGTCTTCAACCTTTTGGCATTTCGGTGGTGTTTACGCGCGCCGCACCGCTGCGGCGCGCGTAAACGTTGCTTGCTGACTGTCCCGTATCTACTGGAGGCAGGGGTGGTGATGGGTGGTTCCGTTGAGTGCTTTGAGGACCGCGCTGTGCATCGAGGCGTTGAAGGGAGCGTATTCGATGCTCTTCAGGTAAGTCGTTGCCGCCGACGAGACGAGATACTTGATAAGGGTGGTCTTATCGGCGACGTGGATGCCGTTATTGTTGCCGTAGAAGTCTAGGTACGTAGGACCGACGATCGGGTACGTTCCCGACGGCGGATTATCGTAGAGGTTGGGCGGTAGGTAGAGCTGGCACCACGGCGTGCTGGAACCGAGCGGGTTGCCGTCGGCACCCCCGCCGTATTGAATATGCGAGGCGGTGATTTTCTTCAGGGCGCCTGCGACGGCCGACCTGTTTGTCGGGCTTACGAAGATCGCCGTACCACCGGCGCCACCGTTTTGCAGGAGCGCCTGACCGACCTTCGGGCTGGCCGAGGCCGCCCAGGCGCCTTCCACGTAACCCGTGGCGTAAGGCGTTGATTGAATGGCCGCGAGCACGCCGGGATTGCCGCTTTCGCCGATGAAGTTGCTGCCGCTGGCCTGCATGCCGTTCGGACCCGGCCAGAGCTGGTTGATGCCGAAGGTCCACGCTGCGCTGCGGCTCGGCGAACCGTACGGGGGCGCGTTGTACGGCGCACCGAAACTGCCGTTACAGAGCGAGTTGTAGTCAGTCGTAAGAACGAACGTCGTGCCGCTCTTATCGGAACGGTAGTAGAAGGTAATCGGCTCGGATTTGCCGCCGGTCACCGACTTGCCGTTGTCGGCCGTGATCGCCCCATCGTTCCAGTTGCCGATGGTTCCGTTGGCGATCGCGCAGTAAGTCCAGGTGGAGAGTTGAATCTGCTTGTTGACCGCCTTGAAGTCACCCGGCCGGAAGCCGTAGGCGATCGGGCCCCCGAAGACCGGGATTTCGAAGGGCTGACCCCAGGTTACGGATCCCGTCAGACGGCCTTTGTAGTAGGTCGTGCCCGAGGTGCAGCACTCGGTCGACGCCATCGCCGCGTCGCTGCCGGCGAAGTCGGGAGGATCTTGGCGACCGCCGAGGCCTGTCGGCGACGCGCCGAGCGGCGCGCAGGGATCCGTCGTCGTGCCGTTATTGCTTTCGAATGCGGCGCGGCCGAATCCGCTGCCGGTTAAGCAGTAGTAGATCGTTCCCGTTCCGCCATAGTTGGCGAAGAGAGAACCTGTCCCGGGCGGCGGTTGCGGATCGGTGTATGAGCCGACCGGTTGACTTCCGAGGTTGTAGGCGTACGCTGCGAAGGTGGAGCCGCCCGCATGGAGATCTTGCGGGCCGTTGTCGTCGTGGCGGATGCGGGAGTGCGACGCCGGCGTGTTCGGAATCGCGGATACGCCCGCACCAGATCCGGCCGTGCCGCCATTACAAGCGCTCAAAACGAGCGCCGGGATGGCTGCCAAGGCCAGCGTAGCGAGAGTGTTTTTCATGTAAGGGTATCCTCTTTGCTTTCGGTTGGAGTGCATCAACGGGGGTAAGCCGGACGGGCCTTGGCCTGACCGGAACCTTTAGTGATAACGAGGGCGATCGGCGCGTTCAAGCCCGTAGCCGAGCCCGAAATCGTTAACGATGGCTTGACGCTTCCGTTTTTGCTTGATGGGAATGCATCGATCGCATTGTTGAAATCGTCCGCGACGAAGAGCGTCGCGCCGTAGAGAGCAATCGTCGGGAAGAACGGCACGAGCGGATTGCTCTGATTGACACACGATGGATTAGACGTAAAGACGCCATCGAGCGTCAAGACGCGCAATGGGGCTTCGCTGGGCTGGCTCCCGCCTCCCGAGCCTGACGCAAATACGTTCGTGCGTCCCTGGCACTCGGGATAGCTGCTCTTCGTGAACTCTTCGAGCGAATTGGCGATGAAAACTTCGGAGTTCAGGCTAAGCGCGACGTCCGTCGTTAGTCCGGGCGTGAGTTCGGTTTTGGTGTTCCAGGGTATCGTGCGCGACGGATTCACGGCCGGTTTGTTATAGTCCGAGGCCGGGGCAATGAAGAGGCCGTAGACCGGGCCGAGCGTCGAGTGGAGTGCACCGTTGACGTAGAAGTTGCCGGCCGCATCGAGCGTTAGTCCGGTTGGACCTGCATAGCGAATCTCCGGCGATAGGAACTCCCACGCATTTGCCGGCGCCGCAGCGCCCGAGCTTCCCGGCGCATAGATCAACACGGCGTCGTTACCGCCGTTGCCGTCAAGGTTCGTGGCGCCGTACGTCACCAAGTCATCGGATGTATCGAAAGCCATATACTGCGGGAAGAGCGCCGTCTTCGTCGATTTGTCGGCGGTCAACACCGCGGTCGGCTGCGAGTTGCCGCTGGCATCCGGGGAGTAAATAGCCACCTCGTTGCCCGCATCCGGCTTGCCGCTCGACGGCGAGAAGCCTTCCTGATTGTCGAAGTAACCGACGTAGAGATTGTTGTTCGAATCGACCGCGATGCTGCGCGCGTAGAGCTTCGAGTCGAGTTGAAGCGTGCGTACGGGCGCGGCATTGCCTTTCGCCGAGCCGTCATACTCGGTGACGGTCGCGTCTTGGCCGTCACTCGTCCCGAGGTTGAGCGCGTAGATCGTGCCGACCGGGGGCGGCGGCTGTTTGCCGCGCAAGGTAAAGGGCGCCTTTGCGCTTCCCGCGCTAGGGCCATCGATCGCTGCCTGAACCGTGACCGATCCGGCTTGTTCGTAGCCGTCATACGCCAGGGTAATGCCCGAAGTTGGCTTTTCGATCGTTAGCTGCGTTCCGGAATGGCCGCCCGCGTGCAGCAGGAAGGCGTTGTTGGTGTCACCCTGGATAGAGAGCGCGATCGGCGAGGCGAATTTGCTCGGGCCGATGATCTGCGCGCCGCTCGCGTCGTACGCCGCCAGCGTCACGTCTGATTTTACCGGCGTACCGCGCTTGGCGTGGTTCGGTACGAGGGCTAGCCCGAGCGATGCGATGATGCCGTTGAGGGTTAGCGATAGCTTGTTGCTAATTTGCACGCCGCCGCCGCCCGCGGCGATCTGGGCCCGCACGCTGCCGACTGAAAGAACTGCGCCGGTTGCGTTGGTTCCCTCATAGGTCGTCACCGAGAATACGTCGTTGCCGGGCGATCCGGACGCCGTCGCGGAGCAGACGGTACCGCCGCTCTCGAGCTTGCAGCCACGCGCCTCTGGGACGGTATTGATCGTCGTCGGATTGACGCCGGTGACGCCGCCGCCATCAACCGACGTCAGCTGAATCACCAGGGATTGCGTGTTGACGGAAATATAATCGTGCCGGATTCCGCTTCGGCTACCACCCGATGGGACCGTGACGACGACTTTGACGTCGACGAGTTTCGTTGGCGGCGGCCCCGAACCGCCGCCGGAGTTCACGACCGATCCGAGAGGCAGTCCGCCGCCTCCGCCACACGCTGTCAGCAGACAAATCACGCCGGTAGCAACGGTGCGATTCATCGCAGGGCGAATCATGGATAAACCTTCGTGAGGAGGTCGGAGGTCGTGACGTCGGCTTGTCCGCTGGGGCCTTTGATCAGCGGCAGTTGCGAGAGGTTCTTGGGATAGGAGGCCTCGAAGGCGGGATAGTCGACGCCCGCCGCATAGACTTCGTACGTTTGCTTCGGACAGATCGTCGGTGATTTCTGTCCCGATTGGGTGAGCGGTCCGATGTCGTCGGGCAACGCGAGACCTTGTGCGCCGGCCTTATGCGTAACGACGGTGTAGAACGCATCATTTTGATGGGACGACTGGACGCAGGCGGGTTGCCCGCTGCCACCCAGCGCGCGCACAACCACCAGCGCCTCGCTCGTACCAGGTGGAGCGTCGACGTTAATGGTTCCGCCCCCCTTGCGATCGGGTGTGAACGACGGAGTCGCAAATTGCGGGAGCGGCGTCAGATTGGTGAGCTGTGCGCCGGTCGCGAGAATTCCCGGCGGGGGCGTTGGGGTGCCGTTGGGACCTGGTGAAGGCGTTGGATCTTGCGGCGTGTCGTAAGCCGGCGGCACCGCGGCGTAGAGATTGTACTTACCGACAACCGGCGCGACGGCGAAATCGGTGAAGCCGAGCGAATACCCTTTCCATCCTAGCGCGATGACTTGCGGACCCTCGGCCGGATAGGCCGGCGGTCCGCCGTACCAAGACTCCTCGTTGTCGCCGTAGATCGGAAGATTGTAGGAAACGAACAACGGTGTCGTGCCGTTCCCCGGCCCCGAGTCGGAGTTGCACGCGCAGAGCCCGTATCCGAAGGCACCGCTTGTGGAGCGCTTCAAGCCACCGGGTGCCGGCGGAACCCATTGCGTTTGATTGAGCGTCCCCCAGGTGATATGGTTGCTGCCAAAATCCGAACCCGCCGATTGAACGTCGCTGCCGGTCTCGGTCGAGGTCAGCACGTTGAAGCTGCTGGGACCGATGATCATCGGCACGTTGTACAGCGTGCCCGAGAGCCCGTCTTTCTGACGCAGCGTTTCGACGATATTGAGCCCGTAGGCGACGCTCAGCCCGCCATTAAACGACATCGTCGCCACCCCAACGGCGAACTGCATCTTGCTGGTCGCTGCCGGATCGAGCGACGTCACCGTCGGCTCCGACGCACCGCCATTGCCGCAGCCGACGATGACCGCGGCAGCGACGGCCGTGCCGAGCAGTCCAAAGCCAAGTCGTACGTTCATATCGTCACCTGGTAGTAGAGGCGGAACGAGATCGGCGGTTCGTTGGGATAGGTCAGATACGGCTGGTTGCCGTGCGCGGCGAGATCGGGGGGCGCATAGGGCGCCGTGGAATACGTGCACGGCGCGTTACCGCTCGCGAGTCCGGTGCTCACCGGAGATCCGTAGCAGCCGTTATAGACCGGCACGTTGTAGAGCTCGTTGAAGAGATTGACGATCTGGATTCCAAAGACGGATTGCGCGATGCTGCGCGTCGGCGGCCGGTACTCAACGGTGAGATCGGCATCGACCCGCGGCGTGGTGAGAAATCCGCCGGGTAAGCCGCGCTCGGCAATGCCGCGCGTCGCCGCGATGTTGGGCTTGGTGCAGGTGCCCGGATCGAGCGGATCGATGTAGCCGGGCGTATCGGAGTAAATCGTGGCCAGCGCGGTGTTGGGAACGATGACCGGGATCCCGTTGCAGTAGACCGCCGTGAAGTAGCCCGCGCCGTAGGGATAGCCGGAGTTGGCGTAGATGACGGGATTGAAGCGCCAGCCGTGGCTGTTCTTGTAGTTGAAGGCCGCGTTGAGCTGAAAGGGCGAAAGATCGGGCGAGCGATAGACGGTCCCCAAAGCCAGCGCCGCCGGTTGCAGGAACGTTCCCGGCGGTTCGTTGCCGAATTGGCTGATATAGGTGGCGCCGATCTGCCAAGAGAGGCCCAGTGGAACTTCCTTGTTGTAGAGTGCCTCGATTCCCATAGCCTTTTGAATGCCGAGATTGGAATATTGCACGTCGCCGAAAACCGGCGAGCCCGTCTGGTAGTTGAAACCAATGATCTGCGCAGTCTGCTCGATGACGTTGTAGCCGCGCCGGTAGAACGGCGTCAGTTTGATCGCCGAACCATCGCGAAACTCGTGCGCCCAAGAAAAGTCGATGTTGGTAAACGTCGCCCCCACCAACGGCGCCTCGAGCGTCGAGCTGCCGAAACGGTAGTCGCGCGTGAGCCAATAGAGTTGATCGGCGTAACTGCCGCAGGTTTGATTGGCCAGCGGTCCGCAGTACTGCGCCGCTTTTCCCGTTGAGTTGTCATACGATGGAATGGTGTTGAAGGCGGTATAGGGCGCGCGGCTGACATCGGCGCCGATCAGACTGGGCAGCGGCATCGAGAGCGTGTGCCCGAAACCCACCCGAAACGTATCGCGCTGATCGGGGATGTAGGTCGCGTCGAGATGGGGTTCGTAGAGACGCTGATGTTCGGCCGCCGGGATCGTGGCGGGAGCGCCTGCTTGCGTCGGAATCAGGAAGTTGTAGCCGTCTAAGCGTAATCCGGCCTCAGCCTTCCAGCGATCGCTCATGTCGACGGTATCTTGCAGATAGGCGCCGTACTGTTGCTGCGTGACCGTTTGAACGTCTTCCTCAAACGGAAAGCGCACGCCGCCGGGAAACCACGCGTTCAAATATCCGCAGTTACTCGTCAAGCGCACTTGCGCGCAAAACCCCGGCGAGAAGAAGTCTTGCTCTAGGCCTTGCTGCGCTGCCGGGTTGTTGTTCGGCAGCAGCCCGGTGTACGTATAGGGCAACGGCAGCGGCTGCAGCGGATGCGTGATCGGATAGGTGATGATATACGCCGGCGTCGTCAATGCAGTGTACGACGTAAAGTCGTAGCGATCGCCGTAGGGCTGCACGTACTCGTAAAGGCCGCCGTACTTGAGCGTATTCTTGCTGCCGATCTGCGTCGTACCGTCGAGCTGCCCCGCCGTGCGCGAGCCGCCGTAGGGATTGGCGTAGATCCCTTGGGCCGGCATGATCTGCGACTGATCGCTCCAGGTGCGCCAGTAGCGCGTGGTCAGCAGCGTGCTGCCGCCTACGTTGATCCCGTACTCGAACTTATAGGCCAGAAACGGGCTCTTGCGCTCGTCGGCCTGCGAAACGAACGCATAGGTATTGGGCTGACCCGGAAAGAGCGGAAGCAGATTGTCGCAGGCATAGTTCTGCTGCAGGCTGTTGATCGGACCGTTGGGACCGACGATCGGGTAGGGTGCGCACTTGCCCGCGGTGGTGCCGCCCGAGATGTAGGGCAGATACTGGAAGCCGCCGTAGTCGAGCGTCTGATCGATCGACTGGTCTTGGATGAAGAACTGCAGCCGCTGGTTGTTGTTCTTACCGAACCGGTAGATCAAGTTATCGAGAAAGTCGTTCGACGCCAAGAACTGCGGCGAGTAGTAGACCAAGTTGGGATCGATCGTGCTGCCCAAGGTCGATGCGTTGGTCCCCAGCGTCCCCAGCGTGTTGGCCGCCGTGCCCGCAATCCCGTACTGAAAGGACCGGCGAATCCCGATGAACCCGGCATAGTTGGAGAGCCGCTGGCTGGGATCGGCCCAACCCCATTCCAAGCCCAGTTGGTGCAGGTAGGGAAAGAGCAGCGCCTCGGTATCGACGTGCAGATAGGTCGGGTAGGTGCCGTTCTTGGCGGTAAAGAGCACCAGGCCCGTGCCGGTGTCGCCGTGGGTTGCGTCGCCGGCACCCGGAATCAACTGCACGCCGCCCACCCCGTTGAGCAGGTTGAAGTTGCCGATGTTCTGCAGCGTATTCTGCAGATTGGCCGTCGGTGTCGTGTAGTCGATCCCCTCGAACTCATAGGCGGCCTCAAAAGCAAAGCCGCCCCGAATCGAGACCGTGCCGGTCTTATCGATCGTGACGCTGGGAATGCTGCGCAGCAGATCTTCCTCGCGCGCGTTGAACGATTTGCCCATCACCGTCTGAATCTGCGCGCCGGTCACCGTGTAAGTATCGATCGTCATCCCGTGCTGAAAGGCGCTCCCGGCACCGCGCGCATGGGTCGTCGCGATGATCTTGAGCGTCTTGGAGAGCGCCACCGGGATCGCTTGCTGCGAGCCGTTGAGCACGACCACGGTATTGGCGTAGGGCAGATACCCGCTGTGGGTCACCGAGAGCGAGTACGTGTCGGGCAGCACCGAGAGAAAGCGAAAGGTGCCCTTGGCGTCGGTGACCGTCTTATACGTGCCGCTGGGCGATTTGACCACCACCTGCGCACCTTCGATCGCCGCGTGACTCTTGTCGTCGCTGACCGTGCCCGAAATAATCCCGCCCGTCTCGGCGAGCACGCGTGCGTGGGATAGGGCCATGCAGCAGAACAGAAAAAAGAAGACGCGCTTCTTGACCCGGAGCAGGCTCTTGATCAAATTCGACTTCGACTCCCAGCAGCAACAAGAGTCTACGGTTCTACCGAAGCTCTCCATGCAAGATGCTAATCGTTAGCGGGTTATGGCTGCATCCCGGGAATGCGCGAATGGTTAAGGCATCGGCAACGCGACTTTATCGAATCATAAGGAAATTCGCCAAACCTTAATGTTCCTCGTTTTTCTGCGTGTCGGCGATCTGCCAGCGCGAACGTAAGCCGAGCCGCCCGAGAATCGAACTGACGTGCCGCTCGACGGTATGTTCGCTGATCTGCAAGGCCACGGCCACCTCGCGGTTGCGCGCGCCTCGACGAATCAACTGGGCGACCTGCTCCTCACGGCCCGTTAGCGTGGACCCGCTCGGGCGTCCACGCGGGCGCCGCTCGCCGGCCGGCTCTTGCGCCACGAGCAGCCGCATCGCTTCGTTCGTCCAACGGCGCAGACCCATCGCACTGAATGCTCGCGCGGCATCGCCGGCATCGTCGATCCAGCCGCCGCGTTCGCCCGATCGCGAAAAGAGATGGGCGCGCGCGAGCAGGTGGTGCGCGTGCAGATAGGGTCGAGCCGGGGCGATGACCGCCGCGAAAGCCTCGACCGCGAAGCGCGCTTCCTCGATATCGCCGCACTGTGCGGCAGTCGCGAAAAGCTCGACGGCGCTCGCCGCGCTATCTGCTTGGAAGAGCGCGCGGCGCAAAGCGATCGCGACGGGCGTTGGCGTTCCCGGACCCGGCGTCCGCGACCCGACGAGCACGGCCACCGTTGCCGCGATCGCGGACTCGGACAGATCGCAGCGCAGCGCGGTATCGAGCATCCCGGGCGAGGTCCATTCGGGTAGCGCGGCGTCGTCGCCGAGCTCGACGGCAAGTTGCGCGCCCGTCGCTGCAAAGAGCGCGAGCTCTTCGGGCGAACGAGCGGCTGCGCGACCGCGCGCCACCAGAGCTTCGGCGCGCTCGAGGTCGCCCGCATCGAGCGCGAGCCCGGCCGCGGCCGCAACCGCGCGCAGCAGCCAACTCTGGAACCCATGCGCTTCGGCCAGGGCGATTGCGTCGTCGATCGACGTGCGCGCAAGGATCACGTCGCCGAAGAGCAACGCATGCTGCGCCAAACGTTCGCGTGCCGCGACAGCAAGGTGGAAGCGCCGCTGCGCCATCGCGCGGTCGTGGGCGGCCCGCAACGAGTCGAAGGTGCCGACGGGGCCGGCCGCCCACGCGAGCACGACACCGGCGACGATATGGTCTTCAGGGCTCGGCTCGAGGCTCGTCGCCCCATAGTAAGCAGCGACCTCGGCACCCGTTCGGCATGCAAGCAAGTCGGCATCGACGAATCGCGCCAGGCCGCGGTCGTCCCCCGCCAGCGCGCAGAGTGCCGCGCGCTCGCGTAGCGGCGCGCGGGCAAGCGTGAGCTCGGCCGAAGCTTCCCTCAGCCGGCATTGCGCGATTAAGCCGTCGATCTTCTGCTCATCGAAGATCATCAAAGCCTAATCTAGCAAGCGATTCTTAAGTGCCCATTATCCCTTCCGCTACGTCATCCTAAGGACGCGCATCCCGGCGCCCTTCGACTGCTCTCTGCGCTCGCGCTCTGGGTGACACATCTAGACGCGCTGCGCCCGGGCGACAAGGAGTTTGAACTGTGTCACGGCCACTACAAACGAGGCGCCGCATTACTGCGACGCCTCGTGCGTTTCGATGTGTCGACGACCTGATACGTTGCCGACGATATCACATCTGCAGCGACTTCGCAACGGCTTTGGTCCGTTCCGGCTGGAGCGCCCGGGAATCGAACCCGGAGCCGATCGGCGTATCAGATCGTCGGTCGACACCATCGAAGCGCCCCAGCCCATCTCATTCACGCGGTGAAGACGCAATGACAATGCGACGAAGGCGCGCTTCGATTAGCGCGCCTTCGCTCAAACGTCGCTCGTCCTTCGACACGCGCGCTCCGCGCGCGGCTCAGGATGACACATTTCAGAGCTACGGGATCAAGCGGAAGACCGTGCCGTAGTATTCGGCGGCGCCGCCCCAGAAGGTCGTTCCGTAGAGAACGCCGTTGACGTTTCGCAGACCCGCTTCGGGATTTGCACCGTTGGGATCGCCGCGGAAGCGATAGACGACGTGTTCGGTTCCGAAGTGGTCGGTGCGGAAGATCGTACCGCAGCGATAGTAGCCGTCCTTGCGAACGGCGCCCGACGAAATGCATTGGTTGGCCTTATGCGGACTATAACCGCCGCCGGTCGTCGTGCCGTAGAGCTGCCCGTTAACGTTGGAGAGGCCAGCAACGGGATATGCACCGTCGAGTTTAAAGCCGAAGCTATGGATCACGAGCTCGTGGCCTTGCGGCGTCATCTCGTAGATCGTTCCTCGCTCCTCCTCTCCGCCGCCGCGGGTCGTTCCGAAAAAGACGCCGTTGTAGTAGAGCAGCGTGCCGTTGGGCCCTTTTCCATCGCCGTTCGTGACCGCAAAACTATGCAGGACCTTCTCTTGACCTAACGCGTTGATCCGATAGACGCTTCCGCCCGATTCGGTCTTGCCGCCGGCGAGCGTCACGCCGTAAAGCCAGTTGTTGACGCGAACGAGCCCGCCGCCGGGATGTCCGCCGTCGCTCGGCGCCCCGGCAAAGCTATGGAGCACGGTCTCGTCGCCGGCTGGATCGACGGCAAAGACGATGCCGCGATCGTGTTTGCCGCCCTGACGCGTCGTGCCGTAGAGAACTCCGTTGACAACGAGCAATCGCGATTCGGGATCGGTGCCGTCGCTCGGTCTGCCGAAGTTGTAAACGACGTGTTCGCTGTCGCCGGGACTCATCGAGTAGACGGTTCCGCCGCCGTGCACGCCGCCGGCGGAGGTGGTACCGTAGAGCTGCCCGTTGAGTGAGACCAGATCCGCCAGCGGATACGCGCCGTCGGGCGTTCCGGTAAATTTGTGGACGGTGCGGAACTTGCCAAGCGGGCTGATCGCAAATACCGTGCCGTAGCCGGCGCCGTACGACGAAGTCGTTCCGTAGAGCGTGCCTTTGACGTTGACGAGCGAGGCTTGCGGCTCCCCGCCGCTCATCTCGCCTTTAAAGCTGTAAAGCGTTACCAAGTTAGCACTCTCGGGCGACGTTCGAAACGCCGCGTCGGTAAGCGAGCCACCGGGCAGCGCCCCGCCTCCGGCGATTCGGGAACAGCCAACGATGAGAAGAGAGCAAGCAATCAATGTAAGAGTGCGCACGACGACCCTCCGAGTGCCGCAGCGAGGCGGCAAAAACGTTGCTTTCCGTTCTGCGATACGGCTCTCCTAGCGCATGCGGCGGTAGATCGGCGCGTCGTCGGCAATCCGGCGAAAGACGCCTTCGTGCGGCGTCGAGGCGAGACTCTCGCTCGGTACCGAGGCAGAGAAATCCCAGGCGGATCAAGCTGTTCAGAAAGAGATTGTGAACGCGAAACTGCAAGGCGCGATTGAATTGACGCAGGACGCCGCGCGCAACGATAACGTGAAACTCGTTAAGCGACCCGTCGGTGACCAAGCTATGCCGGGCGAAGATAATGTGGCGCTTGATTTCGTCGTCGAAAGTCAAAGCATCGCCGGTAGATCTCGACCCGACTCGGAGAGCGGCGTCGTCGAGCCCGTCGCGTTGTGCGGCTCTCGCGGATCCTCGTCCGCATCGAACGCGCAAGACTCCGCTCCGCGCCGCGTTCGACCGCGAGCTCGCTCGCATCGGTGCCGTAGATCATCGTGCGGTCGAGCAGACCCTCTTCGCGCAGCAGCACGGCCAGCGAGTACGCATCCTCGCCGCACGCGCAGTTCGGCACCCAGATCCGCGTGAACGCGTAGGTGCGAAGCAGCGGAACGACGCGCGCGCGAAACGCCCGGAAAGAAGATCCGGATCGTAAAAGAGGCCGCCGAATCCGCTCGACATGGCGAGAGACGAAACGCGCCAGCGCCTCGGGATCGTGGAGCACGCGCTCCTGCAGCCCGGAGATGGTGGCGACGTTCTCGGCACGCATGCGGTCGGCGACGCGCCGCTTGAGCGTGGCCTGCGCGTAGTCGGTGAAGTCGTGCCCGCTGAAGCGCAGCATCGCTTCGAGCAGTAGGCTCAGCTCGAGATCGGCGAACGCGTTCTCGCGCGCCGGCTCGACGACGCTCGTGGTTACCGGTTCAACCATACGCGCAGCAGCGAGATCAGCTGATCGATGTCGACCGGCTTGCTGATGTACTCCGAAGCGCCGGCGGCGATGCAGCTCTCGCGGTCGCCACGCATCGCCTTGGCGGTCAGCGCGATGATCGGCAGATCGGCGAATCGCCGGATCGGCGCGAATGCGGCGGATCGTCTCGTACCCGTCGAGCTCGGGCATCATGATGTCGATCAGGGCGATGTCGACGTTCGGCGTGGCGTCGAGCAGATCGATGCCGTCCTGTCCGCTCTCGGCGCTGAGCACCTCGATGTCGCAGTTCTCCAAGCGCGCTGCGCAGCGCGAAGATGTTGCGCGCGTCGTCGTCGACGATCAGAACGCGGTTGCCGGCCATCGACGGCCCGGGGAAGAGCGCGGTGTCGACCGGAGGCGCGTTTGCTCGCGGGCAGCTTCGACTCGACTTGATTGAGGAAGAACTGCGCTTCGTCGAGCAGCCGTTCGGGCGCGAGCGCGTCCTTGACGATGACCGTCTCGCTGAGCTGGCGAGACGCTGATCTCCTCTTGCCGGGTCAGGTCGCGCGCGGTGTAGACGATGATCGGAACGCCGCGCCGTTGGGGGTGGCCGCATGCGCGCGATCAGCTCGTCACCCGGCAGGTCGGGGAGGCCCAGATCGACGACGATGCAGTCGTAGCGCTGCTCGCCGATCGCGCTCATCGCTTCGGCCGCCGTGCGCACTGCGGTGACGTCGACTTCGCCGCTTTCGATGAGATTGATCATCGCGTTGAGCTGCGTGATGTCGTCTTCGACGAGCAGCAGATTCTTCGATCGGCCGCCGCCGAAGCCGAGCAGCGAGTCGAAGGTTTGCGTGAGCGCCTCTTCGGTGACCGGCTTCTTAAGATGGGTGACGGCGCCGGAGTCGAGCGCGTGCTGCCACTGCTCGGCCCCGGAGATGACGTGCACCGGAATGTCGGCCGTCGCGGTATCGTGCTTGAGCTCCTGCAGCAGGCTCCAGCCGTCGGTGTCGGGCAGGCCGATGTCGAGCGTGATCGCGTCGGGACGGAAGTGCCGCGCCAGCGCCAGCCCCTGCGCCGCCGAGAGCGCGACGATGCCCTTGAAGCCGCGATCGCGCGCCAGGCCGAGCAGGATGCGGGCGAAGACGAGATCGTCTTCGATGATGAGCAAGACCCGGTCGACGGTTTCGATGCGCTCCCGATCGTCGTCGATCTCGCGATGCGAGCGCTCTTCGGCGACGGTGCGCGGCACCGGGCGAACGATGCGTTCGTGGACGCCGCCGCGTCACCGCAACGGTGCGCTGAACGACCGTCGCGCCGACGTTGCGCTCGAGCGGATGGTAGAACGTAAACGTGCTGCCGCGACCGATCTCGCTCTGGACGCGAGATCTCGCCACCGAGCAGGCCGGCGATTTCGCGGCTGATCGCCAGGCCCAGGCCGGTGCCGCCGAACTTGCGCGACGTTCCCATATCGGCTTGCTGGAAGGCCTCGAAGATCACGTTGAACTTATCTTGCGGAATGCCGATGCCGGTGTCGGTGACCGAGAAGGCCACCGCCGGACCCGCGATCTCCGGCGATGCCGTGATCGCGCACGAGCTTGATGTCGAGCGTGACGCTGCCGTCGGTGGTGAACTTGAACGCGTTCGAGAGCAGGTTCTTGAGAATCTGCTGCAGCCGCGTCGGATCGGTGAGCAGCGTCTTGGGCAGCTCTTCGTCGCAGCGGATGATGAAGTGCGAGGTTCTTGTCCTGCGCGATCTGATCGAACGTGCGCTCGACTTCGTCTTGGATCTGAACGACCGAGATCTCTTGGAGATCGATCGAGGTCGTCCCCGACTCGATCTTGGAGAGGTCGAGGATGTCGTTGATGAGCCGCAGCAGGTCGGCGCCCGAGCCGTGAATGGTGTGCGCGAACTCGACCTCCTTCGACGACATCGTCCCGGCCGCGTTCTCGGCGAGCTGCCTGGAGAGGATGAGCAAGCTGTTGAGCGGCGTGCGCAAGCTCGTGCGACATGTTGGCGAGGAACTGCGACTTATATTTCGAGGTGAGCGCCAGCTGCTCGGCCTTGCGTTCGAGCTCCTGACGCGCTTCGTCGATCTCGCGCGTGCGCCGTTCGACTTCGGCGTTGCGCTCCTGCAGAAGCCGCGCCTTCTCCTCGAGCTCCTCGTTGGTGTGCTGCAGCTCCATCTGCTGGCTCTGCAGCTCGGTCGTGAGCGCCTGCGATTGCACGAGCAGCTCCTCGGTGCGCATCGATGAGGCGATCGTGTTGAGCGTTACGCCGATCGACTCGGTGAGCTGCTCGAAAAAGAGCAGGTGGGTCTCGCTGAAATGGCGCGTCGAGGCCAGCTCCATGACGGCTTTGACGTCGCCTTCGAAGAGCACGGGAAGCACGATGAGCGAGACCGGCCGCATCGAGCCGATCGCCGAGCCGATCGAGAGATAATCGCCGGGAACCTCGGTGAGCAGAATCCGGCGCTTCTCGACGAGGCATTGTCCGACGAACCCTTCGCCGGGGCGCAGCGTGCGAGCCGCCGCTTTGCGCTTGGATATCGCGTAGCTGGCGATGAGGTGGAGCTGCGGTTCGTCTGCCGACGAATCGCTAACGTAGAGCGCCCCGGCCTGCGCGTCGACCAGCGGCGCGATCTCCGACATGATGAGCCGGCTGACCGTCTTGATGTCGCGTTGTCCCTGCAGCATTGCGGTGAATCGCGCCAGGTTGCTCTTGAGCCAGTCTTGCTCGGTGTTCTTGCGCGTCGTGTCGCGCAGGTTTTGAATCATCTCGTTGACGTTCTCGGTGAGTTGCGCCGACCTCGCCGCGTGCCTCGACCTCGATCGCGCGCGAGAGGTCGCCCTTGGTAACCGCGGTCGCAACCTCGCCGATCGCGCGAATCTGCGAGGTGAGCTGCGCGGCGAGCTGATTGACGCTATCGGTGAGATCGCGCCAGAGACCGGCCGCGCCGGGAACCTCGGCTTGACCGCCGAGCTTGCCTTCGAAACCGACTTCGCGCGCGACCGTCGTTACCTGATCGGCGAACGTCGCCAGCGTGTCGATCATGCCGTTGATCGTCTCGGCGAGTTGCGCGATCTCGCCGGCGGCCTGGAGCGTCAGCTTGCGCTTGAGGTCGCCGTTGGCGACGCCGGTCACGACCTGCGCGATGCCGCGCACTTGCGAGGTGAGGTTCGACGCCATGAAGTTGACGGAGTCGGTGAGGTCTTTCCAGGTTCCGCTGACGCCCGGAACGCGCGCCTGGCCGCCGAGCTTTCCTTCCGAACCGACCTCGCGCGCGACGCGCGTGACTTCAGACGCAAAGGCGTTGAGCTGATCGACCATCGTGTTGATCGTGTCTTTGAGCTCGAGAATCTCGCCCTTGACGTCGACGGTGATCTTCTTCGAGAGGTCGCCGTTGGCGACGGCGGTCGTCACCTTGGCGATGTTGCGCACCTGCGAGGTGAGGTTCGACGCCATCCGGTTGACCGAGTCGGTGAGGTCCTTCCACGTTCCGGCGACGCCGCGGACCTGCGCCTGACCGCCGAGCTTCCCTTCAGAGCCGACTTCGCGCGCGACGCGCGTGACCTCCGACGCAAACGCGTTGAGCTGATCGACCATCGTGTTGATCGTGTCTTTGAGCTCGAGAATCTCGCCGCGAACGTCGACCGTGATCTTCTTCGAAAGATCGCCGTTGGCGACGGCCGTCGTGACTTCGGCGATGTTGCGCACCTGCGAGGTGAGGTTGAGCGCCATGAAGTTCACCGAGTCGGTGAGATCTTTCCAGGTTCCGCTGACGCCTTTGACGATCGCTTGACCGCCCAGCCGGCCTTCGGAGCCGACTTCGCGCGCGACGCGCGTGACCTCCGAGGCAAAGGCATTGAGCTGATCGACCATCGTGTTGATCGTATCTTTGAGCTCGAGAATCTCGCCTTTGACGTCGACGGTGATCTTGCGTGAGAGGTCGCCGTTGGCGACGGCCGTCGTCACGTCGGCGATGTTGCGCACCTGCGACGTGAGATTGGAGGCCATGAAGTTCACCGAGTCGGTGAGATCCTTCCACGTGCCGCTGACGCCGACGACCTGGGCCTGGCCGCCGAGCTTGCCTTCGGAGCCGACTTCGCGCGCGACGCGCGTCACCTCCGAGGCGAAGGCGTTGAGCTGATCGACCATCGTGTTGATCGTGCCTTTGAGCTCCAGAATCTCGCCGCGCACGTCGACCGTGATCTTCTTGGAGAGATCGCCCTTGGCCACGGCGGTCGTGACTTCGGCGATGTTGCGCACCTGGTTGGTGAGGTTTCCGGCCATCGTGTTGACCGAATCGGTGAGGTCTTTCCACGTGCCGCCGACGCCTTTGACGACGGCCTGGCCGCCGAGCCGACCCTCGGAGCCGACTTCGCGCGCGACGCGCGTCACCTCCGATGCGAAGGCGTTGAGCTGATCCACCATCGTGTTGATCGTGTTCTTCAGCTCCAAAATCTCGCCGCGGACGTCAACGGTGATCTTCTTCGAGAGATCGCCGTTGGCGACGGCCGTCGTGACGTCGGCGATGTTGCGCACTTGCGAGGTGAGGTTCGAAGCCATGAAGTTGACGGAATCGGTGAGGTCTTTCCACGTGCCGCTGACGCCGCGACCTCGCCTGGCCGCCGAGCTTGCCCTCGGAGCCGACCTCGCGCGCGACGCGCGTCACTTCCGACGCAAACGCGTTGAGCTGGTCGACCATCGTGTTGATCGTGTTCTTGAGCTCGAGGATCTCGCCGCGGACGTCGACCGTGATCTTCTTCGAGAGATCGCCCTTGGCGACGGCGGTCGTGACGTCGGCGATGTTGCGGACCTGCGAGGTCAGGTTCGAGGCCATGAAGTTGACGGAGTCGGTGAGGTCTTTCCACGTTCCGCTGACGCCTTGCACCTCGGCCTGGCCGCCGAGTCGTCCCTCGGAGCCGACCTCGCGCGCGACGCGCGTCACCTCCGATGCGAAGGCGTTGAGCTGATCGACCATCGTATTGATCGTGCCTTTGAGTTCGAGAATCTCGCCGCGCGCATCGACGGTGATCTTCTTCGAGAGGTCGCCCGTCGCAACGGCGGTCGTCACGTCGGCGATGTTGCGGACTTGCGAGGTGAGGTTACCGGCCATCGTGTTGACCGAATCGGTCAAGTCTTTCCACGTGCCGGCGACGCCGTGCACCTCGGCCTGTCCGCCGAGCTTTCCTTCGGAGCCGACTTCGCGCGCGACGCGCGTCACTTCCGAAGCGAACGCGTTGAGCTGATCGACCATCGTGTTGATCGTGTCTTTGAGCTCGAGAATCTCGCCCTTGACGTCGACGGTGATCTTCTTGGAGAGGTCGCCTTTGGCGACGGCAGTCGTGACCTCGGCGATGTTACGCACTTGATTGGTGAGATTGCCGCCCATCGTGTTGACGGAATCGGTGAGGTCTTTCCACGTACCGGCGACGCCTTTGACGGTCGCTTGACCGCCGAGCTTTCCTTCGGAGCCGACCTCGCGCGCGACGCGCGTCACTTCCGACGCAAAGGCGTTGAACTGATCGACCATCGTATTGATCGTGCCTTTGAGTTCGAGAATTTCCCCGCGCGCTTCGACGGTGATCTTCTTGGAGAGGTCGCCGTTGGCCACGGCCGTAGTCACGTCGGCGATGTTTCGCACTTGATTCGTCAAGTTACCGGCCATCGTGTTGACCGACTCGGTGAGATCTTTCCACGTTCCGGCGACGCCTTTGACGACGGCTTGACCACCGAGCTTACCTTCGGATCCCACTTCGCGCGCGACGCGAATCACCTCGGATGCGAAGGCGTTGAGCTGATCGACCATCGCGTTGATGAGCTTGCTCGACCGCAGGAACTCGCCTTTGAGCGGTCTGCCCTCGAATCTCCAACGCGATGCTTTGTGAGAGATCACCGTTCGCAACGGCGCCGAGCACTCGCCCCGCCTCGGCCATCGGCTGCGTGAGGTCGAGATCAGCCGGTTGACCGGAGCGACGTAACCTTGCCACGCACCACCGACCGCGCCGAGCGACGCACGCTGCGCGATCCGCCCTTCCCGTCCGACGACCGACGCTGACGCGCTCGAGCTCGCGCCCGAGGCTTGCGTTGAGCTCGATGCAATCGTTGAACGCCTCCGCAATCTCGCCGTCAACTCCCGAGAGGTTGAGGGGCAGGCGAGCGGTCGAAATCGCCGCGGCGAAAGGCGCGCAGCGCAGCGAGGAGACGGCGCTGCCCAAGCGCGTTCGACCTTCTCGCGCGCGAGTAATGGTCGCCATAGTCACTCTCCTACAGGATAGCCCTTGGTTTGTTCCCACTCTTTCGGCGGTATTAACGTAAGGACTTTTGTTCAATAGGAGCTGGAGACGGAGGTATGGTGCGCTCGCTCGACGCTCGGCCGAGCGCGGCTCGACCGCGTCCTCGCGTGCTGGTGCGAGCGGGCCGCGCGTTGACGCTCTCGCCGATCTGCACCAAGCTCTTACGCAGATCGCCGCAATCGGTCGTTGCGCGATTTCGGCGGACCACTGCGCGATCGAGATCGCCACCCCCGAGACGGCCTCGCATTCGCGCGAGGCCGGCGCGTGCCGGGCGACGAGCGGTGACTCGATCGTGAAGAGCCGCTCAGCGACGGCCGCGATACCCTCGGCACGATTACCTGCGCGAGTCGGCATCGGCGAACGGCTACGACGAGGCCGCGCGTAAAGCGCTGAAAATCCTCGCCACGGAGCTCGGCATCGTCATCGCGAGCCAAGCATTGACGCGGCGCGAGCACCGCGTCGCCGACCGGCTCCAGCGCGCGCTGCTCCCCGAGCACCTTCCCGAGATTCCCGGTGCCGAGTTTCACGCCTCCTACCGCCCGGCGAGCGACGAAGCCGAGGTCGGCGGCGATTGGTTCGATGCGTTCCACTCTTCCCGACCGGCGCGTCGCCGATCTCGGTCGGCGACGTCGCCGGCCACGGATTCGAAGCGGCGGTCATTATGGGTGAGGTGCGCCAAGCGATCCGCACCGCCGCGGTCGCCGCGCAGAGTCCGGCGGCGGTGCTCGATTACGTCAACCGGATCATCGGCTTGCGCGAGCCGGTCGAAATCGTAACGGCGATCTTCGGAATCTACGATCCCGAGACGAGCACGCTGACCTACGCCTCCGCCGGACACCCGCCGCCGCTCTTTGCGCTGGCAAACGGCTTGGTGCGACGGCTTCCGTCGGGGAGTCTCCCGCTCGGCTGCGTGGAGTCGCTGGGAAGCCGCGATTGGACGGTGACGCTCCCGGCGGGTTCGCAAGTAGTCTTCTACACCGACGGGCTGATCGAAAACGAACGCGACCTGATCGCCGGCGAGAAGCGGCTCGTCGACGCGGTTAAGGCGTTAACCCTGGAACGCCGCGTCGCTGGGGCCGTCTGCGGCGATCCCGCGCTCGCGGTCGAAGAACGAATCTTCAACGGCGCTTCGAATCGCGACGACGCGGCGGTGCTCGTTCTCTGTCGTGAAGCACCCATTTCGCGTTACGTTTTCTCGGCAGTGGATACCGTCGCGCCGATCGCGCGCGCGATCATCGGTGACGACCTCGACGGGCTGGGTATCGATGACGAGCGGCGCTTCGGCGTACTCGTCGCCGTCGGCGAAGCAGTTGCCAATGCGGTGGAGCACGCCTATCGCGGCGGCGACCCGGGATTGATCCGCTTCGAGATGGCGCGCGAAGAGGGTCTCTTCGTCGTGACCGTTGAGGACTTCGGACGATGGAGACCCTTCGTGCGCCGCGAGGAGCGCGGCCGAGGTATCGAACTGATGCACGCGTTCATGGACGGCGTGCAGATCCACTCCACGCACGAATCGACTCGAATCGTGCTGAAGGCGCAGCTAGCCGGCGCTTAGGGATCCCAACTCGAACGGCCGGTCGGCGACGAAGTTGGCGCCGCCGTTGCCTGCTGGCCGGGCTTCGCGTACTTGCCCACGACCAGCACGTCGCGCATTCCCGAATGATAGTGGAAGGCACAGCCGATCAGATAGATGCCGTCTTTGACCAGTGTCATCGTGACCGATTTTCCGTGAGCGATCGGGCCGCTTGCGTAACCGGAGGCGAGTTTGCCGTCTCCCTTTGCCTTGACCGAGAGAATCGGGTCCTTCGGAAAGACCGCGGGCGCCTTGGCGATCACCTTCACGACGTCGAGCGTATGCGTGTTGCTCTTCGAGAGGTTGTGAATCGTGATCTTCGTGCCGGGCGGAAAGCCGAGCGCTTGCGAGCGGGTTTGTTGCGTATAGCCGCCCAGCGTCGCCTTCCACTTCGACGATTTTAGTTCTCCGAGCCCTTCGCCCGGGAGCTCTTCGCCGATGGTATCCTTCGGCATCGTTGCGTACATCGCGAGATCGCCGACCGGCGGCAGCATCACCGTATTCCCGCCCATGGCGCTGCCGTTGGTCATGCGTCCGCCGCAGGCGCTGATCGCAAGACCCGCGATCGCCAGCCCGACGGCAATAAGTCTCCTGGACATCTTCTCCCCCTTACTGATAGCTATGGTTGATAGCTCGAATGTGAACTCGGCGACTGCGTCGACCGCGGCGGCGGCGTCGCCTGCGGCCCGGGGGTAGCGTGGACGGCGACGACCAGCACGTCGCGCATTCCCGAATGATAGTGGTACGCGCAGCCGATTAAATAGATGCCGGCTTTGGCGAGCGTCACCGTCACCGATTTACCCGGCTTGATCGGACCGCTCGCGTAACCGAGTTGGAGTTTACCGCCGCCTTTGGGGGGGATCGAAAGCTTTGGATTTGCCGGGAAGACCGCGGGCGGCTTGGTGACCACCTTCACGACGTCGAGCGTGTGCGTGATCTTCGACGAGAGATTGCGAATCGTGATCTTCGTGCCGGGCGGAAATCCGAGCGCTTGCGAGTAGTGCGTCTGCGTATATCCGCCGAGCGTCGCGACCCACTTCTTGGATTTGATCGTACCGAGCCCTTCGAACGGAAGCTCCTCGCCGATCGTGTCCTTTGGAACGTTTGCGAAGAGTGCCAGATCGCTATCGATCTGCGGAAGGACGACCGTGCCTCCACCGCGGCCAGCGCCCGCGCCGCCGCACGCGGCGACGGCGAGGCCTGCAAGGGCGACGGCCAGCGCGATAAATTTCCTCACCATTCCCCGACTCTAGGCCGGGGGCATGAAGAAAGTCTAAAAACGCCGGCTCTAGACGTTCAAGCGAAGGCGCATGCTCGTCTCGGTCGTCGCCCCGCTCTCCGGGTCGGTGACGACGATTCGCACGGTCACGGTCTGCTGCCCCATCAGCGTCGTCAGCCGCACCGCGAGCTGAAAGTTCCCGCGCGGGCCGGCCGTCACCGTGTCGCTGAAATTCCCCGGTCGACGCGGGAGAGGGACCGGCGGTTATGCGAACACGCCCGTTTGCGACCGTGTTTCCCGAGATGGTGAAGTTCCGGCCGACGGCCGCGTTCGGCGCCGGCTGGTAGATCGTGAGCGGCATCTCCGGACGCAGGACCGTGAAGGACCAGGCGCGATCGAAGGTGACCCCGCCGGGACCACGGCCCGCGACGCGCACGGTATGGCTGCCGAATGCGAGCGGCGCCGGCGGTTTAAAGGAAAAGCCGGTGGCCGAGACTCCGCTCTGCATCGTTCTGTTCGCGTCGTCGAGCCAAACGCGCACGCTTGCGGCATCGACGTTACGCGTGAACTGCGCCCTGATCAGCGCGAACCGGTCGCGGGTCTCGCCTCCCGGCGACGGCTGCTGCGCCCGCAACCGCACCTCGGGTGGCGGATTCGGCGGCGGCGGCATCGGTGGACGCGGATTCGGCGGGGGCGGCACGGGACCCGACATTTGAATCGCAACGACACTCGTCGATGCATCGTATCCGACGTTGGCACCGAGCGATTGTGCGACGAAACGCAGCGGAACGTAGGTCGTCGCGCCTACGATGAACGGGGCGACGTCGAGGGTCTGCACTTGCCCGTTGACGGTCGCTTGCGTCGAGCCGATGTGGAGTGAGATCGTCGTGCTCTCTTTGGTCGCATTGATCGTACCGGCCGAGTAGACGACCGCGGCGCCGAGCCGCTCGAATATTCCACGCAGTGGAACGAAGACGCGCCCGACGCGTTCGATCGGACCCGGATTGAGGTAGAGCGGCTGACCGTTGACCGTAACCGTGACCTGCTGCGCGAGCGCCGGCGGCGAACCCGCCAGAGCGAGTGCGACGATCAGAGCCGCGGCGAGGCGGCGATGCGACGTTGCGAACATGAGGTGGCCTTTTTACCGGCCGGCTGTGGCGCCCTGCCCCTTCGCTCGCTCCTCGGCCTCCGCACGCAGTTGTGCGAGCAGCACGATGCGGACCATCTCGATTCCCGGCGACAGAAGGACCCAGTACCGTCGAAAGCGCCGGCGGCTCTGCGGATCCGTCGCGAGCGCACGCGTCTGGGTTCGGGCAATCGAGGCGTGCTCGCCGAGCGGGTCGATGCGCAAGTTGAAGGCGATCTTGACGTACCCCGGGATGTCGAAACGCTTGAACTCGACCGGACTCAAGCCGCGAAAGACCGGTTCGCTCTCCCACGGTTTGGTGACGGCACCAAAGACCAACTCACGCCCGGTCTCTTCGCCGACGATCCTCCATCCGAGATCGTCGAGTTGTTCGAGCAGCGCGTGACGCGGCTCGCGCTCTGGGTGATGGCCCCGCATAAGGATTTGTCGCGCGCGAAAGAGCGCCTGAACGATCGGAGAGCGTTCGAGATCCGTCTCGCGCATCGCGTCGAATGCCAGTGCCGCCGGAGCGTCGATCTTGGTCTCATGATCGAGGCAAACGTCGTATTGCGGCATCGACTCGTCGAGCAGCGAACTCGCGCGCTTGGTGTTGCCAAAACGTGCCCACGCCACGGCGGCGTAGCTCAAATACGCCGCTGCGGCGACGAGGCCGAATCCCGCGACGACCCGGATCGGTCTTTCGCCCCACGCGTGCCGCCGCCGCATGTCGGATCGCGCGAGGCACTCCATGCGACCCAACCATCGCGAGCAGTCCTTTTCACCCGGCGCACCGGCGTTTCCGACGAGCGTTACGCGCACTGGAGCGACGCCGATCATCCTCAACATACGCGTTAGGCTCTTGATCATGTGGGCGCCGAAATAGCTGCGGTAGACGAGGGCGGGCATACCCATCGTCACGACCAGCCGCGCGGATTTTCCACCCAGTAGCCTTTTGCCGGAGCGATCGCCGGCGGCGACCACCAAACCCGGCCGAAAGAGTTGTTCGATCAATCCCTTGAGCAACGCGGGCATATCACCGATCCAAAGCGGAAAGAAAAAGACCAACTGATCGGCCCACGCAATGTCGTGCTGCGCCGCTTGGACTGCTTCGGGCGCGGTGCCCTTGAAAAAGTCGTCGTAGGTGCGAAGGATCGGGAACTCCAATCGCGAGACGTCGACGACGCGCACTTCACCCCCGGCCGCCGTCATCGCTTGCGCGTATCGGCCCGCAAGGACCCGATTGAGACGCTCTTCCGACGGATCGGGGTGACCGACGATGATGGTGGACTTCAAGTTATGTGCCTCCGAAGCTTGACGGCGGCATCCTAGCACGCCATCGGGAAGGCCTGAGGAAGATCCTGAAAAGCGGGGGGCTACTAAGCAAGCGGGAAAAGGAGGAGCGATCTCAAAAGGGTCGGCTTTCCCAGACTTCTGTTTTACTTTTTGGAGGTTTGTGTGCTTCGCTTCAGCTTAAGATCGGCACTAATTACGACTGCCGCGACCTTGGCGGTTGGAGTGGCCGGATGTTCCGGCGGCCATTCCATGCTGCCGGGTGTGTCGCAACAGACGCTTGCGACCTGGCGCCACAGCCACCCGGGGCGAATCACGCGAATGGCAAGTCCTCCGGATTACATGCAGCTAGAATGGCTGATGACCGACGGCACCGTTCTCGCGCAGAGCGGATCGAACTGGAGCACCTTCTGGCTCCTCACGCCCGACTCGACCGGCAGCTACTCAAACGGAACGTGGACGCAGGTCGGCTCGCTGCAGTCGGGCTACGGTCCCGACGCCGCAGCCGCGGACGTGCTCGCAAACGGCCTGTTCGTGATCACCGGCGGCGAGTACAACGAGCCGGGCAACGGGTACGATCTTCAGCTCACCAATCTCGGCGCCGTCTACGATCCGATCAAGAAGACGTTCACGCCGCTCGGACATCCAAAGAAGTGGGGCTGGATCGGCGACTCTCCTTCGACGGTTCTCGCCGACGGACGCCTGCTCGTCGGTCAAAAGCTTAGCGAACAAGACGCGTACGTCGATCCGAAGACGCTGACTTGGAAGGTCGTTAGCCATAAAGGCAAAGCGGACTTCAATGCCGAGGAAGGCTGGACGCTGCTCGCGAGCGGTAAGATCCTCACCGCCGACGTAAAGAACGCGCCGAACTCCGAGCTCTACGATCCGTCGACGAGCAAGTGGACGTCGGCCGGTTCGACGATCGTCGACCTGCACTCGCCGTCGCCATATGGATGTTTGCTCTACGGCCCGAGCCTCTGCTACTACCCGCCGGGCGAGATCGGTCCGTCGATCCTGCGTCCCGATGGAACTGTCTTCTACACCGGATCCTATTCGAGCGGGTACGGCCCGGGACACACCTCGGTCTACAATTCGAAGACGAACTCGTGGACGAAGGGACCCGACTTTCCCAACGGCGACAACGCCGGCGACAACTTTGCGGTTCTCGAACCGAGCGGCAACGTCTTAGTCTTCGGTGGTAGCGGCACTGCGTACGAATGGAACGGCACGACGCTCACGCAGCTCAACGGCGTCAACGAGAGCGGCTCGCCGCTGCTATTGCCGACCGGCCAAATCCTGCTGCTAAGCAACTCGGCCGTTCTCTACACGCCGACCGGTTCGCCGAAGGCGGGCTGGGCGCCGAAGATCTCGACCTTCCCGTCGAGCATCAGCGCCGGCCAGACGTATAAGATCACCGGCAAGCAGTTCAATGGTTTGAGCCAAGCGGTGGCATTCGGCGACGAGTATCAGAACGCGACGAACTACCCGCTCGTGCGAATTAGCATGAACTCGGGCGGCAAGGTCTACTATGCGCGAACGCACGATCACAGCACGATGGGCGTTGCAACCGGAAAGAAGACGGTCTTCACCTACTTCGACGTCCCCTCGAACATCGTCTCGGGAGGGGCGACGCTCCAAGTGGTCGCCAACGGCATCGCGTCAAAGCCGGTCAACGTGACGGTTTCGGGAGCGGGCCACCGGCATTAGATCGACGTGGCGCACGTCGTCACGCACCGCGAGTTCAAGCTGTTGTTGCAGGCGGAGTGCTTCCCAACGAAGCGCTCCGTCATCGCCTTCAACGACGAGCTCGCGCAGATCGCCACGAAACTGCACGTCGATTACGAAGAGTTCGACGCGCTCGAGTCGGGCCTGAGGCAGGTCCGCTTCTTCGACACCCCCGACCAGCTCTTCCGTAAGAACAGCATCATTCTGCGCATCCGGCGCGATCAAAGCTCCGGCTGGCCGGACGAGACCTGGGAGGTAACCTTCAAGCGGCGCTCGTCCGATTATCAGAAGGCCGCTGACTTCGAAGTTGCCTGCTCGTTAGGCATCAAGGAACGGCGCAAGTTCAAGGAAGAGATCCTGCGAGGCGACGAGATCGGCTCCGTGCGGCGCATCTTCTCGAACAACAACGTCCTCGAATCTCCGTTACAGAACTTCAGCGCACCGATGTCGCGGATCGCCGACATCTTTCGCGGGCTAAACGATTTCGGGTTCGATCCGAACGCAACGGTCGCCCCAGTCAACGACGCGCGGGTCTTCGAGATCCAATCGAAGCTCGGTCTGCTGAACTTCGGGAAGGACGTCGCGGCGCATATGGACCTTGCGGTCTGGGTGCGTCCGACGAACGACGCGTTCAACGTGGTCGTCGCCGAGCTCGCCTTTGCCTATAAGATCTTGGGAACGACGGCAAAAGCGCAAGCCGGTCACGAAGCGGCCGATCGATTCTTCAAAGAGATTCAAGAGCCGCTGCGCGACCGGCTCGCGCAAGGTACGACGAAGACCGCGCTGATCTACGGGGTCGCCGAGGTCTGACTACCCCGGCGGCGGCGGAGGCTGGCCTCCGGTAATCGCCGTCGCGTAGAAGTTTTCACCCTGCCAGTAGCCGTGCGCGACAATTTGCCGGCCGACCGCGACGCGTCCGGTCGTTTGATTGTCGAGCGCCGCGGAGTCGTCGATGACGACCTGGCGCCCGGTGAGCTGCAGCGTCACGAGATGGCCTTTAACGCTTACGATCGTGCCGGCGACGACTTCATGCTTGTACGTCGTCGTTGGACAGCTGTCGTTCGGCGTCCAAACGTCGCCCTGCCAGCTGCCGCATGCCGAATCGACATACGGCGGCGCGGCTGGAGGCGGCGGCGCTCCTTGCGCGAGTGCGGTCGCACCGGCGGTAAGCGTGCCGGCGGCCGCTATAAGGATCGTAATGAGTGCTTTCATAGCTCTCTGCTTTCCCAATCGCGTTTTCTTCAAAGCGCGACCGAGCGTTCGCACGCGAGCGGCGGTGAGCGGAGCGATCTCCGCTCACCCGCCGCCGTGGTTATGCGGATTTAACCTCGATCTTTTTTGGGGCGATCGGTCGTGCCGGCGTCAAAAGAACCTTAAGCACGCCTTTCTCGATCGTCGCGGAGACGCTCTCGGCATCGAGGTCTTGCGGCAGCGTGACGCTGCGCGAGAACGAGCCGCGGCGCATCTCGCGCCGATGGTACTTGACGTCCTTCTTCTCGCTTTTTTCGACGTGCTGACCGCTGACCGTCACGGTGCCGCCGTCGACTTCCACGTTGATTTCGCTCGGATCGTAGCCCGGCGTCGCCATCTCCAACACGTACTTGCCGTCCTTTTCGTAGAGATCGAGCGGCGCAAGCACGTTCTGATACCGCGTGGCCGGCCATTGCATATCGAAGAACGAATCGAACATTTGGTCGAGTAGCGCGAGGTCGCCACCGTTACCATCCCTTGTTTTTAGCAGAGTCATAACTTGAGTTTCCTTCCTTACTTACTCCATATCAATGTTATACGTGCCGATTCTAGCGCGTCGCTGAGAAAAACTAGAGAAAGCGCGCGAACCATTCCCGCGCGAGCCGCGCAACTTCGGCGAGCGTCCCCGGCTCTTCAAAGAGATGCGTCGCGCCCGGCACGATTGCGATTTGCCGGGGCGCGGTCATTCGAGCCGCGGCCTCCCGGTTAAGCCGGAGAACCACCTCGTCCGCACCGCCGACGACGAGCAGCGTCGGCGCCGCAACGCGCGACAGGTAGGCTCCCGCGAGATCGGGACGTCCGCCGCGCGAGACGACGGCACCGACGTGCTTCGGTAACGATGCCGCCGCGACGAGCGCGGCTGCAGCGCCGGTGCTCGCGCCGAAGTATCCGATCGGCAAGTCGCGCACGGTCGGCTCTTCCAGCGCCCACTTGGTCGCCGCGACGAGCCGTTTGGCCAAGAGTCCGATGTCGAACCGAAGCGCCGCCGTTCGCCGGTCGACCGACTCCTCTTCGGGAGTGAGCAGATCGAAGAGCAACGATGCGATATTGCCTTCGGCGAGCGCGTCGGCGACGAAGCCGTTGCGCGGACTATGGCGGCTGCTGCCGCTGCCGTGCGCGAAGAGCACCAAACCGGTCGCCTTCGCGGGGCGTCTCAAGAACGCAGGGCCGACGATTCCCTTGCCGATCCGCACGTCGATTTCCGAAAGATTCACGCCTTCCCATGGTATCCGATACTTGGGAAGCACCCGGGAAGCAGGCTTCCTCGGCGATTCTCGATTTCGCGGTAGCATCGCCCCATGGAAAGACGGTATGCGGCGATTGACGGCGCGGCCCCGGTATCGGTATTGCGGCTGATCGAGGTCTCGCCCGACGATTTCGAACGCCTTTACGGCGAGATCGCGAGCTTCATGAACGGTCCCGGCGCGGAATTGCCGGGCCTCATCGAGACGCAACTCTTCGGCAGCGTGGATCGTACGCGAATTGCAATCCTCGTGCACTTCCGCTCGCACCGCGACTGGGTACACGCGCAGTGGGACGTGCGGCTCGGCGAACTCCTCGAAGAGATCGTCACCAACTCGGCGGCGATCGACTTCAATCTCTACCGCACCGACCGGTTCCCAACGGAGACCACGAAGCAGGGTATCGCGCAGAGCTGAAGGAGCGTCGAAAAGAGCACGAGGCCGACGACGGAGCGATCGACGAGTATGCCGGAGATGACGCTGCCGGCAAACCAGGCCGCGCCGAAGATGAGGTCGTAGAGACCGAAGCTCGTCGCCCGGCGCCGATGGGCGAGCACGCCGGCAACGAGCGCCAATAAGAGCGCATCCTGCACGGCGATGCCGACGCCCCAGAGCGCGACGCCCACCCCGGCAACGGCACCGCCGCCCAAGAACGCCAACGGCGTCGCGATTGACGTCAACGCAATTGCGATCCCGACGATCTCTCTCCCACCGCGGTCGAAGAGACGCCCGAGAATCGGCGAGGCAATCGCGCCGACCGCCATCGCAACCGCGAACCAGATCGAAATCGCCGGCGCGCTTGCGACGTGATCTCGTTGAAAGCGAAAAGCGATCAAGGCAAAATCGACGTATCCGGCCGCGACGAGCGCGCCGCCGATTGCGTAGCGGCGAAAGGCCGACCGGTCGCGGATCGCCGGCCCCGACTCGCCCGCATCGGACGGCATGAACGCACGCCCGGCCGGCGTCGCAATCGCCAAGAACGTCAGCGTAAGCAATGCCGGAACGATGAGTATGCCGAAACCCATCGTGTAGCCGCCGCGCGCAATTGCCAGCGCGACGACGAGTGGACCGACCGTCGCACCGGTTTGATCGAGAAACTCGTTGATGCCGAAGGCGCGTCCGCTCCCCAGCGATCGGCCGGCGTGCGAGAGCATCGCCGCGGTCACGGGTTTGCGGATGCCGCGCCCGACGCGTTCGCCGATCAAAAGACCCGCGGCCGCCGGCCAGCTCCCTACCAGCGCGAGCGCCGGAACGCAGAGCATATTGATCGTATAGCCGACCCAAACGTCGAGCCAATAGAGGCCCGTACGATCGGCGATGACGCCGGCAACGGAGCGGATCGCATATCCTGCAAGCTCGCCGCCGCCGGCGACCGCACCGACGACCGCTCCGTTCGCACCGAGATGACCGAGAAAGGCACCGGCAACGCCGCGTCCGCCTTCGTACGTGAAATCGGCGAACGCATTGACGACGCCGATCAGTAAGACGAACCGGAGCGCTAACGACTTAGATAATGGTGCTTGACCCATTTTGCCCACGCGTTGGCAGGCGTGCCGTTGTAATCGGAGATCAGCACGCCGCATCCGCCCCACGTGTCCCAGGTCCAGGCTTCATATCCGGCGCCGTGTGCGTCGGCCCAGTTCAGGAACGTGGGGACGTAACCGCGGGTGCAGTCCGAGCCGCCGTAGGTCTCACCGGTCTCGCCGAAGATCATCGGCACGACCTTGGTGATCGGCCGCATGCTCGAGTCGAAGCACGCAGTCGTATCGCACTGATTCTTACCGTAGACGTGGGCTTCGGCAATGAGCTGATTCCGCGGATCCTTCGGCCGGGACTCGAGCCATGTCGAACCGTCGTATTTCGACCCGCCGATCTTTCCGCAGGCATTCGCGTAATTAATGCACGGTATCGAGATGACGCCGCTATAACCGGCCTTTCGCATGAGATTCACCGCTTGCTGCATCGCGGCGGTCTGATAGTAGGCGTTGCTCGGGCCGTAAGTCGCTTCGTTGTCGCAGCCCTTCTTCATGAAGCATTTCCAATCGACGGTCGTCTCGCCCCAGGGCGCGAGAATGACGTTTGGATCGTTTTTGAACGTCGCGGCCATGCTCGTCCACATGTCCGGCGAGTGATCCTCGTCGGGCGCGGCGGGTTGGTAGGTGGCCTGATACGAGCCGGGTGCGCCCCACATCAACGACACCTCGGCGTACATTCCGTGCTGATGCAAGAGGTTGACGTAATCGACGATCGCGTTGATGTAGTTCTTGCCGGCGTACTGCTGCTTGATGCCGTTGATGTCGAGCCAGCAATCTTCATTGAGCAGCACGCGCACGACGTTGACGTTCCAGGTCGTCATCGCTTGAACCGACGCAGCGTCGTTCGGTCCGTCGAAGATCCCCCACCCTTGCACGCACGCGTACTCGGTTCCAGAGCGGTTGATTCCGTGAAGATCGATCGCGTTGTCGCTACCGTCGACGAGATGATTTCCGGAGACGCGAATTCCGGTCAGGGTCGTCCGGTGCTGCTTTGCCGAAGCTGCCGCGCCCGACGGCACCGTGCCCGCAGCCGGATTGCCGGTACAGGCTGCGACGACGAGAATCGTGAGGAGCAGCGGAAGGCGGCGGTTCGTCATGGCGGCGGTAGTTCTTCACACCCGGGCGGAAAGCCCGGCGAAGGCGTGATAGAATCGGCGAATGGCGCTGCGCTGCGACGATGGGATAGTGCTGCGGGCCCCGTGCGCCGGCGATGCGGAAGCGTTGACGAAGCACGCAAACCATCGCGACGTCTGGATCAACCTGCGCGATGCGATGCCGCATCCATACGCTTTGGACGATGCGGCGCGTTGGATCGGCCGCATCGCGGACGAAAGGCCTCGAGTCAACTTCATCATCGACCTCGGCGGTGAAGCGATCGGGGGTATCGGCCTGATCGTCGGAACCGACATCGAGCGCACCGCAGCCGAGGTTGGTTACTGGCTTGGCCCCGAGCATTGGGGCCACGGCATCGCGACGTCCGCGTTGCGCCGGATATGCCGATATGCGTTTGACGATCTCAAGCTTCTGCGACTCTTCGCTACGCCCATCGTCTGGAATCCGGCCAGCTTTCACGTCCTCGAAAAGGCCGGGTTCCAGCGAGAAGGGATCATGCGCAGCGCCTGCGTCAAGGACGGGCAGGTAATGGACATGGCGTTGTACGCCCTGACTCTCTAAGTATGGCGGTCCTCAATCCGAAAGAACGGGTACCTATCTGAGATGCCTAAGAGTCAAAGCCAAGTCAGCGAGTCTCCCTCCAAGCTGATCGATGCAAGAATCCGGGAGTATGATGACTGGCGGGGTGCGACGCTCTCCCGAGTTCGCAGTTTGATCCAGCAGGCCGACCCCGACGTCGTCGAGGAGTGGAAGTGGAGAGGCGTTCCGGTGTGGGCGCACGACGGGATGATCTGCACTGGCGAGATTTACAAAAGCGTCGTCAAGCTGACGTTCGCCAAGGGAGCTTCCTTAAAAGATCCTGACGGTCTGTTCAACTCCAGCCTCGATGGAAACGTCAGGCGCGCCATTGACATTCGCGAAGGCGAGCGCATCGACGAAGCCGCTCTGAAGAGGCTCATACGTGCCGCCGTCGAGCTGAACGCCAAGAGCAAGCGCAAGCGCTCGTCAGGGTGACGCAGCAGGGGCGGCGAACGCTGTAACGATGGTGCAGAAGTATCGTTACGGTGAGATGACTTGGCCGGAGGTGAAGGCTGCCGCGGCCCGGCCGTGCGTCGCGATCGTACCGATTGCGACGCTGGAAGATCACGGACTCCATCTGCCGATCGACACCGATTTGCTGCTCTGCACGAGCGTCTGCGAGCTCGCGGCGTCGCGGGCGGGCGATCGCGTGGTGCTCGTTCCGCCGATCAATCACGGATATAGCCCGCACCACATGGACTTCCCCGGCGCGATTACGATCGACGCGCACACGCTCATCGACTACGGTCTCGACGTCTGCAAGAGTCTGGCGCATCACGGATTCGAGCGCATCCTCATCGTCAACGGTCACGGAAGCAACGCCCCGTTCATCGACATCATCGCGCGGCTCTGCGTCGTGCAGACCGACGCGCTCGCCGCCGCGGTCAGCTACTGGGCCGCCCCCGGCGTGCGCGAAGCCGCCGAGTCGCTGCGCGAATCCGAACAGGTCGGCGGGATGAATCACGCGTGTGAGTTCGAGACCTCGCTCTATCTCGCGCTGCGTCCCGATCTCGTCGACATGAGTAAGGCCGTCCACGAGCTCTCGCATCGACCGTCGCAGAGTTACTGGACCGACCTCGTCGCCGGCGACGGTCCGCTCGCGATGATGGAACACTGGAGCCAACTCAGCGAGAGCGGCGTAATGGGCGATCCGACGAAGGCGTCGGCGGAAAAGGGACGCATACTGCTCGACGCTGCCGCCGACGGAATCGTCGAGCTCGTCGACGAACTGCTCGCCCGCGAGAGCCGTCCGCGCACCGATCATCATTGAAGCGGTACTGGATACCGCCGCTCGGGCTTGCGTTCGGACAGCTCTGTCACGGGCTTTCGTGGATGCTCGCCCTCTGGATCGCGCTTCGCATCGGCGTCGGCGGTCTCTCGCTCGCGGAGATCGGGTGGATCCATCTCGTCGCGCTCGGCTGGCTGACGATGACCGCGCTCTCGATCCTGCTTCACGCCATCCCGAGCTTTCTCGACGTCGACTGGCGATTCGAAAGCCTCGCGCGTTACTCCCTGGGATTCTTCGCCGCGGCGGTTACGGCGTTCGTCATCGCCTTTCTCGCGGCGCCCGAGTTGCTCTGGATCGTGGCAATCGCCGTCGCGCTGACGCTGATCGTCTATCTCGCAACGGCGGGGCTCACGCTCCATCAAGCGTTGCGCTCGACCGATCGGATCGCTCGTGCCGTCGCGCGCGCGTTTGCGATTACATTCTTCCTGCTCTTCGTCGCAATCGTGCTCGGCGCGGCCAGCGCCTGGATCTTCTCCGAGCTGAGCCGCCCCGCGTGGCTCTTCGCGATCCCGCCGGCGCACGGAAGCATCGCGCTCTTCGGATGGTTGACCCTTCTGATCTACGGCGTTTCGGCGCGAACGCTCCGTCCGATCACCGGCAATCGCTCGCAGCATCCCATGCTTCATATCGTTACCGGAACGGCAACGCTAATCGGCGCGGTGCTGCTCGCCGGCGGAACGGCATCGCGCATTGCTTGGCTCGCGTGGCTGGGCGGAGGCTCCATCGCGGCCGGGGCGATCGCCTATGCCGCCGACGTCGCATCGATTCTCGCCGGAGCAACCGTGCGCTATCGCGTGCCGCAATGCTTCATCGCCGTTGCGGTCGCGTGGTTGGGCGTCACCCTCGCACTGGGCGCCGGCGTACTCGCGGGAATGCCGTGGCAAGCCGCCTTCGGCTTCGTCATGCTCGCTGGTTGGGCCGGACAGATGGTCAACGGACACATCTTTCACATCGGCGTGCGGCTGGTCTCGACGATCTACCGCGGCGACGATGACGAAACGCCGCCTGAGGAGCTTCTCGACCCCGCCCGGCCGTGGTTGGCCTTCGCCGCGATGCAACTCGCGGTCGCGTGCGTTGCCGCCGGCCTCGTATTCGAAAGCGCGCCGTTGACGGCCGCCGGGGCGATCTGCGGAGTGGCCGGATGGCTCGCAATCGTCGCCGCAATCGCACGCGCGCGCTCGAGTGCCGAGCGGCCAATTTGATAGCGATTTGAACCACGCGCCCGCTCGCGCGTGGTAAACTCGCCGAGGCATGCTCTCGAGATCGCCGGTGCGACGCTTGCTCTGTCTGCTTGCCTCGGTCGCGGCGTTCCCGCTCCTCGCGGCACCCGCACGCGCGTCGGTTCCGCAAACGTTCTCCTTCACGGTAGCCCGCGCGCCGCACCCCTTGCCGCTCGACCCGAGCCTCGCCGATCCGGCATGGGGCGCCGGGCTCGTGCCGACCGGAAACGGAGCGTGGGAGAACGTGACGACCCGGTCTCCCTCGCGCTTCGCCACGTCGGCCTATCTGCTCTACGACGACAAGAATCTCTACGTCGCCTTCAAGGCCGATCAACCCGGCGTGCCGATCGTCGCGGCGCAAACGGCGAACGACACGGGCTTCGGCCTCGATGATTTCGTCGGTATCGGCGTCGATACGAGCGGAACCGGCAGCCAAGTCTATTACTTCGAGACGACGCCGCGCGGCGTTCGATACGAACAGGCCAATGAGAACACACGCTTCCGTCCGCGCTGGAGCGCAGCCGGGACGACGGCATCGGGGTCGTGGAGCGCGGTCATGATCGTCCCGCTCGACGTCCTCCGCGTGCCGCGCGGCGGAAAGCAGACCTGGCGCTTGCAGTTCGTTCGCGGTATCGCGTCGCGCGGCGAACATCTCTCGTGGGTCTGGGATCCGATCATGTCGGACGCGCCGAGCGGCCAGTGGCCGCTCTTCTCGCCGGATACGCGTTTCTGGCCCGCGGCGCATTTCGATCTCGCGGCCTCGGCCGCAGCACGGCCGAAACCGCGCGCCGATATCTACGGACTTGCCAGCATCGGCGAGGACCGAATGCTCGTGCAACAAGCCAACGGCACGTTCTTGCCGATGAACACGCGCTGGTACGGCGGCGACGTGAGCTACCCGCTGACCCCGACGATTCGCTTCGTCGGCACGCTGAACCCCGATTTCTCGAACGTCGAGATCGACCAGCAGACGATCGCGCCGCAAGAGTTCCAACGCCAGCTCGTCGAGTACCGCCCGTTCTTCGCCCAAGGCGCGGCCTACATCAATGCCGATTCGAGCGTCCGCGCGCCGGCCGGAACGAACGTGCAGGCGCCCTATCTCGTCTTTTACTCGCCCTCAGTCGGGCCGTTCGACAGCGGCGGCAAGGTCGAGGGTACCTTCGACGAGAGCGCCTTCGGTGCGCTCACCTTTCACGGCTACGACGCGACGACGAACAACACGTTCAGCGATTCGGCCTACGGTTATCAGCACGCACTTCCCGGCGGCGCCTTTACCTATTGGAGCGACGGCGTCTTTGCCAACCATAGTATCGCGGGATGGGACAACACCGTCGAGAACGGCTTCGAAGTACGCAACCTTCAGAACGGCATGATCTACTTCGGCGACTATTCGTTCGAAAAGGGCTCCTGGGTCCCGCAAGGGCACGCCGATCTCGCCCAGTTCTTCGTCGACCGCCACAAGGGAAACTTCGAACTCAACGGCGGCTACCTCGACATCTCGCCGAACTACAATCCGATCGACGGCTACACCGCCAACTCCGACATCCGCGGCCCGCAGTTCTTCACCGACTACGCCGGATCGACGCCGGCGATCAAAAACTACTCGTTCTTCTTCACCGCAGACCGCTTCGTCGACGATTCCGGCGCGGTGCACCAAGCCGACGTCCAATATTTCATCAGTGCGGTCTTTAAGAATCAGTTCTCGCTCAACGGCGCGGGCGAGGCGGTCGGCCAACTACGTTCGTACGCGATTCCCGAAGGCCCGGGCTGCACCGGCCCGATTCTCTATCAGTCGAGCTTTACCGGATATCCGTGCTACCTCGACGGCGTGACGCAGCCGTTCAATCTCTATCAGATTCCGGTCGGCTATCGCGACGGGACGCCCACGCCGATCGACGTCAACTATTCGTGGGGCCCGTTCGGCGACGACTACGTGCACCTCTTTACCATCGTCACGAGCCGTCCGCTCCTGCGTGGTTTGACGCTCGGCTTGGAGTACGACGGCACGTATCAGCGCGCATTCTCTAACGGCGCGCTCGACTCGCAATGGCTGCGCCGCATCTCGCTCGGGTACGACATCACCAGCGAGAGCACGGCCAGCCTCGAGCTGCGCGACATCAACGGCTACGGCGGCTTCGCAACGCAGATCGGCAACAACTTAGCCGTTGCATACCATCAGCGATTCGCGGCCGGCAATGAGCTCTACGTCAACTTCGGAAGCCCCGCGGCCGGCGCCACGCTAAATCGCCTCATCGTAAAGTTCGTCTTCCACGCCGGAGCCGACGCCGGAACGTAGGCCGGAATCGCTACTCGAGCAGTTTGACTTCGCCGGTTCCGAGCAAATAGACGCCGCCGGCGATCAGCACGTGACCCGACTGCACGCCTTGCGCGAGGGTCGGCGATTCCGTCTTGAGCGCCTCGACGGCGGCAAGCGTGTTTGCGTCGATGGCATCCATCATGCTGCCGCGCTTCTTGACGACGCCTTCGATGCCCGGAGCGATGAGCTGCTCGATCGTCGAAAGATGGGGCGGAAGCGATTTACCGGTCTCAACCGCCGAATAGACGGCTTTGACCGCGCCGCAGTTCTGATGGCCGAGCACGATCACGAGCCTGGTTCCAAGGTGTTCGATGGCATACTCGAGCGACGCGATGACGAGGTCGTCCGGGTAGTTTCCAGCGACGCGGGCCACGAAGAGATCGCCGATCCCCGAAACGAAGATCAGATTCGGAATTACGCGAGAGTCCGAACAACCGAGAACCGCCGCATAGGGCGCTTGGGTATCCGAGAGCAGCTCGCGTTTCTCGGCGGCGCGGCTCTGCGTGGGAAAGTCGTTGTTTACGAAGCGCTTGTTGCCGGCCATCAACTGCCCGAGGAGGCGCTGCGCCGAAGCCGGAGAGCCCGTCGCACTTGCGGCCGGCGCCGCCGCGACGGCACGTTCGGTGAGCCCGGCGCCCAGCGCCGCGGCGGAGCCCGCCAAAAAAGCGGCGCGGTTGAGATCGAAACGTTCGTTGCTCATGTCAGTTCTTGTTCGGCGTCAGGAACATGCGGCCATGCGGATAGTCGAAGACGAAATCGAATCGCTTCAAGAAATCGAAGCCGAGCAGCATATAGTTCGATCCAAAATCGGCGCCGCAGACCTCTTGATCGGAGTAGGTAATCGGCCCGATCGCAAGACTTTCGAGCGCGGAACATCCCTCGGAATATTCCATCAAATGGTGCTTCTTTGCCAGATCGACGCTCATGAAGACGACCCCGGGATTACCGGTGTCGAGCATCGCGTTGACCGGAATCGATTTGTTGAGCGTCATCGGAATTGCCGGGGCACCCTCGGAGAGATCCACGATCAACTGCAACCCGGGCTGCGCCGAGAGGTCGGTGGACGGGTCGAGGACCGTCATCTTCGAACCGTAGACGTCGAGCTTAACGATCGTGCCTGCGAAGAGATCGTAACCGATCAGACCGTCCAAACCCTCGGCATCGAGACCGCGATACGTACCGAGTACGCTCGTGTGGAAATCCTGCGAGTAGACGATCGGCGTGTGGAGAGTTGCGCCGCCAAAAGCGATCGTGTCGACGCGCCGGACGCGGGTCGGCACCGTTCCGTACATCGTGTCGAAGTCGGTGCTCGCCTTGAGCTCGGTCGCCTTCGCGCGATCGGCGAAACGGTCGTCGAGGATGATTGCGTCGGCGCCGGTGTCGAGGATGAACCGGCCTTTGACGCCGTTGACCGTCGCGTCTACCAGCATTCGCTCGTGCGTCATGGTGATTGGAAACGGATCGGTCGACGCGAACGTCCACGATGCGGTAGGCACCGGCGGATGGAGATCTTGAGCCGAAACGGCGACGTTCGGCTCGATGGCATCGTACGAGGTGACCGCCTTGCCGTCGTCGATCGTGTACGAGCCGATCATCTTCCTACCGGGACGGATATCGTTGTAGGATCGGATGTGGTACGTCGTCTCGTACGAGCCGCCCGGGTCGATCGTGGCTTGAACGTAGGCTCCGGTATCGGGATCGATGACGCAATCGATCGGATCCGCGTTCTCCAGCGTCACGCGCACGACTTTGAGCGCCTTTCCGTTGACGGTCTTATCGCTCTGCATCGTTGCAGGCAGCTCCGTCGTACCTTCGGAGCGGAGAATCGATAGCGAGGCCAAGTATTTGGCGTAGTCACCGTAGACCGGCGTCGGGAAGCCGTTGACGTCGGCGCGCCAGAAGATGTTGCCGGTATATCCGGTGTGGACGGTAGCGTTCGCGTGGTCGACCAGCGTGTACGAGGTATGATACGCAACGCCTTGCGAGACCGTTACGAAGGTCTCGGTTTGCTTGCCCTTCTGATCGACGACGTGACCGGTGATGCGCATGCTGGTGAACGTTCCGTCACCGAACTGCCAGCCCACGTACGCGCGATGTTTGGCCAGTAGCGCCGTCGCAGCGGCGTCCGGACTCGGCGCTTGCGCGCGCAGCGGCGTCGCGACGGCACCCGCCAGCGCGAGCGTTACAAGGAGGACCGCTACCTTGCGCGTCTCCACGGCTGCATACGTTTCTACGGAAACACCAGGTTTCCGCTCGCCTGCTGCTAGACCGTCCGGTCGTACTGCAGCGTGCCGGTCGTAAGGATTCGCACGCCGGGCGTCGGGCGGTGCGGCTGCGGTGCGCCGGTATGCATGAGATGTACGACGTCGACCCCGTGCAGCAGAACGAGGGCGTCGGCGATGAGCCGCCGGTGGCATCGCCACCAGAGCGTCTCCGAACACATAATCGCGGTTGCGCGATCGCCGGCCTGCGCGAGCACTCCGGCGAGCGCAGCGGCAAAGGCCGGCGTCTGCATGTAGTCGGCGTATCCGCGGAAGGCGGGATGACGCAGCGCGACGTTCGGGCTATCGGGACTCGGCTTACGGAAACCGCCGAGCTCGCGCCGCCATTCGTAGCTCGCCCCGGAGAGGTCGGGCACCCACTGCGCCATTACGTCGGCCCAGACGTGCGGATGGGCCCGGCTCTTCGGGACGCTGCGGACATCGATGACGGCCTGCACCCCGGCACCGCGAATCAGCGCCGCGAGCTCGACTTCGCCGGCGGTTCCATGGCCGAAGGTGTAAATTCTCACGCGCGAATCCTACGTTAGATCGTTCGGCTATCGTATGCCCAATGGAACACGGCTTGACGCTGCCGCCGGCCGGGCATCGCTTTCGGCGTGAGCTGCGGAGCGAAGTCCGCAGCGGTGTTCCGGCCAACCGGCTGGGTTCGATAGTAGACGTAACCGCGTTGCATCTTGTCGTTGACGACGACGCGCGTCTTCACGACAACCCGCTTCTCACCTCGCGCGCCGGCCCCTGGGAGTCGACGGGCGAAGGGCGAAGGCTCGTCGCATCGTGAAGCCTCGGCCCTTCGCACTCGAACGATTCTTCGCGCGCTACGAGTTTCGCGCGCGATACCTGCTCTGCGCCAGCGATCCCGAGTCGATGCCGGTACGCGAGTTGCTCGCGCTCGAGCCGGAGGCGGAGAGGCGACTGTTGCAACTGCGCCTGAACTATACCGAAACGACGGGAAGCGAGGCGCTGCGGGGCGCAATCGCATCGCTCTACGCTCACGGCGACCCCGGCACGATTCTGGCAAACAGCGGCTCCGAAGAGGCGATCTTCGTCTTCTTCAACGCCGTGTTGGAGCCGGGCGACCACGCAATCGTGCAGTTTCCCGCGTACCAATCGCACTACTCGCTCCCCGAAGCGCTCGGCGCCGAGGTGACGCGCTGGAACTGCGACCTCGACGGATCGGGTGCGCCCGACGTCGACGAGCTGCAAGCGATGCTCCGGCCGCAAACGCGCGCGATCGTCTTAACGACGCCGAATAATCCGACCGGCTATGCCTTCGATCGCGCGCAGCTCGAGGCGATCGTCGCGATGGCACGGCGGCACGGCATCTGGCTCTTGGGCGATGAGGTCTACCGCGGAACCGAACGCGAGGGCGAGCGCGCTCCGTCGGTCTGCGACCTCTACGAACGCGGCGTCTCGCTCGGCGGCCTCTCGAAGGCGTACGGACTCGCCGGCTTGCGCATCGGTTGGACCGCAACGCAGGACGCCGCGCTGCGCGAGCGCATGGCCGCGTTCAAGGATTATTTGAGCATCTGCAACTCGGCGCCGAGCGAGCTGCTCGCCGAGCTGGCCCTGCGTCACAGCGAGCGGCTCGTCGAACGCGTTCGGGCGATCGTCGCGCGGAACTTGGATCTCCTCGACGAATTCTTTGTACGGCGCGCGCGGTTCTTCGCCTGGCGGCGCCCCCGTGCCGGAACGACCGCCTTTCCGCGCTATCTGGGCGGCAGCAGCGAAGCGTTCTGCCGCGAGCTCGTCGAACGCGCGGGCGTTCTGCTGCTGCCGAGTGCGCTCTTCGATGCCGGCGACGCGCACGTGCGTTTCGGATACGGCCGAGCGAATCTCCCCGAAGCGCTCGGCGCGCTCGACACGTTCCTGACCGAAAAGGAGCCATCGTGAGAATACTTATCGTCGGTGCGAACGGCACCATCGGCAAGGCCGTCGCCTCGGAGCTCGCGCAACGCCACGAGATCGTCACCGCCGGACGTTCCAGCGGCGACCTGCGGGTGGACATCGCCGATCCGCAGAGCATCGCCGCGATGTTCGCGCAAACGGGAAGACTCGGCGCGGTCGCCTGCGCCGCCGGCAACGTGCACTTCGGGCCGCTCGACTCGATGACGCCCGAGCAATTCGACGTGGGCCTGCGCGACAAGTTGATGGGGCAGGTCAATCTCGTGCTCGGCGGACGCGCGTTCGTCGAAGCTGGCGGTTCGTTCACGCTGATCGCGGGGATCCTCTCGCGGGATCCGATACGATTCGGCGCCTCCGCATCGATGGTCAACGGCGCGATCGAGAGCTTCGTGCGCGCTGCGGCGATCGAGCTTACGCCGCATCGCGTCAACGCCGTCAGCCCGACGGTACTCGAAGAATCGATGGACGCGTACGGTTCGTACTTTCCCGGATTCGAAGCCGTGGCGGTGCATCGCGTCGCGCTCGCCTACTCCAAGAGCATCGAGGGCGCGCAGACCGGCCAAGTCTACCGCGTACCTTAGATGACACCGGCGGCGACGTGGCGTAAGCATGCTTATGAACGGTAGAACGATCGGCAGCGGCGCGCTGACGTGCTGCATGTTACTCTTGGCCGGGTGTGGCGGATCGAACGCAACGGCGAGTACCGGCGCGCTCGTGCCCGCTTCCGCGAACGCCGGAGGCCACTTCCGGAGCTGGATTTCGCCCGAAGCGAAACGCGCGAAAGAGCTGCTCTACGTCGCCGATCCCACGGGAAGTCCGTCGTTCAGCGGACACATCGACATCTTCGAGATGCACGGCGTCACGTCGTCGTACGTCGGCTCGATCCTCGATACCGAGGATCCCAACGGTATGACCACCGATGCCGCGGGCAATCTCTACGTAACCGACCTCGGGGTCGCGACCGAAGGCCCGGGCATCGGTGACATCAAGGTCTATCCGAAGGGTTCGACCAGCTACTCGCGCCTGATCGTACCGGCCGACTGGGTTCCCTTCGACATCGCCGTCGGCCGTGACGGAACCATGGACGTTGCGAATATCGCGCCGGTCGGCTACTTCAATCCCGGCTCCGTCTCGGTCTATCCGCCCGGCGCGAGCCAGCCGAAGCGCGTGCTGCAGCTCAATAACTTTCAGGTCGACGGCATAACGCGTCACGCGCAGACATCGACGATCTACATCTCGTATCAGACGAATTCCGGTAACGGACGGATCGCCGAGTTCAAGCGCGCGCGCGGCGAAGCGGTCGATTTGGGCGTCTCGTTTCCCGAGCCGTGGGGGCTACTCGAAGACGGCAACGATAATCTGCTTGCCGCCGTCGGCAGCGGCACGATCGACGTCTACTCGGAGGCGACGAAGCAGCTCGTTTCGCAGATCGCCGTTCCCAACGGCGCGATGTGGGAAGCCTTCAACCGCAAACGAACCCATCTCTTCGTTTCGAACTTCGACCAAGTCGAGATTCTGAGCTATCCGGCCGGGAGAGTCATCGGAACGGTCAACCACGACTACAGCAAGTCGAACTATCCGACCGGAGTCGCCGTTTGGCCGCCGCCGCAGTAATGCCGCCGCGATCCGCAACGCCCGGTTTGAGCCGCGGCGCGCAGTGGGCGGCGTGGAGCGTCGCCGCCATCGTCGCGATCGTCCATCTCGCGGTCGCGCCGCAGTACGGCATCTTTCGCAACGAACTCTACTTCATCGTCTGCGGACGCCATCCGGCCTTCGGCTACGTCGATCAGCCGCCGCTCGTGCCGTTGCTCGCGGCGCTCACGCAAGCTGCCGGCGTCAACGCGTGGCTGCTGCGGATTCCGGCGATCCTCGCCGCGGCATTCTTGGTGCCGGTCACCGTCGCGCTGGCACAGCTGCTCGGCGCGACCACGCGCGGCGCATGGCTCGCCGCCGTCGCCGCCGCGAGTGCAACGCTCGTCACCGCGATGACCGCGACGCTCTCCACCGCAACCTTCGAGCCGATTGCCTTCACCGCGATCGCTTATTTCGTCGCACGCGCGATGCTCTACGACGAACCGCGCTCGTTTTGGTGGGCGGGCGCGATCCTGGGCGTAGCCTTCGAAGCGAGGTACGGTGCGCTCTTTTGGTACGTGGGAATCGCCATCGGGCTCTCGCTCGCCGGTCCGCGCGCGCCGCTTCGCTCGCGCGACTTCTGGATCGGCGTTCTAATCGCGGCGGTCCTCGCGCTGCCGAACGTCGCGTGGCAACTCGCCCACGGTCTGCCGTTTCTCGAGCTGGTACGTAACGATAATAGCGGTAACTTCACCGGATCGCCGATCGCATTTACGATCGGACAGATCTTCTCGGTAAACTTCTTGCTCGCGCCGCTCTGGATTGCCGGGATCGTCGCACCCTTCGTATCGGCCCGGCTCGCCGCGTTCCGATTTCTGGCTATCGCCTTCGTTTTCGAGGCGCTCGTCATTCTCACGACGCACGGCAAGAGCTACTACATGGCCGGCGCCTATCCGGCGATGTTCGCGCTCGGCGCGGCCGCGTGCACGCGCCTTCCATCGATCCTGATCGCACTCTGGGCGGTTCTCACAGCCGCCAACGGCGCGCTCGCGCTTCCGCTGGTCTTGCCGGTTCTTCCGCCGGCTCGACTGCAGCACATGCTCGATACCATGTCGTTCCGGCCGCCTCCGGTCGAAGCGGCGGGGATTGGGGCGCCGCTCATGCAGATGCTCTCCGACGAGTTCGGATGGCCGGAGCTCGCGCGCGACGTCGAGGCCGCATACGCGGCGCTGCCCGCCGCCGATCGCGCGAAGGCGGCGATTCTCGCATCGAATTACGGCGAAGCCGCGGCGATCGACGTCTACGGCACGAACCTTCCGCCCGCGCTGAGCGGGAATAACCAATACTACCTCTGGGGACCGCGCGGCTACGACGGATCGGTCGTCCTCGCGGTCAACGGCGACCCGAAAGGGCTATCGGCAATCTGCAACTCCGCAACGGTCGTCGCGCGCTTCGGAACGTCGCCGTATGCGATGCCCTACGAACGCGAGCGCCCGATCGTTCTCTGCCGCGGCATGCATCCGCCGCTGCCGCAACTCTGGCCGTCCTTCAAGGTCTACGGCATCGAACGGCTCGGACGAGCTACATTTCCACCTTAACCAAGCCGACGGTATGGCCTTGGGGATCGCGGAAGAGACCGATCACCGGACCGTCGGGCACTTGATCGGGGCCCATCATCCGCGCTCCGCCGAGCTTTTCGATTCTCTTGAGCGCAGCAGCAACGTCGTCGACCGCGATATAGAACGTCACGTGTCCGTCGTAGCCGGCCGGCGCGCCACCGAATCCGCCGTTGATGCCGGACTTCGGCGGCTGTTCGCCGTCGGGGCTTACCAAGTAATAATCGGGAACCCGGGCGCCACCGCGGACCGGCTGCTCGGGAATTTGCCAACCGAAGGCCTCGCGGTAGAAGCCCGCGAGTCGCTTGGGGTCGCCGCCGAGAATCTCAAAGTGAACGACTGGATTTGGCATGATGCGCAAGATTCGGATACTTTGGCGGCGCGTTCCTCGCTAGAATTGCCCCATGAACGATTTTCGCATCACCGGACTCTCACCGGAGCCGTTTTCGCACCTCTTTGGACTCCACGACGCGCAGCTCGCCGCGCTCGGCGTTGCGCGGTACGTCGTGGATGCGACGCCCGGGTTTCCCGACCGAATCGAGATGCGCGATCTCGAGCCGGGCGAACGCGTGCTGCTCCTCAACTACGTCCACCAACCGGGCAACTCGCCCTATCGCTCGAGTCACGCGATCTTCATCCGCGAAGGGGCGACGGAGCGTTACGATCGCGTCAACGAGATACCCGAGGTCATGCTGATACGCCCGTTGAGCTTACGCGCGTTCGATCGCGACGACATGATGGTCGACGCCGATCTCGCCGAGGGAGCGCAGGCCGAATCGCTCGTTCGGCGATTCTTGAGCGACCCTGGCGTCGCATACATCCACGCGCACAACGCGAAGCGCGGGTGTTACGCGGGGCACATCGAACGCGCCTAGGATGCGCATCAAACCGCTCCCGTCGATTCTCGGCGCCGTGCTGCTGCTCGGCACGGTGCCCGTTCCGGTGACGACGACGCCGCAGCCGGATAATGCTGGCCGGATCGCCGATCGTCAGCTTCTCGTGCAAACGCCGCTCGGCAGAGGCTACGCGCGGTACTTCGGGACGGCCTCGCTCGACGGCGATTCGACCGTAACGCGAGCGCTCATCATCGTGCACGGCGTCTTGCGCGACGCCGATTACTACTACGATACCGGCGTTATCGCTGCGAATGCCGCCCACGATCTCGCGCAGACGTTCGTCATCGCGCCGCAGTTCGTCGAGCAAAGCGAACTTGCCGGGCAGCACGTTTCGCCGAAGACGCTCTACTGGAGCGGCCGCTGGCCGGGCGGATCGGACGCGATCGCTCCCGCGCCGATCAGCACGTACGACGTCTTCGACGCGATGATCGCACGCCTCTCGGATGCCCGCCGCTTTCCGAAGCTGCGCGAGATCGTGATCGCCGGTCATTCGGCCGGCGGACAGATCGTGCAGCGTTACGCGGTGGCCGGCAAGGCGACGCAGCTCGATCCGGGAGCGCGGGTGCCGGTGCGTCTGATCGTATCGAATCCGTCGTCGTACTTCTACTTTACCGACTGGCGCCCCAAGCCGCAGCCGAAGTGTTCGGACGTCGATCGCTGGCGGTACGGACTCGACGGCGCGCCGCGATACGTCACCGGCACCGCAGCCGAGCTCGAAGCGCGTTACGTTCGCCGTCGCGTCGTCTATCTTATGGGGACGGCCGACACGAATCCGCACGAAGACGATCTCGACCAGAGTTGCGGCGGCGAGGCACAGGGGCCCTACCGTTTCGCCCGCGCGAAATACTTCATCGCGTACGTCGCGCGCCGCCACCCGGATGGAACGAACCAAGAGTACGCCTTCGTGCGCGGCGTCCCGCACGACAACCGGCGAATGTTCACATCGGAGTGCGGGCTCGGCGCGATCTTCGGCGGCAGCCGGTCGAGTTGCGCCGCCGCCGGTCCCGTTCGCGCCGGAGCGCCGTAGCGAATCGCTACTGCTCGACGAGCTTCAACATTTCGGGCGCGTAGCGCTCGCCGGCGGTCAGCGAGGCGAGCCCTTCGAGCCGCGCGATTTGATCGGCAGTGAGGTTCACGTCGAGCGCGCGAACGTTCTCTTCGAGATAGCGCACGCGCTTGGTGCCGGGAATCGGCACGACGTCGTCTCCACGTGAGAGCACCCAGGCGAGCGCGACCTGCGCCGGGGTCGCGCCGCACTCGAGAGCGACGGTGCGAACCACTTCGACGATTCGTTCGTTCTTGGCGGCGTTCTCTGCCGAAAAGCGCGGATGGTTGCGGCGGGCGTCGTTCTCTTCGAGGGCGTGGACTTTGATCGCTCCGGTAAGGAAACCGCGCCCGAGCGGACTATAGGGCACCAACCCGATGCCGAGCTCGCGTGCCGCCGGCAGCACCTGTTTCTCGACGCGCCGCTCCCAGAGCGAGTACTCGCTCTGCAGCGCGCTGATCGGATGGACGTCATTCGCGCGCCGCAGCGTCTCCGCGTTCACCTCGGAGAGTCCGAGGTAGCGCACTTTCCCTTCGTCGACGAGCTCCTTCATTGCACCGACCGTCTCTTCGATCGGCACCGACGGATCGCGGCGGTGTAAGTAGTAAAGGTCGATTCGATCGATTCCCAGGCGCGCGAGCGACTCGTCGGCGACTCGTTTCGCGTTCTCGGGCCTTCCGTTCACGCCGCGCGCGTCTTCGCCGACTCGAAATCCGAATTTCGTCGCAACGACGACGCCGTCGCGACGGCCGCGCAAGGCTCGACCGACGAGACGCTCGTTCGTGTACGGTCCGTAGACCTCGGCCGTATCGAGAAAGTTGATGCCGAGTTCGAGCGCGCGATGGATCGTCGCGATCGCCTCCGATTCGTCGGCCTTGCCATAGGCAAACGACATGCCCATGCAGCCGAGGCCCATCGCCGAGACGGCTAGCCCTTGCGTTCCCAGTCTGCGCTCTTCCATAGGTGCTCTTCAACGCGCGCGCGCCCCGCGCGGTTGCGCTACCCGCTCGCGATCGACTCTTCGGCCGCCGAACGGCTTCCGATCAGAATGAAGACGACGGAGACGATCACCGCGGCTCCGCCGGCGAGGATCCGCCAGGTTACCGGTTCGCCGAGCACGACCGCGCCGAGAATAACCGCGACGACCGGATTGACGTAGCCGTAGGTCGCGACCGTCGTGGTCGGCAGCATGCGCACGGCATACGCGAAGGCGCTGTAGCCGGCCATCGCGCCCCCGCCGATAAGCCAGAGCATTCCCCAGAGCGATGCCGCCGTGATCGCCCCGAGGTGCAGGCGCGATCCTTCGCCGATCGCCAAACCGACGAGGATCGAGCAGGCGCCGCCGATCGTCATTTCGAGCGATGCGGTAAGCGGATGATGCGACGTCCCTCGCGCGTAGACCGATCCCGCCGCCCATGCAAACGACGAGAAGAGAATCAGCCCGGCCATCAGCACGTCGGCATGGAGCGAGCTCTTACCGACGAGAAAGACGATGCCGATGCTGCCGAGGACGATGCCGGCAAGAGCGAGCGCGCTCGGCATCGTACGCGCGCGAATCGCGTCGAGCACGACCATGAAGATCGGCGAGCTCGCAATCAGCAAGGCCGCGGTTCCCGATTCGACGCGCGTCTCGGCCAAGCAGAGTAGCCCGTTGCCGACGACGAGCAAGAGCACGGCGATAATGCCGATGCGCATCAGTTGCGCGCGGTCGGGCCACGACGGCTTCTCTTTTGCAACGAGCCACTGCAGCGCCAGAAGCAATCCGCCGGCGACGACGTAGCGGCAACCGGTCATAAGGTAGGGTGGAATCGTCGCAACCGCAACGCGAATGCCGAGATAGGTCGAGCCCCACAAAAAATAGACCGCGACGAGCGCGATCCACGGCAAAGCGTTCTCCCGGCGCGTCACCCGCGAGCGAAGTCGAGACTGAAACCGATGGTGCGCGCCGCGCCCAGATAGGCGTAGCCGAGGTAGAGGTTCGGCGCGATGCTGCGAATCTCGTCGCGGACGAACCGTGCGAGCGTCGACGTCTTCGAGTAATCGAGCACGATGCAGGGTTTGCCGTCGAGCAGGCTCGGCCCCGGGTAGACCTGCGCGACGATCGCGTCGATGTGAAACGGGGTAATGCGATTGACGAGACGGCCGCGCGCGGCGTCGAACGTCTTACCTTGCCAGCCGAGGAGATTCGTCCATTCCGCGAGCAGCTTGCTCACCGGACTCCCCGGTGCGATCAGTGCGAGACCGCGCGCTGGGCCGTCGGGAATCGGACCCGGTGGGCTTTCGGCATAGAGTGCGACGAGCTCGCGGCCGCTCATCGATAGCAGCCGCTCTTGATGAAGTGCGCTAGCGTTCAGGCGGGACTGCCCTCCTTCACCGCCGAGCGCAGCATCGTTCGCAACTCGGGTGAATCGGCGTGGCGGTGAACCGCGACGGCATGCTGTGCGGCAGCTTCGACGACTTCGTCTTCGTTGTCCGCGAAGATCGCGATCGTGCAGTTCATTTCGCTGGGATACTCGCGGCAATCGATAAATTTGCGCGCCATAACGTCCTCCTTACGGGCAGTCGTATCGTTCCGGCGCCTTCAGCCTCCGAATCACCGCTTCCCCTCTGATTCGCGCAGCGCTCCGAGCGTATCCACGTCGAAGAACGCGCCCTCCTCGGCGGTCTCGACCGCTCGGCAGCGAAGCTCCGGATCGGCTCGCAGCCGGCGCAGCGTATCGCCGGGCGGCAGTGCGCCGATGCGATCTCGGGCGCGCGGCGATAGCGCGACGGGATGGCCGGGTTCCCCGTTGCGAACCGGATAGACGACGTCGTCCCCATCCTCGGCCGCGCCGGCGATCGTTTCGACGAGCGCCGTGTCGGCGAGTGGTTTGTCGCCGAGCAACACGAGGATCGCGCCGTCGCGCGCGACGGCCCGATTCGCCAGCGCCAACGAATGCGTCATGCCCAGCTCGGGCTCGTCGTTCTGAACGACCGTGAGATCGGCGCGACCACGCAGATACTCGGCGACCTCCGCTCCGGCGACGACGACGGGCTGCCATCGTGCCGCCGCCGCGATGGCGTGCTCGACGAGCGGCTTGCCGCGAAACGGCATCAGGAGCTTCTGCCGTCCGACTCGCGACGAGCTGCCCGCGGCGAGAATTACTGCACGCACTCGGCGCGATGGATCGCGCCGAGCCCGGCGCGAAGCGGAGCGCCCTCGCCGCCGCGGCGCACCGCGACGATCTCGGCGAGAATCGAGAGCGCGGTCTCGGCAACCGTTACGCCGCCGAGATCGAGCCCGACCGGACCGTGGATCCGCGCGAGCGCACGCTCGTCGAATCCTTCGTCGCGTAAGGTCGCGCGCCGCGCCGCCTGCGAGCGGCGGCTCCCCAGCAATCCGATGTAGGGTGCGCTGGAGTTGAGCGCGCAGCGCAGCGCCGGAAGATCGAACTTCGGATCGTGCGAGAGGACGACGATCGGCGTGCGCTCCGAGATCATCTTCGGAAGAACGTCCTCGGGCCACGCACGCACGATCTCGGAAGCGTCGGGAACCCGCTCGTCCGTCGCGTAGGACGGCCGCGGGTCGATCACGGCGACGTCAAAGTCGAGACGCCGTCCCAGCATCGCCAGCTCGGCGGCGACCGCAGTTGCGCCGACGACCACGAGCTTCGTCTTCGGCTCGAAGACGTGCTCGAACGCGACGGCCGCGCCATCTTCTCGATCGTACTCGAGATATAGGCGCGCTTCGCGCGCTCCCGAGGCGATCGCGCGTGCTTCATCGGCAAACTCCGGCTGCGGCCGCCAAACGACGAGCTGCATCACCGCGCCGCATGCCGTGCCGTCCAGCACCTCGTCCTCGCTCGTAAGATTGATGCCGAGACGGCGCACTTGACCGTCGTGGGCGGTCTTTAGACACGCCTCAACGATCTCGCCTTCGTAGCACCCGGCGCCGATGTTTCCAAAAACGTGGGCATCTTCGTCGACGGCCACCGTCGTCCCGATGGGAGCGGTGGCCGCTTCGCGCAGATCGACGAGCGTCGCGAGCGCGAAGCAACGGCCTTCGCCGAGCCATCGGGCCGCGACGCCGAAGACGTCACGCATCGGCAACCGCCTTCGACCCGCGACCGAGACGCGTCAGCGCATCGATCCGTTCCAGTGAGCTCAGCTTGCGTACGAACGGCAAGGCCGCGCGCATGCCGCGCGCCGAGGGCCGGTAGCCGGGACGCGCCGCGTCGGGGTTTAGCCAAGCGATCGCTGCGGTGCGGCGAGCAATCTCGCCCATCGCCCGCTGCAGCCGCGAAATCTCGCCGACGTCGAGGCCGTCGCTGATGACGATCACGAAGGTCTGATCGCTCAAGCGCGCGCCGTACTTGCGGAGAAACTCGTTCAGACTCGCGCCGATGCGCGTCCCGCCGCCCCACGCTTCGCCGAGATCCTTTAAGCGAAAGGTGCGATCGCGACCCGCTTCGCGCAGCTTGTGCGTGACCTCTTGGAGCTGCGTGCTGAACAGAAAGGCACTCGCACGACGGGTGCGGGCGCAGAGCGCGTAGGCGAACTGCAGCATCCGCGGCGCGTGCTCGCTCATCGAGCGGCTCCCGTCGATCAGCACGACAAAGCGCGGGTTGCGTAGCGGATGGCCCAGCGTCCGCGGCTCGAGCAGGTCGCCGCCGGTGCGCAGGCTCGCGCGCAACGTTCGCCGCAGATCGAAGCGCGGGCCGCGCGCTTGCGGCTTCCAGCGGCGCGATCGCCCCAACTGCAGACGCGCGATGAGACGCCCGGCCTCGCGCAATGCCGCATCGAGTCCCTCGAGCGGAATCGCCGGCGCACTCGACGCCGCCGCGTTCGGACTATAGCGCGCGAGCAGCGCCCGCCACGCCTCGCCGAGGCTCTCCGATTCGGGCTCTCGTTTTATCTCGGCATTCTCCGGCGGCGCAAAGCTCTCGTCGCGCATCGGGCGGGTGCGCCGGCGCGCGCGGCTTCGATAGGCCGATCCGGGCGCGGCGCTTGCGAAGAAGGCATCGAACGCGTGATTGAAGAGCTCGATCTCTTCGGGTTTGCCGCAGCAGATCGCCCGTAGCGCGGCCGCGACGCGGCGGCGTTGCCGCAGGCCGACGATCTCGACCGCGCGCACCGCGTCGAACGCCTCGCGCGGACCGATGTTGAAGGCGTGAACGGAGCGAAGCCGCTCGCAGAACTCGACGACCTTCTCGGAGAGATTCGCCCGCGCTTCAGGCATGGGCGAGCAGTGGTTCGTACTGCGGACGCAGCGTGCGAAGCAGTTCCCAATCCTCTTGCACCTTCAAGATGCATCCGGTCGTCGCTTCGAGCGTGCGTTCGTCGAGCGCGTCGCGATGGAGCCGCACGAGCGCGAGTGCCCAGTCGAGGCTCTCCGCCGTGCCCGGCACCCGCTGGAACGGCTGCGCGCGCAGAAACTCCATGAAACGCGCGATCTGGCGCGCGAGACGTTCGTCGATACCCGGCAGCCGCGCGCGCAGGATCTCGAGCTCACGTTCGAAGCTTGGATAGCCGATCCAGAGATAGAGGCAGCGCCGGCGCAGTGCGTCGGAGAGATCGCGGGTACGGTTCGAGGTAACGACGACGATCGGCCGAGCTCTGGCGCGCAGCGTCCCGATCTCCGGAATCGTTACTTGAAATTCGCCGAGCAGCTCGAGCAGAAAGGCCTCGAAGGCTTCGTCGGCGCGATCGATCTCGTCGATGAGCAGCACCGGCGCGCACTCTTCGCCGATCGCGGCGAGAAGCGGACGCGCGAGCAAGAACTCGCGGCCGAAAATCTCCGCCTCGCGCGCTTCGACGCTCTCGCCTCGCTGCTCGGTGAGCCGAATGTGGAGAAGCTGTTTGGGATAGTTCCACTCGTAGAGCGCGCTCGCCGAATCGAGACCCTCGTAGCACTGCAGCCGGATCAGCTTGGTCTCGAGCACGTCGGCGAGCACCTTCGCGCTCTCGGTCTTTCCAACGCCGGCGGGACCCTCGATCAGCAACGGCTTTTCGAGCGCGAGCGCGAGTTCCAACGACGTCGCGACGTCCTCGTCGGCGATGTACCCTAGCTGCGCGAAGCGCTCGCGGATGCGTGCCGCGTTCACTGCGGTTCCTTCGCGGCGATCGTGGAAACGATCTCCGCCAGAATCGAGACGGCGACGTCTGCGGGACGCCGCGCGCCGAGGTCGAGGCCGGCGGGATTGTGGACGTTCGCGAGACGCTCGCCCGCAACACCGCGGCGCTTCGTCTCGGCAAAGACGTCGGCGGCGCGCTTACGGCTGGCGAGCAGTCCGATGTACACCGGTTCACTTCCTTAAGTAACGCTTCGAGGGCGGTTTCGTCGTAGTGTCCTTGCGACGCGACGACGGCGACGAGGCGCGCGCGGTCGACCGGCTCGATTCCCGGCGAGAAAGTCGGGAACGCATCGAGTGCGACCGCGTGTTCCTCTTCGGATTCGGCGCGCTCGTGCAGGCTCCGGCGCGTCGACCACGCGGATGACGCGATAGCCGTCGAGGGCGGACGCCAGACGCGCGAGCCGTCGGCAACCGGCGTAGCGCCGGCGACGACGAGCAGATCGCGCCGGCAGATGCGGCTCGACGTAGACGTCGACCGCCCCTTCCGACTCGCAGCTCATCGGACGACGACCGTGCCGGCTCGGAGTCGTCGGCGCGACCGGCGCGCCGGGTCGGATCCGACTGCGCGGATCGCCGTGCGCATGGCAGCCTCGTCGCCGCACGATGTCGCGCGAACACGAGCCGCCGACGAAGCCGTGCATGCGTCCGTCGGCCAGAACGATCGCGTGGTCGCCTATGTGCGAGCTGATCGGTCCATCGCGCTGACGACGGTTGCGAGTGCGAAGGGTGTGCGCGCCCGCTCGAGTTCGGCGACGCGCTCGAAGAACTCGCGCGCAGTTCATGGAGTTAGCACCGCGCCGCCCAACGTTTTCTTCACGTTCTCGAAGGTCGTCTCGATCACGCGCCGCGCTTGCGCGTCGACCACGCGTCCGCCGATCGTCGCGATCGGTCCGCGCAGCGATGCCGTGCCCTTCCAGTTCAAAATCGTCGTGGTATCGTTCTCGCGCGATAAGATCGGCGCCCGCGAGTAGATCGACGACGCTGCCCGAAGCCGCCGCCGTTGATCTTCATGTCCATGTGACTTGCCGCCGGCATTCGGCTCGAGCACGATCTTGAACGTTGAACTTGCCGCGCACCGGGCCGACGGCGACGCCGACGACCGCGTCGAAGCGTGCGCGTCGACGATCGTCGTCTCGCGCACGTCGGGCAGGCACGTGGCGATCTTCGCCGGGTCGTTGATGAACGCCCAGACCGTCGTCCTTAGTCGGCCGCGATCGTCTCCTGCCCGTTCCACTTGAGGTTCACTCATGAAGCCTTCGCTTCGCGTCGCGGATCGCGCGCCAGACCTTGTCGCGCGTCAGCGGCATGTCGATGTGCGTGCACGCCCAGCGGCGACAGCGCATCGATGACGGCGTTGACGAACGCGGCGGGACTGCCGACGTTCGGACTCTCGCCGACGCCCTTCGCGCCGATCGGATGGTGCGGGCTCGGCGTGACGGTATTCGCCGTCTCCCAGTGCGGCGTCTCGAGCGACGGTCGGCACGAGGTAGTCGGTGAAGTTGGTGTTGAGGTTGTTGCCGTCGGCGTCGTACTGGATCTCCTGCATGAAGGCCATCGCGAAGCCCTCGGTCAGGCCGCCGTGGATCTGCCCTTCGACGATCATCGGGTTGATGACGACGCCGCAGTCGTCGACGGCCACGAAGCGGCGCACCTTCACCTCGCCGGTCTCGCGATCGACGTCGACGACCGCGATGTACGCGCCGTTCGGGAACGTCATGTTCGGCGGATCGTAGTAGTAGGTCGCTTCGAGACCCGGCTCGTTCTGGCGCCATGTTGGTGTAGGCGGCAAACGCCACTTCCTTCATCGTGACGCTCTTGGCCGGCACGCCCTTGACCTGGAACTTGTAGTCCTTCCACTCGACGTCGTCCTCGCCGACCTCGAGCAGATGCGCGGCGATCTTGCGCGCCTTCTCGCGAATGCGGCGCGCCGCCATCACGATGCGCGCCGCCGGCGACCGGCGTGCTGCGGCTCGCGTAGGTGCCGAGGCCGTAGGGCGCGGTGTCGGTGTCGCCTTCTTCGACCATGATGCTCTGCGGGTCGAGCCCGAGCTCTTCGGCGACGATCTGCGCCCAGGTCGTTTCGTGGCCCTGGCCCTGCGACTTGCGCGTCCCGGTGCGCACGATGCCCGCGCCGGTCGGGATGGATGCGGATCTCGGCGCTGTCGAACATCTTGATGCCGAGGATGTCGAAGTGCTTCGACGGGCCGGCGCCGACGACCTCGGTGAAGGTCGAGAAGCCGATGCCCATCAGCTCGCCGCGGGCGCGCTTCTCGGCCTGCTCCTTGCAGCAGCGTCGTCGTAGCCGATCTTCTCGAGCGCGACGTCGCAGCGTCTCGTGGTAGTCGCCGCTGTCGTAGGTGAAGCCGAGCGCCGACGGATACGGGAACTGCTCCTTCTTGATGAAGTTCTTCCGGCGCAGCTCCACCGGCATCCATGCCGAGCTCGTCGGCCAGGATGTCCATGCCGCGCTCGATCGCGAAACTCGCTTCGGTGACGCGGAACGAGCAGCGATAGGCGATGCCGCCCGGCGCCTTGTTCGTGAAGTACGCGTCGACTTCGGCGTGGGCCGTCGGGAAAGTCGTAGCTGCCGGTGACGATGCCGAACATGCCGGCCGGGATACTTGCGCGGATCGGCGGCCGCGTCGAACGCGCCGTGGTCGGCGGTCGTCGCGACGTGCAGCGCGGTGACCTTGCCGTCGTGCGGTCGCGCCGATCTCGACGTCCATGTGGTAGTCGCGCGCGAAGCCGGTGCTCGTGAGGTTCTCGGTGCGCGTCTCGATCCACTTCACCGGCCGTCCGATCTTGAGCGCGCCGACGATGGCGCACGACGTAGCCGGGATAGACCGGCACCTTGTTGCCGAAGCCGCCGCCGAGGTCCGGCGAGATGACGTGGATCTTGTCCTCGGGAATGCCGGTGACCAGCGACAAGCGCCGTGCGGTAGCACGTGCGGCGCCTGCGACGTCACGTGGAACTGCAGCCGCCCCATGCGTGTCGAAGTAGGCGACGCAGCCGCACGGCTCGAGCGGCGCCGGGATGGCAGCGCTGGAACCAGATGCGCTGCTTGATGCGCTTCGGCTCGAGCCGCCAGCGCGCGCTCGGCCTTCGCCTTGTCGCCGACTTCCCAGTGGATAGATGTGGTTCGTCTTGCTCTCGCGATCGTCGCGCAGCAGCACCTTGTCGGTCTTCGCGCGTGGAACGGATCGGCGACGACGGGTCGAGCGGCTCGTACTCGACCTGCGACCGCTTCGGCGCCGTCGGCGGCGCGATCTCGCGCGACGTCGGCGAACACGGCGGCGACTTCCTGATACTGGAAGAGCACCTTGCCGATCGCCAGCACCATCTGCTTGTCGAAGCCGTGGAAGGTCGGCAGCCATCCGAGCCCGGCGGCCTCGAGGTCCTTGCCGGTGATCACGGCCTTGACGCCGGGCACCTTCAGCGCCTCGCTCTTGTCGATGCTCTTGATCTCGCGCGTGCGGATAGGGACTGTGCACCAGCGCGAGGTAGAGCATGCCGGGAAGCGAGATGTCGTCGACGTAGTGTCCCTTGCCCTGGATGAAGCGCGGATCTTCCTTGCGCTTCATCGACACGCCGATCGAGTGCCGCGGCTTGGCCGGATGCTCAGTCGTCGTTCGCTCATGACGTCAGCTCCCTGGCGGCGGCGGCCGGCTCGGCCGCGAGCGTCGCTGGCCGCCTGCTGCACGGCTTTGACGATGTTCTGATAGCCGGTGCAGCGGCACAGGTTGCCGGCGAGTCCTTCGCGGATCTCGGCTTCGCTCGGATTGCGGCTGGTGCTTGAGCAGCGCGTACGCCGTCATCAGCATGCCCGGGCGTGCAGTAGCCGCACTGCAGGCCGTGCTGATCCCAGAAGGCCTGCTGCAGCGGGTGCAGCTTGCCGCCCTGCTGCGAGCCCCTCGACGGTCGGATCTCGTGGCCGTCGGCCTGCACCGCGAACATCGTGCACGACTTCACCGCCCGGTCGCCGTCCATGCACGACGACGCAGCAGCCGCAGCTCGACGTGTCGCAGCCGACGTGCGTGCCGGTCAGCCCGCAGTCTTCGCGCAGGAAGTACGCCAGCAGCGTGCGCGGCTCGACGTCGCGTTCGTACGGCGACGCCGTTGACCGTGACGTTGACCTTCATTAGCCTCGCACCCCCAGACGCGTCGAGCGCCTGACGCAGACCGCGCGACCGACGAGCACGCCGGCCAGATGCTTCTTGTACTCGACGCTGCCGCGCAGGTCGGCCTGCGGATCGGCGATGCTTACGCGGCGTCGCGCATCGCCGCCCGAATCAGCTCCTCGTCGGCTTCTGCGCCCGCGAGCAGCTGCTCGGCCGCGTCGACGCGCAGCGCCGTCGGACCGAGCGCGCCGACAGCGCGATGCCGGCCGCCGGCGATCGTGCCGTCGGCGTTCAGCGACATCTGCACGGCCGCCGCGGCGGTGGCGAAGTCGCCGACCTTGCGTTCGATCTTCTGATACGAACCCGGCGGTGCGATCGTCGGGCATCGGGAAATCGGACGCTCGAGCGCCATCTCGCCGGTCGCCGACCGCGGTCGTGAAGCTGTCGACGAGGAAGTCGTCGATGGCGACCGTGCGCGTTCCGGCCTTCGCCGCGCACGACGACGGTGGCGCGCGACGGCGAGCGCGATCGACCGGCCAGTCGCCGGCCGGGATCGTTGTGGCACAGGCTGCCGACGACGGTGCCCATCTGCCGCACGACCGGATCGGCGACCACGCGCGACGTGTCGGCGATCAGCTCGGTAGCGCTCGCCGATCCACGGCGCGCGTCTCGAGGGCGCTGTCGCGCGTCGTCGCGCCGACCGCGAGCGCACCGCCCGACTCGCGCAGGTACGTCCAGGTCGTCGATCGGATTGATGTCGACCAGGACGGACGGGACGCGCGAGCCGAAATCGCATCGCCGGAATGAGGCTCTGCCCGCCGGCGAGCACGCGCGCGTCGTCGCCGTAGCTTGCCAGCGCCGCGATCGCTTCGTCGACGGAGCGGGCCGGCCGGTAGTCAAACTGGGCTGGAAACATTCGCTCCTCCAAACCGTGCGGAAGAACGTTTACGTCGGTGCGTTTGGGGTTCGACGGCGCCTAGTAGGAAGACTCCTAAGCCCGGCTGACCGTCGAACGTCGTACGATTTATGAAGGAAGTGTGAATCGCCCGCCTCGTACCTAGGCGTATGGTCGACGCACAGCTTATCGCTCACCATGCTCGGCTCGAGCGATCTCGACCGCGCCGTCGCGTTTTACACCGAGGTTCTCGGATTTCGGGTCGCCGGTCGCTTCGGCGAATTCGTCTTCTTCGACACCGGAGCGACGACGCTGGCGATTACCAGCGAGCTTGCGCCCGCGCAGGCGCTAGCCGCGACGCACGAATGCGTCTTTGGCGTCGCGAGTGTGACCCAAGCGTACGCCGCGTTGAAAGATCGCATCGACTTTCTTAACGAGCCCCGTCCGATTAACGCCGATCGCTGGGCGGTGAACTTCCGCGATCCCGACGGACATCAATGCTCGCTCTACGGACCGGAGTAACGATGAGGCATGCAATGCTCGCTGCGCTAATTCTTCGGCTGCGCCGGCGCAGTTGCCGCCAGCGCGGCGATCCGCGTCCTGCCCAACGGGTGGATCTTGCGCGGCACGAATGGCTCTTTCGTACGGACCGGCACGATGCCGCAGGGCGCGGCCCTATCGCCCGACGGGTCGACGCTCGCCGTCGTCGAGTCGGGCTTCAATCCGCCGGCGCTCGTGTTCTATGCAACGGCAAACCTGCGCGCGACCCGCCGCGTTGCGCTTGCGGGCGCGTTCGGACGTCCGGTCTGGTTTGGCCGTTCGATACTCGTCGCGGGTGCGAATGCCGATGCCGTATTTGCAATCGATTCGGCGAGCGGCGGCGTACGAAAGTTCGCGTTGCCGCACAACAGCTATCCGATCTCGGTCGCGGCCGATCGCGGGCTCGTCGCCGTCGTGACCAACGGCGACGAGAGCCTCCGCATCGGCAAGCTCGATGCGCTGAGCGGCGCTCGCGCGATCCGTGTCGGACGCCAACCCGGGAGTGCCGCGTTCTCGCAAGACGGAAAGCGAGTCTTCGTCGCGGTGCGTTCGGCAAGCTACGTCGCGAGCGTCGACGTGCGCACCGGCACGGTGCGGCGCATCGTCACCGATTTGCATCCGAGCGACGTGCTCGTCGCCGGGCCGGCGCTCTACGTCGCGCAGACCGACGCCGATACGGTCGGTATCTACGACGCCGCGACGGGAGAGCGCCGCCAAGACGTTTACGTCGGCACCGTTCGCGGCCACATCGGCTCGTCTCCCAACGCGCTCTCGACCGCCGGCGGCGCGATCTACGTCACCTTGGGCGCGGCAAATGAAGTCGTCGTGCTGCACGGCGCCCAAATTGCAGCGCGGTACCCGACGGGATGGTATCCGACCGCCGCGATTGCGCTGCGCAACCGGCTCTTCGTCATCGACGGCAAGGGCGAGGGTACGAAGCCGAATCCGCATTTCAACGTGATGAGCCGCAGTAACGTCGATTACATCGCCGCCGTTCAGTTCGGCTCGATTCGCGCGCTCTCGCTCGACGGCGCGCCGCCGCCGTTAAATCCGCAAGGCGCACAGGGCGCACCATCACCGCCCGCTCAGACGGTCCTACGCGCCGGCGGTCCGATCGAACACGTCTTCTTCATCCTCAAAGAGAACCGGACGTACGATCAAATTCTCGGCGATCTGCCGCAAGGCAACGGCGATCCGAAGCTCGTCTACTTCGGCGAGCAGGTAACGCCGAACCAGCACGCGATCGCGCAACGTTTCGGACTCTTCGATAATTTCTACGCGAGCGGCGAAGTGAGCGATTCCGGCCATAACTGGGCCGACGGCGCCTTCGCCAACGACTACGTCGAGCGCACGTGGCCGTCAGTCTACGGCGGGCGCAACGACGACGACGAGGTCCTCGCCGGAAGCGGCGCGGCCGTTGCCTCGGGCGGTTACATGTGGGACGCCGCGCGGCGCGCCAACGTCAGCTTTCGTGACTACGGCGAGATGGCGCTCATGCCCGCGATCGAAGGGCACGTCGCCTCGACGGCACCGAGCATAGGCGACCGCTTCGATCCGAACTACGTCGGATGGGATCTCGATTACAGCGACCTCAACCGCTATAAAGAATGGAAACGCGAGTTTGACGGCTTCGTCGCAGCCGGCACGACGCCGCAGCTCGAGTGGATGTGGCTGCCAGGCGATCACACCGCCGGGATCAGAGCCGGAACGCTCACGCCGGCGGCATACATAGCGACGAACGACTACGCCGTCGGGCTCATCGTCGATGCGATCTCGCATTCGAAGATCTGGCCGTCGTCGGCGATCTTCATCACCGAGGACGACGCACAGGACGGCGCCGATCACGTCAGCGATCAGCGGACCACGCTCTACGTCGCTTCGCCGTATGCAAAGGGCGGAACGATCCACCAGCACTTCTCGACGGTGAGCGTCTTGCGTACGATCGAGCTAATGCTCGGTATGGAACCGCTCTCGGCCTACGACGCGACGGCGGCGCCGCTCTACGCCGCCTTCGGATCGACGCCCAATCTCGCGCCGGTCGACGTCATCGCGCCGAAGATCGATACTACGACGCGCAACTCGAAGGTCGCCGCCGCCGCAAGCGTCGGCGTGCTCTACGATTTGAGCCGCCCCGATACGTTGCTGCCCGAAGCGACTGCTCACCGCTGACGTGGCAACCAAAGCACAAGTTGAAAAGGCTATCTTCGAGCGCGAGGGCTTTCGCGTCGAGCTCGAACCCTTTGAAGGCAAACGTCCCGCGTTGCCGCCCTACGAGTTCTCGGTGATGGCGCCGCAGCGCTGGAAGGTCTCGGATTGGAAGAACGAGCGGCTCGCGGCGTACCGGTTACTCGTAAAAGGCGCGACGGTATACCGCGGCGATGGGACGCCCATTCCGCGAGACGTGCAACTCGGGAATCTACGCGATACCTACTACGAGGCTGCGTATGGAGCGTCGCCTCCACCCGCAGATGCCGGCGACGAGAAGGTGATCAAACTTACTCGTCGACGTTGATCGGCACGCCCTCGAACGAGGTGGAGAGCACGACGAGCGTGACGATGTGCACCGCCGCCGGCTCGAGGTGGTTGAGCAGTTCCTCGAGATGCGTTACGTCGCGCACGACTGCCTGTGCGATGAACGAGAACTCGCCGGTGACGCGATGGCAGGCGAGTATCTCGGGCCGCTCTTTCGCGACTTTGACGAAACGCGCATCGGGACCGTTCGGTCGCGCGAGAATGAACGCGGTAACGGGATAACCGAGCTTCGCGCTCGAGAGCCGAACGCCGTATCCTTCGATCACGCCCGCCTCTTCGAGACGGCGGATGCGCTCCGCGACGCTCGTCGCAGAGAGACCGATCGCCTTACCGATCTCGGCGAACGAGTCGCGGCCGTTGCTCTGGAGCGAACGCACGATCGAACAGTCGATCCGATCGAGAGCGTGAAAACGCGGGCTCTTTGCCAACGAAACCTCCTCCTTCGAGGCAGCGGCCAGGTTTTTCGTTGGAAACTTGCTGTCCTCCGCCGGCGCGGCGCGATACGATACCGCCATGCCGGTCGATTGCATCGTCGCAACGTGCGAATTCGTCTCGGAGCTCGATCCCGACGACCAGATGCTGGTGGAGGAGCTCCGCCGGCGCGGCCTTACGGTCTCGGTCGCGGTCTGGAACGACCCGCGCGTCGCTTGGGGCTCGGCTCGCCTCTGCCTGGTGCGCTCGACCTGGGATTATCACCGTCGCTACGACGAGTTCCTTGCGTGGATCGAGCGGATCTCATCGCTCACCGTGGTGAAGAACGATCCGCATCTGCTGCGCTGGAACGCCCAGTAAATCGTACCTGCTCGATCTGGAGCGGATCGGCGTGCCGATCGTTCCGACGCTCTGGATCCGCCGGGGCGAGCGGCGAGCGCTTCGCGAGATTGCACGAGCCCGCGGCTGGCGCAGCGTCGTCCTAAAGCCGGCGCGCGGCGCCGCCGCGCACGGCGTGACGCTCGTTCGCGAAGACGAGGCTTCGCTCACCGCCGGGCAGGCGCGGTTCGCCGAGCTGCTCGCAGACGAAGACGTGCTCGTTCAGCCCTATCTCGACGGCGTCGTGAGCTATGGCGAACGCGCGCTGATCGTGATCTGCAGCCGCTACTCGCACGCGGCGGTGAAGAAACCCTTCGACCGGATCCTCGCCGTCAGCAGCGAGCCGTCGTCCTACGTCGAGGCGACGCGCGAAGAGATCGCGGTCGCCATCGAAGCCGTTGAAGCGGTCCCGGGCGAGCCGCTCTACGCGCGCGTCGATCTGCTCAAAGACGACGACGGACGCGTACGCGTCAGCGAAGTCGAACTGATCGAGCCAACGCTCTACTTCGCGCTGCACGAGCCGGCACGGCGCGAGCTCGCCGACGCGATCGAGCGCGAGCTCGAGCTCGTCGCAAGGTCCGGGGCGCTAACGATTAGACCGTAAACGAAGCGATCTCGTTCGCGTCGCGCAGGGACGTCCACCAGCGCGTTCCGTCGTACGCGAGCGAGCGCGCTTCCTCAGGCAACGGCCGGATGCTCTCGAACTGCGGCTCGCGGCTGCCGATGTCGAACCTGCCGAAGACTAGATTTTCGAACTCTTCGTCGGCCGAGGTCATGTAGAAGCCGTCCGGACCGAAACCGAATCCGGCACAGCGCGTGGGTAATGCGATCTCGCGCTCGATCGTTCCCTCGGCGTTGAGCTCGAGAATTCGGCGGAAGCCCATCTGACCGAGATAGATCGTCGTGCCTTTCGCCGCAATATAGGATCCGGTGAGGTCGGGACACGGCGTTTTGCTCGATAGATCGAATCCGCGATCGGGCAACAGGCGGTAGAGATAGCGATCCTCTTCTTCGCCGTGCGCGATGACCGCGCGCAGCTCGTCACCGTAAACGGTAGTTCCATACGGTCTTCCGGGCGCTTCGATCTCGTTGCGCACGCTCTGCGTCTGCGGATCGATCGTATAGATGCGGTCGGTATCCCACGAGCCCATCCAGAGCAGCCCGTCGCGATACGCGAGCGGATGGGGGCGCGTCGCCGGCGATGGGAATCGATTGAGTTCTTGCGTTGTCTGCATGCCCGCAGAAAGGCGCCCGCACCAGCGAAGGTTGCAGCGCCGGCGCAAGCCGGGAATCCAAGGAAGCGGCCAGAAGAAAACCGCTCATGAACGTTTCGGCAAACCGCCCCGCAGTCGCCGTTTGGATCGCCGGAGCCGCGATCGTCCTGAGCGCGCTCGGCGCCTCGCCGGCGCCGTCGCAGATCGCCTCCCTTTCGCTGCTCGCGCGCGCGACGAATCCGAATCCGACGCTGAACTCCTACACCGCGACCGCACAGCTCTCGGCGTTGCTCCACGCCGTCATTCCGATTCACAAAACCTTAAATGGTACCGTCTACTATCTGCGGCCAACGCGCAAGATCGAGTTCCAAAACGTTCCGGGTGAGCTGAGCCGGTTCAAAGACCTCGCTTCGTCGACGCCAACCTACGAACAGGCGATGCAGCAGTACAACATCACGCCGCTGACCGACAACGGCACGGTATCGACCTACACGCTGGTTCCGAAGAATACCGGCAGCCGCGTGAAAAGCATCACCGTCACGATCGACGACCGATCCACGCTGCTGAGCAAGGCCCAGTGGAACTATACCAACGGCGGCACGCTGAACTTCGGTCAAACGTACGCGAACGTCGGCACGTATCGTCTTCCCTCGAAGGCCACGATCGCGGCGCGATTCCCCGGCTATAGCGTCGACGGCACGCTCACGTTTTCGAACTATCAGCCCAACGCAACCGTTTCGCCGTCGGTCTTCGCCTCGCCGCATTAGCGCGGCGTCTTACCGGGCGGGTCGAAGCGTCAACACGGCGGCCGCATTTGCGTCGACGGCCGCGCGGCTGAACGGCAGCGGCTGCAGCGTGCCGGCGACCCACGCGCCGGTTAAATCGGTGTAGTGTCCCGAGCCCGGCTCGCCCGACTCGCCGCTGGGAATCGCAATTCCGCCACGGTCCCAAGCGCCCGCGTCCCAGACGGCCCGGAAGCCCTGCGCGACGCCCGGCTCCTGCAGATGGATCGTATACTCATCGCCCGCACCGGGTAACCACGCACCGTCGAGAAACCCGAAATGCATCGGCGCGAGCAGATGCTCGATGCGCGTCGCACCCGCCTCACGCCACGTGCCGCTCGCGTCGCCGGTCAGCGACGAGAGCGTCGCACCGATATCGTCGAGGAGTTCGTGCGGCGCACCGCGCTCGTCGCGCAGTTCGTTTAGGCGCTCCCCGAGCGGAGCGCCATCTTGGAAGAGGGCGAGTCGCAGTGAATGCTCGACGACGGCACCGCGCGAGGCCGGCCGGTAGCGGCCATCCCAGCGGCGCAACAGGTCGAGCGTGCTCGACCAGTCGCTCGGCGTCGCATCCATGCGCGCGAGTCGCGCGACGTCGCGCGCGATCTCCAAGTCGATCGGTGAGAGCGTATCGAGCTGCATCCGCGCAAAATAGGGCGCATCGTACTGCAGGCGCAGGCGAAGCAAGGCCGCGATTCGATAGGCGCGATAGGGCGGCTCGAACTGCGCCGAGAGCCGATAGGGATAGCCGGACCCGTACGTCTTGTTGTTCGCGGCAACGAGGATCGCATCGCGCGCGGGAGCCTGCCGCGGAAGCCGATCGAACGGAATCGGCGCATAGGCACGGCGCAGTTCGCGCGCCGGATGGACGTAGCGCCCCCACGCGGGATCGTCGGGGACGAGTCCGGCGACGTGATACGCGACGCTGCCGCCGCGATCGGCGAGCATGAAGCTCTGCGGCGAGCCGCGGTATCGCGACAGAACGCGCAGCGCGCCGGCGACGTCAGGCGAACGATCGAGCGCCAGCGCCGTCGCGATCGTCGATTCTCGCTGCGCGTAGACGGGCCAGCGAACGAGCACGAGTCCCGGCGGGTCGTTCTCGTCGGGAATCGCATACTCGGACGGCGTGCGATAGTACGCCGCCGATACGTCGCGCGAAAAGCGCACGCCGAAGCGCTCGGTCACCCACCGCCCGCGGTCGAGCCGGCCTGCCTTGAAGAGGCTCGTCGTCGCCATCTGCGCGTTCGCCGACGCCCACGCAACGCGCTCGTTGTGGCCGAGCACGACACCGGGGATGCCGGGAATCGTCGCGCCGGCGGCGTGGAAGTGCGGCGACTCCATATCGATGAGATACCAAATGCCGGGAATCGTCAGATCGAGGTGCGGATCGTTGGCCAGCAGCGCGTCGCCGTTGACGCTGCGCCGCGCTCCCGCCGCCCACGCGTTGCTGCCGATCGCGGGGCGATGCGCGTGCAGCGCGAGCTCCGGCGCATCGCAGGCTTTCGTTCGCACGCGCGCGCGTCGCCCGTCGCGTGCTCCCTCGACGGTAACGTCGTAGCGCGGATCCGATAGCGGAAAGAGCTCGTCGAAACAACGCGCTCCACGTTGGTGCCAGATCGCGTCGCGGATAAAGATCTCGTGCCACGAATCGGCGAGCTCGAGCGAGGCGACGATCGCGACGGCGAGCGAATCTTTCGGCGTCCACGGCGCGGGCCGGTAGAGCAGCATGCGAAACTCGACCGGCAACGGCTGGGTTGCAGCGGCGGCGTTCACGCCGTCGCTAAAAGCAACGAGCGCCGCCCGGTCGCGCGGAGCGAGCGCGACGAGCTGCCGCCGGGCGATGCCGTCGATGTCGACGGCTCGCTGCACGCGATCGTAGGGAAGGGCCTTGGCGCCGAGCACCTCGGCAAGCCGCCCGTACGCATAGCGCCGGCTCAAATCGAGTTGAAAGAGCCGGTCTGAGCCCTGCACGTATCCTTGCGAGAAGAAGAGATCGTGCTCGTTGGCCGCGCGGATGTGCGGAATGTCGCGCCGATCGCGAACGATCGTGACCGGCGCGTACAATCCAGCCGCTACGACGCTGCCGCGCGCCGCCGCAGCGGCGTGCAGTCCGGCCGCCACGTTCGCAGTGTAGAGGGTTGCCACCGCAACTAGGCAGACGAGCAACCCGAACGCGTGGCGCTTCAGAGCGCCGGCAACTGCCGCGATCGGAGTCGGATCGGCGCTCTGGGCGAGCCGCGGATCGGGTCGCTCGAAAAAGCCCACGTCGTTAGCGTTATTTCAGCGCACGACGCGGCCGATCCGTGACCTCGCTACCGCGTGGCGATACGCCCGATGCCCGAGGTCACCTCAGACGACGTGAACCACATCGCGCGCCGCGGGCCGGAAGCGATCTGCAACCCGGCCGCCCCGCTCGGTACACGATAGAAATGGAGTCTGCCCGCGGTGGTGATGCGCCCGATCCCGAAGTCGCCCGTGAAATCGGTGAACCAGAGCGCGCCGTCAGGTCCCTTCGCGATCCCGGAAGGCTCGCCGTATTTCATCGTCGTCGGAAACTCCGTGTATTTACCGGCGGTCGTAAGCCGCCCGATCGCGTTGGCATCCTCTTCGGTAAACCACAGCGCTTTATCCGGCCCCACGCAGATCCACGCCGGGCCCGAACCGACCGTAAACGTCTTTATCTTGCCTTTCGGAGTTAGACGGAACAACTTGTTGGCGAAATGGCTGCCGCCGGTGATGTTTTGCGTGACCCAGAGGTTTCCGTCGGATCCGGTGACGATGCCGAAGAGTCCGGCATTCGCCGCCGCCACGGTAACGTGCGTGACCGTTCCGCTCGTGGTGATTCGGCCGACCGTGCCGTTCGATTCCGCGAACCATAGCGCGCCGTCGGGGCCGGTCGTGATTCCCTGCGGAAACGATCCGGACGGGTCGGTAAACAACGTCACCGTACCCGCGGTCGTGATGCGTCCGACGCCGTCGAAGGTCGTGAACCAGAGATTCTTGTCGGGCCCGACGGTAATTCCGGTGGAGACCTCGGTGCCGGCCGGCGCTTCGAGCGTATAGGTTCCCCCGGCGGTAATGCGGCCGATGACGTCCATGCCCGGGTCGGTAAACCAGAGCGCGCCGTCGGGCCCGGCGGTGATTCCGTCGGGGGTCGGATCGCCGTACGTGTCCGGAAAGAACTTAACGCTGCCGCGCTTGTCCGGAACGATCCGGCGCGCATCCGCGTACGAGAGGCCGCGCGGCACGGTGCCAACGCCCGGCGCCGCGCACGCCGCGACGATCAGAAGCAGTATTACGCTAAGGCTGGAGCGCATGCCGAACACCTCGTTTCGTAGAATCGCCGTTCCTCGGAGTTACGCGCCGTGGCGACCGCGGCCGCAAAGTGTTCGCGCGCGGCCGCGCCGTTCCCGCGGCGCAGTTCGAGCTCGCCGCGCGCCGCGTGGTAGAACGGATACCGTCGAGCCGTTCGCGATCGCCGATTGCCTCGATCGCCTCGCAGGCCGCGCTGCGGGCCGTCGCAGTTGCGCGACCGCGATCGCGCGATTGAGCGCGACGATCGGCGAGGGCGCGATCGTGCATCAGCGTGTCGTAGAGCGAGACGATCTGCCGCCCAGTCGGTGGCCTCGAACGAAGGCGCGCGCGCGTGCACCGACGCGATCGCGGCTTCGACGTGATACCGGCTCACTGCCGTACCGGTTGCCGAACGTTCGAGCCATTCGACGGCCGCGCGATCATCGCGCGGTTCCAGCGCGAGCGATCTTGATCGAACAGCGAGCTGAGGTTCCCGGACGCGTCGAGGCGCGCCGGCAGGCGCGCCGCGTTGAGATACATCAGCGCGCACAGCGCGAGCGTCGACGGCGTGTCGCCGAGCGGATGCTCCGCGAGCAAGCGCGTGAGCCGAATCGCTTCGCGACAGAGGTCGCTGCGCACGACGGACTGCGCCGACGCACCGTGATAGCCTTCGCTGAAGATCAGATAGAGCGCGCGCTGCACGGCGGGCAAGCCGCTGCGCGAAATCGGCGGCGTCGGCAATATCGAAGAGCGCGCCCGATTCCGGCGAGCGTCTTCTTCGCGCGCGTCAGGCGCTTTTCGACGGCGGCGTGCGTGCTGACGAAGGCCGCGGCGATCTCGCGCACGCCGAAGCCGCCGACGAACTGCAGCACGAGCATCGATCTGCGCCGTTTCCGGCAAGCTGCGGATGGCAGCACGAGAACATCATCCGCAGCTGATCGTCGGGAATGCCGGTTGGATCGAAGATTTCTTCGACGGCGTTGGCGATCGTCCACTCGGTTTGCAGCAGACGGCCGAGATCGGGCGCGAAGCGTGCGCGCGGTTCGCTCGCGGCGCAAGCACGTCGAGCGCGCGATTCTTGGCCGTTTTCATCAGCCATGCCGACGGATTGTCGGGAACGCCGCGCAGCTTCCAGACCTCCAAAGCGCGGCAGAAGGCGTCTTGCACGACGTCTTCTGCCAGCGCGAGGTTGTGCAATCCGAACACGCGCGTAAGCGCGGCGACCATGCGCCCCGCCTCGTGGCGGAAGAGATGGTCGCTCGGCTCCACGTTACATGTCCATCTTCATGATCGGCCGGACCTCGACGATCCCGCCCACGTTCGAGAATCGGACAGCCGCTGCGCGAGTTCCGCGGCGCGCGCTAGATTCTCGGCTTCGACGAGCGTGAAACCGCCGACGAGATCCTTCGCTTCGGCGAACGGGCCGTCGGTCACGGTGCCGCCTTGTCCCGTGACCACCTTGCCCTCGTCTTCGAGCGGCTGGCCGGGATCTTTCAGGTTGCCGCTGGCCGTGAGGTCCTTCATCCAGTTCAGCCACTTTTGCATGATCTGCTGGGACTCTTCGGCGTCGCGCCGCGCTGGCCGCCGCGGTAGAGATAGAGAAATTCCGCCATGTCATTGCCTCCTTCAGGGTGTTTGATGCACCCTAGACGTTTGAGCGGGGCGCTTGCGGACATTTTCGCGGCTGGATTTTGCGCGGAGGCGCCGGCCGAGCGCCGTCGCGATCGAACGGACTACGTGCCCGAGCGGTGACGGTAGACGATACGACCCTTGGTTAGGTCGTAGGGCGACATCTCGAGATCGACGCGGTCGCCGGGAAGAATCCGAATGCGGTGGCGCCGCAGCCGACCCGCGACGTGTGCGAGCACGACGTGTCCGTTGTCGAGCTCGACCGAGAACGTGGCGCTCGGGAAGACTTGCTTGACGTTTCCCGCGACCTCGAGTGCGGGCTCCTTGAGGTCCTGGGTGGCGGCTCCGGCCTTGGGCGGGCGCGGGCCGGTTTTGAAGCGTCTATTGCGGCCTGGTATCGGAAGATACTCCTATCGGAAGCGCGGGATGAGACGTATCATACATCTCACAAAAGCGCGGACCGCGCAACCAACCGTGCTTAACAATTGGCACGCTGCGAGGAAAGTCTCAGGCGATCTCTCGCCTGCCTGCAACGCTCTCGCGCCTTTTTGCGTTATTACCTTCGTATGGATTGTACGTTTTCGCCGGTTGCGGCGCTCGCTATCACGCAGTCAAACGGACGGGTCGCCTCTGAGACGTCAGAGCCGGTCTACGGCGGATACGCCAACCCGCGCGGCGAGATCTTTCTCTTTGCTAAGGACCTGGTCTACCGCGTCAACTTCAAGACGCACGTTCTCCAGCGCCGTCCGCCGCTCAACCCGGGCGCCCAAGCGCGTTACGACGCAACCGCGGCCGGCGAGCAGTTTGAGTACGGCAATCGAACCTTCCGCCGCCTGAGCCACGAACAGATCGCCGAGATCTGCGAAGCGAATCGCTTCAAAGTGAGCGCCGGCTCACATTACTCCTAGCTCATCGTAGCGAAGCAGTTTGTAGACCCCGACCGAGACGAGCCAGCTCGCTAGGAAGAGTCCAACGATGACGAAGCCGAGCGCGCCGAAGTTTTCGTTCACCGCTCGGATCGCGTCCCACACGCCGCCGTTGAGCTGAAGCCGATCGGCAATTACGCTGGTCGCCTCGAGCATTCCGACGATCGCCGCAACGAGCACCGAGACCAGCGTAATCACCAGATTGTAGTAGAGCTTACGCATCGGCTTGATGAAAGCCCAGCCGTAGGCGCCGACCATCACGATTCCGTCGGCGGTATCGATCAGCGACATTCCCGCGGTGAAGAGCAGCGGAAAGAGTAGGATCGCAAAGACCGGCAACCCTTTACCGGCTTCGACCGCAGCAATTCCGATCAACGCGACCTCGGTTGCGGTATCGAATCCCAGCCCGAAGAGCAGCCCCACCGGGTACATCTTCCAACTGCGGTCGACGAGTTTGAGCAACGGTCGAAAGCACCGGCCGAGCAGCCCGCGCCGATCGAGCATCGCGCCGAGGCTCGCCTCTTCGACCGATTCGCCTCGCCGCGCGCGAGCAAAGGCGGTGAAGATCTCGAGGAGCACGATGAGATTGATCGCGGCGACGATCAGCAAAAACGTCGCCGAGACCGACGTTCCAACCAGCGCTCCCGCGTGCGCGAGCGCGGGGAGCCGGCCTTTGACCAGCGCGGCGGCAACGGCGATTGCGAGCGAGAGCGCGACGACCACCGTCGAGTGACCGAGCGAGAAGAAAAAGCCGACCCCGACGGGGCGGCGTCCCTCCTGCATGAGTTTGCGCGTGACGTTGTCGATCGCGCAGATATGGTCGGCGTCCACGGCGTGGCGCAATCCAAAGGTAAAGGCGAGCAGCGCCGTGCCCAGCAGGACCGGATGCGACCAAAAGGCGGCGAAGGCCAGCGCCCATGCGCCGATGTTGAGCGCAACCAGAACCGAGACGAGACTATAGATACGCGCGCGCATCGTCGGCATAGAACGGATGGAATTGCGGGTCGGCGGCGAGTGCCGCACTTAGCCGTCGCCGAGCCTCGTCGCGCCGCCCGGCATGCCAGGCGACGATCCCGGCGTGATACTGAAGCTCGGGATCCTGCGTGCCGTAGCGGGTCGCGCGCTGCGAGTACCGGCGCGCCTCGCGCCAACGCCCCATCGCGGCGAGCACCCAGGCCATCGTATCGTCGGCATAGATTTCGTCGCCGCGCTTGGCGAGATCGGAGCGTGCCGCGGCCAGCGCGGCGCTCAAGTGCTCCCGATGTTCGGCATAGTACATCGCGAGCAAACGATCGTTGACGCCTTGCGCGTTGAAGAGCCGCTGCTCGGCCGATATCAGCGCGTCGGTTCGCCGCGCGCCCGCTTCGTCGCCGAGCGCGCGCTGCGCGTCGGCTTCATATCCGAGCGCTTGCGGTAACGGGTAGAGCTCGGCGCTGCGCTTCGCCGCGGCCAGCGCCCGGGGCCAATCGCCATGCGCGCGGTAGAGTTTCGCTTCGAAGAGCAAGGCCTGTGCGTTGTCGGGAAAGAGCCGTAACGCTTCGCCGAACTCGCGCTCGGCCGCAGAAGCGTCGCCGGCTTCGAAGGCGAGCTGCGCCGCGCGGGTGTGATACCACGAACGCGTGTAGGCCGAGACCGCGATCAGGCGATCGATCAGCAGGGTAGCCTGCGCCATCGCGACGCGCGCGCCGGTTTGATTGCCGGTGAGCTCGTCGTAACGCGCCCGGATCGAGAGCCAAGTCGGATTGATCTCTTGCTGCACTGGGCGATCGAGAATTTGCCGCGCCTGCGAATAGTGGCCCAGCTCCATTAGGATCGAAGCCATCTGCGCCCGGGAGCCGTCGTCGAAGGGTATCGCCGCGACGGCCTCGCGTTGCGCTTGCAACGCCTCGCCGAACCGGTGAAGGGCGAGGTCGGACGAAGCGACGACGCTAAGCGCCGCGGCGTTGCCCTGCGGCTGCAGGCGCAGCGACGCCGTCGCAACGGCGAGCGCGCGGTTGACGTCGTTGAAATCGCCCGTTTCACGGAATCGCTGCAAGTACTCGGCGCCCAGCGTGCGCCGCGTGATCTGATCGTCGGCGTCGCGCCGCGCGAGCGCTTCGTAGAACGTGATGGTCGCGTTGCGCTGCCGATAATCCGTCGGAACCGGAGCAGTCGCCGGCGCACCGGCTTGCGCGCGATCGGCGCCGAGCCACGGCCACGCCGCCCCGACCGCGATTGCCGCCGCGATGGCGGCAATCGCACCAGACCGTCGCATCGTTTAGAGCGGAGTCTGGATGTACGGGAACGTCTTCGTATTCGACTTATCGTACGCGACGTTATCCGTGGTGAGGCAAGGGGCTTCTTTGTGATCGTCGGGGATGAGACCGAGCGCCGAGAGCGTGTTACCGAAGATGGCGCCGAGCGAGATGTCGATGATATCGTCGTCGAGCGCACGTCCGCCGAACTTGCTGCCGGTTGCGCCGCCGGTTTCGTATCCGAGGTAGGCCGCCTTCGCCGTGTCCTGCGAGAGATCGGCCTTCATCACGTTTGGATAGAGCACCGCTTGCAGCGTCTCCGCAGTCTGTTTGCTGCGGAACATCATCGCAAACGATTTGATCTGCCCTTGGAGCGCCGGATCCTGGTAGGGCTCGGAGCGGTTGGTCTTGTTGTGGTCTTCGAAGAGCTCGAAGGCCTCTTTGACCGCCGGTCGCGACAAGAGTTCGATCTGCTTGTACGCTACCGGCTTTCCGGTCGTCTCACCGGCCGGCGCTTGCAGACCCGCTGGAACCAGCGGCGCCGACCTCGAGCTGCAGCCTCCGGCAACCGCGCCGGCCAACGCGAGCGCGACGAGCCCGATGATATATCGTAGTTTCATTGTTCGAATCTCCTATTCCGGACCGCCGTCGGGCGTGCCGGTGGTCGCCCACAGGGCGATTACTCCGGGCGTTCCGCTAGCCGGTGCGAGCAGTTTCTTCGGCATCTCGATGACGATCGAGATAACGTCGAAGGGTTCGAGATAGTCGTGCGGCTTCTTGATCGCGCAGCCGTTCGAGCCGGCGGTTCCGTAGTCGACGCCGTTGAGGATGAGCTTCTGTTTCGCCGAGGCGAAGCGGAACGAAGTCGCGGTCGCGGGCGGCGTATGCGGATGGTTCATGTAGTTGCGATCGGGAACGATCTTGAAGAACTGCGCGAGATCGAAGTAGAACGGGTCGCGCCGCGGTCCGACGAAGACCTTGATGCCGTTCTTGAGCTTGGCGACCGAGCCGAAATCGAACGTTCCGGTCTTGGAAACGATCGTGTTCGTCGTTCCGACCTCGTTCGGCGCGGCCGGGCCGTAGAGCGTGACGTGCTGAGACGTTCCCGCCGAATCGGCGGCGAACTGAAAGACGGTATCCTCTTTGATCGAGTTCGAAGCGACGCCGCTCGTTGCGATCTTGAGTTGATAGAGCACGTTTGGATCGAGTGCGATCCCTCCGGTCATCCCTTGCGGAATGAGCGGACGTACGTCCATCGCCAGCGCGACACGCGACGCGTCGTGCGGATCGGGAAAGGCATAGACGTCGGTGATGTCGGCGAGTGGGTTTTTGACGACCGTCGGCGAGTCTTGGTGGTCGGATCCTCGCGCCGCCTTAAACGAGTAGAGCGAGATCGAGAACGCGAGCAGAAAGACCGCCGCCATCGTCCCGATGGAACGAAGCAGTTTCATGTGGTCTCCTTGATGATCAGCGTGCGGTGCGCGGACCGCGTGGTGAGGAAAACCGGGAAGACGGCTGCCGCCGCAACGGCGAACAGCACCGATACGACCGCAGCGAGCGGCGCGATCGACAGACCCTCGGCGCGCACGCCTTGGGCGAGCATCACCGCGCCGACGATCGCGATGACGCCGCCGGTGAGAAAGGGCGCGACGCGCGCAACCCGCGCAAAGAGCGTCTGCCGACCGAGCCACGCCGCGCCGTGCACGACCGCGAGGCCGATCGCGCCGAGCACCGTCGCCAAGCCGAGACTGAAGACGACAATCAGCGCGAGTCCGTAGCCGACGCGATGCAGGTGCAGCGCGGTGAGCAAGACGACGATCGCGGCCGGACAGGGGGCGATGCCGCCGCTCATCGCCGCGACGACCGCGCTGCGAAAGTGTAGCGGCTGCGAGCCCGGCAGTGCATGCGAGTGCGGGCGAGCGTGATGGTGACGGTGTTGATGGCGATGCGCGACGAGATGCCCCAACGCGCTCGAGAGCGCGCGCGCCGCGATGAAGGCAATGGCGGCGCCCGAGATCAGCGTGATCCACGTGAAGAGCCGCTCGGTCGCGAAACCGGCAGCGACGCAGAGCAGCAGGCCGATCAGAACGACCGCCGCCGTGTGCGCGACGGTAAGCGCGGCGGCGAGAATCAGCGCTTGCCTAAACGTCGCACGCGCACCGACGAGGGTGAAGGCCAAGAGCGCCTTACCATGTCCGGGCTCGAGTCCGTGCAGTGCTCCCAGCCCGAAGGCTGCAAGGATCGTGAAGACGATCCACCACGGCGTCTGCCCGTCGCGTGCGAGGAGATCGGAGAGCGCCGACGCTCGCACGATCGAGCTGGGGCCCCATCCGGAGTCGTCGCCCCCGCCGATGCGAGCGTGCGCGATTTTGCCATTGACGACGTTGAACGTCGCCGTATCGTTTTGGCGCGGCGAACCGACGAGCGCGTTTGGATAGGAGCGCAGCGCGTCGGTTGGATCGGTCGTGCCGGGCAGAACGACATCTTTCCAACCGATTCGCCGGTCGGCATAGACGGCGTCGCGAACGGCAACGGCTGCCGTCGGAGGCAACGGTGCGGTGTAATCGCCGGTCCAATAGAGAATCGGCAAGCCTCCCGCGCCCGGTCGCGTCTGCGCTGCCGTGCGCTCGAGATGAAGCGGCAGCGCAACGCCGTTTGCTTCAATCTCGAGTCCGCCGGCGACGAGTGCGCTCTCGCCGTTCGCCCAATCGCGCATTCGCGCCGGCGACCAGGTTCCGGCCGCATGCATGATTTGAAAGGTCGGAATCTCGGCGATATCGAGCACGTAGTGAATGCGGAGCTCCGTCGTCTTCGCATCGATGCGCGCGAGGTGATTGATCGTAAAGTTACCCAGAGGGTGGGCGGCGGCACTGCCGGCTCCCAGTAGCGACAAGCACACCGCCCACGAGATACACGCCGCAGCGCGCGTCACGTTTCGAAGCTCCTTTCTCCATTTTCGTCTTCGCTCTAACGGCGGAGAGAGGCGCTTGGATTGGGGTCGGCGAGATTTTTTTTTGGGCGGCTACGGTTTTGCGGCGAGCGAGTCGCTCTGCAGTTGAAGCGTCGTCTGCGATTTCACGGTCTGGTATTGATTCGCGCGTTCGCTGCGTTCGGTCGAATCTTCGGCGATCGAGAGCGGCAGCGTCTTGCTCACGTCGTAACCGATCGTTGCCGATACCTCGCGCGTGTACGCTCGCGCGCCCGTTCCGTTCACCGTACGCGTTTCGACGATCTTGAGGATGCCGCCGGCATTCTGGACGATCGAAAAGTCCGAGGCCGTGGTAAAATCGGGCGCACTCTCGGCAACGTGCCAGTGCTGCTTGGGGTCGATCTGCGTTGGATCGACGAAGGTGGGCCCGAGCAGTCGCACCAGCGCGAGCTCCTCGGCGGTCACCTTGGCATTCGGATCGCAGATCACGTTCGTATTGCCGAAGACGACGCAGGTCGCGGGCGGGGCAGAGCGCGAGCCTTGAGCCTGCTCGCTGACGCTCACTACCAATCCGCGATCGGGCTGCTCGTGGATCACGTCGACCGCAATCGTTCCTTTATCTTGCGTACCGCCGCCAAAGTCGCTCATTCCTGAGCCCGAGGTGCCGCCGCTCTCGGTCATTCCGGAGTTCTGCATCTGCAGATCGGTCGTCGTTCCCCACGTAAACGCGTAGACGAGATGGCGCTGCGGCTTCGCCGCCTGAGCGAACGTCTCGAGCGGGACGAAGAGTGCAAGAATGAACGCAGCCAAACACGAGCTCACTCGCACGCCGGTCATTTTAGTTGCGCGCGCCATGATATCCTCGACCGCAGTGAAGCGCCGCATTACGTCGAAAGCCGCACGCCATGATGCGACCGCTTTGTAGCCTGCGCTAGCTCCGCCCATGGAACCACTCGATCTTCGAACGAAGCCGCCGCGGAGTTGCCACGCCGAGCTCGACGGGCTGATGCTCATGCCGCGGACGATCGACAAGCTGCGCGCGCAGCTTCCCGGCGGAGATCCGGGAGTCTACTTCATCAACGGCCCCATCAAGGGCATCTCGGGATATCTGCTCGACCGTTTGGGCGTTGGCGAAGCCGAACTCCGCGAAGCGGTCGCCGCGGCCGCGAGCGAAGACGACGTCGCGGCGTGGCTGCGCCGGCACACCGATGCTGCGCAGTATCCGGCGATCAATGCGACCTTACGGCGCATCAAACCCAAGCACGCCGAAGACGAGACCTACTTTCGCAGCGAGTACGCCGCTACGATGGCGGCGCGTCCGGATCTGGAGTTCATCATCGACATCGTCGACGCCGACGACGAGCGGATCTTCGGCTAGGCGTTGGGACAGGCGTGGACCCGGTGCGGCCGCACGTCGGAGTCCCACAAGCGTTTCGTCCAGCAGTCGCCCAGCAGCGAACAGTAGCACAGGCTGAGATCGATCCGGCGGATGTCGGCGATCACCCGGCGCGCGATGAACTTTCCACGAACGCTCAGGAGCATCAGTTTGGTGCCGGATGGGATGACGTCGCCGGGGACGATGGTGCTCACGCTCATCGACAATGCGCCGTGGGTATGTGACCTCGCCGCATCGGTCCGCGCCTCACGCATGTCGGGATCGATTGCGACCTGCAGCGCCGGCTGAGTCGTCGGGGTGGCGGGCAGCGCGAGCGGTTTGCCGTCGCGAGTCACCAGCGAAGTGTAGACGAGCGCGGGCCCGATTCCCGGGTTGCTGACGTCGAGTTCGAAGCTCTCGGGCGAACTCGTCGTGATGTAGGTCAGGTAGGGCCAGACGGTCGCGCTGAATTGGCTGCGGATCACGTAGGTTTGATATGCCGACGAAGCTGCGGCGACGCCGCTGATGAGCAGCGCCAGAAGGGCGATCATCAAGTCGAACCGGAAGCGCTTCTCCTCCACGCCGCAAGTCTTCTCGCTCCGCGCCCTCTGTCATCCTGAGCGAAGGTGCGAAGCAGCGGAAGCTGAAGAGGCCGCAGTTAGCGGCCTCTTCACGATGCTGCGAGATTCTTACTTACGGCCCGTAAACGATCTCGAGCATCTTGTCGTAGGGCTTGTACTGGTCGGTGATTACCTGGGGGCAGCGTTTGCAAATCGCTGCACCTTCCTGCCTGAACCAACGACAGTCGCGTCTGATTGGGCAAGGGGGCAGATCCTCAGTCACCGGATCGAGCAGTTTTGTACCACGCGCGGCCAGTTGGCAAGCGCCGCTTTCAAAGTGTACGCAGGCTTCGGCACGACAAGGCGAAGCGAAGCGAAACACCTCCGACGGGCGAACGGGATCCGCCATTGCGAGTAGATCTACAGTGACGGGAAGCACCGCTTCGGTCGGTACCACTCTGGGCGCTTCGGGGCTGCCCGTTACTACCCCGATCAACACAGCCTCACCGATAGTCGGGGGCGCACTCGGGCAGAGGATCGGATTGGAACTTCGTTCGTTACACTTAGCCATGGCCTTTAGCCTTGTGCGTGCTCTTCCATAGCGCCGGCCCGCATGGCTCCGCTTTCGTCCGCCTCCAGCGTAACGCGGAATAGCGTACCAAACTCCCCGTTTACCGGTATCCCGCAGATGATGTGAATCGGCCCCCGGTAGAGTGGGTCGCGTGCCCGCAATGCGATGGCCACGCCTTCGGCCGCAGCCCTTGCGACTTCATCGGCCTTCAATGGTTTCGTCGACATGAGACTCTCCTTACTAGCCACCTGGCTAGTACATGAACGATAGCCCCGGCCGAGGAGTTTGGCAAGAGCCGCCCCGAGTTGTCATGCACCAGCAAACGAGCGGTTGCTCGTCCTTAGTCCTTCGTCCTTCGACTCCGGTGCTTCGCACCCGCGCTCAGTATGACACTGCTGCGATTGCCCAAACGTAGCGAATCATCGTGCTAGAAATCTCCTTTGACTGATTGGGCGCTCCAGTTTGCTGCGAACGTTCCGTTCTTTACGGATGTGGCAAAGGCGTCAAAGGTCGCGATCGGTTTAGCGCCGCGTACGTTCCAAATTGCCGCCCAAGCGTTCGAGCGGCGCGCGAGCGCGAGGATTTCGTAGAAGTGCGCGATCCCGCCGCGTTCGTAGTGGATGATGCAGAGGTCGGCGCTGCACGCTGCAAAGATCAGACGGCGCCCGGGCGCGCCGGGCACGGGAACGTCGGTCGCGCTGAACGCACCGCCCGGCTCGGCCATCGTCCATCCGTTCGCCGAGACACCGTCGACCGTAAAGTCGCCCGCGGCAATGCGTGGCGGCAGCGCGGAAAAACGCGCGATCGGCTTGAGATTCGCGAGTTGCTGCGTGACCGTCGCGGGCGGCGCGGCGACGGCAAGCAGCGCGAGGACGAGCAACAGCGGAATCGTTCTCAGTAAAGCCATCGCTCGCCGATTCGACGGAGAACCGGCCCCTCCGCCGAACGCTTCGATCATGATGGAACCCAGTATCGTAAATCGTCTGATACGCTGCGCCGGCACGGCGATCGCAACGGTTGCGGCGGCACTCGCTCCGCTTTGGGCGCAGGCCGCGCCGATCGACGAGCTCAACCGCTTCGCCGGCTCCTGGCAGAGTCAGGGGACGTTCGTCGACAGTCCCTATCAAAAGGCGGGTGCAGCAACGGCAACGACGACCTGCGCGTGGTCGATCGATCGCAACTTCATGATCTGCCAGCAGAGCGTGACGATGGCCGGCTCGCCCGACAGCGATCTCGGCATCTATAGCTACGATCCGGTCGGCAACGTCTACCACTTCTACAACGTCCACGCCAGCCGGACGACCTCATCGACGATTCTCATCGACGGCAATACGATCACCTATCCGTTCTCGTTTACCGACAAGGACGGCAAGAGCGTCACCATCCGGACGCTCAACGTCTGGCAGAGTGCCGATGCATACACCTGGCGTACGGAGTATTCGACCGACGGCGGCACGACCTGGACGCTCATGGCGTCGGGGAAGTCCCAACGATCGCCGTAACCGCGCAGCGCCCGGCGAGCAATTTGTCTACACAAAATCGGCAGTGAGCGGCTCCGCGGCGTAGAACGCCGCCCGCGTGGGCCGCTCCACGCGCGCAAAGATCCTCGCGATGTACGCGCTGCTGCTCGGCGCCAACGCCGCCGGCTGGGCCTTAGCGTTTTGCGTCTTCGCGCCGCCGCACGCGCTGCTCTTGGGCACGGCGCTGCTCGCCTATACCTTCGGCCTGCGGCACGCGGTCGATGCCGATCATATCTCGGCCATCGACAACGCCACGCGCAAGCTGATGCGAGACGGCAAAAAACCGGTCGGCGCCGGCTTTTTCTTCTCGCTCGGTCACTCGACGGTCGTCGTCGCGCTCACGCTCGCGATCGTCTTAGGCGCGGCCGCCGTTCGCGTGCGTTTGCCGAGCTTAGAAGGGCTCGGGAGCATCGTCGGAACGGGGATCTCGGCGGCCTTTCTCTTCATCATTGCCGCGATCAACGCGTTCGTGCTGGTCGATATCGTGCGCGCGCTTCGCCAAGTGCGCGCCGGCGGAGCGTACGCCGAACAGAGCCTCAACGACTCGCTCGACCAGCGCGGACTCCTCGGCCGTCTCTTCAAACCGGTATTGCGTCTGGTTTCGCGCAGCAGCGACATGTATTTCGTCGGGCTGCTCTTCGGTCTGGGATTCGACACCGCAACCGAGGTCGGATTGCTGGGAATCGCCGCGATCGAGGCGGGCAAAGGTCTGCCGGTCTTTGCGATTCTGCTCTTTCCGCTGCTCTTCACCGTGGCGATGTCGCTGGTCGATACGACCGACGGCGTCCTGATGCTCGGCGCCTACGGCTGGGCCTTTCTCAAGCCCGCGCGCAAGCTTTATTACAATCTGACGATCACTGCGGCATCGGTTGTGACCGCCGTGCTCGTCGGCGGGATCGAGCTCGCCGGCATTACCGGCGGCGGACCGCAGGTCGGCTGGCTCGGATTCGCGATCGTTGCCCTGTTTACGTTGGGCTGGCTTCTATCGATGTCGTTTCATGCCGTTCGAACGGCGGGAATCCGTCGGCGAGCAGCCAGGCTTCCAGATGCTTGACGTACGCGCTGCCGAACGAATCGGCGAGCGCGCGAAGGTACGACTCGTAACGCGCGCGATCGTTGGCGAGGACGAGCGCGCCAAGCGCGCGATGCTGTCGGCTCATGTAACCGGCCTGCAGGCGCAAGCCGCCGTGGACCGCTTCTAGCAGAATATCGCTCGCCGAACGCGTCACGTCGTCGTGCAGCCGCTGCTCGAACCACTCGTCGAGCTCGAGCGGCAGCCGAAGCGAGCGTACCGGCCCGAACCGGCCGGAACCCTTAGGACGCGCCATCGCGTTTGTCGCCCGCGTGCTCGTGCACGTGGTCGTGATCGGAACCGTCGTGGGTGTGCACGTGCTCGTGCACCGTGCCGTCGTAGTGGGCGTGGGCGTGGGAATGGTCGTGCGTGTGGCCGGGGAAGGCGTCGTCGTGCACGTGGACCGTGCCGTTCTGATGCCGGTGCGGTAAGCGTTCCATCGTCCCTACCTCCTTGGATGAGGCTCTATTATACTCACTCGCCGCCTTTTTTTCGCGGGAGGTGTCGAAATCGGCATCGCTCGTTCGACGCACCGGTAGAACGCCACAAAACCAAAAGGAGATGTTCCATGCGATTCGCAGTCTTAGTTAAAGCAAGCGATGAGAGCGAGGCAGGGGTCCTTCCGTCGAGCGAGATCCTCGCCGAAATGGGCAAGTTCAACGAACAGCTGGCAAAAGACGGCGTCTTGCTCGCCGGCGACGGCCTGCAGCCCTCGTCGAAGGGGGCGCGGCTTCGCTTCGATGGCGGCCGCACCACGGTCATCGACGGTCCCTTCACCGAGACAAAGGAGCTCGTTGCCGGCTTCTGGATCGTTCAGGGGAAATCGAAGGAAGAGGTCGTCGAGCGCTTCATGCACGCGCCCTTCGACGGCGGCCAAGTGATCGAGATTCGGCAGATCTTCGAGACCGAGGACTTCGGCAAGAACCTCACGCCGGAGATCCGCGAGCGGGCCGAACGCACCTGGAAGAAGGTGGCGGGCTCGTAGTTGAACGGTCACGACCTCGACGCAACGATCGCCGCGATCTGGCGGATCGAGTCGCCGAAGCTCATCGCGAGGCTCGCGCGACTGCTGCGCGACGTCGGCCGCGCTGAAGATCTCGCGCAGGATGCCTTCGTCGCGGCCCTCGCGCAATGGCCGGGCGAGGGCATCCCGCGCAATCCGGGCGCTTGGCTCATGACCGCGTCAAAGCGGCGAGCGGTCGATGAGATCCGCCGCTCGCAAACGCTGGCGCGCAAGACCGAGCAGTACGCGCGCGACGTCGACGCGGCGGAAGCGGACGGCGACCTCGCCTCTGCCTACGAGGAGATCGACGATGACATGCTCCGGCTGATCTTCGTTGCCTGTCACCCCGCCGTCTCGAAGGAGGCGCACGTCGCGCTTACCCTCAAGCTTTTCGGCGGTCTCACGACTGCCGAAATTGCGCGAGCCTTTCTCGTTCCCGAAGCGACGATCGCACAACGCATCGTCCGCGCGAAGCGTACGCTCGCGCAGGCGCGGGCACCCTTCGAGGTGCCGGCCGGGAGCGAGCGGCGCGCGCGTCTCGGATCGATTCTGGAGACGATCTATCTCATCTTCAACGAAGGCTACGCGGCAACGGCGGGCGAGGACGTCTTGCGGCCGGAGCTCGTCGAGGATGCCTTGCGACTGGGGCGCATGCTCGCCGCGCTTATGCCGCACGAGAGCGAAGTGCACGGTCTCGTCGCGCTGATGGAGCTTCAAGCCTCGCGCATGCGGGCACGCGTTGCGCCAGAGGGCGAGCCGATTCTCTTGCTCGACCAGGACCGAAGCCGTTGGAATCGGCTGCTCATCGAGCGTGGATTGCGGGCATTGCGAGAGGCCGAACGGCTCGGCGACGGGCTCGGGCCGTACGCGCTTCAAGCGGCCATTGCCGCCTGCCATGCGCGCGCTTCGACCGCCGATGCGACCGATTGGCCGCGCATCGCCGCGCTCTACGGCGCGCTCTCACAGCTCTCCCCGACGCCCGTCGTCGAACTCAATCGCGCGGTCGCAGTCGCGATGGCCGATGGGCCGCAAGCCGGGCTCGAGATTGCCGATAGGCTGCTCGAAGAACCCGCGCTGCGCAGCTATCACCTGCTGCCGAGCGTGCGCGGCGATCTGCTGTACAAACTCGGACGCCTGAGCGAAGCGCGAGAAGCGTTCGAGCGTGCTGCCTCGTTGGCGCAGAACGCCCGCGATAAACGCCTCTTGCTTTCGCGCGCCGCGGCGTGCGAGGATTGAGCGATGGCCGATCGCGCCGATGAGGTATCGCCGCAGGTCTGGGCGCGCACCGGCGGCTGGCTCTACCTGCTCGTTTTTGTGATGGCCGCGCTCTCGATGGTACTGCAATCGAAATTTACCCCCGGCGCGCCGCTCTGGCGCGTCTCGGTGGGCGCGGAGCTGCTCATGTTTACCTCCGACATCCCGCTTGCGGTAATCTTCTACGTGCTGCTCCGCCCGGTCGACGCGAACCTCGCGCTGCTCTCGGCTCTCTTTCGATTCGCCGAAGCGATGATCGGCAGCATCAACGCGATCTGGCACGTGGCGCCGATCCTCGCGCCGCCGTCGCTGCACGACCTCGCCCACCTCTCGCTGCGGCTCTACGAATACGGCTTCGCTATCGCGCTGATCCCCTTCGGCTTGCACTGCATCGTTCTCGGATATCTCATCTACCGGTCGACGTATCTACCGAAAACGCTGGGCGTTCTGATGACGCTGGCGGGCTTCGCCTACGTCGCGAATAGCTTTGCACTGGTCGCGGCACCCGCGGTTGCCGATGCGACCTTCATCGCGATGCTGGTCACCGGTTTCCCGGCGGAGATCGGTCTCTGCCTCTGGCTGATCGTGATGGGCGTGAATCAGCCGCGCTGGAACGCCGTCATGGCGGCGCGGTCGTTCGCTTAAGTTCATATGAACGTACAAGAACAAATCAAAGAGTATATTATCAGCCAACCTGAACCAAAGCGTAGTGATATGCAAGAGTTGCACCACCTCACACTTCAAATTTTACCGGGTTGTAAATTATGGTTCGACGATGGTAAAAACAGCGAAAATAAAACTGTTAGTAACCCTACTATAGGCTATGGATTTCACACCATAAAATACGCTGATGGAAAGACCAGGGATTTTTTTCAAATTGGTGTGAGTGCAAACAAAACCGGAATCTCTGTCTATATCCTCGGTGTCAAAGATAAGACATACTTAGCCCAAACGTATGGAAAAAAATTAGGCAAGGCGAGCGTGACCGGGTATTGCATTAGGTTCAAAACGCTAAAAGACATAAACATTGATGTACTTGAAGCGGCAATACGATATGGGGTAGAGGTGGCGCCGGGCGCCGAGTGCGGCCGCAACTCGTTGTAGAAACGGAGGTACTGCCGAGGTTAATTACGATTGGCAGCGGCGATTCGCCGCAACCCGCGAGCAATGCTGGCTAAGATGTCTTTTCGCCAAAATCATCTGGTGAATCCGGGTTACGAAGCGCTCGCGCGGAAATCGGCAAAACCGTAGGCGGCGTTCAAACCCGTCGCGCCTTCGAGAAAGAATCCGATCCCGGGACTCCCCGAGGTGAACGCACCGCTATAATCCGTTACCGAGAAGATTTGCGTGCCGTTCTTAAAGACCGCGATCGTCGCGCTGCCCTCGCCGGTAACGGTCGCTTTCAGAACGTCGCCGTTCTTGCATCCGACGGCGCGGCCGTCGAGCTCGGTAAAATCGGCGAGCGGACCGTTCCAGCGCACCACCTGCATGTACGGGTCGCTCCGGTTGACGCTGCAGTTGATCTCGTAACCCGTGATGCTGTTCGGTGCGATCGTCGTGCGGACGCGCAACTCGACCTCTTCGTAGACGCCGGACGCTTTGGACGGATGGTGCACGCTCAATCTCGCGCGCACCGTTTGATCGGGTCCCCATCTTCCGCGCAGAACCGCGGTCGAATCGGCGTACTCTTGCGGGTAATACGCATCGCCGGGCATGGTTCCGAAGGCCAGACCCGGCGTGGTCTGCACGTTAGTCCAATCGATTCCGGTGACTCCTCCGTTGATCCAACGGCCGCCCTCGGAGATCGGATTCTCGGTCAGCGTAAAATGGGTGCGGTAGCTGCGCATCTTCGTTTCGCGAATCTGCGGCAACGACAGCGGAGCGCCGCTAGACGACGCTCCGTAGCCGTTGCATCCGGTGAGCAGACAGAACGCCGCAAGAGCGATGGACGTTCTACTCAATTTATCTCAGTTGAGCGAGGGTTCCGGTTGCGCGACGGGCGCGCCGAAGAAGGCGAGGAGATCGGCGTTGACGCGATCCTTCAGCGTCGAGGGAAGGCCGTGCGGCGCCCCCTTGTAGATTTCTAAACGCCCGTTCGGTACGAGTTTTACCGCGAGCATCGAAGCGTCGGCGATTGGAACGATTTGATCGTCGTCGCCGTGGATGAAGAGCGTCGGCACGTTCATCTTCTTGAGGTCTTCGGTGAAGTCGGTCTCCGAGAAGGCCTTCACGCAGTCGTAACATGCTTTGATTCCGGCAAGCATTCCCTGCAGCCAGAACGAGTCACGCAGACCTTGCGAGACCTTCGCCCCATCGCGGTTCGCGCCAAAGAACGGCGCGCTCAGGTCTTTCCAGAATTGCGACCGGTCGGCTTGGATCGCCGCGCGGATTTGATCGAACGCCTCCATCGGCATGCCCCCGGGGTTCGCCGGCGATTTGAGCATGATCGGCGGGACCGAGCTGATCAGCACGGCTTTCGCGACGCGATCGGTTCCGTGGCGTCCGATGTAGCGCGCGACCTCGCCGCCGCCGGTCGAGTGGCCGACGTGAATCGCGTTATGCAGGTCGAGGCTCTTCACGAGCTCGGCGAGATCGTCGGCGTAGGTGTCCATGTCGTTGCCGTCCCACGGCTGGCTCGAACGGCCGTGGCCGCGCCGGTCGTGCGCGACGCAACGGTAACCGTTCGCCGCCAGAAAGAGCATCTGGTCTTCCCACGCGTCCGCGCAGAGCGGCCATCCGTGACTGAAGACGACCGGTTGCCCGGTTCCCCAGTCCTTGTAGTAGAGTTGCGTGCCGTCACGCAGCGTCAAATATGCCATCGTCTTCTCTCCTTGTCGTTCGAGGATACGACGCCTAAGGCGCTTTGCGCTAGTAGGCCAGGGCACACAAACCTTAAGGTCCGGCTTAAGAGTGATTCTGGCTTCTTAGCCAGGCGAGGATTGCGGCGCTGAGATCGGTATCGTACTGCTCGACGACGCCGCGATCGTCGTCGCTCTGCGCCGCCTTCGGCGAAGCCGCACGCCCCAATCCGTGGCTCATCGCCGGAATTACGACCAGCGTCGCGGAGCGTGGGTGCACCGCGTTGACCACATCGATGATCCGCTGATGGTCGGCGAGCTCCGTCTCGAAGTCGGACGTCCCGTAGACGGCGAGCACCGGTACGTTCAGCTGGGTCCAGGGCTCGATCAGGTTGAGCTGCGCGACCTGCTGCACGTACGATGCCGAAACCGGGTAGATCGCGTTGTGTACGGCGCACGGCGGCATACCGCGCTCGATTGCCGTCTCTGCTTCACTCTCGTAGAGCATCCGCTGCATGCATTGCGACTTCTCGATGAGCGCTCGATCGACGGCCTCGGGGGGTTCGTCGCTGAGTTCGAGTTGCCGCCGGAGATTGCGGATTTCGTATTCCGGCCAATCGCGCCCGACCGCTTCGAGCACGACGACGCCGGCGATACGGTTCTGCAGGGCCAATCGCGGCGCGATGATCGTACCGATGCTGTGCCCGAGCAGATAGATCCGCGCGGGATCGACGCGCGGATTGCGTTGCAGTGCGGCGAGTGCCGAGCTGTAGCCGCGCAATTCGGCCTCGAAGTCGACGCTGCGGCAGGGCGCTCCCCGACTATCGCCGACTCCGCTCTTCTCCACCCGCATCGTCACGAAACCGGCGCGTGCGAGATCGTGGGTAAGCCGCAGGTAGGCATCTTGAGCGCTCGTTGCAACGTCGACGGAGTAGCAGCCGATTCCACCGATCAACAGCACCGCCGGAGCCGGCGATCTAAGCGGTTGCGGCATCGTCAGCAGCGTGCGCCGCAGCGAGCCGTCGACGGCGATCGCACCATACTGTGTAACGAGCCCGGAATCGCTTTCGTCGGGCGCTGCGCCGAGCACCGCCGAAAGCTCCAACGGCGTGCTGTCGCGTACGATCGCAACGTCGACGCGCTGACCTGCGTGCAGATCGTGCAGCGCCACGAGAAACTCGGCGACGCTCGAGACCGGCGTGCCGCCGATCGCGCGAATCGTGTCGCCGGCGTGCACTCCGGCTTGCGACGCGGCGCCGCCCGGCACGACCGAGGTAACGCGGACGCCAATAGTGCCTTGAGCGACACCGGCCCCGAAGAGCGCGTGGCGCGGGAGCGGCGGTAACGCGGCGTCGCCGTAGGCGAGCGGCTTCATTCGATCGGTTGCGTCGTAGAGACGGCTGGGCCACGCGTAGATGCGCGCGTCGGGATAATCGTAGACGACATTGAAGCGCTTGAGCAATCCCATACCGATGCTGCCGGCCTCGCGCCCCACCGCGAACGCGCCGCCCTTATCGCGCGAGGCGCGCGTGAGCACGTTGGGAATCGTCGATTCGAAGAGCGCGACGGTCGTTCGCAGCAGATCGCTGTAGATCGGGCCACCGATCCCGTACCCGGTCACGACGTCGCGAACCGGCGCGTCGCGGTAAAAGTTGTTCGCTTCGGCAAATCGGCGAAAGAGCGTCAACGAAGAACGGTCTCCGGTGTCGACGACGAAGGTGCCGTGCACGCCGTCGACGGCGGCCTGCAGGTGAATCAGACCGTATTCGTCGACGGTGAACGGAACTGCCGGTGCGCTTTTTGGAACCGCGAGCGGCGTTGCGGAGAGCGTCAGGCGTTGGTTGTCGACGTCGACGCCCATGCGATAGCGGCGCAGCGTATCGTACCCGACGACGCCATCGAGATGCGGAAAGCCGAACGCCCGCGCAATCGGCGCGAGGTCGAGCACGGCGGCCGCGACGTGACGAAATCGCAACGTGCCGACCTCCAGGCTTGGCACGACCGCCCGTGAGAGCCTTGCCTTGCCGCTGCCGGCACCCGACGCGTATCCCGCCGATCGCGAAGCAAGTCCGAGCCGCTGCGCGACGCCCGGCGTCACCACAAGCGAACTCGAACCCGTGTCGACGATCATCGAGAAGGGGCCCTGCCCGTCGAGCCTGACCGACACCACCATCCGGTTGTCGAAGAGCGTAAACGGCACGGTCGTCGAGGAAGCACCGTTGGCCGGCGCCGTCATTGCGGCGAGCAGGATCGTCGCGAGCATCGCATTTGAGCGTATCACGCCGTAAGCGCAGCGCGCTCGCTTTGATGGTTTTTTCAGAACCATGCCTCGCCCCATCGCTTATAATGAGCGTCGATGCGAGCCCGCGTTACGATCGTTGCCCTCGCGCTGCTCTGCGCGTGCGCGGGCCGTCAGCCCTCGCTGCCCAGCGTCGACGACGTGCAGGCGCGGTTCGTCAACGCCCTCGGCGGACGGGCGGCGATCATGCGGCCCCACTCGATGACGATGCGCGGCACCTACGAGGTCTACGGGCCGCACGGTAAGCGCATCCACGTTGCGACGCTGCTCTATCTGGCCGATTTCAAACGCCTCGACGTACAGACCGTGCCCGGCAGAGGCCGGTTTCTCTCCGGCTACGACGGGAAGACCGCGTGGGCGCTCGCGCCCGGCGGAAAGCCGACGGTGCTCTCGGGCCAAAACGCCGTCTCGATCCGGCGCGACGCCGATCTCTATTATTGGGCCCACATTCCGCAGTATTTTCGCACGATGAGCGTCGTCGGAATCGAGTCGTTTGCCGGACGTCGCTGCTATCATCTGCGCGGCACGACGCTCTGGGGCAACGAGAACAACCAGTACTACGACGTCGCGAGCGGATTGCTCGACGGATACCGCTTTCACCAGTGGGTCTCCGACGCGCCGGAGAAACCGGAGACGCGCCAGGTCTTCGAGCGCTATCGCAGCTTCGGCGGGCTCGCCTTTCCGACGCGCGAGACCGATTTCACCGACAATCGGCTCGTCGGCGTCGCTCGTCTGGAGTCGGTAACGTACGACGACGTCGACCCGGGCATATTCGTTCCGCCGGCAGCGGTGCAGAAACGGAGTTGACGGCGAGCGCGCGTCGAACGCCCCGCGCATGAGCAATCTCCGGCGCCTCCTCGTCTTTTTGAGTCTCTCCTGTTCGATCGCACCCGGCCTGGCCGTCGCGCAGACACCGCAAACCGACACCGCGGCGATCGCGCGCGCCGGTACGAGCGTCGCCACGATCGTGACCGCCGCAAAAATTCCCGGAATGAGCGTCGCCGTCGCGCGCGACGGCGCGACCATCTACACCCACGCATACGGCTACGCGAACCTTGCCTCAAAAACGCCGGCGACGGTCGAGACGCACTACGAGATCGGCTCGATCACCAAGCAGTTTACCGCAACCGCAATTCTGCAGCTCAAAGAGGCCGGAAGACTCTCGCTTAACGATACGCTCGCGCGCTGGATCCCCGAATATACGCGTGCCGCGAAGGTGACCGTTCGCGAGCTGCTCCAGCAGACGACCGGAATTCCCAACTACACCGAAGTCAATCACTTCGAAAAGATCGCGGGCACGCTGAAGCCTTCGTTCGCGGCGATCCTCGCGTTGATCCGCAACAAACCGCTCGAGTTCGCGCCGGGAAGCCGCTTCAGTTACAGCAACACCAACTACGTTCTGCTCGGCGAGATCGTCGAACGCGCCTCGGGAACTACCTGGGAGGCGTACGTGCGCAAGAACATCTTTGCACCGGCGAAGATGACGCAGAGCGGCTTCATCGACGACGAGGCGACGCTGCAGCCGATGGCAACCGGATACGTCGTCAGCAAACACGGCGTGAAGATCGCGCCGCCGCTGCGCTCCGGCTGGGCCTGGTCGGCGGGGGCGATCGTCTCGACCGTCGACGATATGCTGGCGTGGGATGCCGCGCTCTTCGGCGGGCGGCTCATCAACCAGACCGACCTCGCGGCGATGTTCGCCGGCGGCAGAGAAGCCTTCGACAAGAACTCAAGCTACGGTTTCGGCTGGGTCGTCGACTCCGCCGACGGCCGCAAGCGCTACTGGCATAACGGCGGCACCTTCGGATTCTTAGCGGCGAACCTCGTCTTTCCAAAAGATCGAATGGCGGTCGTCGTGCTTCAGAACGCCGACACGATCGCCACGCCCGAATCGACGGCGCAGCGAGTCTTCGAGGCCTTCCAGCCCGCCGCGCTCGCTTCGGCGGCCGGCGAGGATCCGGTGGTAACGGCGCGCGTTCGCGATTGGCTCAACCGCTTCGAGACCGGCAACATCGACCGCTCCCAACTCGACGCGGCGATGAACAAGCTGCTAACCCCACAGTTCGTCACCGAGGTACGGCAGCAGCTTAGCATCCTCGGCGCACCGCAGCGCCTCGTCTTCCTCGGCAAGACCGATTCCGGCGCATCGACGATCTACAACTACCGCGCGGTCTTTTCAGCCGTCTCCTTCACCATTCACATGGCGGTCGACGGGTCGGGAAGGATCTCCGGCTTCCGGCTGGCACCCTAGCCGGCGAAACACTGAGGCCTGCTCGGCCGTAGAGGGGACCATGAAGCTCACAGCCGTTGCCGCGGGCGTATTTGCCGCCGCGGTCCTCTTTACGACAACCCCTTTGCGCGCCGCCGAACCCGATGCTGCGGTCGCACAGCTCATCAGCGCATCCGGAGATGCCCTCGGGGTCGCCTCTCTCGCCTCGGTGGAGACGATGCGCGTCGACGCCACCGTTACCGCCGTCGGCCTCAAAGGAACCGCGACGCAGTGGGCCAATCTGCGCGACGGGCGCTTCGCCGAAACGGCGAACCTTCCGCCGATCGTTCAGGCCGACGGTTACGACGGGCACGTCGAATGGAACGCCGACGGAACCGGCCTCGTCTGGAACGGCGGCGGCGACAGCGAGCGCGCCTCGGAGATCAATCAGGCCTACATTGCCAGCTACGCGCTCTGGAAGCCGAATGCCGGCGGCGCGGCGGTGACCTCGCTCGGCACGAAAACGGCGGGCGGCAAAACCTACGATGCGTTGAGCATCACGCCGGCCGGATCCCAGGTGCCGTTCGAACTCTGGTTCGACCAAACGACGCACTTGCCGGCGTCGGCGCACTTCGTCAACGGCTTCATCACGTCGTCGGTCACCTTCGCCGATTATCAGCGCGTCAACGGGCTCAACTATCCGTACGCCGGTCACTCCGAGTCGAGCGACGGCAACAACGCCGATTCAAAGGTGACGCGCGTTGCCTTCGATCCGCCGGGCGCGGCCGCCGCGCTCGATCGCCCGCAGACGAAACCGGACGATTTTTCGATTCAAAACGGTCAAACCTCGACGACCGTTCCGATCACGCTCGGCGAGAACCACGTCTATCTCGACGTGATGCTCAACGGTAAGGGTCCCTATCACTTCATCTTCGATACCGGCGGATCGAACGTCGTCGACCCCGTCGTGGCCAAGGAGATCGGCGCGTTCGGTGCCGGCTCGGCGCAGGGCAGCGGCGTCGGATCGACGACCGAGTCGCTCAGCTTCGCGAAAATTTCGTCGCTGCAAGTCGGCGACGCCGTGCTCAAGGATCAGCTCTTCGGCGTCGCGCCGACGCGAATGGGCTTCGGCGTCTCGGCGGGACGCCCGGTCGATGGTTTGATCGGCTGGGAAGTCCTCGCGCGGTACGTCACGACCTTCGACTACGCAAGCCGGCAAGTCGTCTTGAGCCTGCCCGGCAGCGCGCAGCCGCCCGCGAACGGGCACATCGTGCCCTTCGTGCTCTACGGCACGCAGCCGCAGATCGCGTGCACGATCGATAACATCCCCGCCGAGTGCACGATCGATACCGGGGCGCGCGATACGATCACCTTCATGTCGCCGTTCATGGCCGCACATCCGCAGATCGTTCCGGCGAAGCTCACCGCCGTCGGCGTGAACGGCTTCGGCTTCGGCGGTCCGGCGATGGGACGTTTGGGACGCGTGCAAACGATCGGCATCGACGATCTGCAGCTCACCAATCTCATCGGCGACTACACGACGCAGACGGCAGGGGCGCTCGCGGCGCCGTTCGTCGGCGCGAATATCGGCGGCAACTTGCTGCGCCGCTTCAACGTCACCTTCGACTACTACAACGGCACGATGACGCTGGTTCCGAACGGCGACTTCACCATGGCCGACGCCTACGAGCGCTCCGGACTCTTCCTGATCCGCCGCGCGGGCAGCACGGTCGTCGTCGACTCGCGCGCGGGAACGCCGGCCGGAAAGGCCGGCATCGTTCGCGGCGACCAGATCGTCTCGATCGACGGCACGCCGACGAGCGGCATGCTGCTCTCCGACGTTCGCGGTCTGCTGGCGGGGCCTGCGGGGACGGTCGTAACGCTGCAGATCGCCGCCAAAGACGGAACGCAGCGCACGGTCAAGATCACGCTCGCAGATTACGTGTAACGCGGTATACGTTCCGAAACCGCATCTCGAGTAGGCTGGCGCTTGCCGGAAGCGAAGCCAAGGGGCCATGAAGCGATTCTTGGCCCCGTTCCTTTTTCTTAGCCTCGTCTTTGCGCCGGTCGCGGCGGCGCCGGCGATTCAATCCGACGCCGCGCTGCGAACCTCGCTGCAGCAAGATCTCGATCGATACCTAGCGGCGCGCGCGAAGATCGAGCACATCTCAGCGCTCTCGCTGAGCGTGAGCCTCCACCGTGCCACGCAGAGTCTCAACCTTAGCGCGGGGCGCATGGCGTACGGCGGCGGCACGCCGGTCACGACCGCGAGTCTCTGGCAGATCGGCAGCAACACCAAGGCCTTTACCGCCGCAACGATCCTGCAACTCGAGGCCGAAGGAAGACTCACGATCGATCAGACCGTCGGCCGCTGGCTGCCGCAGTACCCGGCGTGGAAGAATGTGACGATCCGGCGGTTGCTGAGCATGACCAGCGGCATTCCGACCTACGACGATACGCCGCAGATGCTCGGCGATTATGCCCGGAATCCAAAGCACGACTTCACCATCCCGGAACTGATTGCGTACGTCTACCCGACCAATCCGAAGGCCCCGCGACCGACGACCGGCTACTCCTATTCGAATACTAACTATCTCCTGAGCGAACTGATTATCGAGCGCGTCACGCACGATCGGTACAAGAGCCAACTCGAGCGGCGCTTTCTTCGTTCGGACCTCGGCTTGAACGATACCTACTACGAGTCGTTCCGTTACCCGCAAGATATCGTCGCGCGCATGCCGGCCGGGTACTTCTTCAATCACGATGCGGACGACGCGGCGCTCGCGCCGTTGCTCGGAGAGAACATCAGCGACGACAGCGTCTCGTGGATGCAGGGCGCGGGCGGCATCGTTTCAACGCCCGAGGACCTCACGCGCTGGGCTCGCGCGCTCTATACCGGACCGATGCTCGCGCGCAAGCAGCGAGCCGAGCTTTTCAGCCTCGTCTCGATCAAAACCGGCAAGCCGATTGCGCAAACCAGCCTGCAAGATCCGCGCGGATTCGGTCTGGGCGTCGCCCAGATGACCGCTCCGGGACTCGGCACATTCTGGTTCTACGAAGGCGAGAGTCTCGGCTTCCGGATGGTCCACCTCTATCTGCCGCAGCAGGACGCGGTGATCGCCATCGGATTCAACAGTCAGCCCGACGGCGCGCAAGATCACAGCAAGGATCTCGCACAGTCCGTCTACGCTACGCTGCACGCGGCCGGGCGCTTGTAGAGACGACAGGTTCCCTCTAGCCGGTTCCGTAAAAGAGGGCCTCCCAAAACACTCTCGCCGCTTAGGGAGATCAACCATGTTGCAAGCCGTCCCGCGCCGCACGTTGCTCGTAGCGGTAGCGCTCTCGTTCTTGGCCGGTTGCTCCGGTAGCTCGTCTACGACCGGTCTGTCTTCCCTCACGCCAACCACGCCGCAAACTCGTTCGGGCATGCGCGTTCTGCCGGGTCCGCAAGTCTCCGGCCCGCGCGTTCTCCCGGCCATCGCCCAGAAGCCCAACGCTCCGGCGGGCTGGCCCAACATGCACCACAAGAAGAAGAAAATGTTTCTCTTCGTCGCAGATGGTTCTAGCGGCGTACTGATTTACAATCCGAAGACCGCAAACGGATCGCCCACCGGATCGATCACCACCGGCGTCGACGCGCCGGCCGGCGTAGCGGTCGATTCGGCCGGTTCCCTCTATGTGACCAACGAAGGGAACCAAACCGTCACGGTTTATCCGAAGGGACAAAGCTCACCGAGCTTGACGATCGGCACCGGGATCAGTTCGCCCTATGGAATCGCCGTGGACTCCAAGGGCAACGTCTTCGTCAGCAACCTGGGCACCAACAACGTAACCGCCTACGCTGCCGGCTCGACGTCGCCTTATGAAACGATTAACTTCAACTCCTACGGTCAGGCGGTCGGCGTCGGCGTCGATGCCGGGGACAACATCTGGGTTGCCTGCGATTCCTCCAACGCGGTCTTCGAAATAGCGAAGGGGACGACCAGCGTGCAGAACGCTCATCTTATCGGCCTCAACGGACCGATTAGCGTGGCATTCGGGCAGCAGGACGTGACGTACGTCTCCAGCTTCTCCGGAGGAAACGTGAACGTATATGCCTACGGCACGACGACGCCGTCGGCAACGATCACCACCGGCATCGAGAAGTCCGGACCGACGCTCGGCGGCTTCGCGAAGAACAACTCGTACTTCCAATCGAACCAGGCCTTTAACGTCGTGGGATACCTCAGCGGCCAGACTACGCCGTTCTCGACCCTCAGCGGGGCGACGAGTCCGCTGGGCATCGCCGGACGTCCGTTGGTCAGCAAGTAGAACGCACTGGAAAACGCGCAAGGGCGCGCGGCACCGCCGCGCGCCTTTCTGTGTTCTGAACCTCACTATGAGCAACACGACGATGCGAGCCGCGGTCGTCCCCTCCGCCGATGCCGCTCGCTTAGAACTTCGGAACGTTCCCCTTCCCGAGCCGGGCCCAGGTGAAGTTCGCATCAAGGTGGAGGCGTGCGGCGTCTGTCACAGCGATGTGCTGACCGTCGCAAACGCCTGGCCCGGGATATCGTATCCGCGTATTCCCGGCCACGAGATCGCGGGAAGAATCGACGCGCTCGGCCCCCGGACCGATGCATGGAAAGCTGGAGAGCGAGTTGGGCTGGGCTGGCACGGCGGTCACGACGCCACCTGCGATCGCTGCCGGCGCGGCGACTTCATCACCTGTCGTAACTTGAAGGTTCCCGGCATCGCGTACGACGGCGGTTACGCCCAGTACGCGATCGCACCGGTCGTCGCGTTGGCGCGCATTCCCGGCGAACTCACCGCGGTCGAGGCGGCGCCGCTGATGTGCGCCGGAATTACGACGTTTAATTCGCTGCGCCACAGCGGCGCCCGCGCCGGGGATCTCGTCGCGATTTTAGGAATCGGCGGCTTAGGACATTTGGCGGTGCAGTATTCCTCGAAAATGGGATTCCGGACCGTCGCAATCGCACGCGGACGCGACAAGGAAGCGTTGGCGCGATCGCTCGGAGCCGTCGAGTATATCGATAGCCGCGCAACCGATCCCGGAGCCGCACTGCAAGCGTTGGGCGGCGCGCGCGTCGTACTTTCGACGATCACCGCTGCGGCGGCGATGGAGCCGGTGCTCAACGGCCTCGGCGTCGACGGCCAGTTGCTCATCGTCGGTGCGGCGCCCGAGCCGTTGCCCGTCAATACCGCTCCGATGATCGGCAAGCGCAGCTCACTTCGCGCGTGGGCCTCGGGAACGTGCGCCGATTCGGAGGACGCGATGCGTTTCAGCGTGCTCAGCGGCGTGCGCGCAATGGTCGAGGTGATGCCGCTCGAACGCGCCGGGGAGGCTTACGAACGCATGATGAGCGGCGCGGCTCGCTTTCGGGTGGTTCTCACCCCGGAGTAATCGCGGCGCTCACCGCTTTCGTTCCACCGCGATCCGCGAGAACGGTACGAGGATGCGCCGCGGAACGAGGCGGGCCGAGAGATCGACGAGCCAGTTCGACGGCGGCCAGGGAACGTTGAGCGCTTTACCCCGCAGCAGCCCGCGATACGCGGCCCTTGCCATCGTCGCCGGATTTGCGCGCGGAAGCGAAAAGAGCGGCGTCGTGCCGGAATTCGCGCGCGCAGCGAAGCCGGTATCCATCGTACCCGGAGCAAAGCAGCTCACGGTCACACCGCTGCCGCGCAACTCTTCGGCGATCGCCAGCGAGAACGAGATCACGTAGGCTTTGCATGCGTAGTAGACGGCCATGAAGGGACCCGGCAGAAGGCCCGCGGTCGAAGCGACGTTGAGAATCTTCCCGTCGCGCCGCTCGATCATCCCGGGAAGATACTCTCGCGTCAGCATGGTGAGCGTCAGAACGTCGAGCACGATCTCTTGCGTAATTCGTTCTTCTCCGATTCGGTCGAAGCGCTCGTTGGTCGCAAAGCCCGCGTTGTTGATCAGAACGTCGCAGCGCGGTACCTCGGCGAAGAGTCTCTCGGCTGCATCGGAGACGGCGAGATCTGCGACGACCGGCCGTGCGTCGACCCCGTGACGAGCCTGTAATTCCTCGGCGATCGCTCGGAGCTTCGCTTCGGAGCGCGCGACCAGGACCAGGTCGTATCCCTCGGCCGCGAGCACTTTGGCCAGCTCGAGACCAAAACCACCCGATGCGCCGGTAACGACCGCCAACTTCGGCATCAATCCCTAATTCGCACCATCCTACTTCTGTCATTCCGAGCGCAGGATGCCACGGATCGGTGCGCGCTGCGGTTGTAGCTTGAATGAACGTTCGTAGACTCAACCACGCGGTGCTGCGCGTCCGCGACCTCGAGCGCAGCCTCGCCTTCTACCACGACGTGCTCGGCCTCGAGCCGATCGCGCGGATGGGCAAGGTGATGGCATTCATGCGAGCGCCCGGTTCGGAGAACCACCACGACCTCGGGCTCGCCGCGGTCGGTCCGCAGGCGCCGCCGCCGAACGAACGCGGGGTCGGGCTCTATCATCTCGCGTGGGAAGTCGACGAGATCGAGTCGCTGCGTGAGGCGCGCGAGGCGCTGCAGGGCTACGGGACGCTCAGCGGCGCGAGCGATCACGGCGCGACGAAGTCGATCTACGGTTACGATCCCGACGGCAACGAGTTCGAAGTGATGTGGATGGTGCCGCGCGAGCACTGGGACGAATTCGAGAACGCCGCAGCGACGCGCCCGCTCGATCTCGATGCGGAGATCGCGCGCTGGGGCGGCCTCTCAGCTACGACGGCGGGCTAAGAGCAGCGCTCCCGGGGTGATCAGCAGTGCAAGCACGCCGGTAACGAAGAAGGCATCGGCGTAGGCAAGGGCCGACGCCTGTTCGGTAACGGATGCCGCGAGTTGCGCGGGCGTTCCGTGCTGCAAAAACTGCACCACCGGCAGCCGCGAGAGCGTCACTTCCGCCGCGAGCACCGTCTGATGAAACTGCTCGCGCCGGTCGAGAAACGCAACGATCGCCGCCGACGATATCGAGCCGCCGAGCTGGAAGAAGAGCACGATGAACGAGCTTGCTTTCGCCGCCGCGTCAGGCGCGACCGCGCGCATCGTCGCCACGAGGAGCGGCGAGTAGACGAACGCGGCGCCGGTACCGATGACGAGCAGCGGAATCACGAACGCCATCAAGTCGCTGCCGGTGGTGACGCCGCGCGCGAGCATCAGCGAACCGAATCCGGCGACCGCCAAACCGCCGCCGATCAGCCAGCGCAGATCGAGCCCCGGAAGATTCGTGATGCGGCCGACGGGGATCGTCAGCAGCAATACCGGCAGCGCGCGCGCGCCGATCAAGAACCCGGCAAGCGTGCTGGTAAAGCCGAGATTATCGACGGTGAACTGCGGCAGCAAGAGCAGGCTCGGAAAGATGACCGCCGCATACGCGCCGGCGATCGCGAGCGCCGCGGCAACGGCCGGCGAGCCTAAGATCCGCAGATCGACGATCGGTTGCGGTACGCGCAGCTCCCACCAAACGAAGACCGCGGTGGCCGCAATCGTCAAGAACGTACAGATGACGATCGTTTGATTCGAGAACCAATCGTCGTGCTGCCCCTGATCGAGCACGTATTGCAGGCAGCTCACCGCAACGATCAACAACGCGATTCCGGCGAGATCGATCGATGCGCGTTCGGCGCGCCCGGGATCGCGCATGTACCGCCACAGGATTACGAACGCGAGAATTCCGGGAACGAGATTGACGTCGAAGACCCACGGCCACGAGAGGTTGTCGACGAGAACCCCTCCGAGCGTCGGACCGATCGACGGTCCGAGAATCGTACCGAGTGCGAAGATCGACTGGCTCAGACCGATCTGCTTCAACGGAAAGGTGTCGCGCAGCACCACTTGCGCCGTCGCGAGCAATCCGCCGCCGAAGGCGCCTTGCACGATGCGAAAGAGAATCAGCTCGTTGAGCGAGCCCGCGATGCCGCAGAGCATCGAAGCGACGGTGAATCCCGCGATCGAGGCGAGAAGATAATTTTTTCGCCCGAAGCGTAGCTGCAGCCACGGCGTCAGCGGAATTACGACGACGTTCGCGACCACGTAACCGGTGAGCACCCAGGTCGCCTCGTCGACCGTCGCGCCGAGATTTCCCTGAATCGTCGGCAACGCGACGTTGACGATGGTGAGATCGACCGTCTGCAAAAGCGCGGCGAGCATGACACCGGCAACCACGAGCATGCGACGCGTGCCGTACTCGACCAGCGACGACCCGGTGTAGGGCGACGGCGCAACCGGGGCGCGGAGATTGGGGCGGGCGGGAACAACGCCGATAGTGCGGGCGGGCCGCTCGGCAACCGACACGTTCGACTCCGTGGTTCTGGGGGTTTAGTAGGTTGAACCAAGGATAACGAATGTGTAATACTATTACCAGCCCATGGTTTATCCTATCATTGACTCTTGCACCATCGATGGAGCACCTGTGGCCAACGCTACCGACGAACGACGCCTCGAGCTGAGCGATTTCCTTAGAACCCGGCGCGCCAAGATTGCGCCGTCAGACGTCGGTCTGCCCGACGGGCCCCGCCGGCGCACGCCAGGATTGCGGCGCGAAGAGGTCGCGCTGCTGGCCAATATCGGCGCGACCTGGTACACGCGGCTCGAACAGGGCCTGCCGATCAACGTCTCGGCCGACGTGGTCGCCGCGATTTCGCGCGCGCTGCGCTTAACCTCCGACGAGCGGCGCCATCTCTATCTTCTCGCCGGACTTCCGCTGACGGTCGCTCCGCAAGAGGAAGAGCGCGTGAGCGAACTCGTGCTGCGCATCCTGGCCGCGCTCGATCCCTCACCGGCCTACATTCGCGGACGCCGCTGGGACGTGCTGGCGTGGAACAAAGCCGCGGACGCGCTCAACGATTTCTCGCTTGCGACCGGACCCGCACGTAATCTCGTCTGGCGCCTCTTCCGCGATACCACGCTGCAGTGCCGATTGGGCGATCCGGGGTGTACCCGACGCCGCTGCGTCGCGCAGTTTCGCGCGGTCGCCGCAAAGTATCCGAACGACCCGGGTTTTCTCGAGCTGATCGACGATCTCAAAACGAACTCGCAGGAGTTCAGACAGCTCTGGGCCGAGCACGACGTCTTAGGCTCGACCGAGGGTCTCAAGCAGTTCATTCATCCCGACGCCGGCGAGCTGATTTTAGATCACACCACCTTCGAGCTTCCCGGCGACGGCGATATCCGCATGGTCGTGCTGACCGCCGCGCCGGGTTCGGAGAGCGAGCGCAAGCTGCGCATGCTCGTGCCCTCGGCGGTCGCCGTCTCGCCCTGAACGCGCCGGAGACGCCGCGGTCGCAGCGATACGCGAGCGGCCGTGGTCTGCGATCGAATGCTCCGCGTTCGGACCACGGGCGCTGGGAAGGCGAACGCGCGATCGACGCGCTGACGCTCATCGAGGAATCGAACGCCGGACGCATTCCCGGCCTAGTGCCGTTGAAGAACGCGCGCATGGCCGAATCGCCCTTTTCGTTCTTTCGCGGCTGCGCGATCGTGCAAGCGCGCGATCTCGAAACGACGCCGGCGAGCGGCACGCTCGTGCAGCTCTGCGGCGACTGCCACATTGTGAACTTCGGCGGCTTCGCGACGCCGGAGCGCAATCTCATCTTCGACATCAACGATTTCGACGAGACCTTCCCCGGCCCGTGGGAGTGGGACGTGAAGCGTCTTGCGGTGAGCGCCGTGCTTGCGGCGCGCGACCGCGCCTTCTCCAAGAGCGTCGCAAGCGATGCGGCTCGCGCGGCGGTCGCGTCGTACCGCGAACACATGGCGGAGTACGCGCGCGAGTCGCTGCTCGACGTCTGGTACGCGCGGATCGAGTTTTCGGATCTGCGCGATTTCTTTCGGCGCAATGCCTCGGTCGTAGGCGACTTGTCCGACGCGGAGGCCTACGCCCGCCGCCGAACCTCCGAGAGCGTCCTTCCGAAGTTTGCGACGATTCAAGACGGACGCGTGAGCATCGTCGACGACCCGCCGCTGATCTACCATTTCCACGAGCACGAGCAAGAATCGAATGCGCTGATGCGCGAGTTCTTCGAACGCTACCGGGGCACGCTCAGCGCCGACCGCCAGCATCTCTTCGACCGCTATCGCCTCGCCGATATCGCGATCAAAGTCGTCGGCGTCGGCAGCGTCGGCACGCGCTGCGCGATCGGCCTCTTCCTGGCCAACTCCGCCGACGCGCTATTTCTTCAAGTCAAAGAGGCGCGCCGGTCGGTGCTGGAATCGCCGCAGGGCGCGAGCCGCTTCGCGCATCAGGGAGAGCGCGTCGTTACCGGTCAGCGGTTGATGCAGGCTGCGAGCGACATCTTTCTCGGTTGGGCCGAGCTTCCGCCGTCGTCGGAGTATTACGTGCGGCAGATGCGCGACATGAAAGTATCGGTCGACCTCAAGACCTTTCGCGCCTCGACGCTCGTCGATTACGCCGCGATCTGCGGCTGGGCGCTCGCGCGCGGACACGCCAAAGCCGGCGATCCGGCGACAATTGCCCGGATACTTGGGAAAATCGGATCGCTTCGACGCCGCGATCGTGCGCTACGCGCACGCATATGCCGACCAAGTCGAGCGCGACTACGCGGCCTTCAAAGCGGCGATTGCCGCCGGGCGCTTCTGCGTGGACACCGGGGAGTTCGCCGAGCCCGATTTTATTCCGTAGCCGTTGGTCTTTAACTGAAGATCGCGGAGATCAAGGCCGCGATTCCGAGAATGGCGATCATCCCCGCAACGTACCCGGCCGACGAGCGCGGCGCTTCGGGATGGCGCCTGTGGAACTTGCGCAGCTCGAGCAGAAATAAGAAAAGCGCGATCAATCCGAATGCGATCATCATAATCCCGATCACCTGCGGGCTTACGATGCCGCCGGGACCCGCCTTACGCGCGCGACCCTCGAAAAACTTATCGATCGTGAACCCAAAACTGATGAGCGTAAGCGACGTGCGAACCCACGCCAGCGTGGTTCGCTCGTAGGCGAGGCGCAAGTTGTCGATCGCGGCATCCATAACGCACGCTGCGGCGCTTCGGCCCTCGCATCCTGCCCTTGTTGACGACGCTGCCGGCGTGATAGAATTGTGTGCGCCGATGCCAATTCACGAAATCGTGCTGCCCGAGACCAAGCCCGAGATCGAGCATCCGGCGTTGCCGGGCTTCTCCTACCCGTCCGCGACCTATTCGCGGTACTGCGCCGCGCCTAGTCTCCGACCGGCAGCATTGCGTCACACTTTCGGCGTCCCGAGCGTTGTAGCGCTCGGAACGAGGAGGCAGGATTCATGAAGGCTCGACTGACCGCCGCCCTGTTGGCGGCATTTTGCGCTCTCGCCGCGGTGGCCGCGCGTGCCGATGAAAATCCGACCTACACCGGCCCGCTCTCGCCGGCCGAGCAACAGTTCGTCGCCTCAGTCCAAAAAGATCTCATGGCGCGCTTCCCGCGCGTCGAGGACGCGCAGAAGGCCGGCTACATCCGCTACACCAGCCCCGACGATACCGGCGCGATCAGCTATGCCAACATGCAGTGGAATGCCGATCCGACGCACCCCAGCCAGCTCTGGTACGACAAAGACGGCAATCTGATGGGCGCCGACTTCTCGATACTGCGCCCGAATAAGGAGCCGCGTCCGGAGCTCTGGGGCATCAATCCGGGGCGCTGGTATCAGTTCAACGGCCACGTGCACTACGTCGTCAACGACAACGGCAAGATCATCTACGACCAATGGATTTGGGATCAAGACTTCGTCGATGCCGGAGGCGACCTCGCGCACCCATCGGCGGATACCATCGTCAAGATCGGACGCGTGCCGAGCGCCACCTACATTACGACGATCTTTAATTTTCCGACCCAGTGGGATCTCATCGTCTGGCTCAAGCCTCACCTTCCGAACGCGTTCCACTGGTAAAGCGGCGCAGCTTCTCCGGAGTCGCCGCGGCCGGAACCTTGTGTCATCCTGAACGCAGCCGCGTAGCGGCGAAGTCGAAGGGCGAAGGTTTAGCGGTTCTCTAGTTTGCAGCTTCTCGCTCGATGACCGCTTGGGCGAGGGCGGCGGGATCGCCGACGAGATCGATCGTGGTGATGCGATCGTCTTCTATCGTAAAGCGAAATGCGACGCGCAGTTCGCGTTCGTGCATCCAAACCGCACCCGGTCTGCCGTCGATCAACACCGGCTGCGCGGCATTTGCGCGTCCGGCGAACGTCCGCGCGACGGAATCCGCGCCCTCGATGCCGGACTGCAGCCGGTCGGTCTGCCAGTACTGCGCGCCGCCCATCGCTACCACCGCCGCGTCCGCGCGCAGCGTCGCTCGCGGATCGAGCAGCGCGAGCAGCGCGGAGAAGTTCCCCGCCCGCGACGCTTCAAGAAAGGCGCGCACGAGTTCGTCGTGCCGCTGCGTCACGGTGTCGTGCACGGCTGCGCCGCGTACGCGCCGGCGCGCGCGGCTGGCGAGTTGGCGCGCCGCCTCCGGCGTCCTTCCGACGACGGCGGCGATGTTATCGAAGGGTACGTCGAACATATCGTGCAGCACGAATGCAACGCGCTCGGCCGGGGGCAGCGCATCGAGCAGAATCAGCAAGGCCGCGCCGATCGAATCGGCGAGCATCGCTTCTTCCTCCGGGCGTTCGCCGGGGGCGATCGCGGCAAGATCGCGGCGCGGATCGTCCGCCGTCAGCTCCTCGCGCCGGCTCATCCGGCGTTTCAGCACATCGAGACAGACGCGTGCGACGACGGTCGTGAGCCAGCCTTCGAGATTCGCAACGCTCGCAACGTCCGCGCGGCTGACGCGCAGCCAGCTCTCCTGCAGCGCGTCGTCGGATTCGGCCGCCGATCCCAACATGCGCTGCGCGATGCGCCGCAAGCGAGGCCGCGCCGCCTCAAAGCGCTCTGCGAGCCACTGCGCTTGCTCCAACCATCCACCTCCCGGCGACGCCCGTCACGATTTACCGCACTCGATCCGTCATAGAGATGGAAGGAGAATCACATCTTGAAGAACGTCTCGCTCATCATCTACTCGGCAACCGATATGACCGCGGCAAAGCGATTCTTTCGCGAGCTCAACGGCAGCGACCCCTACGCCGATTCACCCCAATACGTCGGCTATAAGTGCGGCGACATGGAGATTGGGCTCGTTCCCAGAGCAGCGACGACGGACGCCGGAGCGCTCGCCTACTGGACCGTCGACGACATCGCGGAGAGCGTAAAAGCGCTCGTCGCCGCGGGCGGCACCGTCGTGCAAGACGTTAAAGACGTCGCCTACGGCCTGCTCGTCGCCAGCGTCAAAGATCTCAACGGCTCGATCGTCGGACTACGGCAATTCCCGAAGGGCTAAGGGCGCGTGCCGAGGGCGGGCGGCAGTAGAACCGAATAGCGGTTCCATGGGCCATCCGTCAGGAACGGTGACGTTTCTGTTCTCGGATATCGAGGGCAGCACGCAGCGATGGGAACGCGATACGGAGGCGATGTCGGCGGCGTTGAAACGCCACGATACGCTCATGCGCGAGGCAATCGAAGCGCACGGCGGCTACGTATTCAAGGTCATCGGCGACGCCTTCTGCGCCGCTTTCTCCACCGCGCCCGGGGCGCTCGCGGCGGCGGTTCACGCACAGCGGTCGCTGACGGCCGCGGATTTCTCGGGCGTCGGTGGATTGCGCGTGCGCATGGCGATGCACACCGGCGACGCCGAGGAGCGCGACGGCGATTACTTCGGCCCAAGCGTCAACCGCGTCGCGCGGCTGCTCGCAATCGGTCACGGCGGTCAGGTGCTCGTCTCCGGCACGACGCGCGATCTGCTGCACGACGCGTTGGCGCCCGACCACGATCTGCGCGATCTCGGTCTACACGGACTCAAAGATCTCTCCCGCGCCGAGCACGTCTTTCAAGTGCACGCGCCGCAGCTCGACGACGTCTTTCCGACGCTTCAATCGCTCGAGCGGCTGCCGAATAATCTCCCCACGCAGCTCACCTCATTCGTCGGCCGCGAAGAGGACGTTGCGGAGATCGCGACGCTGCTGCAGCGCGGTCCGCTCGTCACGCTCGCCGGTCCCGGCGGCGTCGGCAAGACGCGCTGCGCGCTCCAAGCCGGTGCCGAACTGCTCGACGAGTTCGACGACGGCGTCTGGTTAATTGACCTCGCGCCGCTCGCCGATGCGACGTTGGTGACGGGAACGATCGCGCAGACGCTCGGCGTGCGCGAAACGGCGAATCGGCCGCTGCTCGAAACGGTCACCGAACACCTCGCCTCGCGCCAACTCCTCTTGATCAAGGACAACTGCGAGCACGTGATCGACGAAGCGCGCAACGTCACCGTCGAGATCCTGCGCCATTGCCCGCAGGTTCGCGTCGTCGCGACGAGCCGCGAACCGTTCAACGTCGGCGGCGAACAGACGCTGCGCCTTGCCTCGCTCGGAATACGAGACTCGATCGCGCTCTTCGCCGACCGCGCCCGTTCGGCCGATCCCCGCTTTGCGCTGACCGATGCGAACCTGGATTCGGTCACGGCGATTGCGACGCGACTCGACGGAATGCCCCTGGCGATCGAGCTCGCCGCCGCGCGCGTGCGCGTGCTCTCGCCCGAACAGATCGCGCAGCGTCTCGACGAGCGCTTCCGCATGCTCACCGGCGGCGATCGCAGCGCGCTGCCGCGCCGCCAGACCCTGCGCGCGATGCTCGATTGGAGCTACGATCTGCTCGGCGAACGCGACCGCGCGCTCTTTCGCCGGCTCTCGATCTTCGCCGGTAGCTTCGACGTTGCCGCCGCGACTGCGGTCTGCAGTGTGCCCGGCGAGATCGACGAGTGGGACGTGCTCGACGAGCTCACCGCGCTGGTCGATAAGTCGCTGGTCATCGCCGAGCCGCAGGGCGACGAGTTACGCTATCGTCTGCTCCAGTCGATGCGCGAGTACGCTCTCGAACGCTTGCGTGAGGCACGCGAGGAAGAGGAACTTGCAGAACGCCACGCGCGTTGGTACGCGCAGTTCGCGGCGAATCTCCGAACCTTCGTCGACGAGCTGGAAGACGAACGCTGGAAACGCCTCTGCGTCGAGGACTTAGACAACATTCGGGCGGCCGTCGACTGGGCGCTCGTGCGCCGTAACGATCCGGCCGCCGGCATCGGCTTGCTCTCACACCTCGAGTGGCCGGAGATTCTCACCACGCCGCAAGAGGCGTTGCGCTGGTACGAACGTGCGGCGCTAGAGGCCGATGCGATGCCCGATGCCGTCGCGCATGCGCGCATTCTGCGCCACTACATTTCGCTGCAGTGGCTGACGGGGCGTCCGCTCGCGGATCGTACCGCAACCGCCGAACGTGCCGTCGAGGCTGCAAAAGCCGGCGACAGCGACGACGAAATCGCGCGCGCGCTGGCAAATCTCGGCACCTGTTATAATTTCGGCGGTCAAACCGACGAAGCCGAGGCCGCATTCGTCGAGGCCTACGCGAACCCGGAGCGCTTATCTCGCCTGACACGCAACGCGGTGCTGCGGAGCTGGGCCGTGAACGATTTTCAACGCGGCGACGTCGAGTCGGCGCATCGGCGCTTCTTGGAAGTGGCGCGTTCCGAACGCCCGGGAAGCGAAGCGCACGCAAGCGCGTGGCTAAACTTAGCCGAGCTCGAGTTTGCGAGGGGCAGCGTCGAAGCGGCGCGGGATGCGGCCCGTCGAGCCAGTGAAACGTACGCTGCGGTGGGTTCGAACCTTCTCATATTGGTGCTCTCGAATCTGGCCGCCTATGCCATGGCCGCCGACGACCTCGACGACGCGCGAACGCGGCTGCGGGAGGCGCTGGCGATCCGGCACGGATCGGACCGCTGGCAGGTTACCATTCTCGACCACCACGCGCTCTTGGCCGCGCTGCAAGGCGACCGCCGGCGCGGAGCGATGCTGCTCGGATTTACCGATGCGCACTATCGCGCCCGGGGCGAAGTGCGTCAAAGCACCGAACGGCGCGGCCGCGAACGCCTCGTTCTACTACTGGCGGAGGCCTTTGAAAACGGCGAGCTCGAGCGATTGAGCAAGACCGGCGAGGGTTTAACCGTGGAAGAGGCCCTCGCTAGCGCCGCGGCGATACATGATCCTAAATAGAAAGGACGGTGCACCAATGTCCGACGTTAAATCGGAGGTCGCGAAGCTCATCGAGGAACATCGGCACACGCTCGAAGCGCTCCATAGTAAGCTCTCAACGATGGCGGGAGTCGACAAGGAGCGGCTGTCGCGAGCCGTAGACAAATTGAAATCCGCTCATGTAAAGTTTGCCGAAGACGCGCAGGAATTCGTCGTACACTAACCGCTTAAGCGCCTTTTCCGGCCAGTACGGATTCGAGCACGGCTCCGACCGGTACCCCTAAGCCGACGCACGGGTTCCATCCCGGCGCGGCTTTGTACCGGTCGCTGCTGCCCGACGTCAATTCGCGAAACGCGTGGCTTGCCTTCACGTCGTACAGAAGCGGCGCAAAGAATCCCAGCGAACGACCGAGGCGCTGCGATAGACGCGCCGTCAACGCCGCCCACATCGGCGCAACCGCGCTCGTTCCGCCCATTGCAAATGCCTTTCCGTTGAAATAGACGCGATAGCCGGGCGTCGCGTTCGCGGCAAAATCGGGAATGCCGCGCCCGGGTTTGGTTTTATACGCAGCGGCGACCGCCGCTGCATTGCGTTGCCACGGCGGAACGGCGAAGCGATCGCTGAATCCGCCGCCGGCCTGCGGCCAGACGATCTCGGAGCCGTCGCCGGCGATTTGCGTTCCGCCGCAGGTGTGCGCGAACGGACTCGACGCCGGCGCGAGCACGTGCGCCGTTCCGTCGGGATCGAGTTCGGCGCCGTTATCGCCCGAGGCGCAGAAAATGCTCACTCCCGCGAGCGCGGCGACGGTAAAGAGATCGTCGAGAATCGTCAATGCCGACGGCGTCCACAAGTACTCTGGAAATCCGAAGCTGACCGAGAGAATCGTGGGATTATGGTCGGTGTCGAAAATGGCATGGCGAATCGCGTCGAGCACTCCGCGCTCGTCGTCGGGCGCCGCGTAGATGACGAGCTGCGCGCCGGGCGCGAGCGCGCCGGCGATCTGCGTATCGATCGCCGATTCGAGATCTTTCGCCGTTTCGATGCCGTGCCGCAGTTCGGCATTGTCGATGCGCTTGACGATCGGCTTCTTCGCAGCGACGCCTTGGCTCTTCATGCACGCCGCGAAGTCGTCGGGCCGAAACTCTCCGCGCAGCTGCACGATCGCGATCGTCTGCCCCGAACCGTCGGCGTCGGGGAATCCATAGCGCGTAACGATATCTTTTGCCGAAGGGGGCACCACGTGCGGCTGCATTTGCCCGATCGCATGCGAGCGCGGCCATTGATGGATGCCGAAGACGCCTTGCACGACCGCCGCAATCTCGGGCGGCGCGTGCAGCGATTTCGAGCGATGGCGGAAGCGCCGCTTATCTTCGAGCTCGTAGATTCCGGCGGTCGCACCGAAAGCTTTGACCAGCTCCTGAATCGAGCCCATCAGCGTGGCTGCGCGCCAATGCGACGAGACGATCTCGATTCCGAACCGTTTGCAATACCGGCCCAAGAGCTCGAGGTCGTCGGGATCGGCACCGGTCTGCTCTTCGAGCTCCGCGCGATCCGCATACGCGCGCTTCGCCGGCAGGGTTGATCCCAGCTCGATCGCTCGCTGCACGTCGACCTTTCCGCCGCGCCGCGGGCGCAGCCACGCCGTTAGCCACGCGTTCGCGGACGAAAGCTCGCCTACCGGTGTCGCCCCCGGCCACACCGGGCGCTCCGTCTGCGGAATCGGAACCCGTTCTGATTTCTCTGTCATCCTGAGCCTGTCGAAGGATGATTCGCCGCTTTTTCGCTTATGCCGTCCTCTTGATCATTCCGAAGGTTGCGGAGGCGATGCCGACGACGGTCGCGATGATTCCGAGCCACTGCGGAATCCCGGCGACGGTGAGGAACAGCGGCGTTACCGCGACTCGCTCGAATTGCGAGTACGCGATTCCCCGCGAAACGGTGCGGCACGCTTTCGCATCGCCCTTCACCAATTCGTACTCGCTGCGCAGGTAGAGCAGTTGCGAGCCGTCATTCTTCGGCGTAATGATCCAGCTCCACTCATAATGCTGGCCCGTTTGGCCGGGCACGATGGTAATCGGGTCGTCGTCGCCGTTCACCTGATCGAATTCGGGCGATCCCAACCGAGCGGTCAGCTTTAGGGTGCAGTTCGGCACCAAATGATTCGTTGGGCTGGCAAATGCCGGAAAGCGGTTCGGGTCGGGAAGGTACCCCGGCTCCGCATGCACGATGAGCTGAAGATACTGCGACTCGCCGACCGTAAAACGCGTGCCGACGGACGGCTCGAACCAGACGTAGGTGTCTTTCCGCGCGCAGGTTCCATTCGTCAACCGATCGCTCATGCAGAGATTCGTATATGGAAACGTTCCGCTCTCGAGGCGTACGATATATTCGTGTGCGATGAAGGACGTGATCGAGAAGACGCCCGACCCGATGATCAGGGCGAGGCCGATTCTCACGTACGCCGGTTTGTAACCCGGCACCGGCACCAAGAGCACGCCGATGATGATGAGCGTCGTGATTCCGATTCCGGCGGTGAACGCTAAGAGCTGAACGGCATTGAGGGAAGCGTGGTGGCTCGTCAGCACGACGCGGTCGTGCACGAGCAATCCGAGTCCGGCAGCGATAAGAAATGCCGCCGTAAAAAGCGCGCCTCTCCAATGCGGCCGGACGTGCGCAAGCCGCCAGGCAAGCAGACCGAGCAGTGCAAATGTCGACATCGCAACGACCGCGGCGAAGACGTTGACGTCGGTCTGGCTTACCGGAACGATCCCTTGCATCACTCACCTCACCTCGGATGGTTGGTCGGTCGAGGCTAAGTATAGTCAAGGCGGCAAATGCCAAGCAAGAGGTCGCGGCCAGCGTGAAGCGCTTCGCGCCGATTAGCGGTAAACCGGCTCCCACATCGCGTCGCGAATCGCGCGCTCGAGATCGGCCGGCGCGACCCGCGCGGAACCTTCCGCGATGGCTTGCCTCGCGACCGCGAAGGCCACTCTCGCCGACACGGCCCGCAAGCTCGAAACGGGCGGGAGAATCGCAGCGCCCGGGTGGCTTGCCTCGACCGCTTCCGAAATCGCTTCTGCCGCCGCTGCAAAGAGCGAATCGCCGATCGTGCGCGCGCGCGTAACGATCGCTCCTAATCCCAGGCCCGGGAAGAGGATCGAATTGTTCGCCTGTCCGATCGCGTAGCCGACGTCGTCGTAGAGCACCGGTGGGAACGGGCTTCCGGTCGCGACCAAAGCGCGGCCGTGCGTCCAAGCGATCAGATCTTGCGGATGTGCTTCGCAGAGATTCGTCGGATTCGAGAGCGGGAGGATGATCGGCCGCGGCGTCCCTTTCGCCATCTCGGTGATTGCGGTTTGCGTGAAGGCTCCGGGTACGGCCGAGGTTCCGATCAGCACGGTCGGCCCAATTTGCCGTACGACTTCCTCGAGCGTAATGCGTTCGTCATCGCATCGCCACGCGGCAACCTCGCTGATATCGCGCGCATATGGCGCTTGATACTCGCGAACGTTGGTGCCGCCGCGGACGATGAGGCCATGCCGGCCGACGAGCCAGATTCGCGCGGCCGCCTCGGCGGGCGAGAGTCCCTCGCGCACGAGCGCGCTTCGCAGCAGGTCGGCGATGCCGCAGCCGGCCGTTCCGGCGCCGAAGATGACGGCTTTGAGCTCGCACATCGGCAACCGCGCGGTTCGCAGGCCGACGAGAATCGCCGCCAGCACGACGCCGGCCGTTCCCTGCATGTCGTCGTTGAAGGTGCAGACCTCCGAACGATATTCGTCGAGAATCCAGCGCGCGTTGACGGCACCAAAATCCTCCCAATGCAGGAGCGCGTTGGGGAAGAGCTCGCGCGCGGCCGCGACGTAGCGACGAACGAACGCGCGATAGCGCTCGCCGCGTTCACGGCGCGCGCGATAGCCGAGATAGAGCGGGTCGTCGAGCAGCGTCTGGTTGTCGGTGCCGACGTCGAGCATTACCGGCAGCGTCCGCCGCGGATCGATTCCGGCCGCCGCCGTGTAGAGCGCGAGCTTCCCGGAGCAGATGTCGATCCCCCCGACGCCCCAATCGCCGATGCCCAATATCGCCTCGGCATCGGTCGCGACGAGCAGATCGATCTCGTCGCCGTGAGGAGCGGCGTTGCGGAGCGACTCTTCGATCTGCTCCGGCGCGTCGATAGAGAGAAAAGCGCCGCGCGGCCGCCGGAACTGGTGACTATACTGCTGGATCGCCGTGCCCACCGTGGGCGTGTACACGATCGGCAGCATCTCCTCGACGTGTTCCAGTAGCAGATGATAGAAGAGCGTCTCGTTGCGATCGGCAAGGGCGGTCAAAAAGACGTTCTTAGCAAGGTCGTCGGGCTGGCGTACGTACTGCTGATAGGCGCGCTGCGCTTGCTGCTCGATCGTCAGGACGGCCGACGGGAGGAGCCCGATGAGGCCCAGCGCCTCACGCTCGGCGAGCGTGAACGCGGTCCCCTTGTTGAGCTCCGGCGCGTGCAGTATGCCAAGGCCGTGCGCGCTGCCGGGCTCGCTGGAGGTAACGGAATGTACGGCGGTCACCCGGCCAGCATAAGCGACGCCGGCGAAAGCCGTCGGAAGACTCTGAGAAGAACGCGTGAAGACGCTTCCCTCGGCGTGTCATCCTGAGCGGAGGCGTGAAGCGCCGGAGTCGAAGGGCGAAGGATGACCCGCTACGCAGCGCCGCCAAATCGGCTGCGATAATCGCTCGGGACGACACCGAAGCGGCGGACGAAGGCGCGGCGAAAAGTCTCGTCGTTCCCATAGCCGACGTCTTTAGCAACCTTCTCGACCGCATCGCCGGCATTCACGAGCAGCCACCTCGCCTCATCCAACCGCAGCTCCTCGACGAAATCGGCCGGCGTGATTCCGAACGCCGATTTAAACTTACGCGTGAGGTGTCGCGGACTCAGATCCGCGTGCTCGGCGATCGCCTCGACGCTCAGGTCGTCGTTCAAGTGACCGCGGATCCACTGCGCGAGATCGGCGAAGCGATCCTTGCCCCGAACCTGCAGCAACAACGGCTGCGAGTACTGGAGCTGGCCTCCCGAACGCCGGAGATAGACGACCATTTCGCGAGCGACCTGCATCGCGATCTCACGGCCGAGATCTTCTTCGATGAAGGCAAGGCACAAGTCGATGCCCGCGGTGATCCCCGCCGACGTATAATACTTGCCGTCCTTGACGAAGATCGCGTCGGCATCCACCTCGATGCGCGGACGTTGCTCTTGGAGATCGCGGGCGAAGCGCCAGTGTGTCGTAGCACGGCGTCCGTCGAGCAGCCCGGAGTCGGCCAGCGCGTACGTCCCCGTGCACACCGAAGCGACGCGACGAGCGCGAGGCGCGTTCGCTCGCAACCAGCGCCCCAACGCCGCGCGCAGTTCGGGACGCTCTCGCACCGCGCCGCCGCCGGGGAGAATGATGGTGTCGAGCAGGCCGCAGCGCGCGAGCGTCGTCTGCGCATAGAACGCGATCCCCGATTCGGTCGAGATCGGCCCTTTTGTCGCGCCGAGAAGCACGACTTGGTACGGCGCCGGCTTTCGGCCGAGGACGGCGTTGGCGAGACTAAAGACGTCGGCGGGGCCGGCGACGTCGAGCGCCTGCACTCCGTCGTAGCCGACGATTCCGATGCGGCGAACCTTCATGCCAGCCAGTGTAGCGGCCGGCGCCGATGGCCGCAATGGTTCGGAACCGACGATTTCGGACATCGCCCCGCCGGTGTCATCCCGAGCGGAGGCGCGAAGCGCCGGAGTCGAAGGACGAAGCGCGAAGGACGCCGGCATGTCAGCATACGTTATCGTCAACGTCGATACGAAACACCCCGAAGAGTACGAGCGCTACAAGGAGATGGCGCAGAAAACCGTCGCGCAGTACGGCGGGCGTTACCTCGCGCGCGGCGGCCGGATGGAGATGCTGGAAGGTTCGTGGGAACCGACGCGGATCGTCATCCTCGAGTTCCCCTCGTATGAGAGAGCCCGCGAGTGGTGGCACTCGACCGAGTACGCGCCGGCGAAGGAGCTGCGCCAACGCCTGAGCATTACCGACCTGCTCGTCGTCGACGGCTACAATCCCGCTGCCTGACCCGCGCGACGCTCAGTCGCCGAGGAGAGCGTCCGGGTCGCCGAGCTGGTAGACCGACAGCGTCGTCGCGAGCAAGAGCCACGGAATAAGCGTTGCATACGACGCGAGCAGCTTTCGATCGATGCGCGCAGCGCGTAACGCCGACGAAAGAGTCAGTGCGAAGTAGAGCGTCGTGTGCGCGAAACCGAGACTTGGGCTCTTGAGACGGAAGCGAACGAACCCATACGTCGTGAAGAGCGCCCACGCGGCGGCTTGGAGGCGAAGGTAGGCGGTACGATCGGGACCGGGCGGCGCATTGAGCACGCAGTGATTACCCCACAGCGTCAGGAGGTTGTTGATCGGCCACACGACCCCGAAGGCCCATGCCGGCGGCGCGAACGGAGGCCGCGTGCCGCGCGCGTACTCCTCCTTTGCCGCACCGGGCGAGCTCAACAGTTGCGATGCGATGTTCAGCGCCGCTCCGCCGATCAATAAGGCGCGCCAGCCGTAGCGGCGCGGGTTCTCCGAATCTGCCATACCCCGCTATACCCTCACCGAACGCATATCCCCCTATAAGCCGCCTCATCCTGTAGCGGAGCCCCGAAAGGGCGCCTACGCCTTACGCTGATGAAGAATAAAGCGGTTCCCCTCGGGATCTCGCGCGAAGCACGTCCAACAGGGCGGAAACTCGTAGACGTCCGTCGCCTCAACGCCCGCATCGAGCAGCCGCTGCCGCATCGCGCGAATATCGTCGACCTCAAACGCGGCGCCCGATGAAGTTCCGGACGTTATCCCGAGCTCTTCCCCGGTTGCGTCAAGCGCGAATGTAGCATTGCCTAAATCGAATTCGATCCAGTCGTCATTGAACCACTCCCCGGCTCTAAGTCCAACAACTTCGCCATAAAACCGGCGTGCTTTCATAACGTCGCACACGTAATAGACGACGAAGGAGAGTTCCTTAACCATCACACCTCGTACTTCGGGCATCGACGAAAATGTCTTCCGCAAAACGAGCCTCCGGCCGCACCGAATTCACAGACGCGCGCGGCATATCGCGGCCGCTGAAAAACTATATCATCCTGAGCCGGTCGAAGGATGACTCGCATCCGCAATCAGCTGCGCATACCTGCGGCTCGAATCGGTCGGGACGCGCTTGAGTTCGGGGTCGTTGTCGAGATCGATGTGATAGAGCCCGAAATCGCTGCCGTCGTCGAAAGGCAAGCCCCATTCGCGATTCGAGGTGATGCTCCAGCAGATGTAGGCTTCGACCGGCGCGCCCTGCTCGATGGCCATGCGCACCTGGTTGACGTGCTCGGTGAGATAGTCGGGGCGTCCGACATCGGCCGCTTTGACGACACAGCCGTTCTCGATAACGATAATCGGCTTGCCGGGAAACTCTTGCGCCGCTTCGAGCAGGATCATCCGAAGGGCGTCGGGCCAGACCGGCGCGTTGGAGTAGTGAAAGTCCGACGCCGCGGTGAGGCGATGGAGATCGCGCGGCCAAAACGACGGAACGCCCCAATAGTAGTCGAGCCCGACGTAATCCAACGTCCCGACGCACTCGCGCGGGCAGAGAAACTCCGGCAGCTTGCCGGCCATGCCGAGATTCCACCAGTTCGTGCCGAGCAGCGTCGTAAAGATCGCAAGACCCTTGCGCAGCGTGAAGAGCCCGTTTAGGAACGTCGACCGCGTCGCGCCAATCCGCTGCTCGCCTGCAACCGGCACGAACTCGACGCGCTCGGGATCACCGAAGATCAACCGCGCCGTTTCCCGCGCAATCTCCACCTCCAGCCCTGCATACCTGGTGTCATCCCGAGCCGCGCACGCAGCGCGCGTGTCGAAGGAGCGCTGCACACACAACCCCTCCACACCCGGATGAATGCCGACGCGCAACTTTCCTCGCTTGCGAATGATCTCGATCGAGCGATCCATATCGGGTACGGCGCGCGCATCGTCGGCTTCGGAATCAGCCTCCCGGCCGATGTTCGCGACGGTCTTGCGATTGAAAGCATCCGGAATCTCCGGATGCTTCTTGCGCAGTCGGCGAATCGCACGGTCTACGATGTTGAGTAACGTGCGGCTGCCCAGCGCCATCGCCACCGCAAAATACTGCGGCCGGCCGGGAATTTGGGTGAGCGCAAGAGCGTCGCCCGCGTACTGGCGTAGCGTTACGTCGTCGTCAAACACCGCGTCGACCTCACCCCGTCGTAGCATCTCGACCGCATCGGCCATGGTCTTGACATAGACGACCATCGCGGCGGGAAACGGGCCGCCGACGATACTCGCGAGCAGCGTCTCGGCGACGACCGCGACGCGTCCGCGCCAATCTTCGAGGCTCGCCGGCAACGTAAACGAACGCGCGTGCAGCGCGGCGAGATGCGCGCAATAGTACGGTTGGGAGAAGAACGCGTGCTCCTGGCGCTCGAGCGTCATGGTGAGCTGCGCGATCGTGCAGTCGACGCGACCCCCCTCGTTGAGCCGCGACTGCGCGATGCGCGTCGCTTGCCGTTTCGCGTCTTCCGGCGATTTGAGATGCGTGGCGTTACGATCGATCCAGCGCTGCACCCAACGCGGCAGCCCTAAGACGAGCGGATTCGCGCCGACGCGCGCATTCGGCTTCACGCTCCGAATCGCGTCGCGGGCCCGCGCGTGCGCGCGGAAGAGATTGGGGATGAGCGTGAGCACGTCGTCCATCTGCGCGTCGCCGCTCGCGTACGGCGGCTGCCCCGGCGGCATCGCATACGCGCGCATCCAAAAGCCTTTGATCCAACCGTAGACGAGCTGATCGGGCTCGTTGAGCGTGACGTAATCGTCGATCAGATCGCCGAGTCGCCGCGCAACCTCGGCGCCGAATGCCGCGACGCGCCCGGGAAAGCCCGGATCGAGCGGCCCCGCCCCGCTCCCAGCGGCCTGCACGTGCAGCGGCCAGGTGTTGTGCACGAGCGTGACGACCACCGACATTCCGGCGTCGCGCATTGCCTGCAGAACGTCGCGATAGTGGGCGAAGACCTCGTCACTCCAAACTCCCGGCTCCGGCTCGAGCCGCGCCCACGAGAGCGAGAGCCGAAAGACCGTGCATCCGAGACCGCGCGCGAGCTCGATATCCTCGCGGTAGCGCGTCCAAAAATCGGTCGCTTTGCCGCGCGCGACGATGCCGCGCACCCGCTCCCAGACGTCGCGAATCTCGTCGTGCCCGTCGTACGCTTCGCATTGGTGGTCGGCGGTTGCGACGCCGAAACGCAGGCTGGGTGCCACCTGCGGCTGTTGCGCGCCGCCCGCACGGCACACCTCTCGTGCCGTCCCCGTCGGGGGTTCCAACAGGTCCTCGCGGCGAAAAACCACCCAGGTATGAGTTCCAGAGCCTGTCGTTCGACGATATTCCGCAGATCGCGTGGACCGCGACTCGCGACGGCGCGGATGCTGCAGCTTCAATCGCGAGTGGCACGAGTACGCCGGGTCTGAAGCGCGCGGTCGAACGCGACGCCGGCGGCGCTGGAGAAAGCGTGGTGGGCGGCGGTCCATCGCGACGATCGCGAGTTCGTCCGCCAGGCCCTGCTCGCGAGATGGCAGGCGCGGCACCCCGTTCGAGCTCGAGCTGCGCTTGCGGCGCGCCGACGGAGTGGACCGCTGGTTTCGACTCTTCGGTTTCACCGCTCGACGGCGCACTGCTGCGCGGAGAAAGCGGGCTTGGCTCGGTATCTGCACCGACATCGACGACTATAAGCGCCAGGGCGAACTCTTTGCCTTTCTGGCGCAAGCGCGGGCGAAGCGCTTGGCGGAGTCGCTCGATCTTGCAGGCCACGCTCGACCGGCTGCTCGGGATCATCGTTCCGGAGTTCGGCGATTGGGCGGCCATCGATCTCTTCGACGACGACGACCGTCTGCAAGACCGTCGCCGCAATCCATGCCGATCCGGAGAAGATGCGGCTGGTAAAGCGAATGGTCGGGCGCTACACGCACGACCGGCGCTACGAACCCAGCCATCGCCGAAGCTCTGCGCATGCGCCGGCCGATGGTCATCCGCGAGGTGAAGGACGAACTTGCTCAAGAAGGCCGCAGCGCCGAATCTCTTTCCGGTGATTCGCGAGCTGGCGCCGCGCTCGGCCGTCACCGTTCCGCTGCGGGTCTCGCGGGCGCACGATCGGATCGCTCGTCGCCTACTGGTGCGAGACGCCGCGGCGCTACGCCGATACCGACTTACCGCTCTTCGAAGAGCTGACGAAGCGCGCCGCCGTTTCCATCGACCACGCGCGACTCTACGAACGCGAACGCGAGATCGCCGCGACGTTTCAGCGCGCGGCGCTGCCGATTTCGCTGCCGGAAGTGCCGGGCCTGCACTTCGACGGCATCTACGTGCCGGCCAGCGATCGCGAGTTGTTGGGCGGCGACTGGTACGACGCGCTGCGCCTCAACGACGGGCGAATCGTCATTTCGGTCGGCGACGTGGCCGGCAGCGGCTTGCCTGCGGCGGTGATCATGGCGTCGATGCGGCAAGTGATTCGCGGCGTCGCGCAAGTCTACGCCGACCCGATCGCGATGCTCGACGCGGCGGATCGCACGCTGAAGACGGAGTATCCCGACACGTTCGTTACGGCATTCGTCGGCGTGCTCGATCCGGTCGCACGAACGCTCACGCACGCCTCGGCCGGACATCCGTCCGCCATTCCTGCGCGATGACGCGACGGAACGGTGACGGCGCTTGGCACCAGCGGGTTGCCGCTGGGTCTACGCGATCGCGGCGAGACGGCGACGACGACGCGAACTGCCGAGCTCGGGCATTGTCGTCTTCTACAGCGACGGTCTGATCGAAGTCGATCGCAACCTTCTGCGCGGCTTCGACCGGCTGACGGCAGCGATCGCCCGGCCGGAAATCGCGAGCGGCGCGAATCCGGCCGACGCGATCTATCGCGCGGTGCTCAAGCGCGGCGGCAACGACGACGTGGTCGTGCTGACGCTGCAGCTCGAGGCACCGGCGTCGAAAGCGGATTGGCGTGGAGCGCTGGGCCTCGATACGGACGACGAAGACCTCGCGCACGCGACGCGCCACGCGTTTATCGCTGCGTTTGCGCCATGCCGGAGTGCGCGAGAAACAGCTCGACGCCGCAGAGACACGTCTTCGGCGAACTGCTCGGCAACGTCGTGCGGTTTGCGCCCGGACCGATCGAGATCGATCTGTCGATTGGAACCACGGCGCCGCGCCGGTGCTTCACGTGCTCGATCGCGGCCCGGGGTTTACGTTTACTCCGAAGCTGCCCCACCGATCTGCTTAGCGAGCGCGGGCCGCGGACTCTACATCGTTTGGGCGTTGGCTGCAGACTTTAACGTGACGCCGCGCCACGACGGCGGCTCTCACGCACGGGCGGTGCTTGGGGTAGTCTAGCGCTTGCTTGTGAGGGCATTCGAGGGCGACGAAAGCGCCGCGCATGAGCAACCTTCAAGGCGGCTGCCTCTGCGGAGCCGTTCGATACGAATGCAACGCCGAACCGATCGTGACGTTCAACTGTCACTGCCGCGATTGCCAGCGCTTGTCGGGCGGACCGTACGCTCCGGTTCTATACTTTCCGGCGAGTGCGTTTTCGCTGACCAAGGGCGAGCTGCGCCGCTATGCCACCGAGAGCATGCGCAGGGGCGAGAACACGCGCGGATTCTGCGCCCAATGCGGCACGCGCATCTCGGGTGCCGAGTCGGAACGCGGCGTCGGCCTCCTCGCGTCGAGCTTGGACGATCCGAGCCTCTTTCGCCCGCAGTTCGACATCCACGTCTCCGACGCGCAGCCGTGGGATCAGATGGACCCCGCGATTCCGAAGTTCGACGGCTATCCGCCGATGTAACGCGGCGTTGCACCGCTTAAGAGGAGAGTTGTAGTGTTCCGAAGATTCGCGCTGATGCTCGCGCTCGCGCTGCGTTCGCCGGCGCTGGACGGATTCGGGCGCCGATTGGCGGGATTCGACCGTCGCGCACTATCAAGCGTCGCACACGATCTACGTGTTGACGCTGCCGGGATTCGGCGGGCGCCGTCCGATCGCGGGGCCGATGCTCGATACCGTCGACCACGACATCTCGACGTTCTTGGCGTCGACTCGCCGAGGACCACGGCGAATCTCATTCGCGGAGCGGCGAACATCGACGGTCTGCGACGGTCTTCGTCCAGGGCACGGATACGCTGCGACCGGAACAGCGCTACCTGCAGGCGATGATGTCCGCCGATATTCGGCCGGGTCTGGCGAACGTCAAGGTGCCGCTGCTCGAGATCGGTCCGTTCGATGCGACCGTCGACCCGAACAATCCATTTACCCCGATGCCGACGCTCGCCGCAAAACAGACGTACTACGCCAAGCTGCTCGCCAACGATCCGACCGCGAAGGTGGAGATGGTGGACAACTCGCGCCATTTTATCATGCTCGACCAGCCTGCCCAGCTAGGATGCCGGGCGCCGGCGGCGGAACGGTTGGGGGATGAAAATACGCACTTCTCTCTATGCCGCGGCGGCGTTGTCGCTCGTCGCTTCGGTTTTCGCCGAGAGCCCGGCGCGAGCCGACGATCTGACCGCAAAGATGACACACTATAGCTACCTGCTCGGAGCGCCGTGGAGCTGCACGACGAACGTTCCGGCGATGGGCGATCAGCCCGCGCGCACGGACATCGGGACGGCCACCTTTGACGCTGTGCCCGCAAACGTAGTTCACAATCATGTGCAGACCCCAACGTATGCCGGCGATTTTTATTTCGGCTACAGCGATCGAATGAGCAGCTACTGGCAGACGAGCGCCGACAATCTCGGCGGCCACGGTTTTCTCACCTCGAGTGACGGCAACACGTACACCGGGACGTCGTCGATGGGACCGATGTCTATGCAGGACACCGTCACTTATACGAAAGTGACGCCGAACAAAGTGACCGTGCACGAGGTTCTCTCGGGCGGTCCGATGGCGGGAACCTTCGACACGGTCTGCACGCGCTAAAACGCAGAGGCGTCAACCGAGCGCGATTCCGCTTCGCGCAACGCGCGGATGACTTCGCGCATGGGGTGCTAATACTCGCTCCATGAAGCCTGCATCGTACGCCGCTCTACTGATCGTGCTCCCGGTTCTTGCCGGCTGCTCCAACGCAACGCCGACGCAACCGGCGATACCGCAAACCGAGTCCGCCGCTTCTCGCGCCGGCTCGCTGAGCGAACTCTTCAATCTCGATTACTCCAACGGATCGATTACCGTCTTTTCCATTCAAGGCGGCAAGGCGACGCAGACTGCGAAGTTTACTCCGGGACACGGGCACGCGCAGGGCCTTGCATCGGATGCGCAGGGCATGATCTACACGACCGTGACCAACGCGAAGGCCAAGCGATGCGCCGCGTGCGTTGAGGTCTTCACCGATGCCGGCAAGCTCGTCGACCGGCTTGAAGCGCCGGTGCTGCAAGGCGCCTCGGGCGCGCCCTCGCTAACCGACGTCTCCGTCGACACACACGACAATGTCTACGTGAGCGATTACGGCCAACAAGCAGTGTACTTCTTCCGCCACGGCCAGAAGCATACTCCAACGATCGTCGTGCAAAACTCGTCAAACGCCGCATCGGTCTTGTCGACGCCGAATGGCATGAACGTTTTGATTTCCGGCGGATGCGGGTTCGCCAGCGTGGCGCCCTTCACGCGCGTAAGCCGTGGAAAGTACACGCAAGGCTCCTGCTTCGGCATCGGCACGATCGCCCTGATCGGCGGAGCCACGGACGATAAAGAGGATGTGATCACGCCCGTCGACGGAGCGCCGGGGCTCGTGTCGGTTTCATCGCCAAGCGGCGGATCGTCGTTTCGAGTGCCCGACCCACTTGGATCGATTAGCGGCGTCGCGCTGAACAGTGACGCTTCAGTCGCTTACGTGGCGGACCATCGTAAGGAATGCGTCTATGCCTTCGCACGCCCGGCGAACGGATGGCTATCGAAGGCTAAACCCAAACTGCTGGCGACATATAAGGGATTCAAGAATCTCGACATCATCGCGGTCTCTCAGTAAATCGCCCGGGGCGTTGCGTCACCATAAGCTGCACTTCGGCATCACCTGAGCTAGCGTCGAAGACGAAATGTCGCTGCAACCGGCGCGGCGGCAGGCCTGCAATTGGCGCAGCGCGACGGCGCTAATGTTCGAGGCCTCAGCTTAGGTGATTTCAGGAGCTCAGCTCACGTGCACAGTCCGCATCGTCACGTCGCAAAGGCTCCCCGCGATCGCCATAAACTCGTTTAGCAAAAAACGCTGCCGGAGTCGTTTAGCGGCAGCGGAATGTTGTCAAACAGACACGCGCCCACCGCTCACAACCACGGAGCATCCGCGGATTTTCTTTCGCCGGTTCTCTCGCGGGAGACCCTAAATAAATGGGCCGGTCGCAGTGAACTTCATGACGCAGGATCCTTCGTGGCAGATTGTACGTAAAGGCCGCATCATGGGTATGTGACCGATCGTAAGTACGCCGCCCTAGCGGCTCTCTCCGCCGCTATCCGGCGGCGACGTCTAGCGCTAGGCCTTACGCAGGAAGACGTCGCCTTCCAAGCTGGCTTGAGCGTCCGGCACTATCAGTCACTGGAATCCGGAGCGCTAAATCCGTCTTACCTCGTGATTCGGTCAGTGGCGAACGCTCTAGCTATTGGAGTATCACCGCTGCTTTCCGATGCAGAGATCCGGCGGGCTCCAAGTCAGCAGAAATCGGGGCGACCCCAGCGTCGCCGCCAGCAAGAGTAATGCCACGCTCGTCGCGACGCACTTGGGTCGAGGATGTCGTCGACTACTTCCGCGAACTCGGTGGTGAAGCTCACTATTCGGAACTTTATCGTTACATCGAGCAAAATCCACGACGGCCGCTAGGTCGATCTTGGCAAGCCGTGGTCCGCCGAACGATTGAGGAGCATTCTTCGGACTCGACCATCTGGCACAAACGCAGACTTCCAGACTTATTCCGCTCGGCCCACGGATTGGGAGAAGGTCGTTGGGCTCTTAGAAATCCAAATGTTGGCCACAGCCATCTAATTCTGCGTTCCAATGCCGACTCACCGTGGAATGACGCAGACGGCATAAGCTACCAGTTTGGCCGCACCGTCCCGAACTGGACGAGAGTCAAACCAGGAGACGAGGCGCTCATCGAGCGTATTGTCGATGGCCAACACTACCTAATCGGCGCAGGAACTATAGGAAGCATCACCGAGGATGACGGCGGCAGATTTCTGGCGCGGTATTCGCGGTATGAGAATTTCGCCCAACCCATACCGCTCCCTCAACAATTCGCAGCATCAATCAGCGCGCTAGCCGGTTACAATGCGCAACATTCCATATCTATAATTCCTGAAAGTCTGTTCCTGCCGCTGCTTGACGAAATTCGTGTAGTGGAAAAGGCGAAGGTTGTAGCCGAAGAGGTTCGAGGGCCGACGTACGAACGTGGCGGTAGCGAAGCGCCTAAACGGCGGCCAATCGGCGATCGGCCTCCGCGACCATCGACTAGGGATTTGGCCAAGAGCGACCCCGAGGCTCGCCGACAAGCACTTGAAAGAAGACAAACGGCGCATCATGATCTGCTGCTAACTTTCCGGAAAGCGTGCGAGCGGAGCAACGTCGACGTCGACTGCACCCAGTATGCGGATGCGCTAGCAAGTGGATGGATCTTCGAAATGAAGACTATCGAGAACGATGCTGTAAGCCAGGTTCGCGCCGCTCTTGGACAACTCTATCATTACCTTTTTCTCCACCGCGACTTTCCGGGATATAGCGAAGCCGGGTTATGCATGGTTCTGGACATGGAAATTGATCAGCAATTGGTGTTCTTTTTGGTCGCGAAGGCGAACATCAGCGTTATTTGGCTCAAAAGCGGGAGTTTCGTTGGCGCGGGTCGCGTGTTGGAGACACTCCGATGGCTGTTTGATTAGCGTCACAGCACGCCCACTCGCCGGTCGTACCGGACGCGCACCACTTCGGCCTTGTCGAAGCGATCCATAGAATTGCGTGTACCCACGCTTCGACAGGCCCAGCCCTTCGACTCCGCGCTGCGGGCGTAACGGGAGCAGCGGGCAAGGCCTACCGCCGCGACAGGTTACGTCTTGGTGCAGGTCTCCTTGACGTTCACGACGCGGCCGCTCGTTTCGGTGAACGACGTCGTCATCGTCTTCTTGGTATCGCTGACCTTGGTAAAAACTTCCGGTTCGTACGATGCGATGTCGGGCGACTTCGTCTGGATGACGTAGGTGTAGGTCTTCTTGTTGCCGGTCGCCATCGGCGCCGTCGCGACTGAGTAGCCGCCCAGATCGCCGGTAACGATGCGAACCCATTGCTTTGCCGCGGCGTCCCACGTGTACTTGGTTTCACTTTGGAAGGTGCGCGGAATCCACGACGCCTTGTGAGTCGTCGATACCTTCATCATCCAATAGCCGGTGGAATCCATCGAGTAGACTTCCGTGACGTTGAACGGGCCGGGGCGCCGCGAGCTCATGTCGACGCAGTTCCAGGTGCCGACGAGGAACTTCATCCCCGAGAAATCCGGCTTGGGCCGCATCGGAACCGGCGTCCCCTCGACCGTCGGAGTCGCGGCAAGCGCCGCCGCGCCGCCGATCGTAACGAGTAGCGATAAAGCAAAAAGAAAACGTGCTGACTTAAACATGGGCAAAGCCCTCCTTGCAGATCGCTCTTCGCAAGCAAGCGGTGGCCTCCTGTGCCACCTTCGGAGGCGTCGCCGTTACGGTTCAGAACGCGCTGGAGCTGCTTGAGTAGCCGCCCTTCAACTTCGGCGCTACGCGCCTTCGCTCAGGATGACACCGCTTGCGTTACGGCGTTAGTTCGAAAACGGTGCCTTTTTGTTTGGCGCCGCCGGCGGCGGTCGTGCCGTAGAGTTTGCCGTTGACGGCGATCATGGCCGAGTGCGGCGTGCTCCCTTCGCGGATTGCAAACGTGTGCACCACTTGGAACGTGCCGTCGGGCTTTACCTCAAAGATCGTTCCCTGATTTTTCGATCCGTATTTTGGCGCCGTTCCGTAGAGTGCACCGTCAAGCACGGCGAGCCCGGCGATCGGAGAGCCGCCGTCGTTGTGGCTCAAGTTGTGAACGATCCGTTCGCTCCCGTCTTTTTTCACTTCGAAGATCGTGCCGCAGCAACTCTTGCCCCCGCCCCGCGTCGTGCCGTAGAGCGCGCCGTTGAGCGCCGCAAGCTTACTCTCCGGATTGAAGCCGTCATCGTTACCCGCGCCGCCGGCAAAACTGTAGAGCACGCGTTCCTTGCCGTTGGGTGAAATTTCGAAAACCGTTCCTCGGTCGTGCGCGCCGCCTTGGTACGTGGTGCCGTACAGGTGACTATCTAAGAGTTCGAGGCCGGCCAAGGGGTTTGCGCCGTCGGCGGCGCCCCCGAAGCTGTGCAAGACGCGTTCTTGACCATCGGGCGTCACCGAAAAGACCGTGCCCATGTTGTGAGCGCCGCCGCGATCGGTCGTGCCGTAGAAGGCGCCGAAGACGTTGATGAGGTCGCCGTGGAGATTGGCGCCGTTGCTCCCGTTGAAGTTGAAGATGATACGGAACGTTCCATCGGGCTTGATTTCATAGACGGTACCGTGGTTCGACGATCCGCCGTCCAGCGTCGTACCGTAGAACGCGTGGCCGAGATGGATGAGACCGCCTTTCGGAGTACCGGCGTCGCCGTACGCGCTCGAGAAGCTGTACAGCACGCGCTCGTTGCCGTCGGACTGAACTTCGAAGACCGTGCCGATGTTGTACTTTCCGCCGGAATAGGTCGTTCCGTAGAACGCGCCGTTGTTTTCGACGAGCCGCGCCTCGGGCTTCACGCCGTCGCCCAGACCTTTGAAGCTGTATATCAAGCGGTATGTGGAGTCTGCGGTTCGCGCTTGCGTCGCGGATGCGCCGCTGGGCAGCGGCGTCAAGGCAGTCTGGTGGGCGCAACCGGCAAGCAATACCAAGGGCAGAGCGCAAACGGAAAAACGGTAGAGCATCAAAGCCTCCTTGAGCAAAGTATTCGAACGCGTTCGAACGCGGCCCTGGCGCGGTCCAAACACGGATCGCGGCCCTTCGACACGGGCGCTACGCGCCCGGCTCAGGGTGACACGCCGTAGGAAAGCGAATCAAGCGAGCTATGCGCTCCATCGTTACTGCGGGAATCCTACTTTCGCTGATCGGCGCGGCGCCGAATGAGAATCCGTCGATGCAGAGCCTAATTCGCCAGCGCGTACGCTACGTGTTTGTGATCTATCAGGAGAACCGCTCGTTCGACCATTACTTCGGGACGTTTCCCGGCGCGAACGGCATCTATACTCCGGCAGCGCGCTCGCAAGGGTTCACGCAGTACAACCCGCTCGCGGAGCGGCAGACGCATGCGTTTCGCGTCGTCGAGCCCCAGATCGGGCTGTTGAGCAACGCGCGCACGCTCTTCGACGCGTCGATCAACGGCGGCGCGATGGACGGGTTCGTCGCGCAGGAGGCCGCTTGGGCGCAAAAGCTGCCGCCCGTCGTGCAGAAGAGGCTCGGTATGACCAACCCCGCCGACGCGGTCTCGGTCGGCGACGAGTCGATGGCGCACGTCGATTGCGATACGATTCCTTACCTCTGGAGCTACGCAAGCCGCTTCGCGCTCTTCGATTCGTTCTTTCAAGGCGCGCGCGCGCCGTCGACGCCGAGCAACATCGAGATCATCGCGGCGCAGAACGGCGAGACGGAGTACCGGCGTTACGGCTCTACTGGGCCGCCGTACACGCAGCAGCAGGTCGGGGCGGCCGCCCGCGGCGTGCCGGTCTGGGTCGATCTCGACCCCGCGTGGGGCCCCTACAACGATGAAGATTCCAGCCCAATAAAAGAGGTCGATCAAACGTATGCCAACGTGCTGCTGAATCTCGAAGGCGCCGAGGCCGGCAAACTGACGAAGTACACGCAGGATATCGGCGACGACATCGCGTTCCTTCGTGCGAAGAATCAAACGCCGGTGAACTGGACGTGGTACGAGCAGGGCTACGACAATCCGGCCGATCCCAAGCACCTTACCTTAGTGACGCACCATCTTGCGCCGCACTATTTCGGCTACGTTGCCAACAATCCGACGATGGATCGGCACGTCGCCGACGTTACGCAGTTTACATCCGACGTCGAGCAAGGCAAACTCGGCGACGGCGGGCTCTTCTATTTAAAGGGCGGCTTCGCGAGCAATCTTGGCCTCAAGCCCGCCGGCGCCGCGCCGCAGACGTTCATTGGCGACGACGATCATCCGGGCGAGTCCGATTCGCAGATCGCCGAGGCCGATGTCGCCGCATTCGTCAATACCATCGCGCACAGCAAATACTGGAATCAGTCGGCGATCGTCGTTACCTGGGACGATCCCGGCGGCTTCTGGGATCACGTGGCGCCGCCGCAGTGGCTGGTCTGTCCCGACGGCAATCCCTGCGGCAACGGGGAACGCGTGCCGCTGATCCTCATCTCGCCGTATGCGCGCACCGAGGTCGTGCACGAGTACGACGATCAGGCGTCGGTAATCAAGTTCGTCGAGCATCTCTTCGATCGCACGCCGCTCGCAAAGCTGCCCGACGAGGCGCGCTACATGCCCTACGGTCCGCGCGACGCAACCGATGAAACCGGCGATTTAACGGGCGGGTTCGACCGAGCGCGCCTGAGCGGCGACAAGCCGCCGATTCCGCCGACCGACGCGGAGATCTCCGACGACGTCGTTCGCACCGTTCCTAGTTCGTGGTCGTGCAGGTCGATCGGCGTTCAGCCGGTCCCGCCACCGGCGGGCATCTCCGATGCCCCGCCGCCAGGCTTCAATCCGCATGTCCTGGTGGTGCCATTCCCGACGCCGTCGCCGTAAGGTGGAGTGCTCCCAGAGCGAGCATCCCCAGGACTGCACGGCTGCGCCGCGATGATTCAAAGATGCCTTCCCTCCTTCGCCCGAATCTTCAGCATGAACGACTCGCCGTCCCGGCAAAGTGCGACCGTATGGTTCGCGACGCGGGGTTGGCGATCGGAGCGATGTGGTTGGCATTTATCCTCTTCTGGGCAGTCGAAGCGACCCGGGCAAAACGCCGCGCGCGAGGCTCGGTACTGCCGAATCTCATTCGAATCCTCGCGCTCTTCGCGATCGTGCTGTCGCTTCGAATTTCGTTCGGTGCGCATCTCTTGCGGCAATCGGCGGGTCCGCTGGTCTCCAACCCCGTCGCTGCAATCGCGGGCGCGGTTCTCTGTGCGCTGGGGATCGGCATCGCCGTTTGGGCGCGCATCTATTTGGGGCGCAACTGGGGCATGCCGATGTCGCTCCGCGAGGGTCACGAGCTCGTCACGAACGGACCGTATGCGTACGTGCGCCATCCAATCTACTCCGGCATCTTCCTGGCGCTGATCGGAACCGCGGTCGTTGAAGACCGCTTGTGGATCGTGTTTCTCGCGGTCTTCTTCGCCTATTTCATTTATGCCGCCAAGGTTGAGGAAAAGACGATGCTCGAGCAGTTTCCCAACGAGTATCCGGCCTATGCGCGCCGCACGAAAATGCTCGTTCCGTTCGTGCATTGAATCGAGTGCCAAGAGCCTGAATTAGGCTCGTTTCGCCGTGGCCGGCTCACGGCCAGCATGTTAGCGTAAACGTAACGCATTGCCGTAAGGAGAGAAGCCATGAGTCGTCGCGTCGCTGCTGCTGCTTGTTTGATCGCGCTCATGATGGTGGCGGGATGCGGGCAATCGGTCAGCCCGTATGCCGCGCAACGAGCTGCCGCCCTTGCTAAGAATAGCGGATCTGACTATACCGAGACGGTGTTGCATGAATTCAAAAGCAGCCCCGACGCCGCGAGTCCGGAGGCCGGCGTCATCCTCGCTCCGGACGGCACGCTCTACGGCACGACGATCGCCGGCGGGAAACATAAGGCTTGCTTCGGCGGCTATAACGGCGGCTGCGGAACCGTGTACGCGATCGACACGAGCGGCCACGAGCACTTAGTCTACAGCTTCAAAGGAAAGCCCGACGCGAGCGAACCCTTTGCCGGACTCATTCGCCACAACGGCGTCTTCTATGGCACGACCGCCAGCGGCGGCAGTTACAAGCCGTGCTACATCTATGGCGGCGATGGATGCGGCACGATATTCAAAATCGACCGCACGGGCGGCGAGAGCGTGCTCTACGATTTCAAAGGGAATTTCGGAAGCGGACCGATGGACGGACAGGGGCCGATGGGCGGCCTCATCGCCGATTCAGACGGAAACCTCTACGGCACGACGCCCTTCGGCGGTGCGAATAACCGTGGGGCGATCTTCGAGCTTGCCAAAGACGGAACGGAACGCGTGCTCTACTCCTTTACGGGATACAACGACGGAGCACGTCCGTACTCGGGCGTGATTCGCGACGGCAGGGGCGACTTATACGGCGTTGCCTATTTCGGCGGCAACGGTGCGTGCACCGGCGGATGCGGAACGATCTTCGAGCTGAACCCGAGCGGCTCGTTCGGCGTGCTCTATTCGTTCACCGGAGGGAAGGACGGCGGAAACCCGATCGGCGGGATGGCGATGGACGCCTCGGGCAATCTTTACGGCACGGCGCAGAATTACGGCAATCTCAACTGCAACAAACGCGGCGGCAACCCCGGTTGCGGAACGGTCTTTCGGTTCAGCGCGGCGCACAAGTTCAAAGTGCTGCACGAATTCGCCGGGAGTCCCGACGGTGCGGTACCGTCGGAGAACCTGATCGTCGATTCGAACGGCAACTTGTACGGCACGACGTCCTTCGGCGGCGACAGCAGCTGCAACGGCGGCTATAGCTGCGGGACGGTCTTCGAAGTCGACGCGCGCGGGCACGAGTCCGTGCTGCATACCTTTGCCGGCGGCTCGAACGACGGTGAGGTTCCGTATGGGCCGGTGCGGCGCGACGCCGCGGGCGATCTCTACGGGACGACGGTCAGTGGTGGCACCGGCCCGTGCAATCGCGGCTGCGGTATTGTGTTTAAGCTGACGCGGTAGTAACTGTTACCGGAACAGCACCATGATTGCGGCGCAGACGAAGAAGATGCCGAGGGCAATGTCGAGTATGTCGATTTGTTGGGGTTTTATTGAGCGTATCATTTCTACTAAATTAAAACGACGCGTCGAGCGCGGTGGTTCCACCATCCGGATGTAACCCTAACCCAGGTCACTAATCCGTGATAAAAGGTCTGGTTCGCGCCGGTATGCAAGGCGCAAATATGAACAAGCAGCCGTTCGCCCTCGCCTTTGCCATCGTCGTCACGCTGCCGCTCGCTACGCCGGGAATTGCGAGCGCTCAAGTGTCGCTGACGCCGTTCTACGACGCCGTGACCCGGATGACGCCCGACGGCAAGTTGGGACAGGTCGTCAAGACCGAAGAGATCGACACGCCGGTCGCCGGCGCGCGGGCGTGGCGCATCGCCTACATCTCTTCCGACGCGCAAGAACGCAAGACGCTTGCAACCGCGCTCGTTATGGCACCGACGGGTGCGGCGCCCGCGGGCGGACGTCCGATCGTCGCATGGGCGCACGGCACCACCGGATCTGCCGAGAACTGCGGCCCGTCTCAGACAACCAACCCCGCACAACCGCTCAATCAATACTTCTTGATCGGCGGCAACTCGTGGACCGACTACGGCCTGCCGAGCGTCGATGCGTTCGTCAAAGACGGATACGTCGTCGTCGGAACGGATTACCAGGGACTCGGCGGCGGCGGCAAACATCAATACGCCGTCGCGGCGACGAACGCGACGCGACGTCATCAATTCGGTGCGCGCGGTGGCATCCATGGCCGAGGTTGGCGCGCGGAAACGTGCGGTCGTCTACGGCTGGTCGCAGGGTGGCGGCGCGACGCTCGCTGCCGCGAGCTTGAGCGACTACATCGCGCAGACGGGCACGGCCGCCGACGGCATCGATTTTCTCGGCTTCGTCGGCTTGGCACCCGACGACGTCGCCGCGGTCATGCCGGCGAATCTCAACGACGAGGCCGCCGCCGCAGATGCGGTGAGCAAACTCGCGGCGAGTTTCTCCGACAACGTCTTCAACTTCACCCATTTTGCGATGACGATGTGGGGAACGCAGGCCGCCTTTCCCGGTCTGCAGCTCACCGATCTCTTTACGGCCGACGGCGCCAGCGCCATAGACGAGATCGCAACCGACAAATGCGTGCACGTCTTCTCCGATACGCTCACCTACACGTACGGATCGAACTTTAAATCGTTGATGAAGCCGGCGGCGAGCAACGCATTGGCATGGGCGACGGCGCTGTCAAAGGGCAGCGTCGCGCCGGTCAAGCCGGTGGCGCCGGTGATCATCTATTGGGGAACGGCCGATACGGTCGTGCCGCCGGTAATGGGCGAGCTCTATCGCAACCAGATGTGCAGACTCGGCGCGAACGTGACGCGCGTCCAACTCGCCGGCGCACAGACGCACTTCTCGACGCCGGGCGCATCGGCGCCGCTCTACGTACCCTGGATCGAGGATCGCTTCGCGGGCAAAGCCGTGCCGGACGGATGCGCGATTTAGCGAGCCGTGATAACGGCCGGTCAGATCGGCGTTAGAATTTCGCCGGCGCGTTCTTTGGCGAGCGCTCGCACGCCTTCGATCACCAGGCTCCGATAGTGATCCGTTTTCGTGTGAAAGTCGAGCGCTGCGCGATCGCGGTAGACTTCCCATAGCGCAAAGACGTTGGGTTGCTCGGTGCTTCGACCGACGTCGAAGGAAATGACGCCGGCCTCTGCGCGCGAGCGATCGCACAGCTCTCGAAAGATTGCTTCCGCTCGGTCTGCATCCTCGGGAGCGAAGACAAAGCGCACGGCTTGAACGATCATATTATCCTTATTCGACTACGATAGCACGCTTGAAGCAAACGTAGCGTTACAAGCCCTGCCTGCATCCCGATTCCGACGCGCCGGAAGGTTATTAAGACTTCGTCAGGCGCGCGTAGAGCGGTACGAGCACGAGGCCCGCGATAACGTAGACGAGGACGACGGGAAGCACCATCTTCGTGGCGTTGTTCGCTTGCGCGAGGATCAGCGCGGGCACCGGAAAGCGCGCGGCGAGCATCGCGGCGAGCGTCACGCGCGTATCGCCTCCGGGACCGCCGAAGAGATGCGCGACGAGCACCGCGAGCGCTACGAAGCCCACGACGATCGCAATCGATGCGATGTGAAACTTCAAGAGGATCGGCACGGCAACGATCAGCACCAAGACCCCCAGCACCATGAACGCGACGTTTGCAGCGATACCGACCGGCTTGACGATCGCGTCGGCAACGGCGGGCAGATAGCGGCGCGTCAGCAAGCCGAGGAAGATCGGCACGACGAAGAACATCAGGCTGCGCGAAAGCACCGGCCCCCACGTGAGGTTCAAGTTATCGGCGGCGATACCAAGGCTCTGTACGATCGTCACCGTGAGCGGAATCGTCACCACGGAGATGAGGAACGCTTCCGCCTGCCAGGCGAGCCCGATGTCGAAGTTGCCCATCTTACGCAACCGCTTCGACGCCGGCGGTGCCGGCGGCGCAATCGACATCAGCGCGAGCCCGACCCAGAGCGCTCTCGGCAAGATTCCGAACGCGCCGAGCGCCGTCGCGATCGCCGGCATAACAACGAAGGCCGCGAGAAAGAAACGCAGGTTCAGTCCCCATCGCGCGAGCAGCGCGCGCAGTTGGGGGCCGCCCGTCTCGACGCCGATGTGGAAGGTCATCAGCGGCTGCGCGATCATCACGATGATGCCGATCGCCGCGACTAGTTTTTGTGCCAAACGCTCTCCATCGCTTCTGAGAATGCCCTTCGGCGTCGCCGCGCACCTGCGCGCGAGAGGTCGTCGGCGCCGTTTCCTGGTAGTTGCTCAGCGAAATCGAATCGGGAGGTGCCAGTGTGGTTGTAGCGCGCAGAGCTTTCAGCGCTTCGGCAATCCGCGCGGCCGGCGGCATTCTCGGGGCCGCGGCGGTGATTGGGTGCGCCGCGCTGATGGGCTGGGGCACGATCTGGAACGCTTGGATTTACGCGGTCATCGCTTTAGTGCTGGTCTACGCAATCTCGATGCTCGTCTCCGGAAAGGCGAGCCCATTTCAGCTCGCGGTCGGCGCGGACGGCCTGCTGAGCGTCTCAAAGTTCCAATTTCTCGCGTGGAACGTCACCGTGCTCTGCTGTTACGTGTGGCTGGCTGCGGTTTCGTACTACAACCATCCGAACTGGTGGTACGCGCTGGTGGTTCCGCATAACGTGCTCTACATAATGGGCTTCAGCATCGTCACGCTGGCAACGGCAAAGGGCATCACCGTCTCGTACCTCAACGGCGGACGTATCAGCAAACCCCCGATGCACAACGAGAGCAGCCGGCTTGCGTATCTGTGCGCGCGCGACGACGGCGTCAGTCCCGATCTCGTCAAGATTCAAATGCTCGCGTGGACGACCGTTGCACTCGTCGTCTTCGTTGGGCGCGTGATTCATTCGGCCTCTCCCGCCGATCCGACCCACGCGATGGCGCAGATTCCCGACATCGATCAAGCGCTCATGGTGCTGATGGGCCTCGGTCAAGCCGCCTATCTCGGAAATAAGCTGACTGGGAGCGACGTCCCGGTCATTGCCGGCATCGCGCCGGCGGCGCTGGCGCGCGCGGCCGGCGGCACGATTACGGTGAGCGGTTCGAATCTCGAGGGACACTTGACGCTCTGTATCGACAACCTTCCGGTCGGTACGGTGGCAGTCGCACCGCACAGCACGTCGACCCGCGTGACGGTTCCCCCCTCGACGCTCGCCGGCGCGGGAATCGAGGCCGGGGCTCACACCGTGTCGTGCAACGTCGACGGCGTGCAGTCGTCGAACTCGGTACCGCTGACCGTTACGGAGTAGCGCCCTCGGCTGCTCTGCGGATCTCGTTGATGTCGAGCTTCTTCATCTGCAGCAGCGCCTTCATCGCGCGGTCGCGCTTCTCGGGATCGTCGTGACCGACGTAGTCGCTCAAACCCTTCGGCACGATGTTCCAGGCGAATCCGAACCTATCGCGCAGCCAACCGCACTGTAGAATCTCGCCGCCCTCGGCGAGACGATCCCAGACGTTGTCGAGCTCGCCTTGGGTTTCGCAGGTGACGAAGAACGCGACGCCACCGCGCGGGGGAACGTCCGTTTCCTCCGAGCCGCCCACGCCGCCGCCGTTGAGCGCCATGAACTCTTGTCCCTCGAGCGTAAACTCGATCATCATCGGCTTGCCTTTGGGTCCGGGACCCGCGTCGCCGTAGGGCGTTACTTTGTCGATCTTGGCGTTTTTGAAGATCGAGATGTAGAAGTCGATCGCCTCCTCCGCTTCGTCGTTGAACCAGAGCAGCGGCGTGATTTTCTGTTCGGTGCCTACCATTGCGAAGTCGTTTCCTTTCTTTATGCTAAAGTCGTTCGAGCAGCGACTCGTCGTCTAAGCGCGCGAGTTCGGGTGGCACGCGCTTGCGCACGCGCGCCGCGAGCGACGCCGCGATCTCTGCGCGCCGAGCCTCGTCGAACGCGTGGCGCCGTTCGAGGAAGCGTTTGATCAGCGCGCGTTCGTCGCCGTTGAGATAGGCCGTTGCGGCGTAGGCCGGTTCTTCACGCTGTTGCGCGAGCGCGCTCGGAGCGGCAAGGCGTGCGTCACGGACGACGATCGTCCCGGCGGCGAGGTCGCCGAGCCGTTTGTTCTCGGGTGAGATCAGCGCGCTGATCGCCGCGATGATGTAGTAGCCGAAGATCCATTCGCCCACGCGAATGAGATTGCGAATCAGCGAGGCGCCGAAGTCGATCGGATAACCGCCGTCGCGCACGACGCGCAGCCCGAGGAGTTTCTTGCCGGGAGTCTGCCCGTTCCATGCCGACTCGAAGACGATGAAGTAACCGAAGAGCACCGTGAAGACGATGACGATCAACATCGCGATGGCGATGCTGAACGCGAGCTTGTCGGATGCCGGCGCGGCGGCAGCGTGACGGGCGGCGGCCGCACGCGATCCGGCCAGAATCAGTCCGCCGAAAATCGCGACGAGCGCGAGGATTTGGATCGCCTGGTCGATCATGAGCGCGAGGAATCGACTCCCCAAACCGGCGAGCTCGTAGTGAAACGCGATGCTTTCGGGCGTGCGAACCTCAAGCGTCCGATCCATAACGATCGAGGCGTAGGTTCGACGGCGACGGCTCGCCAACTCTTCTCCGCGTTGAACCAGAGCACGTTCGTCTCGCGCCGCTCGCCAACGTGGCAGGAACTCGAACGCCTCCTGCGGCGCGGCGTTCGCCGCTTGCGCCCCGACGAGGTCGAGGGCCTCGGCCGGCTCTACCGCGCGACGACGAGCGATCTGGCCTACGCGCAAGGGCGCGGCTTCGACGCCGCGCTGCTCGAATATCTCAATCGCACCGTCGCTCGCGCGCACGCTCAGGTCTACGCTAGCGGATCCGAGAGCGGCTTTCGGCGCATAGCGACTCTCTACGCGCGCACCTTCCCGCAAGAGGTTCGCCGGTCGTGGCCATACTTTGCGATCTGCACCGCGCTCACGGTCGTCTGCGCGGTCGTCGCCTACGTGCTCGTTCGCAGCCATCCCAACGATGCCTACGCGCTGCTGCCCAAGATGCTCGTCTCGGAGAGGATTCGTAAGAGCCTTCACGATTCGAACTTTGCCGTCGAAACGAGTTTCGCGCCGGCGATGTCGGCGGCGATCATCGCCAACAACGTGAAGGTTGCAATCATTGCATTCGCGGGCTGCATCACCTTAGGCGCGGCGACGATTTGGATCATCGCCACCAACGGTCTGATGCTCGGCGGGATGGGCGCGCTCTTCACCAACGCGGGATTCGGGCGCGATTTTTGGGCGACGATCGCGCCCCACGGCGTGATCGAGCTGACCGCGATCCAGATCGCCGGTGCCGCGGGCTTACTCATCGCGGCGGCGATGATCTATCCGGGACGAATGCGCCGGCGCGATCTGATCGTGGCCAACGCGCGGCGCGCCGGCACGCTCATCGTTGGCGTCGCGTCGATGCTCGTCGTCGCGGGAACGATCGAAGCCTTTATCTCGCCGCGCCGCCTGCCCGAATCGACCCGGATCGCCGTCGGCATCGCGACGGCCGTTATCTTGCTCTATTATTTTGTATTTGCGGGTCGCCGGAGATGAGCGGCGCGATCGATATGCACGGCGGTCAGTTCGCAGACCGCGTAAATCTCGTCGCACTCCGCGTTGCGCATCTCGTGAACGAACGTCATCTTGCGTTCGCCGATGCTGATGATGCGCGAGCGGATCTCGACGATATCGCCCGGGAAGAGCTCGCGTTTATACGTGATGGTCTGCTGCACGCCCGCAGCCCCGGCGTTGGCCTCGCGCAAATATGCGGGCGTCATCCCGACGGCGGCAAGTAAGCTCCAGGTCGCCTCGTCGAACTTTCCCACGTAATACATCACGTTCATGTGACCCATGTGATCGCATTGCCAAGGGTAGACCGCTCCACGATAGGTCAGCATCGCCATGGCTCGAGATTATAACAGACCCCGGCGCTTAACGCGCAGATACTCGTCGATCAGCGCCGTCGTCAACTTCTTCGCCGGAACGTCGATGACCAGAACGCGCCGGCACGCTCGAGGATCACCCGGGCGAGTTGGCGTTCGTTGGCGAGCCCGAGCGCGACCTTAGCCCGATAGGCGGTAGCGACGCTCTGCGGCGTCGGCGAGCGCGCTGCCGACGGCGGCATCGTTCATGAAGACGCAGACGAGCAGATGATGCTTCGCGAGCGAGCCGACCTCGGCCATCACCGCGCCTGCGCGATCGGATCGATCACGTCGGTGAGAAAGACGATCAGCGAGCGCTTGTGCAAGTGATGGCGCAGATAGGCGAAGGCGCGCGTGTAGTTCGATTCTTCGAAGCGCGGTTCGAGGTCGTACAGGGCGTCGGAGAGATGGGCGATCGACGAACGCGTCGAACGCGGCGCGGCTCGCGGCGATGATTTCGTGAGCGAAAGCGACGAGACCGACGCGATCGCTGACGAGGCCGGCGATCGTGGCGAGCGATAGTGCCGCGGTGACCGCATAGTCGAGCTTCCGCCGGTCGTCGATGCGTGCCGTCATCAGCCGCCCGCAGTCGAGCAGCAGCATCACGTTTGGCTGCGCTCGACTTCGTGCTGCGCGACCATCAGCTTGCCGCGCCGCGCCGTCGCCTTCCAGTCGACCACGCGGAAGGCGTCGCCGTCGCTCCATTCGCGCAGCGATTCGAACTCGGTGCCGAGCCGCGCAGCTTGAATGCGGCGCAGTCCCGCCTCGATGGTGCGATTGCGCAGGTGAAGTGCCCCGTAGCGCTCGACCGCGCAGAGGTCGGGAAAGACGCGGATCGCCTGCGGCGCGGCGACGTCGTTGGCGCCGGCGCAACAAACCGAGCGCGATTTTCATACCAGACGTAGAGCGGCTGCAGCTCGTCGGCACCGCGCGTACACCGGCGTCACGGCTCGTGCGTCGTTGCGAGGCTCTGCGGCCGGGACGACCGCGACGAGCTCGTCGATTTCGAAGCGCAGCGTTGCACGGGCGTTTCGACGATGGCCAGACCCGCACCGCGACGCGCGAGCGATTTTCGACGCTATAGGAGAGGTCGGCGGGCACGCCCAGCGCAAAGTGCTTCGGCGGCGTGCGCTCGATTCGCAATCGCGAGGCCGGCGGTCCCATAATCGCGTCGGCGATGGTCGCAGCCGAGAGCGCGACGGCGAGCGCGAGCGCCAACGGAATGAAGAGCGCGACGCCGGGCGAGAGCGCGAGCAGCAGCGCGATCGCCGCAAGCGCCCAGAGAAATCGCGCGGTAATCCACGGCGGAAGCCAGATACGAGCCTCGGGCACTCAGATTACGATGGCGCGTCGCCGGGGACGGGGACCTCGACAGCACGTCGTGCAGCACGTCGTGCGCGGAGATGCCCTCGATCTCGGCGTCGGGAGCGACGATCAGACGATGCGGAATGACGAAATCCGCGACGTCTTTGACGTCGTCGGGAGTTGCGAAGTCGCGCCCGGCGATCGCGGCGGCCGCCTGTGCCGCGACGAGCAGTTGAATCCCGGCGCGCGGCGATGCACCGAGCGTCAAACGCGGATGCGTACGCGTCGCCGCCACAACGCGATACGTGTACTCGCGCAGCCCGTCGGAGAGGTGCACGCGGCGGACGTCTCTCTGTGCTTCGATCACCTCCGCCGCGTTGGTGACCGGTTCGAGATGCGACGCCTCCAAATCGCGCGCGTCGAAGCCGGCGGCGGTGCGCGCGAGCAGCTCGAGCTCTTGCGCCTGTTGCGGGTACGACGACTCGATCTTGATCATGAAACGATCGAGCTGCGCCTCGGGAAGCGGATAGGTGCCTTCGTACTCGATCGGGTTCTGCGTCGCGGCGAGCAGAAACGGCTGCGGCAGCGGATAGGAGACGCCGTCGATCGTGATGCGGCCCTCTTCCATTGCCTCGAGCAGCGCCGACTGCGTCTTGGGCGGCGTACGGTTCACCTCGTCGGCGAGCACGACGTTGGCGACGATCGGACCGGTGCGGGTGGTGAACTGCGCGGTCTGCGGATTGAAGACGGTCGTCCCGACGACGTCGGAGGGCATCAAGTCGGGCGTAAAGGCGATGCGCCGGAACTCCACGCCCAAAAGCAGCGCGAGCGCGCGCACCGCAAGGGTCTTTCCGGTGCCCGGCACGCCTTCGATCAGCACGTGGCTGCGGGCGAATAGCGCGATCGTCAGGCCCAACGTCATACGATCCGCGCCGACCAAGACGCGCTCCATTCCGGACTCGATGCGTCCGGCAACCTCTTGCACCGATGCGCTCACGCGTGCTCCTTTCGCAGACGATACTCCGCGATCGCGCGTCTTACTACCTCGCGGTCATCCGGACGGCGGTGCGAGCGGCGCATCAGCTCGGCTACCGCGGTGATATAGTGCGATGAGTCGCGCTCGTCGGGCGGATTGGCCAGATACGGCGGTGCGAACGGCACGTTGGCGCCGATTAGCGCGATGACCGCGAGCGCGAGAACGATCCAGACCGCGGCGTGCACCGGGCCCGGAAGTACGCCCCACATCGTCGGACTCTCGCTGTAGCCGTGGGCGAACTCGTCGAAGGCAACCGCGCCGTGACCGGCGATGACGTTATAGGCAAAGCGCAGGTTATCGCCGTTACGCAGCTGCTCGTTGCCGAAGAGCTGGGGCGCGGTCACCGCGATCACCTCGCCACGACCGTAGCGATACCAAACCGCGACCATGCCTTTTCCGTTGGCGAGCAGCGGAATGCCGTGCCGTTCTTTGAAGGGAAAGGTCCAGTCGATCGAGCCGCGCACCGCAGCGACTCCGGTCGTATAGGCGTTACGCGCAAGAACGATCGCCTCATTGCCTCCGGGCGTCTGCAGCGACGTTCCGACTCCGGGCGTTACGTCTTGCGGTCCGGCAAACTCGGCATCGATGGCAACGAATCGCCCTCCACCAGTAATGAAGCTGCGCAGCCTCTCCATGTCGCGCTGGTCGAGCGGTTTCGCGGAGGGATCGTGTTCGTAACCGGTGAGCACGAGCGTCTTGATCGACGGATCGATCGCCGGCAGCTCGCGTTCGAATCGCTGCACCGGAACGCCGGCGGCGGCGAGGACGCCGAAGAGTGCGCGGTAGCCGTTCGGACCCGTGTCGTAGGTCGAGTAGACCGACGGGTGCTCCTTCCGTTCGATCGCGGTGCGTTCGTAGGCGAGCACCACGAGCACGACCGCACAGGCCGCGAGAATGACGAGATCGAGCGGGCGCCGTCTCACGCTTGCGCGCCGCTAAGATGCTCGAATGCGTCACGAGCCCGCTGCCATTGCGCTTCGTCAACCGCGCGCTCGGCATAGGCTCGCTGCACGAAAGGCGCCGAAACCGCATCGAACGGCGCAACGAACGCGCTGTGATGCGCGCGCAGTCTTTGGCGCAGATCGCCGACCGTCGCGCTCGATGCCGCGTCGATCGCGCCTTGACGGTCGAGCAATGCGACGGTCGCGGCGAAGAGCAGCAGCGCCGCAGCGCCGTAATCGCCGTCGTTGGCCGCCACGCAGGCGCGCTTGTAGAGTCCACGCGGCGAGGGAGGCTCCCGCAGCGGCGCGGTCTGCACGCGCGCGGCCGAACGTTCGAGCTGCACCGCGACCAGCATCCGAATGACCACGTAGAGGAAGAGCACTCCAACGGCGACGAGCAGCACGTCGCCGATGTCGGCGGCCGCGGCGCGACTGACCCGTGCGCGTCCGAAGAGCGCCCGCCAGAGAGAATGCCACCGATCGGCGATCCAGTTCCACGCGCGCTGCCACCACGCTTCACCCGCCGTCGCTGCAGGCGGATGCGCGAGGCGATAGCGTCCGGGAGTCGAGAACTCGCGGCGCGCGAGCGCCTGCAAGTCGGGCACCACCGAAGCGCTGGAAGCGACGCTCGGTCCGGCATCGAGCCGGGCGATCGAATGGGCACGATTTGCAGCGAGCCAGCGGCCGATCAGCGCTTCGCGTGAAGGCGCCGCGATCGCAAGCGTCATCGCGGCGACGGCGATCACGCCGGTTCCGCGGCGTGCAGGCGCTCGAGGCTTGCCTCGAGGTCGTATCCCTCGCGGCGAATGCGCACGTCGAAGTAATAGATCGCAAAGACGATCACCACGAAGGGATTGATGAAAGCGGTCGGCAGCGTTTGGACGACGGCTTGCAGCAGCGCTAGGTGCGCCAGCGCCGTCAATATCCCCAAGATGCTGAACATCGTCGAGGCGCCGAAGGTAATCGCCCCGACGGCGACCGCAAAGAGTATCGAACGCCAGAACTCGCTACGGTTGAGCACGCGCGCAAATCCGAGCTGCACCGCGGCCATCACGTCGCGCTCTTCGATGACGACGCCGTACATCGCAAAGGCGAGTGCGACGACCAGCGGTGCCAGTAGGAGCAAAGCCAGAAAGAACATGATGAAAAACGCGATCGTCGCGAGCGCGAATCCCAGCGCCGGAACGATCGCCGTGAGCGCCATGGTGATAAAGATGAAAGCGATCACGACGATGACCACGATCAGATACCAGCCGAGCACGATGACGAACTCGAGGCCCATCAGGGCAAGAATCTGCGGCCACCGGTGCAGCACCGCTTCGTAGCAGGCGCGAAACTCGACCGGGCGGTCGCGATAGAGGCGCGCGACACCAACGGCAACGGCGTTCATCACGAACGGCGCCATCAAATAGGCCAAGAGGACTACGACGAGCGAGATCGCGATCGCGGACGGTGAGTCGAGAATCGTTGGAACGTGCTCGGTACGCACGCTCTGTGGATTGATCAAGACGCGGATCATCGCGTCGTACTCCGGCTGCTCGGTCACTGCAAGGATGTACTGCAAGATCGCAAACGGCACGACCAAGACCATGACGATCGCCGCGAACGGAACGAAGTTCCGGATATAGAGCGTCACGGCACGGTCGAAGATCTCGCCGAATCCGAGAGGTCGCAACTCCATTGCCGGGCGGGTTCTTGCTCGCTTAGGCCGGCACCCCCGCGCTGCCGTTCACGCGCGTCCACGCGCCGATCTGCAGCGGCAAAAAGAGATGGCCGCCGGCGGCGAGCGTCTCGCGCTCCAAACGCTCGGCGAAGGAGTCGACGTCGAGGTGGCCGGCCGAGACCGCGGCGTTGCCGCGCGTCGCCGGGAGCAGTTCGCGAAGCGTCGATTCGAAGAACGCATAGCCGAGCGAGCCGGCGCCGTGAACGACGCGCAGTTCGCTGCGCACCCCCGGGAGCGACAGTCCGGCCTCGGTAAAAAGATTTACCAGCCGCAGGCCCATGTCGACGTGCACGCCGGCGTCGCGCATCGTCGCGATCGACCAGCGCGCGAACCGGCGGTAGAGCGGCACGTGCGGCCAATCCGACGTTTGCGGCCAGAGGATCGAATCGTAGTGCCACTCTTGGAAGACGATTCGTCCGCCCTCGTGGACGAGACGCGCGGCGGCCCGGATCGCTTCGGCGGGCTCGCGGTCGCGCATCAGATAGAATCGGCCGATTACCGCGTCCACCGGCTCCTCGAGGTGCAGATCGCGCAGCTCTCCCGCGCGAAACTCGATGCGGTCGAAGCCTTCGGCCTCGGCGCGCCGGCAGGCGCGATCCACGTTGCGCAAATCGGCATCGATTCCGATGACTGTACCGTCGCGTCCGACGCGCTCGGCGACGAGCAGCGCGAGATCGGCGAGATCGGGTCCGATGACCAGGACGCGCATCCCCGGAGTGATGCCCGAGCATGCGAGCAGCTCCTCGGTTAGCGGTTGCGCGAAGGCCGCCTCGACGGCCGGGGTGAGTTGCGTTCTCATGGCACCATTCTCGCTTCCGGCAGACCCGAAGACCACGAAGATACTAACATTTTCGCCCCGAAGACTCGCTCGTACCGTGGCCGAGCAGCTCGGAGAGTTACTGCGCTCGCTTCGTTCCGCCGCTCTGCTCTCGCAAGAGGCACTCGCGGAGCGCTCGGGACTCTCCACGCGCACCGTCAGCGATATCGAGACCGGTTCGGCGCGCACGCCGCGGTTGATCACGGTCATGCTGCTCGCCGAGGCGATGGCTCTCTCCGAGGCCGACCGCACGCGGCTCCAGGATGCCGCCCGCCGGCCGGCCGCGCGCCCAGCCGGCACGAAGACGTTCTCACCGAGTTTGGCACTGCAGGCGACGCCGCTGGTTGGGCGCGATCGCGATGCCGAACAGGTCGGCGCGCTGCTCCTACGCGACGATGTCACGCTCGTCACCCTCGTCGGACCGGCCGGCGTCGGAAAGACCAGCCTCGCAAACCGCGTCGCCGCCGATTGCGCGGCCGCGTTCGAAGACGCTGCCGCGGTCGCCGAACTCGCGCCGATCGGCGAACCCTCACACGTTCCCGCGGTGGTTGCGCGCGCGTTGGGAATACGGGAATCGGGCGATACGCCGGCGAGCGAAGCGGTGGTCGCGTACCTGCGAGACCGCGCGATGCTGCTCGTGCTGGAGAATCTCGAGCATCTCACGCCCGCGGCTGCATGGATCGGCACGCTGCTCGCGCAATCGCCGCGCCTGACGATTCTCGCGACGAGCCGCGAGCCGCTCCATTTGAAGGCGGAGCGCATCTTCACCGTGCGTCCGCTCGACAAAGCCTCGGCGGTGCAGCTCTTCGTCGAACGTGCGCAGATGGTGAAGCCCGAGTTTGCGCTCAACGCGGGAAACGCAGAGGCCGTCGACACGATCGTCGACCATCTCGACGGATTGCCGCTCGCGATCGAGCTGGCCGCACCGCGGTTATTGCTGCTCCCGCCGAAGGCGCTCGCCGCGCGACTCGAGCGGCGTCTTCCGCTGCTCGGCGACGGCGCGAGCGATCGTCCGGCGCGCCAACAGACGATGCACGGGGCAATCGCGTGGAGCTACGATCTTCTCTCCGAATCCGAACAGCGGCTCTTCCGGCGTCTGGGCGTGTTGCACGGCGGCGGAACGCTCGAAGCGGCCGCAGCCATCGCCGCCGGCGATCGCGACGAACGCTCGATTCTCTTCCGGCTCGCGCCGCTGGTCGAGAAGAACATGCTCTGGCTCGCGGAGGATTCCGAAGCGGAGCCGCGCGTCTCGATGCTCGAGATGCTCCGCGAGTTCGCCCACGAGCGCCTCGCCGAGAGCGACGAGCTCGCCGGCGCGCAGCGCCTCCATGCCGAGTATATGGTGGAGTTTACCGCCGGCGCCGCGCGCGATCTCAGCAGCTCGTCGCAAGCGCGACGGCTCGCACACCTGGAGCGCGATTACGCAAACGTTCAAGCGGCGCTCGAATGGGCGGCCGCGAACGCGCAGGTCGAGCTGGGATTCCGTCTGTTGGGCGAGCTTTGGCGATTCTGGTGGCTGCACGGATATCTCAGCGAGGGAATGACCTGGATCCGGCGCTTTCTGTCGTTGCGAAACGGCCGGCCGACCGAAGTTCCCGAAGCGTTGTACGGCAACGTGTTGCGAGGGCACGTCGTGCTGCTCTCTGCCCTGGGAAGTTTCGACGAAGCACGAACAACCTGCCAGGAGGCGATCGCGCTGCAGCGGCGGCTCGGCGACGAGGCCGGACTCGCGGCCTCGCTCACCTCGCTCGGCGTCATCTACCAGTTCAACGGCGAGCACGATCGCTCGGAGGAGTCGCACGCCGAGAGCCTCGCGATCCGGCGGAGGATCGGCGACGAATCCGGCATCGCCACCTCGCTCTCGAACCTCTCGTCGGTGGCGTACGGCAAGAACGATCTCGCGCGCGCGGCCGCATTCGGCGACGAGAGCGTCGCAATCTACCGGCGCCTCGGACACGAATCGGGGATCGCGCACGCGCTCATGAAGATCGGGCTCGTCGCGGCGGCGAAAGGCGAGTACGATCGCGCGGAGGAGCTCTTCAACGAGTGCCTGCGCATGCAGCGCGCGGTCGGCAACACCGGAAGCATTCTCTACTCGCTGGTGAACCTCGGCGCGGTCGCGCACAAGCGCGGTAAATACGCGCTCGCCATGGAGCGCTACCACGAGGCGCTCGACCTGCTCGAAGCGACGCCGAATAAGGCGGCGCTGGTGAAGACGTTCGAAGATATCGCGGCGGCGAGCGCTGCGCTCGGCGATCCCGCGAAGGGTGCGCGTCTGCTCGGCGCAGCCGACGCGATCCGCCGTACGATCCGTTCGCCGCTCTTTCCCTCGGAGCAAGCCGAATACGAAGCGACGATCGCGGCGATGCGGGCACAGCTCGGCGAGGATGCGTTCGACGTGCAGTGGCGTATTGGGGCGAGCATCACGCTCGAGCGCGCGCTCGAAGAGGCCCGCGAAACGCGAGTGCCGACTGCGGCGGACCGCAATCGGCACGTAGGTGCGTCTCATGTTTGAGAGCGTCGTCTAGCGGTAGCTTCCGCTCGGATACGTCGCGACGCCGTACGCTGAGAACTTGTCGGGGACGCCGAAGGTGAAGAGCTTCTTGCCGCGCGGGAAGTTGTACTCTTCGACTTGTCCGTAGAAGCGGTCGGCGACGAAGAGCCGCGTGCCCTTGGCGTTCGTGGTGACGAACTCAGGCGTGCCGCCGGTGACGAGTCTCTTGGTTGTCCCAGGATTCGGAATGGTCTCGTCAACGCCGGGAAGGTACTGATCCACGGCGAGGAACTCGAACGGGTTGCTGCCGGTGCTGTTGGCGATCGCGATGCCGCCGGTTTGGCCGTACGCGTTGCTGGTCAGCTGCGTGCAGACTTCGTTGTAACCGCCGGGGAAGCAGGAGAGAAGTCCGCCCACCGCGCTGTCGTTGCTGCCTTTGAACTGCGACTCGAGCGCGTAGACCGACGTCCCGTTCTTGACGTTCGGGTTGATGAGCGCAATGCCGGTGATTTGCATGTTCGACACGGGAACGTTCCAGGTATAGATCGGATTGGCCGTTCCCGCCTGGTACTCGACGATCGTGTTCACGCCGCCGCTGTATTGACCGTTCATCGCGACGTAGACGTTGCCGAATCCGTCGACCTTCACGTCGACCGGACCGTTCATGGCGTTGCTGATCGTGAACTCCGGGGTGCTCGAAATTCTTGGCGTATTCGGTCACGGTGTTCGAACCGAGGTTGGCGACCCAGAGGTTTCCGGACGCGTCGGTCGCGATGCCGTTCGGAACGTCAACGCCGTTGACGATCGTGTACTCGGCCGGAGGATTGTTCGTTTTGCTGCTCGCGTTGAAGGCGTAGATCGTGCTGTTTGTTGCGTCGGCAACGAAGAGTTTCTGTCCGCCGCTGTCGGGATTGACGCGTTGGGCGGCCGAACCTTTGGCGTTGGCGGCGGCCGGCACGTCGAAGTGCGCCGAGCTGGGCGAAACCGGGGTCGTGGGGATCGAGGAGGATGCGCCGCTGCATCCGGCAAGCGGCTGGGAGAGGATGGCTGCGATCGCGACGCCCGTGATGGTGCGAAGCGAGAGGTTGAGATGATTCATTGGAAGCGCCTTTCGTATTGAGAGAAGTGGGGTATCTCGACCCTACCGCTCCCGGCGGCGCTAAACCACGAAGTTTCTAGACATTTGCCTGCCAGACGGGAACGCGGATGCCGTTGGCGCGATTAACGACGAAGGCGAGGAGCGTCAGCACGAAGACGGCTGCCATAAGGAAGACGAAGTCGACCGGCCGCGGCAGAATGCCGAGCGCGACGATCAGCGTGGTGGCGCCCGCGGGCGGATGCTCGGCCTTCGCGAGAAGCATGAGCAGCGCGGTCAGCGCCAGTGCGATCGCCGCCGCGAGCACGCGTTGGGTGCCGACGCCGGAGCTCAACGGGACGCCGAGCAGCCCGGTCGCAGCGAGCCCGGCGTAGCCCGACGCGGCACCGATGAAGTGGCCGAGCAGCACTTGGCGCGGCCACGAGAAGCGGTCGAGCGGATTGGCGAAGAGCATGATCGCGGTCGGGCCCAGCGACGGAAAGATGAAGGGACGCGCCGTCGCCGCGGCCGCTAGACCGATCACCATCATCGCAACGAAACACCAGAAGGCGGTTCGGAGCATAGTGCTAATGAGAGCACCCACCCAGGAGCCGTATGCAATGATCCATGCCTTGCTTTGCGCCGCCGTGCTCGCGGTTACCCCGTCCGAACCGGCTCAGCTCTTCACCCAGGAGCGCGCCGCGGCCGGCGGCGCCGCGTGGGATGCAATCGGCGAAATCGTCGAGCGCGGAACCTTTGCCGGTGCCGGCTTGAACGGGCCGTATACCAGCTACGTCGATACCAAGACGGGAATGTCGCGCACGGTCCTGACGATCTCGGGCGCGACGCAGGCGCAAGGCTACGACGCGCAGGGTGCCTGGTCGCAGCAAGGTGGCCTCGTGGAACCGCTCGAGGATCCGGCGAGCCTCGCGTCGGCGCGAACCGCCGCCTACATCGCGCGCAACGGCTGGTGGAATCCCAGCGGCGATCCGGCGACCTTCTCATACGTTGGCCGCAAAGAATCGGGCGCGGCTTCGTACGACGTGGTTCGGGTCGTGCCGAGCGGCGGCAATCCGATCGAGGCGTGGCTCGACGCGTCGTCGCACCTGCTTGCCAAGACCGTCATCACCGATGCTTCGAACGCCGTAACGACGACGGCGCTCTCCGATTACCGCCCGACGCACGGGGTGATGTATCCCTTTGCCACGACGGTGAGCAACGGCAATCCGAAGTACGATCAGCGTACCGGTGTAACGAGCGTGGAGTTCTCCGCGACGGCGCACGTTGCGGATTTCACCCGCCCGCAGAATCAGCGCACTGGAAGCATCGCCGGCGGCAAGAGCTCGACGACGATTCCCTTCGACTTGGACGATCCGCTCCACGGACACATCGTGATCGTCGCGCGAGTCAACGGCTCGCGACCGCTGCACGTGATCTTCGACACCGGCGGGAGCAACGTGGTGACGCCGGCGATCGCGCAGGAGATCGGATTGCACGGCGGCGGTTCGGTCGCGGCCGGCGGCGCGGGCGAGCAGCAAGTCTCGGTGCAGCTCGCCTTTGGAACGACGCTGACGGTCGGCGGTGCGACGATCTCCGATCAGCAGTTCGCGATCTTCCCGCTTCCGCCGTCGCTCGTCGGCATTACCGGTAAGTATCGCATCGACGGCGTCGTCGGATACGAGATCCTCAAGAACTTCGTCGTCTCGATCGATTACGTCCACCGGCGTATGATGCTGACCGAACCGGCAGCCTACACGCCACCGCCCGGAGCGACGGCGCTCCGCTTTCGGTCGGCGACGATACCGGTCGTTCCGGCGCGCATCGACGGCGTCGAGGGAACCTTCATGGTCGATACCGGCAACGCGTTTTATAACACGATTTCGCAGGAGTTCGTAACCGCCCACGAGCTCGCGTCGAATCTGCCGGGCAACGTCTTGGTGCAGAGCAGCGGAAACATCGGCGGGGCGATCCGCCCGCGTCTGACGCGCTCGGCAAGCTTTGAGATCGGCCCCTACCGTATTTCGAGACCGGTCTTTGCCGTGACCAACACCACAAAGGGGGCGCTTGCGGGAACGGCCTTCTCGGGAAATATCGGCGAACCGATCTTAACGCGCTTCGATGTCGCCTTCGACTACGGCCGAAGCACGATCTACTTGAAGCCTAACGCGAACTTCGACAAGCCGTACCTTGGGACGCTCGACGGGATGTCGCTCTACGAGCCGCAAGCTGGCCAGATCCGCGTTGCGTTCGTCAATCGCGGCTCCCCGGCCGCGCTCGCCGGGCTCCTTGCCGGCGATCGCATCCTCTCGGTAAACGGCGTCGCCGCGGCAAAGCTCGGCCTCGCCGGCATCGCAGTGCTCGAACGCGGCGAGCGCTCCGTGAAGATCGCCTACTCGCGCGACGGTAAAACGTTAACGACGACGTTTGCGCCACGCGAGATGGTTCCGTAGATGCCTCTCTCGCGCGCGGAGTTCATCGGTTCCTCGCTCGGCGCGTCGGCGCTGCTTGCGGCCGGCGCGCCGGCACGCGCGCTCGCCGCCGCATCTCCTTCCGATAGCCGGCTCGTGCCGGTGCGGATCGATCCGGGCCGCGTCATCCGCACGATCGTCGGCTTGCGTCCCTATCGCGCCGCGGGATTCGTGCTGCGTGCCGAGCCGTTCGGCGATAAGGTGCTGGTGCACAACTACGGCCACGGCGGCGGCGGTTTTAGCCTTTCCTGGGGCTGCGCGATGCTCGCCGCCGATTTGATTGCCGATCGCTCTCCCGCTGATGCGGCGGTCTTGGGCTGCGGCGTCATCGGATTAACCACTGCGCGCATATTGCAGGAACGCGGATGGCGGGTCACCATCTACGCCGCCGACCTTCCGCCGCAGACCACCTCGAACGTTGCGGGCGCGCAGTGGACGCCGACGGCCGTCTTCACTCGGAATCGAACGACGCCGGCATTCATGGATACTTATCGCAAGGCCTCACGCCTCGCCAACCGAAGCTTTCAACTGATGGTCGGTCCGACGTATGGCGTGCGCTGGATCGACAACTACGTGCTCAAGCACGACGCGCAGCCCGGCGGCGAGATCGATAATGCCGAAGCGACCGGCATCGCCGATCTCTACGCCGATATCGAGACGGTCGATCCAAACTCGGTGCCGTTCGCCGGCTTTTCAAATATCCGCCGCTTCGCCTCGATGCTGATGGAGCCGAACACCTTTCTGCCCGCCGTACAGCGCGATTTTCTCTTGCAGGGCGGCAAGATCGTGGTGCGCGACTTTCACGCGCCGTCCGAGATCGCGCGGCTGCACGAACGCGTGCTCTTCAACTGCACCGGCTTGGGCTCGCGCGCGCTCTTCGGCGACACGATGCTCGAACCGGTCCGCGGTCAGCTCACGATTCTCGAGCCGCAACCCGACGTCGACTACTGCTACCTGGTGAACACGCCCTTGCTCTACATGTTTCCGCGCAGCGACGGCATCCTGTTGGGCGGCACCTTCGAATTCGGCAACTGGTCGACGGCAGTCGACCTCGCAACGCAAAACCGCATCCTTACCGAACACGCCGCCGTCTTCCGCGCCAACGTGTCGTCCTGAGCGAAGCGCGCGGTAGCGCGCGAAGTCGAAGGGGCGCCTACAACGGTTTGCCGTCGTCGCTCGTGCCGAGGATAAAGGGGCGCAGCAACGGAATCGGCGGATCGCCGCGCGAGAGCAGGTCGTCGTGGAACTTCTCCAGCGTGAACGCGCTGCCCAGCTTCTTCTTGTAGTCGCTGCGGAGCTTGAGAATCATCAGCTTGCCGAGCGTGTAGTAGCCGTACATCGGATCCTGCGTGCCGCGCAACGACTCTTCGAGCGCGACCTGCGGCGTTTGAAAGCACTGGCTCGTGAAGGTCCTCTCCGCCGCATCGAGCGTCATGCCTTGCGTGTGCAGCTTGACGCCGACGATGTAGCGGCACTCGCGCAACAAGGCTTCGTCGAGCTGCGCGAGGCGAACGCGCGGATCGCCGTTGCCCCAGCCCTCGTCGACCATCATCTGTTCGCTATAGTGCGCCCACCCTTCGGCGAACTCCGAGCTCAGCGAAAGTTTCCGCGTGAGGCTGAGGTCGAGCCCGCGCTCGATCGCGAAGTTCGTGAAGTGTCCGGGGTAGACTTCGTGCGCCGAGATGATCGGAAACTCGAAATCGTTGAACTGCGCGAGGTACTCTTCTTTCTGCTTCGCCGACCAAGTCGGATCGACCGGCGTGACGTTGTAATACGACTGCGTCGCGACGGTCTCGAGTGGACCCGGCGAATCTTCGGAGGCCGTCGTCGTCGCTCGCTCGAAGGGCGGTGTCTCGACGACCTTGATGTTCGCGTCGGTTGGCAACGTTACCAGCTGCTTCGTCTCGACAAACGCACGCAGCCGAACGAGGTCGCGTTGCGCCGTCGAGAGCAAGGCGTCGGGCGCGGGATGGATGCGGGTGATCGAGAGATAGACCTGCAGCGGCGTCGCCTTCGGATCGATCTCCTTCGCGGTGGCGACGAACTGCGCGCGAGTCTGAGCGAGCGCCTTCTCTCCGACGCCGAGATACTGATCGAGCGGCATGTCGAGCGCGTCTTCGTAGAGTAAGCGCTGCCGGTAGGCATCGGCGCCGATCGCGAAGGTGCCACTCGGCTTGAGCGTCTTGATCCACCGCGCGTACGCACCCATCGCCTCCATGACCGCGGCGTTCGCGCTCTTGAGTTGCGCTTGCAGCGACGCATCCTTGACCGCATCGAATGCCAGCGGAACCGACTCTTTGAAGAAGTCGACCGAACCGGCTGCATCCTCGGCAGCGATCCGCTGCGTGACCGCGTCGACCGTGGTGATGTTCTTCTCCGCGTCCTGCAGCAGTCCCGGGATCAATTTCTCGCGCGCGATTGCATAGCCCATGCGCGTGGCGAGCGGCGCGTAGTCTTTGCTCATCACCGTGAAGACCGCCCCGCTTGCCGATTCGGTGTAATCGTCGGGATTGTGCTTCCATTGGGCCAACGTGTCGTTGAGCAGCAGGTCGTCGCGCAACGAGTTCTCGAGCAGGGTACGATCGAGCGCCACGCTCGCCGAGAGCGAGGAGGGATCGATCGCGTCCAGCTTTGCGAGATAATCGTGGTCGACGGCGAGTTGCTGCGCGACGCCGGCCGCGGAGAAGTCGCCGATCTGATCGTCGTAATCGTGAATGCCGACCTCCGTCGCGGAGATCGGGCTAAGCCGAAATGCCTCGGCATAATACGATTTTGCCAGCGCGACGTACGCGGCGTCGCCGCCGCTTGGTTCCGCAGGCGCCGGCGACGCCGCCAGCAGCGCAAAGGTAAGCAGCAGCGAGGGGAGGCGGTTGCAAATCTTCGTCATGGCGCCAAGACTTGCAACTGCGAAAACGCGCCACCTGCTGCCGGGGTTCGCCGTTCGTCGCTCGAAGGCAGGCGCAGTGGATCGGCGTTGCAGATCGGTCGCGCTACTCGCTCTTGCGTTGCCGTTGCTCGCAAACGCTCGCGTGCAGGCCGATCCGATCGCAGCACCCTCGCCGTCGCCGAGCGCGCAGCCCTCGGATCCGTGCGGTGGTCCGGGACGCCTGTTGGCAACGCCCAATCGGCCCACCGTCGGATACAGCCCCTGCACCGTCAAGAGAGGAACGGCGGTTTTCGAACTCGGCTATCAAAATCAAGTCAACGGCACGCCGGCCGACGGATCGGTCCAGAGCCAAGTGCCGCAGAACTTCTTGCGCGTCGGCGTTGCGACGCGCTTCGAACTCGACGTCATCGGGCCGAACTACGTTGCGACGCGTACGTATCAACCGAGCGAGCCGAGCGTGGTGACGCACGGCGTCACCGATTCCGGTTTGGGGTTTAAGTACGAGTTGCCGCCCGCGGGAAGGTGGACCATCGGCTTCGACGGGCTCTACACCGGTCCGAACGGCTCGCCGTTTCTCACCAACGGCAGCACCACGCTCACCGGAAACCTCGACGCGTCGTACGCTCTGACCCCGTCGACGGGCATCGGAACGACGATCGCCGTCTCGTCGACGGGAGCGCTCCAAAACGGCGTCCGCACGGAGTACGGCATCACCGAGCCGTCGTTTGTCGTGACCAAACAGATACCGCACTTCTATCAGTTCTATGCAGAGTACGTCTTCGTTTCGAAGGTAGCACCGAACGCCGGAGGCCGCACCTTCACCGACTTCGGCGTGCAGAAACTGCTTGGAACGAACACGGAGATCGACGTCGAGTACGGCCACGCCTTCACCGGCGATCCCGCGCTACGATTCGATTACGTCGGCTCGGGGCTCGTCTTGCAGCTCTGGTAGGAGCTACGGGCTCGCGCATTTTGGAATACGCGCGTGCTGCGGCGGGACGTACGGGTCGCGCGGCGTGTAGAACGCGCGGAGCGGCCGGCGCCCGTCGACCGTCACCTCATAGGTCGGCTCGCTTCCGCACCAACTGCCGAAATCGAAGCGCTGGCCTTGGCGCTCGAGCTTGGTCACCGTCAGCTTGCCGGAGACGAACGGTGCGCCGGCGACGATTTGCTTCGCCGGACCGCCGCGAATCAGAAAGGCCGATCCGCCCTTACCTTGCAGCAGAAGCGTGCCGACTCCGTGCTTGTCGATGACGATGCCGCTCGCTTCGTCGACCCCGATTCCGAACACGACGGCGGGCCGGCGACGAACCTTGCCGTCGGCGATCTGCCGCGCCATGAAGACCGCCGTTCTTCCGAAACGATTGCGCGTGACGAAGTGCATGTCGGCGATCGCATCGTGCAGCGGCGCGAAGGCAAAGAGATCGTACGTAAAGCTGATCAGCCGTTCGTAGGGATGGTGCACGGCGTTGCGCGTGTTGGCGTCGCGATCGACGTCGTTGCGCGCGTCGAAGACGAACTTGCTCAAGATCGCCTCGCCGGCGCTCGTGCCCCCGACCACGCCGCCCGCGTCGTAGACCCGCTGCACCGCAGATTGAACCGGCGTGCCTTTCCAGATGGCGTAGTCGGCTTGATCGCCGCCGGCGAAGAATATCGCCGAAGAGCGCGCGACGATCGCGGCTGCTTCGCGCAGAGTCTCCGCCGAGGAGCAGACCGGTACGAGCAGCGTGCGCACGGAGTGATACGGCGCGAGACGATAGATATAGCGATCGTAATCGTTATTACCCGTCGCTCGCAGCACGACGAGATCGCCGCCGCGGCGGCCGTGCGATCCGACGACGGTATCGTGAATCCAAACGAACTCACCGTTGACGTCGGTCCCGCCGCCGCCGAGCACGAGGCCAGGTCCTTGAAGTTCGATCCGATGCGGTTTCGGCGCGCCGACGGGTTTGTAGAAAATCGGCTTGCAGGCGGCCGGCGCGCGCTGCGTCGTCGCGGCCGGCTCGGAGCGGCTCGCGGGAAGCGGACCGCCGCAACCGCAGAGCACCGCGAGAATAATGCCCGCGCAGAGCAAGGGCACCAATTCCGCCATGCGGAAGGTTCGCTTTGGGGGTCTGCGATGTTTACACACGTCCTGCGCCGTTATTTTACCGCCGCCGTGGTTCTAACATCTACCGCGTGTTCGAGCAGGCCGCCGCTCGTCAAGAGGTAAGGAGTGCTCGGCGATCTCGACGTCATCGTCGTCGGAGCCGGCGCCGCAGGCTTAGCGGCGGCGCGCCATCTCGGCCGAAAATCGATGCGCGTCATGGTGCTCGAGGCGCGCGACCGCATCGGCGGGCGCGTTTGGCCGTTTGCGCCGCGCGAATCGTGGGGAGAGCTCGGCGCCGAGTTCGTTCACGGCCGCGCGTCGCTCACGTACGAGTTGCTGCGCGAGGCGGGGCTGGCATGGGATCCCGTCGACGGCGAGCGCTGGGGCCGCACACCCGACGGAGGGCTGCAATGTGAAATGGAGTCGTTCGGGCCGGACACGACACTCTTCGATGCGCTGCAAAACGTACAAGGAGACGTCAGCGTCGCCGAGTACTTCCAACGCTATTCCGGCGATCCGGCGATGCGCTTGCGCATCGAATCGGCAACTGCCTTCATCGAAGGCTTCGATGCAGCCGATCCCCGGATCGCAAGCGCGCGCGCGATCGCCGCGGAGTGGAGCTCGGGCGTCGACGAAAGCTCGACGCGGCCGCGCCACACGTACCGGCCACTCTTCTATTTCGTCTACGACGCGTGCCTCAAGCTCGGCGTCGATTTTCACTTCTCTACCGTCGTCGAACGCATCGCGTGGAGCAAGGGGCGAGTCGCGGTCGAGGCGCGCGGCGAGCGAGGTGTACGGCAGACGTTTGACGCTCGCGCCTGCATCGTAACGATCCCCGCCGGCGTGCTGCGGCATACCGGCGACGCAACGGCGATCGCGTTCGATCCGCCGCTGCCCGGTGACAAACGGCAAGCACTGCAAGCGATAGAGATGGGAGATGCGGTCAAGGTGGCGCTCTGGTTTCGATCCCGGTTCTGGGAGCGGCTCGACGGCGGGCGCTATCGCGATGCGGCCTTCTTCCGCACGGCCGGCGAGCCGTTTACCGTCTATTGGAGCGCGCTTCCGCAACGCAATACGATCGTCAATGGCTGGAGCGGCGGTCCGAAAGCGACCGCGTTGCAGAATCTCTCGGAGGATGCGCTGGTCGATCGCGCGCTGCGCGGCTTCGGCGCGCTCTTCGATAACGAACGGCTCGCGCGCGAGGAGTTCGTTGCCGGGGCCGTGCACGATTGGCGCGCCGATCCCTTCGCTCGCGGCGCCTATAGCTATCTAGCGGTCGGCGCGGACGACGCTCGCGCGGTTCTCGGTGCGCCGCTCGCAGGCACGCTCTTCTTCGCGGGTGAAGCGACGGCGCTCAATGGCGAGAGCGGAACGGTGAACGGGGCCTTGGAGTCCGGCGAGCGCGCCGCCGCAGAAATAGAGGCTGCGCATGAATGAATCGCCGGCCGCCGCACTCGGAGCCTGGGGGACGTTCTACACGATGCTCGGTTCGTCGGCGGCGGCCCTGACCGGGTTGATGTTCGTCGTCATCGGCGTGGTGATGTCCTCATCGCGGCTCAAGCGGACGCGCGACGGGATGTCGGTCTTCAGCACCCCGACCGTCGTGCACTTCGGCGCGACGCTCTTTACCGCCGTCATCGCGCTGATGCCGTGGCACTCGCCGCTTGCGCCGTCGCTGCTCTTCGCGCTCGCCGGCCTCCTGGGAATCGCCTACATGCTGCGGCTCATCTATCGCACGCGCAAATTGGTCGATTACCGCGCCGACCTCGACGATTGGGCATGGTACAACATCCTGCCGTTCGTCGCGTACGGCACGCTCACGATCGGCGGCCTTTGGGCGCTCGTCGCGACGTCGCGCGCGCTCTTCGTCGTTGCCGGCGCCGCAGTACTGCTGATCTTCATCGGACTGCGCAACGCCTGGGACATCGTCACCTACATCGCCGCCCGCGAACTGGAGTAGCGCGCTAATGGCCGCTCCCCGGAGTCCCTTCCTGCGCCGCAAAGACGTAGATCGTTCCACGGATAGTCGCACTTCCGCTCATCTTGTTGCCGCTCATCGTACCTCTGAAGGTAATCTGCCGGATGACGAGCGTGACGTTCGAATCGGTGACGCCTCCCGAGACCGGAATGTTGTAGCCGTTGGCAAACGGACTCCCCGGCCGGGTGGAGATGTCGGTGTAGGTGCCGCTGATGATCCCTTTGTTGAAGTTCAGGTGCAGTTGGCCGACGTACGGCGTCTGCGACGAGTGCATCGGATGGAATCCGATTACGTAAGGGATGTTACGAACGTTGCCCTGGACCGCCACGGCTCCGGCGTGGGTGGGCAGAGCGAACGGTACGATTACCGCGGTCGCAATGAGTAAGAGCCGTCGAATCATATCGATCCTCTCCGTTAGGTTTTCCGCTTATCGGCGAGCGCCTTCGCGACTTTCAAGGGAATCGCACCGCCGGGAATGACGAGGTTGAGCGTCTCCGCGCCGATGTCGAAGAGCGTCTCGGGCTTGAGCAAGCTCGCCATTGCCGCCATCGCCGCCGAGGGTTGCGTCTGCAGCTCGCCGGTGATCGCGTCGACCGCCACCTCGGCCGATTTGCCTTTTGCCGTCCATTCGAACTTGAAGTTGAACGTTGGTCGAAGGTGCAGGTCGATGCACTCCACGTTCACCTGCTCTTCTCTGACGCGATCGGCGTCGGAGGGGCGAATGTCCTCGCCGAGCAGCGCGCGAATCACCGCCGAGGCGCGGACCGACGGCGTAACGATCTTCGCGCCTTCCGGCGCGAACGTTTCGAGATCGACCGGAATCGCGTTTGCCTTGAGATAGGGCTGGGCGTTCGCCGGCGCACTGCTGAGGCCGTCGAGCCAGAGCTCTCGTTGCTCGTCGCGCTCGCAGTGCTCTACGACCGGCACCTCGATCGCGCTTGCCGTAACTTTATACTCGTCCGCACCGACCGTGACCGTCTTGGTATGCGCCGTTTTGACCGGAACCTTATACGACTCGCTTCGATCGTAGACGAACCGGAGATGCGCCTTGGCGTGCCAGAGCGGAAGATACCACAGCCCTTGATCCGACACTACGATATCCTCGTCTTTGGGCCGCGAGAAGAGCCGCGAGAGGGTTCCGAAAACGGAGACCTTATGCGCGCTCGCGCGACCGCGCGCTTCTTCGGGCGTGATCAGCGGCTCGAAATAGAAGGCGCCCTGTTCGGCGATCAGGATTTCCATGCGGTCTCGTTCCTAAAGCGCATGAAGCCTCTATTATGCCAAGCGCCCTCGAAAGCCACCTGCAGGGCGCCGCTTTTACATCTCTTTGATGGCCTAAAGCCGCTCCAATTCATTAAGATTGCGGCATGACTGGGTTCGTACGCAGCATTACCGGGATTTGCGCGTTCGCGGCGCTCTCGCTACCGGCCCTCGCCGATTCGTCGGACGTCACGATGTTTCGCGCCGATGCCGCGCATCGCGGCCTCTACGGCTCGACCGCGCCGGCGCTGCACGGCGTGAAGTGGCGATTCCAGACCAGGGGAAGCATCGTCTCTTCGCCGGCCGTTGCGAACGGCACCGTCTACGTTGGAAGCGCCGATCACCATCTCTACGCGGTTCGCGCGCAAGACGGAACCCAGCTCTGGGCCTTTGCGACCAAAGGCGCGGTGAACTCGTCGCCGGCCGTCGCGAACGGGCTCGTCTTCTTCTCGAGCCTCGACGGAAACGTCTACGCGGTCGACGCGGCGAGCGGCGCCCAGGCGTGGCGCTTCGCTACCGGCGGCGAGCGCCGGTTCAGCGCACCCGGAATTCACGGCATCCAGCCCCGCAGCGAGATCATGCCCGACCCCTTCGACGTCTTCCTATCCTCTCCGGCCGTTGCGAACGGTATGGTCTACGTGGGCAGCGGCGATCACAACGTCTACGCGCTCGACGAGCGCACCGGCGCGCTTCGCTGGAAGTTCGAAACGGGGAACGTCGTCCACGCCTCGCCGGCCGTGGCCGGGGGCACGGTCTTCATCGGAAGCTGGGATCGCTACTTCTACGCGCTCGACGCGCAGACGGGAACGCTTCGCTGGAAGTTTGCCACCGGCGAGGATCGCGACGTCTACAACCAGGTTGGGATCGCCGGTTCGGCCGCGGTGGTGGACGGTACCGTTTACTTCGGCTGCCGCGACAGTCACTTCTATGCGCTCGACGCGCGCAGCGGTGCGCTGCGCTGGAGACGCGACCATCATGGGAGCTGGGTCATCGCCTCTCCGGCCGTCGACGGGCGAACGGTGCTCTATACCACCTCCGACGAGCGTCGTTTCTACGCGATCGACGCGGCGAACGGCGCCGTGCGTTTCACGATGCCGTACGGCAGCTTCGCCTTCTCCTCGCCGGCGGTCGCCGGCGACGTCGCATACTTCGGCACCTTCGACGGCCGCCTCTACGGCGTCGACGTCCGCTCGGGCAGCGTCGTCGCGCGTTTCTCGACCGACGCCTCGGCACGATCGCTCGCCTCGCATCTCGATGCGTCGGGCAACCTCGATCTCTCCGGGTTCTACGGCGACTCGACGCTCGACGCCACGATCGTTGGGTTGCACGCGATCTACGCGCTCGGCTCGATCGTCGGCTCGCCGGCAATCGCCGGCGGCACGCTCTTCATCGGTAGCACCGAGGGCACGTTGTACGCCATCGAGTAACGTAGCTTTGGCCAACCGATGGAAGGATCGATATGTTAGCGCAGAGTGCCGTCCTTGCCGCATTGCTCGCCGCCGCCCAGCCCGCGCAGACCGCGACCGGAATTCCGCTCGACGCGCCGTGGAAGGTGACGATCTACGAGCTCGCCCGTTCGACGTTCCACCATCCCGCCTGGGGCTGGCAACACTCGGAGCGCAACTATCGCATCGCGCTCGAGCTCGCGCAAGGCGACGCAATGCGCGTCGACACCGACGTGCTTTTTGCCGCTGCCTTCCTCCACGACATGGCGGCCTTCATGCCGTGCAAAGAGGCAAAGCTCGAACACGGTGAGTGCGCCGCCGAGCAGAGCGGTGCGATCCTGCGCGCCGCCGGATTTCCGATGGAGAAGTTTCCTGCGGTGCAGGCCGCCGAGCGCGGCCACATGTACTACAGCAACCCCGGAACGCAGCCCGAAGCGATCGTCTTGCACGATGCCGATTCGCTCGATTTCTTGGGTGACGTCGGTGCCGCGCGAATGATCTCGCTCACCGGCGAAGGCGCCGAAAGCTTCGCCCGTGCCGTCAAAACGTTACGGTCGTTCGTGAGCGAGATTCCGCCGCATCTCATCACCAAGACCGCGCAGGCAATGGGTGCGCAGCGGGCTGCGGAGCTGCAACGCTTCCTCGACGCGCTCGATGCCGAGACGTTTGGCGGCCAGGCGATGTAATGGAGCTGCTCTGTCTCGACGGCGGCTCGTCGTCGCTCAAATACGCCGCCTACCACGCTGCCGGCGACCGGCTCGAGCGCACGGCGGACGGAACCGAACCGGCAACCGGCGATGCGGGCGCCGCGCTCGATGCCGTGCTTGCGAAGCTCCCGGCCGGCGACGGTGCCGCAATCGCCGCCGCCGGTCACCGGATCGTCTTCGGCGGCCTTCGCTACGCGGCTCCGGTGCGTGCCGATGGTGCCGTCCTGAAAGATCTCGAGACGCTGGTGCCGATCGAACCGCTGCACCTGCGCAGCGAGCTCGACCTCGTCTACGCGGCGATGCAGCGCCTCCCCGATACCGCGCACGTGCTCTGCTTCGACACCGCGTTCCATCGGCAATCGCCGCCGATTGCCAAGCGGCTTCCCTTACCCGAAGCGATCGATCCGCTGATCCAGCGCTACGGTTTTCACGGACTCTCATACGAGTACATCGCGTCGCAGCTCGACGCGGATGCGAAGTTGGCCGTCGTCGCGCATCTCGGCTCCGGCGCGAGTCTCTGCGCGCTCAAAGAGCGGCGGCCGGTCGACACGACGATGGGCTTCAGCGCGCTCGGCGGCCTCATGATGGGCACGCGTCCGGGCGATCTCGACCCGGGCATCATTCTTCGACTGCTCGAAGCCGACGAATACGATGCGGCGCGTCTCTCCGATTTGCTCTATCGCAAATCGGGACTGCTCGGCGTCTCCGGAACGACCGGCGACATGCAAACGCTCACCTCCGCGGCTGCATCGGACCGGCGCGCCGCTGCGGCGGTCGAGCTCTTCATCTACCAGCTGATCAAACAGCTCGGAGCGATGATCGCCGTGCTCGGCGGCATCACCACGCTGGTCTTTACCGGCGGTATCGGCGAGCACGAGCCGAGCATTCGTGCCGGCGTCTGCGCGAGCCTCGGCTATCTCGGGGTGCGACTCGACGATGACGCGAACGCACGCAACGAACGCACGATCTCAACGCACGATAGTCGCGTCGCCGTCCTCGTCATCCCGACCGACGAGAACCTCATGATCGCACGCCATACGCTGCGTCTGCTCGGCTAGGCGTCGGTAAAGGCTTGACTCGAGCCGCCTCCGCCGGCCGGCGGGGCGGGCTCGGTGGGGTCGCTGAAGTCGGCCGTCCAGTGCCACCTCCGAATCTCGGGCATGTCCTCCAAATGCTCGCGAATGTAATCGTGATGTTCCTCGAGCTTGCGGTTGAACGCGTCGATAACGTCGGAGACGGAGGAGCGCAGTCGCGCGATATACTTTAGGGCGTCGATGGCTAGGTGATACCGGCTCATCTTGTTGAGCACGACCATGTCGAAGGGTGTCGTCGTCGTGCCGCGATCGAGAAAGCCGCGCACGTGAAAACGTTCCTCGTTCGCGCGTCCGTGCACCATCGGATGGATCACCCAGGGATATCCGTGGAAGGCGAAGACCACGGGAGCCGCTTTGGTGAAGAGCGCTTCAAAGGAAATGTCGTCCATCCCGTGGGGATGCACGTCGGGCGCCATCAGCACCCCGAGATCGACGACGTTAACCAGCCGGATCTTGATGCCGGGCACGTGCTTTCGGAGCAGCCACGCGGCCGCGCACGTCTCGAGCGTCGGAACGTCGCCGGCGCAGGCTAAGACGACGTCGGGCTCCTCCTCACCATCGTTCGTCGCAAAGTTCCAAATCGAGGCACCGCGCGAGCAGTGATCGCGCGCGGCCTCCATATCCATCCATTGCAGATCGACCTGTTTGCCGCAGGTGACGACGTTGACGTAGCCGCGGCTGCGCAGGCAGTGATCCATCACGCTCAACAGAGAGTTGCCGTCGGGCGGATAGTAGATACGGATCACCTCGCTCCGGCGTGCCAGCGCATTATCGACGAAACCCGGCGCCTGATGGCTGAATCCGTTGTGATCGTTGCGCCAGCAATGGCTCGTCAGAAAGACGTTGAGCGACGCGATCGGCTCGCGCCAAGGATACAGCCGCGATTCCTCGAGCCACTTCGCGTGCTGAGTGAGCATCGAATCGACGACCTGCGCGAAGGCCTCGTACGACGCCCAGACGCCGTGACGGCCGGTGAGCACGTATCCTTCGAGCCAGCCCTCGCAGCAGTGCTCGCTCAGCACCTCCATCACTCGGCCGTCGGGTCCGATGTGGTCGTCGATCGAGATGGTCGTCTCCATGCTGCACCGCGTCGTCGCGTCGAAGACGGCGTTCAAGCGATTCGAGTTCGTCTCGTCGGGACAGAGCAGCCGAAAGTTCTTCGGATTGCGCGCGATGATATCGCGCAGAAACTCGCCGAACGTGCGCGGCGCTTCGGCAACGACCGTTCCGGGCGCTGGAACGTCGAGCGAGTAGTCCCCGAAATCGGGAAGGTCGAGCGCGTCGAGCACGCGACCGCCGTTTACGCTCGGATTGGCGCCCATTCGCCGCTCGCCGCGCGGCGCTAATGCCTGCAGTTCGGCGATGAAGCGCCCGCCGGCATCGAAGAGTTCCTCCGGCTTGTAGCCGCGCATCCACGCTTCGAGCATGCGCAGGTGCTCCGGATTGCTGCGAACGTTCGCGAGCGGTACCTGATGCGCGCGGAAGGTTCCCTCAACCGGGAGACCGTCGACCTCTTTGGGACCCGTCCATCCCTTAGGCGTTCGCAAGACGATCATCGGCCAGATCGGCCGGCTTCGGACGCCGTTCGTGCGCGCGTCGTTTTGAATCGCGCGTATCTCGTCGTAGCAGTGGTCGAGCGTCCGCGCGAAGAGTTGATGGACCGTCGCCCGGTCGTCGCCCTCGACGAAATAGGGCGCGTAGCCGTGGCCGCGGTAGAGCGCGGAGAGCGCTTCGTCGCGCTCGCGCGCTTGCACCGTCGGCCCGGAGATCTTGTAACCGTTGAGATGGAGAATCGGCAAGACGGCGCCGTCTCTTGCCGGGTTCAAAAAGTCGACGCTCTTCCAACTTCCTTCGAGCGGCGCGGTCTCGGCCTCGCCGTCGCCGACGACGCAGGCGACGATCAGCTCGGGATTGTCGAAGGCCGCGCCAAAGGCGTGCAGGAGCGAATAGCCGAGCTCGCCGCCCTCGTGGATCGAGTTGGGTACGTGCGGGCCGCAGTGGCTCGAAACGCCGCCCGGCGTCGAGAACTGGCGAAAGAAGAGGCGCATTCCTTCGATGTCTTGGGTGACCTCGTGATGCACTTCGGAGTAGGTGCCCTCGAGGTAGGAATGCGCGTTGAGCGACGGGCCGCCGTGTCCCGGACCCGAGATGTAGATCACACTCGCATCGCGTTCGTTGATCAAGCGATTCAAGTGTACGTAAATGAAGTTTTGGCCGGCCGACGTTCCCCAATGGCCGAGCAATCGCGGCTTGATGCAATCCGCGGTGAGCGGATCGCGCAGCAGCGGGTTCTTGTAGAGATAGATTTGACCGACGCAGAGATAATTGGCGGCCATCCAATATCGATCCATGCGATCGAGCAACTCGGCGGAAAGCGGCCCTTCCGGCGTTTGAACCAAGACCGGCTCGCTGCCGTCGGCGACGGCGCTCGAGATCGCAGCGTCGAACGTAAACGCGCTGCGCGGTTTGGAGTTCACCCCAGTGGTCATCGATCGCACCTCATACGGAACGCACCGAACCGAGGAGTTCCTCGGTCGCTCTGACAATCTTATCATTCATGTGCAGAGGTTGTATCGGCGACATTTTCGGAATTGAGAAGATATTCTCCGCGGAGCCTTCGCGCGGATGGTTCATCGCGGCCTCCGTCGCCGCCGCGGGCTTTGCGGCTGCGAGCGCTCGCCCGTCGTATGCGGCGACCGGCGATAGTGCCGGCGGAGCCGCGACGCTCTTCTCCGGCGGAACGATCCTGTCGATGGACGATACGTATTCGTCGGCGAAAGCGGTGGCGATTGCAAACGGCACGATCCTCGCGATCGGCGAGCTCGACGACGTCGTCCGCGCCGCCGGTCCCGGTGCGCAACGCGTGAACCTCGATGGCCGAACGCTGATGCCCGGGCTCATCGATCCGCATCAGCATCCGATACCCGGCGGCATCATGCTCACCCAGATGATGAACGTCGGATCCGATACCTATAAGACGAAAGCCGACGTTCTCGCGGCACTCAAGGCAAAGGCTGCGGCGATGCCCGCCGGTCAGTGGATCTATGCCGATCTCTACGACAATCTGCTGCAGGGCGGCGACCTCACCATCGAAGAGCTCGACTCCGTCTCGACGGCGCATCCGATCTTCGTCTACTACGTGAGCATGCACTCCGCGACGGGAAACTCGCTCGCCTTCAAAATCGCCGGGGTCACCGCCTCGACCGGCGACCTCCCGGGAGGCGGCCACTTCGGGAAAGATTCAAGCGGCAACCTCAACGGCATGATCTTCGAGCCCCCGGCACTACAAAAATTTATCGGCGGCTTACCGAAGCTCTCGCTCGAGCTGGTCGGTGACGCGGTCAAGAAGTTTCTCTATCAGAGTGCTGCGCTCGGAATCACGATGGTCCACGAAGCCGGTGCCTACGCGCCGACGCCGGGCGCGCTCGAGGGCTATAAAGCCGTCATGACGAGCTCGCCGGTGCGTTACAGCGCGAGCCCCGCGGTAGAGTTCATCGACGCGGCGATGGAGTTCATCAAGCCCTACGGCCAACCGGGCGCGAAGGCGCTGGAGATTCCGGGAACGCTGCTCTCGTTCTACGCGATCAAGATCGTCTCGGACGGCTCGCCGCAGCAGGAGACGGCCTTTCAGCTTCAGCCATATCTGAACAGCACGAGTACGGGAATGCCGAACTACTCGGCCGACGAGCTCAACGCGCTGGTGCTCAAGGTCAAAGAGGCCGGCTGGCCGGTCTCGATTCATTGCAACGGCGATGCGTCGCTCGAACGCGCGCTCGATGCGATCGCGGCGGCCTATGGCTCGACGCCTCCGCCGACCGGCATCAACCGCATCGAGCACTGCACGCTGGCGAATCCCGATCAAATCGCACGCATGAAAGCAATGGGCGTTCAGCCGAGCCACCTGATGAACAATCTCTACTACTACGGCGCCGCCTATCGCGACCAGATTTTCGGCCCCGAGCGCGCCAACCGGTTCAATCCTGCCGGCAGTTACTTAGCGGCGGGAATACCGTTTTCGATCCATAGCGACTGCCCGTGCTCTCCGATCGCGCCGCTGCGCGAGATCGGAACGGCGGTCACGCGCATCTGTTCGACCGATGGATCGGTGATCGGCGAGAACGAGCGCGTGCCGCTGGAGGCCGCGCTGCGCGGCATGACGACGGTCGCCGCGACGCAGTGCGGTCTCGGCGAGAAGACCGGCTCGTTGACACCCGGAAAATATGCGGATCTCGCGATCTTGGAGAGCAATCCGCTCGCAACCGACGCGAGCAAACTCGGCGATATACGCGTCTCCGAGACGTGGGTCGGCGGTCAAAAAGTCGTGATCCCGGCATAGCGGCCGTGCAGAAACGATTCTTGCTCGCCGTCCTCTTCCCGCTGCTGATCGCGGCGACGGCCGGGGACGTGCCGACCGACGTCGCGCGAACGATCGCCGACATCACGTCGAAGCCGCTCTACACCCACAGCCCGTTTGGAATCTTCCTCGCCGACGAGACGACCGGGGAAACGCTCGTCGATCGGTCGGGCGAGAAGATGTTCGTCACCGGCTCGATCATGAAAGTCTACAGCACCGCGGCGGCATTGAAAGCCTATAACCCCGGATATCGCTTCCGGACGCCCGTCTATCGCACCGGCGCGCGCAGCGGCGGTACGCTCAACGGCAACCTCATCCTCGTTGCCTCCGGCGACTTCAGCTTCGGTCTGCGCGACCGGCCCGACGGCACGCTCGCATTCAACAGCCTTCCGCAGATCGATCACAACTATGCCTTCACCGGTTTTCCAGGCGCCGCGCTCGTACCGAATAGCGATCCGCTACGCGTTCTCGACGAACTCGCGCGCAAGGTGCGCGCCGCTGGAATCACTCGCATACGGGGAGCGGTCGCAATCGACGACCGGCTCTTTGCCTCTTATAACGGGTGGCCCGACGGTCTGATCTCGCCGATATGGATCAACGAAAACCTCATCGACATCACCGTAACGCCGGCGAAGTCGGGCCGACGCGCGACGGTGCAGTGGCGCCCGAAGGTTGCGATCGATACGGTCGAGTCGCGCGTTACGACGGTCGCGAGCGGAACCAAGACGCAGCCGCTCGAGGTCAAGCGCGTCCGCGCGGGTTTGATCCAAGTGAGCGGCACGATCGCCGCCGATGCCAAGCCGACGCTGGTGACCTCGCAGATCGAGCATCCCGCCGATTTTGCCCGCGTCGCGTTCGTTGAAGCGCTGCGCCGCGCGGGCGTCTCGGTCGACGCGAGCGCATCGGGTTCAAATCGGGCAAGCGTGCTGCCGAGCCGCAATTCGTACGCGCCGGCGATGATGGTCGCCGAACACGTCTCGCCGCCGCTCTCGCAGTACGTCAAAGTTATCCTGAAGATCAGCTACAATCGCGGAGCCGACTTGATGGTCTGTCTCGTCGCCGTGCAAGCCGGGAGCCGCACCTGCACCGACGGTCTCGCTCCGGAGGTCGAGACCATCACCGCTCTCGGCGTATCGCCGCAGAGCACGATCGTCTACGACGGCGCCGGCTCCGAAGATAACGGGCGCACCTCACCCGCCGATGAGGCGACGTTCCTGCGCAGATTGCTCGGCGTGCCGTGGGGCCACTACGTCCACGACGGCATGGAGATTCTTGGCGTCGACGGACTCCAAGCGACCAACGGCGTCGGCACCCCGGCCGCCGGAAAGGTTCGCATCAAAGATGGAACGCGGCTCGTCGGATCGCCCAGCGGTCAGGTCTATCTTCCCGCAAAGACGCAGGTCGGGTACATCGATGCGAAGAGCGGACGCAAGCTCGTCTACGCCGTCTTCCTCAACGACATCCCGACCACCGAAACGGCGTCGTTCGAGACCTTTCAAACCGCCGATCGCGACGAGTCCACGATCGTCGAAGCAATCCAAGCCAGCTACTAAGGGAGCCCGTATTCGTCGTGGCGGCGAAGCCACGGACCCATGCCTCCCTCGCCCTCGTGGCGTCCCTTCGGCACGAGATCCAAGTAGTTGTACGCGGTATTCATCAGGTCGATTCCGCGGCCGTAGGCCGAATAGGTGTGATAGATGCGACCGGCATCGTCTTTGTAGAAGACGCTGATGCCGGGCAGATCGGTATCGTCCGCGTCCAGCTCGAGATCGACGTAGTTGTATTGGCCGTGTCCTTTTGCGCGATCCGCATCGGAAAACGATACGCCGTAATCGTAGTTGAACGTGTTGAAGTTCGACGAGTACCACGGGAAGCTCCAGCCCATTCGCTCTTCATAGGCGGCGAGCGTCGCGTACGGCGCGCGCGAGATCGCAACCATCGTCACGTCGCGGTGATTTAAGTGCACGCCGACCGGATTGAAGTTATCCGCCCAAAACGAACACGACTTGCATCCCGCGTCCCAATCGGGAGCGTACATAAAGTGGTAGACGACGAGCTGGCGACGCCCGTCGAAGAGGTCGGAGAGACTTTGGGCGCCCTGCGCGCCGTCGAATACGTACTCGGTGGTGACGAGTTCCCACGGCAGGTCGCGCCGCTGCTGCGAGATTCGGTCGCGCTCGCGCGTAAACGTCTTCTCCGCGGCGAGCAGATCCTTGCGGGCGGCGAGCCACTCCTCGTGCGAAACGACGGCATGTTCCATAGCAGTTATATAAGCAGGCACCTTCCTACGTGTCAACTAACGTTTGCCGGGAAATCGTTCCCTTGCATTGTATCGAGACCCGATGAGAATTAGCCCCGGCGAAGGCCGCGCGATCCTTCGCTCGTCGCTCGAAACGCCCGTCGGCACGATGCAGCTAGCGGTCGACGGCTCGGGCGTCCTCGTCGAGATTCTCCTTCCGAATCGGCCGCACGCAGCGTCGTCGCCAAAGCCGATCTCGCCGGCCGCCGCGTGCGGAATGCGCGCCGTCGTCGATCAGCTCGGCGAATATTTCTCGCGCAAGCGACGCGCCTTCGACTTACCGCTGGAGCCGCTCGGTTCGTCGTTCGAACGGCACGTGTGGACGAAACTCCTGGGCGTGCCATACGGCGCGACGACCTCATACGGCGCGATTGCGGCGGAACTCGGTTTGAGCAGCGGCGCGCGTGCCGTCGGGCGCGCCAACGGTGCGAATCCAATTCCGATCGTAATTCCGTGCCACCGCGTTATCGGTGCCGACGGCCGATTGACCGGTTACGGCGGAGGACTGCCGCTGAAACGCGCGTTGCTCGAACTAGAAGGCGCTATTCCGGCCGAACCGCGTCTCTTTTAGTCCTCACGCGCCCGGCGGGCGATAGTTGACGTGGCGTTGGATCGCGCGGTCGGCCTCTTCAACCGGAATCAATGGAATTGACGCGCTATGCACCAATCCCGAGGCGCGAACGGCAAGCGCCACGGAGAGCGCCACCTCCGTGCTCGGCAGGTCGATGATGATGACGGCGTCGTGCGCACCATACGTAAAATAGAACGATTCGACGCTTCCGCCGAGCGAGCCGACCAGATCTTCCACGGCCTTGCGCCGCTCCGACGCGCTGCTCTTCAAGAGCCCCTTCGTGCCTTCGGCCGTATAATCGGCGTGAACGAGAAACTTCGGCATTGTATAGCCCTCCTTTTTAGTAGAACTCGCTGCTGCGAATTAGGTGAGAAGATTTAGCGTTCCTCGGTCGGCAACCCCGCGTCGACCCAAGCGCGATAACCGCCCTCGAGCGCGACCGTGCGATATCCCCGCTCGCGCAACGTCTGCGCGATCCGGCTGCACGAGTTGCCGCTCCCGCAATAGAGTACGACCTCTTCGTCCTTGTCGAAGGGGAGATCGGCGCCGCTTTCGAGCGCCTCGCCTTCGGCACGTATCGAACCGGGAATCGTCCGCTCGTCGGGATTCTTGCGAATATCGAAGAGCTTGATGCGTTCGGCGCGCTCGCGAAGCTCGTCGGGTCTTATTTGGTTCAACGTGCCGTCAACTTTCGTACGTAAGGTGGAATTGGAATATCTGCGCTGAGCTTGGGGTCGGCGACCGGTTCGCCATAACGGGTGCGCAACGGCAGCAGCCCTGCCCAGACGCGAAGCGACAGGTCTTCTTCAGGATCCTTCGGCGGCCCGGTGCGGATCTTTGCCGACGCCTCTTCGATCGGAATCTTTACAACGATCGTGGCCGAAAGCTCGCCCTCGTTCGGCAACCGCGCGTCGTTCCAACGCCCGGGACAGACGTGTTCGGTTATCGCCTCGAACGCCGCCTCTCGTTCTTGCGGCGAGCGCACGATCTCGGCGAGACCCATCGCCACCGCGCAGCGATAGTTCATCGAGGATTGGAAGAGCGAACGTGCGAGAACGATTTCGTCGACGATCGTCGCGGTCACGCAGAGCGGGGCGCCGTCGGCGTTCTTCAGCCAGCGTGCGAGCACCGAACCGTGCAGATAGAGCGCTCGATCGATGCGGGCGTGGATCGTCGGAAGCACGACCGGCCGGCCATCGTCGGCGACGAAACCAACGTGACAGATCGGCGCGTCGTCGAATATCGCGGCGAGCGTCGGAAAGTCGTAAGCGCCGCGCTCGGCGAGGCGACCTACCGTAGCTCGATCAGTACGCATCTTTAGCGACCTCTTACGGCGGCAGCGGCGACCACTGAACGTTATCCCGGCTGCGAAGCCACGGGCGCTCTCCGGTGCGGCTGCGATAGTATCCTCCGTTATTACAGCCGCCACCCGCGCCGATCGCCCGCGCGCAGAGGTAGACGCGTACTTCACCGTTGCGATAGGCCAGCGATTCGTCCACGCAGGCGGTCAGGAACGCGGGATAGGTGCCGCCCCAATCGGCTCCGAGCGCCGCTTTCCAGCCTGAGATTCGATTGCCGTCGTATCGCGCTTTGTAGACGATGCAGTTCGTCAGGCCCTCGATGAGCGGCGCCTTGCCGGCACGGTCGACACGGATCAAACCGGCAGCGAAGCGCTGCCGGTCGTCCTGCGAGATCTGGTAGGGCTTCGGCGCGCAGGCCGCCAGCAGCCCCACGAGGCACGTCAGCCGTGCGACCCGCGCGAGACTTATGACTCCTTGGCCCAGACGTTTTTCACCGCGTCGAGCGTCGGCCGCGGTACCCGCGTGTCCGGCGATCGTTTGGGGAACGGATCTCCCGAACCGTTCTTTTGATCCTCGTTCAAGCCGAACCACGCCTGATCGTCGTAGCAGCCGGGAAAATCCGCGTTCGAAATGATCTTGTTTCCTTCAAAGCCGCCGATGTGCTTGAACGGCCAGCCCGATTTCCACCACTCGTCGTTCCACTCGAAGTAGAAGCCGCCGCTGGTAACGCCGCCTTCCTTCGCGCGGTGGTCGTAGATTTCGGTCGCGTTTCTCGTCGCGTAGGCGACCAGGAAATCCATGCGAGGATTACCGCTCTTGGGCAGTTCGCGGACGTCTTCCCACGGGCGCGGCGGCGGAAGTCCGTAATACGGCGCGTCTTTCGTCCCGGGCGGATAGTTCGTGCACGTGCCGGTCGGCGTGTTGTACTGTGCGGTCGACTTCGGATAGTAGCCCGCGCTTGCGCCATACTCGGCAATGATCGCCGGTTTTTCGGTGCTCGAGGCGATCTCGGACCAGATCTTGCCCATCGTGCGGCCGCGATAGACGTCGAGCCCCCACGTGTCGACTTTGAAGCCGGCCTTCTCACCGGCGACGACCGTCCTCAGACCGTCGTCGACCATCGTCGTCGTCGTGATCTTCTCCGCGTTCGTTTGCTTATAGGCTTTGTCGATGCTCTCGCTGATCTCGTTGAGCCCCTTCCACCAACCGGGCTGCACGATGAACGTTTCGCTGTTGATCTCCGAGCCGATCGAGATACCCATCACCGCGGGATGACTCGCGTACTCCGTTGCCATGAGGCCGTAGATGGCTTTGAGCGCGTTGAGATATCTGGGTTCGAGTACGTTCACACCCCCGAAGAAGATGCTCAGCACCACATAAACCGGATGATGCCCGCCGTTCCACGCTTTGTTGAGAAACTTGTCGATCTTGCCCGACTCGTACGGGCGCAGCTTGTTGACGCCGCCGATAACGTCTTCGTACGGCTTAAAGCTGTCCAACGTGACGTTATAGACCTTCACGGCGTTCACGCCAGCCGCGCGCATCGCGTCGAGATCGGGCGACCAGACGGGTTCGTTGGCATTGTCCAACGGGTTCGGGTCGGCGTATGCGTCGATTTGGTTGTTTCCGTAGTCGACGCCCTTGATGAAGAACGGAATGCCGTCGAGAAGAATGTTGCGGCCGCTGACGGTAAAGGCAGTGGTCTGCGCGTCGCCTTTAGCCCGGTTACTCTGCTGTGCCGCCGGGGGCACGCCGATCTGCCCCTGCGACCCGCCGCACCCGGTCAGCATCGCAATTGTTAAACAAAAACCGACAAAACGGCTCACTCGAGCGCTGCGTAGCATACTGCCTCCCTGCCTAACGGAAAAACACGCGTCTATGGCACGCGATGCTGCTTCTCTTCGATTGCAAATGTAGGTCTTCCTCGCCCGAGCGGGCAATTGCAGGCGCTCTTGCAGGCGTGGTCGCCGGCCTCCCGTAGCTATACCGCAACACCATCGCCAGGAGGAGTCGTGCAAATACGAACGATCGCCGCTTTTCTTGCCCTAGCGCTCGCACCGGGGCTCGCTTACGCCGACGCCAACGCGCCGCCCGCTCCGATCTTGAAGCTCGTCAACGCGGTCGTTGCGGGCACGACCGCCGATAATGCGTCGGCGTTTGCCGGGCTCTTCACCGCCGATGCCGTCGTCGTCGACGAGAACGCACCGTTCGTCTGGCGCGGAGCCGGCGCCGGCGTCGCATGGTGGCACGTCGTGGACGCGGTCACGCGCAAAGCGAAGTTAAGTCACGTGAGAGCATCCAACGTACGCGTCGGTGAGTTCAAGCAGTCGGCGACCGACGCGTACCTCGTTCAAGCGATGACGGTTACCGGAAGCGCCCCCGGCGGCAAGCCGTTTGCCGAACCGGGGACGATGACGTACACCTTTCACAACGCCGGTGGAGAGTGGCTGATCTCCACCATGGTATGGACGACGAAACCCTAGAGATCGAAGCGATCGAGGTTCATCACCTTCTCCCACGCAGCGACGAAGTCGCGCACGAAGTGATCGCTCTCGACGGCGTAAACCTCGGCGATCGCGCGCAGCTGCGAGTTTGAACCGAAGACGAGATCGTAGTTGGTGGCGGTCCACTTGACCTCGCCGGTGCGCCGGTCTCGGCCCTCGTAGGTGTAGTCGCCACCGGCGGGCTGCCACTTCGTCATCATGTCGAGCAGGTTTACGTAAAAGTCGTTCGTTAACGTTCCCGGCTGCTTCGTGAAGACGCCGTGCTTCGATCCTCCGGCGTTTGCGCCGAGGACGCGCAGGCCGCCGAGCAGCGCGGTCATCTCCGGCGCGCTCAGCTTCAGCAGATACGGCGCGATCGACCAACCGCTGCTCGTGGCGAACGCGACTCGTGCCTGTTACCGAGGTAGTTGCGGAATCCGTCGGCCTTCGGTTCCAGTACGGCAAAAGAGTGCGGGTCGGTACTCTCTTGCGTCGCATCGGTGCGTCCCGGCGCGAAGCTCACCTTCACGTCGTGGCCGCCGCTCCTTCGCGGCCTGTTCGATCGCCGCGCAACCACCGAGAACGATCGTGTCGGCGAGCGAAACCTTCTTGCCGCCGGAGAGCGTCGCGTTGAACTTCTTTTGTACGCTTCTCGAGCGTCTGCAGCACGGGGGTCAACTCGGCGGGATCGTTGACGGCCCAATCCTTCTGCGGTGCAAGACGAATGCGCGCGCCGTTCGCGCCGCCGCGCTTGTCGGTGCCGCGGAAAGTCGATGCCGAAGCCCACGCGGTCTTAACCAACTGTGAGAGCGTCACTCCCGAATCGAGAATGCGCTTCTTCAGTGCGGCGACGTCTTGCGCGTCGATCAGCGGATGGTCGACCGCGGGTAAGGGGTCTTGCCAGATCTGCGGCTCGGCCGGCACTTCGGGGCCGAGATAGCGCGAGATCGGACCCATGTCGCGGTGCGTCAGCTTGTACCACGCCTTGGCAAAAGCGTCGGCAAACTCTTGCGGGTTCTCGTAGAAGCGCTTCGAGATCGGCCCGTAGACCGGATCGACTTTCAGCGAGAGGTCGGTCGTGAGCATCGTCGGCGCGTGCCGCTTCGACGAATCGTGCGCGTCGGGAACGCTGTCGGCGGCCGCGCCGTTCTTCGGCTTCCACTGAAACGCGCCGGCCGGACTCTTGGTCAGCTCCCACTCGTACTTGAAGAGGTTGTCGAAATAGAGATTGCTCCACCGCGTCGGCATCTGGGTCCAGGCGCCCTCGAGTCCGCTCGTGATCGTGGCGTCGCCGTTGCCACTGCCGAAGGTGTTACGCCAACCAAGGTTCTCTCTTCGATCGGCAGCGCCGGCCGGCGCGAGGCCGACATACTGGCTTGGATCGGCGGCTCCGTGCGTCTTGCCGAAGGTGTGTCCGCCGGCGATGAGCGCGACGGTCTCCTCATCGTTCATCGCCATACGCGCGAACGTCTCGCGAATGTCGATCGCGGCGGCAAGCGGGTCGGGCTTTCCGTTCGGGCCCTCCGGGTTGACGTAGATCAGACCCATCTGCACGGCCGCGAGCGGGTTTTGCAGATCGCGTTCGCCGCTGTAACGCTCGTCGGCGAGCCACGTGTTCTCCGGGCCCCAGTAGGTCATTTCGTCAGGCTCCCACGCGTCGATGCGGCCGCCGGCAAATCCGAACGTCTTGAATCCCATCGATTCCAACGCGCAGTTCCCAGCCAGAATCATGAGGTCGGCCCACGAGATCTTTCGGCCGTACTTCTGCTTGATCGGCCAGAGCAAGTGTCGCGCTTTGTCGAGGTTCGCGTTGTCGGGCCAACTGTTGAGCGGCTCGAAGCGCTGCTGCCCCGAACCCGCCCCGCCGCGGCCGTCGCCGATGCGGTAGGTGCCTGCGCTGTGCCAAGCCATTCGAATGAAGAGCGGTCCGTAATGACCGTAGTCGGCGGGCCACCAATCCTGCGAGGCGGTCATCAACGCAAAGAGGTCCGCTTTCACCGCATTGAGGTCGAGCGTATCGAACTCGCGCGCGTAGTCGAAGTCGGAACCCATCGGGTCGGAGAGCGCGGAGGGCCGATGAAGCACCGATAGGTCCAGTAACTCGGGGAACCAATCGACGTTCACTCTCGGCCGGAGCGGAACGTGTTTTACGGGACAGCCGCGGTCGGCGTCCGAGAGCTCGGCAATCGTGTTTTCCATCTCGCGCTATTTCTCCGATCCGGTGAAAGAAGGTAGGTGACTCTCTGAAAGTGAATGTCACTCTCACATGGGGAGGATACCGCCGCGGACGGCAGCCGTCAATACTTCTCCGTCGCTCCCGAAGAACTATCGGCTCATCTTCGAAATCGTCGAAGAGAGCGGGATCGGCCGGCACCTCACGCCCACGGAGATCTACGCGAAAGCGCTCAAGCGACGGCCCGGCATCGGATTCTCGACCATCTATCGCGGTCTCGAGCGTCTGCGCGATCTCGGCTTGGTCTCCGAACTCAACGTGCCCGGTGCGGACGCCGCAGCCTACGAGCCGTCGGGTCCCCCGCACGCGCACTTTCGCTGCAGCAATTGCGGCGAGATCGAAGACGTCGCCTATGCGATTCCGGCACGCACGGTCAAGGCACTCGCGTCGCAGCACGGCTTCGAGATCGAAAGCGAACGCGTGACGTTCGAAGGCCGCTGCGCGGCCTGTTCTCCGTAGCTACCGCTTTTTAGCGCTCGCCCTACTCCGACTCTCTGAGCCACGCGTCCATTCCACCGCCGAGGTTTACCGCCCGATCGTAACCGAGCGCGGTAAGCATCCGCGTAACGTACGCGCTGCGCGCCCCCACGTGACAGATCACGACGATATCGCGATCCCTCGGAAGTTCGCCCAAGCGCTCGTGGACGTCGTTCATCGGAATGTTGACCGAGCCGGCGATCGTGCCGTCCACCATCTCTTCGGGCTCGCGCACGTCGAGCAAGAATGGAGCCGGCTCCGTGTCGAGGCGCCGCTTCAACTCCTGCGGCGATATCGAGCGCGCTACCGATCGGGGGGCCACGTCGCCTGCGAGGGCTTGGCCCGAACGATCGCAACGGCATGCAGAACGCCGGCAGCGTCGTACTTTCCGCGCACGTTGAAGGGCCTGCCCACAACCAAGTCGCCGGTCTGCTCGTGCGCTGCCGCCTCGGAGTCGTCGACCCGAATGGTTCTTCCCGTGCGCGTCCGCACGCTAAGGATCGAGCCGCTGATGCCGACCAACGTCCCGGTGAGCTCGTTCGGAGCGCCGCGCATAGCGTGCATCGGAACGCCGTGCCTCACCCCGGCCTTCGCGACCGTGCCGCCCATCCCAAAGATTTCGAGCTGCTGATAGCTCGCGACGTAGACTCTGCCGTTTGCTACGATCGGAACGAGGTTTGCGTTCCCGTTCGATGCCGTCCACGACCCGGCCGGCCCTTGGTAGAGCGTCTCGAGCGTCGAGCTGCCGTGGTGAGGCTCGGCCTTGAAGGCAAATAGCGTCATGCTTCCGGGAACGTACTGCGGCCGGGCGAGGGCCCAAATAATCGCGCCGCGGCGAGTTCCGTGCGACGAGACGCTCGTGAAGAAACCCGGATCTTGACCGCTGGGCAACCCGGGTGAGGAACCCTTCGGCAACAACTTTACGTTCGGCGAAGTTTGAACTCTCCAAACGGTCACGGTGTTGCCGCCGCTTGCGACGATGTGCGGCACCGCGTTCTTGCCGGCGGCGAAGTATGACTGGCCGCACCAGCACCCGCCGATCTCCTTCGCGTCGAGATCGTTGTTATAGCTTGGATTGTATCCACCCAAATCGTTCTGATTGAGTAAGAACATCGTTCCTTCTTTGCCGGCCGCGGCGGCGAGCGGCGGCACCGACGAACCCAATGACGGCAGCAATATGACGCCGCCCGATCCGAAGTCTACGTCACCTTGGTCGAGACCTCCGACGTCCGACGGTGTGAAGATGCTCAGCAGCTGCGTCAAGTCCGCACTGACTTTGACGACGCTCTCTTGAACGTTCGTGACGCCGTTATAGGTCGTTCCCGACGGATCGGAGTTGCCGGTAACGAAGTACACGTTCCCCGACGGATCGGCCGCAACGCCGTACCCCGACATCCAGATTGCCGATAAGAAGAAGTTATTGGGCGAGGAGGAGAGGCTGTCGTTCAGCCGGTTCGCCGCAAGCGGCGTCAGCGACCCAGCCTGCCATCCCAACAACCAACCCCGTGACTTTGACGCGTCGAAGTCGCAGAAGCTGCCGAATCCGGCATAGATGTTTCCGTTGGCTTCGAGTAGGGCCGGCCGCTGTCGCTGATACGTGGCGTTGAACGCAAACTTCGTCCCGTTGGTCAAGAGGTGCGAGGCGGAGACGACGACCGGCGGAACGGCATCCGTAAGGTCGGAGAGATTGAGCTCGTGGATCTTATAGGTCGGAACGCCGCCCTGGCTTGTGTAGGCAACGACGTACATCACGCCCGCAGCGAGATCGATCACGGGCGTCCCGGTGATGCCCACGTTTGGCCCGTTGTTGTTGCAGCCGAGCGGGGTTGCAACCGGAGTGCCCAAACTCTGCTCGAAGAGAATCGAGCCGGTTGAGGCGTCGATCGCATAGATCGTGTCGTTCTCGGTTGCGACGTAGACCACGTCGTGTTTGCCCGGCATCGTGCCGCGCGTTGTGGTCTCGTCGGGAACGACGAGCGGCTGCGCGTCGACCTGGTCGTCAAGCGCCACGGTGTGCAGCAGTCCGAACGATCCGCTCTTGACCTTCTTAGCGGTCAAGATCGACTCGCTATCGTTCCATCCGGTTCGCAGATTGTCGTAATGATAGGTCGTCACGGCGAACTTGTGCCTTGGAGCGAGACTGACGGTCGCCGCCTGCGCCATTGGAACGTCTTTGAGCGTCGACGTCGGGCTGCCGCCCAACGGGTAGGCGTAGAACCGAACGCCGGAGCCGTTAGGGCCCTGATTCGGCACGACGATTTGACCGCCGTGAATCCAGACCTGGGTTAGGCTTCCGGTGCCATGCAGCTCGGTCCGGCCCACCGATGTGGCGCGCGCTGCGTTGAGCGCATAGCGAAAGATCGTGGCCGGACCGGCGCCGCTCGCCGGACTCAACACTGCGAGGTATCGGCCATCCCATTGAATCGAGCCGAGCCGCGTCGGCCTCGCCCCGCTCCACGCGACGCGTACGAATCGCTGACCGCCTTTGGGGAGCTCGAAGAGCGCGACGGTAAGCTGCGCCGGTCGCGCGGCTGCGCCGCCGGCAGCAGCGCCGGAGTTGCGGATGAAGCCTTCGACAAAAAGATCTCCGTCGTCGTCGTACGCACACGACCAATAGCCGCCATTGCGGACTTCTGCCCGGTATATCTTGGGAGTGCCATTGGCATCGGCGTAAACCGCCACGCCCAACTCGGGATAAGCGCCCCCCGAGACGGCGACGCTTCCGGTCGATGGATCGACCGAGCAGAAATTGGAGTGTCCCTCCGAGCGAGTCGTGCAGCACCGCGATCGGGCGCGTCCCGCCGTGAGCGTATTCGAGTACCTCGTTGCCTTCCGGAATGAAGACGTCGCCGTGGGCGTTCGAGCAGAGCCCGCTGGCTCGCACGTCGAGAAGCCGCCCTTTCGGCGCTCCCTCAGGATACGAGTACATGTCGACGCTGCCATCCGCCGCGTGCGACACGTAGAGCAGGTCTTGTGCCTCGGCATTCGATGCCGTCCTCGAGGCGCTGCCGGTTCGGCCGGCAGCGTTCCCCGCGCTCAACCGGTCCGGAACGAGCGAATTGGTCTGCGTCCGCGACCCCCCGCATCCCGCAGCCATCACAAGGATAGCGCAAGCGCCTATCAGGCGACGCATAGACCCCGAGTGAGCCATCGAAGCAACGCTCCTTTTTAGCCCGTAGACCATTCATCGCCGAGCGCATGGCGCCCTCGCAGAAGGGTCCGGCGGCGCCTCACTACGAGTGGAGCGTGGGGCAGAAAGATAAAGGGCGCCCTACTTCCCAAGGACGCCCTCCCCCTCTTTGAATCAGGAACTGCTTTTGCGTTGTCAAATTATCTCCGTTTCATCGAAATCCAAACCTAAAGGAAAATCGGTTAGCCTCCGCAGACTATCGAGTCGACCCATCGCTCGAGGAGGGACGTCGTTCGGAGATGTGCGTTCGTAATGGTGCTTCGCTCGTTGGATTGAGCCTCGCTCTGCTGAGCGGTTGCTCGGGGGGCGGCTCGAACCCGAATACGCCGTTGCCGCTCGCCCGATGGACGTCGCAATATAGCGGGGCCACCCTCGCTCCCGACCGCGCGAGACCGCGTTGGATGCGGCCTCCGCCCAAAGGAACGAAAGCCCATCTCGCGGTGGCAGAGTTCGGCACGTCGACCGTTCTTTGGTTCAAAGAGAACGACAAGAAAAATGCACCGCCTAAAACGTGCGAGCCGGCTTCGTCGACGAACGGCATCCGCATCGATCGGCAGGGCAATCTTTGGGTTCCGGACGGAAAGGCCGATACGACGACGGAGTACGCGCCGGACTGCGGCGCGGCGAAGCTCACCATCCCCGATCCGGACGGCGAACCGGCGGACGTCGGCTTCGATAATCACGCAAACGTCTACATTCTAAATATCAACAACGTCAGCGGGCCACCGGTGGTGCACGTCTATACCTCGTCGGGAACCGAGATCCGAACGTTGACCGACCCGTCGTTTTCCGAACTCTTCGGGGTCAACAGCGACAACAAAGGCAACGTCTTCGTGTCCAACCTCACCAGCGGAAACGTCGGCAACGTGGTCGAGTTCAAAAACGGCAAGATGCCCGGAAAGCAGCTTTCGGGCGTGCGTTTGAAGCTGCCCGGAGTTCCCGTCTTCGATTCGGCCAACAACTTGATTATCAGCGACTGGAGCAGCAACAGGACGATCGATGTCTTCGCACCGCCCTATACGGGGGCACCCACTACCTCGCATTTGATGGGTCCGTCGATTTGGTGCCCGCTCGACCATGCCGAGCGTCACATTTATTGCGGCGATGCCGGCCATGGAGCCATCGACGTCTACGCGTACCCCGGCGGAGCCTATCTCTACAGCTTCACCGCCGGTCTCTCCGCGAGCGAGCTCGTCACCGGCGTGGCGCCGGATCCACCGGCACCTTACTAGCCGAGGACGACTTTGCCCGGCGATCTCTCGGGACTGATCCTTGCACCGTACTCCGGCGACTTGTCGGCGTTAGGCGATGAGGTCGAAACGGCGATACGTCGTCGCATGGAGTCGATTCCGGTCTTTAGCATGCTCGGATTCTCGGGTGTGCGCATCGGCACCGGCTGGTTGGAATGCACGGTCGCGCGTAATCACAAGTACGACGGAGTCTTCGATTCGTTTCACGGCGGATTGTTGATGACCGCCGCCGATTCGGCGGCCGCAATCGTCAGTCTGACGCTCTGGGGCGCCGACGCGCGCATCGCCACGACCGATATGAATATCCGGTTCTTAGCTCCGGCCCGCAGCGACGTCAAACTCTTCGTTCAAGCCATAAAGGCCGGCCGCACGCTGATTCCGGCAATCGCGAATTTCTGGCGCGACGACGGCACGCTGGTCGCAATCGCGCAAGTGACCTATATGCGCGTCGGTTCCTGAAGATACGTGAAGACTCTCTGAAGGCGTTCGCTTACACTTTCTTCATCGATGGCGTGTATCGTGGCTCTCGAAACCTTACCAATACTCGAAATGGGAGAGCGAAACGATACATGTTTGAAAAATCCTTTGGAATCGCCGCCGTAACCGCGGCGCTCTCGCTCGCCGCGTGCGGAGGGGGAGCAGCCGGTGGCCCGGGCGCAGGAGCGTACGGCGGACCGCCGACGACGGGTGGTCAAGCAAACGTTCCGATTCAGCAAAACGTCGCCGGGGGCCCGGCGTTCGAAAACCCGTCAAGTAATATGACGCTCTACTTTCTGAGCGTCGATACTCCGGCCGGTGCCAAGTGCACCGGCGGCTGCCTCTCCGTCTGGCTGCCGATCGTACCGAGCTCGGGATCGCACGCGCAAGACGGCTTCACGATCGTCGCGCGTTCCGACGGCACCAGCAAGCAGTGGGACTACAAGAACCATCCGCTTTATATGTACGCCGGCGACAGCGGCCCCGATCAGGCTCATGGCGAGGGCATTCCGTTCGCCGGCGGCACGTGGCACGTGGCGCGTTCGAAGTAAATCCGTTCCAGAGAGCACCACGGAACCCGAGTGAAGTCTTCATTTGGGCTTCACTCGGTCTTCCGATTCATCGCTGCGAGTGCGGCACGACCCAAACGTAGGGTGTTTTCGGTTCGACGCCGGGCGAAAGATCTGCCGGGGCGTCGACGCCGCTGGGGCCAAGACTCCTAATGAAGCGATAGATCGCGCGCTGGTCCTCTACCTTGAGAAAGCGCAGATCGTGCCAAACCATCGGCCAATGGCCACCACGCGTGCGAATCATGAAGAGCCAATCTGATTCGGAGATGCGTTGAAACTCCAAACGCGTGTTGGCTGCGTAGCTGGTGCCCCACGGCCCGCGATACCCGAGGTTGCTCCCGACCATCCAGCGCGAGAGTGGGACCGTACCGTCCGATTCGCGCCACCCCGGCGTGTGGCAATCGTTGCAGCTGCCGAATCCGACGAGGTAATGGCCACGTGCTATCAGCGGATCGACGTGTGACGAGGCCGCGACCCCTAGGCAAAGCAGACCGAGAACGGTAAGCGTAATGGCGCTCCAGGGCTTCATTTAATCTGACGTACGACGCGCCGGTTCGATCCCATTCCGAGTGGCGCATCGTCGGCCGGCCTCCCCCGCCTCACGCTGAGTGGACTAACTCTATATTCGGCGCAAGCGCAGAAGATGCTGCACCTCGCGTTGCCTCGCGAAAGAGGGCTAATGAAGCCGCTTGAGGAGCTGTTCGACTCGTTGCAGGTCGGCCTCCGCAGCCGTGTCACGTGTAGCCGCAGCCAGTTGATACCAGTGCAGCGCCGCTGCGTAATCCTGAGGCACGCCCTCGCCGTGCTCGTACATGTGACCGATCGAAATCTCGTCCGCGGTTTCGGGTTCGTCGTAGAGGCCGTACGTAGAGATTATCATGGCCGCGAATCCTTAGCACGCGGGTATTGGCGTCCTTCAGCTAAGTGACTGGGTGAAAGTTGCGATGCGAGCTCTCGATAGAGATGTCGCATCGTGTCGCTGAGTAACGCAGAGATTCGGAAGAGACCGTCACCGGAGAGACGCAGCGCCGTCCACGGCGTACCTTCGTGTCGTTGAACCAAAAGGTACGTTTGGCTACCCAGGGCATAGATTGCAAACTGATTGGATTCGGCAATTGGCTCCAGACCCTCGACGGTTGACCGATCGATATGTTCGATAAGATCCATGGCTTCGCTCCGCTTTCTAAAGGCTTAGAATCTCGAGCCGATCCTAAAGTGACCGGCCGCGCAAATATCCGCGATCTGCTGACGACTCAACCGGCGGAAAGTCTTGCTGCAATACTCAAAGTCTTCGCCGGCTGCAGCCGCATCGTAGCGCGCCTGCGCGCCGGCATTCAAGGGCGGCCCTTGCTTCAAGATCTGGTACTTGAAGTTGACGCGGTAAGCGAGGTCTTTCGCAAACAAGACGACCTCACCCCGTCCGTTTGCGTAGCCGCCGTAGACCGGTTCGGAGCGCTCCTGACCGCTCGGCCCCTTGACGGCCCCTGTAATGGCGAGAGTGGCGATCGCCTGAAATCTAGCTTCGTTCATCGTTCTGATCATCATGAACCGAAGAGACCAAGCTAAGGTTGCAAGGGATTAGAGCACTGCATGCATCGTTCGTTCGGTGAAAACGCCCCCAACGGTTATTTCTTGGCCTTTTTGCCGCAAAAGCGTCGTTTTCCGCGGAAGATGCTACCCCGCTAAAGATTTCAGATCACCTGCACCTTCTTCAACAAAAAAGTACCCGGCAACCTTATTGAGTCCGTGGCGTTTAGGTAAGGCAGGAAAAGAAACTTAAACTGAAAGTTGATAGTTAATGAAGGACCTAACCAAGACCGCGCCGCGTAGCTCCAGCGAAATGATGCTCGGCATCGTGCAACTTGCCCGCGTGATCGATAAGGCAAAGGCCGTAACGCACGGCAGCATTGGCGAATATAAGTACGCTTGCCCGATGGATCAGAGCCTTTTTGAGTACCTCGGTATCGATCCGAAGGCGTTCCTCGAGATCGTGAACAATGCGAAGAGCGATTACGAGATCGAAGCTTACGCGAAGACGTTCGTTGCTCGGAAAGACCCCCGCAATATCGAGGCGTTCAACAAGAAGTTCCTCTCGGCGGTTCCGACCGGAGAGTCGTTGACGCATTTCGAAGAGCTGCGCAGCAAAATCGCTCCGAGCCGGACCGATGTGGTCTCGTGGTCGGATCTGCTCGACCTCGAAGAAGGCCGGACGGTTCCCCATCGTGAGTTGGCACACGCCTAACAAGCCTTAGAGCCGGAGTGAGCTTCAGGAGCGCGATGCAGATCGCGCTCCTTTTTCAAATGACCGAAGGACTAGGCCCTCTTTTACTCCGGCAGCGCAATGGGGGCACAGGCCACATACCTCTTCATGTCGGCGGTGCTCTCGTGGACGTCGATGACGTACTTGCCCTTGAGCAGATCGCCGAGCGTGATGCCGGATATCGTCGTCGTGCTGCTCCCGTGCACGATATTGGTCAAAGCATACTTAGGTACCGGGTTCGGATTAGCGCACGTGCCCGTGTGAATGTGGATGGGTTGCGTGCCATTCTGGCCGCCGGCCATCTTCACGACGATCTTGACACCGCCGGAAATCTGCTCGAACGTTGCCGTGCCGGTTTCACCCGGCCGGTTCTGCGCGTACAGTTTTAACTTTAGCGTGCCCGGATAAGCACCGGCCGCCGTGCAAGCGATTGCGCCGATCGTGGCGGCGGCGATTGTCGTGCGCAGAATATGCATGGTCTTTCTTTCCTACGGGCAAGAAGAAAGCGGTTCCTTCGTATTACGTGTAAACGTGGAGCAGCGCGACACCAGTACGCGGCGATGCCGTTTGGCGTTCCCCACCCGGCCTCGCAGAGCGCGTGCAGTTCCGTTTTGCGTTTAGAAGGCCGCGCGAGCGTCGCCTTCCGACTCGGGGTTTACGCGCGCGGCCAGTACTTGAGCGACGTCGCGGTGTTGAAGAGCACGATCGGCGGCGGCAGATGCACGCCCGCGGTGCACAGCAAGCGAAGGCCGGCCAGGGTGGCGCCACCCTCCTCCGTCACGTCGATGCCTTCGCGCCGATGGATGTCGCCCATCGCCGCAGCAGCGGCTTCGTCGGAGACGGCGACGGCATGGCCGCGCGACTCGCGAAGCGCACGCAGCGAGAGCCGATCGCCGATTCCACCGGGAACGCGCAAGCCCCACATTTCGGTCGTGCCGTTCTCGATCCGTGCCGCCGATTCCGCACCGGCATTGAACGCCTGGACGATCGGCGCGCAGCCTTGAGCTTGCACGCAGACCATCACCGGTCGGGCCGATCCGATCCAACCCAGAGCTTCGAGTTCGTCGAAGGCCTTCCACATCGCGACGAGCCCGGTGCCGCCGCCGGTCGGATAGACGATCGTACCCGGAGCCGCGCCGATCTGCTCGACGAGCTCGTACGCCATCGTCTTTTTCCCCTCAACCCGATACGGCTCGCGGAACGTCGCACAGTTGAACGCTCCGCGCTCGCGCGCGTACTCGGCCGCGATGCGGCCCGCATCGTCGATCAAACCGTCGACGAGAACGACGTCGGCACCGTATCCGCACATCTCGTCGATCAACAGCGCCGGCGTGTCGCGCGGAACGTAGACGCGGACCGGCAGGCCGGCGCGCGCGCCGTACGCGGCCAGCGCGCTGCCGGCATTCCCTGCACTCGGGGCAACGAGCGCGGCAACACCGAGCCGTTTTGCGACCGTCACCGCAACCGACATGCCGCGCGCTTTGAACGAGCCCGTCGGGTTCTGGCCTTCATCCTTGAGGTAGAGCGCTCCGCCTCCCAAATCGGCTGCCAACGCCGTTAGATCGAGCAGCGGCGTTGCGCCCTCGCCCAACGAGATCGGCTCCTCGCCTTCGGCGATCGGGAGCATCTCGCGATAACGCCACATGGTCCACGCGCGAGCCGTTACCGTCGCGCGTGACATCTCCACCGCGCCATAGCGCACGAGCAGCGGGGCGCCGTCGTGCGGGCACGTGGTCGCTAAATGCTCCGGCGAGACGCGGTGTGCCGCGTCGCGCGAGCACTCAAGATATTGCGGCAGCATCAGCTGGCCGTTCCCGCGATCGCGCCGCGGCGCGTCCAGAGAAAGTAGGCCGGAATTGCGCTGAGTAGGATTCCCAAGCCGGCGAGACCGTCGCGTGGATCGGCAACGCACGCAGCGATCGCAACGCCCCACGACGCCACGAGGTACACGGCCATCGAAACGGGATGTACGGGGCCGCGAAACCCTCCCGGCGACGCCGCGGCGCGATCGCGTACGCGCAGCACGACGAGCGCGAGCGCAAGCAATCCGTTGAACGCATAAAACGTGGCGACGACGTAGTTGAGAATCTGGTCGTAATTACCCCACAGCACGATGAGCATCGCAACGATCCCTTGCAGAGCGATCGCGACGACGGGCGCGTGCGTGCGCGGATCGATCCGCGCGACGTGGCGAAAGAAGAGCCCGTCTTGCGCCATCGCCTGATAGAGCCGCGGAACCGTCAGCACGCGGTTGCTGATGAACCCGAGCGTAACGATCGCGACGACCAGCGCCGCGATGCGGCTGCCGAGCGCACCCGTCCAGACGAAGAGTACCGACGAAGCCGGAACCGGCGTTTGCGCCAAGCCGTTGATACCGAGAACGCGCAGGCAGCTCGCATTGACGAGCACGTAGAGGATCGTAACGCAGGCCATCCCCAGGATGAGCCCCAACGGCAGCGTTCGCACCGCATCTTTGGTCTCCGCGGCCATGAAGTTGGCGACCATCGCGCCGTTATAACTGAAGAGGATCGGGATCATTGCGATGCCGAGCGCGCCGGGCCACGCCGCCATTGCGATCGGCGCTGCAGGCCAGCTCGGCGCCGCCGGATGCGCAAAAATGCCGGCCGCGACGATTGCCAGCAGCGCTGCGATCTTCAGTAGCGTCAACGCGCCTTGGAGGCGGTTCCCGGTGCGCACTCCGAACGCATTAACGAGCGAGAGCGCTGCGAGCGCGGCTGCCGCGACGAGGGACGGCGCGAAGCGAAAGCCGGTCAACGAAAGAAAATAGCCCGCAAAAAGCGCCGCCGCAGCGGCGATGCCGCCGCTAAACGATGCGAGCAATCCCGTCCAGCCGTATGCGAATCCAACGATCGGATGAAACGCTTCGCTGAGATACGCGTACGGTCCGCAGCCCTTCGGAAGACGAGCGCCCAACTCGCCGAGCACGAGGGCACCACAGAGTGCAACGATGCCGCCCGCGACCCACGCACCAAGCACGAAGCCCGTCATTGGCAGGCGCTGCGCGACGACGGCCGGCGTGCGGAAGATGCCCGAGCCAATGACGCTGCCAACGACGATGAGCGCCACGTCGGATAACCCGAGATGGCGCGGGAGCGAGAGCGGACGCACGCTCAGACGGGTGCTTCGCCGGCGATCGTCGCTCGTCGAACCAGGCGGTGCGCGGGGAAGTAGTCGGCGAGCGCGCAGTGCTGCGTCCAGCGGTTGTCCCACATTGCCACGGTTCCCGCGCTCCATCGCCAGCGTACTTGAAACTGCGGCGCGCTCATGTGATCGAAGAGAAAACGCAGCAATGCCTCGCTTTCGCTCGGCGAGAGGCCCTCGATGTGCGAGGTGAAGTCTTGGTTGACGAAGAGTGCCTTTCGTCCGGTGGCGGGATTGGTCCGGGCGACCGGATGCGAGACGGCGGGATGGCGCGCGTACATCGCGTCGCGACGCTCTTCCATGCCGAGCGCCGCGAAACGCTCCGGCGTGAAGTTTTTGGCAAAGGAATGCACCGCACGCAATCCATCGACGAGCTCCTTGAGCGGATCGGAGAGCGCCTCGTACGCCAGATACATATTCGCCCAGAGCGTGTCGCCGCCAAGCGGGGGTATCTCTTCCGCGTACAGGACCGCCGCCTTCGGCGGCGTCGCGAGATACGTGACGTCGTTGTGCCAACGATCGCTGTTCGCACGTCGCGTCGCGTCGTGCTCCAGCACCATGATCTCCGGAGCCTCTTCGTGACCCGGGTAGAACGGATGCACGTAGAGCGGTCCGAAACGCCGGGCAAAGTCGCGCTGCTGCACCGGCGTGAGCGACTGATTCTCGAAGAAGAGCACTAGACGGTCGTCGAGCGCCGCGACGATCTCCCCTATTTCGTTCTCGGAGAGCGGCTCTCGCAGGTCGAGCCCTTCGACGACGGCACCGATCGCCGGGGTGAGCGGCGTCGTCTTGAGCTTCACGCGCGGCGCCGGATTAAAACTCGCCGCCCAGATCGACCGAAACGGTCATTGCGGAGACTCGGCCCTTTTCAATTACGAACGTGAGCGATTCGGGATTCTCGACCTTCGTACTCGGATGGGCCATGCTGGTGCCGGGAACCGTGGCCGCGTACATAACGACGAAGCGTGCGCCTTGCGCTCTTGGTTTGCCGCCATAGGTTGCTAACAGCTCTTGGTACGTGCTGCCGATGCGAACGCCGCGCCCCGTGCTCACCTGCGATAGATCGCCATCGGGAACCGTTACGGCGGGCGGTGACGCCCTGAAGACCGCAACGCTGCACTGATCGGTGCTCGCTGCAGCCAGTCCGATCTCGTGTTTGCGATCGTACGTTACGAGCTGCCAGATGCCGCCACCGATCGCGACCCCACTCCCGCCGCAGTGCATGGAGTGCATCGTCTTCCCCGGCAGAAAATCCGGCTCGATCGTGGCGGCGGCGGTTCCGGACTGGTTCGCCGCCGTTGCCTTGTAGAACCAGTCGCTCAGGTCGCGATTGGCCACGCCGTTCGCGCCGATGGCCGCAACCAGCATCACGACCGCTAGCGGACGATTTAATGACCGATGCATACGATGCTCCAAAGTCCGTCGCGGCCACCGAATCACCTTCTTGGTAGCGCGGTCACAGGCACGTACCGTCACCGGTTAACAGAGAGTATGCGCCACGTCTTCTTTGCGACGGCACTGGTCTTCGTAGCGGCCGGCGTACGCCCGGCCCCCGCCTGGGCGCAGAGTCTCGCTTACGAACGGATGGCCCCGCTCAGCCGGTACCTCATCTCCGACCGTCAAGCGGAGATCGACCTCGCGCGAAGCGCGGCGCCGCCGGCGATTTCGCTTCACGCGACCCTCCTCGTGCTCGGCGCTCGCGGCTATGAGACCGCGGCCAAAGGCACCAACGGTTTTACTTGTCTCGTGGAACGAGCGTGGATGTCGCCGTTCGACTCCCCCCAGTTCTGGAATTGGAAGATGCGCGGGCCGATCTGCTACAACCCGGCGGCATCGCGTACCGTTCTGCTCTACACGCTCCGACGCACGCGGCTGGCGGTCTCGGGGCTGACCAAGTCACAAATGCTCGATCGCATCAAGGTCGACGTTGCCGATAAGCAGCTGCCGGCACCCGAGTCCGGCTCGATGTCATATATGATGTCGAAGCACGCCAATCTCAGCGACGGCGTCGGACCGTGGGTGCCGCACCTGATGCTCTACGCTCCGAAAGCAGATGGCGCGAACGACGGAGCGAGCTGGGGCGCCGACGTGCCCGCGTCGCCGGTCATACTCGACACGTCGCACCGCGTCGTGCCGGAGCCGGAAACGATCTTTATGATCCCCGTCGCCCATTGGTCTGACGGAACCTTTAGCAGTTCCAAGCACTGAGGAACTTGAGCAAATCGCCGACGGGACCCGCATAGTAGTAGCGAGGTTCGTCGTAGAGCAGATTGCCGATTGCGTACCACGCCCCGCGCCGGTAAACGACGACGGTGATCTGGTTCACCATAGCCGAGCGATTGCCGGGCGACCGCAAGGAGACCGGAACGAGCGTGTTATTCTCTTGCCTCCGAGGCACTCCAACGGCGTACGATGACGCCGCCGATGAGGCGTTTGCAAAGAGATCGAAGGGCACGCTGCCGTTGCAGTCGGAGCACGTACGAACAGCGAAGCCTCCGCCGGTTGCGTAGGAGTTCGAAAGGTACTCGAAGAGGTCGTTATCGAGCAGCGCTTTGGCTTCGAGCATATGTTCTTCGATGTGCCCGCGGCTTGCGACGTATAAATCGTAGAAGGCTTTGACCACTCCGACCGCGCTGGTGGCGCTGCCTCTCGCCGCCGGATCGAGCGGCATCACGCCGATTAGCATGAGAAAGCTGCGCAGGTCGGTGATCGGCCCGAAGTTGTAATATCGCGGACGCGGGTATTCCAGGTCGGAGATCGTGTAGTGCGCGCCGTGGCGAGAGAGCACCACAGTGACCCGTGAGGTCGTTTTGGAGCGGCCGGACAACCGAAGCGTCACGTCCACGAAGGCGCGGCCGTCGACGATGCGCGCGGCGGCGAGCGAATACGACGATACGGGCGACTGAGCATAGACGACGGGATCGAAAGGTCCGTACGGACACCGGCCGACATCCATGTATCCCGGGCACGAGTTAGCCAATAGCATTCCGGGATTTGCCTGGCTCAGCGCGGCATAGAGCGCAGGCTCGAATAGCGCTTTCACCTCCACAAGCCGCTCGCCGACACGACCGTTCTTGGTGACGTACCAGTTGTAGAAAGCGCTTACCGTCCGCACGGGACCGGTCTCGGCGGCGTGCGCGCCGAGCGTCGTCATTCCGAGCAGCGTCATGACGAGGAGCGCGAGAGGGACGCCGTATCTCATCGGCTTCACCGGAGCAGAAGCATTCTCGCCCGAGCGCAGACGAATCCCCCCGCCCTGGATTGAGTTAGCCCAAACCCTGACTATGGTTTTCCTAACGAGGAGGGAGCTCGTGGAAGGGATGGTAAGGACTGAGCCGATCGGAGGTGCGCGGAGAATGGCGCGGAATTTGACGCCTCATCGGCATGGATCGAGAGTCCTCGGGATCTGCGCTCTCGCTGCGTCGTGTATCGCCGTGATGAATTCGCTCCCCGCTTTGGGCCAGGCCGAGCAGTACGTCCCCGGGGTATGGCATTACCGGTCGGTTGCGTGTGTCGACGCGACGGTCACGTCGGTCGAGCCGCGCCTCGTGGGTGAGGGGCAAACCAAATTCAGCGTGCAAGACTTTGAAAACGGGGTTGCCGTTACGTTCAACACGCATCTCGGCAGCGATCCGGCGCATCCGCACACGTTCGCTTCGGTGACGCACTACGGCGGATTGCCGGGCAACGAGATCATGGTACGCGAACGGCCCGGAGACAAGGTTCAGGTCTGTTTTCTCTCGCGCCCGGCGCCAACGGTTGATTGCAACCCGGACCTAGACGAAAGAGGCCGTATCTACCGGGTTTACGATTACCGTCAGCGCGAGCAGTACTCCGGGATGAACACCGAACACGGCTGCGGAGGAGCGTAGCCGGTTGATCGTTCATCTCGTCGACGGAACCTACGAGCTCTTCCGGCATTTCTATGGACTGCGTCGCGCTACCGATGGGAGGGAGCGACGATTCGGCGCGGCTCTCGGAGTGCTCAATACCGTATTACAAATGATCGGCGAGAGTGCCACGCACCTCGGTGTCGCCACCGATCACGTTATCGAGTCCTTCCGCAACGGACTGTGGAGCGGCTACAAAACGGGAGAGGGCATCGACTCATCGCTGTTCGCGCAGTTCGAACCGCTCGAGGAGGCGTTGCGCGCGATGGGGATTCCCACTTGGGCGATGATCGAGCTCGAGGCCGATGATGCTCTGGCCTCGGCGGCCACCGTCGCCGCGCAGGATTCGCGGGTAGATAGAGTCTGCATTTGGACTCCGGATAAAGATCTCGCCCAATGCGTGCGCGACGATCGCATCGTGCAAGTCGACCGGAGGAGCAAGGTCGTTCGGAACGCCGACGGCGTGCGGGCGAAGTTTGGGGTGAGCCCCGAACTGATACCCGACTATCTTGCGCTCGTCGGCGATTCGGCCGACGGCTATCCCGGCATGGCAGGCATTGGGCCCAAGGGCGCTGCCGCTCTCCTCACACGGTATGGCGCGATCGAGCAGTTCCCGCCGGAGGTGCTCGGTGAGCGGCAGCCTCTCGCGCTGTTATTTAAGGAACTGGCGACCCTTCGAACCGATGCGCAACTCTTTGGCGACGTCAACGAACTAGAGTGGCGCGGCCCTACCGCCGGGTTTCCCGCCATATGCGAGCGGCTCGACGCCCCCGATCTCCTTGCGCGCGTCACGAGAGTCGCGCGAGATCGCGAACGCTAACTGCGTAGCGATCGAAAGCTCGCGCGCTCGTCGTCTCGACTGTGATGTGCTTCTTGGCAAGCCGTGCTAAATTTGACGGCGGTTTCGCCTACCCAAGTCGGCGTCGCTTAGCGTGCGATAAAGATTCCCATTGCTCCGGCGTCCGCGTCACCGAAGGCATGGGTGACGAACGGGTACTTCCCAGGCTGCAAAACCGCGAACTCGGTGACGGCGGCTCCGCCCGGAGGAATCGCGAGAGTCTGGATTCCGACCAAGAGGTTCTTCGGATTGCCGTCGATGTAGGCGCGCTGGAGAAGCGTGCCTACCACGTGAAACGCAGAGAAATGCGACGGCCCTGCGTTAACGATGAAGACGCGGACCCTTCGGCCCACTGAGATCGGAAGCGGCTTGCGCATGTATTGAAGCGCCATGCCGTTGAAATCGACGACATCGGCGACGCCGCTCTGCATTTTTACGAAGTCGCCCTGATACTCGTCGGTCCCCTCGACCTGTTTGGGATAGAACTCACTCTGTACGAACACGTACGACTGCGCACTGGGCCCCCACCCCCCTTTCGGGTCGACGACGATCGCGCCGTACATGCCGTTGCTGATGTGCATAAGCACCGGCGTCGTTCCGCAATGATAGAGAAATGCCCCGGGCGACGATGCGACCCAGGAGAAATGCAGTGTCTGGCCGGGCTGAATCGTTTGATAGGCGACGTTTGGCGGCGCGAGCGCGGCATGAAAGTCGATCGAGTGTCCGATCGATGCCTTATTCGTCAGCGTGACGTCGATGCGGTCTCCTACCCGCGCATGAATCACTGGTCCCGGCACGATACCGTTGAACGTCCAAGCACGATACTTTATCGTCGGCGAGATTTGCACGACGGTGTCGATCAGCGCCAATCGAACGAAAACGGTACGATTCGCCGAGAGCGGCGGCAGTAGGTCGAGTATCGATGGATCGCCTGGTGGCACGTCGACGGTGCCGCTCGTCACTTGTGCGGTCACGGGTGGTAGCTGGTCCGCCGATGCTACGAGCGGGATCGCGACCGCGGCAACGATCGACCAGAAGTAGCGCATGCTCAATCCCTTCACCTCGCCGGAGAACCTGTTCGACTTCATTTTATGACAGCATACGTCGCACTTGAGAAGATCCCATGAAAGTCGCGATCCGGCCCACCTCGTCCATATCGTTTGCTCTCAGAGGGAAGGTCGTTGCTCCGCACCCTGATCCGCGCCACCCGCTTGGCTGCCGGCAAGCGTCATTACATCGAGGGTTGCGGCGTTCTCTGCGGCGATTGCCTTTTCGACTCGATCAATTAGCAATTTTAGTCTTTGCTGTTCCGATGCTACCTTTTCATAAGGACCCGTACCTGTAAGAAAAAAGACTTGCTCGTGTCCCAAGAACTGCTCGGTGGAACGGTAGTTCTTCCATTGTTCTCGATAGTGATATACGGATTCCAGCGCGATCGTCGCGGCCACGGCAACACTCACTAATGTGCTTACGATAGTGTGATATGGGAAAGACAGATTTACCAAAACAGGTATTACGACGCCACCGGCCACCGTAATCGTTCGCATCTGAAAATAACGCGACTTGCAAATTACGGCTTTTGAATCATACCAGCCCTGATACTGCTTTACACGCCGGTTGATGTAGTCTTCGGCACTTTGAAACAGTTCCACAGTGTTCCCCTCTTGGAGAGCCATCGAGACACGCTTCGTCTTAAAGCGATTAGCGATTCTAGCTCGTACCGCTGAGCGCCTAGTGTTGCGCGAGAAGATGGCGCCACAGCGTCCGAACGAGCGAGCGCAAACGTCGCGGCTATTACGGGGGACGACTCGCGGCCATCTGCAAAGCTTCGCTAGGAGACGCGCTCGCCCTGAGGCTGCCGTTGGGCCGGGCGTCGACGTACTGCTCCAAGGTTGAGACGTTCGGCGCCGCGGTAGCCAAAGCCATGCAGTGGCGATGCCGCCGACGGTTATCCCGGCATCGCGGACGCCGGGCCGAAGGATCCCGGAAACTCACCGGGGTCTCGGAAGAAAATGCAACCTTTTTCGCTTCTCTGCGGTAGAAGGGTTTGCATCGGCCAGGAATCTGTGAGACACTCCTTGCCGTCCTCAAGCGCGATCTTTCGAGTGGTCGATAAGTTGCGCCCACCGAAAGATAGGTTTCAATCATCTCCATTTTCTTAGAGCTTCCCCTGGATGCTGCCATACGTCGCGGCATCGAAGACCTTCACTATAAAGAGCCCACGGCTATCCAGCGAAACGCCATTCCCATTGCTCTGGCCGGCCGCGACGTCTTTGCCAGCGCTCCAACCGGCAGCGGCAAGACCGCGGCCTTCGGCATTCCGTTACTGCAACGACTGCTCGCCCGACGCGCCGACCGGCGTGCCGCGCTGATCCTGACGCCGACCCGCGAGCTGGCGCAGCAAATCGCGGAGCATCTTCGGCAGTTGGCAAAACACACCAGCCTGCAGATCACGCCGATTTACGGCGGGGTGGCCATGAAACCGCAGATCAAGGCGATGCGCCGCGGTACCGACGTTATCGTCGCAACGCCCGGACGGCTCATCGATTTGATGCAGCAGGGCGAAGCGCGTCTCGACAACGTTGCTATTCTCGTGCTCGACGAAGCGGACCGTATGCTCGACATGGGGTTCTTACCGGCCGTAAAGCGCGTTGTCGCCAAACTCCCAGCCGACCGGCAAACGCTCTGCTTTTCGGCAACGCTCGGAAGCGCGGTGGTTCAGCTTGCACGCGAATTTCTCCGCGATCCCGTGCGCATCAACTTGGCACCGCCAACGCCGGTAGCAACCGTAACCCAGTGGGTATACGAAGTGGAACCGCACAAAAAGACCGATCTTCTGGTGGATCTGCTCAAAGACGGACGCGTCTTCAACGCAATCGTTTTTACGCGGACTAAGTCGCGGGCCGAGCGCGTCGCCGGTGCTCTGATGCGGCATCGCGTCGATGCGGAGCGCATTCACGGCGATCGTTCGCAGGCGCAGCGCTCGCGAGCGCTCGAGGCCTTTAAGAAGGGGCGCTACCAGGTCTTAGTCGCGACCGACGTCGCCGCGCGAGGCCTCGACATCGACGATCTCGGACACGTCATCAACTACGACGTCCCCGCCGAGCCCACCGATTACTTGCATCGCATCGGACGTACGGCGCGCGCTCAAAAGACCGGCGACGCGATTACGTTCGTTTCGCGTGACGAAGCCCGCTCGTTTGCACGGATCGAAGGCGCAATCGGCACGTCTTTAGCGCGCAGCGAGCACGGTTTCATGGAGCCCGCGTCCGATCGAGCGGTTGCGGTCGCGCCGCCGGTGCGTCGCCGGTCATTTCAGCGACGGCGTCGTCGCTAATATTTCACCAAAACCAGGCGGTCTTCCTAACGGCCGTCGAATCGAGACCTAGGAGGCTCAAATGTACACCGACGAAACCCTTACCTGCGTCGACTGCGGACGCGCATTTCAATTCACTGCGAGCGAACAAGAGTTCTTTGCAAGCAAAGGATTCACGAACAAGCCCAGCCGGTGCGGCGATTGCCGCGCGGCACGAAAAGCCGCCGGCGGCGGCCGCAGCGGATCGAGAGGCGGCGGCTACGGCGGTCAACGCGAGATGTTCAAGGCCACCTGCAGCCAATGCGGCGGCGTAGCGGAAGTTCCGTTCGAACCGCGCGGAGACAAGCCGGTGTATTGCCGGGATTGCTTCGCATCGCGACCAAATTACCGCTAATGGCCGGCGATCGTTGCGCGAATTATCGTACGAGCATATAGGTCTGGGTATGCCACGAACCGGCAAGGAACGTACCACCTAGGGCAAACGCGGCCCAGCCGGCGAGCAGCCAAAGATCTCTTAAATCGTTCGTCATGCGTTGTAGTGTAGCGGCCGAGGCGTACGAAAACGTCACACGAGGCAGGTGACGATGGCCAGCCCCTTGGCCGCGGCGTCCGAAAAGAAACCGCGCAGGCGGCGGAAGCCGTCGAGAATCCAGTCCGCGTCGGAAGATTGCCAGCCAGGGTAGATTTCGAGTTCGGACATCCGCTTGGGGTCGAAGCGCGCGGCTGCCTCCGACTCGAGCTCCGGGCGGCCGAGCGCCGCCGCGAGTTCCTTCACCTGGACCGGGGTGAAGTAGCGTGCCGGCCCGTAGCCCGAGAAGCCTTCGTTGTCGTCGTCACCGAGAGCCGTTCCGCCCAGGACGGCCTGGCTCAGAAGCGACGGCCCGGCTTCGGCTTCACCGCAGAGAACGTAGTGCACGCCGTGCCACGCTTTGTCGAGTGAGAGAACCGCGTGCGTGCCGGCCGCCTTCGGTGGCGAAGTGGAACGGCGCCGCTCCATCACGGTCAAGATCTCGTCCCCGCTCAGGCCGCGTGCCCACTCTGCCGGCGTCTTGCCGAGGCGCTCCGCGAGCCGCTCCTGCAGCCTTGGATCGAGCCGCGAAAGCGTATCGGCCAGCATTTGCGGCCCGACAGCCCGCACTCGATCCTGCATCGTCTTCGCGAGCCTGATGAAGGCGTCGGGCATGCCGCTCTCCTCGTTGAAGAGAGCCTCCACCGACGACGGATCGGCTTCGAATTGTGAAAGCTCGTCGGCGTGCACCTGAACGAACGTTGCGTTCATCGACATACCCCATTTGATTAGTGCACGAGCCGGGGTATTCCGTTACGTAGGCGGTCCGATGAGGATCCACGTCCTCCCTTGGAAGCTCCGGATCATGACGACCAATGCGTGCGCTCCCTCTCCGATGAGGAAAGCGTCTTCGGTCTTTTCCATCCCCGGTTGCTGCATCTCGGTCTTATCTGCGAGATGCGCCTGATACCAGGCTTTGACCGTGGCGAAGCTCGCCGAAGTGACGAAGGCTTTGACTTGCGGAGGCGGCGTCTTCAGCGCGACCCCCTTTGGGAGATTGCCGGGAACTGCGTCCGGATAGACTGGTGGCGCCGTGGAAGCCGCCGACGCTGCCCCAATCGCGGCGAGAGCCGCGAACGACAATGTGGTTAGAAACGCTCGCACGATATCTCCTTAAAACATCGACTCCGTTTTGACCGCTTTTTAGCGCCGGCCCTCTTTCATGTGCTCGACGATAGCGTCGGGAAGGTCACGCAAGGCATCGTTGGTAGCTCGCGTGAGCGCTTCGAGCGATGCAAGCGCATTGAGTAGCCCGTCCGTTCTTCCGGCGGCGCCCGCGCCGAGCAAGTCGAGCGCGACGCCGACACCGTGCGCGACCTGTGCAACGGCTGCCGACTCGTCGGGTGCGTACGTCTCGCCGTTGATCTTCGCACCGAGGACGAGCACGCCGACGAGGCGCCCGCGCGCAAGCATGGGATAAGCGAACTCTCCCGACAATTTGGTCTTCACAAGATGCAGCTCGAGCGCCTCGTGCGAGGCGCGCAGCGCGACGAGCGCCGCATCGTTCTCATCGACGCTGCCGTATCGCGTGCCGTCGTAGATCGAAAAGTCCGCCAACGACGCGCCCGTATGCTGCAGCAGCGTCTCCTTTGCACGCTCTAACACGATGCCGGCGTCAGTGATAAATGCAACCTCCTGCGCAAAGCGCCGCAGTGCGTGCTCGTCCTCGTGGCGCCTGCGGAAGAAAACGTTGTCGACGAAACGATCGACGCGCGCGTGAATCTGGTGCAGCGATAGACCGAGTCCCAGGGCGATCGCCGCGCTCACGGCGATATTGGCAACGCGGCCCGCGGTATGCAACCAGCCTCCTAGCGCCCATTCCACGAGCGTAAATGCGCCCACGACCAAGAGCGACACGCCGGTGAACACGGCCGCGCGGTTGAGGACGAAGCCGACGTCGAGGAGGCGCCGGCTGAGCAGCGCGTACATCAAGCCGAGCGGAGCGATGAACCAGGCCGCGTTGAGAATCCAATAGTACGCGATGACATTCGCGGTGAGATACGACTGGATCGTAGCGATGCCAAACAGATAGAGGACCGCGAGCGAACCCGTCGCCCACGCGACGCGCGAACGCTCCGCTCCACTCGAGGCGCGCACTGCAAGCACCGCACAGAGCAAGGCCATCGCCGCCGGCCCGACGACCGCGATAAGCTGCGGCAGCGGATGCGACGCGAACCACGCGTGCAGATCGAGCGTCCCCAGCCACAGGCCGATGATGCCGATCGCTCCGCCTGGGCCGTAGCCGCCTTGCGCGGCTCCGGTCCAGATAACCGCCGAGAGCGCGGCTGCGACGTACGTCAACGCGGTGAGGACTCGCCGAGTAAATGAGAGCGGGCGCCCAAACAACAAGGCGTAACGTGCGAACAGCGCGACGCCGGCCATGAATCCGAACTGCGCGACGACGTTGAGCGTAACGTCGAGCGCGACCCATGGCGTGAGCCACCCATTGATCGGAAATAGATTCTCGCCGAGCTGGATGAGGATGAGTGTGAGCGCGAGCGTGCGCACTTCGACGTTTTCGGGACGACGCCACATCAGTATCGCGGCTACGAACAGACTAAACGCCGATCCGAGCCAGAAGGCCCAGGCGAAGAGCACTTGCCACGTATTGAAAAATGCGGTTTGAGTGTACGGGCCCGGCGTGACGGTGATCGATCGGGTGACCCCGTTTCGCACGATCGGCAGCGCGATCGGCGTTGCGACGAGCCATTCGTTGCGCAACCAGTATCTCGCTTGGGGCGTCATAGAGCGCAGATCGACGACATCGCCGGCGCGAATTCCGCTGTGCTCGGCGAGCGAACCGGGGACGACTGAATCGAAGCGGTCGAGGAACGGCGCCTCCGTAACCGGGCCGAACGGCGAGCCTCCGAAGACGTCGCCATAGAGAGCGTACGTTGCCCACGCGCTCTCCGCGACGGCGAAAAGCCCAATGAGACATAATGCAAAGTACACGCCCTGCACTATTCGTGTGCCGCTCGGCATGCCGCGAGTCTTACGCAAGGTCGGCCCTACGAGCGGACCTTGACCGCGATAGACAATGAGGGCCCCCTCCTCAAGAGCGTGGAGGCAGTTTTCCGTTTGAGCGCGCAAAAGCCTAGGGAAACGATCGGAGGCACACGATTCGATGGGATGTCTATGCCGCAGCCTGCGGCGTCGCAAAAATGACGTCGACGCCGTTTAAGGGTGGGCGATCCTCAGCCCCGCGGTGAGAATCGGATCGGCTCCCGAGGCCGTCGCAAGATTGACGAGTACGTCCGGCTTGAAATCGGAGCGCGGCTTCCCGGTCGCGTCGTAAACGGGCTCCGCGGAGATCTGCGCGTCGACGTCGTTCTGCGGCAGATGATCTTTGATAACCGCCGCGCCGAGACCGGCCATCTGCGTGCCGACGACGATCGATGCGGACCCTTCATGCATCGCCATCGCGAAGCCCTCGGCCACACTCTCACTCCATCGATCTACGAGGACCACCACTCTGCCGCCGTAGCGCCACGGGCCGCGCGGATCGATATACTCGGGCCAGCGGGGACCTAGGTGCGCACCCGCTCGGCGCGCCATCCACGCATAAAGCCTGCGTTTAGCAAAGAAGCGTCCCGCGATGGGCCGCATCACGGCAGTGTCACCGCCCCCGTCGTTGCGCACGTCGATGATCAGCGCGGGAGCGGTGCGCACCGCCGCGAGCGCTCGATCGAACTCGCCCACGACCCGCGCGTCGGCAAACGACCTGATGGCGATGTATGGTACGTCACCCACCTCTGACGAGCTCAAGTCGGGCGACGCCGCTCCGTCGTTCTTGTCGTGCGGAATGGTTACGGTTTTCGTCTTTCCGCTTTTATCGCGTAGCCGCAGGACGCGCGCGCGGTCGTGACGCCCAGAAAGCGCAGAGAGAAGCGCCCATTCGTCGGCCGCGGGATCGGGCGAGCGAAGAAAATGCGGCTTGCGCGCGGCGATCGCATCGAAAACCGCGTGGCCGCCGATCGAGAGTAGCGCGTCGCCGGCGCGAACGCCCGCCTTCTGCGCGGCCGATCCGCCACGCACTGCGGTCACGACGTAACCCTCGGCGCTCGGCTCGGCCCAGATGTCGTACGCCGGCAGCCTCCACGAATCGCGATAATTTGCCGTCAGGTGCGTGTGAGAATCGTAGAGCTCGTCGAGCATGGCTTCGAGCACGCCGAAGCGCGCGCGATCGTCAGCGGCAGTCGCATATTTGGCGCGATAGTACCGCACGGTGGCCGGCCAGTCAGTTCGCTTGACATCGAGATAGGCGTAACGGTTAGAGACGAAGTTTGCCAAGAGATCGACGTCGCTCGTCGGCTGCGGCACGGGCGACGCACTCAGAAGAGCAACGGTTGATGCGAGGATCAACACGGCGACTAAAGAGTTCACCGCGGGTGCACTACGCTAAGTGACGCGCGGATGCCCGTCAGCCGGCGATGACGGCGATGCATCCAATCTGACTGCATTGGCGCTGGAAAGGGGAGTGCCCCCTGAAAAAGCGAACGAGCTAGCCCTTGGCTGGGCTAGGCTTGCAGCCGAAGGAGGAAGTATGTTCGCCATGAGACTGGCCGCGTTGGCCTTAGTCATGACAGCCGTTATTTGGTTCCCCGGAACGGCAATCGCCTCGGATTCGAGCGACGTGATGGCGACGGTAAATACCGCCATCGCGTCGTTTAACAAGGGGGACGGCAAGACGTGGTTGACGCTATGCACCGCGTCAGCACCCGTCATTTCCAATATTCCGCCTTACCTATATCGCTCGTGCGCCGATTGGTGGAACTCCCATGTCGCGTCGGACAAAAAGAACGAGATCTCCGGTGAGAGAGTAACGCTTGCGAAAGCGTGGGACCTCACTATTACCGGCGATCGCGCTTATGGTTCATTTCCTGCCAACCTCGTTTATGAGCAAAAGGGGAAGGCGATGAGCACGTCGGGTGTACTAACGATTGCGCTGCAGAAAACATCGGGCGGTTGGCTCATGACCGGCTGGTCGTGGTCGGCACACTCTTAGTCGGGTGCGGCAACCCGACGAGCTGCAACAAGTAGCCTTCTGAACGACGGCGATCACCGCAGATCGCGGAAGAAGGCGCGTGAGCCAATCGCGAGCGCGCCTTCTAAAACATCTCGGATTATTTCTCTGCTGCGACCGCGCCGAGCGGCAGGTCGAAGTTGCCCGTAAAGACCGCAACTGGTGAACCGCCGGCCGGGTACTTGAAAACCTCGCCGCCGTCGTTCCCCGCATCGCCGCAGTAGACAAGGCCCTTCACGATCCAGGTCTGCGCGCAGTCGCTGGAACCCGAAAACGATACGGTGCCCTTCAACGTCGCCTTCGTTCCCTTCACGTTGTACTGATACATCTGGTTCGTTAACTGATCGAAGACGGTCAGGTACGTGCCGTCCCACTGGACGGACCCAGGGAACTGCACCGAATTGCTCGTTGTGATCGTTTGGAACTTGCTGCTGCCCTTTGGGAGTTCGACGAGCGCGAAGCCCGAGCGATCGCCGGTAAAGCCGTCGGCAAAGAGATTACCCTGGATGTCGTAGCCATTGAAGAACTCTTCGTCCAACGGCGTGGTGTAAACGGTCGGGGAGCCGCTCCCGTTCTTGAAGATGAGGACCTCGCCGCCAGGGCCAAACGTCGTCGTCCCATACAAGATCCCGACTGCAAGATCGCCGCTGGTATTCATCGCGCAGCTGGATGGGAAATAGTAGGTGGTGGAGAGCGTCTTGATCGGCGTTTGAGGGACCTGGTACTCCGTGATCTGGGTGGGGCCCCCGACGTTCCAAAAGGTCTTCTTCCCATAGCCGTATAGAACGTTCGTGCACCCTTGACCACCGTCGCCGTAGATCGAACCGATCTGCTGAACGCTCTTGGGGTAGTTGAAAATACTGGCGTACGTTTCGTAGTAATTGAAGATGTACTCAAACTTCTTCTTCCTCCGATGACGGTCGGGAACGAGCGTCGCGTAACGGGGCATGGGGCTCAGACGCGCTGCCGTTACCGGCCGGCCGTTCACAAAGAGCGTCCTACCGACGTATGTGCCATTGAGCGCAGCGGTCGACGGCGATACCGTGCCGCCTTGGCACGCCGTGAATATCGCGAGTGCGGCCAGAGCACCGGCGAATTTCACGAAACCAGTGGTATTCATAAGGTTACTCCTTCGTAAGTAGACAGGGTCGCTTTACTTCTTTAGCCGGCTCCAAAGAGCGCGAAGGCGCAACAGATTCATCAACTCGTATGTGCGTGCCTTTTCTGCATCTCAAATGGCATAATGCATAGGCTCAAGTTCGATTAGACGCAGCACTTCTGCCCTGAGCAGTACAAGCTTGCTACGCCGGCACCGAAGCCCCAGAGAGCTCGCGCCATAGCTTCTGCGATGATACCGTTACATGTTCGGACGCCGATGGTAAGCGCGCGCTTTCCGTTTGAAATATGTTAATAGACCAAAGGTAGGGGGACCTAACGCAGAGTAGCCAGGGGTGTGGCTACTCGCCAGGCCGCTGACGCATTGGCTACGCCGCACGACGTGCGGTGGAAATGGCTGCTCGTGACGGCCTGCGCCGTTGGATTTGTTGCCGTATTTGTTACTTCCGCGGACATTTTTGGTTTGGGGGGCCGCCCATGGTTCGGCAATTGGGACGCCGGCTTCGTGCCGACGGACAAACCGTTCGTCGTAACTGTCGTCGAGTCGTTCGCAGCGGGCGCCTCAGCAAAGGCGGGCCTTCGCGATGGCGATCGCGTCGATTTACGCGCGCAAGGCCTCGACGCGCGGGTGAGGGTTCTCGGAAGCCCAATGGCTTCGCGGGCGACGCGACTCTCGCTTCGCCGCGCTGAGGAAAAGCTGTCAGTTAGCGTCGTGGGCAGTTCGGCATGGGAAGGCAACGTGCTGTTGAAGCTGTCGAACCCGGTTCTGGGGACGATTGCCGACCTTTGGCTACTTGCATGTGCACTCCTAATTGCAGTGCGGCGATGGTGGCTGTACGAGGCGCGTACGCTCGTCTTGATCCTCGTTTGCATCGCAAGCTACTGGACCGGCTTGGTTTTCCCAAGTCCGACGTTCACCGTCGTGGAAAACCTTGCATCGACCGTTGTGCAACTCGCCGGTTTGGTATTGATTGTCGTCCTGTCGTCCCACTTTGGCGCGCCGAGCTCTTGGAGGCGGCGACTCGAATCGTTTACGTATGCGGCGATCGCTCTGAGTTTTCTTAGTACCGTTCTTCTGGCCGTTGGTCTCCTTACGCTCGCGTTTGACCCATTGCCTTACGTCTACGGAAGGTTTTGGGTTAACACCGCCAACGCTGCCGCCTTAGCAGTTGCGCTCTGCGCATTTGCAGCGGTCGCGACGACGACGCGTGCAACACGCCCCCGAGCTGCCTGGCTTCTTCTTCCTCTCCCTCTCGCAGCTGCCGGCGCGATCCTGACTGGGAGCTTCTCGGGATTATACGGCGGGTCGGTTTTCTCGTATGGCGGCTCTCTCTACGTCAACCCCGTCGTTCCCGTTGTCTATAATCTATTCTATGCCTTGGGTGCCGCTGCGGTAACGTACGCGGTGCTCAAGCGCCATGTTTTCGATTTCGGCTTCATAATAAGTCGCGCAATTGTCGTCGCCGCCGTTTCGCTGATCGTCGTCGCATCGTTCGTCCTACTCGAATGGGTGCTTGGATCGGTCCTAACGGGGATAAGCCACGCTACGGGATTGATCGCCAATGCAGCTTTGGCTCTGCTCATTGGCGTCTCGTTGCGATACATCCATAAGCGAGTTGACGTGTTGGTCGATTCGTTGCTCTTTCGCCGGCGATATGAGGACGCCGTGGCACTCCGGGATTATTCGCAGGAAGCGGCATACGTTACTCGGCGCGATGTCCTGCTCGATCAAACAATCGAAAAGATTCGTTGCCACACCGATGCCAGTAACGCCAAGGTTTTTCTCGCAAAGAACGGCGAATACACTTCAGAGCGGTCGTTTGGTGATTGTTCTTTATCGAGCGTTGACGAGAACGACGGCGCGATACTGGCACTCAAGACGTGGCACAAGCCTATAGAGCCGCACCGCTACGAGTCGGCGATGCAGGGAGCGCTCGCATTCCCCTTGCTCGCGCGCGGCCATCTACTTGGCGTCTTATTATTGGGTGAACGCAGCAGCGGCGAGATTTACGCGCCCGACGAGGTCGAGGCTGTGTCCCTGTTTGCGCACGGCGTGGGGTCGGCACTGGGCGCCCTCACGCTAAACCCGGACGGCGTCACGACGCGATTGTTGGAGACCCAGGAGAACGTGCTCGACCAGTTGCGAACAATTACAAAGATCCTAACCGATCCTTCAAAGCCATAGAATCTTCATTCGATCGAAGGCGCGAGGGACGTTCCAAATTGATGGGCCGGGCCCGGTAGCTTCGCGGAGTCCGTTAGACGGCCGATTGCTTTTGTTCTGGGCGCGATGGCGCAGACCAAGCCCTCTCATCTTTTTCGAAGGCGCTTCTTTACTCGGCGCGGCTGCGCCGGCATCGGCGGCTCACGTCTACCTTGGAACCGTCCGACCGCCAGCGACGGGGCGGGTGCTCCGGGGAAACCCCTACCGCGGACCCGGATACCGGGCCTACGGCTATCCCTACGGCCATGGCGTTGGCGTTGGCTACGGCTACGCGCCCTATCCAGCCGTATATGGGCGTCGCGCATATTGGGCACATCGTCCCTATTGGCGCCCTTATCGCCGCGCATACTGGGGACGGCGCGTCGTTCGCTAACGTATCGGCTCCCATCGTTGAATAAGGTCTAACCGTTAGAGGGCAGACAGCGGTCTCGCGTGGCTTCGTCCGTTAGACGGATTGGAAGTGAGCAGGAACGCCTCCGTTTTCGAGATGATACTTGCGCAATGCCGTTCGCGCTGGCATCGTTCGCATTGTTTCTTTCGATTTGGATCGTAATTCCAGGCCCGATCGTTCCACTGTTCGTTCTGACGGTCGCCGGTACCGAGCTCTGGCCGGTCTTGACACTCCTCAACGTTATCGTCCTATCCATCATACTGCACTCTCGGAGTTCCGGGCGACCTGCGGCCGTCGCCATCGCACTCGCGGCTCTGCTGTGTTCGCTGGCCCCGCCTCTCGCTTATGCGATACGGGGCCCGCACGTACCGTTGTCGGCTTTGCTCATGCCGCTTTCCGAACGCGCGAGCACGACCGCCGTTCGCCCCGGCGCCCCCATCGTGGTCGTGATTTATGGTGGCGCGTGGGAACACGGTTCGGCAAGAAACGACGCGCGGCTCAATGCGATTATCGCTTCATGGGGCTATCGAGTTATTGCGCTGAGTTATCCGCACGCGCCTCGCTCGCGCTGGCCCACGCAACGTGACGCCGTTCTGCATCAGATCGATTCGCTGTCGACGGGCCGTATCGCCGTGCTCGGACATTCGTCCGGCGCACAGTTGGCAATCATCGCGGCGGCCCTGCGGCCGCACCGAATCAACGCTGTGATAACCTACGAAAGCCCGGTGGATCTTCGTCTCGCCTATGAATATCCGCCCCACCCCGACTTAATCCACATCCGTCACGTCCTGCTCGACCTCTGCGGCGGAACGCCGGAGCAGCGTCCCGTATGTTATCGAAGCGGATCTCCACGGTACGTCGTCCATGCCGGTATGCCGCCGGTCCTCATGATCGCGGCAGGGCGTGATCACGTCGTCGACCTTGGTTTTGAACGTTTCTTGCGCGACGAATTGCGCAGCTATGGCGTCGGCGTTACCTACGTCGAGCTGCCTTGGGCCGATCATGCCTTCGAGTATATCGCCACCGGCTTTCACGATCGGATCGCGCTGTGGTACGTTCGCCGATTCCTGGATCTTCATTTGAACAAGCCATGACGAACGGATTTCACCAGTATAGTGTAACTATCTTGGTGCATCGGTCGCCCGGGATTGGGAGCACCCGCCCGCCAATGGGAGAGAATGCATGTGGTGCGCCAAATTGCTCTAGTGGTTCTAGCACTCTTTTTTTTGGCGGCAGGCATCAACCATTTTGTGCATTTTGGTGTCTACGTGCGGATGGTTCCGCCTTGGCTTCCGGCACCTGCGCTGCTCGTCCAAATCAGTGGCGTCTGTGAAATACTTGGTGGAATCGGCGTGCTAGTTCCCAACACCCGAAGATTTGCCGGCGTGGGGTTAATTGCGCTCCTGGTCGCGGTCTTTCCGGCGAACGTGCAAATGGCGCAGCACCCAGGGTTATATGCAGATCTTGGTACCGTGGCAGCGTTTTACATTCGGCTTCCTCTCCAGCTCATTCTCGTCGCTTGGGTTTGGTGGATTAGCATGCTGCCGTTACCCGCCGCGGAAAGCCGGCCGGGATACTGATCGGTTTCGACACGGAGGACGGTTCGTTTGACTGGTAGCGCCAGAACCAATCGCATTCCTCGATCGCCATAACGCAAACGACTGCCAAAAGGAGCCCGGTATCGACGAAAGTCGCATTCATAGTTTCTTCGTCGATTATTCACGAGGCCTTCCTGGATCCAGCGTACAGTGACGACATGAAAAGCCTTCTTTCGGCACTTACTGCCACCACGCTGGGTCTCTCGCTGAGCATCGCGGTCCCTATCTCCGGATCCGCCGCGCCGAGTCCCCAAGTCGTAACGGTTACAGCATCCTCTGAAGCAATGTTCAGCCCGTCGGAAATCACCGTTCACGCCGGACAACCCGTCGAATTGAAGCTCGTCGGGAAGAGCGGCGTGCATGGCATCGAGTCGAGCGCGCTCGGAATTCCGGCTACGACGATTACCCTCGGATCCACACAAACCGTGACGTTCACGCCTCCAAAGGTGGGTACGTATACGCTGCACTGCACGATTCCGTGTGGGCCGGATCACAGCAAGATGACGATTGTCGTTAAGGTCGTCTAGCTACTCCGGCGGCTCAGCGATGGAGGCTGCGCGACTCGATACCCGACCTTAGGGTTAAGGTTTAGCAGCCGTCAGGACGAACGATGCAACGTGCAGCGAAGGTCCAGCATGAAATTGGAACCACAGCTTGTAGGTTCCAGGCTCGCTTACCGTCACGTGGAGAAGCATGTTCGGCGATACGATCGCTTTGTCGTTGGAGTACACCGCGGTGCTAGCAGATCCCATCGGCACTTCAGGGGCGACCGGGTGTAAGTGAACGTATGTAAGGTCGTCGGCGTCGAGAAAAACGGCATGTGCGAGCGCTCCGAGATACGGATGGACGTCCATGGCGGGCTTCCCGCCCTTCGCAACGCGCACGGCGATGTCGGCTGAGGAGCCGGCCTGCAATGACAAGCTCGAAAGCGTTACCGAATATCCGCCGACCTGCGCGACCGCGTTGCGTTCGCTCAGATCTCTCGCCGTAGGCATCGCCTTCCCGGCTTGAAGATCGAAGCGAAACACTTGCTGCCCGATGCCGGTCGGCCGACCGTCCGAATAGACGTGGTATAGCCCCGGGCGCGGCAGCGTTTGGTCGAGCAGGAAGTGGCCATTCGCCGAAAATGTAGGATGCACGTGAAAGAACGTCTTGAAATCGTCGCTGACGATGATAACGTGCAGTAGCTTCGTCATGTCGAGGTCATAAGCTCGGATCGGAGCACCGCCATTCTTCGGAGTCATCCAGAAATCGAGCCTCCAAGCCTCGGGGCGGGGACCCGATGCGGTCTCGAGGTATCCGGCCGTGCGTGCCGGACCTCCCTGTAACGCAAATGTTCCATGGAGCACCGTTCCTGCATACGTCATCACCATGGTCATCAGCCAGATCCCGCCAGTCAGGGCTAACGCACGCATCGTCACGGCTTGCTCCTTCTTATCTCGCCGAAGTTGGCGTTACGCGGCGGCCTCATAAACCCTCCACAGCCCAGCCAATCCTCACACGGGTTGGAAGCGTGCCGTGAAATGCCGTAACGGCGGTGCTTGCGACATCATGCGGAGGCCGGCGATCCGGTCGCGCCCGGCGAAGACGTCGCCCATCACCTCGCACACGTAATCGATGTGACTCTGCGTGTAGACGCGGCGCGGAATGGCCAAGCGGACGAGTTCCATCGCCGCGACCGTTTCTTCGCCGGTCTGCGCGTCGGTCGATCCGAACATTACCGTTCCAATCTCGACGGCACGAATGCCGCCTTCCAAATAGAGTTCGGCTACCAACGCCTGCCCCGGAAACATCCGCCCCGGGATGTGCGGCAGCATTGCGGCAGCATCGATGTAGATGGCGTGCCCTCCGGGGGGTTGCACGATCGGGACGCCGATCCGCGTGAGATGGTCGCCCAGATAGGCGGTCGATGCAATGCGATAATGCAGGTAGTCTTCGTGAAGCACCTCCTCGAGGCCGGTCGCCATCGCTTCAAGGTCGCGTCCCGCAAGGCCGCCGTATGTGGGAAAACCCTCGGTCAGAATCAGCAAGCGCGATTCTTGTTTTACAAGTGCCTCATCGTTGCACGCGAGGAAGCCTCCGATGTTAACCAGCCCATCCTTCTTTGCCGACATCGTGCACCCGTCGGCATAGGAGAAGAGCTCTCGCGCAACCTGGCGAGGCGTTTTTTCCGCGTAGCCCTCTTCTCGTTCGCGTATGAACCAGCTATTTTCCGCGAAACGACAGGCGTCGATATAGAGCGGAATGCGATGCCGGTTACAGACCGCACGGACCGCTCGGACGTTCGCCATTGAAACGGGCTGCCCGCCGCCGGAGTTGTTGGTGATCGTCAGCACGACGAGCGGGACGCGATCGGCACCGGTTTGCGCGATTAATGCCTCCAGCGAGTCGACATCCATGTTCCCTTTGAACGGATGGATTGCAGAGGGAAGGCGCCCTTCGATGGTGGGAAGGTCAACCGCCTTCGCGCCGGTCTCTTCGATATTTGCGCGCGTCGTATCGAAGTGAGTATTGTTCGGCACGACGTCACCCGGTTTGCACATGCTGCTGAAGAGGATGCGCTCGGCCGCGCGGCCTTGGTGCGTCGGCAGAACGTAACGAAAGCCGAAGATGCTTTGGATAACGTCGAGCAAGCGATAGTACGATCTTCCGCCGGCGTATGATTCGTCCCCGCGCATGATCGATGCCCATTGCTCGGCGCTCATCGCGCCGGTTCCGCTGTCGGTCAGCAGATCGATCAACACGTGATCCGCATGCAGTAGAAATGGATTGTAAGCCGCCTCTTCGAGAAAATTCCGGCGCTGAGCGCGCGTCGTCATGCGGATCGGTTCGACGCACTTGATACGGAAGGGTTCGATGATCGACCGATGGCCCATTCTGGGCGCGCTTCTCCGGAAGACGGGCCCCGCCTGTGCTTCGCCAAGGGACGCGTTCAAAGAGTGGGCTCTCCGTGGCGAGGGCTCCGAGGACGTGACGACAGTCGAGGCCCTCTGCGATCGAGGAGTCCCACGAGCAGCTCAGTGCCGAGCTCCCGAACGACTCGACCAATCAGCAAGCTCTCGCATCTCGAGCCGCTTATCACCCATCCGTCACCTTAGACAACAATTCGTAAGGCGATGACCCTCATAGGTTTTTTCGTGGCGCCAACGGGAATCGAACCCCTCACGGAGTCCCCGGCCGCTCCCGTCGATTACTGGAAACTCCCTTACCGTCTTGTTGAAGGCCTCGATATTCCGAGCGTCTCTCTTGGCGACGATGGAGTGAACCTAAAGGCTGAATACGGTTGCACTATTCGATTTTGATCGACATCGAGCAGGTTTCTTGAAGTTCTGTTAAATCGGGCGCCATTTTGGGCGCAAAGCCATGCTTTTGCGGTAAAGGCCAAGACATGACTCCAAGGCGGACCTTTCCCAAAGTAATCCTCGGATCAAGCGCTCGATCCCCACCCGCGGGCGATGCTTGCTGTGCTTGGAAGTTTCTTCAAAAATTCGACCATTGATGTTGCGAACTGTGCTATACTTTGTTTACAGCGACTCTAGGCGCCATTTCGAAAAGCTGCCCACCGTTACTGCCGCCCTCTAAGCGGTATCAAAATACGGGGCAGTTTCTTTTTTATGGTCGAATCAGTGAGACTGCTGCGAAATCTAAGGAGTGATTATGTTTTCAAGAATCGTAACGATGCACCTAAAACCCAACAACGTCGTCCAACTTACGAAAACGGTCGAAGAGCAGGTGCTCCCGCTGCTTCGTAAACAGGACGGGTTTAAAGATGCGATCTTCTTCGTAAGCCCAGACGGAAGGGACGCGACTGCAATCAGTCTGTGGGATCGGAAAGAAAATGCCGAGTCTTATAGTAGCAAAGCGTATCCGCAAGTGCTTCAGACACTAACGAGCCTCTATGATGGAAGCCCGCAAGTCAAGACGTACGACGTTTTCAGTTCGACTTTCCACAAGATTGCCGCTCAAGCCGCAGTCTAAAAGCAACCCGTCTTTCCATCCGGTAAAGAGCGGCCACCGATGGGCCGCTCTCCGTTGCTTGGAGCAGCGGACTGAAGTCCTTGAGTCGACCCTAAGTGGGCCCGGCGGTTACCGGAGCGAACGGCGGCCCTCATTTACGCGCTAATTTTGACAGAGCAAAGGCTAGGCGGCGGATACGGCTAAAGGGGACCCCTCATGAAGGCTTCGCCGACGTTGATCGTGGCGATCTGCACTGGCGCCGTCACCGCACTTTCTCTCGCAGGGCCGAGCGATCGGCTCGCCCTCGCTGAATCGAACGGTCCCGCGATTTATCAGAATCGTTGCGCCATCTGTCACGAGCGATCGGGGGAAGGCGTACCCGGCGCGTTTCCACCGTTGGCTCAGAACCCGCATGTTACCACAAGCGACCCCAGTGCGGCGATCGTCGCCGTCCTCAATGGGATGCTCGTCGCCATTACCGTGCACGGGCACCGGTACACCGGCGGAATGCCGGGCTGGAGAGATTTCCTCTCAGACGCCGATGTGGCCGCCGTCGTAACGTACATTCGCACGTCCTGGGGGAATCGCGCTTCGACGGTGACCGCGTCTCAGGTCGCGCGAATTCGGGGAAACGCGTCGACGCTCACACCGTAATGGCGACAAGACCCACGATGAAAGTTCCGTTCTCGGCTCCTCGTAGTGCCGCGCGCTGCGCGCTACTGCTCGCATCGATGGTATTCGCGGCATCGGCCGGCGCGCTTGCGGCCGACAAGGCTAGCGGGAGGGTCAGTTTCAAGACTTACTCGACCGCGGTCAAATACGGGTGGCTCGTTCGTGGTCCAGACGAAATGGATCCGAACAAGGCCGTTCTTCGCATTTACTTGTCGAGCGTCGACATCGGCGCCAAGATCAGGGCGTGTAAAACCTTGTCTTGTGCAGACGGCGCGCTAGACGATGGGGCCATGATCGATTTCGGCGACGCAACGCATCTTGGCTACGCACTTAGGTTTAACGGCGACCTGGTCCAATATTCCGGCGGTACCAACGCGCAGGCATTCACACTTTCGACGAACCAGCCCGACCATCTCGCAGGCAAGCTGCACGTCGACGACAGCGCCGTTGGCGGTGGTAAGGTCGACGCAGAATTCGACCTGACACTGACACGTACGTTCGAGACTATCCTTTAGCTCCGTCAAACGCGCGAGTCGCCTCGACGAACCGAGTGAGTCGAATATAATTCCACACTACCGACGACAGCAAAGAAGGCCCGTCGTTACGAGCCTTGTGTAGTAGCGCCAACGAGAATCGAACCCGCGAATCGGAGTCCCGGCCGCTCCCGTCTAGTACACGATACTCCTTTCATGTATGGGGTCTCGTGTTTTCGCGTCCCTTCTTAGTCCCGTCGAGCCCCGGCGAGTTTCCCTTCGGGTCGTTACTGCGGTCGTCGCGAATGACTGACGCCCTAGCGCGGGTGACCGCGCTACGGCTTTATTGCGAAAACGACACCAGCGCCAGTAAGGCTTTGCGAACCGTACCCTCCGCCCTCGGACGTAGTGCCATACAGGAGACTGTCGACGGCAATCAGACCGGCATCCGGATGTGCCGGCGTCCTGTCGTCCCTGGCGCGAGGGAACACGTGAAGAATGGTCCGCGCACCCGACGGCGTGACTCTGAACACGCTGCCGCCTCGCTGATTCGCACCGGCGAACTGACCGTAGGTCGTTCCGTATAGAAGGCCTTTATAAACGAGCAGGGCCGATGCCGGATACTTACTGTCGCGAGTGAAGCGGCAGAGGACGTGCTCACTGCCGGAAGTCGTGATCGCAAAAACGGATCCGTTCCCAAGCCCCCGGTGATGCGCGCCGCCATAGAAGGTCGTGCCGTACAGGGCCCCGTTCAGTGCGACCACGCCGCCCTGCGGCTCGAAACCGTCTCGCGCGTTCTTCCCAAAACTATGCAGGATGCTTTCTTTGCCCGATGCGTTTACTTTGAAAACCGCTCCCGCGGTGTAGGCGCCGCTTGTTCGGGTCGAGCCATAGAACCAACCATGAAGAAATGCAAGATTACCATTCGGTTGGCAACCGTCCGGGATGCCCTTGAAACTATAGATGACCTGGAAGTCGCCCGACGTCCCGATCGAGAAGAACGCCCCACAATGGTGCGCGCCTCCTGAGTCCGTCGTTCCGTAGAGCCGTCCCTTGACGTAAATTAGCGGCGAGTCAGGATGCGCGCCGTCGCGGCCAACGAAGCGGTACATGACGCGCTCTTGCCCCGTCGTAGTGATCTTAAAAACAGTCCCGCAGCCGCTGTGGCGAAAACATTGGGAACCGCCGCCATCGTTCGTGGTTCCATAGAGCTCACCCTTAACGGCCGTCAAACTTGTGGTTGGCGTCGCGCCGTCGCGTCTGCCCTCGAAACTGTAGAGTACGCTCTCCGCTCCGGAGCCGTCGATTTGATAGACCGTGCCCGCCCCACTCGTGCCGCCGCCGGCTGTCGTGCCGTAGAGGATACCATTGAGATCACTTAGCGCCGCCTCAGGGTCCGCACCGTCGCCGTTACCTTTGAAAGCGTAGATCGTGTGGTAGCCGCCTCGGGCCTCAGGGGTGGTAACCGAATCGAGTTGCGAGCCGCTCGTAGGCAACACTGGCGTGCGGCTCGAGCAGCTCACGAGGATAACACAAAGCAGCAAAAAGCTTACACGCATGATCGTAGAATAGGACGAAAGGCATGATAGCGCAAGCGCATTGCGTAGGGCGCCGCCGCGGCACTGGAAACACCAAGTGGTAGCAGCCGTCGAGCGCATCTCCGAACGCCTGCGAACGGCTGCTCGACCTCCGGTTAAGGTTTGGCCGCCGTAAGCCGTGGCGGCGACGTCTTCACAAATAGTTCTTCCCAATGCCCTAGACTGTGGGCTTGAGGAACTCGAAAGGATGATATCGATATGGGCACGCTGAGAGAGCATATTGACGTGAGATGTCCTCGCTACTATCTAATTCATCACGCGGAACGCTACTTTACCGTCCACCGCTCCGGCCAGACACCAGGGACATTCAGCTTAGCAGTCGACATGTCCAAAGTCGGCCTTCCCGGAAAGGTACAAGCACGCCACGACGTGCGGATGCGATACGAAACTTCGAAAGACGCCAACGATCAGCCCATAGTCGCGCTGACGTGGGATCCGGACGACCGTTTCGTTCCGAGGTTTACCGGTGCGCTATCCGGCGAAATGTTGGAGGACGGAAGAGCACGCTTGACTCTCGAGGGTACATACGATGCACCTTTCGGACCGGTAGGAGCCGTGTTCGACGCAGTTCTGGGCCACCGGATCGCCGCGGCGACGGCCGACGCCTTCCTGCAAGACGTCAAACAATTCATCGAGTCGGACTATCAGGTCGCGGCGGCGACGTCGCTTGCCGAATCTCCGAAAGACTGACGAGAGGACGAACCCTTAGCCGATTTGGTAGCGCCAACGGGAATCGAACCCGCGTCCTTCGACAAGCCTCAGGATGACACGCGGCTATCGCTGGGGGAACTCGTCGTAGTCAGGGTCAAGAGCCAAACATGGAACCAGCACGCTTTGCCCTAGACGACGTTAGGGAGTTGCACCGTGATTCGACTCGGTGATCACGTCATCGTGAAAGGCGAGGACGAGGAAGCGATCGTTACCGCCGTGCATCCCGACTCACAGGTCGAAATCGAGTTCCTTCATGCGTCGGAGGGAAGACCGCGGCGCAGGCGCTACGCCGCCGAAGCGCTCGAGAAAGTTTTGCGGACCTCCTAATCCGCCTACTACATGCTTTGCTTGACTGGAATGTTCGTCAGTGGCCCGTCTCCGCCGACCTGCTCGATGGTAACGCCCTGTGCGACCGACCAGTGATGGACGCCTGCTGGGACTGCAATGAACGAACCCGCCGGTAGCACCCGCGCGTTAGACTTGTCGATGGTATTACCCGTCCCGAACAAAAGCGTTCCTTGGATCACGGTGATATATTCGGCGTGCGAATGGTAATGCGGCTTGTTCGTGTAGCCGTCGGGCATCTTAACGCGAATGATTGCGGTGCCGGATGAGCTCGGATTGCCAACCATCACCGCATTCCAAGAGCCCTTCGCAGGACCGGTGGCGGCCACCCAGTGGAGGCTATCGGACGTAAAAAAGATCGGAGCTGACTGCATCGCGGCGAGCGTAGCGCCGGCGGTCACGAGCAGCCCCAAAACGAGCCACGAGAAGAGTTTCATAGACTATCCTTTCATCGAAAACCTATAGAAATGCAACGGGATTGCTTGCCCCCTTCGCTACTACGAAGACGGGGGCCCTTTGCGAAACCGATGTTCGTTAGAACGCCCCGATGCTAAGCGCAGCTTTGCCGCTCCGCCCCATTTCCCGAAGGTTCTCGACGGGTTAGGACCATACAAGAGTCGGATGAAAAGGCTTTTAACAGCTTGAATCGACGACGGGTCCGAGGCATCTCCCGAGAATGCAGCGGCGTCGATCCCTCGAGTTTTCAACCGCGGCAACGCCGGCGGCAAGGCGATCTTCGCTGCGCCCGATCACGGAGACCGCAAAGCCCTCAGCCCCGAACTTCCCGGCCACGGCCGTTGCCGTGCCTGGGCCGACGACCATAACGATGTTCTTTACCATTATTGCTGCGCCAATACCGCCTCGACGTTGAGTTCGATCCGAACCTCGTCACCCACCACCACGCCACCGGTCTCCAGCGCGGCGTTCCAGGCGAGCCCGAAATCCTTGCGATTGACCGTCGTGTGCGCGGCGTAGCCGACGCGGGTACCGCCCCACGGATCGACCGTGCGCCCTTCAAACGTACCGTTCAGCCGCACGTCGCGCGTCACGCCGTGAATCGTGAGTTTGCCGTCGATTGCGATCGCCTCCGGTGTGCCGTCGATCTGCGTGCTTTCAAAGGTCAGGTGCGGATACTTCTCCACCTCGAAAAAGTCGGCCGAGCGCAGATGCGCGTCGCGCTGTTCTTCGCGAGTATCGATCGAGGCCGCATCGATCGTCACGCTGATTGAAATCGGCAGATCGCTTCCCGCTGGAAGCTCGATTCTGCCGTCAAAGGCGGTAAAACGGCCCCGGACCTTGGTGATCATAAGATGGCGGACGACGAACTCCACCGTTGTGTGGGCCGGGTCCAGCGTATAAACCGCGTTCGCTTGCAGCTGAGTGGTCATTCTTCTCCTCCTGCCTTGATGATAGGCAACGGTTGTCGTATAATCAGCTTGTGTCGCGTATAGTACAACTGTCGGACCTGTCGGTCAACCGACAAAACGGCGGAAATGTCGTTTACCCAACGGGAGCGAGAGAATGACGCCTAGCGTGGCCGGGGAGCGCCTTTCCCGGGAGGACCCGCGCATCACCCGCACGCGCAAGCTCATCCGCGATTCGCTCGGGTCGCTGCTCGCGGAAAAGAACTTTGAGTCGATCACCGTACAAGATATCGCCGAACGTGCGACGGTCAACCGCGCAACGTTCTATGCCCACTTTACCGATAAGTTCGCATTGCTCGATGCGATGATCCGCGATGATTTCGCCGGCTATCTGGCGGACGGCGATCCCTTAGGGGCGCCCGACACTCGTACGTTATTGCTGGCGGTTGGCAACAACGTCTTCGGCTTTGTCGGTTTGCATCGAAAGTGCCGTATCGATCGTGACTTCGAACCGCAGCTCCAGCGGAGCATCGAAACCGGCCTCGTCGAGTTTCTTGCATCGAAATTCACGCCGTGCACGGCGACGCTGGTTGCTTCGGCGCTCGTCGGTGCGGCGATGAACTGGCGCCACGAAACGCCAAAGTTGCCGTCCAGACCAATCGTCGAGAACATCGTCGGGATTCTCGTCAATGGGGTCCAGCAGGTCCACGTCTTTCCAGATTCACCACCCTCCGGCTAGTGAAACAGCCGCTCTCTATTTAGGAGGTTTTTACATGGTGCGCAACATCGTTCTGGTCCACGGGGGTTTTGTCGACGGGTCCGGCTGGCTGGGTGTCTACAATATTCTTCAAAAAGACGGCTTCAGGGTGAGCGTCGTGCAGAATCCAACGATCTCGCTCGAGGGTGACGTCGCGGCGACAAAAATGATCCTCGACCAGCAGTCGGATGACGTCATTCTCGTGGGCCACTCCTACGGCGGCGCGGTTATCACGGAAGCCGGCACGCATCCGAAGGTCACTGGTCTGGTCTACATCACCGCCTTTGCGCCGGATGCGGGTGAATCGGTAAACACGCTCATCGCTAATCCGCCGCCTGGCGCACCCGTCCCGCCGATCCTGCCGCCTGTTGACGGCTATCTGTTCTTAGATAGGCAGAAATTCGCCGCTTCATTTGCGGGCGACGTCGATGCCGCCACCGCGAAGTTCATGGCGGATTCGCAGGTTCCATGGGGCGTCAACGCGCTCAGCGGCGCGATCACGACTCCGGCATGGAAAAGCAAGAAGAGTTGGTATTTGCTTGTCACCGACGACAAAATGATTCCGCTGCCTGCGCAGCGCCTTATGTGCGAACGCGCCGGCGCAACGTCGACGGAAGTGCCGGGCAGTCACGCGATTTACGTATCCAACCCCGGCGCAGTCGCCGCGCTGATAGAGGTCGCCGCGAACTCCTAAGGTTCGACCAGAATCGCCTCGACGTCGATCACGATATCAATCTGCGCGCTCACGACGATGCCGCCGTCGGACATCGTATCGTTCCAGTTGACGCCGAAGTCGTAGCGATCGATCTGCGTTCGCGCGACAAACCCCGCCCGCGTCTTGGGCCCCTTGTCAACGCCGTCTTCCCACCATGGGGTCTCCCACGACCCCAGATACCGTACGCTGAGCGTAGCCGGGTGCGTAACACCCCTAATGGTGAGATCGCCCGTGACCCGATAATCGACCGGACCGACTTCGTTGATGCCGGTGCTTTTAAAGCGAATCTGCGGAAACTGCTCGCAGTGCAAGAAGTCGGCGCTGCGCAGATGATTGTCGCGCGCGTCGACGCCCGTCCAACACGTCGTCGCACTAATCGTGGTTTCGACGGTGAGGCTCCGCGGATCGGCCGGATCGAACTCCAGTTTCCCCTCGATATTTTTGAACGAGCCGCGCACCCAAGTGATCATCATATGCCGCGCTCGGAACTCCGCGGCAGAGTGTCCCGGTTCAAAGATCCATTTCATTCAACGACCCTTTCGTTTGACGCTTCGCGGCTTGCGGCTGTGAACCGTGCGCCTGCGGTGCCCTCCATTTTTCCCCGTCCGGGCGCCTGACCTCGGAGGTTGATATCGGCTGCGATGGCGTCGCGAGCAACCTCAACCGGGCGCCGGCTCGCCAGTTGCCCTCGATTTGGATGTGCTTACCCTTACCAGAGCCTCGGCTCTCTGTTAACTCCGCCGCACCCCAACCCCCAACACGCGCGCGGGTGCAATGAATGCCTAACGTCCTACCTCCTCATCCTCGAAGCGCGGTACCGCGGCACCTTTGCGATCAACCCTTCAAATCGAAGATCCAACCAGAACGCTTGCGGGATTCTCGTCTTAAGCGACGTGTAGTCCAACACCTAGGACGTATTGGGCGCCGCACCCGGATGCGTGCCCGCCCGTTGGGGGAGAACCGTAATGCAGATGATGATGAAGGTGGCAATGATCACCGATGCCAGCGGTCGGCTCACATCAAGCCCGCCTTGTGCGTGCGGCTTGTCGAAGAAGTCCCCGACCGTCGCGCCGAGCGGGCGTGTCAAAATGAATGCGCCCCAAAAGAGCGCGACGCGCGAGATCTTCGTCCAGTAATACGCTGCGGCGACGAGTGCTAATGCGGCGCCGAAGACGAGCGCGCCTCGCTCGTAGCCCAATCCCGAACCGGCAACCCAATCTCCGAGTGCCGTTCCCAGCGTCTGTGAAAACGTAATCGTTGCCCAGTAAAATGCTTCCACCCGGGGCGTGCTGACGGTTTGAACCGAGACCGAACCTTCCGACCAGTACCACAGGCCGAGCGCGAGCAGCACGCTCGCCAAGAGCACGATGGAACCACCGGCATAGCCGATGCCCAGCGTGCGATCAGCAAAGTCAGCCATCGTGGTGCCCGCCGTCGTCGAGGCGACGATGGTGGCCCAGTAAATCACCGGGTGAAATCTTTTGGCGATGATCTGGAGTGAGACCAAAAGCACAAGCACGGCAAGAAAAATCGCAGTGCTCGTCAGATAGCCGAGACTCATAGTCATCGAGAACGTGTCGCCGCCGGTCTCCCCGAGTGTCGTGGCGGCGATCTTGATGATCCAAAAGCCCAGCGTGACGGCGGGTACCTTTGTCATGACTGCTTCAAGTTACATCTTTGCCGCCCCGCCCCCGCCTCGCGGCCGCGCGCGCGTAGAGCCATTCACCCTTCGCGATACCGCGCTCGTGGCCGGTTTTGATGCGGCACGGCAACCGAATGGCAACCGCATCGCCGCGAGCACCAAAAAGGCCCGCAAATACCGGCCGTTGATGGTAGCGCCAACGGGAATCGAACCTTCTCTCTTTCGGAAACTGACGAAACTGAGGCAACCGGCGAACACGAATTCGCGCTGCCCGTCTTCCAGGTGCTTCGGTTTCGGCTATTTCTCCTATTGCTCGTCACCCATCCGTCCCAGAGGGCACCATGGCCGCGTAACCCGCCTGCCGTCCCCAAGAAATCCCGGCGCCCGTTCCGCCGTTCAAAAAGGGGAAAACGGCAAATCGCGGGTTAAGTGGTTCGAGCCATCTAGTTGCTTGGATGACATCACTAATTGCAGTATGTTTGGCCAATTAACGCCCGGTGCGATCGAAGCCCTACTCCACGAAGAGATCGTAGGCCGGATCGGCTACGTCGATCGTCGCGGTCTCCCGACCATCGTTCCGATCACGTATGCGTACGATGGGCGAGCGATCTACGGATACAGCATGCTGGGAGCGAAAATCGAGAACATGGCAGCCAACCCCCGGGTATGCCTCGAGATCGACCGCGTTGACAACGCCGCGGAGTGGCGCTCGGTGCTGGTTCGCGGAACCTTCGAGCTGCTCGACGGCAGAGCTGCCGTAGAAGCCGTCGAGCGCATCTCCGAACGCCTGCGAACGGTTGCCGCCGCCACGGCGGCCCCCGCGATGGCCTGGCGTACGTTCGTTACCCGTACGGGCGGGGACGGCATCGCGTATCGCATCCACATTACGGAGAAGTACGGCCGTTACTCGACCCCCGATTAAGCGCCAACGGTCAGCCCATAATCGCGCTGACGTGGGATCCGGACGACCGTTTCGTTCCGAGGTTTACCGGTGCGCTATCCGGCGAAATGTTGGAGGACGGAAGAGCACGCTTGACTCTCGAGGGTACATACGATGTACCTTTCGGACCGGTAGGAGCCGTGTTCGATGCAGTTCTGGGCCACCGGATCGCCGCGACGACGGCCGACGCCTTCCTGCACGTCAAACGATTCATCGAGGTGGACTATCAGGTTGCGGCGGCGACGTCGCTTGCCGACTCTCCGAAAGACTAAACGAGAGGACGAAGCAGCTAATCTTGACAGCAAAGACTAGGCGACGGGTACGGCTAAGAAACCCTTCGTGAAGGCTTCGCCGACGTTGATCGTGGCGATCTGCACTGGCGCCGTCACGGCATTTTCTCTCGCCGGGCCGAGCGATCGGCTCGCCCTCGCTGAATCGAACGGTGCCGCGATTTATCAGAATCGTTGCGCCATCTGCCATGAGCGATCGGGGGAAGGCGTACCCGGCGCGTTTCCGCCGTTGGCTCAGAACCCGCATGTTACCACAAGCGACCCCAGTGCGGCGATCGTCGCCGTCCTCAATGGGATGCTCGTCGCCATTACCGTGCGCGGGCACCGGTACACCGGCGGAATGCCGGGCTGGCGAGATTTCCTCTCCGACGCCGATGTGGCCGCCGTCGTAACGTACATTCGCACGTCCTGGGGGAATCGCGCTTCGACGGTGACCGCGTCTCAGGTCGCGCGAATTCGGGGAAACGCGTCGACGCTCACGCCGTAATGGCGACAAGTCCTCGGCGAAGCGAGCCGGGACCGGCAGGACTCAGCGCTCCGAACAGCCCAGTTCGACTGCGACGCCCCGTCTGCCTCGATCTCATCAACTCGCCAATGCTTCCGAATTTAAAACTTGACGACGATGGCGCCCTGACGATTTACATCCAGAACGCTTCGCCCGGAGCTAGCAAGGAATCCAACTGGCTGCACGCGCCGTCGGGACCCTTCTTTATGATTCTAGGGGTCTACTGGCCGGAGGAGTCCGCCTCGACGGTCAATGGAAGCCCCCGCTCGTGAAGATCGCCAACTAACCGCGAACGCGGAGCTCGCCAATAGCAGTTGGGCCGCTATCGTTTAAAGATTTGCGCCTCGATACCCGCAGACATCCAAATGCGATGGGTATTGTCAAACGCCAACGCCCATTCCCATTCGTATCCTTTGGGAGAAGCCAAAGCAGAAAATTGCTGTCTGTGCGTGTCGAAGCGCAGCAGCCCCCCGCCGGCAACCCGCTGGTTCACGATATGCTGCGTTACGATCCAGAGCGCACCATCTGGACCGACGATCATTCCCTGCGGCGTGCCGGACTGGATGAAGCCGTTCGTGCCCTGGTAGATCGTCGAACCGCCGGAGACCGTAAGCTTTACAAGATGCGTTTGATATGATGAAGCGGACCAGCCGTCGGTATACCAGATGTTCCCGTCCGGGCCGGCGATGACCGGGCCGCCACTCTCGCCGTCAGGCGCTACGGTGCGGAGCGATCCGGTGACCGGATCGAGGTTAACGATAAAATAGCCGCTTGCGAAGGCTCCGAACCAAAGGTGTCCGTCGTTCCCCCAGGCGATTCCGGTCTCACCGATCGTGAGAAATTGCTGCGAACCGCTCTTCAGCGGGTATTCCTTTAACTCACCCGCTGGGGTCAACCGCCCGATGTAATGCTGCTCTACAAACCAGACGTTTCCATCTCCGCCGGTCACGATGCCGCCGGCCAAAAACTCGCTTACCTGATATTTTGTAATCTTGAGCTTCGTCGTGACGCGCAGAATCGTCGCTCCGTCGGTTGTCAGCCAAAACGCGCCGTCCGGGCCGACGATCAGTTGTTCGGGATGGTATCCCAGCTCGTACTTTTTCACCCCGCCGCCGGGCAAGAATCGGTCGAGCGTGGTACCGAAGTCACCGTCGCACATCCAGATATCGCCGTCAGGTCCGAGCGCAACGCCGGCGTAGGTAACGCCTTTCGTGTAACGGATTCGCCAGTGCGCCCCCGCCTTCGCATCGGCCGTTTCATGACGAGTGGGTGCTCGCAGACTCGTCAGTTTCCCGCTGGCGACGAGATCCGGAACCGTACCGCGCGTGCTGCATGCCGTCAGGAGCGCTAAGAAACCGCAGGTTAAAAACGGTCTATGCACCGGTTTCCGATCTCATCGAGCGATTTCTACGGCGGCGTGCCGGACGCGGAGACGGGTTTCTCGTTCGCGGCTTTGAGCGTGGCGTTAGCTGCGCTGAGTGAAGCCACCCATGCGTCGTAGGCTTTCGCACGGTCGGCGTAGTCGCGCTCGAGGCGGGCATACAGCAGTAGGCTCGCTTGCGCGAGCGGCTCGTCGTTCATCAGGCCCAAAACGTCTTCGCGCAGCTGTCCCGGCTTCTGAATGAAATCCTCAAAGCTCTGCGGCGACGACGTTAGCGTTGCAACGAGCGCGTCGATGCTATCGATCGCCGACTGTAGCTTTGCCGCGCTCGACGTGTCCCCGGGCTTGAGCGACTTCTTGTCGTCGACGAGCGTCTCGCGAACCGAATGCAGCGCGTTGAGCTTCGCGTCGATGCGTCCTAAGAGGTTGTAGACGCGGCGCTGCTGCTCGAATTGCGCACGGTACTCGGCCGCCGTCGTGCTCGAGAGCGGATCGGCGATTTTGAGCAGCGGGAAGCGATACGTCTTGCCGTCGAGATGAAAGACCATGACGTAACGGCCCGGCGGAAGTGCCGGACCTTCCTCGGGACCGCGGAAGAAGAACGGCGCGCTATCATAGCGAGTCGGGCCGTCGATCGTAAAATCGTAGTCGAACTCGTTCTTGCCGTCGCCCCGGCTCAGCCAATACGATTCACCCTCTTCGCCGGTGAAGACGTCGTGTTTGCCCTCGACGTGGCGCCACAGCTGCCCGTGGAGATCGTAAATGTCGATCGTCGGGCGCTTCTTGGCGGCGACGGGGAGCCAGTAGTATAACGCTGCGACGGCCCCGCCGTTGCTCAATATTCCACCGCCGGGCTGCTGCCCGACGAAGTCGTTGTAGTTCCCTTCGTCGTCGCGATAGCCGATCAAGTCGATGCCGGGCCGCGGACCGATGACCAGGGGCGCCGTCGGCACCGAACATGCCGACTGCTGCACCGGGCGGATGTCGTCCATTACCCAAATCGCGCGACCGTGCGTCGCGATCACGAGATCGTCGAACTGCGGCTGGATGCGAATGTCGCGCACCTCCACCGCCGGCAGGTTGTTTTGGAAACTCTGCCAGTTCGCGCCGCCGTCGCACGATATGAGGACGCCGCGATTGGTGCCCGCGTAAACGATGCTCGCATTACTCGTGTCCGGACGGACCGCACGGACGTACTGGCCGGCCGGTACTCCGTTCGTCACGCGTTGCCAATGCGCGCCATAATCGTGGGTCACGAAGATATAGGCGGCATCGTCGCCCATTGCGTGCCGATCGGCCGAAACGAAGACCGTACCGCCGGCAAGCACCGAGGGTGCCACGGTTTCGACGGCGCTATCGGGCGGCAGGCCGGGCGGCGTGACGTTGCGCCAATGCGCGCCGCCATCGTGGGTAAGGTAGACGAGGCCGTCGTCCGAGCCCGTCCAGATTTCGCCCTTGCGCTGCGACGAGGTTTCGATGTCGAGAATCGTGCCGTAGTTTTCCGCCCCTGACTCGTCGTGGGTTACCGAGTTCTTCGCGACCTGCTGCTTCGACTTGTCGTCCCTGGTGAGGTCGGGGCTGATCGCCTTCCAATGCTTGCCGTTATCGCTCGTTTCGAAGAGTACGTTCGCGCCGATAAAGGCCACGCGCGGATCGTATGCTGCGAACGCGATCGGCGACTGCCAATTGAACCGATAGCGCGACGTTGCGAGCACGAAGTCTTCTTTCGCCGTCCCGCGATACGGCCGGATGTTCGTCGCTTCGTGCGAGACGCGGTCGTACACGACGAGCTCGCCGTTCTGCGAATCTGCCCAGATCAGGCGCTGGTTCGTCGGATCGGGGACGGCCCACTCGCCATCGCCCTCGGTGACCTTGAACCAATCGCGGTTGGTGATTCCGTCGGTGTTGCCGTTGAACGCGGGGCCGCAGTAGGCATTGTTATCCTGCAGTCCGCCGCAGACGAGATACGGGATACCGTTCGAAAGGCCGACGCGATAGACTTGGCCGATCGCAATGTTGCGAGAGTTCGACCAAGTCGTGCCGCCGTTGGTAGAGACGGCAATTCCGCCGTCACCGGCCAAGGCCATGCGATTGCCGTCGGGGGATATCCACATGTCGTGCAGATCGGGGTGGACGCCGAAGGCGGAGAGATCGAACTTCTCACCGCCGTTGAAGGATGTCGCGAGCAGCATGCTTACGGCATAGACGGTGCCGGCGTCGGTCGGCGAGACGCGCACGTGCGAAAAATAGAACGGGCGCTGGTTCGCCAACGAATCCTTACTGACCATCTTCCAGGTGACGCCGGAGTCGTCGGAGCGCCAGAGAACGCCGGCGGCCGATTCGACGAGTGCGTAGACGCGATCGGGCTGCGAGGGCGCGATCGCCACGCCGATGCGCCCGATGGGCGGAGCGGGGAAGCCGTTGCCGGTCACTTCCTTCCACGTCCGGCCCCCGTCGTTCGAACGATAGAGCCCGTCGTCACCCGTTCCGCCGCTGCTCATCGCCCAGGGACGACGTAGAGCGTGCCACATCCCGGCGTAGATCAGGCTCGGGTTTTTGGGATCCATCGCCATGTCGCTCGCGCCGGATTGCTCCGACAGGTAGAGCGTTTTGCTAAACGTTAGGCCGCCGTCGAACGAGACGTAGACGCCGCGCTGAGAGCTGGGCGCAAAGACGTCGCCGAGCACGGCAACCACGATATGCTTCGGATCGGACGGATCTAAAAGGATGCGCGAGATGCCGGGCGCGTTGGGAAAGGCTACCGCTTGCCACGAGCGGCCGCCGTTGGTCGAGTGGTAGAGTCCGCTCTCCGGGATGACGTCGTTACGCGGATTCGTCTCGCCGGCGCCTGCCCAAACGTCGGCGTCGTCGTTCGGGTTGACGGCGATGGCGCCGACGCTGCTCAAATGGATGAAGTCCGAGACGTTCTGCCACGAGGTGCCGCCGTCGACGCTCTTCCAGACGCCCCCGCCCGCAGTGCCCGCGTAATACAAGAGCGCGTGTTGGTTACTCCCGGCGACGGCCGTAGCGCGGCCCTCCGGAAGCGCGGGACCGATCGCGCGCCAGTGCATCTGCGTGATCGGTTCTTCGGCGGCGCGCGCGGCGAACGGAACGGCCACCCAAAGAACGCCGGCGGCCAGCAGAGCGATGCTCCAACGCATGAGCTTAGTTGCCTTCGTCTTGAACGACTTTACCGTCGATCTTTACTAAGGCGCTCACGTCCTTACTCTGTGTTTGCAGCCACGTCCCGTTCTCGAGCTTCCACGTGTCCTGCGAGCTCGTGGTCGCATCGAGGTCGTGATTGCCGTCGGGCGCCTGAATCTGTCCGGCAATCTTGCCGGTAACGGTGACAACGACCGTGTTTGGATCGGAAGAGGTCGTCGAGTCGATCGTATTGGCGCACGTCGTGATGTGCAGCTGTTTGATCTGCTGCTTTCCCTGTGCGATGTACGCGTCGCGCTGCATCTCCTTCCCCTTGAAGTCGACGTGCACGAACTCAGTGGCGAGTGAAGCAAATGCCGCATTGAGGTTCGCGTCGGTCGGGTCTTGGGTGGCGGTGCAGTACAACTGATAGTCGGTGGTGATCGCCTTCGTAGCGGCATCGGGGACTGCGTCGGCACGGGCGGCGACCGGAGCAAAAACGGCCGCGCACAGCAGCAACGCTGAAATCTTAAGAAACATAAGTCCGGACCTTTCTTCGGCGAATTTCTGCCGTGGTTACCGAGGAGGGGCTCGTCATGTTTCGCCGCTCGGCGTCAGGACGCCCCGCCGGTTCGCGGAGCCCAGCGGCGGCGACGGGCAGAGCACCGGCGGCAGTAGCGGCGGGAACCGGTCAGATCGTCATCTCTTGGTAGGCGCCAGTCAGAACGATAATGCGCTCTCATCCTTTTCGAAGTTGGTTCTAATCATTACCGATGAGAGCTTCTGCCGCGACGATGCTAGAAATAAAGGATGACGAAATCCCATAACATCGTACTGGCCTGCGCTCTGGGCGCGGCATCCTTACTCGGCGCAGCGGCGCCGGCATCGGCGGCGCACGTCGCCGTTGGAACCGTGCGACCGGCAACGACGGGGCGAGTGCTCCCCGGCAACCGCTACTACGGAACCACGTACCGCAGCTACGGCTATCGGTACGGCTACGGTTACCCCTATCGTTACGGCTATGGTTACCCCTATCGCTACGCGTACGGCTATCCCTACGGCTACGGCATCGGCGGCGGCGTTGGTTACGTCGGCGGAGGCTACGGGTACGCGCCCTATCCGGTCGTATATCGGCCTCGGGCGTATTGGGCACGTCGTCCCTATTGGCGTCCGTATCGCCGCGCATATTGGGGACGGCCCATCGTTCGCTAACTGATCGCGCCTCGGCGGACCTCACGACGCGCTGCGGAGGTTACCGATGATGCTATTTCTTGAAACACAGCGCGTCAAGCGCCTCTCGTGTGGCGTTCGTCCACGGATGATTCGGGCCAAGGGTCTTTTCGCGAATCGTTAACGCGCACTCAAGCAACGCCTCCGACTTCGCAGAGTCTCCTTGATTGCGGTACACGGTCGCGAGGCCTTTGAGAACCTCCGCGACGTCTGGATGGTCAGGGCCCAGCGCCCTCTCCCAAATCGCCAGCGCGCGCAGGTAAAGCGGCTCAGCTTCTGCCCCGCATCCCGAGGCGGCGTAGACGTCGGCGAGGTGCATGAGGCTCATGGCAACGTCGGGATGATCCGGACCCAGCGCTTCTTCCCGCCCTCAGCACGCGGACGAGAATCGGCTCGGCGTCGGCGTAGCGTCCTACGGTTCGATACAAGACCCCAAGACCGGTCTGGCCCCACAGAGCTTCAGGATCATTTGATTCGAATGCTTTTTCGCAAATCGCTAGCGCGCGCTTATGAAGCGATTCTGCCTCCGTATATCGCGCCAGTTCCATGTACACGATCGCGAGGTTGTGCAGCGTTCTCCCAACAATGGGGTGATCGGGTCCAAGCTCTATTTGCCGCATTGCCAAAGCGCGTGAAAGAAGCGGCTCCGCTTCCACGTATCGCCCCAGCTCCATGTATAGCACCCCGAGGTTGTTGAGCGCCCTCGAAACCTCGGGGTGATCCGGTCCGTGCGCGTTCTCTAAAATCGCCAGCGCGCGCGCGCAGTACTGTTCGGCAGCGCCGTATTCGCCGCGTGCCCAAAGATAAATCACACATCGCCGCGCCAGATCGGCCGCCGTTAGCGGTTCGGCACCCTTCTGAAGGGCGTCCAATGCGGCCCGTGCGTGCGAAAGTATCCGCTCGCATTGCGGCCAATTTGCGAACTGCGCGCGCGGGAACACCGCTAAGGCAGCAGCCACAGCAAAATTTGCCCACGCGGTGATATCCTGAAGAAGATCGCGTCCGGCGAGCTGTACGAGGCGATGCATCCCGTAGGTGCGCGAGCTCGCAACGAAGGCGAGTAAGCCGAGCCGATCGAGCGCAGCAAGAGCATCGTCCAGCCGCAAGTCGTCCGACAATGCCGAGCGCAAATCGAGCGCGCCATCTCCGGAAACAACCGGCACCAGTCGATCGGGACAGCGGTCGCTGACCTGATGAAAGAGCTCGTCGGGGATAGCGTCGGGCGCGAAGGAGGCAGCGAAACAAAGCACTGCCGCGGCCCCTAGCGCTTGCTGCTCGGCGTGCACAATTGATTCGCTAAAGGTCGCAAAGACCGAGCGGGGATAGTCCGCACCACGCGGGGCTTTCTTGAGATGCGCGTTGATGCGCTCCAAGTATCGGCGAGGGCTGGTCATGCGCATGCCGCGCAGTGCGGCTGCTGCATGCGCCAATGCCAACGGAAGAGCGCCGAGCGCTTGCGCGATGTCGTGCGCCTCAGCCTCGCTCAGGTCGGCGCGTCCGCTAGCGCGGCGCAGGTAGGCAACGGAGATCTCGAGACGCCACACTTGCAAGGGAATTGCGATGAAGTCGCTGCTCAGCGCGGCGTCGCGCGACGTGACCAAGGCGCGAGCCCCTGTGCGGGGCAACCACCTCCGAAGGAGCCCTGCGTCTTCAAGATTGTCGAAAACGAGGAGGACCGGCTTGTGGAAGCCCGCCAGCACTGAATTGATAACTCGCTGTGCTGCAACGCGCCGATCCGCCAGCTGATCGAGTCCGTGCGCGAACATCGCACCGAATCGCACCAATCCGTCGATGATCCCGTCTTCAGTGTGTGCGTTGAGCCACCACACCACGGAATACCCGTCGCGGTTGCGCCATCCATACTCGCGAGCGATGGACGATTTCCCGACGCCGCCCAACCCATGTATCAATGCTACCACGCCGTCGCCCTTCAGCGCCGCGTGCACGGCGGCGAGCTCGTCGTCGCGCCCGCTAAAGCTGGGAACGGCGTAAAACTCAGCCGCGTCGACGACCGAAAGATCGCTGGGCAGCGTCCCTAGCGAACGCAGCGGTGGAAACTCCGAGGGCAAGGCCGCCGTCAGCAGCTGATACACGCGTTGCGGCTGAGTAAAGTCTTTGAGATGATACGCGCCAAGATCGCGCAGCGACACTTCTTTCGGTAGCGCGCCATCGACGAGCTCGGCCGTCTCGGCAGTCGGCAGGATCTGACCGCCGTGACGATTGCGAGCAGCCGCGCAACTTTATTAACCGCCGGACCGAAGTAATCGCCCTCGCGCGCATCCGCGGTGCCGCTATGGATCGCGGTGCGCACTCGCAACCCATCGACGCTCGAGAAATTTTCGGCCGCGAGCCTACATTGCGCGACGAGCATCGCCGCGACGGCACTCTCGGGGCGTTCGAACGTGCTGCAGAAGGCGTCGCCGATGGTCTTGAATACCTGGCCGCCGTGTTCGGTGATTGCGTCGCGTAAAATCGCGTCGTGGCGGCGTACGGCCTCCTGCATCGCGACGCGGTCACGTTCCCATCGTGATGTACTGCCCTCGATATCGGTGAAGGCAAACGTCACGGCACGGGCCGATAGCGGTGCCGGTATCGCCATGGCGAGAAGTTCAAAGCCGAGGGCAGCGACGCCTGGAAGCCGGGAATATCAAACGTTCACGGCGAGAACACTATACACGACGCCAGCATTGAAAGTTCCACCACCGCCGGTCGTGTCGTAGAAGGTCTCGTTGACCGCAACGAGTCCGCCTTCCGAAAGTCCACCGTCGTCGGCGCCGTCGTCAAAGCCGTGCAAAACCGTAAATTTACCAGCCGGAATACCGTTCCCGCACCCAGCTTTCGCCGGTGTACGCCGTACCGTACAAAGAGCCCTTGCTTTCAATCAGATTGCCGACGGGTTGAACTCCATCGTCTTGCGCGAAATTATGACGAATGGTCTCACGGCCCGCCGGCGTGATGCGAAAGACCGTGCCCGAACCCATCGCCCCACCGTTGCTCGTAATTCCATACAACAGGCTTTTAACGGCGATCGGGCTCGACCGCGGAGCCTGTCCGTCGTCCGACCTCTCTCCGGAACGAATAGATGGCACGAAACGTTGCTTTAGCAGGCGCGATCCGGTTCGAATTTTCCAGAGCGACCGGTGCGATGCCGGCGCTCGTGAAAAAGCCGGGTTGCGAACAGGCCGCGAAAAAATGATGCTCGTCCCCGCCAAAAACGCCCGAGTGCACATCATAGCCGCCTTTCCCCTGCAATGCTTATGACGCCACTTTTGCCGCGTGGCGGCAAGGGGCTTTTTCAACCACCTTCTATATCAGTTCTTCTGCACCGAGAACCCGGCCACGACCGGGCCGTATGTGGTGGGAGGACTGTCAAGGTTTACGATCTTGAGCGTGGTGGTGGGCGCGGCGGCGGTAAAGCTCCAAGACTTCTTCGCATATTTACCATGGCGAGGATCGTTGCCACCGGAAGTGTCCCATGTGAACGTCATAGAGTGGCCCGCGGCGGTGACTTTCATACTCTTTACGGTCGGTCCACCGTCACCGTTGCCCGACAACAGGAACGTCACCTTATATTTCGCGCCGGCGGTCGTGGCGAAACGCTTATGCGCAATCGTGCCGCCGGCGCCGGCGTCAAGGTCGACGCTGCATAGACCGTCGACGCTCCAATAGGTCGAACTTACGAGCTTGACGCTGCCATTGGCGACGTGCCAGGATGGGGCGAATTTTTGACCCTTGGTGTAGAGCGTGTAGCTGAGCGGCTGCGTAGCTTTTGAAAAGTCGCCGTCCACAAGAAGGCCCGAGCCTCCAGGTTCCGCCGGACACTTGGCCAGCGGGGAGCGCGAGTCTCCTTGTGCGATCTGCATAGGCGCGAGTGCGGTTTGTGCGCCGAAGCCAGCGCAGCCGGCAAGAATGGAGGCGCCGAGCATCGCAAGACAACGAGTCACCATATGATTACCCGTGACTCGGGGGTCCCGGCCGCTCCCGTTGACTACCCGAGAGTCCTTTCCTGTATGGGTTTTCGCGTTTTCGAGTCCCTCTGTCCGATGGAACGTTAATCAGCGAAAGCAACAAAGCACTGTTAAAGCGTTGAATCTCTTACTTTGAGCTTCGCGGCAGGGTCGAACGGTCTCCAATAGAGATGCCGCATGCGAGCGCGCATTTCTTCAACTTCACCTTGAGTCGGCTTCGGTTGAGCCGCTGTGGCCGAGCTTTCAGGCAGATTCCCCGACGACTTCGCGTTGCAGCCATCTTTAGGAATCAGAAGCACGGCGTGACCTTCCCCCGATGGACTCGTGCCCACGCCCATGATCATTCCGCACGGAGTTATACCGTCTGCGAAGATAATGTGCAGCGCGAATCTCGGAGAAATAAGGTCATTCAAGTTCGCGAGTCGTCCGTCTTCCCAAATGAACGCATTTGTATTATTGAAGCTGCAGTCAAACCCGCCGCCTACGACTTGTTCGCGTGAGTTGACTCCCATGGCTTCACTGAAACAATCGCCGTTTGGATGCCCGAGGTTCGTAGCTCGACCATGCCTCCACAGATAGGCATCGTACGAGCTCGGCGAAAAAACCGCACCGCCGATGATCTCCTCGCCGTCGGTTATCGCCCTCGCATCTTGAGGCGTTCCACCTTTGGTCGAGGTGGCAAGATCGGTCATGCGACCGCCTTTCCAGAGGAATGGGTCCGACGTTTGATCGCCGGCGAGATCGGACCGCCCGATGACGTCACCACGGTTGTTGACGCCGCTCGGGATTCCCAGAACGCCGCCGAGCGTTCCTAAGTCTTGCATGTGTCCGTTCTTCCAGAGAAAAGGATCCAACGTCGGCACTCCAGTCTGCTGGTTTGGCGTCGTATCCGTGTAAGAAGACCCGGTAACGAGACCGCCGTCGCTATTGAACAGGGCCAAAGCGTCGTTGCCCCCGAGCGTTCCCAAGTCGATGAGCTTCCCGTTCCGCCAAACAAACCCGCGAGTCTGTGTGCCGTTCGCGCTGCCGTAAAGGAAGACGTCGAGAATAGAATACGGATCGGAAGTAATATTCTCAGATCCGCCGATGATGTCCCCGCGAGTGTTGACATCGTTCGCGCCGTTTTGATTTCCGCCAAATGACCCAAGGTCGGCAATATGGCCGTTTACCCAACGGACCGCACGCGTCTGGTTAAAGCCAACTTGCGGATCGAACGATCCGTTTTCCGAGGATCCGATGATAATACTTCCGTCGGAGCTTTCTGCAAAAGGAACGCTACAGTCGGCGGCGCCCCCAAGCGCACCGAGAGTCGTAACAATGCCGCGATACCAGTTGAACGTTTGCAGCACAAAAGACTCGGGGCCGACGATATCGCAAATGCTAGGGTTGCCATGCGGGCCCGTTGGCGTAGAATCGGGCAGCGCTCCGGCAAAGACGCCGTTACGGCTCAGGAGCGGGTGGCCATTTGCTCCTCCCTCACCGGTGTCGACTGAACCGCTACCGAGATCGACTACGTCGTAAAGGACATGACTTTGCTTTGGGGTTGCCGCCCTAGTTTGCGACGCACCGATGACGTTCATCCCGGGCTGTGGATTAACGAAATGCCCACCGCACCCAGCGAAAAACGTAGCCGCAACGGTCACCCAGACCCGGCCGAGCGAAAAGGTTCGACCAATCAACTGCGAGCCACAAAAACTACGCATATAGAGCTCCTTCTGTCATGGGGGCGGTAGTCGGTTCAGAAATGGCATGTGTTTCATGCGAGCTTCTCGCGCGAGAATAAAAGTTAGCAGTTCTTTGGGCGTTTAGAATTGCTGCAGCAGTACCAATGCTTAAAGCATGACAGCAAGAATTTAAAGCCTTCATTTTACTCCTTCAACGCACTATCTGGCCGCGGGCACTACGAATGGATCTCAATCCTGAAGCGCCAATTAATATTGTTCCGGCGAGCCGAACGCCGCTAAATGAAAGTGGCGAGCGACCACAGCGCGTATCGCTGCTAAGCCAGTCAGCGGTTTAAAATTAAAAGCTTTTTGCGATTGTGGAATCCTCCGCGGAGCGATGTCACGCGTGACAACGCTACGATGCGTTACATTCTCGCCACAGGGTTTTGGGTTACCAAGCCGCTCGCACGGGACCAGCACGAACGCGTGCCCTTTTAACTCTTGGTCTACGATGCGAACTCCGGGCGGCAAACCAGTCCCAGAAATGTCGCCGGCGTCGTCGACATCGAATGCGATGACTAAACGCAATTTTGAGCCAGGCCCGACAACGTCGTTTAAATTAACGATCGAACCGTCTTGCCACAGCACCGCCCTCATATCGGTTTGCGACGATGAGGGCCAATTGCACGAGCTAGGTTCAGCGAACGATGTGCCAACGACCTCATCAAGGTCGTTTATGCCGTACCCGAACGAGCAGTTGTCGTCGGCAAGCGGCCCGAGGTCAGTTATACTGGATGCATGCCTCCACAGCGCGCCGTGGATCGTCACGTCGTCCGATTCACCGGCCCAGCCTACGGCTACGCCCGCTTCATTTATCCACTGCGCGTAGCCGAAGGAGCCACCGAGCGTGCCGAGGTTTATTAACTTCCCTTCGCGCCAAAGGAATGGATCGGCGGTTTGATCCCCCGCCAGGTTCGAAAAGCCAACCACTTCGCCGCGATCATTGATCGCGTTTACCGCTCCAAATGTGCCGCCAAACCCGCCGAGATCGACCATATGTCCGCCATGTCGCGACGGCGACCAAAGAAACGGGTCCACCACAGAAATCGATCCTTGCGTCTTCCCCGTGTACGAGAATCCTGCAACTTGACCGCGGTTGTTGATGTCTTGGCCGAAGGCATCCGTGCCGCCCAACGTGCCTAAATCCCGCATGTGCCCGTCTTTCCAGAGAAAGGCGCGCGACTGTGTAGTGCCGGGAATGAAGGGATTTGGATCGTACACCGTGTTCTCCGCGACACCGGCTACAGCACCTAAGTCGTTGACGCCGGTCGATGCGCTGAAGGTGCCGCCGAGCGTTCCGAGATCGTGGATCTCACCATCGTGCCACAGCACCGCACGGTTCTGCTCTCCGAAAATCGGGTCGGGCACTCCATTTTGGGAGGCGCCCGCTGTATCGCCGCGTGCGTTGATCCAGATCGTTTCGCTGCTCGTCCCGTGCGGAAGCGTGCCTAAGTCATGTAGCGTGTGGTCTTTCCACAAGAAAGCGCGAATGACGTGGCAATCCGGATAGTCGAAGCAGTTAGGGTAGTGTGGATCGCGTCTCGACGTGTCGGCAAATCCAGTAAGGATTCCGCCGGGAAGTAGCCACTGCTCCGACTCGAATATCCTGCTTCGCGGACCGCCGAAGGTGCCAACGTCTTCCAAGACGTACCGTACGCGGTTGTGGCTTACGCGTACTTGTGCATGCTCGGCATTGCTTGATGGCGGCCGCACCTGTATCACGGGAATTTGCGGTGCAGATTGGTTCCCACCGCATCCGGTGAGCAGCCCTGCAGTAATGCTAATGCTTGACGCATAGCGGCCGAAAATCAAAGACTTCATTTGAATACTCTCCAGTAGCGCGAATCCCGGCGCTTCCAGGCGATCTTGCGCCGGACGAAGATCGTTTGTCGTATACCGCATTCTCAGATGATTCTGATTGTAGGGACCACTCCGGCAGTAACCGAGCCGATTGCCTAAGGCACTTCCCACGTCATAACTGTTCTGCCGTCGCCTAGCTTCGCGTTTGCGCTCCATCGAAAACCTACCAGGAGATGACGACTAAGCCGGCAGCACTTCCGCCTTGCTGGTCGGTGACGCTTTTTGCATTCGACTCCGTGTACGATGAACCGCCGCCGCCGCCACCGCTAGCAGAGCTATAAACAAACTCCCCATAGCGCGCCAGGACGCCGCCACCGCCGCCGCCGCCGCCGTAGTAGCCGCCGCCCCCGCCACCACCGGGAATGCCGCCCAGGTTACCGCAACCGCGACCACCCGTGCCACCGATGCCGAGCGTCCCGCTTTGGCCGTCGGCAAAGCCCTCGCGACAAAGGGAGTCGTCTCCGTCGCCGCCGCTGCCGCCTGCGCTCTGCGCCCCGCCACCTCCGCCAGAGCCGCCACAACCGCCCGCGGCGCCGTTGCCGCCGATCAGATCGCCTCCGGCTCCTCCGGCTCCGCCCTGGCAATTGTTACTGGGGGCCCCGGCACCGCCACCTCCGCCAGCCACGATCACACGGTGGGCGAATGCATCACCGCCTTCGCGCACGTCGGAGGCCCCGCCACCACCATAACCTCGCCTGACGCCGCTGTTGCCGCCTCCGTTAAAGCCGCCTGAACTGCCCGAGGGGTTGCCGCCAACGAATACCGCGAGTGACTCTCCCGGGGTGACGGGAATCGTGGCCTTGACGTAACCGCCGCCCAGGCCACTCCCGGAACTTCCGCCATAGGCCTTAACCGTGACGTGCGTCACGCCGGTGGGCACTGTGAAGTTCTGCTGCGCGCCGGTGTAGTTAAAGGTCGTGCTATAGTGATGGCGCGGCGCGGCTACCGCCGCGACCGCCTTCGTGGCTTGAGGAACGCCGATCGGTGACGACGCTGCAGAAATCGGTGTCTGCCCTGATCCGCCGCACGCTGCGAGAGTTGCTGCAGCAGTACCAATGCTTAAAGCATGACAGCAAGAATTTAAAGCCTTCATTTTTAAGTCGCTCCTTAAACCAAAAGCGTAAACGGCTAGAGCTACCGGCCGCAGGCACTACGAATGGATCTAAACGGCACGCGCCAATCGTAGCAGAATCATTTTCGCTCACGCGTCCGTAAAAATACGGAGGACGTGCGTCAAGAGCTCAGACTTGGAGGGCTTCGGCGATAGCCTCGTCTTCGCACCAGCTACCTCCGCTAGCCGTCAGCACTTGGTAGCGGTTCGCGCCGAGCCCCGCCTTTAAGGCTTGCACGATTTCGTGGTGCTCTCGCCGCTCGGCCCCCTCACGCCGATATTTGGTCCTCGCGAGCGTCGCATCCACGTACCCCAATAATTGAGCTGCGCGAACTTGATGCTCGCGTAAAAATACCCTATCGCGTGCGGGTTGCAGGGCCGTAGTCGCCGCAAGGTGTTGGAGTGTTATCGCGGTGTAAACTTCGTTCTGTGATTCAAGCGTAAGCGTTAGCGCTTCACGCGCATGAATGCGAGCCTCTTCAAATCGTGCGGTAGCTATAAGGTATGCGGTCAGGTTCATAAGAGCTTCTGCTAGACTGGATGAGTGTTCCATCCCGCGCAGGACGGTTAGCGCCCGTTGGCCCAGCTCGAGCGCTTCTTCCAGTTCATTGCTTGCATAAGCGATTTCAGCGAGGTTCTGGGCCGCAATGGACGCTCCATGGTCATGTCCGCCTAATTCGAACTCGACCAGCGCCTCGCGGAGGTTAGTGCGAGCCTCCGCGATGTTGCCACGGTCAAACTGTACGCGGGCGATTCCATTGAGCGCCAGTCCGGCTAGCCGATGGTGGTTGTAATGTCTAGCCACCGAGAGTACCTCTTGCATGTGCGTCTCGGCTTCGGCAAAGCGACGGAGATTGCACAAGGCGTGGGCGTACATGGCACGCGCCCTAACGGCCTTCGTGTGATCGGCCACGTGCTCGTACAGCTTCCACGCCCGTTCGGCTTGAACTAGCGCTTCTTCTCGGTGCCACCCGACACTCACGGCAGCTCGCGCCAGCTCGAGGCGTGCGCGCACCGTTGCTGGAGCACGATGGCCCAGCGTTGTTAGGGCGCTTTCTATCCAGCGTGAACCCTCTACTTCGCGACCGTAAGAAAACCAGAGATGCTCAATCGAACCGGCGATCGTAGCTCCCAAAAGCATGTCGCCGTCGTTGCCGAAAGCCCATTGCAGCGCCGCTCGCCAGTTCGCAAACTCCGGCCGAGCCTGCGCAGAATAGAGGGCGTCCGGCATGGTCGGGCACGCCTCATCGAGGCGCTGAGCCAAGTCCGTCATTGCTTGCGCGTGCGCATACGCAACGGTAGCGGATTCCCCCGCAGCCTGTAGCTTCTCCAACCCGAAGTGACGCGTCGACTCGGCAAGCGCGTAACGCGATTCGTTGCGACCCTGTGTCCGTTGCACCAGGGACTTCTCGGTCAGCGACCCAAGCACGCTGAGCACTTCGGTTCTCCGGATGCCATCTCGGCAAACCGCAGCCGCGAGATCGAGCGTGAAGCCTCCGACAAAAACGGCGAGCCGCCTAAGGAGCGTCCGTTCGTTGGGCGACAAGAGATCGTAACTCCAATCCAGCAACGCGCGCATCGTCTGGTGACGCGCAGGCGCAGCCCGACCAACCGCGCGCGAAATTAAGCACGATTTCCCCGATGTTCTCGGACAGTGCGTCGATCGAAAACTCAGTGACTCGCGCGGCAGCCAGCTCGATTGCCAACGGAATTCCATCTAAATTCCGGCATAGCTCGCCGAGCGCGGGCGCATTGTCGTCGGTGAGCGTAAATCGCGGCTGAGCGGCGCAGGCTCGGTCCACGAAGAGCGCTACCGACCCGGAGGTCATCGCAACATCTGCCGTGAGGCCCGATACCTCGGCTGGAAACGCCAGTGACGGCACGCGATGCACGGCCTCGTCGGCGATGCCCAGCCGCTGCCGCGATGTCGCAAGGATCCTGACGTCGGGGCAAGCCTGAACGATTTTATCGGCTAGGGCAGCGGCCGCTTTCGCGACATGTTCGCAGTTGTCGAAGATCAGCAGCAGAAGTTTCGGCTTGAGCGAGGTAACGATCGATTCGCTGAGCGGACAATCGTGCCGTTCGCGAACGCCGATCGCCCACGCGACCGCACGTTGAACGGAGCCCAGATCGGAGATCGTAGAGAAATCGCAAAACCACACGCCGCTTCTCAAGCGATCAGCGAGTTTGGCGCAGGCCTCGACCGCGAGGCGCGTTTTGCCAACACCTCCGGCGCCTGTAAGCGTAACTAGGCGATGTTGTTCGAGCAAATGTAAAACGTGCGCGAGATCCGCTTCACGTCCGAGCAGCGGCGCGGTGAAAGCTGGTAGGTTATGCCGTGAGCGTTCGGCCGAATGAACCGGCGCGGACGCCGGCGTTGCGGCTAGCAAACCCCGCTCTCGCGCTTCCGCAATGGCGCTTGTGCGGGTACGGGCGTTAAGCTTGCCGAGGACGTGCGCAACGTGAGTCTCGACCGTACGGGCGCCTAGCCCCAAGCGCGCAGCGATATCTTTATTGGTCAGACCAATCGCCATCAGCTCGAGAACGTCGTGCTCTCGCGCGGTGAGGGGACTGTGGACCCGCTCCTGCATAGCGCTTTTTGAGCCTCAGGGCGACTTGGCGCTTTGCCGCTTGGGCTTCGACTGACGAAGCTGAAATTCCGGTCTATCGACGCCAATGGCGACGACGTGCGCCTTCGACCGTATCGCACGCAAGGCGAGGATTTCGACGACGCGTTTACATGACCTGCGGCGCACCGGCCCCGACGCGCGATCCGGCCGCAGACGATAGCGGCAAGGAGCGGATCGCACCGGAATAAGCCGTGAGGGCGAGGCAACCCAGAAATACGCAAATGCGCATCGTTAGAACCCCCAAGGAACCGCAGAGGACGTAGGCATACTACTCTGCTGGAGTAGGGACCTCCAGCAGTCTGGTGGCCGCCCGTGTTGGCGTCCCCGCAAAACGAGGCTCCCCTGGCTGGGCGCCGACGTCCATCTCGGAGCCCCGACCTAAATACGTTATGCTGCCGCTCCAATCGCCACCTGGAAACGCACTTGAGCCGCGCAAGGGAGGGCGCAAAGGCCAGCATTCGATTCGGGTCAATAAGTAGTACCGCATCTGCTCTTTGTGGAGAAATGGCGATGCGTAGGAAGTTGAAATTACTGATTAATCACTAAGGGATCTCAAAATGGGCAAGAGTCAGCGCATTCAGCCAACGCATCCTGGCGAAATCGTTCTCGATGAGTACGCGGGGCCTTATTCGCTGAGGGCAAACGCCCTAGCAACCGATTTGGGTCCTCCGGCGACGCGTAAAGGAAACATTATTCATCAGCGCCGTGGCATTACGGCGGAGACCGCGATTGCGCTCGCTGAGTATTTCAAAACATCCGCTGCGTTCTGGCTTGGCATTCAGATGCAATACGACAAGGAAATAGCCGAGGACGAAATCGGTCAATGGGTTCGATCGCGCGTTCGTCGTCGGGAGCTAGTCGAAAGATAGCGGCTGCGCGTGCGAACGTGAAGTTCTATAGCGCCAACGGGAATCGAACCTTTTCTCATTCAGAAACTGGGGAAACTGAGGCAACCGGCGAGCACAAATCCGCCGTTGCGCGGTGTCCAAACCGCTTCGGTTTCCCCTATTTCTCCTATTGCTCGTCACCCATCCGTCACCCAGAGGTACCATGGCCGCGTAACCCGCCTGCCGTCCCCGGGGAAATTCAGGCGTCTGTTCCGCCGCGCCCAACCACATTACGAAGAAGTACGGCCGCTACTCGGACCTCCGATTAAGGTTTGGCCGCCGTAAGGACGAACGATGCAACGTGCAGCAACGCTCCGGCATGAAATTGGAACCACCACTTGTACGCTCCAGGCTCGAACCGAGGTACTGGGCTAGGCGAATTCTTGCCGCGTTGGCGCTCGCAGCGATCCTCTGGTTTGCAGTCGGCTGGCTGGACGCGCAAACCGCCTGTGCCCACGACCCGCGTTTTTCCTGCTCGCCTCGCGACTCTCAGCATGCGGTTGTGATTCCCGACCCGCAAAAATCTTGGGCATATTACGGACGCCTCGCTCGCGGGCAACGGGATATCTATCGTGTCGTCTTACGTGACACCCTCGCGCTGCCGCTGAGCGTCTCCGTCGAAACGGCCGACACCGTCAACCCCGGACGACCTCGCGTGGTCGTCAGCGACTCCTTCCACCGCGCCATCGCGAGAGTGCCGTTCGATCGAGTGCAAGCTTTCTATGAGCCGTTCTCGCGAATCTCGTATCTTACGACGCCGAATCGGGAGCTAAGCCTTCCCCCCGGAACGTACTCGATCACCGTCACGATGGATCGAGCGACTCTACCGCAGCGTTACGTCCTGGCCGTTGGCGCGTCGGAGCGCTTCACGGTCGGCGAAATCCCGTACGTCATCGGCGCCGTCCACCGAATCCGCGTTCGGGGGTACTGATGCCGGCGACGCTGCGCGTACTCGTGACCGGGGCGACCGGCTACATCGGCGGACGACTCGTTCCGCTCTTATACGACCACGGATATACAGTGCGCTGCTTTGCGCGCGCGGCGCATCGTTTGCGCGGCCGATTCCCATCCGACGTCGAGATCGCCGAAGGTACCATTCACGACCCTGTCGCGTTGAGGACGGCGCTATCGGGCTGCGACGTTGCCTATTATCTCGTGCACTCGATGAGTTCGACGAAAGAGTTCGCCACGGCGGACCGCGAAGGGGCGCGGAAGTTCGGCGAAGCAGCGAGGGACGCCGGACTTCGACTCATCATTTACCTCGGCGGCCTCGGAAGCGACCGCGAAACGTTGTCGACGCATTTACGCAGCCGCCACGAGGTCGGCAGCGTGTTACGAGAAAGCGGAGTCCCGGTCATCGAGTTTCGCGCCGCGCAAATAATCGGAAGTGGCTCGATCAGCTTCGAAATGATTCGTTACCTAACGGAACGCCTTCCGGTGATGATCGCGCCGCGATGGGTGCAGACGCGCTGCCAGCCGATCGGCGTTCGCGATGTGTTGTCGTACCTTGTCGGGGCCTTGTCGTTGCCGTTCGAAAACTGCATCTATGAGATCGGCGGACCTACGGTGCTAACGTATCGTGAAATGATGTTGCGTTACGCGGCCGTGCGCGGCTTGCGACGCTACATTCTAGTGGTTCCGTTCTTTACCCCCAAACTGTCGTCGTACTGGGTGCATCTCATCACTCCGATACCGGCAACGCTGGCGCAGCCATTAATTTCAGGGGCTTTACAATGAGGTCGTGGCCCACGACGAGCGCGCCGCTCGCGATTTTCCATCGATTCGTCCACAATCGTTCGACGATGCGCTCGAACTCGCGCTCGATCGGTCGCGGAGCGCCGATCGCGAGTCAACGTGGTTTGACGCATTTGCGGCTCAAACACCCAAGGGCACTTTCACCGGTCTGGAAGAGGGGATGCTCATCGATCGGCGCGAGCGCACGGTCAACGCGAGCGCGGGGCGCGCGGCCGAGGTTTTCTCGTCGCTCGGCGGGGCGCGCGGCTGGCTCGCCGCCGACTTTCTCTGGCGAGCGCGCGGTTGGATCGACCGGGCCGTCGGTGGCACCGGACTGCGGCGAGGGCGCCGCTCGATGAAGAATCTTCGTGTCGGCGATGCGGTCGACTTCTGGCGGGTCGAGGAGTATCGCCCTGGCGGAATGCTGCGCCTGCGCGCGGAGATGGTGCTTCCCGGTCGAGCGTGGCTGCAGTTTGAGGCCGAACCGCTTTCGGCGGCGAGAAGCAGGCTCGTGCAGACCGCGTTCTTCGAACCGCGCGGGGTGTGGGGGTATATCTATTGGTACGGGATCATGCCATTTCACGGCATCGTTTTCGGCCGCATGATCGAGCAAGTCGTTCGAGCTGCGGAGTCGGGCTGACGCGCCCAACGCCGCGCTGACTTCATTCTGTAACGTGGGCGTTTCTTCGTAGCGCCCGGATACGAGGATCCATCTCGGCAAGGCGCCGCTGGATCCAGTTTTTCGGCGTGGACTTGGCGCAGAGCGGCGTTTGCTTTCGCTCCATCACCCATAGCATTCCATGCAAGGGCGAGTTCGAGCGCTCCGAGTTGGCCGGATCACGTGGCCGTCCAGCGGATTCTGGGGCATTCTACGGCGGCAACTACGCTCGACGTTTACGGACACGACCCCAGGGCACCGCCATGCGATCAAGGTGCTGGACGGCTGCTCCGACGCAAAGCGTCCAGCGAGTGCTTTTGTAGCAGGGGCTGTAGCAAAACACCGTGGCGTGAAAGACGCTCGTCAAGTCGAGCGTCTCTTGGTAGCGCCAACGGGAATCGAACTGAGCATAGCGGTCCTGGCCGTTCCGCCTAGCTACTGAAGAGGTCGATGGAATAAGGGTTTTCGCGATGCCTCACTCCTGACCGTTCCGGCCAGATTCTACCCTTTTCTGACCCGTCTGTTACACGGGCGTTACACGGGGT
>CAWGBN010000009.1:0-325966 GCA_963820825.1 Vulcanimicrobiota bacterium
CGGCTCTTGCGGGTCCTGGTGCTTCCAACGCTGGAGGGGCTGGCGGAATTCGCCACCGTGGACTCGCGCTCGGCCTCGATCGTCGGCGACCTGAACGCGGTCAACCATTACCTGGAGACCGGCGACGAGACCGAGCTTGTGCGGTTCCACGGCGTCTCAATCATCGATGCTCGGGGCAACGCCGTGCCGCTACTGACCGACACCGACGAGCTCGAACGCCTGGGGTCGGCTGGCATCCTGTCATTTCAGTCCATGTACGCGAGGGTCAGCTGATGGCACGCTCGACCGATCCCATCAAGACCGGCGCGCGCAGGGCGAAAACGCAGCGCCGCGTCGGCCAAGGAGCATCTTGCACGGACTGCGGCCGCGAGGAGATGCTCGTCCGCAGAAGTTCGTCCGAAGCGTTGCCTGAGATGCTATGCACTCAAAAATCGCAAGAAGACGACAGAGACGAACCATGTTGCTGGCGAAGCGAACTCGCCGATCACCATGGAGGTTCCGATAACTGCCCACCGCACGTTGAGCGAAGCACAGTACGAGTGGCCGCCGGGGGTGCTGTCCAACGCTGACGGCAGCCCACTATTGGCTGCAGCCGGGTTTTTGTGTGGAGCAGCCGACTGCATCGAGCATCTAGTTGTCAACGGGCTGCGCTCGTCGCCGAGTTCCTTCGCAAACTCGATGCCTGGCTGCGCGAGCATATGAATCCGTCGTGGTGGAAGGGCACGGATTTTGACGGATGGCAAGCGGCGTAACGTCGACTCCGCTGAAGCTGGCGATCCGTGTCTACCCGGAACCGCAGCGGGAGCAGCGCGATCGTAAGAAACTGCGGCATTGGCGGCGGCCGTCGCGGATGCTCGTCTTCGATCCCGAGACCCGCACCGACACGGCCCAGGCGCTGACGTTCGGCAGCTACCGCTATTTCGAGGATCGCATTTGCCTGGAAGAGGGCTTGTTCTTCGGCGACGATCTGCCGCGCGCCGATCGCGCGAAACTCGAAGCCTACGTCGCGACGCATGCGGCCGCCACCGATCGGCGGCGCGGCGTGCCGCAGCTGCGGCTGCTCGACCGGCGCGCATTTCTTGAAAAGTTCTACGCTGCCGGATACGACGGGCGCGGGCTGATCGTCGGCTTCAATCTGCCCTTCGACCTGTCCCGACTCGCCGTGGACTTTGGCGACGCGCGCAGCCGCAGCGATCGGCGGTTCGCGGGCGGTTTTTCGCTGGTAATGTGGGACTACGCCGACGTGGAAGGGGCACGTCACGAGCGTCGTCAGCGCCCGCGGATCGCGATTAAGCACATCGACAGTAAACGCGCGCTCAAGGGGTTCACCGGCACGCTGGACGCCGACCCGGTCGATCTGATTCCCGAGGGATCGGAGACCGGCGACCCCGAGGACGACTATAAGTTTCGCGGGCACTTTCTCGATCTGCGGACGCTAGCGTTCGTGCTGACCGATCGCGGGCACAGTCTCGATTCGGCGAGCAAAGCGTTCGGCGTCGAACAGGGAAAAGGCACCGTCGATCGCCACGGCGTCGTCACACCTGCATATATCGACTACAACCGGCAAGACGTCGCGGCGACCGCGGAACTGTCGTTCAAGCTGCTGGACGAGTACGACCGCTTCGACGTGGAACTGCAAGAGACGCAGGCCTATTCGCCGGCCTCCCTGGGCAAGGCGCACCTACGCAAAATGGGTATTGCGCCGATCATGGAGCGGCAACACTTCGAGAAGCGGTATCTCGGCTACGCGGAGTCCGCGTTCTTCGGTGGACGGACGAGCGCGCATATTCGGAAAGTCGCCGTTCCCGTCGTGTACACGGACTTTCTTTCCATGTATCCCACCGTGAACGCCCTCATGGGTCTGTGGCGGTTCGTAGTCGCCGCGGAAGTCTCCGTGGTTCCCATGGAGAAATCTCCGAGACGACCGAGTTTCTCCGCACGATTACGCCTGAAAAACTGTTCAGCCCGGCGACGTGGACAAAACTTCCCGCGTTCGCGCGTGATACCGTCCGGAGACATTCTCCCGACGCGCGCCAAGTACGGCCGCGAAAGCAACGACTACCAGGTTGGTCTGAACTACGTCTCCGCGACCAGCGACGACCCGAAGGACGGTCTCTGGTTCGCGCTGCCCGATCTGGCCGCGTCCGTGCTGCTGACCGGCCGAGTTCCCAAAATCGTCGAGGCGTTTGCGATCGCACCGAAGGGACAGCTGCCGGGTCTACGGCCGATCACGCTGCGCGGTACGGTGCCGATCGACCCGCGACGCGACGATTTCTTCCGCAAGGTGATCGAAGAGCGCAAACGCCTTGCGAACAATACGGCACTCCCGGACCAGGAACGGACGCGGCTGGACAAGGCGCTCAAGGTGCTCGCCAACGCGACCAGTTACGGCATCTTCGCAGAGATGATCCGCGAGGAGACCGCCAAAAAGGTGCCGGCGACGTGCTACGGCATCGATCCGACGCCGTTCCGGTGCGAAGTCGCGAACCCTGAACGCGCGGGCGAGTATTGTTTCCCACCGTTGGCGTCACTGATTACGGCCGCGGCGCGTCTGACTTGGCGCTGTTGGAACGCTGCGTGACCGATCTCGGCGGCACGTACGCGATGGAAGATACCGACTCCATGGCGATGGTCGCGAGCCGGCGCGGGGGCCTAATCCGATGCCCGGGTGGCAGTGCCGCACCGAAAGCACGGGCGCGACGCGATCCGGGCGCTGCGTGGAAGCAAGTGATGCGAATCGCGGGCTGAGCTCGATCGGCTGAACCCTTACGATCGGACCGCCGATCAAAGGGTCCATCCTGAAGATTGAGGGGACAACCACGACCCCAATCACGCGGCAAGCGGCGGCAGCTGTGGTGCCTGGCGATTTCCGCCAAGCGTTACGTGTTGTTTGTGCGCGATCGTAAATGGCGACCCGGCATTGCTGCGCGAGAAGGTCTAACGCCGAAGACGATCGGTGCTCGCGAGCATGGCCTCGGGCATCTGCTCAATCCGGCCAATCCGGAAGACGACGATCGCCAGCTGGATCGCGGCGGCGTGGCTTGGCGATCGTGCGCCAATCGCTTGGGCCTCGCAGCGGACCCGCTACCGGTTCGCGCACCACATTGCTGTTGGCCACACGACGATGAGCAGCCCGCGGTTCTGCGGCCATTCGACAAGCTCAACGCTGGTAAGACGCTACGCGAGCGAAGATCAAACCGTTCAACTTCATTCTGACCTCGCATGTCGCAAACTGGCGCTCCGATCGGCGCCGATCCGGAGAGTTTCCGTCTGATTGCGCCGTATGAGACCGATCCGCGTAAGTGGGGCGCCTGCCGTGGATCGACCAGTATTCCGAGAAGCGCCAAACGGTTAGCATTACGGCATCGGCGCCGCACGGTTCGCGCTCAATAGCGCGGGTGAAAGCTACGCCGACGTGCTTAAAGCCTACGAGTCTCATCCGGAAGCCAAGTGCGCTGATGCCGACGGCGAGCCGTGCAGGGAGCAGACCGGCGGACTATTAGCTCGACGCCACGTCGCGATCGCCGGCTTCGACTTTATCGGCAAGGAGTCGAACAAAGTCGAACAGGTCGAGGAGGGCGGCGTTCCAGCCGAAAGCGACGTGTACACGGTCTACAGGCGATCCGCGACGCGACGAGTGGGAGACCAAGTGGCTGCCGATGCTGCGAGCGACGCCGGTCCCACAGTTGCTTGCGCAAGACGTATCGCGAGCAACGATTTACGCTGCCAGGGCCGGGCGCAACTTATACGGTCGTACTAAAGACAAGCTAATCGAGACCCTTAAGAGCTTAGGTTGAAGCGCGCTCAGTAGCGGTTAGTGGGCTGTTTATTAGCTTGGTCCTCGCTTATGTTTTAGCGGGTGCCTCGGGTGGCGTCCGGACGCCGATCAAACCACCTTCCGGCCGCGTAAGCAGTTCAACATCAACGTACGCCTCGTTCGGCCCTAGGCGACCTTTTACGACAACATTGGTCTTATAGTTTGCTCTTGCATGGTCGCGCGCACCGTAGAAGGTGACGAAGAAGCGAAGCGCGCCGTTGATTCTCGGAAGGATCTCCCGCTCGATGGAAAGCCCTCCTCTGACTACCCCTTCGGCTACGATGCCGGGGCCACGTGCAATGTTATACTGGTCTCCATGGAATTGATAGTTTGAATGCGCGAAACTGTTCCGTATGCGCGGTTCATACCATCGAAAAAGATCACAGACTCCTTCGAGGCCCACTTTCGCCGCGGCAGTACAGATCCGCTGAATCTTCGTAGCTGATTTGTCGATGCGCTGTCCTTTCTTGTCCACCAAAAGGAATCATGGAGTAGCGGGCTCCTGATATGACGCGGAGCATGTTCATAATCAGAGTATATGTAATATCCATTTCTGCAATGTGGGAGTATTGCAGCATCCCAAGCCTAAGCTTGGCGTGCGTTACCGTCGGGAGGTGAACGTAACTAGAGACCTCGTTAATAAGTGTCCAACTCTCGACTTCCGGAAACCGCCCGCTGTCTTTCAGCCCATCGAAGTTCAGCAATGAACAGGCATACTCGAACTCATCGGCTGCCTTGGCTGCGTCGAACAGCCCGTTCAGGATCTGGTCATACAATGCGCTACGCTGCGTTATAACAGGCGGAGCCCTGCGGGTATCCCGTAACAAAGAGCGGGTCGTTGGGACCCTTCCCCTGCCTCTGATGTTCTCTAAGCTTGGCCCGTAAGCGGCGCTCAAACTTCGCCCAGGCTTCTTGCTCCTCGGTCATTTCAAGGTCGATTATAGCGCACGGTCTGGAATCGAGGTTGCGATTAGCGAGCGATGTCGCGCTCGCCTTCGCCATCGACCGGTGCGCGCTCCCGGCGCGGCGGGACGTGGACCGGGAGGCCTGAGTTCCTGGTCGTTGCGCGGGGGCGCGGCGCCAAGCACCGAACGTTCTCAGCCGCTGGTCCGTTCATGCAGCGAGGAGCAAGGTAGATGAAGAGCTTAGATTTCGGACGCTATGCGCTTGACGGCTTTGCCGTTGCGGCAATGCTGGCCGGGTGCGGCGGATCGCAGCCGCCGATCGGCGCGGTGGGCGCGATGCCGCAAAGCCGCACGATCGCCACGCACTCGGCCGCGGCGGATGGTGGATGGCAGAGAATCGCGGGAGACTCCCCCGATGCTCTTTTGTATGCGTATGCTGGGTGTAGCGGCGTATGTATCTATTCGTACCCTTCGGGTGAACCAGCGGGCTCTTTGGACGGCAGTGGTGGCATCTGCCCCGCCCCAGACGGGAGCTTTTACGAGCTTACCGCGAACAGTTCACGCGCTATTGTGCTGGAGCACTACGCCCACGGCGCAACACAACCGATGGGGACGGTGCAAGTCGATGGTTACGAATCCCTTGCATGTTCTGTCGACCCAGTGACCGGTAATGTCGCTATCTCTTTGAATCTTAACAACCAGGTCGCCATCGTGCCAAACGGCTCCGGCACGCCAAGATATTACACCGTCCGCTTAGTTCCAGCATATCTTTCATATGATAGTGTTGGAAATCTCTTTGTCGATGGTACATCGTACGACGCGCCAAAACTTGCAGAGTTGCGATCAGGTAGCGACACGTTTGTTAGATTTGCGCTTGATAGGAAGCTCGGGTTTGAGCCCATTTCTTAGTCCACCGGCGATTGTGGGATTGGTGTAGAAAAGTTTTCGACGAACTCCTTGGGCGTAAGATAGTTTAGCGACGAGTGCGGCCGAACCTCGTTGTAATCCACGAGCCATGCATCGGCCTCTTCAGGATCTGCAGGAGAGTCCTTGAAGATCTTCACGTTGAGGAACTCGTCGCGCACGCGAGCGTTGAAGGACTCGATCCAGGCGTTCTGTGCGGGTTTCCGGGATCAATGAAGTGCAGCAGAACATTGTGATCGATCGACCACTGCAGCATCGCGCCGGCGACGTTTTCCGGACCGTTATCAACGCGAAGGCGCGTCGGGATAACCGCGGATCTGGCGACGTCATCGAGCGTTCGAATTACGCGGCGGCTGGTGATCGAAAAGTCTGGGTCGACCGCGAGACCTTCGCGGCTGAAGCGGTCCTCGATCGTCAGCAACCGCACTTTGCGCTTGGTCATGAGGATTTCGTGCATGAAATCCAGTCCCCATTCTTCATTGAGCTTTGTCGGAGCCGGTGAAACGTTGCCGCGCACCAATCGCACGCGTCGCTTCTTGCGCGGTCGCACCTGCAATCGCTCATCGCAATACAGGCGGCGCAGGCGTTTGTCGGTTCATCACGAGGCCTTCACGCTTGAGCAGGATCTTAAGACCGGCGCCATCCGAATCTCGGCCGCTCTTGCGCAATGCAACGCAACCGATCGCGGACGTGCTCGTCGCCGGGGCGTTTGCGTGGTTTGTATCGTACGGTCGGTCGGGGGCAGGTCGCGAGGCGGCACGCTTGCCGGCTGGCTCATCCCCTCGGCCTCTAACGCCCTCACCGCTTCCTTGCGCGCTGAGGGCCCCACCCGTTTTTTTCGAATCACCTCGGACATCGCGCGGATCTCGAGGGCTTGACGCGCGATGATGCGCTCCATCTGCGAGTTTTCGGATTCGAGCTCTTTCGAGACGGGTGAGATCGCTGATGTCGAGCCCGGCGTATTTGCTTCGCCACAGTCGCAGCGTGTTGACGTGAACGCCGTGTTTGCGAGCGAGCTCAGCTGCGGATCGGCCGGCGTCGAGCTCTTGAAGGATCGCGACGATTTGCGCTTCGGTGTAGCGTCGCTTGCGCATGCGGGTCTCCTTTGCAGGCCATCTTGGCCGGAAACCCGCAATTCCCATTGGACTAGATTCCGGGGCTCAAACCCCACCCCAGTTAATATATCGATTGGCGGCCTGTTTCCTCGCAGCAGTGCTGCCGCCTAACCTCGAAACCCTAGCCTAACGGAAAGCCACCGATGGACAAATTCAAGGCTCCGCGCTTTGCGGAGTTTCCGGATTATCCTCACGCCTTAGAACGCTAGGGCCTACCTAAGCTAGTAGCAGCTTAGGAATCACCGGATTAAGATCGCGCTGTGCGTGCGATCTTTCCCAAGTCACAAAGAAAGTCACCCAAGTGATTCGTTTCGACGATCTGCCCGACGTACTCACGCCGGGCGAAGTTCAGTCTTTCCTGCGCCTGGGACGCAACGCCACTTATGCTCTGCTCCAGAACGGGACGCTTCGCAGTGTTCGGTTAGGGCAAAAGTACCTCGTGCCGCGCCAAGCCTTGCGGGAGTTGCTCGACGGTGGCGGCGAACCTAGCGCCACCGGAACCCCCGTGAAAGGACACGCCTAACATGGGGTACTTGAAACGTATCGGCCCCAAACGCTACCGTTACGCTTACGAAGGTCCGAAAACCGATGGCAAGCGGCAGCAACTGACCGGAACGTTCTACGACCTGACTAAGACGGAGGCCGAAGCAGAACTTGCAAAACTCGAAGCGCAAGCCCGCAACGGCGAAAACATCAAAAACCCGAACCTGACCTTGAAGCAACTGTTCAGCGAGTTCATGGAGAAAAAGGAGCCGATCCTAGCAGTCTCTACCTTCGAACGATACGAAATGTTCGGGCGGCTTTACATTCTCCCGGAGTTCGGTGATCGGAAGGTCCGCGACATTCTACAAGGCGACCTCGTTGACGCCTACGGCAAGTGGCGGGTCAGCGGAAGTCGTGAAAAGCCGGTCTCTGGTAGGACAGTTCACCACATTCACGATCTCATTCGTTGCGTTCTGAACTTCGGTGTCAGGCGCGACCTTGTAACTCGCAACGTCGCATCACTGATACCGTCGGAGGACCTACCGAAGGCACCAAAGCCCGAACCCAAAGCTCTAGACGAGTCGGAGACGGCCAGACTTCTTGCGGCGGCACGCAATCCATCAGAACGTGCCAAGCAATCCGGCGGCCCCAGCGCGGAGCCCTGGTTTTATCCGGCAGTCGCGTTTGCGGTGTACACCGGAGCGCGGCGGGGGGAAGTCCTCGGTCTCCGGTGGTCTGACTTGGATCTCGACTCCAACGCAGTCACTATCCGGCGCTCACTAGCGAGAACCCACAGTCAAGGGCTCTTCTTCAAAGAGCCAAAGAACGGCAAGGCTCGGACGATCACTCTGCCTGGGTCGCTCGTTGCGACCTTAGAACAGCATCGTTCAGTCCAACGCCAGGAGCGAAATGCTCTCGGTAGCGGCTACAAGGACGACGATCTGGTCTTTGCCCGACCCGATGGATCACTCGTCAACCCTCGGAGCTTTGGGAACAGGGTGACAGAGTTGGCGGTTCGGGCGAAGGTCACGCCAATCACGGCTCACTGCTTGCGCGACACGCACGCCTCGCTTCTGGCGAAAAAGGGCGTGGCAATAGAAGTAGTGAGCAAACGTCTCGGTCATGCGGATATCCGCGTCACGGCCGAGCGTTACTTACACGTCTATACCGAGCGGGACGCGGCTGCCGCGAGCGTGCTGGACACGCTTTGCGACTGAGGGCGCTTTTCGCGCCGTTAGACAAATGTTAGAAACGGAGACCTAAAGACGATCTAGAGTGGCGAAAAAGCCTGTAAAATAAGGACAAAACGTTTTGGGATGGCCGGGAGTCGAACCCGGACGCCCTTTCGGGCTGCAGATTTTCGCACCACTATGGCTTTCGCCACCGCCACGATCGCGTTTGTGGTCCGGACTGTGCCTTGACCGTGTGAGACGCATCTCACGTAGGCCGCGCCCGTCCAGTCTCTACACCTTGCCTTCGCCCGGTCACCCTTCGACAGGCTCAGGGTGACACGGTACGATGGCCTTGGCTCGGCGTCGTCACGTCTCGCGAACAGAGAGTTCGCCGACTTTGAGCGCATCCCGCAAGCGGTTTCCCGTCCTGCGGCTCAACGATCCTCGCTAAGTCTGCTGTGTCTGCCTATTCCACCACCATCCCATGCTGCGGCCACCCTTCGCCCTTCGTCCTTCGACTCCGGTGCTTCGCACCTTCGCTCAGGACGACACCCTGCGATAGTCCGGGTTAAGGACGGCGTTCGGCGACCGTGAGACGCCGTTCAAGTACATCGAAGCGCCGATCCACGTCGTCGAAACGAACGTACACCCTCGTTTCGAAGCTCGTAAAACGCGTCTCGAACGCTCCGAAGCGCGTTTCCAACTTGTCAAACCGCCCCGAGAGTACGTCGTAGTTCGACTCCGCGGCCGCTCGAAATTCGGTAAGCTCCGCTTGAATCGCGTCCAGCCGCAATTCCATGCCGCCGATCCTACCTTCCACGCCGCCGATCCGACCTTCCACGCCGCTGATCCGACCTTCCAGGCCGCCGACCCGAGCGTCCACGCCATCGATTCGAGCTTCCAGCCGCGATTCCACGCCGTCGATTCGAGCTTCCAGGCGCGATTCCACGCCGCCGATCCGAGCTTCCAGCCGCGATTCCACGCCGTCGATTCGAACTTCCAGACGCGACGTCGACGCCTCGAGCATTTCCCCGAAGCGGCCGATGAGTTCATCCGCAAAGCGTTGATCCATGGCGCCCATCGTACGCTACGGTTGTTGCCTCAGCGTTTCCTGGCTCGACGCGATTACTGCCGATAATGCTCGACGGTGTCTTCGCTGCGCAGATGTGCGATGGTAGGATCCTGACCGGCGTCGCGGCGCGCTCGCCGCTGACGTAAGAGATCCCAGTACTGGTCGAGGCGCACGGAGATCGCCTCGAGGCGGTCGCGGTCGTCGGCAGTCATGCCGCCTGCCTCGCCGTGCTCGAGCAGACGATGCTCTTCGTCAACGAGACTCTCGATGTGATCCTTGATCTGCTCGTCGTTCATGAACGAAATCCCCTCCGCATACCCGAAGCTGCTCGCACCGGTTGCGCCGGTCCTCCCGCCTCGTCGCGTTCCTGCAAGAGAATGCCGAGCAGCAAGTCGTTGGTGGTGGCAACGGCTTGGTCGCGACCAAACATCTCAAGCGCTTCGTCGAGCACGATGATTCCGGCCGGCAGAATATCCGCGCGTTGCGGCCGCATGCCGACGACGCGCTTGCGCTCGTCGACCGTCATCGGCAAAATCCGTTCGAGCGTGCGCTGCAGATCGGCCCGCGACAGCGGATACGACTCGACCGGCACCGGACGTCCCCGCACGATCGCCGCGGTCGTCGTGGCGGTTCCGCCGACGAAAGCGAGGCGTTCGACATCGCCGCACTCGCGCAGCGGCGCAAGTGCTTCACGAGCGAATACTCTTGCGCGGGCAACGGCATCGCCGGCAGTTCCGTCGCGACCGGCGAGCTCGGGTATCGCCTCGGTCAGACGCACCGCGCCGACTTCGCACGACGCGACCTTGTCCGGCGCGGCCGACGCTCCGGCTGCGAACTCGGTGCTCCCGCCGCCGAGATCGAGCACGCCGACGCGTTCGCCGCGCAGCGTTCCGAGCGCGGTCAAGCCGCCGCGATACGAAGCGACGGCTTCTTCTTCACCGGTGATGACGCGCAGCGGTACGCCGAGTAGCGCGCGCACTTGCTCCGCAAACTCCAGGCCGTTCTCGGCGCGCCGCAGCGCGCTGGTCGCTACGGCGAAGAGGCGCACGTAGTGCCCGCGGATCGCGCGAACGTATTGGGCGATCGCGTCGAGCGTTCGCTGCATCGGCTCGTCGCCGAGCCGGCCGCGCTCGCCGAGCGCCTCGCCGATGCGCGTTCCGGTCGAGCGTGCAAGCTCGACGCGCGGCTCTTCGGGCGCCATGTCGGCGAGCAGCAATCGCGTCGAGTTCGTTCCGATCGATACGATCGCGTATCGCTTGCTCAACCGCGCTTCGATTCAAAGAGCGCGGCGCGGCGTTTCTTGCGCAAGAAATGGCGCTCGGCGGCGGGAAGGCCGTCGGCGGGTTCCCACTCCTCGGTGCTCTTCAGATACGAGGCGATCTGCTCTTCGAAGGCGTCGTCGCGCAACTGCGGCGCGAGCGAGACGGCGCGCCGGCGTCCGTTCTGCCGAACCTCGAAATCGAGACGTTTGCGCCGCACGAGCGAGCGCTGGTACTGATCGCGATGAAGTTCAACGTCCGATGCGCTCGCGCTCGCCAGATCACCATCATCGAGCCGCACCGTCGCCCCGTAGGCGTTGAGGTTGATCACGATGCCGCCGGAGGTCCCGCTCACGGAGACGACGGCTTACCGTCCAATGCGGGTTGCGGCGAGACGAAGATCAAGGCTTCGTTCGGCCGCACCAGCCGCAAGCGATCGTGTATCTCCGGAATAGCGCCTTCAGGATCCCGTAGGCGGCGCAGCTCGCTGCGCTGCTCGTCGCGGCGATGCTTGAGCGACGCAATGTCGGATCGGAGGGTGGAGAGCTCGTGTGCGGTCGCCAGATTCTCGCCGATCGCCCGGGCAAACTGGATCCCGACCAGCGTCACGACGAGGACCGCGAGTGCCGTCGCCACGATGCGCCCGGCGAGACGAAGGGCCGGCCGCGCGCGGCGCGCCACTACGCCTTTGCGCTTGGCGCTAGTGCCTCGGACTGCCATTCTCCCAATCGACGGTACTTCGCGGTACCGCTCCTCCATGAGTTGCTCTGCGGAAAGCGCGGCGAGCCGCGTCAACGTGCGATCGATTGCGTCCAGCGTGCGCCTCACCACGTCTTCGGCGTTGCGGTGCGCACCGCCGAGCGGCTCCGAGATGATCTCGTCAACGACACCGAAACGGTGCAAGTCATCTGCCGTTAACTTCAACCGGGCCGCGGCTTCTTCCGCTTTTCCGGCGTCCGACCAGAGAATCGCCGCGCATCCTTCGGGCGAGGCAACCGAATACGTACTATGCTCGAGCATCAACACGTGGTCGGCGATGGCGAGGGCCAGCGCGCCGCCCGAGCCACCTTCGCCGATCACACTAGCGACGATCGGGACGCGCGCGGTCGTGAAGCTCTGCAGGCACGTCGCGATCGCCTCGGATTGCGCGTGCTCTTCTGAGCTGATTCCGGGGTCGGCTCCCTTGGTGTCGACGAAGGTCACGATCGGTAAGTGCAGCCGCGCGGCGAGGCGCGCGAGCCGGCTGGTCTTGCGGTACCCCTCGGGCGCCGGCATGCCGAAGTTCCGGCGCAGGTTCTCCTTAGTGTCGCGACCGCGCTGCTGACCGATCACCATGACCGGCCGCGCGCGCAACAAGGCGAAGCCGCCGACGATCGAGGGATCGTCGCGGTAGTGACGATCGCCGTGCAGCTCGTCGAAGCGATCGAAGCGCGAGATATAGTCGAGCGAAGTCGGGCGGCCGGGATGGCGCGCCATATGGACCTTCTCCCACGGCGAGAGCCGGCCGAAGAGCTCGCGGAGAATCTGCTGATACTTCTCCTCGAGCGCGGCGATCTCGATCGACATGTCGAGCGGCTGCGAGGCCGACGCTTGACGAAGCTCGGCGATACGCCGCTCGAGCTCGACCAGGCTCTTCTCCCGCTCGACGATGACGTTGTTGCTCATTATCCTTCGCCCCTCGACTCCGCCCGGGGTGACACGTACTCGAGCAATCGCACGAGCGTCTCCTTGAGTTTGCGGCGGTCGACGACCATATCGATCGCGCCCTTCTCCAGTAAGAACTCGGCCGTCTGGAACTGATCGGGCAAGCGCTGCCGGATCGTCTGCTCGATCACGCGGCGTCCGGCGAAACCGATCATTGCCTTCGATTCGGCGACGATGACGTCGGCTTGAAATGCGAACGATGCTGCGACGCCGCCGGTGGTCGGGTCGGTCAGAACGGTGACGAAGAAGTTTCCCTCGTCCATAAATCGCGCTACCGCGGCGGTCGTCTTCGCCATCTGCATCAGCGCCAGCATGCCCTCTTCCATGCGCGCGCCACCCGATGCCGAGAAGATCACGCAGGGCACCTTTCGCCGCCGCGCTTCTTCGAAGAGCATCGTTATACGCTCGCCGGTGACTCGCCCCATCGTGCCGCCGCGGAAGTGGAAGTCCATCACACCCAGCGCAACCGGAAATCCGCCGATCGTGGCAAAGCCGCAGACGACCGATTCCGAAAGGCCGCTCCGCTCGCTATCCGATTTCAGCTTTGCCGGGTAGGTCTTCTTGTCGGACCATCCGAGCGGATCGTTCGGCGACGACCTCCTGACCGATCTCGCTGAAATCTCCGTCGGCGATCGACGCGATTCGGTCGTACGCGTTCATGCGGAAGTGATATCCGCATCGTGTGCAGACGTCGAGGTTCGCCGCGAGATCGCGCCGATACAGGACCTCGCCGCACTTGGGACACTTGCTCCACAACGCGGCATCGTTGGACGGCGCTTCTTTGGATCTGCGGGTGGGACGCCATTCGGGCATCGGCATCTTTGCGATCCTTACGCTTTCCGCGGCTTGGCCGGTTGCGGCACGAGCATCGCGGCATAGAGCCGCCCGAGCTGCTTGAGGTAGTTGAAGATCTCGCGCTGATTGAGCTTCGATTCGCCCGCGACCCGGTCGGTGAAGACGTACGGAACCTCGATCGCCTTACCATATCGTGCCTTTGCGATAACCTCGAGGCCGATCTTGAATCCGATCGGATCGAGCTCGACTCCGTCGAGCGCCTCGCGCCGAACGAGGAAGTAGCCGCTGGTCACATCCTTGACGCGCGTCAGCGGGCGCGCGAGCCAACAGGCCACGCGCGAGGTAATCGACGCGGCGCGCCGGCCAGTTTTCAATGCCGCCGCCGGGCACGTATCGGCTTCCGACCGCCAAGCCGTACTCGCCCGACTCGAGCGCCGCCACCATCTGCGGCAGCGCGCTCACGTCGTGGCTGAAATCGGCATCCATTGCGCCGAGCGCCACCGACTCGGGTCGCGCCATCTTCCATCCTTCGATGACTGCGCTCGAGAGACCGAGCTTCCCGGAGCGATGCAGACAGCGACCGGTAAGCGGTTCGCAAGCTCGTCGACGATCGCGCCGGTGCCGTCGGGAGAGTTGTCGTCAACGACGATGATCTCGCCGTCGAGCGAGTTCGCGCGAAACGTCGAGTCGAGCGCGGCGAGCAGCTTTCCAATGCCGGCGGCCTCGTTATACGTGGGGATGACGATCGAAAACGGGAGAGGCATGCGAATCGCTGCTTCTACGACGCCAGGGCGCCTATCACCGCCAGGACCGCGATTGCTGCCGTATCCGTCCGCAGAATCCGTGGCCCCAGCGAGATCGACGTCGCGCCGCGTTGCTCGGCCAAATCGGCCTCGGCATGCGTGAATCCGCCTTCGGGGCCGACCACGACGAGCACGTTTCCCGTCGCCGGAAGCACCTCGAGCAGCTGTTGATAGAGCGGAACGCGCGCGGCGAGCTCCCAGGCAAAGAGCACGGCCTGGTACGCGGAAAACTGCGCGAGCAGCGCGTCGAACGCAACCGGCCGGCAGATCTCCGGAACGTCGATTCTCCCGCTCTGCTGCGCGGAGCTTCGGGCTAGACGCCGCCACCGCTCGAGCTTCTCCGCGCCGACCGAACGTGCGACGCTGCGCTCGCAATAAAATGGAAGAAACGCGCCCGCGCCGAGCTCGGTCGCCTTTTCGATCACCAGCTCCATGCGCCGTCCCTTCGGCACTGCCTGAGCGACGTCGCATCGTACCATCCGGCTCGCGCCGGCGCGATCGACCGCGCCGAGCAGCTTGGCGCGAACGATCGGTCCTCCTTCGTCGATGGCCGCCTCAAAGGCGGTCGCAGCAGAGTCGACGATCTCGATGCGGTCGCCCCTCTGCAAGCGAAGGACGCGCGTGATCTTGTGCGCGTCGCTTCCATCGATCTCGACGACGCTGCCGACCCGCTGCGTTCCCTCGACGAAGAATCGCCGAGCGCCGCTCACTCCGCGATCACTCAGGCCGGAACGCGTCCTTTACGCGTTCGAAAAACGTGCGCTCTTCGACGAGGTCGCCACCGGCCAGCGCATACTCTTCGAGGAGCTCGCGCTGCCGCTTGTTCAGTTTCGTCGGAACGATGACGTTCACGGTGACGTGATGGTCGCCGCGCTGAGAACCGCGTACGCTCGGCATGCCGTATCCGCGCAGGCGCAGCGTCGTTCCCGATTGCGTTCCCGCCGGAAGCGTCATCTCGACCTCACCGCCCAGCGAGGGAACCTCGATCGTCGCGCCGAGCGCGGCCTCGGTAAAACTCACCGGGACGCTGACGAACGTGTCGCGTCCGTCGCGCGTAAAGATCCGATGCGGCGAGATCGTGAGATAGACGTAGAGATCTCCCGGCGGGCCGCCGCGCGAGCCGCCTTCGCCGTTGCCGGCGATGCGGATGCGCGAACCGTCGTCGACGCCGGGCGGCACGGTAACGGTCAACCGCGTCTCGGATTCGGCGCGTCCGCGGCCGCCGCACGATTCGCACGGCTGCGCGATGACGTGGCCTTCGCCGCCGCAGCGCGGACAGGCCGTCTGCGTCACGATTTGCCCGAGCGGCGTCTGCCGAACGCTGCGCACGCATTCCACTTCCGCCGCAGCGGTCGCACGGAAGAACCATCGTCCCCGGCCGCGCGCCGCTTCCGTTGCACGTCGCACACGACGCGAGCCGATCGAAGACGATCTCGCGCGTCGCTCCGCCGAACGCCTCTTCCAGCGTGATCTCAACGTCGTAGCGAAGATCTGATCCGCGCTCTGGCCCGGCTCGGCGCGCCTGCGCCGCACCGCGGACGTTGCCGAAGAACATATCGAAGATGTCGCCGAAGCCACCCGGCGCCAAATCCGAAATCTCCCTGCCCGGCCGACGCGCCGTTTCCGACGAGACCGAAGCGATCGTACTGCTCGCGCTTGCGCGGATCGGAGAGCACCTCGTAGGCTTCGTTGATCTCTTTGAAGCGATGCTCGGCCTTCGACTTGTCGCGAGCGACGTCGGGGTGGTGCTCCCGCGCCAACGCGCGATAGGCTCGCTTGATCGCATCCCCCGAGGCGTCGCGTCCGACGCCGAGGATTTCGTAGTAATCCCTCGTGGGCATTAGTCGCCTATAACGTCTACGCGCTTGGTATGTCTTCTGAGAGACGTTGGCTCAAAGTCGCCGCCGTGCCGGATGCCAGCGCGAGCAGACGCGCGTACGGCATGCGGCGCGGACCGAGAATCGAGAGCATTCCCAGCGCCTGCGAACCGAAACGATACGGAACCGTCACGACCGAAAGATCGGCCAGCTCGTCGCTGCCGAGCTCGTGTCCGATCTTGACGCTCGCCGTCTCGGCGTTCATCGCATCGGCGACGATCTGATAGAGAGTCTTCTGCTCTTCGACGATGCGCAGAATCGAACGCAGCTTGCGCAGGTCCTGAAACTCCGGCTGATCGAGCAGATTCTGCGCGCCGGCCGCGGCGATCGTCGGCTGTTCGCTCGAGCGCGCCGATGCGGCGGCCGCCACCACCGCGCTGCGAAGATCTTCGGAAACGCCGGTCTCCTGCGCGGCAGCGCCGATCTCGTTCTCGGTAAAGTCGCGCAGCGGCCGATTCGCGAACCGTGCGTTGAGTGCGTTGGAGAAGCGCGTGAGATCGTCGGGGCGCACCTCGGCGCCGAGTTCGAAGAGGCTCTGCGCCGCGACTCCGAGCGAGGTCACGACGATCGCGACGCCGGTGTGCGGCGAGAGCCAGATGAGCTGAATGTGCTTGAAGAGCTGCGCCTCTTGCTGGGGCATCGTGACGAAGGCCAAATTGTTCGAAAGCCGCCCGAGCAGCCGCGTCGTGTGGTCGATGATCTCGTCGAGCTCGCGCGCCGCGTCGCCGAGCTCGTCGCGAATACGGCGCCGCTCGTCATCGTTCAGCTCCTCGGGCTGCATCAAGCGGTCGACGTAGGTCCGATAGCCGGCGTCTGAGGGAACGCGTCCCGCCGAGGTATGCGGCTGGATAAGGTAGCCGCTCGCCTCGAGCTCGGCCATCTCGTTGCGGACCGTCGCCGAGCTGATCCCGAGGTTGTACTTTTGGGTGAGCGCCTGGGAGCCGACCGGCTCCGCCGTGGCGATATACTCGTAGACTACCGTCGCGAGGATATACGCCTTGCGCTTACCGAGGTCGCCGCTCTCTATCACGCCCTCTACTGTAGCACTCCGGCCCCGGGAGTGCTAGCCGAAGAGTCCGCGAGCGCTTGCTCGATTGCTTTGGAGAGTTCGCTCCCAGGTCAGGCCTCCGACCGAAACGTAGGAGACGTCGCCGGAGGGATCGAGCACCAGCGTCACCGGGATCGCCGAGACCGAGTAGATCGCAAAGACCGACCCCTGGATGTCTTCCACCAGGGGCAGGGTGATGTTCGAGAGGCGCAGGTACGTTGGCGGCGACGTCGTGCGGTTCGTTCGATATGGTGACGACCGCGACGCGATCGCCGATAGGTCTCGCGCGCGCGCACGAAGTCGTGCAACTCGGCCGTGCAGACGTGACACCAGCGTCGCCCAAAAATCAATGACGACGATTCTGCCGCGCAGATCGGAGAGATGAGCGCGCTCCGTGCGCGCGTCGGAATGACAAAGTTCGGCGCCGGTGCGTCAAATCGAATCGTGGTGAGCCCGGTTGCGAGCGCAGTGAGCGCCGCGAGAACGAGTGCGGTCAACATCGACGAAGCGTAGCGCGTCCTTCGGCAGGCATGCCGAGTCCGCCTCGGTAACGTCGCGCCTATGAGCAGACCCCTGCGATCGAGGCCCTCTTCGAAGAGCGCCGGCGCTTTCCGCCGTCTCCCGGAGTTTGCCGCGCAGGCCAATGCCGAGCGCCGCACATCTACGCAGAGGCCGAGCGCGATTACACTCGACTTTTGGGCCGTGGGCGCGTACGCTGGAGTGGAGCAAACCCTTCACCACGACGCTGGAGTGGAACGAACCGTTCGCGCGCTGGTTCGGCGACGGAGAGCTCAACGTGTCGGTCAACTGTCTCGGATCGTCACGTTCGCGCCGGACGCGGCGACAAGATCGCCTACTACTACGAAGGCGAGCCAGGCGATCGCTGGACGATCACCTATCGCGAGCTGCTCGACGACGTCTACCGCTTCGCAAACGGACTGCGCAAGCTCGGAATTCGTCGCGGCGACCGGGTTGCGATCTACATGCCGATGATTCCCGAGCTTCCGGTCGCGATGCTCGCCTGCGCCCGCATCGGCGCCGCGCATTCGGTCATCTTCGGCGGTTTCTCGCCCGAGTCGATCGTGGATCGCGTCAACGACGCGACACTGCGTCGCGTTGATCACCGCCGATTACGGCTGGCGCCGCGGCAACAAGATTCCGCTCAAACGGAACTGCGACATCGCGATGGAACATACGCCGTCGATCGAGCACTGCATCGTCGCGCGCCGGGTCGGCGACGACGTCTTCATGCACGAGGGCCGCGACTATTGGTGGGACGAGGTCGTGACCGGGCCAGTCGGCCGAGTGCGAACCCGAGCCGATGAACGCCGAAGACCTGCTCTTTCTTGCTCTACACGAGCGGCACGACGGCCAAGCCGAAAGGCATCAAGCATACGACCGCCGGTTATCTGACGCAGGCGGTAATGACGCACAAGCTCGTCTTCGATCTCAAAGAAGACCGCGACGTCTATTGGTGCACCGCCGACATCGGCTGGGTGACCGGCCACTCGTACATCGTCTACGGACCGCTGGCCAACGGCGCGACGAGCGTCATCTACGAGGGCACGCCCGACTTTCCCGACAAGGATCGTTTCTGGGAGATCGTCGAGCGCTATCGCGTCACGCATTCTCTACACCGCGCCGACCGCGATCCGCACGTTCATGAAGTGGGGCACGGAGTATCCCGCCAGACACGACCTCTCGTCGCTGCGATTGCTCGGAACCGTCGGCGAACCGATCAATCCCGAGGCGTGGATCTGGTATCGCGAATGGATCGGCGGCGAATCGCGTTCCGGTCGTCGATACGTGGTGGCAGACCGAGACCGGCGGCATCATGATCGCGCCGCTGCCCGGGCGTGACGACGTTGCTGCCGGGAAGCGCGACGCTGCCGCTGCCCGGGATCGCCGCCGACGTCGTCAACGACCGCGGCGAGAGCGTGCCTCCCGGCGGCGGCGGCTACGCGGTGCTGACGCGACCGTGGCCCGGAATGTTGCGCGGCATTTGGGGCGACGACGAGCGCTACGTTCAGACCTACTGGTCGAAGTTTCCGCACCTCTATTTTGCCGGCGACGGCGCGCGTCGCGACGCCGACGGCAACTTCTGGTTCATGGGACGCATCGACGACGTCATGAACGTCAGCGGACATCGCATCTCGACGACCGAGGTGGAGAGCGCGCTGGTCGATCATCCCGCCGTCGCCGAAGCGGCGGTCTGCGGCAAGCTCGACGAGATGACCGGACAGGCCGTCTACGCCTTCGTTTCGCTCAAGGGCGCGGCGGCCGGCTCGGCCGAGCTCGCCGACGAGCTGCGCGATCACGTCGGCGCGAAGCTCGGAAAGTTCACGCGCCCGAAGTACGTCACGTTCACCGCCGAGCTCCCCAAGACGCGCAGCGGCAAGATCATGCGCCGCCTGCTTCGCGACATCGCCGAGGGCCGCACGCTCGGCGATACGACGACGCTGGCCGACTCGTCGATCGTCAAAGAGCTGCAGGAGCGCGCCAAGATCGAGGTCACGCAGGAAGAGTGAGTTCATCCGCCCGGACTCAGGCGTTCCACTTGCAAGGACCAATGGGCGTTTGCACTCTGTGCTCCAGCTTCGCTCGCCCCAGGCTTCAATGCGCAAACGCGTCGAACGCTCCATCGCATGATGCCCGCGTCCGGAGGCGACGAGGCGCTCGCGGCCGGATTTGCGGCCCACGAGCGCGGGCGTTTTCCGAGGCCTATCGCCGCTACTCCGGGCTGCTCTACTCGGCCGCGTACAACGTGCTCGGCAACACCGACGAGGCCGCAAGATTGCGTTCACGATGCACTCGCGCGGCTGTGGCGAACGCCGCGGCGCCTTCTGCGACGCGAGCGCGGCTCGCTGCGCGCTTTCTCGTCGTCTGCGTCCGCAACGAAGCGATCTCGCGCCGGCGCCGTAAAGAGCGCGACCTGCGCCTGGCGCGACAGCTCGCCGCCTTTCCCGAAGAGCACGAAGAGCTCCACGTTCGCGATCCGATCGAACGCGATCGCGTACGCCACGCGCTCGAAGACGCTTCCGGTCGATCAGCGCCGCGCGCTCGAACTGGCCTATTACGGCGGCAAGACGCACACCGAGATCGCCGCCGAGCTCGACGAACCGCTCGGCACGATCAAGAGCCGCATCAAACTCGGACTTGCGCAAGGTCGCGGCAACGTTGACGGCATCCGCTGCCGGAGTGATGGGCGATGAGACGGCGCGCACGTCGACGAGTTGGCGCGCGCTTTACGCGCTGGGCCTGCTCGACGCCGACGAAACGCGCAGCGGCTCGAAGCGCATCTTCGCGTCGTGCCCGCGCTGCGCCGAGTTCGGTCGGCCGCGCCGAAGCCGACGTCGCCGGGCTCGCCGCTGCCGAGACGCAGCGCACCTGCGCCGCCGGAGTTGGAGCTCGCATCGAACGGACGCTGCGTCGCGACGACGCGCGAGTCGACGCGCGACCGGCCAAGCGCATCGTCCCTCGGTGCGGTTTCTCGCTCGCTGCGCTCGCGGCCGCGTTCGTGCTCGGCATATTGCCGGCAGTCTACTTCTGGCAGGCAGAATCGCTCGCATGCAAAACGCGCTGCGTCGCCGACAGAGCGCGCGATGAACCGGCTCGCCGAAGCGCCGCATCGCGTCGCGACGTTTCTTCGCCGCAAGGCAACGGCATGGCGCCAAGGTGATGTATCGGCACCGACGGCTCGTGGTATGTCGTGATGGTTCCGCGAAGCCGACGAAGCCGATGCAGCGTCGCCTGGATGCACGACGGTCAACAGACGATGCTCGGCGACGCCGATGCCCCACGGGAAGATGGCGATGCTCTATCTGCCGCGCAGCCATCGCATGGACCGCCTCGCGCTCATGGACGGCGAGACGGTCGTCGCCGAGGCGCAGCTCTCGTACCAGTAAGACCGTTTACTCCGGCGTGGCGAAGAACTGCACCGAGATCGTCGAGGTGCTCGATCGCGCGTCGCCGGCGGCAGCGCGGATAGAATCGTCGCACCGTAGCGCGTCGAGCGGCGCGGCCGTCGAGCAGTGCCACCAGACCGCGATCCTTGCCGCTACGAATCAGTCTGCCCGAAACCTTGTTTGAGACGCACCGTTGCCGCCGGAATCATGTAGTGCTCGAAGCCGTCGAGACCGCGGGCTTCGAGCGCGCGCACGCGCGCCATCACCAGCGGATCGCTCGGCGACGGAAAGGGCAGCCGGTCGATGATGACGCACGAGAGCGCATCGCCGACGACGTCGATGCCCTCCCAAAACGTGCTCGTTGCGAAGAGCACGGCGCCCGGCGTGCGCCGGAACCAATCCAAGCAGATACGAACGTCGGCAGATCGCCTTGCATTCGCACCGGAAAGGCGAGGCGCTCGCGCACCAGTGCGTGCACTTCGCGCAGCCGCGCGTACGACGTGAAGAGCACGAAGGCGCGCCCGCCGCGTGCGGTCGAGACACTCTTCGACGAGCGGCGCGGCGCGCCGGGCGAAGTGCGATCGATTTCGGATTGACCTCGGCGGGCGCGATAAAGAGACGCGCCTGCCGAACGTAATCGAAGGGCGACGGCGCGACGAGCTCTTGCGCGTCGTCGACGCCCAGCGTCCGTCGCAAAAACTCGAAGGATCGGTCCGTCGCCAGCGTCGCGCTGGTCAGCACGACGCTGTGCGTTCGCGCAAAGAGCCGCTCGCGCAGAAATCCGGCGACCTCGTGCGGCGCGCAGTTCACGCAGTAACGGCCGTCGGCATCGCTGCGCTCGACCCAGGCGATGGCGTCGTCGGCACCGGCTCCGAAGCGTTCGATCGCGACTCGTGCGCCAGCACCGAACGCATCGCCAGATCGCGCCGGCGTTCGGCTTCGGCCTCGTTATCGGCGCTGCGTTTGAGTCCGTCGAGCCAGTGCGCGAAGAGCCAGTTCTCCAAGCCGATAGAGGCATTGCGCGCAGCGCGTCGAGCGGCTCCCAAACTTCCTCGTTGGCAGCGAGCGGATAGCGCTCGGAGGGAACCTGCGCGAGACTCGATTCCGAGCCGCCGCATCGCCTCTTCGAAATCGGTTTCGAAGCGCGTGCGGCAGGTGGTAGTGGCGGCGCAGCTTGCGCAGCATGCGATCGATCGGTCGCGCGCGAGACCACCGCGGTGAGCGCGTCGGTCGCCCAGCGTTCGCACTGGTGCGCTTCGTCGAGCACGGCGACGTCGTACGGCGGCAGCAATCCGCCGCCCATCGCCAGATCGAGAAAGAAGAGCGCGTGATTGACGACGACGAGGTCGGCATACTTCGCTTCGTCGCGCTTTTTGAAGAAGAAACAATCGCGAAAGTGCGGGCAGATTTCGCCGGTGCACTCGTCGGCGTCGGCATCGAGCTGCTCCCACTCGTCGCCGCGCGGCAAGAAACTGAGCTCGGCGCGATCGCCGCTCTGCGTTCGCTCGGCCCACTCCCAAATCTGCTGCATCGAGCGCGACTGACGCGAGCGAGCCGGTCGGCGCGCATGCGTTCGAGCTTCTGGCGGCAGAGGTAGTGCGAGCGCCCTTTGAGCAGCGTGACGCGCATCGGCCGGTCGAGCGCGTCGCTCGACCAACGGTATGTCCTTGCGCACCAGCTGCTCCTGCAGCGCGATCGTGCCCGTCGAAAGCACGACCTTCTTACCGCTGCGAATGGCAGGAACGAGATAGGCGAGCGATTTTCCGACGCCGGTGCCGGCTTCGACGATCGTGTGCATGCCTTCCAAGATGCCGCGCTCGATGGCTTGCGCCATCTGCAGCTGTCCGGGACGTGGTTCGTATCCTTCCAGCGTCCGCGCGAACGGTCCGCTTGGAGCCGAAGATCTCCTCGAGGTTAACGGTCACCGGCCGGCGGTTCGTATTCGGCTTGCAGCTCGCGGCCCGCAGCGTCGACGACGACCGGCGCGACGCGTCGCGGCGGAACGTAGAGCGCGTAGGTCAATACGAACCCGGCGACGAGTCCGGCGACGTGCGCCTGCCACGCAATCGCCGGCACGGTAAATGTGATGATCAAATTGATGACGAGAATGCCGATGTTGGCGCGCACCAGGTCCATGCCGGGCTTGCCGAGCTTGAGCCCGATGGCGAATAAAGCGCCGAACAGGCCGAAGATCGCGCCGCTCGCGCCGACCGTCGGCACCATCGGGGCGCTCAAGTATACGACGGCCAATCCCGAGGCAATCAGCGAGAACATGTAGACGATCAGCATCCGCCACGAACCCATCGCCCACTCGATGAAGCGTCCGAGGAACCAGAGCGACATCATGTTGACGGCAATGTGAATCAAACCGCCGTGCAAGAACGCTCCGGTGATGATGCGCCACCATTGGCCGTACTGCAAGAACAAAGGCCGGAATAATCGCGCCCTTCAGCGAGAACGCGTTCCATCCCGGTGCTATCGCCGCCGAAGCCGGTGAGCAGAGCCGAGACCGCCGACGCTAATCTCCCACAGATAACCGATGACGTTGAGGGCGATGAGAAAGCGCGTGATCACGCGATCATCACCGTGCGTGCCAGCTCCAGCGATATGGCGTGGCGATGGCCGTCAACTTCAATGGTCAACGGGCCGCCGAGCGGTGCTTTATCGAGAACGCTGCAGGCGCGCTCCCGGGCGCAATCCCACTTGCGCGAGGTAACGCAGTATCTCCGGCATCTGCTCGGTGACGCCCGAAACCGTGACCTTCGACCCGGCTCGACTTGTGCCAGCGGAATGCCGTTGCGCACCGGTTCGGTTAGATCTTTGGGCGGAATGGGATGTCCGTGCGGACAGGTCTGCGGATCGCCGAGGGCTTGCGACGAGCCGTTCTTCGACGCGATCGGTGATGGCGTGCTCGAGAATGCAGGCTTCGGCGTAGACTTCGTCCCACGGCATCCCGAGCATGTCGGTGAGCAGGCGCTCCGCCAAACGATTGCGGCGCACGACGCCGACGGCTACTTCGAGACCCTTGCGCGTAAGCGCGAATATCGCCGCGGATCTCGTGCTCCACGAACCCGTCGTTCACCAGCTTCTTGAGCATCCCCGATACCGAAGCCGGCGCGACGCCCAGCTCGGTCGCTAAGGCCGACGTCGTCACGCCCGGGCCCTCGCGTTCCAAGCGATAGATTGCCTTCATATACATTTCAAAAGACTCGGCAAAATGCGAGTGCGAGTGTCCCGGCATACCTGCTTTAACTTCGCCCTTGCGGCTGAAGTTCCGCAACGGCCGCCGCCAGTTGTGCGGCCATGCGGCCCTTCTCGTCGGGCGCGGCAAAGGAGGCTTCGATAGCGTTGCCCACGTAGCGCGCCAGGACTGCGCCACCGGCTACCCGCTCGACCTCGGCATATTCGCGCTCGATCGAAGTCCCAAAGAGGGCCGGATCGTCGGCGTCGATGGTGACGACACATCCGGCGCCGTCGAAGTCGAGATAGGGATGCGGGCGATCCGCCATCGCCGCGCCGGTGAGCCGGTTCGAGGTCGGACAAATCTCCAACGCAATCCGCCGCTCCGCGAGCATCTCGACGACGCCGCGATCGTCCAGCGCGCGAATGCCGTGGCCGATTCGCTCGGCTCCGAGCAAATCGACCGCGTCACGAACGCTGTGGTGGCCGTCGGCCTCGCCGGCGTGCGCGACGCGATGCAATCCCTGCGCTCGAGCGAAGGCGAAGACTTCGGCGAAATCGCGCGCCGGAAAGCGCGCCTCGTCGCCGCCGAGCGAAATGCCGATGACGTCGAGGTCGCCCATCTTTGCGACGGCTCGTGCCGTTTGCATGGCGGATTCCGCGACCGAAGTTGCGCGTCACATCGGCCAAGAGCTTGAAGGTTGCGTGCGGCCGCGCCGCGCGCAGCTCGGACGACGATGGCTTCCATCGTCGCGCGAACGTCGAGTTGAGGATTGAAGAACGTCCATACCGACGGCGAGACAAAGAGCTCGCCGTAAACTGACGCGCTGTGCGAGCGCATCTTCCACGAACTCGCGGGCGAGGCGCGCGTAATCTTGCGGATCCTGCAGCGAGCGGCTGACCGCGGCAAAAAGAAAGAGAAACTCGCGAAAGTCTTTGAAGCGGTATGGATCGGCCGGATCGACCGGCTCGCTGGGAGTTTCGGGCGCCGGTCCGCGGTGATAGCGCAGCGGCACGCCGTGCTTGCCGGCCAAGCTCCACGAAGCTCTGCGGGCGCAAGCGTCCCCTCGAGATGGCAGTGGAGATGGATCTTCGGCACGCGCGACGCAAGCAAGCCTAAAGGCATACGTTCGCTTTCGGCAGGTGCGAAACGGTACCCGTCGTAAATCTACCGGTCCCGTCGCGGGGTGGAGCAGTCCGGTAGCTCGTCGGGCTCATAACCCGAAGGTCGGTGGTTCAAATCCACCCCCCGCAACCAAATCAGGCTCGGAGTCAAACGGCTCCTGGGCCTTTTTCTCACGTTGAGCTACTGCAGATTTGAATTGCTAGGCGGTCCGCCGGCTACCGAATCGACGCGGATTTCGATCGACGCTTCGCCGTCGCGCAGTTCGATCTGATCGAACGGCTCTCGCTGCTGCCAGAAGAGCTCGCTGGTTGCGCCCTTTGGCTTCGTCGTTCCGAGCAAAACGCTATTCCGTTGCCTCACGCCGTAGACGTCGTAGCGATCCGAGCCTGGGACGATGACGTAGTACCACGAGCGATCGCGCGCGTAGATGACCTTCGCCGCCGGCGCATTGCGGCCGCAAACTGCGCGTGGTTGAAATGGCTGTTGATCATTGCGAGCGTCGCCATTTCGTGCTGAGCGATGAGGCGCGGGGAGCAGCATGCCCACGATCAGTGCGGCCGCCCTGGACGGGCAGCCACCAGACGGGAACCTCACGGCGGCGCAGGCGCAGCGGAACGGCGACCGCGGCTGCGAGCGGATCGATCCGCACGTCGCGTTCGAGCGCGAGCACGGTTTCTTCGGCCTCGCCGACACGCCGCGCACACGCGGCGCAATGGGCGATATGCGCGTCGACCGCGCCTGCTCACGGCATCGAGCTGCACCGATCGCGTAGAGCTCGGCCGATTCGCCGATGTGCTGTCAGCTTGCATCGTCATTCTCCGGTATCAGCGACTGCCGAAGGACCGTAAGCGCGTGCTGAACCGTCCCTTCACCGTTCCGATCGGAATCGAGAGCTCCGCGGCAACCTCGGCGAGCGTCATTCCGCCGTAGTACGCGCGCTGCACGACCGCCGCTTGCCCTTCCGTGAGCTGCGCGAGCGCACGCGCGATCCGTTCGCGTTCGATCGGATCGTCTTCGATTAAGGTACTCATGCGGGAGCTTACCGATGTGCGATCATCTTCCTGCCGGGTTCCGCTACGAAGGCGCGTGAGCGCCGCGTTGCGCGCACAGGTCACGAGAAAGGCCTCCAAGCTGCCACGCGCGGTGACGTAGCCGGTCGGATGGCGCCACAGGTGCAGGAAGACGTCCTGCACGCATTCGCGCGCGACTTCCGGATCGCGCAGCAGCCGCGCCGTGGCGCATACATGCGCGCGCCGAAGGATCGGTAGGCAGCCTCGTACGCGGCCGCGTCGCGGCGAGCAAATCCATCCTCGAGCGACGCGTCGCGCACGTTATCCGAGCGCGCGATCCTCGAAACGCAGATCGTATCCGTCGAGCTCCACGGTCCGGTAGCCGACCGCGCGCAGGAGCGCATCGTGTGGAAGCGTCACCGGACCGGGTTTCGCCGCCGAACCCGGTTTCGGCTGCGGGTATGCCGTCGCATCGGCGCTCGCGAAGCGGATGTTCCCCTCCTCATGCGTGACGATCTGATGAATATGCCCGTTGAGCACGGTCACGCGCTCGAACGGCGCCAGCAGCGCGAGGGCCTTCGTCCCGTCCTCGGTCGTCCACCCCCACTGAGGATAGAGCGCGTAGAGCGGGACGTGGGTGAAGACGACGATCGGCGTGGAGTGCGCGACGCCGCCGAGATCCTTGGCGAGCCAGTCGAGCTGGTCGCTGCCGAGCAGTCCGAGTTTCTCGAAGTTGAAGACGTTGAGCAAGACGACATAGTGAACTCCGCCGGCATCCCACGAGGCCCAGCCGGCGTCGGTCGAGTGCGGAATCTTGAAGTTTGAAAGATAGGTTTTGAAATCGTTGCCGAGGACGTCGTGCTCGCCGGGCAGCGCGATCGAGCGGTGCGCGCAGCTGCGAGAGAATCGCGCGCGCGTCGTCGAACTGCGGGGCGGTCGAGAGGTGCGTGATGTCGCCGGTGTGCACGACGAATGCAGGTTGCGACGCCATCGCATTGATGGCATCGACCGCCATCTGCAGCGTCCCGGCGACGTCGGGATTCGCCGGCTGATGAAAGCCGATGTGACTGTCGCTGATCTGCACGAACTCGACCGTCTCGCTTGAAGATGCCGCAACGGCACGCCCGGTCAAAAGGCCGCCCGAGCCGACCGCATAGGCAATGCCGGCACCCGTCCACGCGACGTGTTCGAGAAATGATCCGCGCCTCATCGGGCCACCGCCGCAACGACGATCGTACCCTTCATGAACGGATGGAGCTCGCAAAAGTACGGATACCGTCCGGGCTTGGTGAACGTGTGGCGCCAGACACCGTTAGTATCGAGCCCTTTGGAATCGAAGCTCCCGTCGCTCGCGGTGATGGTATGGGCGTCGTCATCGTTGTTGGTAAAGGTGACCGTCTGTCCCGCCGTGACCGAGATGGTCTGCGGTGAAAAGGCATCGTTCTTGATGGAGACGGCCGGCGTTGCCGAACGGGCCGCCGCGGGTGCGATCAGCAGCGTAGCGACTGCCGCAATAAAAATGTGCTTCATGCCCTCTCTATGCCGGAAGGCACCCAACGGTTGGGGGGTAGAGATCTGGAACCGGCGCCCTTAATCGTCGAGCGAGAGCCTTCCGCGGCCGATCTCATAGTCGGCCATTCCGTAGTAAATGTCGAACTCGCGCTCGCCGCGCCGGTCGATGCCGGTGGGAAAGACGACGTGACCGACAGCTCCGTGCAGTTCTGCTCCAATCTTAGGGATGAAGAGCGGCTCGCGCGAGCGATAGACGATCCGGTCGAGATGGTGTGCGTCGTGAATGATGACTCCCGCGCAGTAGCGTAGGAGCGCCGCGTCGGCGGGATGGCGCAGTTCGTCGACACCGTGGATCACGGCGAGCCACCCTTCGTCGATGCGCACCGGCGGCGTCCCCGCGCCGACTTTGATGTTTCCCCAATTGGCATGGGGCATCGTCAAGCGATGCGATTCGGTGGCGATGCAGAGCGCGGCAATATCGGTTCGAACGGCTTCGAGCGGAACGTATGCGATCGCGATTCCTTCGCGACGGTTCGGCGGCAGTGCTTTGATCTCGGCGATCGCCGCGTGAGGATCGGTCATCGTGAGCCGCAGAGTCGGGCGATGATAGAATGCCAGCGACACAACGCCCTCCGGCGACAGAACCGGCTCCGGAAAGAAGGCCGCATCCTTATCTGCGAATGGCTCGTCGCTTCCGAGAAACCGCAGCAGTCCCAGGCGTTCCCAATGCAGCCCGTCGTCGGAGACGGCAACGGCAACCTCCGGCGCGCGCGGGCCCAAGGCAACGTAGGCCATCACGTACCGGTCGATCGCGTGCACGAAGGTAACGCGCGGATCTTCGCAACCGTGCCCCTGCGGCCCATCGCGCAGTTCGTACGGCGCTTCGGGCTGGAGCGCGAACCCGCAGAAATCGAGCTCCAGCGTGCCGCCGGCGCCCTCGCGACCTTGAAAGGAACCGATCCGCGAAACGTTGCCCGGCGCGATCATTCGCGGATAGAGCTGCAGCGAGCCGTCGCGAAGGCGCGCGCAGGCCGGATTCAAGATGCCCATTCGGCCGAGCGACTCGCTCGGCTTGAGCACGACGCCGCGACGGGTGAACTTCAAAGGTCCGCCACGCCGCAGCTCATAATAGACGCCGATATTCATGCAGCGGCTTCTCGTCGCCTACGACAGCTCCGATCAGTCCAATGCCGCGCTCGACGTTGCGCTGGCGCTGGCGCGCAGCGAAAGAGCCTCGATCACTGCGGCGTACGCGATGAACCTCTCCGAGGAGATCGGCCGGATCGCCGCGGCCTTTCACCATACGCCCGCCTCTGCGGGAAAGATGCTGCGCGAGGACGCACGCGCAATTCTCGCCGCCGCCTCGGAGCGAGCGTCCGCCGCGGGAGTAGCGATCGAGACCAAGCTGGTGGATGCCCCCATAATTTCCGGTCTCGTTGATTATGCCCGGCGCATGAAGGCCGACGCGATCGTCGTCGGGAGCCACGGGCGCAGCGGATTGCCGCGTCTCTTGCTCGGCAGCGTCGCCGAAGGACTGATGCGCCATGCCGGCGTTCCGGTGCTCGTCGTGCGCGTTCCCGCCGTTTTACGGCGGGGCGGCGGCAAGCGCCGCAAAACTACGCGGTAAGGAGTCCGGCCTCTCTGCCGACGCGTTCGAAGGCGGCGAGCGCGCGGTCCATCTCGTCCTTCGTTAGCGCGGAGCTGATCTGCACGCGAATTCGCGCGGTCCCTTCCGGCACGACCGGATAGCCGAACCCGGTCACAAAGACGCCGGCCTTCAAGAGCTTGTCGCTCAGGGCGATGGCAAAGGCCGTTTCCCCGACGATAATCGGTACGATCGCGCTCTCGCTCTCGAGCGGTTTGTATCCGATGCGTTTGAGGCCTTCGCGAAAGTACCGCGTCTTCTCGCGCAGATCGGCGACGAGCTGGGGATGCGCGTCGAGGTACTCTATTGCGGCGAGCGAACTGCACGCAACCGTCGCGGGGAGCGCGTTGGAGAAGAGCTGCGGACGCGAGCGCTGGATCAGCGTATCGATCAGCGCGTTGCTTCCGGCGACGAATCCGCCGGCCGCGCCGCCGAGTGCCTTGCCGAGCGTTCCGGTAATCACGTCGACCTGGCCGGTGAGTCCGTAATGCTCGACCGTGCCGCGCCCGGTCTTTCCCATCACGCCGGTGCCGTGCGAATCGTCGACGACGACGATCGCCCCATACCGCCTTGCGAGCTCGACCATCTCGGGAAGCTTCGCGAGGTCGCCCTCCATCGAGAAGACGCCGTCGGTGACGATCGCGATCGGAAAGCAGCCGGCAACCGCCTTGAGCTTCTCTTCGAGCTGCGCCATGTCGCTGTGCTTGTACCGCTCGCGTCGCGCCTTCGATGCGAGGCGCACGCCGTCGATGATCGACGCGTGGTTGAGCTCGTCGGAGACGATCGCCGATCCTTCATCGCAGATCGTCGGAAAGAGTCCGGTATTCGCGTTCCAGCAGGAGACGTATGAGAGTGCCGCATCGGTTCCCAAAAACTCGGCGATTCGCTTCTCGAGGACCCGGTGGATGTCGAAGGTTCCGCAGATAAAACGCACCGATGCCGTCCCCGCGCCGTATTTGTCGAGGCCGCGCTTCCCCGCTTCGATCACCTCGGGATTGTCGGCGAGGCCGAGGTAATTATTGCTCGAGAGCACGATAACGTCGCCGGCCTCTTCCATGTGCACCTCGGGCGCCATCGGCGTCGTGAGGTGACGGAGACGTTTGTAGGTGCCGGCCTTTTTGAGCGCGTCGAGATCGCTTTGCAGCTTCGCTTCGAAGGCCTGATTCATGGTTTGGCTATATCTCCTTTGAAATCGAGCACGATTTTGACCGCCTCTCCCTTCTCCATCAACGCAAAGGCACGGTCGAACTCGGTGAAGGGGAGGACGTGCGTAACGATCGAGCGGGGATCGACGCGTCCGCTCTTGACGAGCGCCTCGGTCTGATACCAGGTCTCGAACATCCGCCGTCCGTTGATGCCGAGCACCGTCAACCCTTTGAAGATGATACGTTCTGCGAGATTGAGATTCACCGTATCGGCCGGTATCCCGAGCAGCGCCGCGGTTCCCCCGTTGCGCAGAAGCTGCAGGCCCAGATCGATCGCCGCGCCGCTTCCCGACATCTCGAGCAGCACGTCGGCCCCGTCGCCGCGCGTCCGCTCCTTGATCTCGCGCTCGATATTCGCATCCGTTCGCCAAAAACGCGGCATCGGCGCCGAGGGTGCGTGCCAGCTCCAGCTTCGCCGGATTGACATCGATGGCGAAGACGAACGTGGCACCGGCCGCGCGAGCGACTGGGATCGCCATCAGACCGATCGAGCCGACGCCGGTAATCACGACGCTCTTGACGCTGACGCCGGCAGCCATCACGGTGTGAACCGCGTTGCCGAGCGGATCGAAGATCGCGGCAACGACGTCGGAGATCGCCGGGTCGAGCCGCCAAACGTTGTACTCGGGGATCGCGACGTACTCGGCAAAGGCGCCGTCACGGTCGACGCCGATGATCTCGACGCGCTCGCAAATATGCGCCTCTCCGGTTCGGCAGAGCAGACACGTGAGGTCGACGATATGACCCTCGGCCGAGACGCGCTCGCCGGCGCGAACCGAACGCACCGCCTCCCCGGTCGCGACGACCGTGCCCATGAACTCGTGGCCGACGACGAGCGGCGGTTTGACTCGCTTCTGCGCCCACGCGTCCCAGGTGTAAATGTGATGGTCGGTGCCGCAGAGCCCGGCCTTTTCAACCCGAATCAGCACGTCGCCGGGACCGATCTCGGGAACCGGGACTTCGACCAAGCGGAATCCGGGGGCCGCTTCGGGTTTGACGAGGGCCTTCATCGTGGAAGCCATGAGGGCGCGGTAATTTCACTCGGCTATGCTGAAAACCCGCTCACCGGCGATCCTTGCTGCCGGAGACGAAGGAGTGCGCGATGCCGCGCTGGTTAATTCCGACGGCGTATCTCTTGGTGAGCGTGCTCGGCGCGACGGTGGTCCCGCGCCTCGAGTATGCGATCTTTCCGGCATACGGGCACGAGATCTCGGTCTCGACCGCGCAGGCGCTGCTCGGTGCGGTTGCATCCGGGATGATGGCCTTTACCGCGATCGTCTTTTCGATCGGCATGCTCTTCATTCAGTATACCGCGACGGCATTCTCGAAGCGGTTTATCCTCCAGCTCCACCATCGGCTCATCATCTACCACGCCTTCGGCGTCTTCGTCGCCACCTTTACGTTTGCGCTGGGGACGCTCGTCTTCGTCAATCGCGAGGGATCGGATTGGATTCCGTTCGTCTCGCTGATCATCGTCGGCATCTTGCTGGTGGCGAGCATTGCTCTGCTCGCCATGCTCGTCAATCAGGTCGCGGAGCTGCGCATCACGCGAATACTCGCATACGTCGGCGAGCGTGGGCGAGCGCTGATCGCCCTCATGCCCGACGCAGCCGAGACGCAGCCCGCCGCCGTCCCGCTCGCGTCACCGACGCGAGCCGTCGTCTATTCGGGAGAGCTAATGGTCTTGATTGCGATCGACAAGGCCGGCCTGGCTGAGCTCGCACGAACTGCCGGAGCGACGATCCAACTCGAATACGCGATCGGCGACACGCTCTATCCAAAGAGCGTTCTTGCGCGAGTCCATGGCGCGCGCGAGCCGATCGAGGAGGCTCGCCTTCTCGCCTCGCTGCGTTTGCGTCAGGAGAACTCTTACGAATGCGACGTCCGGTTCTCGCTGCGGCTCTTGGTCGACACGGCGATCATGGCGCTCTCGCCGGCGGTGAACGATCCCACGACGGCGGTCGAGGCGCTCGACCAGATTCTCGACCTCATGATGCATTTGGGTCAAAAACGCGACGACGGGCGAGTCACTGATGCGCGGGGCGGCCCGCTGCTGATCTACCCGGCTCCAACGTGGAACGATCATCTCTCGCTTGCCTTTGACGAGATTCGTCGCTACGGGATCGACGCGCTGCAGGTCGTTCGCCGTCTTCGCGCGGCGCTCGTTCGTCTTGCCGATGCGGTCGAAGGCGATCGGCGCGAGGCCGTACTCGAGTATCGCCGGCGCCTCGATGCCGAAATCGAACGGCGCGAATCCGATCCGGCCGATCGCGCGACCGCGCTTGGAATCGACCCGCAGGGTCTCGGCTTAACGCGTGATTGGCGCTAGGCGCTCACCGCACGGCGGTCGTCTGAGAAGACCGCGACGTCGCGTGGGGTGAGGAAGACCTCTTCCCCCTTCTGCAAGCCCATCGAGCGAAAGCGCTCCTGCGCCATCTCGGCGTGGACGGTGGCACCCCACTCGGTGACCGCTTCGACCTTGACGAGCGGACCGGCGGCGTTGATGTGCTTGACCGTTGCGCGAAAATAGTTGGCGCCGATCGGTTGCCGCGTAATTTCCAACGCGTGCGGACGCACGAAGACGAGATCTCCGGTCGGCTCTCCGTGGACGCGCGCCGTCCCCTCATCGATGCGACCGTGAAAGAGGTTGACGTTCCCCAAGAAATTGTAGACGAACGAGGTTGCCGGCTGGTGATAGACCTCGTCCGGCGTGCCGACCTGCTCGATTCGGCCGCGGTTCATCACCGCGACGCGATCGGCGACTTCCAAGGCTTCGTCTTGGTCGTGCGTTACGAAGACGCTGGTTACGCCGACGTCGTCGTGAAGCTGTCGCAGCCAGCGGCGCAGCTCCATCCGAACCTTGGCGTCGAGCGCACCGAACGGCTCGTCCAAGAGCAAGACGCTCGGCTCGACGGCTAACGCACGGGCGAGTGCGACGCGCTGGCGCTGGCCCCCCGAAAGCTGCGAGGGATAACGCCCGGCTTGCGTGCCCAGTTGAATGAGATCGAGCAACTCGCCGACGCGCCGCCGAATATCGGCCGAAGACGGTCTCGTCCGGCGCGGGCGAACGCGCAGCCCGAAGGCGACGTTCTCGAAGACGGTCATGTGGCGAAAGAGCGCGTAGTGCTGAAAGACGAAACCGACGCGCCGTTCGCGCACGGTTCGGTCGCCGACGTCTTGGCCGTCGAATGAAATCGTCCCCGATTCCGCATTCTCGAGTCCGGCGATGATCCGCAGCAGCGTCGTCTTGCCCGAGCCCGAGGGGCCGAGCAGCGCGACGAGGCGCCCGCGGGGAATCTCGAGGTCGACGGCGTCGAGCGCGGTAAAGCTTCCGAACTTCTTGGTGATCTGACGGACGGCGATGCTCATACTCTCTCTCCATGGAGTTTTCCGGCCCGCCACTCGACGACGCTCTTGACCACGAGCGTTGCGAGCGCCAGGAGCGCCAAAAGCGACGCCACCGCAAAAGCCGGAACGAACTGATAGTCGTTGTAAAGAACCTCGATCTGCAGCGGCATCGTATCGGTGAGTCCGCGAATGTGGCCCGAGACGACGGAAACCGCGCCAAACTCCCCCATCGCGCGGGCGTTGCAGAGGATCACCCCGTAGAGCAGCGCCCATTTGACGTTCGGCAGCGTCACCCTCAAAAAGGTCTGCCAGCCGCCTGCGCCGAGCGTGATCGCGGCCTCCTCTTCATCGTTGCCCTGGGCGGCGATGAGCGGGAGCAGCTCGCGCGCGATGAAGGGAAAGGTGACGAAGATCGTCGCGAGCACGATGCCGGGAACGGCGAAGATGATCGCAATGCCGTGTGCGCTCAACCACGGCCCCAAGACGCCCTGCGCGCCGAAGAGCAACACGTAGGTAAGGCCGGCGACGACCGGCGAGACGGAGAACGGCAGATCGATCAGCGAGATCAGCAGGCTCTTGCCGAAGAATTCGAACTTGCCGATCGCCCAGGCCGCCGAAACGCCGAAGACGATATTTGCGGGAACCGCGATGACCGCCGCCAGAAGCGTCAAACGAATCGCGGAGAGCGTATCGGGGTTGGAGAAGCTTCGAAGGTACGCGAGCACGCCGTGACCGAACGCGGTCGCGAAGATCAAGGCCAGCGGCGCCAAGAGGAAGACCGCTAGGAAAACGACCGACGTGCCGATCAGGAGCCATCGTACGGCCTTCGATTCGCCGACGGCAGAAGGCGTAGCGGTGCGAGCGGCGACAGCCGGAAATGCGTTAACCAACGGCCCGAGCCTCCCGCGACCCGCTCCATCGCTGGAGCGCGTTGATCGCGGCGAGCAGGACGAACGAGAGCGTCAGCATCACGACGGCGATCGCCGTTGCGCCGGCGTAGTCGTACTCCTCGAGCTTCGTGACGATCAAGAGCGGCGCGATCTCGGTACGCATCGGCATGTTGCCGGCGATGAAAATCACCGAGCCGTACTCGCCGACGCCGCGGGCAAATGCCAGCGCGAAGCCGGTGAGCGCGGCGGGGAAAATTGCCGGATAGATCACGCGAAGAAAGGTCTTCAACCGGCTCGCTCCCAGACTGGCAGCCGCCTCTTCGAGCTCGCGATCGAGATCCTCGAGTACCGGCTGCACCGTGCGCACGACGAACGGAAGGCCGATGAACGTCAGCGCGACAACCACGCCGAGCCGAGTAAATGCAACGTGGATTCCCGCCGGCGCGAGCGGTCCGCCGAACCATCCGGTCGAGGCGTAGAGCGTCGTCAGCGCTATTCCGGCGACCGCCGTAGGAAGAGCGAAGGGCAAGTCGACGAGGGAGTCGAGAATGCGCTTTCCCGCGAACGAGTAGCGCACCAAGACCCACGCGACGAGCGTGCCGAGAACGAAGTTTACGAACGCGCCGACGAGCGAGGCGCCGAAGCTCAACTCGTACGACGCGAGCGCGCGCGGCGTCGTCGTCGCGTGCCAGAACTGATGCGCCCCCATGCGCCCCGCTTCGACGAACGTCACTGAGATCGGAATCAACACGACGAGTGATAGGTAGCACAGCGTGAAGCCGAAGGTTAATCCGAACCCGGGAATGATGCTCGGTCGCCGGAAGGAGGCGAGTTTTGCGAACATGGCTATTGGTTGGACTGATAGATTTGATCGAAGACGCCGCCGTCGGCGAAGAACTGTTGCTGGGCTTTACGCCAGCCGCCGAACTTGTCGATGTCGACCAGCTTCATCGACGGGAACTGCGCGGCGTACCGGTGCGCCACCGAGGCGAGGCGCGGCCGGAAGTAATGACGCGCGATGATCTCTTGCCCTTGCGGTGTGAAGAGATACTGCAAGTACGCCTCCGCGACCGCGCGCGTCTGTTTCTTGGCGACCACGGCGTCGACGAGCGCGACCGGCGGTTCGGCCAGGATGCTCAACGACGGCCGCACGATCTCGAAGCGCCCGACCCCGAGCTTGTCGACCGCTAGAAGCGCGTCGTTCTCCCAAGCGATCTCCACGTCGCCGATTCCGCGCTCCACGAAGGTTGTGGTCGAGCCGCGGGCGCCCGAGTCGAGGACGGGAACGTTTTTGTAGAGCTTGGTAACGAAGTCTTTGGCCGCGGCGGCGTTGTTGCCGTTATGCGCCAGCGCGTAGGCCCAGGCCGCCAAGAAATTCCAGCGGGCGCCGCCCGAGGTCTTGGGATTCGGCGTAATCACCGCGACGCCGGGCTTTATGAGATCCTCCCAATCGCGGATGTGCTTGGGATTGCCTTGCCGCACGAGAAAGACGATGGTCGAGGTGTACGGCGTGCTCTTATACGGCAGCCGCGTCTGCCAGTTGGGTGGAAGCAACTTCGCTCTGTCCGAAATCGCGTCGATGTCGTAGGCCAGCGCGAGGGTCACCACGTCTGCTTGCAGACCGTCGATGACCGCTCGCGCCTGCTTTCCGGAGCCACCGTTTGATTGCTGCACGGTAACGCTCTGCCCCGTCTTCTTCTTCCAGTAGGCAGCGAAGACGGCGTTGTAGTCGTCGTACAGCTCGCGCGTCGGATCGTACGACACGTTGAGAATCGTCGTGGGTGAAGGGGCCGCGCCGGCGTTAACCCCCAATGCCAGCGCCAGCGCGGCCGCGATGGATAGCCAGATAAATTTACGCATGGTTAGAAATCGTACTCCAACATCGCTCGGTTGTATTTGAAGATCGGCAGACCGCCCAGGTAGGTCGCGCCGATTGAAGAGCCGGCCGGACAGTCGGTGGCCGCCGCTCCGCAATAGGTGTTCGAAAGGTAGCGCTCGCCGTAGCGATAGCGCAGGAGCAATCCGTGATACGGGCCTTTTCCGACGTGGCTGAAGTAATAGCGTCCGTCGAGCCACCAGATCTTGGTGTTTTCGGGCACGAGCGCGTTGTCGTAATCGTATCCGGCATCGGCCGCTTGAAATATCCACTTCTTATTGGTCGAGATGAACTGGAGCACCGTCTGCCACGAGGTACCCGGCGCACGCCGATCGACTTCGCCCTGCATGAAGTTTGTCGTATATAACGGATCGCTGGTCGTGTTATCCGTGTACGGGCTGGCCCAGCCGCCGTAGTAGATCGAGGTCGTCCCGTTCGGATTGGTAAAGCACTGGCCCGTGTTCAGCGGCAAGAAATAGGCGAGCGTCGCTTTTGCCGAGATTTGATAGTTTGAGTTGCTGCACGTCACGCCCGACGGCAGATAGACGGTATCGTTATGCCATGGAATCGAATCGTAGGCGACCGTAAGCGAGATGTTCTTCGTGAAGTTTGCGCCGATTTGGGCGCCGATCACCTGACTATCGATTTTGCCGAGATAGGATTGTCCGCTATTGTTCTCCCAGCCGCCTTGCATCGCAACGAACGGCGCCCATTTACCCGGGAAGGTGTATCGGCCGTCAAACCACTGTATGTTGGCGAGATCGGCGATTTGATAGAAATAGCCGTTGACGCCCAGGCCGCTCCCGGATGGATTGTTATAGCCAACCCTGGCGTACGTAAAGCCGTTGGTTTGGATTCCATTGCCGCCCGGAACGATGATGTTGGACGGCAAGCCGCTACTGCCGGCCGGATAACTCGTCAGCAAGGTGTTCTGGGTGAACGACGAACTGGTGCGGCCCTCGAAGGCGAACATATCGGCCGCGCCGACCGTCCAACCCGACGGCGTCGTGTAGTTCAAATACGCGCCTTGGTACGCTTCAGGTTTTAAGCGCGTATCGGCCGGTCCCGCCCACGGCGTGTTGAAGAGCACGTTGCCCGCTTGACCGTCGAAACCGTGCGCCTTATAGCCGACGTAGGCCTGATAGAACGTGCTGAGCGTGAATCCGGGGAGCGTGTCGTCGGGGTTGGTGTTCGGCGGCGTCTGAATGACGCAGACGGCGCCTTTGGCGTGGTTTGCCGGAACGACGCACGGACCGTCGATGGGATTCGCGTACAGATACGTGCCGCCGACGTCGAAGCCGTTCGGAAAGTCATACTGCGCGTGCACGGCGATCGCGCTGTTCCAACTCGCCTGATTGACGCCGTTCGAGTTATATTTTGCGCCCGGTGAGAAGTTGAACCGCGTGCCGGGATTATTCGACGCATTCTGGCGCGTGAAGTAATACGAACGGAAGAATCCACCCAGCGTCAGCGGGTTCGGCGTCGGCCGAGGTGGCGGCGCGACCGTCGCCACCGGAGCCGGCGGCGAGGGGGCCTCGGTCGGCATCGGCACCGGTTCGACGTAGCGAACGATTACGAGCCGGCGGTCGGGCACCCACTGGACGTATCCGCCCATCCCTTCGGAGATCACCCGAATCGGCACCATCACGACGCCGTGATAGACCATCGGCGGAACGTCGAGCGGACGCGATTCGCCGTTCACGACCACCTCGGCTTTGCCGACGGTGACGACGACTTCGGCGCCGGGCTTCGAGATGGTGGCGATCTTGGTGGACGGGTCGTACGAGACGCTCGCGCCCATCTGCTCGAACATCGAGCGCAGCGGCACGTAGATCGCACCGTTGCGCGCGTAGGCCGCGAGCACGCGTCCCTGCTTGAGCAGGTCGGGAGTGGCGTACACGTGGCGGTCGTTATAGAGGATCGGGATCTCGCCGGCGGGCGGCGAGCCGAAATCGGGCGGCGCCGGAGAAGCGGCTTGCGCGATAGGCGCCGCCTGCGATTGGGCCGCTGCAGGGATCGTGCCGCCAAGAAGCACTACCGCAAAGCCGAGAGCAGCGAATAGGGACTTCATTACGAGAAGGGTCCTCCTGCTAAAGAAAGAGACTCGCGTCAACTTCCCGCTCCATTATAGATAACCTTGGTCAATAACCAAAGTTTTTAAATTAAGAAACCGCCCCCGGGCAATAGGCCCGAGGGCGGCGGAAGGCTCGTTGCGAGGGGCTTCCTAGAAGTCGTACTCGAGCTGAGCGCGGTTGTACTTAAAGAGCGGCAGGCCGCCGAAGTAGGTGGACCCGATCGAGGACCCTGCTGGGCAGTTGGTCGCCGCCGCGCCGCAATAGGTGTTGGAGAGCGTGCGGTCCATATACCGGTAGCGTAGCGTCAGACCACGATACGGTCCCGGCTTCACCGCGCTGAAGTGATAGAGGCCGTCGAGCGTCCAGTCGCGGGTATCTTCCGCCGAGAGCGCGTTCCCGTAGTTGTACCACGCGTCGGTCGCGATGAAGACCCACTTCTTGTTCGTCGACGTGAACTGCAGCGCGAGTTTCCACGAGCTGCCCGGCGCGCGGCGATCGGCCATGCCTTGATCGATGCTGGTCGTGAACAACGGGTCGGTTGCGTATGCGTCGGTGTACGGGCTCGCCCATCCGCCGTAGTATATCTGCGTCGTGCCGTTGGCGTTGTTGAAGCACTGTGCGGCGTTCGACGGTAGGAAGTATGCGAGCGTGGCGCCCTTGGCCGTGATCTGATAGTTCGAGTTACTGCAGGTTACGTTCTTCGGAAGGAACACGGTGTCGGTCTTCCACGGAATCTGGTCGTAGCCGGCGGTAAAGAGCAGGTTCTTGGTGATATGGGCGCCGATCTGCGCGCCGAAGACCTGGCTGTCGATCTTTCCGACAAATGACTTGCCGTTATTGCTTTCGCTTCCGCCTTGAAGGGCGATGTACGGCTTCCACGGACTCTGGCCGAACGTATACTGCGCGTCACCCCACCACATCGTGACGATGTCGCTGACGCCGTAGAAGTAGCCGTTTACGGCAATTCCATTTGGATTGTCGTAGCCGAGCTTCCCGAAGGTAAATCCGTCGGTGTTGATACCGTTACCGTTAGGCAGGTAGATGTTCGAAGCGAGGCCGGGGTTGCCGGCGGGATAGCTCGTGAGCAGGGTCTGCTGCGTGAACGACGAGCTCGTCCGGTTCTCGAAGGCGAACATATCGGCACCTTCGATGGTCCAGTACGACGGCGCGGTGTAACTGAGATAGGCGCCCTGGAAGGCGGCCGGCTTGATGCGCGAATCCGACGGATTCGCCCACGGCGTGGTGAAGAGCACGTTGCCGAGCTGACCGTCGAAACCGTGCGCCTTATACCCGGCGTACGCTTGATAGAACGTGCTCAGCGTGAATCCGGGGAGCGTGTCGTCGGGGTTGGTGTTCGGCGGCGTCTGAATGACGCAGACGTTGCCTTTGAGGTGATTGGCCGGGACGACGCACGGGCCGTCGATGGGATTTGCGTAGAGATACGTGCCGCCGATATCCCAGCCGTTGGGAAAGTCGTACTGGCCGTGAAGCGCGATTCCGTAGTTTAGACTCGCCTGGTTGACGCCGTTGGAATTATATTTGGCGCCGGGTGAAAAGTTGAACTGCGTACCGGGATTATTCGACGCATTCTGGCGCGTGAAGTAATACGAGCGGAAGAATCCGCCCAGCGTCAGCGGATTCGGCGTTGAGGGCGGCGGCGGCGCGACCGTCGCCGCGGGAGCGGGTGGCGGCGGCGCCTCGGTCGGCGGCGGCGTCGCTTCGACGTAGCGTACGACGACCAAGCGCCGGTCGGGCACCCACTGGACGTATCCGCCCATCCCTTCGGAGATCACCCGAATCGGAACGAGCACGACGCCGTGATAGACGATCGGCGGAACGTCGAGCGGACGCGATTCGCCGTTCACGATCACCTCGGCTTTACCGACCGTAACGACGACTTCGGCGCCGGGCTTGGAGATCGTAGCGATTTTGGTGGACGGGTCGTAGGAGACGCTCGCGCCCATCTGCTCGAACATCGAGCGCAGCGGCACGTAGATCGCACCGTTGCGCGCGTAGGCCGCGAGCACGCGTCCCTGCTTGAGCAGATCGGGAGTGGCGTAGACGTGACGATCGTTATAGAGAATCGGAATTTCGCCCGAAGGCGGTGCGCCGAAATCGGCCGGCGAAGCGGACGTCTGCGCCACTGGTGTCGCCTGCGTTTCCGCCAGCGCCGAAGACGTGCCGATTAGAACCATCGCCGCTGCGGCAGGCGCAGCGCGCAAAAGGATGCGTATCACGATATTTGGTTCTCCTGGAGAGCATTGAGGGGTCTGTTAACGAGTCTAGCGCTCGGCGATTAAGGTCTTCTTAACTACCGCTTAAGCGGAGATACCGGAAGCGACGCGACGGACGTTATCCGAATCGGCCGGTAATGTAATCCTCGGTCCGCTTGTCTTTGGGCTTGGTAAAGATCGCGGCGGTCGTGTCGGCCTCGACCAGCTCGCCGAGCAGAAAGAAGGCGGTATTGTCGCTGATTCGTGCGGCTTGCTGCATCGAATGGGTCACGATGACCACGGTGTACTGATTCTTGAGCTCCTCGATCAGGTCTTCGATCTTGCCGGTGGCGATCGGGTCGAGCGCCGAGGCGGGCTCGTCCATCAGAATCACCTCGGGATCGACCGCGAGGCAGCGGGCGATGCAGAGGCGCTGCTGCTGTCCGCCCGAGAGGTCGAGCGCGGATCGATCGAGACGATCTTTCACTTCGTCCCACAGCGCGGCTTGGCGCAGACTGCGTTCGCAGATCTCGGTCAACTGCGACGCGCTGCGCTCGCCGTGAATTCGCGGGCCGTAGACGACGTTGTCGTAAATCGATTTCGGAAACGGATTCGGGCGCTGAAAGACCATCCCGATCCGGTAACGGATCGTTACCGGATCGATCTCCGGTGCGTAGATGTCGCGATCGTCGAGCAGCACCTTTCCTTCCACGCGCGCGCCCGGCGTAAGATCGTGCATGCGGTTGAGCGCGCGAATGAAGGTGGACTTGCCGCATCCCGACGGGCCGATGAGCGCCATGACGCGGTGAACGGGAACGTGCAGCGAGGCGTCTTTGATTGCACGAAAAGCGCCGTAGTAGACGTTGAGATTCTCGACGTCCATCTTCGCTTGCACCGAGAGTGCCGCCGGATCCTCGACGTGGGTAAACATCTTCTCCGCCGCTTCGTCGCTCACGGCGTCCGGGCCCGTCCTGCGTTAAGAACGTTAAGACGCACTACATTACGCTCCGCTCTCTCGCTTGATGCGCATGATCGGCAAGCGAATCGTAAACGAAGTCCCGCGGCCGAGCATCGACTCGGCCGAGATCGCACCGCCGTGCGCGTCGACGATTCCCTTGACGATCGCGAGTCCCAGGCCGGCGCCGCCGCTACCGCGCGTGCGCGAGCGATCCACCACGTAAAAGCGCTCGAAGATATGGGGCAGATCGCGATACGGAATGCCCTCGCCGGTATCGCGAACGCGCAGCACCGCGTCGCTGTCGCGGGCGTCGAGCTCGACGCGGATTCGCCCGCCTCCCGACGTGTGGCGCAACGCGTTGTCGATTAAGTTCACGAAGACTTGGGCGAGCCGGTCCGGATCGACCTCGACGCGCACCGGACGCAGCGCGGCCAGTTCGAGCGAGATGCCTTTATTCGAAGCCTGCTGCTCGAACGAAGCGACGATCGGCCGCGCCACCTCTTCGAGATCGACGTCGCGGAGATGGAGCTTGAGTTGACCCGACTCCGCGCGCGCCTGTTCGAGAAGCTGATCGACGAGCGCGGTGAGCCGGTCGACCTGCGCGAGCGCCTGCGGCACGAAGAGATCGCGCGCCTCTTCTTCGGGCGCCTCGAGCACCGTTTCGAGCATCAGCTTGATCGACGAGAGCGGCGTGCGTAACTCGTGCGAAACGTTGGAGAGAAACTCCTTACGCGCGCGATCGAGACGCAAGAGCGCCGTCTGATCGTCGGAGAAGATTACGACGCGGCGCGAGTCGGCGCCGTTCTCGGTGAGCGGGTAGACCGAGACGCGATAGGTTCGTTGGCCGGAGGCGCCGGTCAGCAGCAGCGGCGCGACGGAGGCTTCGCCGCGCAGCGCGTCGCCGATTCTGCGCTCCAGCTCGACGTTCGGTATCGCCTCGATGACGTGCAGATTGAGCGCGCGATCGGGATCGAAGCCGAAGGTCGTTCCCGCCGCGGCATTCGCGAACTCGACGTGACAGGTGCGGTCGACGAGGACGACGCCGATCGGAAGCGCGCGCACCAGCCGGGCGAATGCGCTATCGACCGAAATAGCAGCGCCGGCCGATTCGATTCGAGGCACCGGCTCGGCAAGCGGCGATCCTCGCTCCGGCGCCGCACGCAGGCGCGCAACGGCGAAGCCGCCGGCGAGCCCTACGGCGAGCGCGAGCAGCGACCACTCGATCGGGGTCAAGCTTTGAACATGTAACCGCGACTGCGAACCGTCAAGATGTGACGCGGCGCGCGCGAATCTTCTTCGATCTTTTCGCGCAGCCAGCGAATATGGACGCTGACGGTCTGCTGCTCGCCTTCGAAATCGTAGCCCCAAACCTTGTCGAGCAGCGTCTGCCGCGTCACGACGCGTCCGTGGTTCTCCATCAACACGCGCAGGAGCCCGAACTCCTTCGGAGCGAGCGCGACCTCTTTGCCGCGAACCGTGAGCTGCTGGCGAGACGGATCGAGGACGATCTCACCGAGCGCGATCGCTTCGTCGTGGCCGGAGTGCATCGAAGCTTGGCGGCGCAGGCGCGCCTTCACGCGAGCCAAGAACTCGTGGAGCGCGAAGGGCTTGGTGACGTAATCGTCGGCGCCGAGCTCGAGGGCCAGGACCTTGTCGATCTCTTGATCCTTCGCGGTCAGCATGATGATCGGGACGGGACTGAACTTGCGAATCTCTTTGCACGCCTCGACGCCGTCGAGAACCGGAAGCATGATGTCGAGCACGATCAGGTCGGGCTGCTCGCGCTGCGCCATCGCGATTGCGCTGCGGCCGTCACCGGCGGTAACCACCGCATAACCGCTGCGCTCCAAGTTGAAGCGCAAGGTCTGAAGGATCGCTGACTCGTCGTCCACGACCAGGATCTTCTTATTGAAGTCCGGGCCTTTAGCCGGCGCCGTGCGCGGCGGCTTCGCTTCCGTTGTTACGTTCATACGCCTTTACGATCGCGCTGTAATCGAGCGCGCCGTCCCCCTGATCGGAGCGAGCAGTGTAGAGCTGGTACGCCAGCCCGGTGGCCGGCATCGGATATTTGAGCGCCCGAGCCGCGTCGAGTGCGGCGGCGAGATCCTTACGCAGGAGATCGAGCGCGAAGCCTCCGTCGAACGATCCCGCAAGCCACGTTTTCGGCAGCCATTCCGAGAGCAGGTAGTTCGACGCAGTCGCCGTGGCCAGCACGCTTCGCACGGCGTCGAGATCCGCGCCGGCACGCGCTGCAAAGACTAGGCCTTCCGCGTTCGCGATCATAACGTTGGAAATGATAATCTGGTTGACGAGCTTGACGGTTTCGCCCATGCCGGGCGGGCCGAGATGGTGCGGGGTGCCCATCGCGCGCAGGACCGGCTCCGCCCTCGCGAACGCTTCCGGCGAGGCTCCGGCCATGATCGTCAGCGTCCCCTCGCGCGCGCGCGCCGGACCACCGCTCACCGGTGCGTCGATGAAATCGATTCCGAGTGTAGCGAGGCGCTCGGCGAAACCGCGCGACGCGACCGGCGAAATCGTCGACATGTCGATGACGAGCAGGCCCGGCTTGGCTCCCTTGGTGACGCCGCGCTCACCGAACAGCGCATCCTCGACGTTCGGCACATCGGGAACGCTCAGGATCACGGCATCGGCACGCGCCGCGAGCTCGGCAGGATCGGCGGCCTCCTCGATGCCCGCTTCGCGCAAACGTTCGAGCGCCTCGCGGCGCCGGTGCACGCTTGCGATCACCTCGAAGCCGGCGCGACGCAGCGCGGCGGCCATCGGCTCGCCCATCGCGCCCAATCCGACGAATCCGACACGCGCAATCACGTGCGGCCCCTTTGGGCGCTGGCTCAGGATAACCTTCGGGGGGCGGCGAAGCCGCTGGCTACTATGACAGCAACCGCCACGCCAACGACTGCTCGCCCGACCTTCGACGCTATGAACCTTTCGATCGGGAAGCGCACCCGCTTGCACCGCCTGATGTACGAACACGGCCCGGCAAACGGTACGCTCATGATGTTGCCGATCGACCAGGGTCTCGAGCACGGTCCGGTCGACTTCTTCGACAATCCCGATGCGCTCGACACCGATTGGATCTACCGGCTGGCGGTCGAAGGGAACTTCTCGGGAATCGCGCTTCACGTCGGCCTCGCCGAGAAGTATCAGAAGCACTACGCCGGACGCGTTCCGCTCCTGCTCAAGGTCAACGGTAAGACGAACATTCCGCCGGACGACGAAGCGTTCAGTCCGCTCACGTCATCGGTCGAAGATGCCATCCGTTTGGGCGCCGACGCGGTCGGCTATACCCTCTACGTCGGAAGCCCCGCGCAAGAGCTCGACATCGCGCAGTGCAACGACGTGCGGCGCGACTGCGATCGCTACGGCATGCCGCTGGTGATCTGGGCCTACCCCCGCGGTTCGGCCGTCAAGGCGAAGGGCGGGATCGATTCGCTCTACGCCGTCGACTACGCCGCGCGGGTCGCCTGCGAGATGGGCGCCGACGTCATCAAGCTCAACGAGCCGGTCTGGAAGCCCGACGACGCCGAGAAACTTCCCAAGCCGTACAACACGCTCGCCTTCGAAGACGTCGACGGGCTGCGCAAGGTCGTCAAATCGGCCGGGCGCAGTCTCGTGCTCGTCTCGGGCGGAAGCAAGATGGGCGACGAAGCGACAATCCACAAAGCGCATATCGCGATGGCGGCCGGCTGCGTCGGCCTGATCTTCGGACGCAACATGTGGCAGCGCAAATGGGATCAGGCGCTCGGCATGGCGTCGCAGATTCACGACGTCATGAAAGAGTACGGCCAGCGGCAGTAATTTAGTGCGCGGGCGCTTGGGTAGCGCACTGGGCGCATTGGTAACCGACGGCGCCACCATGTTGCTGCGGCACCATTTGTTCGAGCGAACCGCGGCGACCGCAGACTGCGCATGCGTAGGTCGTCGCACCGCTGCCGTGCGCGGCCGCACTCGATTCGCCCCGCTTGGCAACCCAAAACGAGCCGTAGATGATCAAGCCGATTACCGGCGGGGCCCATGCGAAGAACGAGTCGAAGGTGTGGCTCGAGATCTCGGCGATCACTTCCTAAAATACTCGGCGTTGACTTCCGTGTAGTTCTGCCACTTCTCGGGCACGTCCGAATCGGCGAAGATCGCCTCTACCGGGCAGGCCGAGACGCAGGCGCCGCAATCGATGCAGACTTCCGGATCGATGTACAGCATTTCGTCTTCATCCTTGCCGTGAATGCAGTCGACGGGACAGACGTCCACGCACGACTTATCCTTGGTGCCGATACACGGCTCGGTGATAACGTAGGCCATAGATTTTCAGCTTCCCTCGGTGGGCGACGGCGCCCTTCAGGCCGCCGGCCGGCCTCGTACGAGGCGCAAGAGCCAGAGCAGAACGATCGCACCGATCAGCGCGCAGACCATGCTGGCAAGGTTGAAGCCCGTGACGCCGGTATGTCCGAAGAAGCCGTAGACCCAGCCGCCGATCACCGCGCCGAGTATGCCGACGATGACGTCCGCGATGATCCCGCCGGGCGCTTCGCCGGGCACGAGCCAACGCGCGACGAGACCGACGATCAGGCCGAAGACGATCCAGGCAAGAATCCCCATTACCGTGCTCCCTTCTTCCGCTGCACAAGGGGTAAAGGGACGATACGCCCCTCCGGTGCAGGTTTACCCATTATGAAGCGTACTTTCATTTGCCTGCTCGCAGCATTCGCCGTCGCAACGTCCAGCGTTGCGGCAGCGCAGTCGAGTGCGACAGAAGTCACCGCGTCGGGAAACGGCAGCGTCTCCCTTCCTCCGGACGTCGCGACGCTCGACGTCGCCGTCGAAACGAACGCGCCGAATGCCGGCGACGCGACCTCGCAAAACAACGCCCGCTACGACCGCATCGTCGCCGCGCTCGAAAAGCTCGGCATCGCGCGCAGCGACGTCGCGCTGACCTATTACAACGTGAGCTTTAATCCGCCGCCGCGCGTCACCTCGCCGACGTCGAGCGAACGCTATGGCTATACCGTCTCGCGCAACTTTTCCGTGAAGGTGCGGGAGATCGCATCGGCCGGACGCGTCAGCGACGCGTGCACTTCCGCCGGTGCGACCGCGATCAACGGGGTCAGCTTCGGTCTGGCCGACCCAACCACGGCGCGGCGCGAAGCGACGGCGAAAGCCGTTGCCGAAGCCCGCGCAAACGCCGACGCCGTCGCCGCGGCGGCCGGATTGCGCATCGTCGGTATCAAGAGCATCGACCTCAACGGTGCTGGGCCGGGTCCGGTGCCGATGATGCGGATGGCCGCGACCGCGAACGCCGCACCGACCCAGTTCGATCAGTCCAACGTCAACGTCACCGTATCGATCAGCGTCGTCTTCCTGGCCGAGCCCTGAGGCCGCCGAAACCCCGCGGCGGTGCGCGGAGTAGACGAGGGTGATGGACCGACTCTGCGAAGGCTGCGGGAAGTTCCCGGCAGCGGTATCCTTTGGTGGACGACGCCTTTGCGCGGCCTGCGCGCAGAAGCGCACGATGACGAGCGCTCTGCCGTTCGTCGGGGCGGCGCTCGCCGCGGCCGGATTGATCGCCGGCAGCGCGTTTCTCGCCGAGAAGATGCAGGGCGGTGAGAGCAAACCGTCTCCGCTCGACGAGCTCGGCCGGCGCTTTCGCGGCGGCACGCCGACGCTGGCCGCCTTCTCACGCGACTTAACCGAGCTCGCGCGCGAAGGAAAGCTCGATCCCGTGATCGGGCGCGATACGGAGATCGATCGGATCGTTTCGATTTTGGCGCGCCGCAGCAAGAACAATCCCTGCCTGGTCGGCGAACCGGGCGTCGGAAAGACCGCGATCGTCGAAGGACTCGCGCGGCGAATCGTCTCGGGCGATGCTCCGGCGTCGTTGCGAGGCAAACGCATTCTCGCGCTATCGCTCGGCGGTTTGGTCGCAGGAACGAAGTATCGCGGCGAGTTTGAAGGGCGCGTCAAGCGGATTCTCGACGAAGTCAAGCGCAGCGCTCGCGACGTCGTGCTCTTCATCGACGAACTGCACACGCTCGTCGGCGCGGGCGCCGCCGAAGGCGCGCCGCTCGACTTGAGCACGATGATCAAGCCGGAGCTAGCCCGCGGCGATCTGCAATGCATCGGCGCGACAACCTTCGACGAATACCGCAAGTACGTCGAGTCCGACGCCGCGCTCGAACGCCGCTTCCAACCCGTCATGGTCGAGGAACCTACCATCGAGGCGACGATCGAGATTCTTCGCGGATTGCGCGAACGCTACGCGCGCCATCACCACGTGACGATCGACGAATCGGCAATCGAATCGGCCGCGCACCTTTCGGCCCGTTATATCGCCGATCGCTTCTTGCCCGACAAGGCGATCGACCTCATCGACGAAGCGGCCGCGTCGGTCGCCCTAGCCAACAGAGGTTCGGTCGAGTATCCGAGCGTGCGCAGCGAGGACGTCGCCGCCGTGGTGACGCGCTGGACCGGCATCCCGCAATCATCGCTCACCGAGTCGCAGGCGGGACGGTTGCTCGATCTCGAGCGCCTGCTCCGGCAGCGCGTCATCGGTCAGGATCACGCGATCGCCTCGGTCTCCGAAGCGATCCGGCGCGCGCGCACCGGCCTGCACGATCCGCGCAAGCCGCTGGGCAGCTTTCTCTTCCGGGGCCCGAGCGGCGTCGGCAAGACCGAGCTTGCCAAGACGCTCGCCGAAGTACTCTTCGGAAGCGACGCCGCATTGGTGCGCGTCGATCTCTCCGAGTTCACCGAGCCGCACACCATCTCGCGACTCCTCGGCGCTCCGCCCGGATATGCGGGTCACGACGAACCGGGCCAGCTCACCGAGCCCGTTCGCCGGCGCCCCTATTGCGTCGTGCTCTTCGATGAAGTCGAGAAGGCCCACCCGGACGTGGCCTCGATCCTACTGCAAATTCTCGACGACGGCCGGTTGACCGACTCCAAAGGGCGCACGATCGACTTCCGCCACGCGCTGATCATTCTTACGACGAACCTCGAAGACGACGAGCTTGGCGTGGCGTTTCGCGCCGAACTTCTCGACCGCATCGACGAGATCGTCCCGTTCCGCGAACTCGGCCTGGAGCAGATCGAAGCGATCGTTACGATCCACGTCGACGCGCTCGCGGAGCGTCTGGGCGCCCGCAACGTGACGCTGAACCTCTCGGACGAAGCGAAGCTCTATCTAGCGCGCGTCTCGATGGCCGCGGGCAGCGGCGCGCGCTACGTTCAGCGTACCGTTTCGCACTACGTATCGACGCCGCTCTCGACCGCGCTGTTGCGCGGCGAGCTGCGCGACGGCTGCGGCGCCGAGGTGACGCTCGAGGGCGACGCGCTGCGCGTTCGCGCCGCTTAAGGTAAGAGCGTCGGACCGCCGGCCGTTGCGGGCGAGAGCGCGAGGGCCATCGGCGCGCTGACTCCGTTCGAAATCGTCCCCCAGGATCCCGACGCGTAGGGCGCGGCGTACTCGGTCACGCTGTTGTTCCCGTAGTTGGCGACGTAGAGATTGCCGCTCGAATCGACCGCGAGCGCGACGGGTTGGCTCTGGCCGCCGACGATCGTGGTCGGCGAACTCGTATAGGGCGCGGCGTACTCGGTCACCGTATTCGCGCCTTGGTTCGGCACGAAGAGATTCGACGAGACGAGCGCGATCGAGCCTTGCTCGTTGACGCCGTTGGTGATCGTCGCGACCGGAGCGCTCGCCTCGCTAAAGGGCGGCGTGAACTCCACGACCGAGCTCGGCGTCGAGTTCAGGTTCGCGACAAAGAGATTTCCACGTGCGTCGAGCGCGACGGAGTTGGGCGTATTGAGTCCTCGCGAGATCGTGGTCGGCATGCCGGAGTACGGCGGTGCGTACTCGGCGACCGTATTGGCGGCGGAGTTGACGACGAAGAGGTCGGCGGCCGCGTCGAGGGCGAGATCGACCGGATCGTTCACGTTTGCGGTGATGGTCGCGGCCGGGCCGCCGGTGTAGGGCGGAGAGTAGATCGTCACCGTATTGCTGCCGTTGCCGTTTGCCACGAAGAGACTTCCGCGCGAATCGACGGCGAGCGACTGCGGGTGGTTGATTCCCTTTACGATCGTCACCGGCCCCTGATTGTACGGCGGCAGATACTCGGTGACGCTGCCCGGTTGATTCGCAACGAAGAGGCCGCCGGCGGCGTCGAAGACGAGCGTCTGGGGATTCGTCACGCCGTTCTGGATCGTCGCGAACGGCGTGCTCTGACCGGCGACGTAGAGCGTTACGCTGTTCCCGGCCGAGTTTGCGACGGCGAGAATCTGCCGCACGTTGACTCGCGTAGTACTGCTGCAGACCGCGCCCGGTTGCAAGCACGGATTGCCGATACCGTTATAGTTCGTTCCGGCGCGTAGAATCGCGCTTCCGCTTGCCGCGCTCGAGGGCGTGACGTAGAAGAGATTCGGTGCAATCGCCGACGCTTGCGTGACCACCGAGAGCGATCCGCCGGTTTGACTGAGCGAGAACGTTGCGCCCGCGCCGCCGACCATGACGTTTTGATTCGCGTCGAGCATCTCGACGAGCAGCGGATGCCTGCCCGCGCCGTAGAGATCGATCGTGCCCTGCGAGTTCTGCGCGCTCGTTAAGGAGGCTGGAACGACGGCGATCTGCGCGGGCACGCCGCCTAACGTCAGATTGAGCGTGTTGTTCGATCCGGGCGAAACGGTGAAGGCGATTGCGGCGCTTCCGATCGTCCCGGTGTAAACGCCCGACGGAAGCGAGAGCGCGAGCTGACACAACGAGCCGCCCGGCGCCGGCGTGCACCCGGCCGAGTTCGGACCGACGGAGAGGCTCTGGCTGATTGCCGTGGGACCGCTGACGTTGATGGCGAGCGATTGCGATCCAGGCGCCGGAACCGGCGTGGAGACCGGCGGCGTCGCGGACGCCTGCGCGTTGGGATTCGTTCCCGGAAACGCTCCGACGGGAGGCGGCGTCGGCGCCGGCGCGATCGTCTTGATTGCCGACGGTGCGGTGGCGCCGGCCGGCACGTAGATTTTAACGACGGTGTTGCCGACTCCGGCGAAACCGCTCGTGCCGCTCGTCCCGGCCGGCATGAGGACGTTGCCTTGACTTCCGCCACCGGAACACGCGGCCGCGAACGCCGCCGTCGTCAAGGCGACGGCCGCTCGCACGAGCCGCACGTTCTGCATCCGGCGCATCGACGAACCTAACGCAACGCGTTCTCGATGTCGTCGCGCATCATCGCAGGCGAAAGCTCGCCGACGACGATTTTGCGGACGATGCCGTTGCGATCGATGAAGACGTGCACCGGCAGGCCGTTGATTTGGTATTGACCGCGCAGCGTGCCGGTATCGGCGACGACGGGATACGAGAGATGATGCTGGCTTCGAAACTCACCGGCCTTATTGGCGTTCTCCAGCACGTCTACGCCGACGACCGCGACGCCGCGCGCGGCAAAACTGCGCGCCAGGGCATCGATCGCCGGCGCCTCTTCGTTACACGGCGGACACCAGGTGGCAAAGAAGTTCAAGTAGATCGCCTTCCCGTGCAGCGATGCTAGGGAGAGCGTCGGGCCGGGTATGCTCGTCTCGGTCCACTCCGGCGCAGCCTTCCCGACGTGTGCGATCTGCGGCGCGGCGCTCGAGCCCGCGCCGTCGCCGCGGGCGCAGGCCGCCAGAACGGCGGCAAGGCCGATGAAGAGGCCGGCGCGTCGCCTATCCATAGCTCGGATAGCCGATCGCTTGGAGGTCAGACTGCATCTGTTTGACGAGTTCGCCCACGTCGGCAAAAAGCCGCTGTTCGCGCAGGTAGCGCAGGTCGCGAACGGCGAGCTCGCGCCCGTAGATCGTCTGCTGGAAGTCGCGAAGCCAGGCTTCGACGGTGCGCTCGCCGCCGCCGAACTGCGGATTGGTCCCGATCGAAACGAGTGCGGGGTAATCGCGCCCGTCATAACGTGCCGTCGCGCAATAGACGCCGTCCTTCGGCAGCAGCTTCGCCGGAACGCGCAGGTTCGCGGTCGGAAAGCCGAGCGTGTGCCCGCGTCCGGCGCCGATCTCGACCGGGCCGCGAAGCTCGTAGCCGGTGCCGCCGAGCAGACGATCCGCTTGCCCCAGTTCGCCCCGCTCGACGAGCGCGCGAATCCGCGTACTCGAGATCCGCTCGCCCCCATCGGTCACGGGCTCGACCGGCACGAGCGCGATGTCGCGTCGAGCGAGCACGTCGCGCATGCAGTCCGACGTCGCCGGCGCGGTGATGCCCAAAGCGGAACGTCGTGCCGACGACCACTCCGCGCACCGCCAGCCGCTCGACCAGAATCTCGAGAAACGACTCGGGCGAGAGCGTCGCGATGCGATCGTCGAACTTGACGAAAAAGCACTCTTCGAATCCGGCGCGCGCGAAGAGCTCGAGACGCTCTTGCGGCGTGCAGAGCAGACGCGGCTCGGTTCCCGGGCGCAAGTGCGCCGCCGGATGGTTGGCAAAGGTGAGCACGTCCGCAGCGCCATCGCGGTCTGCGTAGTCGCAGCGTCTGCCGCGCAATCTCGCGATGCCCGCGATGGAAACCATCGAAGAACCCGATCGCGAGCACCAACGGCCGCACGCTCTCGCGCTCGAGATCGTGATAAACTTCTCACTCGACGAAGACCTTGCGCGGCGCGAGCAGTGCGCCGAGCGCTTCGCCCACGCCGACGAGGGTGCGCGATTCGTCGCGCACGAAAACGTGGCGCGCCGCCGCGCCCTCGGGGAGCGGGACGACTCTGCCCGGCGCGAAAGTCGGCCGATTCGCGCAGATCGAGCACGATCGTCGGAAACGGGATGATGTTCTCCGGCGCGATCAACGCCTCGCGGGGATCGTGCGCGATCTCTTCAAGCGTGCGCGCCTCGTAGAGCACGAAGGGACCCGAGGCTTCACGCACGAGCGCTCCCATGTAGCGCCGGCAATCCGATCGCCGCGCCGAGATCCTGACAGAGCGTGCGAATGTAGGTTCCCTCGCTGCAGGCAACGCGCAGCCGCGCGACGCCCTTTCCCGAGCTTGCCGATGTCTCTGCTCCAAGCAGCGTCAGGCCGTAGATCGTGACGGCGCGCGCTTTACGCTCGACGCTCTTGCCCGCACGCGCCAGCTCGTAGAGCCGCTTCCCTTCGTGGCGCACCGCCGAGTACATCGGCGGCGTCTGTTCGATTCGCCCGACGAAGGCCGGCAGCGCCGCCTCTAAGAGCGCCGGCCAGTCACCTGGCACCGGCCGCTCTTCGACCGTCTCGCCCAGCGCGTCTTGCGTCGTCGTCGAACGTCCCAACACCAACGTGCAGACGTAGCTCTTTCGCTGATCGACGAGCAAGGGAATCAGACGCGTCGCCTTGCCGATCGCAATCGGTAAGACGCCCGCGGCTTGCGGATCGAGCGTTCCGAGATGACCCGCACCCAAGCGTCGATCGCCGGCATGCAACGCGTAGATCCGCCGCAGGCGCGCGACCGCATTCGCCGACGTCGGCCCCGCAGACTTGAAGAGATTGACGAACCCAATCATGCAACGTCACAACCCAGAAGTTTTGGTCGACGACCGAAACTTCTATTACAAGCCTTCGGCTACGAGGGCTTCGTCGACGGCAGCAAATGCTTGCTGCAGCGGTCCGTGATAGGTCAAGCCGGAGGCGCGAAAGTGTCCTCCGCCTCCCAGCCGCTGCGCCGCGGCCTGCACGTTGATCCGTCCGCTCGAGCGCAAACTTACGCGAATCTCCCCTTCGATCGCCTTGAAGAGCGCGGCGACGTCGACGCCGTCTTGCCCGAGAAGCGTATTGACGACGTCCTCGGTATCCTCACCGTCCGCGCCGGTCTTGGCGAGCATCGCATCGTCGACGTACGAGTAGCAGTAACGGCCGGCGTGCTCGAAGCGCATCGCCTCGATGACCGAGCCCAAGAGCTTGGTTGCGGCGACGCGTTTGCGCAGGAAGATCTCTTCGGTGATCTCTTCCTTGTCGGCGCCGCGCCGCATCAGCTCCGCGGCGAGCTCGAGCGCCTCGGGCGTCGTATTGGAGTGCATGAACCCGCCGGTGTCGGTCATGATCGTCGCGAGGATGCAGGTCGCGATGCGGTCGTCGATCGGTGCGCCGAGCTCGCGCAAGAGGTGCATGACGACCGTCCCCGTCGAGCACTCGCTCTCGAGAACGAAGTTGAGCGAGCCGAAGAGCGAGTTGCCGAGATGGTGGTCGATGTCGAGCATGTTCTCGCGCGCGACCGGCGGCAGATGCTCGCCGGCGCGCCGCCAGTCGCTCATGTCGCAGAAGACGTAGAGCGTATCCTCGGGTAATTCGGGCGGCAACTCGCGCGAGACGAGCTCGGCTTCGGGCAAGAAACGCAGATTGCGTGGTACGCTGTCCTGCTGAAAGTACGCTACGCGTTTGCCCAAGCGCTTGAGCGCCAATCCGAGCGCCAATCCCGCACCGAGCGTGTCGCCGTCGGGTTTGACGTGACTGACCATGACGAAGGCGCTGCGCCGGCGTAGCTCGGCGACGACTTCTTGCGCCGAGGCAAGGCGCGGGGTGCTTTCGATCATTCGTTCTCCTCGAGAGGCACTTGTGCGGCGGCTTCGCGCAGCGTCTTCGCCAGCGCAATCGCTCGCTCGGCGGAGCGATCCTCAACGAAGATCAGCTCGGGCGTGTGGCGCAGCTCGACCTTGCGCCCGAGCTCTCCACGCAGGAATCGCCCGGCGTGCTTGAGCGCGTCGAGCGATTGCCGTGCCTGGTGACGGTCGCCGATGACCGAGACGAAGACCTTACAGTGGCGCAGATCGTCGGTCACCTCGGCGCGCGTGACCGTTACGAAGGCGAGCCTGGGATCTTGCAACTCCTGGGAGATGAGCGTGCCGAGCACGCGCTGGACTTCGTGATCGATCTTCGCTATGCGCTGTGCCTTCACGCCCGAACGAGCTCCGGCGCGACGTGCTCGAGCGCGAAGGCTTCGATGACGTCGCCTTCCTTCAGATCTTGGAACTTGGCGATCTGAATGCCGCACTCGAAGCCTTCGGCGACTTCGCGGACGTCGTCTTTGAATCGCCGCAGACTCTCGATCTCGCCGTCGAATACGACCGCGGCGTCTCGGATGATGCGCACCTTGGCGTTGCGCGCGATCTTTCCGCTCGTCACGTAGCATCCGACGATCGTGCCGACGCGGCTCACCTTGAACACTTGGCGAACCTCGGCGCGACCGAGCACGACCTCGCGCTCCACCGGCTTGAGCATGCCGCGCATTGCCTTCTTGAGATCGTCTTCGATCTCGTAGATGACTTGGTAGAAGCGCAGATCGACGCCTTCGTTCTCGGCCAGGCGGCGAGCCGTCTCGTCGGGACGGATATTGAAGCCGATCAGCACGGCGTTCGAAGCGCTCGCGAGGTTGACGTCGTTGGGCGAAATCGCGCCGACGCCGCCGTGGATGACGCGAATTTCAACGTCTTCGGTCGAGAGCGATTCCATGCGCGCGCGCAGTGCTTCGAGCGATCCTTGCCCGTCGGCTTTGATAATGAGGTTGAGCACCTTTCCGCCTTCGGCCGGCATCGACATGAACGTCTCGAGCGAGACGCGCTGGCTTCCCGTTGCCGCCATTCGCACGTCGCGCCGGCGAGTCGCACGTTTCTCCGCCGTTTCGCGGGCGACGCGCTCGTCGCTGACGACCATCAACATATCGCCTGCGGACGGAACGTCGGAGAGGCCCATGACCTCGACCGGAATCGACGGGCCGGCTTTTTTGACCTGTTTGCCCTTGTCGTCGATGAGCGCGCGGACTTTTCCGAAGGTGCCGCCCGCGACGACGATATCGCCGACGCGCAGCGTGCCGTTCTGCACCAGAACGGTTGCAACGGCGCCGCGCCCGCGGTGGAGCGCCGACTCGATGACGACGCCGCTCGCGCGACGATTCTTGTTCGCACGCAGCTCGCGAATGTCGGCTTCGAGCAGCACGGTGTCGAGGAGCGATTCGATGCCGTCGCCGGTCTTCGCCGAGACCGGCACCATTTCGATGGTGCCGCCCCAATCGACGGGCTGCAGACCCTGCTCGACGAGTTGCTGCTTGACGCGATCGGGCTGCGCGTCCGGCCGGTCGATCTTATTGATCGCGACGACGATCGGAACGTTCGCCGCTTTGACGTGCGCGATCGCCTCTTTCGTCTGCGGCATGACGCCGTCGTCGGCGGCCACGACGAGGATCGCGACGTCGGTAACCTTTGCACCGCGGGCGCGCATCGCCGTAAAGGCTTCGTGCCCCGGGGTATCGACGAACGTGATCTTTCGGTCGTTGCGCTCGACGGTATAGGCACCGATCTTCTGGGTGATGCCGCCGGCCTCGCCCGCGGCGACGTTCGCTTGGCGGATCCGGTCGAGCAGCGACGTCTTTCCGTGATCGACGTGACCGAGAACCGTAACGACCGGCGGACGCGCCGTGAGCATCTCCGGCCGATCCTCTTCCTGCTCGACGGTGACTTCTTCGCCGGCCTCTTTGACGACCGCGTTGAAGCCGAAGCGCTTCGCGACTTGAATCGCGACGTCGCTCGAAATGTTTTGATTGATCGTCGCCATCGTGCCGATCTTGATCAGCTCGGTGATCACGTCGCGCACCGGAACGATCATCGACGTCGCGAGCTCTTGCACGGTGAGCAGATCGGGAATTTCGATCGTTTCGAGCACGCGCGGCGGCGGAGCGGCGACCGACTCGCCTTTCTTTTTGCGATGGCGCTCTTTCTCGAGGAGCAGCTCCTTCTCGCGGTCTTTCTTGGCGGCTGCCTTATCCTCGTGCGTGCGGGCGCGGTCGCCCGGGCGTCCCCCGGTCGAGGGCGTCGGAAGATCGGTGGTAACGGCACCCGGACGTCCCGGCGCGGGGCGCGCGCCCGGCGTCATCGGGCGGAAGGGTCCGTTTCCGGCGGGCCGGCGGGGCGGCGAGATGAGTCCGGGAGCGCTCGCGCGGGGCTGAGGCGTCCCTCGGCCGCCCTGTCCGGGCATCGCTTCGCCGGGCCGCGGGGCGACGCCGGGGCGTCCCGGGAGGCCGCTTCGCGGACCCGGTGAGGCCGAGGCGGCGGTGGCAGGCGGCGGCGGCCGGCGGACGACGGAGGGCTGTCCGGCCGGAACCGGCCGAAGCGTCGGAATCGATTCCGGCGCCGGACGCGGCGGCGGCTCGGCCCGCGGAGGCGCCGGTTCGGCGGCGGGAGGCTGCGGCGCGCGAGGCGGCGCTTGGGTCGAGGCGGCCGGGCGGGACGGCGCGCCGGTCACCGGACGAAGACGGGTGATGGGAGGCGGCGGAGGCGTAGCGGCGGGCTTGGCCGGGGGCTTCGCCGGCGGCGGTGCGGCCGAAACGGGCGGCGGGCTCGCCTTGGGTGCGGCGGGAGCGGCCTTTTCGGCCGGCTTTAGCAACACGCTGCGAACCAGATCGGCGATCTGGTCCGGCACGACGCTCAACTGGTTCTTCGCCTCGAAGACCCCGCCCAAACGCTCGTTGAAGAGGGTGGTCAGTTCCTTCGAGGTGAGCCCGACCTCTTTGGCGAGCTCGAAAATACGTACTTTTCCGGCCAAGTTCACTCTCGAGCGCATGCGCGCTCGAGTCCCATCAGTTGGAGTGCGCGGAGCCCCAACCGACGGCTTGGCTCCGCTAGGTAATCAAAGGTTCGCCCTCATCGGAGGGAACGGTCGTCACGCTTCATTGCGTTTCATCTCTTTGCATGGGGCTTCTTATTAAACCATATTCTGCCGCCGTGGCGCCAAGCCCCGGGTAGCGCCGGTTCTTGCGCGCTCGCTCGGCGCATTCCATCGAACAGAGATAGGCACCGCGCCCCGCCCGCTTGCGCCGCGAGGCTCCGTCGGGCTGCCAGGCACCGGCGATGCGCACGAAGCGAGCGAGTTCCCGCTGCGGAAACCGCGCTCGGCAGCCGACGCACGTCCGTATCGGGTCTATTCGCCGTCGTTCCCCAGCCGCTCGCGGCGGAACTCTTCGAGCTTGCGGATGAGCTCGGCATCGATCTCGTCGCCTTCGCCGGCGGGCGGCGCTTCGACGAGCTCAGTAACGGGCTGCTCGCTCGCCGCGCGCTCTTCCCGCTCGGCGAGATAGCGCTCGCGCGCCTGCGTCGATTCACTCTCCGTGGCAATGTCGAGGCGCCATCCCGTCAAGCGTGCCGCTAAGCGCACGTTTTGACCGTCGCGCCCGATCGCAAGCGAGAGCTGATAATCGGGGACGATCACCAGCGCGACCCCGTCGTCGTCGAAGAGCTCGACGCCGATCACTTTTGCCGGAGCGAGCGCGTTGGAGATAAACGTTGCAGGCGCCGGATCGTAGCGAATAATGTCGACCTTTTCGCCCCGAAGGTTATCGGTAACGTTGGCGATGCGGCTCGACTTCGGCCCGAAGCACGCCCCGATCGGATCGACCTCGGGTCGGTTGCTCTTGACGGCGACCTTCGAGCGGCTCCCCGGGTCGCGCGCGATCGCCATGATCTCGACGGTGCCGTCGGCGATCTCGGGAACTTCGAGCTCGAGCAATCGCTGCACGAGCCCTTCGGCCGCGCGCGAAAGAATCACCTGAGGTCCCTTCGGAGACTTCTTCACGTCGAGCACGTACGCCCGAATGAAGTCGTTGATGCGGTAAGCCTCGCCCGGTACTTGCTCGTCGAGATACATGACCGCTTCGTCGCGACCCTCGAGCGTAACGTACATGTTGCGCTGTTCGTACCGCTGAACCGTTCCCGTCACCAGGTCGTTGAGCTTGCGAACGTACTTGTTGTAAACGGTATCGCGCTCGGCTTCGCGGATGCGCTGCACGATGACTTGCTTTGCGGTCTGCGCCGCGATGCGCCCGAAGTCTTTCGGCGTCACTTCTTGATCGTAGTAGTCGCCGATCTGGTATGGCGCGCCGGCCTCTTGCACGGAGATCTCGAGCTTCGGATCGGCAACTTCCTCGACGACCGCGCGCCGGTGAAATACGCGATACGCGCCGCTCTGGCGGTCGACGATGACGATGGCATTCGACTCGCTTCCGAAATGCCGCTTGTATGCGGTCAGTAACGCCGCCTCGAGCGCTTCGAGCAGCATCTCGAACGAGATGTTGCGCTCTCGCGCAATGTATTGAAGGACGTCGAGGAGTTTCTCCTCAGTTGCTGCGTTTTCTATCGTTGCCATGCCTTTGTTTCCGTTCTCGTTTATCTCGTTTTAGATCCGCTCGCGGATCGAACTCCAAGTTTGCCGTTTTGATTGCCGCCAGCGGCAACAAGAGCTCGCCGCGTTCGGTTTCGACGACGACCGTCTCGCCGCGCAGACCGCGCAGAATCCCACGGTGCGTCTTGCCGCCGTCAATCGTCAGCGACGTGACGACGCGCGCACGTTCGCCGGCGAAGCGTTGGTAATCTTCGTGCCGAACGAGCGGGCGTTCGAGCCCCGCCGACTCGACTTCGAGCGAGTACGGCGCGTCGAGGCTGCCGAGACTCTCGTTGAGGCGCGCGGCGATGCGCTCGCAAAGCGCTAGGTCGACGCCCCCGGAACGATCGATCGTCACGCTCAATGCCGTCAAGCCGCGTACCGGTTGGGCACGGTGCGCGACGATCTCGAGTTCCGCGAAGGCCGGATCGTGTGCGATCGCGTCGAGCTCCCGCTCGAACGCCGCCGCAACCGCACCACCCCTGGAGACGCTACGCATGATCTCGTTTGCCTGCTCTCTGAAGCAGCGAAGCGCGGGACGAACCCACGCTCCTTAAGAAAACCATCCACAAGGATAGCGAAAATTGCGACGGGCCGCAACCCCACGTGGGCGCGGCCCCTCGCTCTCTCTATCTTTGCGATCGGCGCGCTGCCGGAAATCGTCCGGCTGGCGTGGGCGCGCGCTTGGCGCCCTAGTCGGCGCGTACTCGCGGGCTCAAGTGGCCCGGCGGATTTTGCGGTTCCAACCGCCCTCCTTCGTTTTTGACGAAGCGTGCCGGCCATTCCGGCACAATGGAATTCTAGTGCGACTTATGTCGAAATTCAAGAGGGAAACGCACGAGCTCACGGCGACGAAACGGCCGACGGTGCGAACGGTACGAGACGGCGCCCGTCGCATGGCTGCGAGACCATTCCGTCGACGATCGGCGCGATGCCCGAATCGAAGGGTGCCAGCGGCGGTGCCGCTTGCCCGGCGCCGCCAATCGCAATCTGTGTGCCGTTTGCCGGACCGGCATGCATGTTGCTTTGGACGTTCCCTTGGCCGGCCGGCGCGTCGGCGTAACCGCCGCGTATCGGCTCCGGATACCGCACGAGCCAGCCGGTGCAGATCGTCGTCGGTCCGGCCTTGCGCGCAGCGATGACCCACATCTTGACGCGCTCTTCGTTGCCGGTGCCGCGCACCTCGTAAATGTACTTCGTCTTTGCCAGAACGTCGGGAGGCGGCGTCGGTTCCAGCCTCCCGCGAAGCGAGAGATTCGGCGTATAGGATCGGCTCGACGGATTCACCGGATTGTGCGGAAGCAGCGAGCGCAGCTTCGCGTTGATGTTCGGCGCGATCTTCGGCTTCGGTGCGGGCGTTACCGGAGCGGCGGGGAGCGGGGTCGGTTGAATTTCGATCGGACGCTGCGCGGCGGGCGCCTTCTTCGGCGCGTTTCCGGCGTGCGGTCCGGGTGAAGCGCCGCCGCTGGGTCCGGGAGCCGGCGCGGTGCCGGCGGTTCGTGCGACGGCCGTCGTGCTCGTTGGGCTTGGATTCGGTACTCCCGAACGCGGCGCCGGGGCGAGCGAGGCGCGGGCGGCGGGCGCCGGACTCGCGCTCGGTAGGGCACTCGCGCGCGCGATCGCCGCTGCGGTCGGCGAGGCTTGCGGCAGCGCGGGCGCCGGGGTCGCGACATGCTCGGTCGAGCGTGCGACCGGTGAGGGGGGCTTCGGCGAAGGACGAGCCGATGGGGCGCTCGTCGGAACCGGCGAAGGCGCGGCGGTCGGCGGCGCTTTCAACGAGACCGCAACCGGACCGACCGTCGGAACGGTGACCGGCGCCGCGGGAATCTCCGTGCGCGGCTGCGTCTCGAAGATGTTCTGCGTCGGCTGGGGATTCGGTTGCGGCGTCTGCTGCGGGAGCGGGGGCGGATTCGGCGGCGCGTTCGGCGCGATCTTCGCCAGCTCGTGGCGATTGACCGGAAGCCGCTGCGTCTGCGGCTGCGCCAGAGGCGCGTGACGAAGCGGCGCGACGACGTTCACGTGCGGAACGGGAACGACGGCCCGGATAGCGGCCGGTTGATTCGCGACGACAACCGGTGAGGTGCGCTCGAGCGTGATGACTTCTCCGCCTTGCACGCTCTCGGTCGCACCTTGTTCCGACGAACTGGTGAGCACGGCGAAGAGCAGCGCTGCAAGCAGCGCGTGCAGGAAGAGCGAGGCTAGGAAGCTCGCCGAAAGCCGTTCGCGATATCGGGGATCCTTCGGATCGCGCTCGAATTTCACTCGAGCCCTTAAGTGCGCTTAACCGAGCGCAGGAGCCTGCCGTCGGCGGTCGACAAGCCACGTTGTAATGGAACCCATCCTGCAGAAACGCACGAAGATCGTCGCGACCGTCGGCCCCGCCTCGCGCGAACCCGCAATCCTGCGGTCGCTCTTCGTTTCGGGGGCGAACGTCTTACGCTTGAACTTCTCCCACGGCGAACCCGAAGAGCATGCCACGGTGATCGACGCAGCGCGAAAAGTTTCGGCGGAACTCGGCATCCATACCGCGCTTTTACAAGACCTGCCCGGCCCCAAAGTGCGCACCGGACCGCTCGCCGGCGGCGTCAAATCGGTACGGCTCGAACGCGGCGCGCGCTTCGTCATCACCTCCGAGGCGGTCGCGGGAACTGCGGAGCGGGTCGGGACGACCTACCGCGACCTTGCAACCGACGTTGCCATCGGCAAGCGGATCTATCTTCAAGACGGACAAATAGCGCTGCTGGTCGTCGGAAAGAACGCGACCGAGATCGAGACGACGGTGGAGTTCGGCGGCGATCTGCGCTCGTCGGTCGGCATCAACTATCCCGACGGCTCGCTCAATATCGCATCGGTCACGCCGCGCGACTTCGAGTATCTAGCGTTCGGGATCGAACACGGCGTCGACTACGTCGCCCTTTCGTTCGTGCGCTCCGCCGAAGACGTCGAACGCGCAAAAGCCTTCATCGCCGAACGTAACAAGCGCATTCCCGTCATCGCGAAGATCGAAAAACACGAAGCGCTCGCCGAACTCGATTCGATTATCGCTGCCGCCGACGGCATCATGGTCGCTCGCGGCGATCTCGGAATCGAGGTTCCGATCGAAACGGTGCCGATCATTCAGAAGGAGATCATCGCGAAGTGCAACCGGGCCAGCAAACCGGTGGTCACCGCGACGCAAATGCTCGAGTCGATGATCTCCTCGCCGCGGCCCACGCGTGCCGAGGCGACCGACGTTGCCAACGCCATCCTCGACGGTACCGATGCGGTTATGCTCTCGGCCGAGACGGCGATCGGCATCTATCCGACCGAGGCCGTTCGCACGATGGCCGAGATCGCGCGCGAGATCGAACGGTACTACCCGCACGCTTCGCTGCGCGACCGGCGACTGGAGAACATCGAACCGACCGTCGCTTCGTCGATCGCCGAGGCGGCGACGCGCGCGAGCGCGGAGCTGCAGATTCCCTTTATCGTTACCGGAACGACGACGGGGAATACGGCGCATCACCTCGCAGCGTTCCGTCCGCAGGCGCGCATCGTCGCGCTCACGCCCGAGCCGCAGGTCGCGCGACGCCTAGCGCTGCTCTGGGGAACCGAGGCGCTGCTGATCGATTCGTACTCCTCGATCGACGTTCTGCTTTACATGACCGAGCGGCACATGGTGCGCGAAGGACTCGTACGTTCCGGTGATCTGATCGCTTTTACGACGGGCATGCCGGTCGGATCCGGCGGCACCAACGTGCTCAAGATCCACCCGATACCCTAGTCGACGCAACGCTGCCGAGCAGCGCGCGCGCGTGGCGAAGCGCGGCGTCGTGCGATTCGCCCGAGAGCATTCGGGCGATCTCGGCTTCGCGATCTTTGCGGGCGTCGATCGGACGTACGACGATCGTCGTTTCACGCTTCGCCTCGAGCTTGTCGAGCACGTAGTGCCGATCGGCCCACGTCGCGAGCTGCGCGAGATGCGTCACGCAGACGACCTGGCCGCGCCGTGCGAGCTCGCCGATGCGCGCGCCGACGGCGGTAGCGGTCGCGCCGCCGATTCCCGCATCGATTTCGTCGAAGACCAGCGCGCTGCGCGCGTCGCGCGCGCCGGCGAGCACGACCACGAGCGCGAGCAACACCCGCGAGAGCTCTCCGCCCGACGCGACCCGCTGCAACGGACGCGCCGACTCGCCCGCATTCGCGGCGAAGAGAAACTCGGCGCGTTCCGCGCCGTGGGGGCCGATGCGTTCGAGCGGCTCGGTCGCCACCTCGAAGCCGCCGGAGCCGAGCGCAAGATCGGCAAACTCGCCGAGGATCCGTTTGCGCAGCCTCGCCGCGGCGCGCTTACGCAGCGCCGTCAGCGCGGTCGCCGCTTCGCGCAGTTCGCGATGTGCGGCTGCGACCTGCTCTTCGAGGGCAGCCGCGCGCCGGTCGCGCCCTTCGTACTCGTCGATCGTACCGCGCGCCGCCTGCGCCGTTGCTGCGATCGCTTCCATCGAGCCGCCATATTTGCGCTGCAGTCGCTCGATCGAATCGAGGCGTGCGTTGATCGCGTCGAGCTCGGCCGGATCGTATTCGGCGCCGTCGAGCGCGCGAGCGACGTCGGCGGCAAGCTCCACCGCCTCTGACTGCAGCGCCGCCGAGCGTTCGGCCATCTCCTTGAGTGCCGCTTCGTACGGAGCGATATTGGCGAGCGCACTCGCCGCGGCGCCGAGCGCGCTGGTCGCGCCGCCTTCCTCGGCGGCGAGCGCCTCGCTTGCGACGTGCAGCGAGGTCGCGATTCGCTCGACGTTATCGAGGAAGCCGCGCCGCTCGGTCAACCGTTCGCTTTCGCCGTGCTCGAGTCGCGCCGCCTCGATCTCCTGCAGCGCAAAGGATGCGTCGTCGTAGCGTTCGCGCAGCCGCCGTTCGTCTTGGCTGAGCCGCGCCAGCAGTTCGGCCGCCGCTTCCGCGCGCGCGTAGGCGGCGGAAACCTCGCCGCGCAGCGCGATCGCCGGTTCCCCGGCGAACCGGTCGAGCAGTTCCAGATGATAGCTCGCCGAGAGCAGGCGGTGTGCTTCGTGCTGGCCGACGATCTCGGCGATTGCATCGCGCAGTTCGCGGACGTACGCGGCGGTCGCCGCCCGTCCGTTGACGCGCAGGCTCGATCGCCCCGCATCGGTCATCTCGCGCGCGACCGTCGCGCTTTCACCAGGATCGAGCTCGAAGCCGTCGGCAGCGAATCGTTCGCGCAGCGGCTCGCCGGCGTCGAATACGAGCGTGACGAGGGCGCGGCGGGCGCCGCGCCGCACGACGTCCGCGCCGGCGCGAGCACCGAGCGCAAAATCGAGCGCGCCGATCAACATCGTCTTGCCCGAGCCGGTCTCGCCGGTAAAGACCGTCGCACCGCCGGCAAACTCGACCTCGGCGCGCTCGATCAGACCGTAACACTCGATCAGGAGCTGCCGCAACATGCTCTACGAATGATCTTAACGACGAGGGTCCTTGATGGAAACGCCCCAGAGCATCTTCGCCTCGAGACGCTCGAGAAAATGCAGCGGCGCGGTGCGCGCAAAGCGGACGCGCTTGGGATGACAGCGCACGACGACGCTCGAACTCGGAGCGACTTCGCTGAGCACGTCGCCGTCGCACTCGAGGTGCGCTTGCGCGGCCTCGGTATCGGAGCTGATCTCGATGCGCGAGGTCATCGGCACGATCAGCGGACGCGAGAAGAGCGTGTGCGGCAGGAGCGGCACGACGCCGAAGGCGGCGACGCTCGGGGCGATCAGCGAGCCGCCGGCCGAAAGGAAGTACGCGGTCGAGCCGGTCGGGGTGGCGATGCAGATTCCGTCCGCCGCGATCTGCGTTGGGGCGCCGTCGTCGACGCGCAAGCCGAAGGGGACGAGCCGAGAGACCTCGCCTTTGCGCACGACGACGTCGTTGAGCGCGAAGAAACGCCCGTCGCCGTACTCGGCCTGCAGAGCGGTGCGCTCGTCCATCACCAGACCGCGCGTCACCAGCGCCGGTAGATCGGCGAGGCGCGGATCGTCCTCGTCGAGTTCGGTCAAGAATCCCAGGCGGCCGGTGTTGATGCCGAGCAGCGGAACGTCGTGCTCCACGGCGAGCCGCGCAGCGCGCAGCAGCGTGCCGTCGCCGCCGACGGTGATAAGCAGCGAGGCGGCGGGTGCACCAGCCCGATCGACGACGTCGAAACCGCTCGCGCGAAAGTCGGTCGCGATGCGCGTCGCGATCGTCCGCGCGTGCTCGCGCTCGGTATCGACGTAGAGTGCAATGACCTTCTTCTCAACGGCCGGCATCGTCGTCATCTGCCGCTCTCTTCGCCGAGGACCGTCTCGAGTCGTGCGTCGTCGAACGGCCTTCCCGCCCGGAGCAGCTCCATGAGAAACTCGCGATTTCCGGCCGGCCCTCGCAAGGGCGATTCGGCGAGCGCGACGGGAACGAGGCCGAGCGCGGCCGCCGCTTCGCGGAGCTCCCGGAGAACGGCCCGGTGGGTGGCGCGATCGTGCACGACGCCGCCCGCACCGACTCGTTCGCGGCCCGCTTCGAACTGCGGCTTGACGAGCGCGACGATGACGCCGCCGGTACGCAGGTACGCAACCGCGCGCTCCAAGATCGTTCGCAGCGAGATGAACGACGCGTCGATCGCGATGAAATCGAAACCCTGCGGGAATGCGTCGCCGGCGAGCAGCCGGAAGTTCACGCGCTCCATTACCACCACGCGCGGATCGTTGCGCAGACGCCAATCGAGCTGCCCGTAGCCTACGTCGACGGCGGTCACGCGCGCCGCACCGCGCTGCAGCAGGCAATCGGTAAATCCGCCGGTCGATGCGCCGACGTCGAGCGCCTCGAGGCCGCGAACCTCGATTGCAAACTCGTCCAACGCGCGCTCCAGCTTCTCTCCGCCGCGGCTGACGAATCGCCGGGGGCGCTCGATCTCGATGCGCGCGCCGGGAGCGATGCTCTGGCCGGCCTTGGTTGCGACGACGCCCTCAACGCTGACGCGCCCTTCCATGATCAGGCTGCGCGCTTGCGAGCGCGTCATCTTTTCACGCTCCGCCACCGCCTCGTCGAGCCGAACCTTCACGTTCGTTCGATTCCGAAGCCGGCATTGCAGACCTGGCGCGCGCCGTCACGGCGCGCGTAGCGCGCGCGCTATAGAGGCGTCGCCATGAAACTTCCGGCGCCGTGCCGAGACAATTCGTTAGGCAACCGAAGGGTTGCGTTTTAGCGAAGGCTGTGATAGGCTGACATGCAACCAGGAGGTTGCGTAATGACGACAACGACCAATCGAATCGAAAAGCGCGTGCTCTTGCGCGCGCCCCAAGAGCGCGTTTGGCGCGCGATCAGCAATGCATCGGAGTTCGGCGCGTGGTTCGGCGTGGAACTCGACGGCTCGTTCGCTCGGGGAGTGCGAATGACGGGTCGCATCACACCGACCCAAGTCGATCCCGACGTTGCCCGAACGCAGGAGCAATATCGCGGCACGCCGCTGGAGTTCTACGTCGAGCGCGTCGAACCGATGAGCCTCTTCTCGTTTCGCTGGCATCCGTTTGCGATCGATCGCACGGTCGACTATTCAAACGAGCCGATGACGCTCGTGACCTTTACGCTCGAGCCGGCCGACGGCGGCACCATGCTCACGATCGTCGAGTCGGGCTTCGACGCGATACCCATCGCGCGTCGCGCCGATGCCTTCGAAGCGAACGACGAAGGTTGGAGCTTGATCGTGCAGCTCGTCGAGAAGTATCTTCAGAAGCCGCGATCGTGAGCGTCGCCCCGGTCCTTGCAGCGCTCGGTGACGAATCGCGCCTGCAAATCGTCAGAAAACTCTGCAAGAGCGGGCCGCTCTCGATTACCAAGCTCACCGAAGGCGCCGCGATTTCGCGTCAGGCGGTCACCAAACACCTGCACGCCCTCAACAAGGCGGGCTTGGTGCGCAGCGAGCGTCAAGGCCGGCTACGAATTTGGAAGCTCGAGCCGAAGCGCTTCGATGAAGTGCGACGCTACTTAGCGCTGATCTCCGAGCAGTGGGACGACGCGATCGGCCGGCTCAAAGCCGCCGTAGAAGAGTAGCTGGTGCGTGGCTAACCTGCCGCTCCGGCAACGAGAACGCAGTGCTCATCGCCCAAACCCTTAAGCGTTAAAATGGAATCTGGTCGTCGAGTTCGTCGAGTTTTGGGGATCCGGGGCTTTTCTTCGGTTCGGCCATCGCTTCGTCGATTTGAGTCTGCGCGCTTTTCAGCAGCGCTTCGCACTCGCGCGCGAGCGTCTTACCCTCTTTGAAGAGTTCGGTCGCGCGCTGCAGTTCGACCGTCCCACCCTCGAGCTCTTTGACGATCGCGTCGATGCGCGCCAGCTTCTGCTCGAACGTCTTCGGTAGGCGGTCGCTCATTCTGCGCAGACCGATTCCACGCGGGCCGCGAACGTCCCGCGTTTCACGCGCGCACTCACCGCATCCCCGATCGCCAGTACCTCGGCATCGTGTACGGCGACGCCGTCCTTGGTGACGATCGCGTAGCCTCGGTCGAGTGGACGTAACGGGTTTTCGGCCTCGAGGGCAGCCTCCGCACGCTCGAGCCGCCGCGCGTAGCCCTGCGGTACTCGCTCGAATACGCGCGCGAGCGCGCCGTTGCTCCGCTCCAGATCGACCCGCCACTGCGTGACGCGCGCCGCCGGACTCGATTGCTCGAGCCGGCGCTCGAGCGCGCGAGCTCGTTCCGCGCACCGCGTGACGAAGATTCGGCCTACGTGGTCGAGCGCCAAAGACGAGAGGCGCGCACCCTGCGTTTTGGTCGCGAGCAACGACCGGTAGCCGCGATCGAGCGACTCGCGCAGCACCTGCAGCCTTTCGAAGGCGCGCAGCCATTCCTGCGCGAGCCGAACGGCAGCCGCGGTCGGCGTGGCGAGAGCGAGGTCCGCGACCTCGTCGGCGAGATGCCGGTCTCGCAAATGTCCCAACGCGGTGACGACCGGGTGTTTCGCGCGCAGGATGGCGCGAATCACCGGCTCGAGATTGAAGGTTAGGCGATCGTCGCGCGAGCCGCCGCCGCGCGTCAGCACGATGACGTCCACTTTCGCGCGCGACGCCCGGTCCATCGCCTCCGCGATCTCGATCTCGGCGCCTTTGCCCTGCACGCGCGTCGCGAAGAAGAGAATCTCCACGTGCGGCGCTTCGGCGCGGATGCGCCCTTCGAAGTCGGCGCGTGCATCGTCGTCGCTGGTCACGAGTGCGATCCGGCGCGGCATCGGCGGAACCTCGCGCTTTCTCGATGCATCGAAGGCGCCTTCGGCGCGAAGGCGCACGCGCAGTTCCTCGATTTGTGCGGCGAGCTTCCCTTCGCCCACGAGCGAGAGTGCAACCGCGCGAAGTTGATAGATCCCGCGGTTCGAACGGATCTCGATGCTGCCTTGCGCGCGAACGGTGATCCCGCGTTTGATCGGCGGAAAATTTCGCGCCTCGTTCGCAAAGGAGAAACAGCTCAGGATCGCTTCACCTTCCTTGAGCGTCAGATTGAGGTGCCCTTCCCACCAGCGAATGTCGGTGATCTCACCGGTAATTGCGATGCGCTGTAAGACGGTGTGGCGCGCAACCATCCCGGCCAAGCGGCGCGAGAACTCGCCGACGGAGAGTTCGAGAACGCCTTCGTTATTCACCGGCGGCGATGCGGCTGCGCCGGCGATTCCGTCGGCAACGGCGAGGCAAAAATTCCGGGCGAGGGAGATCCCGACGGCGACGCGGTCGGAGGCGGCGACACTTCGCCGGGCGGGGAGGCATAAGGCGGCGGCACCGTCGGCTGCGCGAGCCCGGCGCCGGCGCCGGCATACTCTGCCGACCGGTAGGCATCGATCGAACCGCCGCAGCCATACTGCGGCTCGGTGCCCTTCAAATAATACTCGTAGCCGCCGCGGCCGCAGCCCGCGACTTTGGCCAGCTCTTCCGATGGATACGCAAAGTCGTGCGCCGGCGTACCGGCGAGCGCGGCCTTCATGAAGCGCGCCCAGATGCGCGCCGGAACGTTGCCGCCATACGATTCGACCATTGGCGTGTAGTCGTCGTTGCCGAGCCAAACCGCTACGACCAGATCGGGAGTGTATCCGACGAACCAAGCGTCGCGGAAGCTTGAGGTCGTTCCCGTCTTGCCCGCGGCCGGCCGGCCGATCACCGCGTTGGGATAACCGGTACCGCGGGCGATCACGTCTTCGAGCATCGAGGTCATGATGAACGCAGTTCCCGCACTGACCACGTCGGTGGCCTGCGGAAAGCGGTTATCGAGGACGGTATTTCCGAGCGAATCCTTGACCATGCGAAACGGCGTCGGCTCGATGAAGAGGCCCTGATTCGCCAAAGTCGCGTAACCGGTCGCCTGATCGAGAACGGTGACGCCGGAGGAGCCGAGCGCGAGCGAGAGATTCGCTTCCAGCGGCGACGTCACGCCCATCCGGTGCGCGTAATCGATCACGCGGTCCAGGCCGACCCGCTCGGCGAGCTTGACCGCGACGATATTGCGCGAGAGCGTGAGCGCTTCGCGCAACGAGATCGCTCCCATGTAGCGCATGTCGTCGTCCATCGGCGACCAGTGCGTTCCGTCGCCCATCGGATAGCTTACCGCCGAATCGTCGATGACCGTCGACGCCGGAATTCCCTGATCGATCGCCGCCGTGTAATCGTAAATCTTGAACGACGAGCCGGGCTGACGGCGCGCCTGCCAGGCGCGGTTGAACTGATTGTGGAGCGAGAATCCATCGCCGCCGACCATCGCGAGAATCTCACCGGTCGAGGGACGTAACGCGACGAGCGCCGCCTGGTGCGCACCGATTCCCTCCGCAACCGCTTGGCGCACGCCCCAGGTCACGGCCTCTTGCGCGAGCTGCTGCATACGCTCGTCGATCGTGGTGTAAACCTGAAGGCCGCCCGAGTCGACGCCATTCGCGCCGAATACCTTCTGCAGCTGAGCGATTGCGTAGGTGGTGAAGTACGGGTAACGATACCCTTGAAGACCCTCGGGCCGCTGCGAGATCAAACCCACCGGTGCGTCGTAGGCGGCGTTTGCCTCGGCTTGCGTGATATAACCGCTTTCGGCCATCCGGTCGAGTACGTGGCGCTGCCGGTCGCGGGCGAGGTCGAGATTCACGAAGGGCGAGTAGTCGGAGGGTGCCGCGACGATGCCCGCCAGCATCGCCGCCTGAGCGACCGTCAGCGTATCGACGCTTCGGCCGAAATAGGTGTGTGCCGCGGCATCGACGCCGTAGGCGCCCGCACCCAGATAGATGATGTTGAGATAGCGCTCGAGGATCTCGTCTTTGGTGTAGTACCGTTCGATCTCGATCGCGAGCAGCGCTTCTTGAATCTTTCGCGACATCGAGACCTGATCGTTGAGAAAGAGTCGGCGCGCGAGCTGTTGGGTGATCGTCGAGGCACCCTGGAACTGCTGATGCGTTAGGTCGGCGTATGCGGCGCGCACGATGCTCTGGAAGTCGACGCCGTGATGGCGGTAGAAGTTGTGATCTTCGTTGGCCACGAACGCGTCGCGCACGAGCGACGGAATTCGCGCGATCGGAACCCAGACGCGATTCTCCTTATAGACCGATGCCAGCAGCGAACCGTCGCGCGCGAAGATGCGGGTCGAGCTCGCCGGCTGATAGTCGGCCATCCGGCTGATGTCGGGAAGGTTGCGCCCGTACGTCGCAATCATGCCGGCGACGGTCCCGATTCCGAAGAGCACGATCATCAGCAGCGCGACGAGAAGGCCGCGCCAGAAGCCGCCGCCCCCTTTGCGCCTACGCTTTGGCATTGGCCACCGCGCTGAGCACGCCGTTGACGAAACGTCCGGAATCCTCGGTCGAGAAACGTTTGGCGAGCGCCACCGCTTCGTTGATCGCCACCGCCTTCGGCGTCTCCGGGCGGCAGTGCAGTTCGAATGTCCCCATCTCTAAGAGCAGCCGGTCGATCGTCGGCAAACGTTCGATTGCCCAGCCCTCCAAGAGCGGACTGACGATGCGATCGGCCTCTTTTGCGTATTCGAGCGTACCCATCGCGAGTTCCTCGACGAACGTGCGCTGCTCGCTATCTGCTCCCTCACCGACGATCTCGGCGACGGCATCGCGCGGCTCCCGGTCGCCGATGACGACCGAATAGAGCACTTGAAGCGCCTGTTCGCGAGCGACGCGCCGCGACGTCATCGCCCGTTTGAATTCGGCGTTTGTGCCGCTTTGCCATTCGAGAGAATGTACGCCGGAATGAACTCGACGTCGTATCGGCCCGAGCGAAACGGCTTCGAAGCGAGAATCTCGAGGCAGAGCTCGATGGTCGTGCTGACGCCCTCGACGAGCGTCTCGCGCAACGCCCGTTCCATCCGTGCGATCGCGACCTCGCGACTCTCCCCAAGGGCAACGATCTTGGCGATCATCGAATCGTAGTACGGCGGTATCGTCGCACCGGCATAGAGGTGGGTATCGACGCGAATCCCGGGGCCGCCCGGGAAGACGAGCTTGGAGACGGTTCCGGCGGCGGGCGCGAAGTTATTACGCGGATCTTCGGCGTTGATCCGGCACTCGATCGCGTGACCGCGCGCCACGAGGTCGTTTTGGGTGTAGCCGAGCGGCTCGCCGGCGGCGATCCGAATCTGTTCCTTGACGAGATCGATGTTGTAGAGCATCTCGGTGACCGGATGCTCTACCTGAATGCGCGTGTTCATCTCCATGAAATACGCATCGTCGCCGGAGACGAGGAATTCGAGCGTACCGGCGTTGGTATAGCCGACGTAGCGGCTGGCCTGCAGCGCCATTTCGTGCAGCGACCGCCTCGCGTCGGGCGAGAGATTCGGCGCCGGCGCCTCTTCGACGAGCTTCTGATGGGCGGGCTTCTGAACCGAACAATCGCGTTCGCCCAAGTGAACGATCGTGCCGAACTGATCGCCGAGCACCTGCACTTCGATATGCCGCGGCTCGCGAATCAAGCGTTCCAGGTAGACGCGTCCGTCTTTGAAGCTCGCCTCGGCCTCGGCGGTCGCACCGGCATAGGCTCGGCTCAGCTCGCTCGCCTCGTTGACGACGCGCATTCCTCTGCCGCCGCCGCCGGCCGTCGCCTTGAGCAGGAGCGGGTATCCGATCGAGGTCGCAGCATTATATGCGTCCTCGACGGTTGGGAGCACGTCGCTTCCTGGCGTCGTCGCAACGCCGGCCTCGCGGACGACGCGTTTTGCCGTCGCCTTATCGCCCATCAACGCGATCACGCTCGGTTTGGGTCCGATGAAGGTCAGTCCGTGGTCGTTGCAGATCTCGGCAAAGCGCGCGTTCTCCGCTAGGAATCCGTATCCGGGGTGAATTGCGTCGCAGTTCGTGATCAGTGCCGTCGAGATGATGTTGGGAATGTTTAGATAAGAACGCCCGGCCGGTCCGGGACCGACGCAGAATGCTTCGTCGGCTTGACGAACGTGCAGCGAGTCACGATCGGCTTCGGAGAAAATCGCGACCGTTCGCATCCCGAGCTCTTGGCACGCGCGATTGATCCGTAACGCAATCTCGCCACGATTGGCGATCAAGACTTTTCTAAAGATCTTACTTTCCTCGCGCGACCAAGAAGAGCGGCTGACCGTACTCAACCGGCATCGCGTCGGCGGTCGCGACGGAGACGAGGCGGCCCGAACCCATACTGTGAATCGGCGTGCGAATGCCGAGGGCTTCGATGTAACCGAGCTCGCGATCGCCGTCGAGCATATCGCCCTCGACCGGGGCGGGCCGGCTCAAGTGGAAAATTCCGACGAGATCGGCTTTGATCGCATCGATGCGTTGCGCTGCAACCTCAGGCGCTTTCGTTTCGGTGCTTCCTGCAGGCGGACGAGGCGCTTTTGCCGCCGCGACGAGCTCGATCTCTCCCTGCGCGTCCTCCACCCGCACGCGAACCGCATCGGTCTGGGCGAGGAAGTGCGCGAGTGCGCGTACGCGCTCGCTCGCGAGCCCCCGTTCTTCGGACATCACGGTTACGCTTTCGCGCTCGACGCGGGCGACCCCCGCGAGCTCCGATTCATGCAGCGCGTCGCGCGACGCTTCGAAGCGATCGTCGATTTCGGCGAGCGGCACCAATACGAAGGCGCGCTCGCGCAGACGCGGATGCGGCACCCGTAGACCGGGTTCGTCGATCTCGCAATCGTCGAAGATCAAAAGGTCGAGATCGACGATGCGCGGACCCCAGCGCTCGCTTCGGACGCGTCCGAGCTCATCCTCGACCGCATGCAGACGGCGCAAGAGTGAGTGCGGCGACAACTCCGTCTCGATTAGCGCCACGGCATTGAGAAACCACGGCTGCTCGCGGTTTCCCCACGGCTCGGTTCGATAGAACGCCGAACGGCGCACGACCCTTCCGAGCTCGCACATCAACGCAAGCGCCCGCTCGACGTTCTCGAACCGATCGCCGAGATTGCTCCCGATCCCAACGTATGCCCGGTGGATCAACGCGCTTCGAATCGTGGGTTCACCCGCTCGAGCGTCACGCTCGGCGTTGCGCCGTCGAGAATGCCCGGCTTAGAGAGGCTGACTCGCGCTCGCTCGACGCGCCGGTCGGCGAAGACCGCATCGAGAAGATCGGCGCCGAGGCGCTCGAGGAGCGAATACGACGTGGTCGCGACGATGCGAACGAAGCGTTCGCGCAACGCCGCGTAATCGAGGGTCTCCGCGAGATCGTCGCTTCGGCCGGCGGCGCTCAGATCGATCTCGACGGTGACGTCGATCTCGACGAGTTGACGCCGCGCGCGCTCCTGCGGCAGCGTACCGATCCGTCCATAGGCGCGGATGCCGCGCAGCGTCATGGAATCCAATCGAGCGGCCTCCATCCGCGTGCGATCGCATCGGTGACGGCGGTTGCATCGCGCGCCGCCGCCACGTCGTGCACGCGAACCATATCGATGCCGGCGGCAATGGCCAGCGCGGTCGTCGCGACCGTGGCGTAGACGCGGTCGGCCGGCATCCGGCCGGTGAGCTTGCCGAGCGTCGACTTGCGCGACGTGCCGATCGTCGTGGGAAAGCCGAGCGCGACGATGCGGTCGAGCGACTTCAAAACGGCGATATTCTGCTCGGCGGTCTTTCCAAAACCGATTCCGGGATCGAGCACGATTCGTTCGGGCGCGATTCCTCGGGCCGTGGCGCGGGCCGCAGCATCGTCGAGATAGCGCACGACCGCGTCGACGACGGAACCATCGTACGACGTACCGATCTGATTGTGCATCGCGACAATCGGCATCGCCAGCTCGGCCGCGAGGTCCAAGAGTTCGTCGGGCGCTCCCCAGACGGAGTTGACGAGATCGGCGCCGGCGGCGTGCGCCGCACGGACGACTGCGGGCTTATAGCTGTCGATCGAAATCGGCGCCTGCGGTAAGCGCGAGCGCACGGCGCGGATGACCGGCACGACGCGCGCGGCTTCGACGCCGGGACCGACGGCTTCGTGCCCCGGGCGGGTCGACTCACCGCCGATGTCGAGGATGTCGGCACCCTCGCTCCACTGAAGCGCGGCGCGGTCGGTCGCCGACGACGCATCTTCGAGACCGTCGCCGGAGAACGAATCCGGCGTAACGTTCACGATTCCCATGACGTAGGTTCGCGCGCCCCACTGCAGCTGCGCGCCGCGCAGGGGAAGACTCTTCAGACCGCGCTCGGTGCGTACCATTCGCGTAATCCGGCGACGACGAAGGTCGAGCCGGTGACGACGACAACCTCGTCGATTTGAGCGCGACGGCGCGCAACGGTCAGCGCTTCGAGCGGATCTTCGATCGTGCGCCCCCAGGTGCCGAGCGTCTCGGCGATTGCCGCGAGCCGCTGCGGCGGTATCGATCGCCGCCCCGCGACCGCAAACTTCGTAAAGGTGAAGGTCGACGGCAGCCGGGCGAGGATCTCGACGATGCGCCGCGCGTCTTTGGTTTCGCCGATCGCGACGACGTAATGAATTCGCCGGCCGCCGAACCGCTCGCGCAACGACGCGACCAAAGACTCGGCCTTCTCGGCGTTGTGCGCGATATCGAAGACTACGACGGGATCGCGCGCGATTACCTCCATCCGTCCCGGAATCGCCAGCTCGGCAAATGCGCGCACGAGCGCCTCGCGACTGGGGCGCAGGCCGTCGCCGAGTTGTTCGATTACGGCGATCGCCGTCGCCGCATTCGTACGCTGAAAGATACCCAAGACCGGCAACTGCAGTCGATACGAGCCGAGAGCCGACCGCACCGTCAGCGTCTGCCCGGCAGCGTCGCCGTCGACGCTCTCGATCCGCACCGTTTCGGCAACGTTGACGACCGGAGCGCCTGCCTCGGCGGCATATCGCTCGATCACCGCCGCGATGCTCGCCGGCAGTGCTGCGAGCACGAGCGGAACGCCGCGCTTGGCGATGCCGGCTTTCTCCCGGGCGATATCCTCGAGGGTGCTTCCGAGCACGTCGGTGTGATCGTATCCGATCGAGGTGATCGCCGCGACGAGCGGGTGAATCACGTTCGTGCCGTCGAGCCTGCCGCCGAGCCCAACCTCGATCACCGCAACGTCGACTCGCTCCTGCGCGAAGTAGAGGAACGCGAGCGCGAGCAGCGTTTCATAATAGGTTGGGCGTCCGTGACTCGATGCCGTACGCTCGATGGCCGGCATCATCGCGTCGAGCAGCGCGACGAAACGTTCGCGCGAAATGGGGACGCCGTCGATCCGAGCCCGCTCGGTCATCGAATGGAAGTGCGGCTTCGTGTGCAGACCGGTGCGCCGTCCGGCGGCCTGCAACGCGCTTGCGATCATCGTCGAAGTCGATCCCTTTCCGCTCGTGCCGCCGACGTGGATCGTCGGATAGGCGCGGTGCGGATCGCCGAGCTCGGCGAGAACGGCGCGCATGCGGTCGAGCTTATACGCGGTGCGCGGCGAGGCGATCTCGTCGATCGTGCCGAGCAGATACCGCTCGGCCTCCTCGTAGGTTGCGAAGCGGTTCATCCGTCGACGACGCGATCGGCGAGCAGTTCGAGCGCGTGCGGGAGCACCGGCAGGAGCACGTCGAGCGTCTCCGCGACCGCCTTCGGACTCCCGGGAAGATTCACGATCAGCGTGCGGTCGCGGACGCCCGCGAGCGCGCGCGAGAGCATTGCGGTCTTCGTCTTCGCAATTGAAGCGGCGCGAATCGCCTCGGCGATTCCGGGAACTTCGTAATCGAGAATCGCCGCCGTTGCCTGCGGCGTCCGGTCTCGCGGGGAGAGTCCGGTGCCGCCGCTGGTAAGAATCAAATCGGCCGCGTGAGAATCGGCGAGCTCGATGATCTCGGCTTGCAGCGCTGCGGGATCGTCGCCGATGACCCGTTCGCGCGCGATCGCATAGACCGGTTCGAGCCGTTCCTTCATGAGCGGGATGCACTCGTCGGCGCGCTCGCCCGAAGCGGCGCGATCCGAGAGCACGATCAGTGCGACTCTGAAGCTCACGCCCTCTCCCGCGACCACTGACCGCTCTTGCCCCCGCGCTTATGCAGCAGGCGGACCACCTCGATGGTAATCCCCTTGTCGAGCGCCTTCGACATATCGTAGATCGTCAATGCGGCGACCGAGGCCGCAACCATCGCCTCCATTTCGACGCCCGTTCGCGCCGTCGTGCGCACTTCGGCCTCGACGTGCAAGAGGCCGTCGCTTCCCCAATTGAAGCGAACGTCGACGCTCGAGAGCGGCAGCGGGTGGGCGAGCGGAATCAGCGCCGCGGTCTGCTTCGCCGCCATGATCCCCGCGAGCTGTGCGGTGACGAAGGCGTCGCCCTTCGGCAGCGTCGCGCGTTTGAGCGCGGCGACCGCCGCCGGATTCATCCGAACGAGGGCCTCGGCGCGAGCCGACCGCTGCGTGACGGCCTTCTTCGAAATGTCGACCATCGCAACGCTTCCATCGTGCGCGATGTGCGAAGGTTTCACCGAAGCGAGCGTGACGGCGAGCCTTGGAAGCGCGCCCAAATCAAGCAGAGCAGCGCGAGCACCCAGCAGACCACCAAATGGGTGATGTGATGCGGATGCACCGCGCCCGATTCGGTGAAGAAGTTGATCTTGCCCAGACCGTAGAGAATTCCCAGAACGAAGAAGGCGACGGCCAAGAGTAGGGCAACGATTCTCATGAAATGATTCCTCTCCTAGCGAGAACGTACGCGATTGCACCGAGGATGACGCAGTACCAGCCGAACGGCCGCAGATCGTTGGAACGGAAGTAGCGCATCAAGAAGGCGACCGAAAGATATGCGGCGGCACCGGCGAGAATTCCGCCGCAGACCGCTTCGATGAGGACGATGTCCGCGCCGGGCGCGAAGAGTTTGGGCACCTCGAGCAGGCCCGCTGCGAGAATCACCGGCGTCGCGAGCAGGAACGAGAAGCGGGCCGCGCTCTCGTGGTCGAGATCGCAGAGCAGGCCGGCGACCATCGAGATACCCGATCGCGAGATGCCCGGCAACAGCGCGAGCCCCTGCGCGACGCCGATCAACACGCTCGCCGGATAACTCAACTCTTCGATCGGCTTGTACGAACCGGCGCTCGCACGGTGTTGACGCCGGCGCAGCGCCTCCCCGGCAAACATCACGAGGCCGTTGACGATCAGAAAGAGTGCCGCCGGCCCGGGCGATCCAAAGAGCCGGCGGACGGGCGCCTCGAAAATGACGCCGAGAATGCCGACGGGAATCGTTCCCACGACCAAACGCCAGCCGATTCGTTCGTCGCGATTATCACTCAACTGGCCGCGCACGATGCTGCCCACGAGCGCGCGCACGATCGCATACCACTCCGTCCGATAGTAGACGATGAGTGCGACCGCCGTACCGAGGTGAAGGACGACGACGAATGCGAGAAACGACGGACTCGCACGCTCGAAGTTCCAGTGGAGCAGCGCCGGAACCAAGATCGTATGGCCGAGGCTCGAGACGGGGAAGAGTTCGCTGACGCCCTGCAGGAGTGCGAGCGCGAGCGCCTGCGCGAAGGTCATCACCAGGCCACGAACTTAACGCTGAAGGAATAATCGCTCGCGATCGGTTTGCAGTCGCGCAACGCCGGCGTGTAGCGCGCGTCGCGAGCCATTCCCACGGCGACGAGGTCGAGCGATGAGTTTCCGGTGCTCTGGGCGACGCTCGTCCCCGTCACCTGACCGCTGGAATCGAGCTGTACCGCCACGCGCGCGATTCCGTTCGTCGCCGAGGCGCGCGTCTCGGGAGCGATCTCGGGCGGCGGCGGCGTGCTTGCGACGGCTGCGGCGATATCGGCGTGCGAGCACGGGGCCGCCGTCGCTACCGGCTCGGGCGTCGCAGTCGCAACGACCGGCGCGGCCGTTGCGGCGGCTGCGCCGGTGGTTCCACCGTTGCCAGGTCCCTTCCGGGCGGGCGGCGCGGAGTTAGCGGTGCGCGGTGCGGGCGTCTGTTTCGGACGAGGCGGCGGAGGCGTCGGCGGTTTCGTCATCGCGATCGTCGCGGGACGATGTTCGATCGATACTACTTCAGCCTGATTCTCGGGCGTGGGCACCGGCGGGTGCAGAACGAGCGCGACGATCACGTGCAGCAGCAACGAGAGCGCGAACGCGACCAGCAGTAAACGCGGTACGCGTTTCATCGCTCATCGACGGCGCGCGGATTAGTCGGGCTGGAAGTCAGCGCGGAAGAGATAGTTGCCCGTCGTCGGCTGGCAATCGACGAGCTTCGGTGAATAGCTCGACTGGCGTGCTGCGCGCAGCGCCGCTTGGTCGATGGCCATGTTGTTTGCGCTCTTATAAACCGATGCCGTAATGAGATTGCCGCTTGGTCCAACGGTCACCTCGACTTCGACGGTAACCGGGCCAAGCCCGAGATCCTTCGCCGACTCGGGGTAATCCGGCTGCACCGGGTTGGTGACGGTCGCCTCGACGTTCGGGTTGGCGCAAGCGGGTTTGGGCGCGCCGACCGTTGCCTGCGGACCCGGCGTGCCCTGTGCTCCGGCGGGGGCGCCGTTCTCCGTTCCGTGCACCGGCTGAGTGACCGTCGTTTCGGTCGAGCCGCGCGCGGAGTTGCTGGTCGTTTTGACGAGATTGACTTTGAGCTTCGGCTGCTCGACCTGCTTCTTCTGCGGCGGCGGCGTCGAGTTCGGCGGCGGCGTTGGAGTCGGCGGCGGCGTGGGAGTCGGCGGCGGCGGTGTGTGGACGACGATCTTGCGCTTCTGCACGGTGACTTGCTCGGGCCCCTGCTGCTCGGCATGCTTGGCAAAGTTCGGCAAGAACGAGCCGATCGCTAAGTGCGCGATGATCGAGATGACGAACGCCCAGCCGATATAGCTGCGGACGCGCTCGCCCGTCGTGAGGTAACCGCGGTTCGCCATCGCCTATTGGTTGACTCCCGCGGGCGCGCCCTGGACGTGGTTCGCCAGACCGAAATCCGTGAGGTCGACCGACTTCGCCGCATCCATCACCTGAAGGATGACGCCGTAGCTCGCCTTGGGATCCGCCTTGATGATGACGCTCTTGAAGCGGTGGTCGGTGGCATCTTGAAGCTGTGAGAAGGCCGCCTTGGCATCCGGGATCGTCACCTGGTTGGAGCCGATCTGAACGTGATCGTGCTCGTCGACGATGACCACGATCTGCGAAGGCTGAACCTTTTCCTTGTTGTAGGCGTCGGGAAGCTTCGGCTCTTTCGTGACCGACGCCAAGATGATGAAGATGATGAGGAGCACCAACAACACGTCCGTGAACGGCGTGATGTTGATGGTCGACATTACCTCATCTTCACCTTGCCCAGTGGAAACGGCCACGTCGCAATTACCTCCAGACTATGACGTTACGAAGCCGACGTCTTCGAGCCCGGCGTTCTTCGCCGCGTCGAGGATTCGAATGATGACGCCGTAGGGAGCCTTCGCGTCGGCAACGATCGCCACGTGGTGGTGCGGCTTCTTCTTCGACGCGTCGAACATCACGCGATAGACGCCGGTATCGTCGGTCTTCACGCCGTCGACGAAGATCACGCCCTTATTGTTAACGTCCACCTCGATGTCGTTCTTGTTCTTGGTGTTGGTCGACGTGTTGGGATTCTTGTTCGGCAGCTCTTTCTCGAAGCCGGGCGGCGCCACCAAGGCGGCGAGAATCATGAAGATGATCAGCAAGACCAACAGCACGTCCGTAAACGGGGTGATGTTGATCTCGGCCATCACCTCTTGGTCTTGCTGCGACGATAATAGGCTCACGATCGCGCCCTACGAAGCTTTACTTGGTCGCCTTCGAAGGTTGATAGAGCTCCGTCGGAATCGGCGCACCCGTGTTGTGGAAGTGCAGCATCTCCGCGAGCTGATTCGCGGCGACGATCATCTCTTGATTGTAATTCTTGATGCGCGACTTGAAGAAGTTGAAAAAGACCACCGCGATGACCGCGATGATCAGACCGGTCGCGGTCGTGATGAGCGCTTCCGAGACGCCCGCCGCGACGACGGCCGGCGTCGAGTTACCCTTCAGCGCGATGTCTTGGAAGGCACGGATGATGCCCAAAACCGTTCCGAAGAGACCGACGAACGGCGCGATGACGGCGATGGTGCCGATGATCGCCAAGTTCCGCTCGAGCGAGTTGAGATGCTCCATCAGTGCGATCGAGAGCGCGTCGGTGATGTCGGCGCGGTTCTTCTCGCCGCGACGCAGACCGAACTCGAGGATCCGCGGAAGCATTCCGCGGTTCTTCTTACAGACGTCGATCGCCCCGTCGAGATCGTCGGCCGAGACCTTCGCTCCGATCTGGCGCAGCAGCCCCTTGGTATCGCCATGCTGCATCTGGAAGAAGACGAGCCGCTCGATGACGACTGCGAGACCGACGATCGAAATGAGCAGGAGCAGCCACATATCCCAGCCGCCCTGCTGCATGAGACCCATAAATCCGGAAAACACGGTGCTCTACCACCCTCCACTTAAACGTAGTTCCGCGGCGCCTGCCCGCCCCGTGAGGGCGAGCCATTGGCCTATGCCGCGCTAAAGTCCTGGTAACGTTAGCTCCCGCCTCCCGACCCACCCGAGGCGGTGCCGTTGAGGTTCTTCTTGATGAACGTTTCGATCTGCAGCGCCAACGCTTCGTTGCCCTCGGCTTTGGCTTGTTCGTCGGCCTTGTTGAGCGCGTCGGTGGCCTTCTGCTTCGTGCCTGCATCGTGGTTCGTAGACCACTGGCCGGCCAGCGCAATGCCCTCCGCGAAATTCGCCGCGGCATCGTTGGGATTCGTCGCGAGAGCCTTTTCGGCATAAGCTTGCATACGCTTGTAGTCCGGCTTTTCCGTGCGCGCTATAGCAAACGCGGCGAGGGTATTCGCTGTGACGGCGAGTTTGGGATCGCCGGCGGCCGCGGCTTGATCGTAATCGGCGAGAGCCGTGGTCGTGTCCTTGGCGTCGGCCGCCTTGGTTCCGGCGTTGATCAGCGACAACGCCATCGCCGAGGAACCCGCGGTGCTATTGGGATCGAGTTGCTTGATCTGAGCGACCATTGCCTGCGCTTGCGCGGTATCGTGGTTGGCCAGGTACGCTTCGACCAGCTCGGCGTCGATGTTCACCTTCGACGAGACCGGAATCTTCGGATTGGCCATCGCCGCGCTCTGCGCCGCCTTCAGCGAGGCGAGTGCCGACGCGAGGTCGCCGTTGGCAAGCTGCGCGACGCCGAGCGCAAACTGCGAGTTCGGTCCGGGGTCGAGCGCCATCGCCTTCTGCGCGTATCCGAGCGATTGACTCGCATCCGTTCGCGCCCCCTTGACGGCTGCGGTCGCAAAGCTCTGTGCCGCGATCGGACGGAACTGCGGACCGATCGTTTCGACCTTATCGAACGCCGCAGCGGAAGTCGCGACGTCGCCGGCATCGAAGGCGGCGATCCCCAGCATCTGGCGCAGCGACGCGTCGTTCGGCGAACTGATCAGTGCGGACTGGGCCTTCGATTTCGCCGCTTCGTACTTACCCTGCCGGATCAACGCGGCAACTTGGCTCGCCGCGGGGCTCATCGATCCGCCGGCCGGCACCCCGGAGCCCGCCTCGCTCGTGTTGGTCGCAACCGACTTCCCGCTGAACTTCAAGGTGAAGTCGTAAAACGAGGTGATCGGCGTCGTCCCGCGATGGGCCGGACGGTAGGTCGAGTTCTGGGCGATCTCCATCGCCGCCGCGTTATCGCCCGCGTTGCTCGAGTGAATGACCTTGATGGCCTTGTGCGTGCCGTTCGCATTGACTTGCACCTGCACCACCACCGTGCCGCTGCCCGCGACGGAGGTGGTCGTCGTGCCCTGCTTGAGCAGTTTGGCCGGCACGAACTCGCTGGCGTACTGCGCCGCCGCCGGGAGTTGCGTGAGAGCGACGAGCGCCGCGATAGCCGGCGCGACGATGCGGAACTGAGCGTTCATGGCGTACCTCGAGTTGCTTGGCGATGCTTCGTGTTCGGCATGGTACGAGGCGCTTCGTCCGTCGGCCTGCGATGCCGTTCGAGCGCGGCGAGTTCCCTGGCGGTGAGCGGCCGCATGCATCCCGCCGATAGGTTCCCCAACCGCAGCGGTCCGAAACGCGTACGGGTCAGCGCGAGCACCCGGTGACCGAGCGCTTCGAACATCCGGCGCACCTGCCGGTTTCGTCCTTCGTGAATGGTCACGTCGACGACCGACCGGTCGCGGCGCACCGCGAGCACGCGCAGCTTCGCCCCGCCGGTGCGAAACTCGTCGAGCGCGATTCCCTGGTGGAGCGATCGTACGTCGCGTGCGGAGAGGCGCCCGGCGATCTCGGCGCGATAGGTCTTTTCGACCCCGTATCGCGGATGGAGCAACGAGTGGGCGAGCTCGCCGTCGTCGGTCAAGAGCAGCGCGCCGCCGGTCGCGTAGTCGAGACGTCCGACCGGGACGACTCGCACGCTCGCCGGCACGAAATCGGCCACGGCCGCGCGTCCCTGCGGATCGCGCATCGTGGTTACGACGCCGAGCGGCTTGTTCAGCAGCAGATACGTGCGTTCGAGAGGCAATTCCGCGAGTGCGCCATCGACTTCAACACGATCGCCGTCCCGAACGTTCGTTCCCAACTCGGTGACGATCCGTCCGTTGATGCTGACGCGTCGCGCCGCGATGAGTTCGTCGGCCCGCCGCCGCGCCGCAACTCCCGCCTGCGCAAGATATCTATTGAGGCGCATCGACCGCCCCACTTTAATCTACGGAAATACTAGCTAAGCGAGCGACGTGATGCCGAGGAAATTCGGACCGACTCGCGGAGCCATGGATGGCGGGAGCGAGTCGGCCGTATAGTAGGAGCGAAGCCGGGACGGCGCAGCGACGAACGGTTCCGAAGGATCACGTCGCAAGCGAAAGCTAATATTTGCCGTTCCCGCCATCCTCGTAGCCTCGATTCATCGAGAGCGCCTCTTTGGTAACCGTCTGTAAGAACTCTTCGTTCGTGCGCGTCTGCGCCATTTTGTCGAGAATGATCTCGGTGATGTCGCCGGTGTTGAGCACCGCGGTCGCGCGGCGCAGCATCCAGATCTTGCGCATCTCGTCGGGCGAGAGTAGCAGCTCTTCGTGCCGCGTTCCGGAACGCTTGATGTCGATCGCCGGGAAGACTCGCGACTCGGCGAGCTTACGGGTGAGATCGATCTCCATGTTACCGGTGCCCTTGAACTCTTCGAAGATCACGTCGTCCATCTTTGAGCCGGTCTCGATCAGCGCCGTTGCGATGATCGTCAGCGAACCGCCTTCTTCGATCTTGCGGGCCGCACCGAAGAATCGCTTCGGCTTATGCAGCGAAGCGGTATCGAGACCACCCGAGAGCGTTCGTCCGGAACTGGCGACGACCTGATTGTAGGCGCGCGCGAGACGCGTAATCGAATCGAGCAGGATCACCACGTCTTTTCCGAGTTCGACCAGCCGCTTCGCACGCTCCATGGCGAGCTCGGCAACGGTCGTGTGATTCTCGGGATGCTCGTCGAACGTGGAGGCCACGACCTCTCCGTCGATCGTCCGCTGCATATCGGTGACTTCTTCCGGACGCTCGTCGACGAGCAGCGCGATGATGTGCGCGTCGGGATGGTTGATCGAAATCGAGTTGGCGATATTCTTCAGAAGCGTCGTCTTGCCGGCCTTCGGCGGCGAGACGATCAGCGCGCGTTGTCCTTTGCCGATCGGCGAGAACAAGTCGATGACGCGCGTCGAGAGCTGGGTCGAGCGGACTTCGAGTTTGAAGCGCTCTTGCGGATAGATCGGCGTCCCTTTTTCGAAGGTGCGCCGTCCCTTGATTGCCTCAGGATCCAAATCGTTGACTTTGTCGACGCGAATGAGCCCGTAATACTTTTCGCTCTCTTTCGGACGCCGGACCTGACCCTCGACCATATCCCCGCGCCGCAGCTCGAAGCGGCGGATCTGCGATTGGCTAACGTAGATATCGTCGTTGCCGATGTAATAGCCGGCGCGGCGTAAGAAGCCGTAGCCCTCGGGAAGAACGTCGAGGATTCCGCTGGCCATCTCGATGCCGGAGCGCGAGATCTGCGCCTGCACGAGCATCTCAACCAGCTCGTCTTTTTTAAGCTTCGCCGGCGCCGGAAGCTCGATTTCGAGCTCCTTCGCGAGCTCGACGAGTTCGGTCTTCGTCTTCTCCGAAAGCTGCGCCGCCGTTTGAATCGGCGGTACTTCTACCTGCGGGACCTGATCGTGGAAGACGGCCTGATGCTGCGGAAAGTGGTGCCGGCGACGCGAGCGCCGGCGGCGCCCACCGCCCCCTTGCTGGGGTGCGTTATTCGAACGGTGGTCGAGGTTGGGGCGATGTTCCGTTTGCAGAAGAGTAATCTCTCTTTAAGAGTCGCTCGCGCCGCGCTTGGACGACCGAGGGCGAGGCGAGGCTGCCGTCGCTGTCAGGTCGGTGACGTGAACGTGGGGATGTCAAAAGTCGTCGCGGCTGTCAACCAAAGACCGCAACGCGACGCACACACTATAGCACAGCGGCAGCGAGCGTTCAAGCGGGGTTCAAGCGGGCGGCTCCGCTCACGAATGGGCTTCCTGCCGCGTAGAAACGCAGCCTCCGATCGGCAGCCGCCGATATGCCGATGCGGGGGCTGCGACGCACGCGCATCGGAAAGGCACCCGCATCGGCCAACCAAAGGTGCGGATGCGTGAAGGGATCGATCCCATCGAGCGAACGGTCGATGTCGAGCGCGCGGCAGAGACGGCCCGGCCCGCGACAGAGGTCGCGCATGCGCTCGATCGCGCGCCGGTTGCGCATCAGCGCGACGCCTTCGATCGGCTCGAGCGCGCGTACGAGCACGCCTGCGCCCTCGCCGTCGCGTTCGCTCGACAGATTGAAACAGTATGAGGTGCCGTAAATTTGATAGACGTAGGCGCGATGCGGGGGTCCGAAGAGCGTGGCGTTCCGTCGCGTCTTGCCGCGATAGGCGTGGCAGGCGGGGTCCCCGGGGAGATAGGCTTCCGTCTCGACGATCCGGCCGGCCGTTATCCCATCGTCGCTATCGCGAACGAGGACGCAGCCGAGCACGCGTGTGCCAACGCACGCGTTTCGATAGGCAAGCGCTCCGGCTCGAGCCGGCGCAGCGTCATGCGGCAACGTTCAGCGCTACTTCGGCTCTCGCCCTTTGCGTCAGGTCTTCGACCGCTCCGGCTCGCACTGCGAACTTTGCAAGCGAGTTGAGCAGACAACGTAAGCGAACGTACGGAATCGCCAGGCGTTGATCGACGCCCCGCCCGCTGGTGATCTCCTCGGCAAACTCGGCGTCGCCGACGATGAAGCGCACGTCGCGACAGCCGCGTTTAACGATCGCTTGCACGACGGCAGTGAGTGCGGCGTACGCGCCGGCGCGCTCGCCGGCCGCCGATTGCGCCGGTCGAAAGACGACGCGCAGGAGCTTTCCCGCCACCGGACCGGTCAGCCGCGCGTAGGCGACGCCCCTTCCCCGAGAATCGGCCGCATAACCGACCTCGGCTTCGACTGTGGTACCGGGGACTCGATCTGCTTGCATCTCCATGGGCCTCGTATTCCCATTTTAATGCGAACGTATGTTCGCAGTCAAGCGATTCGAGCGGTTTTCAGGAGGTTTTCATAGAGGATTTGCATGCGATCGAGCTGACCGTCGATCGAGAATCGCAGCGCGGCTTGGCGCACCGCGCCCGTCTCTGCAGTGCGGCCGCGAGGAACGTCGCCGAACGCCGCCGCGAAGGCCTCGGGCGTCGCCGGGACGACGCGTCCCGTCCCCCCGAGCACGTCGCGGTTCTGCGGCGCGTCGGCGGCGATCACATGGGCGCCGGCGGCCATTGCTTCGGCGAGTACGAGACCCTGGGTCTCGGTGGTGCTCGGCATCACGAACGCATCGGCACTCGCATAGAAGTCGGGGAGCCGATCGCGCGCGATGACGCCGAGGAAACGGACCGCGCCGGCGACGCCGATCTCGGCGGCGAGGCGCTCCAAGTCGGTGCGATACGGACCATCGCCCGCAATCACGAGTCTGAGTGAATCGTCGCCCGCCCGTTTGAGCGCCGCGAGCAACAGTTCGAGGTTCTTCTCTCTGGCCAGACGGCCGACGGAGAGGAGCATCCGCTCGTGGTCGCCGATGCCGATTCGCGCGCGCAGCGCCGCTTCGCGCCGCCCCGAGCCGTAGTGCGCTAGGTCGATGCCACTCGGCACGACTTCGATGCGAACGGTTACGCCAAGTTCGCGCAGGTGCGTCGCCATCGCCGGGGTCGGAACGACGACTGCATCGGCCGAGTTGGCGAACGTCCGCGTCAACTGCGCGGCGGCAAACCGCGTGGCATGCGCTTCGAACGGGATGTAATGCGCGTACGCTTCGAGTTGCGTGTGATACGTGTAGACGAGCGGCATGCCGTAACGGCGAGCGTACCGCGCGCCCATCCAGCCGGTGATGAACGGCGAATGGACGTGGACGAGCGAGAGTCGCTTGATCACGGTATTGAGATTCCGCCGGCTGACCAGCGGCAGCGTCAGGCGATAGGGGGTGCGCGTCGGGAGCGGCAGCGAGGGCATCCGGAAGACCGGACCGTCGGCTTCGGCGTAGCCCGGCATGCGCGGGGCAAAGCAGTAGACCTCGTGACCGCGCCCCCGCAGACCCTCCGCAAGCGCCTCGACCGAGGCGACGACGCCGTTGACGACGGGGAGGTAAATCTCGGTGAAAAACCCCAGGCGCAGCGGCTCCATCTGGGCTCTTCCTTCGCCCTGCAAAGCAGCGGCGCCCGCAAAAGGAGTCACCTTCCAACTTGAGACTTTCAGCATATTCCCGCCGGACGGCGAATGTGCTATATTGCCCGGGTCAGGCCCGCCCGCCACGACGGAGAGCAGGCAGGCATGGGAATCTTCCGGCGATTCCGTCGCATCCAATCGCCCCGCGGCCGTCTAGCGCCGCTTCCCCAAACGCACGACTTGCGGTTCATCGTTCGATTTTTGCGTGGTGTGCATTCGAACCATGATGCGAGCCGAGAGAAGAAAGGAACCTCGGGTTGATCGGACGTCTGCTCTGCGCTGCACTCTTTATTGCGAGTCTCGGGATCCATCCGGCTGCGGCCGCGCCGGTTACGGCGGTGACGTGGCATCGGGACGGGGTCGTGACGTGGGAGCGCATCGAGCGCCGCACTACCGCCCCGCAAACGCTCCACCGGCTCAGTATCGGCCTGGCGCCCGGGCACTCGAAAGTCGTCGCCCACGGTCGCCCCGGTCTGGTCGAAGTCGCGACGCTCTACGCGCAGCGCGACGGCGGACCGGTTCACCGGACCGTTCTCTCTTCGAAGGTTCTGGTCGCGTCGAAGCCGCGGATCGTCGCCGACGGCATCGGCTCGGCCTCCCTGGCGAGTTTTGAGGCCCACGGGCTCATCCACATGGCATACATGGCGCGCAGCGCTATCGAAATGCTAGCCACCGCCTATACCGCCGGTTCGGCGGGAGGCAGCGGCTGGACCGCGATCGGACGCCGCGCCGGCTACGGCGTCGTTGCGGTCGATCCGCGCGTGATCCCGCTCGGGACGCACCTCTACATCCCAGGCTACGGCGTAGCCATCGCGGGCGACACCGGCGGCGCGATCGTTGGAAACCGCATCGATCTCGGATTCGACTCGCTGCGCGATGCGATGCTCTTCGGCCGGCGCGACGTTAAAGTCTATCGGCTCAAATAGCGAAATAACTGCGGGGTGACGACGCCCCGCCAAATGCTCGCGCAGGCCGGTCTCTCCCCGAAAAAACGCTTCGGACAGAACTTCCTGCAGAACGAGCCCGCCGCGCGGAAGATCGCGCAGCTCGCGCTCGACGGCGCGCCCGCGGGCATCCGAACCCTCGAAATCGGCGCCGGTACCGGTGCGCTCACCCGAGCGCTCCTCGATCTCGGTGCCGACCTCACCGGGCTCGAAATCGATCGCGATCTCGTCGCGCTCTTGCGCGCGCGCGACGATTTGCACGGCGTGACCATTGTCGAAGCCGACGCGCTCGAGTTCGATTATCGCGCATGGGCGGCGAACCGGCATTGGCTCGTTGCCGGAAATCTGCCGTATAACGTCGCAACGCCATTGATGCTGCGGCTCATCGAGATGAACGGGGGACCCGATTGCCTTACCGTCATGGTGCAGCGCGACGTCGCCGAACGCCTCGTCGCGGTACCGGGCTCGCCGGCGTACGGCAGCCTCTCGGTCGCGGTGCAGTTCGCGATGCACGCGCGAATCGCGTTCGCTCTTTCGCCCGGCTCCTTCTTTCCCTCGCCGAACGTCGACTCGAGCGTCGTTCGGCTCGTACGCCGCGCGACGCCGGCGGTCCATCCGCGCGATCTTCCGACCTTTTGGAAGGTCGTGCGTGGCGCGTTCGCGTACCGGCGAAAAACGCTCGCAAATACGCTCGCGCTCGCACTCGATCTCGATCGAGCGCGGATCCTGCGGGCGCTCGAATCGAGCAACCTCTCTCCGGAGCTTCGCGGTGAACGACTCGACCTCGGCGATTTCGCCCGCTTGGCCGACGCGCTGGCCGAAGAATAGTTTCAAGAGCCTCTGGACGTGGATCATTGCGGTCTTCATAGCCGGGCTCTTCGTTGCCGTCTTTTTCTTTAGCTTAAAGAATCCGCCGCCCGCAAACGTCACGCCTCTCGAGGTAGATTTCGTCCTCGGCATTCAGTTCGTCATCGACGCATTGCTCGTGGCCTTGGTCCTTGCGACGCTCCCGGCGCTTGCGAAGTTCACGCTGCGCGAGCTCGGCTTTCGCACACCCAATCCGGCAACGCTCGTCACCGCCCTGATCGGTTTCGTCGTCATGTTCGTCGTCGCCAACGGAAGCGCGGCGATTATTGACTACTACTCGGGGCGCACGCACCCGCAAGACATCGTCCAGATGTTCAAGCACCTGCACGACCCGGTAACGGTCGGCATCTTCGTGGTCTTCGCCGTGCTCTTCGCGCCCTTTACCGAGGAGACGCTCTTTCGCGTCTTCTTCTTCAACCTCGGCCTTCGCTACGGCGGTTTCTGGGGAGGCGCGGTTCTCAGCGGAATCCTCTTCGGAATCGCACACGGCGACCCGTATGCCGCGCTTCCGCTCGCGCTGGGCGGCATCGTGCTCTGCGCCGTCTACTACCGCACGCGCAACGCGTACGCCTCGATGATCTCGCACGCGCTCTTCAACGCCGTCTCGATCGTCACGCTCCTGGCCACGCCGAAGATCACGTAAGCGCTTCTACCGCGTCGACGACCGCGCCGGCGCCGATCGCCTGGGTGTCGAGATAGATCAAGCGGTGTAGCAGCTCCGGCGGCTTCGTCGTGCTCGCCGGGCGCCGATCGAAGCCGCGATCGCGCACGTATCGGCCGACGATGTGAATCGCATTGGCGTTCGGCTCGTCGTACCAATCGGGATGGTGCGCGATCCAAAGACCGATCGTCGGGATGCCGCCGCGTGCGAGCGTTACGTGCAGCGGACCGGCCGGAATGCCGGCGAAGAGCTCGATGCGATTCGCGAACGCCTTATAGAGCCGCGCGAACGGCTCGTCGAGGTCGCCGAAGAGCGCGCGAAACCCGGCTACGCTGTCGCCCAGATTCTCGTCCTCCATCGAAATGAAGCGCCAGGCCGGCGATTTCCGCTGCATCGCCGCGACGAACGCGCGGGCTTCGGATCCATCCCCCCAGTTCTTCCGCGCGGCGGTGACGCCGCTTCGCGAGATCACGCCCAAACGCATCGGCGGCTGCATAAACTGCGCGAGACGTTCGTCGACCGCGCGCTGCGCGGCCGGCGGCGCGGTAAAGTCGAGCGCGTTGGCGAGCGGATTGGCGAGGTCGAGGCCGGCGAGACGCTCGGGACGAACGAGGAGCCGCGCCGCGTTGCGCGCCTTGGTGTGAAACGGATAGGGCGTTCGACCCTCCGTCTCCGGATAATCGGTCCAGAGGAGAATCTCCGGCGCGAACCGGAGCACCGCGCCGTCGAGCGGCGGCGGAACGTCGAGATTCACCGTGCGTCCGTTGCATTGCTTCAAGCGCAGACCGAAGTGCGGCGAGCCGAGTGGGGCTCCGTCACTCGGAGCGCGCACGCCGGAGAAGAGCGGCTTGACTCCGGCGCATCCCTCCGCGAGCGCGACGTAGTCGTCTCCGAAGCGCGTGATCGCGTATTCGTTGGAGGGTTCGAGCAGCGGCGCGAGCGTTCCGAAATGGACCCAATCGCCGAGGCCGTGCGGCCAATAGATCAGCACGCGCCGCTCGCGCAGCGCGGCGAAGCGCCCGCGATCGTCGCGAACGGCCGGCAGCGCGAGCCTCGTCACGCTCAACGCCCGATCGGCACGCCGCCGCAGACGTGCGCGGGCGCATGCCCGCGCAGACTGCCGAAGAATGCCGCGGCGTTCGTATCGTATGCGGGACATCCCGGGAAGTGCGGATCGGGGCGCGGATCCAGCCGAACCTTCGGATTCGCCGCGGCGACGGCCCAAACGCCTTCTTCGCCTCGCTCGATCGTCGCGCTCGATCCGCTCTCGCGCAGCGCAACGGCCTGCGCGTACGCGTTCCAATCGACGACGTAGGGCCAACGCCCCGGACGAAGCACGGCATCGTTGAAGAGCAGCATCACGACGAGCGCGCAGGGAATCATCCAGCGGGCGAAACGCACGTCGCTCGCGGCACCGAAGGCCGCCGCAACGGCGGTTGCCGCCAAGAGCGGCGCCGCGTAATGCGAACCGATCCGGCTCGGCTCGTAGTTCCACGGCAGCATGAAGACGATCTCGGCAAGCAGCGGCAGGGAGAGCAGCAGCCATCGGCGCACGGCGAGCGGCGCGAAGGCAAAGGGTGCGAGCAGCAGCACGACCATGCTCAGCTTGCTCCATGGGTTGAAAATCTGCAGCGAATACCCAGGATCGTTCGGCCGAATGCCCGACAGATGCTCGACCACCCAAAAGCCGGCGCCATTGAGAACGGCGAGTAGGACGAGCGCGATACCGATGCGGCGATCCCACCAGATGGCGCACGCCGCACCGAACCACACCACGAAGAGAATCTCGTCCTCTTTCAATCCCATCGCCAGCTGCGCGACGATCAGCGTCCACCAGAACGCGCGCCGGCGCGCGGCCAGCGCTCCGCAGATCGCGAGCACCGGCACGAAAACGTTCTCGGAGAAGTTGTCGTAGCTCAACCCCTGGGCCGCCGGCGATAAGAGATACGCGATCGCCAGCACGTTCGCTGCGCGCGCGGCCAAGCCGAGCTCGCGCGCGAGCAGCGCGAGCGGAATCGCGGCGGCCGCGACGGCGACCACCTGCACGACGATGAGCGTCTGCGCCATTGGGAAGAGCGCGACGAGCGGAACGAGCGCCGTCAACACCCACGAATCGTGAACGCCGAAGTGCGCGCGCCACTCGCCGTAGTTCCACGACGAGCCGTGCCGCATATTGACCAGCGTCTGCAGATACGTGCCGAGATCGGCGCCGTACCGCAGCGCGTAAAGTTTATTGAAGTCGAGCGCGACGTAGACCGCAGCATAGATCGCTACGGCGATATAGGTCGCGCGCAACTCGGCGCGACGCGGCGTGGAACCAGCAGCGCGGATTCGAAGACGCCCGTCGCTTCTCATCCGGCTGCTGGTTCCGCGCCGCTTTCGCGTTTCTCTCGATAGACGCGCTCGACGATCGCGCGAAGCTGCTCGATAAAGCGCGCCGGTGAGAACCGCTCGGCATGCGCGCGCAACCGCTGCGGTTCGAAGCGAGAGGCGTCGAAGGTTCGCAGCGTTGCGGCAAGCGATTCGGGAATCGGGTCGTCGAAGAAGTCCCCCGTCTTACCCTCGACAATCGTTTCGAGCGCGCCGCCCGCGCGATACGCGATCGTCGGGCGTCCGGCGGCGGCCGCTTCGAGCGGAACCAAGCCGAAGTCTTCTTCGCCCGGCACGATCGCCGCGCGAGCCTCGCCGATTAGCTCGTTGAGGCGTTGGTCCGAGACGTAACCGAGCATGATCGTCGTCGTTCCCCGTGCAATTTCGTGCAACGCCATCTCGGCCGGACCGCTTCCGGCGACGAGCAGCGGAACGTTCGCGAGCGCGGCCGCGCGGATGGCGAGCTCGACGCGTTTGTAGGGCAGCAGACGGGTCGCGACGACGAAGTAGTCGCCGGCGCCGGAGCCGACGGTGAAGCGATCCAGGTCGACCGGGCAGTGCAAGACGTCGCTATCGCGACCGTAGTACGTTTCGATCCGGCGCGCGACGTTGCGCGAGTTTGCGACGAATCGCGTCGGGCGTTGGGCCGCGGCGCGATCCCACGCGATCAAGCCGTTGACGAACGGGCGCGCGAAACCCGGGACGTATTCGTCGGGCGCAAAGGCGAAGCGGCTGACCGTGTTGATGTAGCAGACGTGCACCGCCCCCGCGGGGACGCGCACGCCCTTCGACCACGAGGTCGTCGAGCTGACGATCGCGTCGTACGCGCGCAGATCGAACGATTCGAAGGCGCGCGGATAGAGCGGCGCGAGCGGGCGAAACCATCGGTTTGCAAAGGGTATTCGGGCGAGATACGACGCCCGAACCCGCGCGCGCAAAAAGGTATCGCCGAGCGCGCGCTCGTCGTAGAGCGCCGTATAGATCGGTGCGTCGGGCCACGCGCGGGCAATGTGCGCGAAGACGCGCTCGGCGCCGCCGCGCTGATTCAGATAATCGTGAACCAGCGCAACGTTCATAATCTCAGGACAACGAGGAGCTGATTCGCTTGACGCCTAGGCGACGAAAGGCGACGTGTGCTTTGCACACGAGCGTTTCGGCAACAACGGCGTGAAGCGAATCAGCCCTCGTTTAGTCTTGTAGATTTGTGCCTCGCGGCAATACCAGCGCGATCATCGGATTGCCCAGATAGGTGCGGGCAACGCGCTGAACGTCGTCGGGTGTCGTCGTCGAGATTGCTTCCAAGGCGCGGTTGATGAAGTCGGGCGACGAGCTTTCGCTGGAAAAGACTGCGGCGAGCCATGCGCGCGTCTCGAGCGTCGTCGCATCGCTGGCAAAATCACCGGCGGCTTCGGCTTTGAACTCTTCGATCGAGCCCTGCAGGCGGGTCGCTGCGAGCACGTTGACGACCGAGAGCGCGGTCGCGAAGGCGCGGCTCGGATTCCCTTCCAAACCGCCGTTGACGTAGAGCACCAGCGTCGCGGGCGCGCGATCGTATGCGTAGACCGCACCGACGGAACGCGAGGCGAAGGTCGGCGAGACGACTCCGGGCACTTGTGCGATGTCGGAGAGCGTGCGCCGGATGAATGCCGCCAAGACGAGCATCGGACCGAAGTCGCGGCTGTCGACCTTCGGCGCCGGATATTGCGCGATCAGCCATGGCGAGGCGATGTCGCGATGCGCGACGATTTCGTGCGTTGCGCCGTTGAGCGCCGGTACGCGCACCGCGACCGGAGCCGTGTTCCCCTCGGGGAGCGCGGAGGCGAGCGCCGTAAGCGCGTCGGGCGGCAGCGTGTCGAGCCGGCCCGCGGCGCTGACGAGCACGCCGCCGCGTCGATAGTATCGCTGATAGAACGCGCGTGCGTCGGCGGCGAAAAACTGCGCGAGCGAGTTGGGCGTTCCCAACTCGGGTAGACCCGCATTTGCCTGCGAGCTCGACGCTGCGTTGAGCATATCGAGACCGACTTGCAGCGCGATCTGCTGCGTCTGCGCGATCTCGCGAACGAGCGCCGCGCGCGCGTCGCGCACCGTCGCCGGCGAGAAATCGGGCGCCGCAATCGCACGGCGGAAGAGATCGAGCACGGCCGGTGCGTCGTCGGCGAGCGCTTCGACGTAAAACCGCACGTCGCTCGGATCGACGGTGAAGCGGATCGAGCCGCCGCGCGCCGCAATCGCATCTTCCAGCGGCATCGCCGTCGCGTTGCCGGCAACCGAAACCGGTGTGTGGACGATCGTCTCGGCGACGAGCGCGGCCAATCCGTTCTCCTTGAGCGTCTGCCGGTCGAGACCGGCGCGCACGACGTAGGCGACACCGATGAGCGCGGCGGCGCTATCGGATTGACGGACGATCGTCGCGCCGGCGGCGCTCTCGAGGCTGGGAATCGGCACGGCCGCCGCCGCGAGCGTCGGACTCGGTACCAGCGAGATCGCGAGCGCCGCGAGCGTACAGAGCGGGAACGGCGACCTCACGGCGTGGACTCCTTCTGCGGAGTGGTCGCGACCAAATCGACGACCACGGGTTTGCCGAGATAGCGACGCACGACGTCGGCGACGTACTGCGGATCGAGCGAGCGCGCCGTCTGCTCGTAGGAACCTTTGGTAATGCCGGGCGCGTAAGCGAGACTGCCCTCGACGGTATACCAGCCGAGATTGTCGGCGCGTTGTTGCGGGGTCTGCGTGTCGGCGGCGACGTGATAGAGAAAGGCCTCGCGGGCCGCGTCGAACGTCTGCCGGTCCATCGGTTGCTGCAGAGCCGAGAGCGATTCGAGCACGCGCTGCTCGGCCTGTTTTTCGTGATCGCCCCCGATGGTCACGAGCATCACGCCCGGGTCGTGAAGGGTGATGAACTGTCCGACGACGAGCGCGGTGCTCTGCGACTTATCGAGAGCGCTGGTAACGACGCCGGTCTGCTCCCGAAAGAGATAGTCGGCGATAAAATCGAGCGCGGTTGCGGCTTTCTGGTCGGCGATCGGCGGGCCGATCCACGCCAGACCAACGCCGTCGACCGAACCCGTGCTCGTGCTCGATGCGGGGGCCGCGGCGAGCGTGGAGTCGTACGGGTGATCCATCGAGCCCGACCCGCTACCGTCGGTGACCGCGGCGACGCTCGTCGCGTCGACGTTTCCGGTCAACGTGAGCACCGCGTTCTCCGCGCGGAATGCGCGTTTGGCGAAGTCGCCGACTTGCTTCGCGGAGATGCTGGTGAGCTGCGAAACCGAGGTCGGCAGCGGCGGATAGTGTTCGGGACCGCCGGCGAAGATCTGCGCGAAGAGCAGATCGTGCAGCGTCGTATCCGATTCGTAGCGCTGCTGCACGCCGAGGACGGCCGCATTCGCGCGCGCGGTTTTTACCGCGGTCTCGTCAACGGACGGAGCGAAATATGCGGCGGTCATCGCGGCCACGACGCGCCGCGCCGACGATGCGGGAACGATGGCCGCAATTCCGACGATATCCGGATAGACCTGGATATTGAGTTGGCCGCCGAGGGTGTGGACCAATGCGTAGAGCGACCTTCCGCTCGCGAGCGGCGAGATCGCCGCCGCCGTCGCGGCTAAGTTCGAAATGCCGGGCGTTGCGTTGTCGTATCCCGCGCCCGGCGCGCGGAACCAGAGACCGATGGCGGCCGTTCCGACCGTCGGGTCGGGATCGAGAATGTAGGAACCGCCGCGCGGGAGCGGGCTGAGCTCTTGCATCGCCGCAGCCGCCGGGGACGGGACCAAGCCAAACGATGCGATGCCAAGCACCGCAGCCGCGAGCGCCGCTCGAATCATCACGCGGGTTCCGGCGATATCTTCGGCGGCAGACGCGACGGCTTTTCGGCGCGCTTCGTCTCTTCGGCGACCGGACGCTCCGGCGGGGACTCCGCCGACGCCGTGGTGCCGGGGCGTCGATCGTACGGACGCCCCTCGAGAATCGCGCGCACTTCTTCGGCCTCGACCGTTTCGTACTCGAGCAGCGAGGCCACCATGCGCTCGACCTTCGCCCAATTCTCGCTGAGGATGCGCTTGCCGTCCTCATAACAGGTCTCGATGATCTTACGAACCTCGCCGTCGATCTTGCTCGCAACCTCCTCGGAATAGTTTCGCTCTTCGCTGATGTCGCGCCCGAGGAAGACTTGATGCGCGCCGCGTCCGTACTGAATCGGTCCGAGGTCGCTCATTCCGTACTGCGTGACCATCCGGCGCGCGAGCTCCGTCGCCTGTTCGAAATCGTTGCTCGCGCCGGTCGTAACGTCGTGAAACTTGATCTCCTCGGCGAGGCGCCCGCCCATCGCTCGCGTGATCATCGCGAGCAGCTCCTCTTTGGTTCGATTGTGGCGGTCGTCTTCCGGGAGCGACCAGGTTATACCGAGTGCCATGCCGCGCGGAATGATCGTCACTTTGTGCACCGGATCCGACTTTTCGCGCAATCCGCCGATCACCGCATGGCCGGACTCGTGATAGGCCGTGATTTCCTTCTCCTGTTGCGACATGACGACCGACTTACGCTCCGGACCGACCATGACGCGATCGATCGCTTCGTCGCAATCGATCATCTCGATGACGTTCTTGTTCCGTCGAGCGGCGAGCAGCGCCGCCTCGTTGAGCAAGTTCTCGAGGTCGGCGCCGGAGAATCCGGGGGTACGCTTGGCGAGCGTCTCGAGCGAGACTTCTTTGCCCAGCGGCTTGTTGCGCGCGTGGACCTCGAGGATCTTCTCGCGACCTTTGTAATCGGCGCGCGCGACCACGATCTGCCGGTCGAAACGGCCGGGGCGCAAGAGCGCGGGATCGAGCACGTCGGCGCGGTTCGTCGCGGCGATGAGAATTACGCCGGTGTTCTGATCGAAGCCATCCATCTCGACGAGAAGCTGATTGAGCGTCTGCTCGCGCTCGTCGTGGCCGCCGCCTAGGCCCGCTCCACGCTGCCGGCCGACCGCATCGATCTCGTCGATGAAGACGATGCACGGCGCGGATTTCTTCGCTTGATCGAAGAGGTCGCGCACGCGCGACGCGCCGACGCCGACGAACATCTCGACGAAGTCCGAACCGGAGATGGAGAGAAACGGAACGCCCGCCTCGCCGGCAATCGCCCGGGCCAGCAGCGTCTTGCCGGTGCCGGGCGGCCCGAGCAAGAGAACGCCTTTGGGAATGCGTGCGCCCAGGGACTGATACTTCTTCGGATACTTGAGGAAGTCGACGATCTCGGCGAGCTCTTCTTTTGCCTCGTCGACCCCCGCGACGTCGGCGAAGGTCACCTTCGGCCGATTCTCGGAGAGCATCTTCGCGCGCGATCGGCCGAACGAGAGCGCTTGGCTACCGCCGCTCTGTGCCTGACGAAGAATGAAGAACAACAAGAGTACCGTTATCGCCAGCGGCCCCAGCGTCAAGAGATTGGAGAGTAATCCCGTATTCGATTGCTGATCGAAACTGATCGCTCCACTCTTTACACGTTTATAGACCTCGGTGACAAACTGTTGGTCGACGTTCGGTACGGCCACGGAATACTTGGTACCGTTGGCGAGATCGCCGATGGCGTTGAGACCGGTTGCGTGAAACGACTGAACCTGGCCGGCTTCGAGCTTCTGATAGAAGGCGCCGTAGTCGAGGCGGGTCTCGCCTTCGCTCGGCTGGACGAAGCGTTCGACGATAATAAAGACGGCGACCACCGCGAGGATGATCAGGACGATGGACCGGAGATGTTTGCTCACGTTGCGGTTAGATTTCCTTATGCTACAAACCGCAACCTATAAGGAAGTCGTTGCGGGCTGCCGAGCGACCAGGCGCTTAATGTTCTTCGTCACTCCCTCGTGATACCCGTCACCAAGCCGCTTTCGATTCTCAGCGCGAGCCCAGGCTTCATATGAAAGGTCCCCGTTCGGCCGCCTTCGAGCGCCTTCACGACCTCCTCGACGTGGAGAAAGTCGACGTCGCTCAGTTCCCCCTCATCGGCGAGCCGAGAGCGCACCAAGAGCCGCAGCTCGGCTCGTCGCGAGGCATCCCGTTCGTCGGCGACGACCGCCGCGGCTCGGGCGACCGCCTCGTCCAGGCCGGGGAAGACCGGGCGCAGCGCCGTCAGGGCCTCCCGCACGGCATTGCGGCGAAGGGTCGTGTCGGCGTTGGACGGATCGACCGCGTACGGCAACGCTCGGGCGTGACAGTACGCGCGCAACGTCTCGGACGGAATTCCAAGGAAGGGCCGTGCGAGATCGAGGCCCGGGGCGAGCCGGCGCCGGCCGCGCATCCCCCGCAGCCCGGCCGGTCCCGTCCCGCGCAGCAACGCGAGCAGTACCGACTCGGTCTGGTCCTCCGCGTGGTGCGCGGTTGCGACCGCTTGGCAGTCGGAGCGTTTGCCGGCGTCGATCAGCGCGTCGTAGCGCGCCGTCCGCAACCGCTGTTCGCTTCGCTGCCGGCCGCCGAGCGAGACGGTATCGATCGGCATGCCGAACTGCGCCGCGATCTGAAGCGCGACGCACTCGTCTTGCCACGTCGATTCGCGCGTTCCATGATCGACGAAGGCCAAACGCAGCGTAAGCTCGAGACGTTTTGCCACCGCGTGAAGCGCCGCCGCGAGCGCGACCGAATCGGGACCGCCGCTGCAGGCAACCAACACGCGCTCGCCGCGGCGAATGACGCCGCTCTCTTCGACGGCGCGTTCGACGTCGCGCTCGGGATGCGCGCCTCTCACGAGCGGCGCACGTGCGCGGCAATTTCGCGCTCGACCTCGCGCTTCGCGGTGGCGGCGCGCTTATCCCAAAATTTCTTGCCGCGTACCAGACCGAGCTGAATCTTCGCCATCCCTCGGGTGAAATAGAGCCGCAGCGGCACGACCGTCAATCCCTTCTCGGCAACGCGGCTCTGCAGCCGCAGAATCTCTTCCTTATGCAGCAGCAGCTTACGCGGGCGCGTCGGCTCGGAGTTCGAGAAGCTTCCCTGGCGGTAGGGCGGAACGTGCATGCCGAGCAGCCACGCTTCGCCGTCGCGAAAGCGCGCGTACGCTTCCGTCAGGCTCGCGCCCCCGCCCCGAATCGCCTTGATCTCGGTGCCGCTGAGCACCAAACCGGCTTCGAGCGACTCGAGAACGTGATATTCATAGCGCGCGCGCCGATTCTCGATCGACGGCGCGGTGTTCGCCGGCCTACTCATTGCGCAAAGAGCGGATTGCGGCGATCGTCGGCGGCATCGAGCGTGCCGCGCGAGACGAAACTCCCTTCCGCACGCGCGAGAACGTCGCCATCGGCATCGAGAACCGTACCTTCAACGCCGAGAACTCTTCGGCGTTGCCAGGTGACGCGCCCGCGCACGACGATCGGCGCCTCGAGCGGCACCGGTTTTCGGAAGCGCACGCTTACGCTCGCGGTAACGCCGCGATGTCCGGCAAAGCCCGCCGCATGCGCCATCGCCTCGTCGAGGAGCGCCATCACGATGCCGCCGTGCGCGATGCCGCGCCAACCCTGATAGACGGGCGCCAGCCGGAGCCGCGCAACGACGCCTTCGGCATCGAGCGCGCGATCGAAGTGCAGGTGCATCCCAATCGGATTCGCCGGGCCGCACGCAAAACAGTTGCCGTCGTCGAAGGGTACGTCGCTCATCGCCCGTGGCTCAAACGGCTAACCAGGTGCGCCGGCAAACCGGCCTCTCGCATCTTTCGCTGCGTCTCTTCGATCGGATACGCGTAGCGAATCCACTCGACGCGCCGAGCCTCCGAATCGTACCGTACGAAGCAGGGTTCCGGATTGAGATCGCGCGGCTGTCCGACGCTCCCGACGTCGATAATATAGCGTCGATCTTCCTCGAGATCGAGCGTACCGCCCTTCTGCATGTGTTTGTGCGCGATATTCCCTTCGCCGTCGAGCGCCCAATACTCGGCGATGTGCGTGTGACCGACGAAGACGATCGGCGCGTCGGTCCGTTCGAAGGCGTGCGCCGCCGTGCCCTTGTCCAGGATGTATTCGAAGTACTCAACCGGCGCGCCGTGCACGAGCAGAAACTCCGGCAGGCGCAATTCGTAGGGAAGGGCGTTTAACCAGAGGCGGCTCGGCTCGTCGAGCACCCCTTGCGTCCAACCGATCGCCGCGCGCGCGGCTGCGTTGAAACTCTCGACGCCGAAGTTCTCGACCGCGGCGAGGTCGTGGTTCCCTAAGACGGCGTGCCGGCAGCGCTCGCGCAGCAGCGCGACGCAATCGTTGGGGTTCGGTCCGTAGCCGACGACGTCACCGAGAGAGACCAGCGTCTCGTCTTCCGCGACGCTCGCCAACACGCACTGCAGCGACTCGAGGTTCGAATGAACGTCCGAGACGATCGCATACTTCATCGTTTTAGGCGAAGACCTCGGCCAAGACGCCGCGCAAGGCTTGCGCGAAAGCGGTGCGCATCGGTTCGGTGCCGGCGCTCACGCGAACGTACGAATCGAGCGGCGGCGCTCCCGGCTTACGGATCCAAACGCCGCGGGCGAGCAGCTCGTCCATAACGCGCCGCGCGCGCTGCGCAGTCTCCATCTCGATGCAGACGAAGTTCGTCCGCGATTCGATGTAGCCGCGGCCGAGCTCGCGGGCGAGCCGGTAGTACGCCTCGCGCGCCTCCGCCGTCGCCGCGACGACGCGTCGCCGAAACTCGTCGTCGCCAAGCGATGCCAGCGCGCCGATCTGCGCGTTGCGGTTGATACCGTATTGGAGCCGAATCTTTTGGAAGGTGCGCACGTTGCGCTCGGTCGTTACCGCGTAACCGATGCGCGCGCCCGCCATGCCGTACGCCTTCGAAAAGGTGCGTAATCGGATTATCCGGTCCTCGAGCACTTGTGCGAGGAGTTCCTCCTCTTCGACGAAGTCCGCGTAGGCTTCGTCGAGCAGCAAGAGCGTGTCGGGCGGGAGCGATTCGAAGAAGCGCGCGATCTCCGATTTCAAGATGAAGCGCCCGCTCGGATTGTCGGGGTTCGCCAAGTAGAGGATCCGCGGCGCGTCTCGACGCGCGCCGGCGAGCAGCGACTCGCAATCCGGCGTACCGTCGCTGCGGTACTCGACCTCGACGAGCCGTCCGCCGTACCCGACGACGTGATAGGCGAAGGTCGGATAGGTTCCGCGGGTTGCGAACGCCGTATCGCCGGGCGCGAGAAAGGCGCGGACCGCCAACCCCATCAATTCGTCGATGCCCGAGCCGACGACGATCTCCGCGGGACGGCAACGATGCTTCGCTGCAAGCGCATCGCGCAGATCGAGCGATTCGGGATCTCCGTACCACGCGAGTCGTGGAAGCTCGCGCGCCATCGCCTCCACCGCCTTCGGCGATGGCCCGAAGGCGCTCTCGTTTGCACCGAGACGAATGAGCTCGCGCTGACCCGTCTCGCGCATCAGTTGCTCGGGGCCGATGAACGGCGTCGTCTCCGGGATCGCCTCGACGGCGCGGGTGGGACGAATCACGCAGCCCCTAAGAAACCGTAGACGCTCACCGGCGTATTCTCCGGCCATTCGTCGTCGCGTTCGGCCATCACGATATATCCGTCGGCACGCGCCGTGAGACTGACCGAGAACGAGCGCAGCGCCAGCGGATAGGCCGACGGTAGTCCACCGTCGGCCTCAATGCGAACCGGAACGTACCAGGTCCATCCGCTGCGGCTGCGCGCCGGCGCGGCGAGCCGGGCTCGGCGCTCCGGGACGACGATCGGCGCGCCGGTAAGCGCGCCGGCAATCGGTGCTGCAACCGCCTCGAGAATCATCAGCGCCGAGGTTGGATTGCCGGGTAGGCCGATGATCGGCTTGGCGCCATGCGCGCCCAAGAGCGTCGGCTTCCCCGGTTTGACGCGCAGGCCGTGAACGACGATGCCGGGATCGGCGATTGCGGCGACGGCGCGTGGTAGACGATCGCGCGCGCCGACCGACGAGCCGCCGGTCACGACGACGCCGTCGCACTCTGCGAGTGCCGCGGCGATCGCCGATTCGAACTCCGGTGCCTCGTCGCGCAGCGTCGGATAGTGACGCGGCGTTACGCCCATCGCGCGCAGCGAGGCAGCGACGACGTACCGGTTCGAATCCCGAATTTGGCCCGGCTCGGGGCGCTGCGCGGGATCGATCAGCTCGTCGCCGCTGGAGAAAACCGCCAAGACCGGACGCCGGTAGACCGCAACGCTCGTATGCCCCAGCGTTGCAAGCACCCCGATCTCCGGCGCGCGAATGCGACGGCCGGCGGCGAGAACGAGCTCTCCGCAACGCATGTCGGCCGCGCGATCGACGACGTTGTCGCCCGCGGCGACGGGTGCTTCGACGATTACCCGCCCGTCGACGACGCGCACGTCTTCGACCGGAACGACCGCGTCGGCTCCTTGCGGGAGCAGTCCGCCGGTCGGAATCCGGCTCGCGACACCAGCGCCGATCGGCTGCAGCGGGGCGCTTCCCATGCGCACCTCTTGCGCGATCTCGTAGGTCCGGGGCGACGAGTCTGCGCGCAGCGCAAAGCCGTCCATGAGCGAGCGGGGCGCCGCCGGATAATCGGCGTCGGCGGCGATCGGCTCGGCGAGCACGCGTCCGAGCGCCTCGTCGAGCGAGACGCGCTCGGCGGCGGGCGGCGCAATCGCCACCCGGCTCAAAAATGCGACGATCGCCTGGCGGGGCGGCAGCAGCCGTTCTACCGCAAACCCCGTTTCCGGTAGGACTGGATTTACAGACCGCATAAGGCGCGCTTCTCCATGCTCGACATCGCTCTGATTCGGCGCGATCCCGACCGCGTTCGAAAGGCTCTCCGTCGCCGCGGGCTCGATGACTCGCCGGTCGGCGAAGTTCTGCGCTACGACGAGGAGTACCGCTCCGCGCTTACGGCGGCCGAACAGGCGAAGGCCGAGAAGAACAGACTCTCGGCGGCAATCGGCGAGGCGGAAGACAAGGCAACCGCGGCGCGCGAGCTGCGCCCGAAGATCGCCGAACTGACCGCACGCATCGCCGACCTCGAAGGACGCGCTCGCGCGCTCTCGATTTCGAACGGCGAATCGCCGCTGCGCGCGCTGCTCGAGAGCATGCCGAACGTTCTCGACGATTCCGTTCCCGACGGAACCGACGAAACGGCAAACGTCGAGTTGCGCCGTTGGGGTGAACCCCCGCGCTTTGACTTCACGCCGCTGCCGCATTGGGAGCTCGGCGAGCGCCTCGGAATTCTGGATTTCGCTCGCGCCGCAAAGCTCTCGGGAAGCCGGTTCGCCGTGCTGCGCGGCGCCGGCGCGCGACTCTCTCGCGCGCTCGCCGCATTTTTCCTCGCCCGGGCTGCGGAGCGCGGGTACGTCGAGATCGCGCCGCCGCTCCTCGTTTCGCGCGAAACGATGTGGTCGACGGGTCAGCTCAGCAAGTTTTCGGACGCAATGTTTGCCGACGCCGACGGCGAGCTCTTTATGATTCCAACCTCCGAGGTGCCGTTGACGGCGCTGCGCGGCCACGAAATCCTCGATGCCTCCGAGCTTCCGCTCCGGTACGTCGCGCAGACGCCGTGCTTTCGCAAAGAGGCCGGAGCGGCGGGAAAGGATACGCGCGGATTGATGCGGCTGCATCAATTCGATAAGGTCGAGCTCGTTTGGCTCACCGCGCCGGAAGCCTCGTTCGAAGCGCTCGAAACGCTGACGCATCACGCCGAGGAACTCTTGGCGGAGCTCGAGATACCCCATCGAGTCGTCTCTCTCTGCGCGGGCGATACCGGTTTCAATGCCGCCAAGACCTACGACTTGGAAGCCTGGATTCCGAGCGGAGGTTCCTATCGCGAGATCAGCTCGTGCTCGAACTGCACCGACTTTCAGGCGCGCCGCGCCGCAATTCGATTTCGCCGCGACCCGAGCGGCAAGCCGGAGCTCGTGCATACGCTCAACGGCTCGGGCCTCGCCATAGGACGAACGTTGATCGCGATCATGGAGAACCATCAGCGGCCGGACGGATCGGTCGCCGTACCCGCCGCGTTGCAGCCGTACGCCGGATTCGACGTTATCGGCTAAGAGACGTCTTGAATCAGCTCGAGGAGCACTTCGCGGTCGAGGTAACGGATGTGCCCGTGCTCGCGGCGCAGCGCCTTGCGCGACTCGAGCTCGGCGATCGCGCGCGCGGCGACTTCCTTCACCGTGCCGCCCGCCGCGGCGATCTGCGATTGTGTGATCGTCGATAACGAAGCGGACGCCGGTACCATGCCGCGTTCGGGCATCGCGTACGGTAAGAGCACGCGCGCGATGCGTCCGAGAATCGGCAACGATCCCTGAATCGCCAGCGCGTCGGCGAGAAGCCGGATGCGCTGCGCCATCACGATTCCAAGCGCGTTGGTCAACTGCGGATAGCGTTCGGCGACGCGCGCAACGACGTCCCACGGAATCTTGAGCACGTGCGCCGATTTGGAGAAGACGGCGATGCGCGCCATCTTGAATCCGCGGTCGAAGTATTCGGCGACGCCGAAGAGCTCGTACGGGAAAATCTCGTACAGAATTCGTTCGCGCTCGCGGCCGCCGCCGTTCGCGCGAGCAACGATTCCTTCGGTCACCACGCCGATGAACGTCCAGTCGGCGTTCTCGGCAACGAGCGTCTGGCCGCGCCGCCCCGTCTGCCAAAGCGACGCGGCGGCGAGTTCCGCGCGCACGCCGGCATCGAGCGAGGCGAAGGCAGGGCAGCGGCTCAAATGCTGTGCGGCTGAGTTGCGGTCGTTTTGCTCCCCGGCGCGCGGCGTCAGCCGCAAGTGCCAGAGGCGGTTGGCAACGCGGCGGGCCTCGACGATGAAGCGATCCGGCCGGTCCTGCGTGAGACGCGCGGAGAGCGCGCGCGGCTCGTTTTCTGTTATGAGAGTAAGCGTGGCGCCCGATGGAAGACGATCGAGGGCCTTGCGAACGAGCTCGGACCGTTCCCATGCCGGGACGGCTCGCAGGTCAATTTCGGCTGGTTGTACCACGCTCGTCACGTTCTCGCCGGGCCGAGCGCTCTACTCCCAGAATGGCACGAGAGAGGAGCTAGCATGGTAGGGTCGTTGGTAAAGCGGTTCGTCAGTTGCGTCGGCATCGTCTGGTTGGGAGTCATGGGGCTGCCTAGCCCCGCGTCGGCACAGTCCACGATGTCCTATTTCAACACGGCGATAACCGAGGTCTACGGATCGACATATCCGATCACGGGCAAGCTCGATCTGGAGATCTTTCCCGACGGTCACCTGCGCGGTTATTATCACACGTCATTTTATAAGCTCTTCATCCCGGTCGCGGGCGGTCGAGACGGCAACTATATCTGGTTCGACATCGGGCCCTCGAGCGTCGATCTCGGGCTCGGCGCCGGACCGCAAGGCAAGCTGCACGTCGTCGCGACCATGAACAACGACGGCTCGTTCCGCGGCCAGGTCTACCCGGAGACTGCGGCGGTGCTCTCGGGGCTCTCGATGCAGTACAACTTCGCGAACACCTCGCCGAGTTCGCAGAACTCCACCGACCAGTACCTCTTCGCGGGGACGCCGACGTCGGAAGTGGAATCGACGCCGGCGCCATAGCGAAACGAGTGAGGCCTTAGCCTCCGAGCGAGCGTTGGCCGACCACTCGGCCGACCGCCGGCATCGAATCGGCGCCGTTGCCCCAGATCCCGTTGAAGCTATTGTTGTCCCCGTTGAACCAGAACGAGAACCATCCCGAACCGTTGGGACCCGTCCAGGTCGCGCGGACCTTATCCTTGGTGCGGAACTTGCCGTTGAGCGTGATCGGGCCGGTGTGGCAGACGACCGTCGGTCCCGACTCCGTGCACTTCATCGTGCCGACGAATGCGGTGGGACCGCCCGCGCCGACGACGTTCCAGGTACCCTTTGCCGTGATGGGCGAGGGCGGCAGAACCTTGTTACCGACGAACGAGCCGTTTGCCGCGCGCCCGTTGTAGCCCCAGGTTCCGTTGAAGCTGTGGCCGTTGGCGCTGACGTAGATCGTTAACCAGCCGGCGCCGCCCGGACCGTGCCACTTTCCGTTGATCTTGGAGTCGGTGACGAAGGTCCCCGTAAATCCGTTACCGTTGGCGGCATTATTGCCGACGAGCGAGTCGCCCGACTGCTTCAGCGTGACCGTCGCCGTCGAGGTGCCGTTCAGACCGGTCTGCTGGACGCTCCAGGTTCCGGTAATGTTCGGGGGGCTAGCGACGACCGCGACCGTCGAGGTCGCGAGGAGCGCCAATCCGCAGCAGAGCGAAGTAACAAGACGTTTCACTAATCTCTCTCCTTCAAGTAGGTTGACTTCTTGGCAGTTAGTCTACTCGCGGAAGCAAGGGAGTGCCACCCCTTACGTAGGGAGAATAGGGGCTCATGAAGCGTTTTTTCGGGGTCGCGGTCGCCGCCGCGATCGCCGCCTTCGGAGTATCGGTACGTCCCGCCGGCGCCAACGGCACGGTCGTGATCGCCTACACGGACGGCTCCTCGAAGCTCTATCACAACGTCCGGATCATCATCTGGAACGAGAGCATGGCCATCACTTCCGCCGACGGGCAGGGGACCGTCGTGCTCGGCAAAGCTTCCTGTACGAAGGTCGGGGAGCTCCTTCGATGCCTGACCTACGACGCGACGCTCTTCCAGAACGGCGACAGGCTCCATATTCCACTACGGTCCGGGACGGTTTGGCTCAATCCGACCCATGACTACCAGCCGATGAGCCATTCCTCGGCGGAGATCCCCCCTCGCGGCGTGCTCCTGGCCGTAAAGACGCGACGGGGAACCGAAGTGACCATGACCGGTACCGTCGATGAGGTGCGCCGATGAAACGCAGAATTGTCGCAGCGGCCGCGCTTGCGCTCGCACTCGTTCCCGTCGCCGGCCTTGCCGGCCGCGGCGGTTTCGCGCGTCCGGCCGGCGGATTCGATTTTCACGGAGAGTCGGGCGCCTCGCATCCGCCTTCGGGCAGCCATTCGAGCACGGGCCCGTACGGCACGAGCCGCACGACGAACGTAACGAATACCGGCAACGGCTACAACCGGACGACGACTGCAACGAACGGACAGTATGACCGCACGAGCAGCGGCGGCGCTTCGAACAACGGCAACTACTACCACAGCAGCAGCGGATCGAGTCCGTACGGCAGCCACAGCAGCAGCACCAACGGCAACTACAACACCGGTAACTACAGCCATAACGGAAGCGGCAACAATGCCTACGGCTCCTATAGCACGTCGGGAAGCGGGAACACCTACAACCATACCTACAGCGGATCGGGGACGGCGACGAACGCGTGGGGGCAGACGTACCATTCCAGCACCTACGCGAACAACGGATACGTCTATCACGGTGCCGTCGTAACGAATCCGGTCTATCACGGAGTCTGGGGATGGAACGGCGGTTACGCCTGGTATCCAGCGCCGTATTACTATGGGGGCGGCTTCTGGGGCGCATTTGCTATCGGAGCGACCTCGGCGGCGGTCTGGGGTTCGATCGTCGCGGCGAACAATGTCACCTACACCTCATACGAAGTGCAGCAGGAGAGCCCGGGCGCGAAGCTCCTTACCAGCTACCACTTGACGCAAACGCAGTGCGGACCGCCGAACCTCGTGGTGATCTACGGTCCGAACAATAGCGTGATCTGCGCCTATCCGAACAACGTCGTCTCCGCGGGAAACTATAGCGTCGATTCGCAGACGCTGACGATCGTATCGGAAAAACCGTAATCGCGGCGCACTAACGCACCGCCGTCCACGCCTTCTGCGCCGCCGGCGGCAGCTGGTCCATGTGCTTCAAAAAGAGCGCGAGTTGCCAGATCTGTTCGTCGGTCAGCGTCTTGCCGAACGCGGGCATCCCGGTGAGGCGAATGCCGTGAGCGACCTTCCAGTACGTCACGCCTTCGGGATCGTCTTCGACGCCGTCCTTCGCTAACTGCGGCGGTCTCTGATAGAGGCCGCGCGCGATCCGCGAGGGCTCTCCATTGGCTGCGCCATGACAGACCGCACAGTTTGCCGCATAGACGCGAATGCCCGAGATGAGATTGGCATCGCCGAGCGCTATGGGGTTCGGCTGCGTCGGCGCCTCGCGCGCAAGCGTCGCGTGCAGCGACGTCGCGGCTGCCCAGCGTTCCAGCCGCGACGGCTTAGCGTCGGCGTTTGCCGGCATCGCGCCGGCCTTGATCCCGATATAGAGCACGAGGGCGGCGGCGACGAGCGTCGCGACGACTCCGAGGACGAATCCACGCATCATGGCCGCACCGCTTCGACGTTAACCGTCACTTAACCGGCGAGGCCGCGACTCTCCACTGGTTGTCAGGCGCGGCGGCTATCCTGAGTGCGTCATGTCAACGATCAGCATTCCCGCTTCGCGCGGACTCGGCGGCACCGCCGGAGCGATCTTCACCAAGCTTCCGCGCGGTCTCTGGATCGTCATCGCATTTTTGCTCGCGGGCGCCGTCTTAGCCTGGGTCTTGCTTCGCTCGCATGCGAGCGATGCGTCGATCACGGCTCCGGTTACGCAGACCGATCTCGTCGCTTCCGTGACCGCTTCAGGAACGGTCAATCCGCAGAATCTCATCTCGGTCGGCACGCAAGCCTCGGGAACGATTGCTTCGATCGACGTCGATTACAACAGCCGGGTGAAGCGCGGACAGGTCCTGGCGCGTCTCGATCCGAGCATGTTTCAGGCTCAGCTCGCGCAAGCCGAGGCGGCGCTCGCGCAGGCGCAGGCGCAAGTCTCGCAAGCAGCAGCCGGCGCAACCGGCGCGTCGTCCGGCGTCGACGTAGCCGGCGCGACGGCGGCAGCTGAGTTGGCCGCAATCGGCTCGGCGAAAGCCAACGTGTCCAAGACGCAAGCGGCGCTTGGGCTCGCGCAGAAGACCGCGTCGCGCGACGCCGCGCTGCTCGCGCAAGGATACGTCGCGCAGAGCACGGTCGACACCGATCGCGCCAACGTCGCGCAAGACGAGAGCGACGTCGCCTCAGCGCAGGCTGCCGTCGCGCAGGCGCAGGCGCAAGATATTGCCGGCAACGCCACGGTTAGTCAGAATGCATCGACCGCGCAGAGCCAGGCAGCCGCTACGCAAGCGGCGCAGGCCAACGTCGCCGCCGCGCAGGCCGTCGTGCGACAAGACGAGCTCAACCTGCAACATACCGTGATTACTTCGCCGGTCGACGGCACCGTCGTCGCGCGCGACGTTTCCGTCGGCCAAACCGTGGCGGCCTCGCTGCAGACGCCGACCCTCTTCTCGATCGCGCAGAACCTCGGCAAGATGGAAGTCGACATCAACGTCGGCGAGCCGGACATCGGTAACGTCAAGCCGGGCAACGGGGTCGCGTTCTCCGTACTCGCCTATCCCAACACGCTCTTCCACGGAACGGTCTCGCAGGTACGCATCAACCCGCAGACGCTCAACAACGTCGTCACCTACGACGTGGTCGTCTACGCCGAGAACACCGGTGGAAGGCTCTTACCCGGTATGACCGCCAACGCGACGATCGACGTTGCCGCGGCGAAGAACGCGCTGACCGTACCGCTCGCCGCGCTGCACACCAAAACCGCCGCGACGACGCCGTGGGGCAGCGTGAGCGGATCGGCCGCAAGCGGTGCGATAGCGGCCGGATCGACGGCGCGGCTCGTCGTCGATCGCAATGGAAAGCCGGCTCCGATCGACGTCTACGTTCGACTCACCAACGGCACGCAGGCCGCGGTCGAACCGGTTAACGGCGCCGCGCTCGCCGCCGGCGACCGCGTGGTGGTCGGCACCAATCAGACGCACCGCAACGGCGGCGCGCAAGGCGCGCGCTCGCCGATCGGCGGCAGCCCGATGGGCGCGATGCGAGGACTGCACTCATGACGCCGGTCGTTGCGGTTACCGGCCTGCGCAAGGAGTACGCGATGGGCAACGACCACGTCTACGCCCTGCGCGGCGTCGACCTGACCGTCGAGCCGGGCGAGTTCGTCGCGGTAATGGGACCGTCGGGTTCGGGGAAATCAACCTTCATGCACGTGGTCGGACTTCTCGACGCGCCGTCGGAGGGAACGTACCGCTTCGAGGGCGCCGAGGTCTCGCATCTGAGCTCGGACGAGCGCGCGGAAATCCGCGGGCGGCGGCTGGGATTCGTCTTCCAGGCGTACAACCTGCTCGCGCGCACCAGCGCGCTGGAGAACGTCGAGCTGCCGATGGTCTACGCCGGCGTCCCTGAAGAAGAGCGCCGCCGCATCGCGCTGGCGAAGCTCGAGCTGGTCGGCATCGCGCAACTCGCGCAGCATCATCCCAATCAAATGTCGGGCGGTCAGCAGCAGCGCGTGGCGATCGCCCGCTCGCTGGTCAACGACCCGGGGCTCATTCTCGCCGACGAGCCGACCGGTGCGCTCGATACCAAGAGCTCGGAAGATATCATGCGCCTCTTTACGCGTTTGAACGAGGAGCAGGGAATCACGATCATGCTCGTCACCCACGAACCCGACGTCGCAGCCTATGCGCGGCGCGTCGTAACGTTTCGCGACGGGCTCATCACCGGCGACGCGCGCAACGAACGGCGGGCCGCATGACCCTCAGAGCAACGCTTCTCCTCGCACTGGCCGCCCTGATCCGCAACAAAGCGCGCTCGCTGCTGACGATGCTCGGCATCGTGATCGGCGTCGCGGCGGTGATCGTTACGGTTGCGATCGGCATCGGCGCACGTACGTCGGTCGCGCAGAGCATCAACAGCCTGGGCTCCAACCTCATCGTCGTGCAGCCCGGGAGCGTGACGCAGACCGGCGCGCGCTCGGGCTTCGGCGGTGCCTCGACCCTCACGCCTGCCGATGGATTAGCGATCGCCAAACTCCCCGGCGTCGCGGCGGTCTCACCGACGGTCTCGGTGCGCACGCAAGTCGTCGCCGGCGAGAACAACTGGCAGACGATCGTCAACGGCGTCGCGCCGACCTATACGTTCATCCGCTCGTGGCCGATGGAGAGCGGACGCTTCTTCAACGAAAACGAGGTCGCGTCGGCAGCCAAGGTCGCCGTACTCGGGCAGACCGTTGTCAGCGAGCTCTTTCCGAACGGCGACTCACCGGTCGGGCAGACGGTCATCATCAAAGGCGCGCCGTTTACCGTCGTTGGAACGCTCGCGGCGCTCGGTCAGAGCGGTCTCGGTCAGGACCAGGACGATACGGTGCTGATTCCCTATACTTCGGCCATGGAACGGCTCACCGGATTGACGACCGTGAACACGCTAATGATCTCGGCGGCAAACGCGGACGAGATCGATGCGGTGACCCAGAGCGCGACGGAGTTGCTCGAGCAGCGCCATCGGATCGTTCCGCCGCGGACCGACGACTTTCAAGTGCGAAACTTGCAGGCGATCGCGCAGACCGCTTCGCAGACCGGAACCGTCATGGAGCTGTTGCTCGCCGGCGTGGCGGCGGTCTCGCTGATCGTCGGCGGAATCGGAATCATGAATATCATGCTCGTCTCGGTCACCGAGCGCACGCGCGAAATCGGGCTGCGCATGTCGGTCGGGGCGCGAGCGGCCTCGATTCTGCGCCAGTTTCTCGCCGAATCGGTCGTACTCTCGACGATCGGCGGACTCATCGGCGTCGTTTGCGGCGGTATCGGAACGATCGCCGTCGCACTGCTGACGCACTGGCCGACCGCGATCCCGCCGCAATGGATCCTTGCCTCGGTCGCCTTCTCGGCGATGGTCGGGATCTTCTTCGGCTACTATCCCGCGCGTCAAGCCGCGCAGCTCAATCCGATCGAGGCGCTGCGGTTCGAGTGAACGCTCGCATCGCCGTCATCGATGACGAACCGCACATTCGCGATCTGCTCTCGCTCGCGCTCGGACACGCCGGCTACGCGGTACGCGGCGCCGCCGACGGGAGCGCGGGATTGACGCTCGTGCGGGAATGGTCTCCCGATCTCATCGTTCTCGACGTGATGATGCCCCGGGTCAGCGGGATCGAGCTCTTGCCGGCGATCCGGCGGATCACCGATGCGCCGGTCGTGATGCTGAGCGCGCGCGGCGAAGTCGAGAGCAAGGTCGAGGGACTCGCGCACGGCGCCGACGATTACCTCAGCAAACCGTTCGAAATCGCCGAGCTGCTCGCCCGGATCGACGCCAAACTGCGCCGGCCGCACATCGAGGGGCGGTCGACGCTCGAGTACGAGGGCCTCACCATCGATCTCGACGAGCACGTGGTCGAACGCGACGGCCGGCGTCTCGATCTCTCGCCGCTCGAATACGACCTCCTCGTGACGCTCTTACGCCGCCCCCGCCGCGTCTTTACGCGCGAGGAGTTGCTCGACGAAGTCTGGGGCGACGCGGACGTCGGTACCGGCGCCGTCGAGCGCTACGTCTCGTATCTGCGCGGAAAGGTGGACGAGGGTTTCGCGCGCCCGCTGATTCAAACGATTCGCGGCGCGGGATATACGCTGCGTGCCTGAAGCCTTCGCCCCGTTCGCGAGCCGGCTCACGCGCGGGTACGTGCTGCTCGCCGTCGCGCTCGTCGCACTCGTCGTCATCGCCACGAGCGTCCTCGCCTTTCTGCTCTACGTCGGTACGCTTAACGATGCGGTGGCAAACGAAGCGCATCGCATCACCGAACGCGCGGCCGCATACCAAGCGCTTCATCAGCCGCTGAGCGAGTACGCTCCGGCGCTTGCCGGCGAAGCCGGCGGCGCGCGCGTCGGCGTCCGCATCTACGACGACGACCGCCGGCTGCTCGCGCAGAGCGGCAGCCAAAATAGCGGTGCCGCCCGATGGACGCGCGGCGCGGCGGCGATTCTCGGCCTTCGTCCCGCGCTCGTGCGCGTCGCCGGCGGTACGATCGTCGTCGCCCCCGATCTCGCCGGTTTCGCGCGCTTGCTCGAGCGCTATCTGATCTTCGTGACGCCGATCGGCGTGCTCGCCGTCCTGGCGGCGTGGCTGGTCGGGCGTGCGGTGACGCGCCGCGCCATCGCGCCGCTGCAAGAGGTTACGTCGGCACTGCATCGCATCGCATCGGGCGATTTTACGCCGGCACCGTTGCCGCCGGGCGAGCGCAGTCTGCGCGAACTCACTGCTGCGTATAACGAAGTCGCGCGCCGGCTCACCGCGGTGACGCTCGAACGCGATCGCAACGAGCTGCAGATGCGCCAGTTCATCGCCGATGCGGGGCACGAGCTGCGAACGCCGCTGACCATCGTCATGGGCTATCTGGAGATCCTGCAGCAAGGCGTCGTCGGCGACGCGGCCGGCGTCGGACACGTCTACGAAACCATGCTCACCGAGAGCCGGCGCATGCGCGCGGCGATCGAGAAGCTCATCCTGCTGGCGCGTCTCGAGCGTCCTGCGCCCTCGCGCACCGAGCGCTTCGACGCTGCAGCGCTGGTTATGCGGGCGGCCGACGCTCTGGTGCCGCTCGCCGGCGCGGGGCGAATAACCGTGACCGCGAACGGCGCACCGTGCAGCATCGACGCCGACGAAGCCGAGCTCTTCGAAGCGGTCAAGAACGTGCTCGAAAATGCGGTGCGTTACGCTCCCGGCTCGCCGATCGTCGTCGACGTTTCGTGCGACGGCGAGCGCGCGACGATCGCGGTGAGCGATCGTGGCCCCGGAATGGAGGCGCAAGACGTCGAGCACGCCTTCGATCGCTTCTATCGCGGCGGCGCGCGCAGCGGTGAGGGTTCGGGGCTCGGTCTCGCGATCGCCAAACGTGCGGTCGAGCGCGCCGGCGGCGCGATCGCGCTCGAGAGCCGCCCGGAAGTCGGAACCTGGGTAACCATTACGCTCCCCCGCGGGTAGAGCCGAGTATGAGCGTCAAAGTCTATGGGATCAACCACATTGCGATCGACGTCGACGACGTCGCGAAAGCCGTCGCCTTCTATCAAGACGTCTTCAATTTGGAGAAGCTCGACGAGGGCGAGGGCGACGCGTTCTTCAGGGTCGGCGAGCATCAGTTTCTCGCGATGTTCGAATCGCCGCGCGGCCCGGCGAACCGCACGCGCCACTTCGGCCTGATCGTGCGCGACGACGCGCAGCTCGCCGAAGTTCGAGAGAAGCTCACCGGAAAGTACGGAATAAAGTTGATTCCGCCGTTTCGCTGCGACTTCATCGATCCGTTCGGAAATCGCGTGCAGGTGGTCGACCTGCACGACGAATCGTTGGTCTGGCTACTCCCCTACCGAGAGGTTCAGGACGTGTTCGGGCCGGAAGCCAAGGCCGACCAGCCGTCCGGGAATGCGCGGGAGAAAGGGGAGCCAGCGCAGCAACGCCGGTAAGCGATGTAAGAGCGGCGCCCGTCCTGCTGTGAGTACGCGCCCGATGATTCGCCGCTGAATGAAGAGCTGCAGCCCTTGCGTTAGACGCGCCGCCGGCTCGCGCCGGCGCTGAACCGCGGCGAGGTCGCTCGCGGCGACGCCGCCGCGCAAGAGTTTCGGCGCGAGCATATTTGCGCTCGCGACCGCATCCTGAATCGCGAGGTTGATGCCGACGCCGCCGATCGGTGACATGGCATGCGCCGCGTCGCCGATGCAGAGCAATCCCGAACGATACCATTGCCGCAGACGATTCACGCGCACCGTCAACAGCTTGACGTCGTCCCAGCTTTGCAGCTCGCCGGCGCGATCGGCGAGAAACGGCACGATCGCCGCGACCTGCTCGCGAAAATCCGGCAATCCGCGCGCTTGAACCTCTGCGAAGGTGCCCTTGAGAATTACGTACGCGCACTGCCAGTAGAGACCGCGATCGATCAGCGCCATAATGCGTCCGTCGCGAATGTATCCGAACGTTTCGTGCGGGTCGTCGGGGCGTTTCGTGATCCGAAGCCAGAGCACGTCCATAGGTGCACCGAGCTCGATGACGTCGAGGCCGGCCCGCCGGCGCACAACCGACTCGCGCCCGTCGGCGGCGATCGTAAGATCGGCGCGAACGTCGAGCGGCCCCTGCGGCGTCTGCGCGCGAACGCCGGCGATACGCCCGTTCTCCCAGAGCAGATCTTCCGCGCGCGCCTGCATGCGAAGATCGAACGCCGGCGAGCGCTTCGCCTCCTCGGCCAAGAAGTTGAGGAAATCCCATTGCGGCATAAAAGCGACGAACTTGCAGCGGGTCGGCAGATGGGTAAAGTCGGCGACGGTGATCAGGGTATCGCCGAGGTTACCGGCAAGCGTCGTAACCTCTTGGTGCGGACGCTGAAGAAACGACTCGAGCACACCGAGCTCGTCCATGACGTCGAGCGTCGACGGATGGATCGTATCGCCGCGAAAATCGCGTAAGAAGTCGGCGTGCTTTTCGAGGAGAACCGTCGCAACGCCGGCGCGCGCGAAGAGCAGCGCCGCCATCATTCCCGCCGGGCCGCCGCCGACGATGCAGCAACCCGCGCGTATCTCGCTCATCGGAGGCTGCGCGTGTAAAAGTGATAGCGCGCGAACTCGGCTTCGCGCTTATTGACCAGCGCCTCGCATGCCGCGCCGATCTCGTCGAGGAAGTTTACGAGCGAGCGTTCCGCGATGCCGGGCGTGAACGTCGCACCGACGAGTTTGCCGAAGAGCTGCATCGGCAACTCGTACGTGCCTTCGAGATAGAGCTTCGACTCGCCGAGGGTGCCGGGATCGGCGACGCCGACGCGCCCTTTGAAGCCGGGGAAGGCAGCCGGCAAGTTCGTCGAGGTGAAGGCGATGTCAAAGAGCCGGGCGTCGTTGGGATCTCTTTCGGCGGTGAGACTGATCGGCACCGCAACGTAACCGACGTCGGGAAGATGCAGATCGCCGAAGCTCACGTGCAATGCGAAGCCGCTCCACGGTCCCTCCTGGGCCGCGATCGCTTTCAAGACGTCGCCGAGCGCCTGAGCCGCGGAATCGGCGGGGACACCCAACTTGCGCTCGAGCCGTATCTTCGGCACGTCAAACCTCCTGTACGCTTCATTTGGGGCCGGGAAGCCGGATGTCCCGCCGGAAACCACCGCCCATACGCAAATGAAGAATCGGATGCAATGCGCCACAGCGCTCACGACGATCGCGGGGCTTTCTGCCGCGTTGGTTTGCACCTGGTCGTACGCACGGGCCGGCGACGAGCTCGGCGCCCTGCGCTATCGCTCGATCGGACCGGCGATCAGCGGCGGGCGCATCACCGCGGTCGCCGGCAGCGACCAGGACCCCTACTTGTACTACGCAGGCGCCGCGGATGGCGGGATCTTCAAGAGCGTCGACGGCGGCGTCTCATGGCAAGCCGTGTTCGATCGAGCTCCCGTTGCGGCGATCGGCGCGGTCGCAATCGATCCCGCAAACGCGCAAAACATTTGGGTTGGAACCGGCGAGTCGAATCCGCGGAACACCGTAGAAGGTGGCGACGGCATCTGGCACTCCACCGACGGCGGGCGAACGTGGACGCATGCCGGGCTCGACGATACTTTTGCGATATCGAGCATCTCAATCGACCCGAGAAATTCAAACGTGCTGCTCGCCGGCGCCCTCGGCACGCCGTTTGCGCCGTCGCCGGATCGCGGCATCTATCGAACCCGCGACGGCGGCAGGCATTGGCGCAAGACGCTCTATGTCGATGCGAGCGACGGCGTCTCGGATCTCGCGCGCGACCCGGCGAATCCCGCGCATCTGCTCGCCGGCGTCTGGGAGTTTCACCGAACGCCGTGGAGCGCATCGGCGGGCGGCACCCGCGGCGGAATCTTCGAATCGCGCGACGGCGGACTGACGTGGGAGCGATTGCAGGGTCGCGGATTGCCGTCGGGGCTCACCGGACGCATCGGCCTGACCTTCTCCCAAACGAATCCCAAACGTATCTATGCCGCGATCCAATCGAGTGAGGCGGCGATTTGGCGATCCGACGACGGCGCAAAAACGTGGCACTCGATCGCGAAGAGCGAGTGGGTCGGCTATCGCGGCTACTACTTCAGCAAGATCTTCGTCGACCCGGCCGATCAGAATCGCCTGCTAAATCTCGAGACGCTCATGGCGCGCTCCGAGAACGGCGGACGCTCGTTCGAGCTCGTCGATCTCGATCAATACGATCAACACGCCCTCTGGTGGTCGCGCGACGGCCGGCGCATCGTCGACGGCGCCGATACCGGCGTCGCGCTCTCGGTCAACGGGGGCAAGAGCTGGTTTACGCCGCGCAACTTGCCGGTGTCGCAGGTCTATCACATCGGCCTGAGTGCGCAGTTTCCGTACATCGTCTGCGTTGGGCTGCAGGACGTCAACTCGTGGTGCGGACCGGGCGTTGCCGCCAATGCGGTCGGCATCCTCAATCGCGATTGGACGCTCATCGCACCGGGTGACGGAAACTATTCGGTATTCGATCCCGTCGATCCGCAGTACGTTTGGTCGTCGGAGACGGAACGCTCGGCAGGGCAGATCTATCTGACGGATCTGCGCACGTATCAAAGCGTCGAAGTCTCCCCGTCGCAACGTTTCAGCGAGGGAATGGCCGCGGCCGATCTTCCCTACCGCTTCGACTGGATGACGCCGATTGCGTTCACCTATACGAATCCAGTGCGAACGCTCGTCGGCGGCAACGCCGTCTTTGCGACAACGGACCGTGGCCGAAGTTGGACGGTGACGAGCCCGGATCTGACGCGCAACGAGAAGTCTCACCAACTCCTATCCGGCGGTCCGATATCGCACGATAATACCGGCGCGGAATTTAGCGATGCCATCACCAGCATCGCCACTACACCGCTCGATCCTGCGCTGCTTTGGGTCGCCACCGACGATGGCTTGGTTCAAATCTCGCACGACTTGGGCGGCCATTGGAGCAACGTCACCCCACGGGGTTTACCTCCCTGGGGACGGATCGACGTTTTGGAGGCCGGACACGCAACGGCGGGCACGGCGTATATCGCGGTCGACCGTCACATGAACGGCGACACCCAACCCTATCTTTTGAAGACGCTCGATTACGGCCGCGATTGGTCGTCGATCGCCGGCGATCTGCCACGCAATCTTTACCTGCGTTGCGTTAGAGAGGATCCCACGACGCCGCTGCTCCTCTTTGCCTGCACGCAGCGCGGGGTCTGGGCGAGCTTCGACGGCGGTGCGCATTGGCGCTCGTTGCGCCTGAACATGCCGGCATCGGCGACCTACGACATCGCAATCTACGAGGGAACCCACGATTTGGTCGTTGGAACGCAAGGGCGCGGCATGTACGTTCTCGACGACATCAGCGCAATCGAACGCATGGCCGCATCACCGAACCGCGATCTTCAACTCTATCCCCCGCGCATTGCGTATCGCTATTTCTTGCCCTCGCCCTACACCACCACCGATGCCGGCGACTTCATCGGTCAGAACGCGCCGTACGGCGCGGTAATCAACGTCTATTCGCCGCGCGCGATGCGCGGCGCGACGCTCGAGATGTACGACTCAAACGAGAATCGGGTGCGCACGATGCACGTCGAGCATTGGAATTACGGCTTCAACCGCATCGTTTGGGATCTGCGTACGGACGGCCCGGTGCGATGGAAATACACCGCCGAGAACAATGCCGGGCCAACCGAAGGACCGCAAGTTGTTCCAGGCTCCTACACCGTCAAGCTCACCGCAGACGGCGCGGTACGGCGGCAGCCGATCGTCATTCGCACCGTCTCCGGCGACGCCCAATCGCAGACGGAATACGAGGCGCGCTATCGTTTTCTGCAGGGATTATATGCCGATCTTTCGCTCGTAAACGAACGTCTCAACACAATCGACGCCTGCCTGCGTTCCAACTGCGCCGATCGGCAGCAGGAGAGCGCGCTGCGATCGACCTTAACCGCCGGTTATCGCAGCCAGCTCCAAATGGTGATGATGCAGCCGCGTCTGCGCGAGCGAATCCTCGCGCTCATCGAGCGGCTGGGCACCTCCGAAGCCCCGCCGACGCAAGCACAGGTGGACGAAGCGGCCCTTTTGCATCAGTCGCTTCAACGCGCGCTGCCCGCCGCGGCACAGCTTCAGATCATGCGAGCCGTCACGCTGGTCGAGCCCAGCAGCAGTGAGCCGAAAGCTGGCGAGTAGCACCTAGAGCTGCGGGTAAAGCTTAAGCCGGACCGAACCGTTTACGATGTTCGGAAAGGGGTGACGGGGATGATTACTATGTGCCGCGCTTTTGGAGTCTGCGCGATTATTTCTATGCTTGCTGGATGCGCAGGGTCGCAGACGAGTGGAACGACAACGGGTGCCCTTCCGGCAACGGGTCTATCGCAACGCTCGATGACGCCAATGATACATCAGACGGTTTTTAGCTACACAGGTGGAGAGCAAACCTTCGAAGTCCCCTCTGGCGTAAAGTCTATCACCGTTGATGCTATAGGCGCTGCCGGAGCGGGTAACAGAAGGCTTGGTGCGCCGCCTGTGCGTGGCGGCCGTACCGAAGCCAAGGTACCCGTCACGCCTGGTGAGACGTTGTACGTTTTCGTCGGAGGCCGATGGTCCGCGGGTGGCTTCAACGGCGGTGGAAACGGCGGCTGCGGTGGATCCGGCGGTCGCTACGCGGGCGGTGGTGCGTCGGACGTGCGAGAGGGTGGCGATGGCCTGAGTAACCGCGTTGTCGTCGCTGGAGGTGCCGGTGGTGGCGGGGAGACCAAAGGGCACGGCGGTTTTGGCGGCGGCGAGGTCGGCGGATTGGGGCACGATGGCGGCAAGCGTCTCCTGCGCGGCGGCCAGGGCGGCGACGGGGGCACTCAAAGCCAGGGCGGAGCGAGCGGTGCTGGTGGTGCGCATTCTGGCAATCCCGGTAGCCCAGGAACACTAGGCGCGGGAGGTTCCGGAGGCCAGGGCGACAGCGACACCCATTGCGGTGGCGGTGGTGGCGGAGGCTACTACGGCGGCGGCGGCGGCGGAAGCGGATCGCGAGGCGGGGGCTCCGGTGGCGGTGGCGGCGGCGGGTCGTCATATGCCGAACCAAATGCCATTGGCCACGTGCAGATGTGGCAAGGTTGGCAAGATGCGACGAGCAACGGGGCGGTTACTCTCAGTTGGAAATAGTCAGAGCACTGTAGCTATCCGGCGCTATTTTCGCTGTCTGCACGGAACAGAAGTTTAAAAGACAAAGCCGACCGGACGACCGGAAAGCGGGAAAAGGTGAGCCTACCTACAATCTTAGGCACACCTAAATGAAGCCATGGTTTCGATTCGCGTGCGCGCCGGCCTTCGGGGCGCTCGCGCTCGTCCTTCTTCTGCCGACGGTTGCTCTGGCGGACGCAGATGAGGTTGCCTCGCCGAACTCAACGACCCTCGGTCTGCAGCCGATCCGCGGGCCGATTCCGCAAGCGACGGCCGCTCCAGGCGAGTCGAGCGTCTTCCGCCGAGCCGATGGAGCCTACCAAGCGATTCCCACCGTGCAAGGGCGGACGAAGACGTTCCACATCGTCGAGCGCGCCGCGCCGTGGACGCTCGCAGCCCGGGCTGACCGTGATGGCCAACACGTATAACGGCGTCGTTCCCGGTCCGGCGATGGTCGTGCAAGCAAGGCGACACCGTCGTCATCGACTACACGAACGACGACGCGACCCCCGACTCGATTCACCTGCACGGCGTTCACGACATCCCGGTCTCGATGGACGGCGTCGGCGGCATCTCGCAGCGACTCGTTCCGACCGGCGGCACACTTCGTCTATCGTTTCATCGCCGACCAGCCCGGCACGTTTATCTATCACTCGCACGACGACGAGGCGATGGTCGACTCCGGACTCTACGGCGCGATCATCGTCGAGCCGTCGCAATCCGCGGCCGGTCGAACGCGGCTTGGCGCACGACTTTCTCGAGATGATCTCGTCGTGGCAGATCCAGAGCGCGGCCGAGAACCACTTCACGCTCAACGGCAAGGAGTATCCGGCGACGCGCGCGCTCGACGTCCGCCGCGGCGAGCGCTTTCGCATTCGCTGGATCAACATCTCGGGCGAAGAGTTTCACACGATGCACACGCACGGGCACTATCAGCAGATCGTCGCCCGCGACGCCGCGCCGGTCGATTATCACGACGTCCAGGATACGGTGCTGGTCGCGCCGGGACAGCGCGTCGACGTCGTCGTCGACGCCAACGCGCAGCCCGGAACGTGGCTGATGCATTGCCACGTGCTCGATCACATCGAAGACGCACGCGGCATGCCCGAGCGGTCTCATCACCGCGATTCATTACGTCGGAACGCCGAATACCCTCACCGTCGATGTATCGCGCGATGATGCCCGCCGCATCTCCGACCCGCGCGCGCGTTGAGCTTCTGGGCTGACGGTACTGCTCGGCGCGATCGCGGGCTTCACGATCTTTCTCGGATTGCCGATCGCGCGCGCGCGGCGGCTCTCGCCGCAGACCGTCGCGCTGCTCAACGCGCTCGCAATCGGGATTCTTGCTCTATCTCGTCGTCGAGATCGCGCAGAACGCGATCCTCCCGATCTCGCAAGGGCGTCAACGCCTGGCACGCCGGTGCGGGCGGCGTTTCCCGATTGCGGAGGTGCTCGTTTTTGTCGCCGGTCTTGCTGATCGGCTTGGTCGGCCTCGGCAGCGCGGCGACCCATCTCACGCGCCGGGCCGCTTCGCACGCCGAGAATCCGATCGTGCTCGCGGCGATCATCGCGATTGGGATCGGCGCGCACAACTTCGGCGAGGGACTTGGCGATCGGCGCGTCGGCCGCCTCGGGCGCGACCGCCGTCGCGATCGCGCTGATCGTCGGCTTCGGCCTGCACAACGCCACCGAAGGCTTCGGCGTGGCTGCCCCGCTGGTCGGACGCGTCGTTCCGACGTGGGCGCAGATCGGTCTCGCCGGACTGATCGCCGGCGGGCCCGACCTTCATCGGAACGATCCTTGGCTACAGCTTCTACTCGCCGATGCTCTCGGTGCTTCTTCCTCGCGATCGCCGTCGGCGCGCTGGTTTTCGTGATCGGCGAGTTGTGGAGCGTGCTGCGCCGAACCGGCTTAACCGGATTCGTCACGGCAACGATGTGCCTCGGCTTTCTGATCGCGCTGGCAACGGAGCTTTTTCTCGATATCAACGGAGGATAACGCTATGACGTTCGAGGAGTTCTATCCCGAGTATCTCGCGGCGCATCGCGATCGCCGCACCAAGATCGTCCACACCGCGGGCTTATCGAGCGGCTTGGCGGTCGGCGCTGCCGGGTTTGCGCTGCGCCGGCCGGCATTGGTAGCTCGGCGGTTTAGCTCTGGGCTACTTTCCGGCGTTCGTCTCGCATTGGGTCTTCGAGAAGAATCAACCGAAGACGCTCGAACACCCGGCGCTCTCGTTTTGCGGCGACTTCGTCATGGTCTATCAGTTCCTGACCGGGACGCTCCGCGAAGCGGAGGAGTAACAGTTGCTTCTCGCAGCGATTCTCGTTGCGCAAGCCGTCTCGCCGTCACCGGCCCCCTACGCGACGTGGAACGCGATCACGCTGGGCGCGCCGGCCTCGACGCTGCGGCCGGGCGTTGGCGATCCGTTGCGAATCACGCTCTTCGATAATGGCGCAAGCCGTTTCGCGCGCTATTGGCTTCCCGGTTCGGACTCGACCTACCTGATCGTGATCGAAGTGCGCGGTTATATCAAAGTGATCGACATCTTCACCGACGCGGCGCCGACCGCCGTGTTCGAGAACGTGCCGCCCGATCAACTCGGCGTCCGCTTAGGAGATACGTTCGAAGCCGCACAGCAACAGGCGGCGCAGCTCCACCGCGACACCGACGAAGGCGGCGCGCCGATTCTGATCGGGCGCCTGACGCCGGCTATCGGTGCGGCCTATTCGTTTCAGGGTAATCGCGTGCAGAGCATCCATTGGACGACGGCTCTTCCGGCCGCTGCGCCCGATCTACCGCCGCTAACGCTGGCCGCCGGCGACGCGATCTCGTCGGCAATCTTCGTCGTGCAGAAGAACGAAATGGACGGCGTTGCCTGGGAGTACCGCTTCTTGTCGTTTCATCCGTGCGCCGACGGGGCGTTTTGGAAACTGAAATCGCAGTCGCTTCTGCATGATGGGGGACGCGCATACGACCGACTTCACGTTTTTTGTCCGCCGACGAAAGCCGAGCGCGACTTCTACTTCGATATAACGAGCTACTTCGGGAAGCTCTAAGCTACGACAGAATTACGAAGCGGCCGCCGTTGGTGAAGAGGATCACGAGCAACATCGAGGTCAGCGTGAGCTCGTAGTACCAGCCGAGTCCGTCGCTGCCCCAGAAGCCCGTTCTCCAGACGAAGATCTTCTTCTGCAGCGCTCCGAGCATGATCGCGATGAGTCCGATCGCTGCGAGCTGCTGCAGGATGCCGAGGATGATGCCAGCGCCTCCCGCGACCTCGGCAACGGCCAGGAAGATCGTGAAGCTCTTGGGCATCCCGATGCTCTTGCTGCGCGCGTCGGGATTCTTCAAGTCGCTGTAGCCGCTGCCGATAAAGATCAGCCCGGCCATGATTCGCAGCAAGAGCAGGCTGTAATCCGTGAACGCCTCGAGATGAAACACCGCGTACCTCCTCCCGACTCGTGGTTTGCCTTGCGGGTTGAGCAGCCTTCTGACGCCGCGAGCACCTCGGCCGGAAAGGGAAGCCCGCCACGCCGCGCTTAACGTCGGGGACCATGAGGACGCCCGGCGGCACAGCAGCCCTCGCATCGCTCCTACTCGGCTTCGTGCTTGTGTGCACAGCCTCGGCAGCGGCGCAGGAGATGTCGTCACTTTCCTACTTCATCGGAACGTGGAGCTGTCAACGCATTTTCCCAAGTACCGGAAAGACCATCGCATCGACGATCCGCTTCGGCGATGACGGCACATCCGTCATTACGCACCACGACGACATCCCGCCGAACGCCTACCACGCGATCGAGCTATGGGGATATAGTGCGACCGATCGTCAATTCAACGCGGTGATTCAGGATAGTTTCGGTCGCATTCGAGATTTTAGCTCCCCGGGCTGGGCCGGTGACGCGCTCGCCTGGACGAGTGCGGCCCAGGTGAGCCCGCAGCTCAAGAACGGCGGCTATGTTGTCGGAGATTCGCTGCCGAGCGTGCGCCCGCCGACGTGAATCGTAGCCGGTATCTACTTTTCGGCGTTGCGCTGCTGGGCGCCGGCGCTGCCTCAAACCAAACCGCAGCGCTCAAGCCGATCGATCAGGGTGCACTGCAAGCGATGGTTAGTGCGACGGCACGGGAACTCTTGATTCCCGGCGCCGTGGTGCTTCTGCGCACGCCCCAAGGCGAGTTCACGGCCGCCTACGGTACCACGCAAATCGGCACGACGAACCCGCCGACCGCCGGCACCTACTTCCGCATCGCTTCGAACACCAAGACGATGACGGCTGCAGCGATCGTCCAGCTAGCCCAGGAAGGACGGCTCACGTTCGACGACGCGGTTTCGAAGTATATCGCGGGCGTGCCCAACGGCGACAAAATCACGATCGCCGAACTGCTCGACATGCGCAGCGGTCTATACAACTACACCGATGCGCCGGAGTTCGCAGCCAGCATCGACCGCGGTATGACCAAAATTTGGACTCCAGCGGAGTTGTTGGCCATGGCGTTTGCGCGACCACCAAACTTCGCACCCGGCACGAAGTACGAATACTGCAATACCAACTACGTATTGCTCGGGCTCATCATTGAGAAAGTCGGCGGCAAGCCGTTGGCCGAGGCATTGCGGGACCGATTGTTCGAGCCGCTCGGTATGCAGCACACGGCATTGCCGCCAAGCAGCGTGAACGCAATGCCCGAACCATACTCCCACGGATACCTGTACGGCAGCTCTTCAGTCGCCCTGATGGGGACGCCGCCGTATTCGCCCAGCCTGCAGGCCGCGGCTCGCGCGGGCACCCTTCTGCCCAACGACTTCACTGCTCTGAACCATTCCTTCGCCGCTGCGGCCGGAGGCGTCGTCTCCAACGCCGACGATCTCGCAATCTGGATTCACGCCTTGGTCTCCGGCCGCGTGTTCGAGCCGGAGTATCAGCAGCGTTGGCTCGATAGCCTGCGACCCGTGGACCCGGCCAAACCGGAGGGCCAACAGTACGGGTACGGCATTAGCCAGATGCGCTGGGGAACCAACGCCATGTACTTTCACGGCGGCGAGACTCCGGGTTACAATTCTTTTATCGGCTACGATCCCACCAATAAGGTGACGTTAATCGTATGGACCAATTTGACCGTGTCGCTCGACGATCTCCCGACCGCCAACACCCTTATGTTGAAAGTGCTCGATCAAATCTACGTCGCGTCACCGCTAGCGCCTGGACCGTAAAATAAAGATGGGAGAGCTCATGCGGTCAGTGACTCGTCGACAAGCAATGCTCGCAATCTCCAGTGTAGCGGCGTCAAGCATGCTGCGTCCGATCGTTGGACGCGCCGAGACCGACCCTTTGCCCTCCTGGAGCCGTGGGCCGGCGAAACAAGCCGTTCTCGATTTCGTGCGCGTCACTATTGATTCGTCAAGTTCAAAGTATGTCGCACCGAAAGAGCGTCTCGCAGCCTTCGATCAGGATGGAACGACGTGGGTGGAGCATCCTTTCTACACGGAGCTGGTATTCGCATTGGACCGCGTCGTGGAGCTAGCCCCCCAGCACCCATCCTGGAATACGACGGAACCGTTTCAGTCCGTTCTCGCCGGCAACAAGGCGGCGATGGCAAGCTCCACGACGAAGGACCTCGAAGCCATCGTCGCCGTCACCCACTCGGGGATGCCCGTCGGCGCGTTCCAACAGCTGCCAGAACCTGGATCGCGAAGGCGAGGAACCGGCGCTGGAATCGGCCCTACACCGACTTGGTCTATCAACCGATGCTGGAAGTGATGCGCTACCTGCGCGCCAATGGATACCACACGTACATTGTAACCGGTGGTGGCCAAGACTTCGTGCGTGTATATTCCGAGCGAGTGTACGGCGTACCGCCCGAACAGGTCATCGGCTCCGCCGGGGATACTCGATTCGAGTACGGCGAAAGCGGCAAAGCGGCCCTGATTAAGGCGCCAAAGCTGTTGCTCAACAATAATATGTCGGGTAAGCCGGAAGACATCTATCTGTTCACGGGCCTTCAGCCGCGGGCCGCATTCGGAAACAGCACCGGCGATCAGCAGATGCTCGAATACACGGGCCGTGGCGATGGGACGCGTTTGATGATGCTGGTGCTACACGACGATGCAGAACGCGAGAATGCATATGGACCGGCCGAGGGTCTGCCCAGCACGAAGGTAGGCACCTTTACTCAAGCGCTATACGACGAAGCAAAGGCCAAGGGCTGGTTCGTGATCAGTATGAAAAGGGACTGGAAACGTATCTTCGCTTTCGAGGCTTAACCACCACCAAACCCCCACTCTTAGAACGGACGGTGAAACGTCATGCCCCTGCACCGGCGAGTGCTCCCGCGCGACTCCGATATAACCGACGTCTACGCGACGCGGGCTATGGACGCGACGATCCCCAAACACCGCGTGCCTGCCGAAGGCTTGCGCCCGGACGTAGCGTTGCAGCTCGTCGTCGACGAGCTGATGCTCGACGGTAATGCCCGGCAGAATCTCGCAACGTTCTGCCAGACGTGGTTCGACGACGGAATCCACAAGCTCATGGATCTCAGCCTCGACAAGAACATGATCGACAAGGACGAGTATCCGGCAACGGCGGAGATCGAGAGCCGCTGCGTGCACTTGCTGGCGCATCTATGGAATTCGCCGGCAGCCGGAACGACGATCGGATGCTCGACGACCGGTTCGAGCGAAGCTGCGATGCTCGGCGGGCTCGCCCTCAAGTGGAAGTGGCGCGAACGTCGCGCGAAGGCCGGTAAGCCCAGCGACAAGCCGAACATCATTACCGGGCCGGTGCAAGTTTGTTGGCACAAGTTCGCACGCTACTTCGACGTCGAGCTTCGGGAGGTTCCACTGGAGCGCGACCGTCTGGTCATGACGCCGGAGGAAGTCCTCAAGCGCGTCGACGAGAACACGATCGGCGTCGTGCCGACGTTCGGCGTCACGTTCACGTGTCAATACGAGCCGGTCGCGCAAATCGCCGAAGCGCTCGACACGCTCCAACGCGATACCGGACTCGATATTCCGATCCACGTCGACGGCGCGTCCGGCGCATTCATCGCGCCGTTCGTCGAGCCCGAGATCCTGTGGGATTTTCGCTTGCCGCGCGTGCGATCGATCAACGCGTCCGGCCATAAATTTGGATTGGCGCCGCTGGGCGTCGGGTGGGTGATTTGGCGCGAAGCGAGCGATCTGCCCGAAGGCCTCGATCTTCCACGTCAACTATCTCGGCGGCGACATGCCGACGTTCGCGCTCAACTTCTCTCGGCCCGGCGGACAGGTCATCTGCCAATACTATCTGATGCTGCGCCTGGGCATGGACGGCTACCGGCGCATCCACCAAGGCTGCTACGACGTCGCGCAACACGTCGCGCGCCGCATCGCCGCGCTCGGTCCGTTCGAAGTGCTCTTCGACGGCGACAGCCGCAATGGAATTCCGGCGGTATCGTGGACGATGCGCAATCCGGGTGCGGGATATTCGCTATTCGACCTCTCCGATCGATTGCGCGCGCGCGGCTGGCAGGTCGCCGCGTACACGATGGTCCCGAACATCACCGACATGGCCGTGATGCGCGTGCTGATCCGACACGGCTTTAGCCTGGATTCTGCCGACGCATTACTCGAAGATCATTCGCCGGTCTTTGGAATACTTCAAGACGCATCCGATTTCTAAACCGATGACGGAGCGAGGAGGGCGCCTCGCACGATCACCATGCGCGCCCGCGCGCGGTCGGCGTCAGGCGCGAGATCAGTGAGACGCAACGTGCAACTTGATCCAGGCGGCCATGTATTCACGGTACCCGGGTAACACTCGCGGCCCGATTTGAATGTCATGATCCGCAGTTTCGAAGATATGAATCGTCACATCGGCGTTCGAGTTCGCGCGTAACGCTCGTTGAAAGACGGCGATAGATCGCTCAACTGGAACATTCTCGTCGTGCCCACCATAGATCAGAAGCAGCGGCGAGCTGAGAGATGTGTAGAGTTCGGTCGGCTCCGACCACGTACGCGGATCGCGATAGAACTCATACCTCGAAGGATCGGATCGATCGATCGCTGCGAGGCGGCCGGGAGGCGGCAGTTGGTTGGAGGCCGGGACGTCGTCGCGAAACTCAACCTTACGGAACTTCTTGAGCAGCCCGTTCGCTACAGCACGCGATACAAGAGCCTGCGCGCGTTCGTAACCGTGCCCGGTGCGATAATAGAATGCCAACGCATCGTGTAGTTCGATCGCGGCGAGGACTTCTGTGCCGCTCATTCCAACGGCGACAAATTGTCCGGCGAGGTAGTAATCGTCGGACTGCGCGGGCGTTACTCCCGCGGGACTCACCAGGATCGTGAACGCCGAAGGGCAGGTCTTAACCGCGCGGGGGACGATCCAGCCGGCCTGACTGATGCCGAAATACCCCAAGGTTCTTGCAGCTACGCCCGGCAGGTGAGAGGCGAAAGCGCATGCCGCCGCGACGTCGGCCGCCTGCACGTCGAAGTTGTCCGTCGCTTTGCCGCCGGAACCGGCAACGCCGCGCTTGTTGAAAGAGAACGACGCGATCCCCGCCTTGGCAAACGTGTGCGCGATTAGGCGCCAATACACCGACGCGTTGGCGTCATCATAATCGGAGCCTTGAACGAGCAATACCAATGGATAGCTCGTTTCGCCGCGCGGCACGAAGAGGCGGCCGACCAAGACAACGCTGCCGCTCTTGAACCGGTAATCTTGTGACTCGAACGCAGGCGTAGGCGCGGCAGACGGCGTGGGCGCTGGACTAGCCTGCGCGCGGGCCGCCGCCGGTGCCGCCGCGGCCCCTACCATCATAAGAAAAGCGCCTAAAATATTGCGAAGACGTAGCATGGTTGATTCTCCTCGTCTCTTTCCCGCCTTACGGTATGCATGACCGATTGTTTCGCCCACGGGTCACGGCGAGGGACGCGCGCGATTCAGACATAGTCGTGGCGCCTCTGAGGATCCTCAGCGAGGAGTGCCCGCAAGGGTCGAGCAAATCGCATAGTTAAGGCAAGTGAAGGGCACCCCGATCGCCTTAAGGCGCACTCGATCACCATACATAAAGGATGGGCTATGTTCATTTCGGTCATTCATAGGGTCAGCGATCCCGAAGCGTTTCGGACTACTGCGGAAAGCGCCGCGAACGACATCCCCGCCAACCTCAAGCTCCATCAAACCGTGACGAGCAACGACCGCTCGACGGCGATCTGCTTATGGGAGGCCGCCTCGATCGAAAGCGTTAGGGACCTTCTCGAGCCGCTCTTGGGGCGGTTCTCCAAAAACGAATACATTCCGATCGACCCATCAAGGTCAATGGGACTACCGACGACTTCAAACGCGACTGTTTGAGTCGATCCTACCGTCACGAAGGGATCCGGCGTCGAAGCCGGGTCTCTTCAGCTCTTCCAACCTACATATTTTCTCACGAGCGTGCCGGCGCGCTCGACGATGTTGTACGAGGCATTTGCTCGGGGCGCCCGGACGTTTGCGTCGTCGCCTATAATACACTCTTGCCCACAATCGCAAAATAATTTAAGCTTAAATTATTGATGAGTGAACTCACGCGGCACGCTTCCCCTGTGCAAGGCCCGCAAGGCCTCGCGTGGGATGGTGCGACGATGTGGTTGACGAGCGCCGCGAATGGCCGCTTGTATGCGATTGATCCGAAGACGTGGAGCATCCAACGCGAGTTCGTTCCGCCGTCCGAGTCATTGGGCATCACTTATACCGGTTCGGATTTTCGGCTGATCCTGGCGCCGGCGATCGACGAAACGGATCTGGAGCGCGATCACCGCTACGTCTATACATTTTCGCCCGACGCGGGATTTGCGGAGTGTTTCGTATGTCCGAATAACTCCGGATCATTTCTAGCCTACGCAAACGGCACGCTGTATCTCTCACAAGCCTGGGATAAGAAAATCATCGAACTCGACAAACGCGGCGTCGCGGTACGCGAAGTGCAACTGGAGCGCCGGCCGGTGGGCATGACGATCGTCGATGGTGCGTTTTGCCTCGTGACCGTCGACGAAGAGTGGGGCGACGGACGCTTCGATCGTCTTGGCATCGACGATGACACATCATCGATAAAAGCGCTTCGCTCGCTTCCATTCAAACCGCGCAGCGTTGCATTTGACGGCGAGCACTTCTGGACCGCCGATCGCAACAACCACGCGATCGTGTCGTTTCCGTTAGTAGACTTCGCGCCGAGGGCGTGAAAAAAGACGTTAAGGCAAGGCTTCGCTTTCCACTCCCACGATCGGCAATCGGGCAGAGGGGGCAGAATAGCGCTCGATATCCCCTATCCCAGGCGAACAAAGGAGAGGGTGGGATTCGAACCCACGGAGCGCTCATCACGCTCAGCGGTTTTCAAGACCGCCGCATTCAACCGCTCTGCCACCTCTCCGCGACCCACCAAATGCCCTACTTACGGGTACTGCTGGCCGACGACCATGCTCACGGAGCGGCGGTCGCACGCCATTTGCCTCACCATTTGCCTACGCGCTTTTAGTCCCTGTAGTTCGCGCCGTCAGATTATTATTAGCCGTATTTTTGACGGCTTAACGGGACGCTGGTATACGCGTCCCGCATTACCCGCCCTATCCCCGCTTCGAGGCTAAACCTCGCAGCAGCCTCGCAGTTTAGCGCGCTATTTCGATTCGTGTCGCTCGAGCGCGAGTGCTAGCGCACCCTCCGTTGCAAGCGCAGCACCCTCGGCAGTCAGTCGCGCGAGTTCGTCGGGCGCGAGCCCCTCTCGAAGGAGTGCGGTGAGGCGCTCATACGTCGTTATCTCGGTAAATTCACGCCTGAAGCCGAGTTGCCGGAACGCGGAAGCGGCGTAGCCCTCCAAGATTGAGGCTCGCGCGAGCTCGCCGCGCAACGCGTAGACCAGGGCGAGGTGCTCCACAACTTGCGCGACCTTCGCATCATCCGGTTCGCGTCTGGCATGCGGTCCTATTACTTCGTAGGCAGCTTCGATAACGCCAGGAAAATCATCCGCTGCGACGAGATAACCCGCGAGATTAACAAGCGCAGAGCGGACCAGCGCCGTCTCTCGACCCCGCCGAGCTTGAGGTAGGATTTCGCGGACAAGCGCAATCGCTTGCTCTGTCTGCCCTTTCTCGTGTTCGATCTCAGCAAGGTTCAGAACCGCGACGACTTCGTTGTGCGTATTTCCGAGCGAGCGGTGACGCTGTCGTAGCTGCTCCCAGATGCGCACGGCCGTATCGGTGTCGCCGTTCGCATCGCACAACTGGGCTTTCGTAAAAAAGAATAGAAGGCGGAGATACGCGGAGGCGTTCGGGATTGATTCAGCCTCAACAAGCGCTTTTTCAGCATCGCCCCGCGTACCAAAGGCTAAACTGATAAAAGCATACTTTTGGAGCGCGTCTGCGAGTGTCGGTCCGTCACCGCTGGCCCGCGCGTATGCAACCGCCCGCGTTGCAAGCTCTAGCGCCCGCTCCGAGCGATTCGCATGTGCGAGCATGTCGGCCAGCGGAGTCGAGAGCCGAGCGAGAAGAAGCGATTCACGCGTCGGAAGAGCCGCTATGAACGTCTCATCTCGCGTTATGCCCTCGTTGCGGAGTCCAAGCGGTTCCCAAGCCATCCCGATTTCTGCAAGAAGCCAGCCGCCTGCGGGGACGTCGGGTTTCGTCAGCGCCCAATCGAGCGCCCCTCGAACGTTATCCAACTCGGTTGCCAAAGCCTCGTTAAACTCGGTCCTTCGAGCGGTCCGTTCCCATTGAACCCGCAGTTCTGCGAAGCGGACCCGCTGATAGTACAGGTGGCGGTCGGCGAGTAGCTCGCGTTCACCCGCGTCCGTGAGTTTCTCCGAAGCGTAAATGCGAGTTGACTCAAGAAACCGATAACGTACCGAGTCGACTGCTGGTTCGGCAAGAACGAGCGACTTATCAACGAGCGACGAGAGCACGTCGAACACGTCGATTTCATCTAAGCCTTCGCTGCTGCCGACCGCAACGGCTCCCTCCAGCGTGAATCCGTTTACGAAGGTTCCCAACCGCCGGAACAAGACGCGCTCGCGTTCGTCGAGCAAATCGTGACTCCAATCGATCAGCGCACGCAGCGTCTGTTGGCGCGGAAGGACGTCGCGACTGCCGCCGGTAAGCACACGGAAACGCTCATCGAGACGTTCCCGGAGTTGGCGCGGGCTGAGAATCCTAACACGCGATGCTGCGAGTTCAATCGCAAGCGGGATGCCGTCAAGCCGCCGGCAGATGTCCGCCACGACCGGTGCGTTTTCGTCAACCAACGTAAATCGCTTGTCGACGGCCGCTGCACGATCGACGAAAAGTGCGATCGCCGCGGACCGAGTCGCATCCGCTGCCAAAAGATGACCTGCTATATCCTCGGGCGGGAATTCAAGGGACGGCATGCGGTACGTCTCCTCACCATCAATCCCAAGTCCTTGACGACTCGATGCCAGGACCTTGACATTCGGACAACCATGTAGGATAGCCGAGATCGCTCGCGAGGCAGGTTCGATCAGATGCTCGCAGTTGTCGAACACGAGCAGCGCACGCTTCCCCTTGAGCGCGCGAACTAGGTTCTCCACCGGATCGCCGTCGGGCGCGAGCGTGAGTCCGAGCGCCTGCGCGACGGTAGATGGGACGTAGTCGCCGCTGGCGAGCGGCGCGAGTTCGATCAGCCAGACACCGTCAGCGGAACCGTCGAGCAAATTCGCCGCGACTTGCAGCGCTGTGCGCGTCTTGCCGACACCTGCCGACCCTACCAGTGTGACGAGTCGATGCTGCTCGATGAGTGCCATAATTTCGGCGATCTCCGCGTCGCGCCCAACAAATGACTTCAACTGCAGCGGCAAGTTGTTCGGGAATAGGTCCACCGAACGCAGCGGCGGGAAGTCTGCCGCGAGATCGGGCGAGACTAACTGGTAGACTTGTTCGGGGCGAGCTAGATCGCGCAGCCGATGTTCACCCAGATCGCGCAAGCTTGCCCGAGGTGGGAGTGCGCCTTGCACCAGATCGGTCGTGACACCCGACACGAGCACCTGACCGCCATGCCCGATCGTCAGCAGCCGCGCGGTGCGGTTGAGCGCAGGTCCGAAGTAGTCGCCCTCGCGCTCGTCGGCCGTGCCGGTATGAACGGCCGCACGCACGCGCAATCCATCGATCCCCGAGAAATCCTCTGCATCAAGAGCGCGGTGCGCGTCGAGTATCGCCACTACGGCGTCTTGCGGGCGCGCGAACGCAGTGCAGAATGCATCGCCGATGGTCTTAAAAACGTAGCCATCGTGCTGGGCGATCGCCTTTTTCATCAGCGCGTCGTGTCGACGAACGGCGTCTTGCATCGCTTCGCGGTCGCGGTCCCAGCGTTGCGTGCTGCCTTCGATATCGGAAAACAGAAACGTGACCGTGCCGGTAGGCCGGGGGGCCCACGGCCCGGATTCCACCTGCGTTGCCATGGGCCGACGTTTCGTGCTAGGGGTGTTCGCCTCCGCCGAGCGCCCTTTACACCGGCCGGACGGTTCCAAAACCTTGCTGTTCGCTAAGATGTCGTACCGACGTTCGTCGTGCGCCGTATCCGACCAATCCATCAAGCCGCGGCAGCTCCCGTTACGGAAGCAATCCATCGTGGAAGCCTCGGCGAGCAGAGTCGGCAACGTAGCAAAATGGGTGGCCCGGAAAGTGAGCACGCTTCATCAGATTGTCGAAGTTGGACCCGATAGCGAAGCGAAAGCGTCCCTAACCGAGCCGCCGTTGCGAGACGACAGAGCCCTTGAATAAGACTAGCCCTGGCCATGCGGATTTTTTACTCTTAAGCAACATCTGCAGAGTCGTAAGAAGCGTGTGAGAAGGCCGTCCATCTCACTGATTTTCTCACCGATTAGGACACGATAAGGCTGGATTAGCTCGGATAAGCCTGCTAGTCGTGCTCAAATGGAACTTGCGAAGACTTATTGAGGTTAGCTGTAAGCATTTCAAGACCGCCGCATTCAACCGCTCTGCCACCTCTCCACGTCTCCGCTAGCGCTTATTCTATAAGGATTTTGCGCGACAGCGAGCCACCCTTCGGACATGCCAATCTGCTTGTGGTTGCAGTGTGATTGCAGTTGGTCGGCGCCACACCTGGCGAACGGGTCATTTCTCAGCAACAGCCCGGGGTGCCTGGGCCCCCCGCAGCGCATCGGTAGCCGCCGCGACGGCTCTCTCACGACCGCCCTCGACGGCGTGGAGCCCTGCCACGGCAGCCGAGCGCGCACGAAAAACTGCTAGAGCACGCGCTCCGTCGCTTGTAACAAGCGCGTGCGTTACTTCATGTTGTGCGCAAGGTTCGCGCGCAAACTCCCACCGACGCCACCGATGAAGTCGTCGATCAACCAGCCTTGCGCCGTCTTTGTGACGACCACGGTCACGCGACCGCTCCCCGTCGTTCTCGCGTAGTGGATCGTTACAGGAACCTTCGCGCGGTTGCCGCTGATGCCGGCGGCACCGACGTTCACCGACGACGCTGGAATCTGCGCGTCCTCGAACGGCTGGGCGTCGAGCACTTCGGCCTTGTTTTTCTGCTCGAAGGGACCGATCTGGCTCACTAAGCTGTAGAGCGACGACGTGAGGTACGGCTTCGCCCCGCTGAGATGGTCCAGCCAGCTCTGCGGATACTTTACCGACAAATCCCAGTTGTAGAAGGCGCGAACGACCGCTTCAGGAGTGGTCGCCGCGGCCACGGGTGACGCGCAGGGCACGAGAAATGCAAGACCCGCGAGAAGCACAATACGGCGTAGCATACGCTGAACGCTTCGACGCGGGCACTCGCTCGACCCGCGTGCGAATTGCGCCGCATGGAGCGACGCGCCGCGCGTCGTAAAGGCGGCGGTGCGCTTTTCGCTCGACATCGCGCGTGCTTCCTTCGATTCGACGACGTTCTCGCGCGGAATGGACTACGCGCGCAGCGGTCGAGTCGTGCGGCTCGACGTTGCCGCCGGAGACGATTGCATCGCGGCGTCAGTGCGCGGAACGTCGGCGATTCCCTACGAAGTTGCGATCGATTGGCGCGAGGGCGAGCGCCGACTACGCAGCGTCTGCGATTGCCCCATCGGGCGCAACTGCAAGCATGGCGCCGCGGCCGCAATCCTCGCCGCCGAAGGCGGCATGCGCGACGCCGCCGACGGGGCCGTCGATAGCTGGCTGCAAGCGATCACGACGCGGCGCTTCGAAGGTACCGTGCCGCGTCGCGAGCACGTGCTCTACGTGCTCGACGTTCGCGAATCGTACTACGTTCCACGCGTCGCCGTGACTGCGCGTATCGTAACGCTGCTAAAACACGGCGAACGCTCGATGGGCCGCGCGATTGATTTATCCAACCTCGCGCAGGGCGCTGGACGTTATGCGACCCCGATCGATCGCACCATCGGAAGGCTCGCGAGCGTGTGCGTGTCAACCGGCCTCGGCACGCTCAACCCGAAATTGTTTGCGACGCTGCTCGATTTGCTGCTCGCAACCGGCCGCGTGCACTGGCACTCGACGAAGCATCCGCCGCTGCGGCGCGCAGACGTGAGCGAAGCTAAGTTCATTTGGCACCTCGATCCGGCCGACGGACGGCAACGGCCGGGAATCGAAGGCCGCAAGGAGGCGCGCTTGCTGCCGAGCGATCCGCTCTGGTATGCAGATCCGGAGGATAACACCGCCGGAACCATCGATCTGGGCATCGCCGGAGAGATGGCGAGCGCGCTCGCGCTCGCACCTTCACTCAACGCAGCGCAAGCGCGGCGCGCGCATACGATGTGGCATCGCATTCCGATCGCCCATGGCATTCCGCCGCCCAAGTCGGACACGCGGCTACGCGTCGTCGAACGCGATCCCGTCGTGCGCTTGGTGCTGCGCGGTTTTTCAGCAACTGCGGAGCTCACGTTCGCGTACGGAGATACGATCGTGTACCCCGACGACGTTACGTTCGAGTTTCAGGAGACGAGCGAACAAGGGGTCGCGATTGCGTGGCCGCGGCGGTTCGCGTTCGAAGCGGTCGCGAGAGCGACCTTGGCCGAGTACAGTTTGCAACCAGTCGCGTGGCCGCGCGGTCAGTTCTCAGCTACGGAACGATCGTGGGTACGATTTCTCGACACCGCCGTTCCTGTTTTGCGCGATCGCGGCTGGCAGATCGAAATCGATTCGACGTTTCCGTACGAAGTCGTGCACATCGACGACGCGGCGTGGGACGCGGAGATCGTCGAGAGTGCGAACCGCTGGTTCGAGCTCGACATCGGCATCGATCTCGGCGAGCAGCGCATCTCGCTCTTACCGGTCGTCGTCGATGCGCTGCAAACGCTCGGCGTGCACTCGGCCGAAGAACTCGCGGCCGAGCTGAGCGGGGAGCGCGCGCGCACGCTCTACGGGCGATTACCCAACGGCGCGTTCGCTGCGCTACCACCCGAGCGTATCGAGCGGATCGTTTCGACCTTGGTCGAGCTATTCGACACGCCCTTGACAAAGGAAGGCCGGCTCGAACTGACGCCGGCGCACGTCGGATCGATCGACGGGCTCGCGGCGGCAGTGCAGCTGCAATGGTCGCCGGCGACGCGACTGTTGCGCGCCGCATTAAACGAACTGGTCAGCGCGGAGAACGAGCCGATTGTCCTGCCGAGCACGTTTAAGGGTGAGCTGCGAGCGTATCAAGCTCGCGGCGTGGCGTGGCTGCAACTGCTGCGGCGCAGCGGCTTCGGCGGCGTGCTCGCCGACGACATGGGTCTCGGCAAAACGGTACAGTTTCTGGCCCATCTGGCGATCGAAAAGGCGCACGGGCGCTTGTGCGCACCGGTGCTGATCGTCGCGCCGACCAGCGTGCTGCCGAACTGGCGCGCCGAGATCGCGCGTTTTGTGCCGCACTTGCGCGTCGTCTCGCTCTCCGGGAATGACCGTGCCGAGCGTTTCGACCGCATCGAAGACAACGACGTTGCCTTGACGAGCTATGCGCTGCTCCACCGCGATGCCGATCGGCTGACCGAGCGTGAGTGGCAGATGGTCGTGCTCGACGAGACGCAGTTCGTGAAGAATCCGCGGTCGAAGGGAGCGCAGGCCGCGGCGCACTTACGCGCGGCTCAACGCCTCGCGCTCACCGGCACGCCGATCGAGAACCATCTCGACGAGCTGTGGTCGATCTTCTCATTCGCGGTACCCGGTTTGCTGGGCGACCGAACGCAGTTTGCGCGGCTCTTTCGCACGCCGATCGAAAAACGCGGCGATACGCAGCGCCGCGCGCTCTTGGCGGCGCGACTGCGACCGTTCTTAATGCGGCGCACCAAGGAAGACGTCGCGCTCGACCTGCCCGAGAAGACCGAAATCGTCACGCGGGTCGAGCTTGACGGGGCGCAGCGCGATCTCTACGAAACGATTCGCCTCGCGATGCACGAGCGCGTGCGCGCGGAGATGCAACGCCGTGGCCTGGCACGCAGCCGGATCGTCGTGCTCGACGCACTACTCAAGCTGCGGCAAGTCTGCTGCGACCCGCGGCTCGTCAAGCTTCCGGCCGCGCGCAACGTTTTCGACTCGAGCAAGCTCGAGACGCTCCTCGAGATGCTGCCCGAGCTGATCGACGAAGGCCGGCGCGTGTTGCTGTTCTCGCAGTTCACGTCGATGCTGGATCTGATAAAACCGGAGCTCGCCGCGCGCGCCATCGACTACGTGGAAATTCGCGGCGAAACGAAGAATCGCGAAACGCCGGTGCGACGCTTTCAAAGCCGCGAGGTGCCGCTCTTCTTGATCAGCCTCAAAGCGGGCGGCACCGGATTGAACCTAACCGCCGCCGACACGGTCATCCATTACGATCCGTGGTGGAATCCGGCCGTCGAGCGTCAGGCAACCGATCGCGCCCATCGGATCGGCCAGCAGTGCCCGGTCTTCGTATATAAGCTCATCACCATCGGCACCGTCGAAGAACGAATTCTGGAGTTGCAGCAGCGTAAAGGCGCGCTCGCCGCGGGCATCTTCGACGATGCCGCCGCGACTTCGCAGATGTTAGACGAGACGGAGATCGAGCGCCTATTGGCGCCGTCCCTCTAATCGTTCGCCGTCAGGCCTTACATACGGACTTCGATTCCCACCTTCGCAAGGCGACAGGGCGGCGATCCGAGTTTCGTGCGTAAATCGCATTAGCGGAGATGTATCGGTATGGCATTAGTGAATTTTTAAGACCGACGCATTCAACCGCTCTGCCACCTCTCCACGTATTTGGTCACGAGCTCCAGGCCGACGCCACGCCCGTGAAGACCCAACTGCTCTGCGTTTTCTCCAGCGTAACCGTCATGCTACCTTTGTAGGCAACCTTCTTGCCGTTCGGGGCGTCGGTGAACGTGACCGGATAGATTAAATATGCGTAGTTTCCCTGCACTAACGTAAAGAGGGGTCTCCCGACCGAAAGAGTCCCCAGGGTTGCGTGAATAGCCTCGTTATTCGACTGATACCCTTTCATCCAGTCGGCGCACGTTTGCCACGCATAGGGCGGGAAACCATCGACGATGGACGCGCGCGGCGCACACGCAGCAGCAACCGCCTTAAAGTCGCCCTTGTTGATGTCGGTAACCAACTTTTTGACAATGGAAGTCAAGTCCGACGTCCCAGACGCCAACACAGGGCTGGCCGACAGGATGGCGACTCCACAACTGGCGGCAATAATTAGGTCGCGAATACGTTTTGCTACGCAGTTCATGGCTTTCATCTCTCCACACTAGTGCGGTTTTTCGGGCCATAGACCCTTTCGACGACGGCCTTCACTGAGCGAGTACGTCGCCAACGGCGCGATAGGCCTGATCGATTGCTTGGTCAGTGTACGCTGCCGCGGCCGCGTCGGAGTTTGCAATGGCGATGCGGCCAAACCGCCGGCGCGCGGTCTCGCACGGTGTAACCCCGCCGTTGAAGAACGAGTCGGGGTCCCAGAGCGGATTATATTCGTAGGCGTATCCGTGCGCCCATCGGTTGACCGTTATCGCGGCGATGTCGCGGTCGCTGCGGAATCCTCCGGCACCGAGTACGCGCTGGAGCTGGTCGCGAATGCTGCGCTCGAACGTTTCGAACGACTCGGTCAGGAGCTCCGCACGACCGGCCCGGTGCTGATCGCGTTCCGATAGTCCCGGATAGCATGGCGTGCGCTCGAGACGCAGCAGAATCGGTTCGTCGGGCGAGTTGGGCGACCGGTACGATCCGATCTCTACCGGATTGTCGAGACGGATCGAGTTGTGGAACATCGCGGGCGTTGAAACCGCCGAAACGCCTAGCTCCTTGAAGACGCGCCAGTTGCGAACCGCAACCACGGTGTACATCAGCGGAACCTTCGCGCCGTAACGCAGTGCCGTCTTCTGCTCGTCCGGTAGCTCCGGGACGATGTAGGGGATCATCATGTTCCACGACGCCATTACGACGTGTCTCGAGGTGATCGTATACACCTTACCTGCCCTCGCATACCAGGTCTGCACGCGAGCTGCGGTCTCGAGATCGCCCACATGCCGCACGCGCACGACCGTGCTGCTCAGGCGAATGCGCACGACAGATCCTGGATCGTCGAGCCGCCGGTAATCGGCGCGCGCGGTCACGATATCCTGAGGCGTCGAGCCGGAAAGCACGCCGGGAATCATTCTGCGAACGAGCATCCGCGCGATCGATGCATTGCCGTCGGGAAAGTGAAAGTCGTAGGGCGGCTGATTGGGAATTGCACTGCCTTTTGCGGTAAAGCCCATGCGCGGATAGGCTCCCGGAGAGAGATGCATTCCCGCAAATCCGGGAAAGCCGAGTCCCCAGCAATCGAGCGCGCTCACCGCGTCGATGCCGGTTCCGAACAAGCCCCACGTTCGCGTCTTATAAAAAGGAACGAGTTCGGGCGTCACCGCGATGACGTCGCGCAAGAACGTTTCGTAGCTCATCCGCGACAGCCGATCTTTCTTGGCATCGTCGGTGAGGCCGGGCATGTAGTCAACGGCGGCAGTTTCGACGCGAACGAGATCCTTCTGCGCGGTCGGCGACAGCGGCGTCCGGACAGCAAAGGTTTCCCAAGACTTGCCGTTGGGCGACTCATCGCCGTAGCGTCCGGGATATCCCGTAACGAGCGCATCGGTTCCAAACGTTTCCCGATCGAAGAACACCGCCTCGCCCAGTCCCTTATAGTATTGCCACCGGTCGTAGTTTTCGGCGAAAGCCGGCGGATCGATGCCGAGCTCGTCGAGGAGACCGCGCGCGACCCTGCTGTACGGAAACGGCGATTCGATCGCGTACGTGCCGCCGTTGGCGAGCAACGTGCGACCGTCGACGTGGAACTCATTGCGTTTTGCGTGTCCGCCGAAGTCGTCGTGGTTGTCGAGAATTAAGATTCGAGCCGACGGCTCGTGCTGCAGGTAGAAGTGCGCCGCTGCAAGACCGCTCAATCCGGCTCCGACGATCACGAGATCGTACGTTTCGCCGGTCTCGTGCGCCGGCGCCGAATGATTCCAGAAGTCTCCGTCGCGAAGCTCGTGCGCGGTTGCAAACGATCCCGGATAATCGCCGCGCATTCCGGCCAGCTCGGGCGGATAGTAACCGGGGGCATTCTGTGCCTCGGATGCGGCGGCGCTCGCCGGACATCCAAAGAGGCTTCCCGTAACGACCGCACCGATACCAATGGCGATACCGTCGAGAAAATCCCGCCGCGGTATGTCGGCGAACATGCCGAGTTCGGCGTCCCGCCGCCGGCCGGCAGGATTTGGATCGGACATCAGATTTTGAACTGGGCGGTAACGAAGACGTTCGTCGGTACTTTCGTCCCGGTAAAACCGTTGACCAACGGATTGTACTGATAGTTATACGGATAGCGGAGTTGCACCGGTGCCGACACTAGCGCAGCGAAGTTCCCGACCGGCGCGATCGAATAGGCGAGCGTATCGAAGATGCACACATTCGAATCGTCCCACGGGTAGCCGTGCTGGAAGCACCGATCGACCAATCCCGTCGCAGTAACGGAGACCGTTACCGCCGGCGAAATGTCGTAGCCGGCCGAAAGATTGACGGTCAGGCGCCCCGGCTCTCTGAAACTCGTGACCGAATCGAAGGCGCCGGTGTACAGGTCGGGGGTGAACAGATAGGCGACGGTGTTCGGCGGCGGCGTACAGGCCTGCGGATTGACCGGGCCGCGGGTCCCGCTCCCGTGAACCGGCAGGCAGTCTTGCGGAACGTATCCGGGCCAGCTCAGTGGCGACCCGTACGTCTTCCCGTAGCCGTACGCGACCGTCGGCGTAACGTGAAGTCTGTCGTGTTTGTAGCCAAGGACCAGATTGAACACATTCGGGGTCACCTGACCGGTCGCGCCGGTAAATGGGGCGGCGAGCTCCGCGTACGTCGGATACCACGCATTCGCGTCGAGCAGGGGCTGCGCGCTCGCCGAATAGTACGGATTGAGGACCCTCGTCTTTGGCGCCTCATTGCTGGGAAGCGTGGGATGCGCATTGGCCGATCCGTACGCGCCGCAAAGCGCACGATTTCCCGCAATGCAGCTGTGTGTATACGAGTTATACTGCTGGATGAAGGAGTTGAGCGTGTCGATAAAGTTGACGCCGGGCGTGATGTCGTCGTACCGGCTCCGGCTGTTCGTGTAGGTGTACGAAAGTTCGAACGAGAGGCCGTTGTTGGAGAAATCTCCTTTGCTAAGCGCGAGTTCGACACCGTACGCCTTGATCAATCCTCCGTTGACGCCGGTCGTGTCGCCGTTGTAGCCGATCGGTACGAACTCGATCTCGTCGAAATCTTCCCGATAGAAGGGCGTGATACGGAACGCAACGTCGGTGCCGTGTACGTGCTTCTCCAACGACAGGTCGTAGCTGTTCGCGACTTGGGGACTTACCGCGTGGTACGGTGTATTGAAACCGAAGGGCAAGAACTGCGAGAGAAAGTCGGGGAGATCTTCCTGTCGCGCGTAGACCTCCAAGTTGGTCCCGGGACTGCTGGCGTATCGGCCGTAGGAGAGTCGCATCACCGTGTCCGGATTGAACGTGTACGTCAGCCCGAGGCGCGGTTCGAGTTCGCTGTAGCTGACGTATCCGGGCACGACGTTCTGCAGGTTCGGCGACGAAAACCCGGTCGGGCAGGCCGGCCAGGCTCCCGTCACCGGGTTTATCTGCGAAGGGTTCTTGTATGTGAAGGCGCCTCCGGGAGCCGTGCAATACTCGCGGTTAAATGCCGCAAACCAGAAGTTGCGCGCCGCCGTCGTCGTCGTCGAGGGCAGTGAAAAGTCGAACTGGTCCAAGCGCAGTCCGATATTTGCGACCAAACGATCGTTGGGGCGATATTGATCGGCGATCGAGTAGCCGTAGTCCGTTTCGGTGACGTTGTTGGTGTTGCCGGTGAGTCCGGTCTCGGTCATCGCCCAGTGCGCGCCGTGGAGGGCCGCAGGGCTCCTCGGCGGCAACGGCACGTTCGAGCACCGACCCGAAGCGTTGAGCGTACAGCCCGCAGGCCCCAGCTGCGGCCTGCTGCCGAATTGCGTCACGACGTTGTACGAGCATCCAAGGTTGCTGGAGAAAGCGGAGCCGTAGTAACCAGAGTTGCACGGGGAGCCGGAATCGTAGCAGCTATCGTATGCGCCCGTAACGTAATTATAGCAGTTCCCTCTCGCGTCGATAAAATTGTCGGAGATGAAGCCCGCCATGGCCTCGTTGTCGAGCAAGCTATTCTCCGTGCGCGACACGCTCGCCGTCGCCGTCACCAGATGTTGGGACGAGAGCTGATCCTCGTAGCGTCCGGTAAGGCCGTACGTGTGCGTGAAGGTGATGTACTCGGCGGGAGTCGGCCCGTACGGGAGATTTCCGCTATCGGCGCCGGTGTAACCGAGATACGAGTAGTTGGCATATCCGTAGATCCGAACGAACGACCGGTCGTCGATGGTGTGCTGATACTGCACCTTGTCGAGTGATACTTCGTTGTCGCTATTGTCGCGATAGGCTGGTGGCAGCGGTGCTTGCCAGGCGCGATTGGTCGGCGTATTGGGCATGAAGTACTTCGAGAGGAGGGTGGACGGCGTGGCCGGCGCCATCAACGGCTGGTTATAGACGTAATCGTCGGGAAAGACCGGATAGTAGCCGAGCTCTTTCGTCAAGAGCGCCGCGCCCCCAAGATCGTTGACCGAAGTCGGATTGTATGCCGGCAGATACCCCGACATCGCGAGTAACTGGACGTCGTCTCGATACGGGCCGTTGCGGTGTGGAATTGCAAAGTGAAGATTCACGATGCCTTCGCGATCGAAGACCGTCACTTGCTGGGGCGTGATACCGCTGGTGAAATATGCCTTTCCGCTCCCGTCGAAGACCGTTTCGTTGTTTCCGGTGGGCAGTACGATCGGCGTCCAGAAACGCGCGACATCCGAAGCGCCGTCGTATTGATCGACGAAGCGGTTGTCTTGGCCGAAGCCCATGACGCCCAGGTAATAGGAGAAGGTTCGATCGGGCGTCGCGCCGCCCGCTTCGAACGCAGCCTTGTGATAAAACGCCGGTGCGCCCACGCTGAACTCAGCCGTCGCGTACCCCGGAATCGTTCCGGTCTTGATCACTTGATTGATGTATCCCGACGTGCCGGCTGCGTCGGCCGAGGCCGGCGACCCGCCGGCATAGAGTTGTAATTGCCGTTGACCCAGCACCGAGAAGAACGACCCGGTGATCGGGACACCATCCATCTCTTCGGAAACGTCGCCGGAGCCGCGCACCAGGTACATTTGGGCCCACCCCTGTTGACCTTGCTGATAGTCGACGCCCGGTAGCGCGGCGAGCGCGCCGTACGCCTGATTCAACGACGATGCGCCGCCGATCGTCGATGCCGCCGCGCTCTGAGCCGCATTAACGGAATAGACGTCTTGCGTGTCACCCGGGCGGACGAGGCTTCCTGCACTTCGGCTCAGGGTGCGAACGATCGTCTTGAGCGTTGCGTTCATTTCGACGTTTACGACGGCCACGTTGTCGGCCGAGACGATCACGCCGTTAACCGACGCAGGATCGTAGCCGCTGCGCTTCGCCGTCAGGACGTACGTGTCCGGACTCAGCGAAATAAAGAGGAAGTCGCCGCGCACGTCGGTTGTTGCCGTCGCCGCTCCCGACGGCGCCGTAACGCTGACCGTAACGCCGGAAAGCGGCGCTTTTGTCGCGCGGTCGTCCACGTGGCCGCGAATGGTCCCGGTCGTGCCCGCCGTGGCGGAAGAAAAGGAGGCGGTCCAAAAGAGAACGAGGACGAGTATGCCGGGGATAATCCGCTGCTCATAACGCCCGTGCACGCGCACCCTACCTTCGCAGTTACTCGTGGGTTAGCCGGGTAATACTTGCGGCTTGCTTGGCGTTCCTCGCCACCATGATCGCGACAAAGCATGGCGAAGGGGGGCGCGGCGCTCGGCGGTCCGCGCCGCCAGACGGCAGTTTGACCAACGCGCAGAAATCCGCTAGACTCTCAACAACTAATTAATTAAGAGAGGGTCGGTTGTGGTGGCTGCCCGGGTCGTTGCACTGCTCGCCGTTATCGCGCTGCTCCCAGGGGCGGCCCCACCGCCCCGAGACCGATTGAACAACGGCATTTGGGCCGGGTTTCTGCACCTTGGCGGCTCGGCGACTTACGTCACGGTCGCGTTTCCCGATGCGGCCGCCGCCGACGACCCACAAGGCGACCTCTACTTTCCGAAGCGATCCGAGGTCGGCTCGCCCCTCTCGGCGGTTTCCCGCAAGGGTCGTACCATCGCATTTCAAGCTCGGTACGGCGCCCTGACCTACCGCTTCGCGGGTGCGATCGAGGGGGATGCGATCCGCGGTTCGCTTCGCGCAGAACCACACGCAGTGGGAACTTTCGACCTTCATCATTTGATCCGGCTCGATGCATCGCTGTTGGAGCCGTTCGTCGGCACCTATCGCGCGCCGGATCGCGATGTAATGGTGGCGCGCCCGTACACGTATGACATGTTCCTCGATACGAAGACTGGGCGAATGGGATTCCTCTGGCCGTCGGGTCCCGACACGTTCGTAACCGGTCCCTCCAAAGGAATCCACTTCCCGTTCGTTGCGACATTCCGGTTCACGCGCAACGCCAGTGGCGCAGTCCGCGCCGTCGACGTGGCGTTTGCAAGGGGTGCCGCCATCCACGCTACCCGCGTACCGTCGTTTCGGTCGCGTCCGCTCGATTTCGCAAACGGGGCAGCGACTCTGCGCGGCACGCTTTTCGTGCCCGATGCCAACCCGCCGTTTCCGGCCGTAATGCTGTTGGCCGGATCCAACTATCAAACGCGCTCCGGACAGAATGCTTTTCTCTCCTGGGTGGGCGACGTGTTCTTGAAGCACGGCTTTGCCGTGTACGCCTACGATAAGCGCGGTGCAGATTTTTCGACCGGCGAGCGCAGCGACGGCTTCGTCGTCACCGACGCGGTGAAAGGGTTCGAAGCGATGGCACGACAGCCGGAAGTGCGCGCGTCGTGCATGGGCATCTGGGGCATTAGCCAGGGCGGTATGGCGGCGCCTCAAGTCGCGGCAACGACGCCGGATGTCGCATTTATCGCCAATACGTCGGGTGCGATCGTCAACGGCAACCTGCAAGAAATTCAGCGAACGGCATTGGAGATGCGCGCCGACGGCTTCTCCGAAAGCGAAATTGCCGACGCCGTGCGCCTGCAAACCCTCAAGTTCGACTACGCGATGACCGGCAAAGGTTGGGATGCGTACATCGCAGCCTACCACGCCTACGAGCATCGCGCATGGTTCCCCGATCCCTATGTCGGGCCGCCGAGCGACCCCAAGAGTCCCGCCTTCGCCTTCTGGGCTCAGGAAGGCGATAAGTCTCCGGCCGACTACTGGAGAGAGTTTCGCGGTCAGGCGCTCTACGTCGACGGCGAGTTCGAAACGAACGAAGATCGAGCGGCGAACTTCGAGGCATTCGTGGACGCGATGAAAACTGCTGGAAACACGACCTACGAAACCGACGTCGTGCCGGGCGCGGATCACAGCATGCTGGTCGATCCGCGCGGCGGCAACGCCATCGACCGCCTCCTCACGAGTTTCGCGATGGGTTATTTCTCAACGCTTGGACGCTGGATCGACACGATTGCGTGCGCCCGGCGCTAGTCGACGAGGTTATCGTTGCAGTCTCGATCGCGACCGAGCGAGCAGACCCTCCGCAGTTGACCCTGTCCGGCTAGCGGCAATACGGCAAGCGATCACTTTCCGAAGAATCCGGCGCGGATGGCGGCGGGGAGCGCCACCACGAGGCCGGCCGCCATCAGCAGCCAGAATGCAGCGACGATCCAATTGGAATAATTCATCGCAGCTTTGATCGGTCCGATGCCGCCGTTGCCGAGCGCGACCTGCACGCCCAGCACCACTCTCACCATCAGTGGAATCACCGAGAAGCCGAAGAGCACGAAGAGCGTAAAGAATACGATCTTTACCGGCGTCTCGAGCGCGGCCGGGTTCTTCACGACGTTGGCCGACTGCAGAGCGTTGCCGACGAAGGCCAACAAGAAAATGATCGCCAGGAGGCTACCGGATACGATCGCCGGTACGCGCAGCCCACTCGTAGTAGCAACTCCTTTCGCCGTTGGTGTGACGGCTAGGCGACTACCCTTGTCTCCGCGACGACTTCAAGAGGAATTACGGAGACCTGACCCGCCGAAACCTGACTCGTACGACCGGTATAGTACTCGAAGTATGCCCGCTCGGCAAGCAGATCCGCGGCATCCTGATCGACCGCCGTCGCCATGTGATAGTAGTCGTTATCGGGCGTCCTCATCGCTCGATAGGTGATCTTCTCTCGCAGCTCGGGGTCGCTTTCGAGGCACGCAATAAACATCTCGATGTCGCGATGCCAATCGGCCATGGAGCCTTGGTCGAGGTGATACCGAATTAGGACGTGTTTCACGTGCAAATCCTCAAGCAAGTACATTACGACGTAGCATGAGCCAGCGTATGCAACTACGTCAACCTGCGGGTCACCCCATCTTTGTCACTGCCTGCGTTAACCGCTGCTTAAGACGAGACCGCTAATCGTGGATCGCGCACGGCTTTCCCAGGCCGCCGTAGGAGGCAAACGCGGCAAGAAGCGAGGTCTCGCTGGGCAGGCAGCGAACGCTGCTGCACTCGACTGCCCACTGAAAGGACATCCCATGCGCAGACCGACGATCACGCACGTGGCAGCAGCGATCGCATTCGCTGCAGTTGCTTGCGCCACCGTAACGCTCGCTACGGCGCAACCGGTGACCGTGGCACAGACGATGCCGCCGACTCCGCCGAGCCCCGAGGCGCCTACCGCGATGCCGAGCGCGCCGAGCGCACCCGCGATGCCTGCTATGCCGACCGCTCCTGCGATGCCGGGCGCGCCGGCCGCCTCGCCGATGCCTTCCATGTCATCCGCTCCGATGTAGCGGCAAGCCAAGCGGCAGGCCGGGCTGCGTCCCGCCGACGAACTCGGGCATGGGTCCCCTTAACCATCTCGCCACTACTATCAAAAAGTAAGGAGGAACATGCGAAGATCAACACGCGTGATGGCGTCAACGCTCGGACTGACGCTAACGCTCACCGCATGCGGAGGACAGAGTACTTCGATCCCTTGGGCCGGCACGAATAGTAACGGCCCAACCACCGAGTCGGCGGCCCGCACGGCAAAACCAGACCGGCCTCTCATCTCGGTTCCACAACTCACCGGTGACCTCGCCTATACCGACGCCGGCCGCCGCGGTAACAACGCGCCGGTTCGCGTCCAGCTGGTGCTGCGATACCGCGATCAGGCGGAACTCGATCACCTGGTTGCAAGCATTAGCGACCCGCGCTCCGGCGTAACGCGCCGCGCGCTTACACCGAAGCAGTTCAAGGAACGTTATGCGCCGACGGCGCTGCAAGAGGAACGCGTGGTGCGTGCCCTCGAGCGAGCCGGCTTCAGAATCGTCAAACGCTTTCCGAATCGCACGATCGTCGACGCGATTGCGCGTACCTCGGTCGTCGAGCGTTTTTTTTCGACGGAGATTCACACCGTACGTCAAGGTAAGTACGGCGAACGCTACACGAACGTCAAGCCGGCAACGGTCCCGCACGAAATCGCCGCGCTCGTTCGCGACGTTTCGCTCGACAACGTCGTCGTCGTCCGAACCGTCGCCGAGCAAGACGGCGTCGAGAGTCAGCGAACCGCGCCGCAGTTTCCGGTAGACGGCATGGGCCGGCCTCGCATTCCCCTCGCACCGAGTGGAATCCGACCCGGCGATTCCAACGGCAACTTAGTCAACGGTACCTTTGAGAGCGGCTCGTTGACCCCGGGTTGGATCAACGAGAGCACGCGCAGCAGCTACGCGCAAGTTACCACGAGACAAGCCCATTCGGGCAGCTATTCGGCCTTCACGGGCTCGCTGCAGCCGCCGGAGATCAACGGCTGGGGCGCGATTGCACAGCTGGTAAAAGTGCCGGCAAACGGCGTGCTCTCGTTCTGGGTCTATCAGGGCTCCAACGAATCCCAGAAAGGCTACGGCACGAAATACGCGTGGCAGGCCGGTTACCTGCTCAACCAAAGCGGAACGATTCTCACGACGTTCTTTAAGACCGTCAATACCACCAACGGTTGGGTGAACTATCAGGTAAACCTCAGCGCGTACGCCGGTCAGACCGACTACATCTATTTCGGCTGTTACGGCGACGGCTATAGCCAAACGTACGTCTATCAATACGTCGACGACGTCGCTTGGGCTGGGGCGACACCCTCTCCATCGCCGACGCCGACGGCTACTCCCACGCCGCGGCCGACGCCGACGCCAACACCGACGCCGACGGCAAGCCCAACGCCGACGCCGCATCCTACTCCGACTCCGACGGCGACGCCGACCGCAACGCCGACGGCAAGCCCGACACCGACGGCAAGTCCGACGTCGACGCCGAGCAGCGGCTGCAACGGTGCGGCTCCGGATAACGGACCGCTAACCAACTCCTCGGGAACGCTGGCAACCGGTGTGGCCAAGCCATTTGACTTCCCCGTTCAGCACGGATGCAACGGAGCCGGTTACACCGCCGCGATCGCCATCGACGATCCGGTCAACAAGAGCTACCTCACCACGTATCTCTCGGCAGCCGGCGTAACCCAAACCGGTACCGTAACGAACGAAACCGTCGACGGCGGGGGAAGCGGTGACGAACCCGAGACCGACCTCGACGTGCAGACCATCGCCGGATTGGCACCGGGAGCGAATATCATCGTCTACGACATGGGCTCGCTCACCGACCAAGCCATCGAGGACACCTATAACCAGGCGCTCAGCGACGCCAAGGCGACTGCGGTGAACTCATCGTTCGGCGGTTGTGAATCGAGCGACGTCTCCTTCGCCGATGCGACGAACTCCATCGCGCAACAGGGCGCCGCGGAGGGCGTTGAGTTCTCGGCTTCGAGCGGCGACTCGGGCAGCAACGAGTGCGGCGGAAAAGGAGTCCAGTGCACCCGCGGGCGGTCCGTACTTCTCGTCGATCGGCGGCATCGACTTCACCGACAACAGCAACGGTCAGCTCCTGACGGTTACCATGGGCAACGTCAGCGGCGACTCGGGCGGCGGCGGCGTCTCGACCGTCTTCGCCCTGCCTAGTTACCAGAGCGGGATCACCGGAATGATTACGACGGGTCGCAATCAACCCGACTTCTCGCTGCCGTTCTATCCGGTCGCCGTCTACACGGGCGGCAGCTGGGGTGAATACTTGGGAACTTCTTGGTCGTCGCCCGCTTCGGTGGCGCTGATCCTGGAAGCCAACGAACTCCACTCCACCAAGCTGGGATGGATCGACCCAACGATCTACAGCCTATTTGCCTCTACCGGATACAGCACGTACTACACGCCCTGTACTTCCGGCAACAACGGAGCGTACTCGTGTAACGCTTCGCAATATAATCAGGCTGCAGGAATCGGAGCTCCGAAGGGCTGGGCACTCGCCAACGCTCTCTGAGCTTAACGGCGGGGATGCGCTACGGCGCATCCCCGCTCAATGGCTGCGGTCGCCCGTGACCTCCACCCACTGCGGCTGCGAAATTCCGTAAACGTAGATCGGCTTCCCGAGGCGATTGGTATCGAGGCGTTTGAGCCGCGTCATTCCGTTTCGCTGCGCGACGGCAATTGAAGGCACGTTGTTGACGTCGATGAACGAGACGACGCGATCGGGTTCGAGATTGGCGAAGGCCCAATCGCGACACGCCCGCGCGGCCTCGGTCGCATACCCCATCTTCCAGAATTCCGGCAACAGCATGTACGCGACCTCCACGTCCTCTCGTGCGTCGACGTCGTCCCAATGCAGCAGGCCGATCTGGCCGGCATACGCGCCGTCCTCTCTTCGTTCGACTGCGAACAACGAGTACCCGTGTCTGGCATACGAGGCGAGAATCGAATCGAGCACCTTTTGACAGCGCTCCACGTCGTAAGTTTCGGGATAGTAGCGCATGACGAGCGGATCGCTCATGACGCGGTGAACGAGATCGACTTCGCCCTCACGATAACGCCGCAGCCGTAGGCGCGGCGTCTCAATCAGCACTTCCGGGTGAGGCTGTAGCCGCCGCCGGTCAGATGTTTACCGTCGGCCGAAAGCGTCAGCGTGTGATTGCCGTAGTAGGTCAGCGTTACCGTGTTGCCCTTGATGCCCCAGTTGCCCGAGACGCCGTCGCTATCGGTGAGGTCGCCGTTGAGCTCCATCGTAAACGTCTTTTTCGAATCGCTATCCGAGACCCAGGTGCCGACGAGATTCGTCGTCGCGCAGCCGGTCGGCACCGGCGTCGGCGTCGGCATCGCCGCGAGTTCCTTGATCGCGCCGCCGTAGAACTTGTGCGCGACGTTCAAGCACAGATCGGTCGCTCCATACGGATTATCCGGCAGCTGCACCGCGCAGGTGAAGGTCACGACGTAGCCTTTCGGAAGCGCGTAGCAGCGCACCACGGCCGTTGCCGTCGGCGCTCCGGCAAGACCGACGGCCGAATGCGCGATCCAATCGCCGCTTCCGGGATTCGACTCGGCTGCATCTTGCAAGAAGGCGTCGAGCGACGACTTCGCCTTGGCGCCGCAATCGGTGAGCGAACCATCGGGGCTCACGTGCCGGATTCCCACCGAGAGGTCGACCGAGGCCGGTGCGCTCGAGCCGCACCAAATCGTCGCGACCGTCAGCCCGGCGAGCGCGAGTGCGGCTCGTCGAAGCGACTCCATTACGGTTGACCTCCAAACGCCGCCGAGAGCTTAGAGCAGATCACGCTCGCCGCCTCGGTCGCGGGCGGCGTCTGCGACGCGCAGGTAAACGTGACGAGATAGCCGTTGACGTCGTCGAGCGGATAGCAGTGAATCGCAGCGGCCGCAAACGAGTTACCCGATGCGTCGGTGGCGCCGTAGCCTTCCCACTCCCCGGTATCGCCGATTTCGGCGACCTTTCCAAGCACCGAACCTAGCGCGGCACTCGCTTTGGAGTTGCAGTTGCTCAGCGGCTGATTTTTCACGACGTTGCGATCGCCAACGACCACGTCGAGTGAGGCCGGTGCGTTCGCTCGTGCGGCACCGAATGCCAGCGCCAGGCCGAGTGCAGATGCGATGATGCGAAAGCGTGACGGTTTAGTCAAGGGCGCCCTCCTCAAGAGCGGAATGCGTTAGACGACAGCGCAGTCCTCCCCTATGGGAGGCCTGGCGCTTTCCTACCGGAAGCTTAGCGCATGAAACGTGCCGTAGCCTCCGTTGCATGCATCGCGTTCCTCGCCGTCACAGCCCCGCCGAGCGATCCGTTCTTGTGGCTGGAAAACGTACACGGCACCCGCGCGATGGCCTGGGTGCAAGCCCAGAATGCCCGAACGCTCGGCGTGCTCAAGAGCGATCCGAACTTCGCGGGTCTCTATGCCGACGCGCTCAAGATCGTGGAGGCAAAGGATCGGATTCCCACGCCGGAGTTCGTCGCGCGCGACGTCTACAATTTCTGGCAAGACGCGGCGCACGTGCGCGGCATCTGGCGGCGCACCACGCCCGCCGATTTCGCCGCCGCCGAGCCAAACTGGACGACGGTCCTCGACCTAGACGCGCTTTCGGCGAGCGAACACGCCAACTGGGTCTGGAAGGGCGCCGATTGCGCGTGGCCGAGCGAGTCCCGCTGTCTGCTCTATCTCTCCGACGGCGGCGAAGACGCGATCGCCGCGCGCGAGTACGACGTGAACGCCAAGCAGTTCGTCGCCGATGGATTCAGCCTGCCGCGAGCCAAGCAGCGAACGGCCTGGGAGAGCCCGGACTCGCTCTTGGTCTCGCGCGATTGGTCGCCCGGCGAGTTGACGACGTCGGGCTACCCGTACGTCGTCAAACGCCTGCACCGCGGCCAAACCCTCGCCGACGCCGTCGAAGTCTTCCGCGGAGCGAAATCGGACGGCGGCTACGGCGTTACCCCGGCCGTCTTTCACGACGGTGCGGGGAATGCGGCAACGATGATCGAGCGGCCGCTCTCGACCTTCAAGTCGGAGTACTATCTCGTAACGTCGAGCGGCCCGCAGAAGCTCGCCGTGCCGCTCCAATCGCAGCCGATGGCACTCGTCGCCGGGCGGCTGCTCTTCACCCTGCAAGAGAATTGGAGCGTGAACGGCTCGAGCTTCCCGCAAGGATCGCTCGTCGCGCTCGACCTCGCCGCGGCGAGCGCCGATCCGGCAAATCTCAAACCGACGCTCGTCTATGCGCCCGGACCGCGTGAAATGCTCGACACGGTCGCGCAGACGAGCTCGCAACTGGTCGTCACGACGTACGAAAACGTGCGCGGCCGAGGATGGATCTATACGCCGGCCGCCGGCGGCTGGTCGAAGACGCGTCTCGACCTTCCCGACAACTCGACGGTTGCCGTCAACGATGCCGATCAGCAGGGCGAGACCGCCTACATCACCGCGACGAGTTTCCTGACGCCTCCCTCGCTCTGGCAGCTCGATACGGCGACCGGCGCGCTGCGCGTCGTGAAGACCTCACCGGCGCGATTCGACGCCTCGAACGACGCCGTCGAGCAGCGCGAGGCGACCTCGAAGGACGGAACGCAGATTCCGTACTTCATCGTCCATCCCAAGAACATGCAGCTCAACGGAGAGAATCCGACGCTGCTCTACGCCTACGGAGGCTTTAAGGTTTCGGAGACGCCGAACTACAGCGGGATTCTCGGCAAGCTGTGGCTCGAGCGCGGCGGCGTCTACGTGCTCGCGAACATTCGCGGCGGCGGCGAGTTCGGCCCCGCGTGGCACGAAGCCGGTCTCACCACGCATCGTCAGCGCATCTACGACGACTTTGCCGCGGTCGCCGAAGACCTCATCGCGACCAGAGTGACCAACCCGGGCCGGCTCGGCATCGAGGGCGGATCGAACGGCGGACTCTTGATGGGAGTTGAGTTTACGCAACACCCCGAACTCTGGCGCGCCGTGGACATTCAAGTCCCGCTCCTCGACATGCTGCGCTACGAACAGATCGAGGCGGGCGAATCGTGGACCGGCGAGTACGGCAGCGTCTCGAATCCGGAGCAGCGCGCCTTTCTGGCGAAGATCTCGCCGTATAACAATCTCCAGGCCGGCGTCCACTATCCCGAGCCGCTCATTTGGACGACGACGAAGGACGATCGCGTCGGCCCGCAGCACGCGCGCAAGTTCGCCGCAAAGCTGGCATCGCTGCACGATCCGTATCTCTTCTATGAGGTTATCGAGGGCGGGCACGCCTCCGGTGCCAACCTGCGCGAACGCGCCTTTACGAGCGCCCTCGAGATGACCTACTTCATCCGAAAGCTGATGAACTAGGGGAGGAAGCCTCTAAAGGCGCAGCGCGCGTTCGGCGTTGCGGTGGCAGATCTTCTCGCGCTGCTCCTCGGTAATCGGCGCGCGGTCGATCCAGTCGGCGGCCTCCTTCGTCTCCTCGTACGGATAGTCGACCGAGAAGAGGACGCGGTCTTCGCCCATCTCGGCGATTGCGCATAACAGCGCGGAGTCCTGACAGGCGCCGGTGGTGGTGATCAGGAGGTTGGAGTGAAAGTACTCCGAGGGCTTCTTCTTGATTTTATTTGCGCTCGCGGTATCGTGAAGACGCTTGTCGATACGCCATGCAAAATACGGTAAGGTCTCGCCCATGTGTCCGAGGATGAACGTCAGCGCGGGATAGCGATCGAAGAGTCCGCGCTGAGGATCAGGCGCAGAAAGTGCGTCGAGTTGTCGAGGCTCCAGCCCCAGACCGCGCCCTGCAAATCCGGATATCCCTCGATGACGTACGGCTGCACGTACGGATCGGCGGGATGGATGTAGACGGGCACGTCGAGCTCGAGCACCATCTCCCAAAACGGATAGTATCGCGGATCGTCCAGATAGACCCCGTTGGTGTTGCCGTTGATGAGCGCGCCGACGAAACCGAGCTCGTTCACGCAGCGCTGGAGCTCTTTGGAGGCCTCGGAGACGTCTTGCAGCGCGAGATGCGCGAAGGCGCGATACCGATCGGGATGGTGAGCGCGGCCCTCTTCTCGGCGTCCGGGACGAGCGCGAGCGTTTTTTCGAGATACTTCTCTAGACCGGGAGCGGTGAGCGCCTCTTCGAGCGCGATCTTCTTCACGTTTGCTCTGCCTTTCTCGGTTGCGGCGTTCGCTAGTCGTTGTCGGGAGGAACGAAGGACGGCCGCTCCCTGGCGAAGGTCGATTCGGGATAGCGTGCTCGAATAGGAGAGAACGCGCGCGGGCCTTTCGTAAAATCGAACGCGTCGAACATGCCGTTCGCACGGGTGTCGGTGAATCCGCTCGACGGCGGACCGACGGGCGGCAGACCGAAGAGCGCTTCAACGGTCTTCAGAATGCTGCCGTACTCGTATTGCGTATGCGCGACGTACCCGCGCTTTGCATACGGCGAGATGACGATGCAGGGAACGCGGATGCCCAGACCACGGAAGTCGAGCTGCGGCGGAGGGGCATCGTCGTACCAGCCGCCCCAGTCGTCCCAAAGCACGAAGATTGCCGTCGAGTCCCAATTCGGGCTCTCGCCGATCGCGTTGACGATCGAGGCCACCCACGACGGGCCGCGATCGGAGCCGCTGCCGGTGTGGTCGGAGTCGACCCAGTCCGGCGTCACCCACGAGACACCGGCGAGCTCTCCGCTTCGCGCATCGGCGAGAATCTTCGTCTGCGGGGAGATGACGTTCTTCCAATCGGGACCGTAGCGCACCGCACGTACCGCTGAGAACTCCGACCAAACCTTGCCGCCGATGTGACTGAGCGGAGAGGCGTAGTACTTCCAGGAGACTCCGGCGGCATCGAGCCGATCGGCGAGCGTGGGGAAGTGGTCGAAACACGGAAACGGCCCGTTGAATCGTTCGATGCGATGCGCGTTGAGCGTGAAGCTGCGCGCTCCCGGCGGGGCTTCGCATCCCCATTTAATCGTATCGGGTGCGTCTACTTCGGCGATCGGCCCGCGTTCGATCGTCGTATTTCCCGCGATCAGGCTCAAGTGGGCGGTGAAGCTCGGGCCGAACTCGGTGGGAAACATGCGATCGGCGAGCACGTACTGCTTGGCCATCGCCCAATACGGCGCCGATTCGTCGCGCGGCACGTAGGCGTACGCGAAGTCGAGCGGACCGCCGTAAAAGTGCTCGTGCTCGAAGCCGTTCATCTTGCCGCCGTTCCAGCCGCTGATCGAATCGCGCCAGTTGTTTTCGATATTGCCGGGATTCTCGAGTGCGGTCGGATGCAAAGCGATGCGCTTCTTACCGGCAAAGCCGAAGCGCGGAGCGTCGGCGCCGGGAAAGCCGCTGAAGAGATTGTCGAAGCTGCGGTTCTCCTGGATGACGATGACGACGTGTTTGATGTAGCGGCTCGGCGGCGCGGCGCCCGGCGTCACGGAAGGCGCGGTGCTGCCGCCGCAGCCGGCGCCCCACGCAGCCAATAGTAAGAGTGAGACTCGCGGGACGAGCCGGCACGCTAGCACGTCAACGGTCTTCCGCGAGCGTCAGAGGCCGCCCTTGCACGGCGCTTGCTTGAGTGAGATAATGCGCGAAACCGTGGGCAACACAGCAACCGCAACACTGGCAAGTCTCTTTTGCCTAGCCGCCTGCACGCCCGCGGCGTTCGCCCCCGGCGCTCGCGCATCGTACGACTGGAGCACGACCGCGAGAGCCGCCGCAGAGGGCAAGCACGTCGATCACATCGTCGTCGTCATCCAAGAGAATCGAAGTTTCGATAACTTCTTTGCGACCTTCCCGGGAGCCGACGGCGCGACCGAGGGCGTCATGAAGACGCCCAGCGGCCAGGAGGTCGTCCAACTGCAAGAGAGCCGGCTGGAGATGGATAGTCTCGGACACGAGCATTACTCGTTCGTGCTCGAGTACGATCACGGAAAGATGGACGGGTTTAACCTCGTCAAACGCGCGTTGCCCCACGGCGTCAAAGTGAAGTCGGGGACGTACGCCTACCGTTACGTCAATCCGAACGACATCGTGCCGTACTGGACGATGGCCGAGCAGTACGTGCTCGCCGACCACATGTTCTCGACGCAGAGCAGCAGCAGCTTCACCGCCCATCAGGACTTGATCGCCGGCGGCACGCCGGTCGGCGACGGCAACAACGTGATCGACTTTCCGTCGCCCTCGAGTTGGGGATGCAACGCGCCTCCGGGAACCGTCACCTCGCTGATCACGTCGAGCGGCCGGTATCTGCGCGACAAGGGCCCGTACCCGTGCTTCACCTACCCCACGCTGCGCGATCTGCTCGACGCGAAGAAGCTCTCCTGGCTCTACTTCACCAACACCTCGAAATCGTACGTCTGGAACGCCTTCGATGCAATCTCGGCGGTGCGCAACGGACCCGAGTGGGAGACGAATATCGTCATCCCGCAGACGAGGATCTACCAGACGATCGAAGCCGCCCAGCTTCCCGCCGTTTCGTGGGTGCTGCCCGACTCGCTCGATTCCGATCACCCCGGGCTCCACTCCGACACCGGGCCATCCTGGGTCGCAAGCGTGGTCAACGCGATCGGCGAGAGCGCCTACTGGTCGAGCACGGCGATCGTCGTCGTGTGGGACGATTGGGGCGGATACTACGACAACGTTGCGCCGCCGCAGGTCGACGGACAGGGCTACGGCTTTCGCGTTCCGATGCTGGTCATATCGCCCTACGCGCGCGAGAGCACGCCGAACGTCCCCGGCTACATCTCGCACACGCAGTATAACTTCGGAAGCATCGTCAGATTCATCGAAGATAACTTCCGGCTCGGACGTCTCGGCACGTCCGACGTCGATTCGAAGAGCATCGTCGACTGCTTCGATTTCAATCGGCCGCCGCGCGCGTTCATCCCAATTGCCGAAAAATATTCGAAGAAATACTTCGAACGCCGGCCACCGTCTGGTCTTCCGCTCGACGACGAATAGGTAGCGAGCGCCTCCCCTGAAGCGTGGGAACGCTTCGCTGTGGGAAAAGTAGGCCAATGACGCGGACGCGACGGCGCCGGATTTGGAGCGCTGCGGCAATTGCTCTGCTCTGCATCGTTGCGGCCGGCTGGTGGCAGCGCCAGGCGCTGGCGCGACTCGGCGTCATTGCCGCCGTTGAAGGCTTTTTCCACGTGCGCCTCTCGTTCGATCGTTCGAGGTTCGCGTTGAATCACGCCGTCATCGACGGCATTGCCGTGACTTCGTTTCGCGGCGAACCGATCGCCGAGATTTCACGCCTCGAGCTCGCCTACGATCTGCGCGATTTGCTCCCCGGCGCAAAGCGCCGTTTCGGATTGGAGAGCATCGCCGTTTATGCGCCCGCGCTTACGGTGATCCGGCGCGCCGACGGCAGCTACAACCTCCCGCTGCCGAACCTCTCGCAGCCGACCCCAAGCGGCGGAGCTCCGCTGAACGTTCGCGCGCGCGTCCGCAACGGATCGATCGAGATCGTCGACGAGAGTCCGGCGGCGCTTGCGAATCGCCGGCATCTCTACGTGCGCGATCTCAACGTCGACGCCACCCTAGCGACCGCCGCACGCTCGAGCTACGTCGCCGCCCTGCGCTACGGCGAACGCGCCGATCGCCTCTATCCGGTGCGCGGAACGGGCACGATCGATTCCGCGAGGGGATACGTAGAGCAGCACTGGAGCGCGCCCGAACTGCCGATCGCCGCAGCGGTCAACTTCCTCGCCGGCTCCTCCGCGATGCGGCTGCAAGACGGGATGCTCGAGAACGTCGACGCGCGCAGCTTTGGGCTCCGTGGTCCTGCCGGTTCGCTGCAGACGCATCTCGGCGCTACGGCGTGGCTCGCCGATGGACGCATAGCGATCGCCGGTCTGGCAAAACCGATCGAGAACATGCAGGGGCGAATCGACGCGTACGACGACGGGCTGCTGACGAGCGGGCTGACGGCACGCCTTGCGGCGATCCCGCTGCAGATTTCGGGCGGCCTCTACGGACTGCGCGCGCCTCGGCTGCGCGTGGCGGTACGCGGAAGGGGCAGCCTCACGCAACTGCGCACGGCCCTCGCCCAGGCGCAGCGTCTACCGATTCGCGGATCGCTCGATTTTTCGATGCTCGTTGCGGGAGCTGCGCCCAATCCGGTTACGTGGATCGCGCTGCGCTCGCCCAAGACCGAGTATGCCGCTACGACGTTGGAGGATCTGCACGGCGTCGTTGCGCTGACCGGCCACGAAGCCGACGTCGTCGGCGTCAACGCGGCGTACGGCCGGGTGAGACTCGGCGCGCGCGGGCGCATCGCGTTCGACAAGGAGCGCAACGCGGTGGAGCTGCTCGCCGGCGCGAGCGCGCCGTCCGGCGGAACCCCGTACGTGAGCCGAATCCTGCCCGATCTGCCGCTGCGCGCGGACGTTCTCGCGACCGCCGACGACCCGAAAGCGATCGCGATGCGCGGTCTGCTTTCGGGGCGCAGCGCGTCGCGGCGCCTCGAGGCGCTCTTCGACGTCGACAGCCGCGGCGTCGGAACGGTCGGACCGCTCGAGATCGACGGGAAGTCCGGGTCGCTCTACGCGCGGGTCGCGCTCGACCACCCGCACGGCAGCGCGTTCGGAATTGTCGAAACGCGCAACTTTGCCTTCGAACCGCTGCGCGCGCGGCTCGACGCGACGATCTTCGGCGACGAGACGAATAACGCAATCGAGACGATCGCCGACGCGAAGCTGCGCACGCTGTGGGGCAGCGGCAGCCTCCGCGGCAACCTCGCATTCGCGCACGGAGCTTTGAAGGGCGCGTTCTTTGGCAACGCCGCGAATGCCGCGAGCTACGGCGCGACGGTCGGCGGTTCGCCGAACGCGCCGCGAATCGCCGGAACGATCGTCGTCGCCGGGGGGCGTTTTCGGAACTTCAACGTCAACGGGAGTGCCGGACTCCTCTTCGATCGCAACGCGCTCGACATTCAAAACGCCGAGGTCGCGCTCGGTCCGCTCTTTCTCGGCGTTACCGGCGGAATCGACGGCATCGTCGCCAATCGCGCGCTCGCGCCCCGATACGATCTCGCCGCGCAAGTGCACTCGTCGGACGTAAGCGCGCTCGTCGCAACCGTACGGCCGCACGCGGCGCAGTTGGTTCAAGGAAGCGTCGATGCCGCGGTTCATCTCGGCGGATCGGGTGCGGGGCCCGTCGTGAGCGGAACGTTCGACGCTCCCGAGGGTTCGATCAACGGCTTGAGCTTCCGCGATTTTCGCTCCGCCGTAGACGGCGATGTGACGGCGCTCGCGGTACGCGGCGGCCGCGTGGTTGTCGGCGGGTCGGCAATCGCATTGAACGCCACCGCGACGCGGGCGGGCGATGCGTCGTTCTCCGTGAGCGCGCCGCATCTCGATCTCGCCGATCTCAACGACTTCTTCGATCGAGGCGACATGCTCGGCGGGACGGGATCGCTCGCGCTGCGGGCGGATGTCTCCGGCCGGCAGATCGCCGCAACGGCAGGCAGCGCGCACTTTACCGGCGCGCGCGTGCGCCGCATCGAGCTCGGAAGCGTCTCGGCGCATTGGAGCAGCGCCGGTCAGACGATCTCGAGCGCGCTGCAGATCGGCGGTCCCTCCGGCGAACTCGCGTTGACCGGAAGCGTTACGCCCAATGCCAAGCGCGTCGACCTTCATGCCGGCGTGCGCGCACTCGATCTCGCAACGTGGCTGCCGATGCTCGGGCTGCGCGTTCCGGTTACCGGCAAGCTCGACGCGCAGACGGACGTCGCGGGAACCTACCCCGACCTCGACATGCGGCTGCACGCCGCGGTCTTCGGCGGGACGGCGGGTCGCATCGCGGTCGAGCGCTTTGAAGTGAGCGCGGTCGCTTCCCACGGTCGCGGGACAATTACGTCGGCCACGCTCGATCTTCCGTATTTGACGAGCTCCGGATCGGGCACGTTTGGTCTGCGCCCCGGCGATCCGCTCGCGCTCGCGCTGCACAGCACGAGCCCCGACATCGGCGAGTTTCTCGCTCGCGCGGGCGAGAAGAGGGTTACCGTCCACGGAAGTCTCGACTCTACGTTGCGGATCGAAGGCACGCGCGAACGGCCGCGGTTGAACGACGCGATCGGCCTCCAGTCGCTGCGCTACCGCGGTTTGGAGCTGCCGCACGTCGCCGCGGATATCGAAGCGGATCGGCGCGCCGTCGACGTGCGCGACGGCGAGATCGACTTCACCAAAGGCCGCGCGCTATTCGCCGCGCACGTTCCAATCCGCATGAACGGATCGAAACTCGCGGTGGCCGGCGCACCCTTCTCCGCCTCTCTGACGGCCGGCGATGTCGAGCTGTCGAACTTCGTCGATCTGCTGCCGAAGGGCACGCGGCTGAGCGGACGCGTGGACGGCCGGGTCGAGGCCTACGGTACCCTCGATGCGCCGCGACTCCACGGCTCGCTGGCATTGCAAAACGGCACGTTCGCCGCGCCGGCGGAGAGATCGCCGATAACCGGTATCTCGGGCGAGCTCTCGCTCGATGGCAACCACGGACGTCTGCAATCGCAGGCATCCGTCGGCGGCGGCACCGTCACCGCGAACGCGATCGCGTCGCTGGCCGATTTGCGCCGCCCGGCCGATGCCACGTTCGCGGCGTACGCTCGCGCACGCAACGCGCGCCTCGATCTGCCCGCATATTTCCAAGGAAGGCTCGACGGCGAGGTCGCGCTGACGCGCAACGGAGCGGAGCCTACGGAGCTGCGCGGCGATCTCTCCGTCGCCGACGCGCGGATTCCGCTCAACTCCCTGCTGAATCAGCGCGGCACTCCCAACGCGCGACCGGCCCTACCGAACGTCGCCTTCCGCAACGTACGTCTTACCGCCGGTTCGAACGTGCGCGTGCAGAGCGCGAACGTCGACATCGGAACGACCGGGGCCGTCCTGCTCGGCGGCACGCTCGACGCGCCGACGCTCGCAGGAGCCTTTCGCTCGACGGGCGGATCGCTGAGCTTCTACCGGAACTTCTACGTCGAACGCGGCCAGGTACGATTCGAACCGTCGAGCGGAGTCGTTCCCGACGTCGACGCCGTCGCGACGACCTTCGTGCCGAATCCCGCGACCGCCGTGCGGCTGCACGTCACCGGACCGGTGACCGACATGAATCTCGCGCTCGCCTCGGAGCCGTCGTACGACCGCGCACAGATCCTCGGTCTGCTCGTCGGCGCGCAGCAGTTCGGCGCGGTTCGCGGCGTCCAGGCGAGTGGCGGCGGAACCTTCTCCGCCGGTTCGGCCGCCAGCGGCGTCGCACTCGGGCAGCTCAACACGGTATTCACGCGAACGCTCTTGGAACCGCTCTCGACGTCGCTCGGGAGTACGCTCGGATTTACCGAAGTGCAGATCACCAGCGACATTCAGACCGGCCTGGGCGTCAATGCCGTCAAGGCGTTCGGAAAGTACGTCAACGCGATCTACGCGCAAAGTTTCGGATATCCGCGAACCCAGAGCGTCGGTCTCGAAGCGCATCCTAACGTCGGTTCGGCGTTGCGGCTGACCGCCTATACGTCGACCGGGCCGACGCTCTTCGCGCTGCAGCAGCAGCCGCAGCCGATTGCCTTCGGGGTGCTGAACCTCAACCCGCTCACCGCCTACACGCCGATCACCGGCACGAACGGCGTCTCATTCTCATACCAGAGGATGTTTCCGTGAGTAGGCTGCACCCGCTCGTCCCGATCCTCGCGCTTCTTCTCACGGCCGCAACGCCGCGATCGGCGGTCGGCTTCGTCAATCTCACGCAGCTGATGGCGAACGATCCGATGCACTCGGTGCTTCTCGGCTTCGACCGCGAGATCGCCGCGCTGCGCAGCACGCGAAACCTCTCCGGCCTCACCGCCCTCTCGGCGCAGGCCGCGGGAGCCGCTCGCGCGGTCCGCGACGGCGCCGCGAGCGCTCAGATTCGGGCGCGAGCGATCGGTTCGCGCGGCGCAGCCGCCGGCCACGCGCGCGAGTCCGCAGCACTCGCGGCGCTCCTCGCTTCGCAGCGTTCCGGTGACCGCGAGATCGGGCGTTTCACCGGCGAGCTGAACCGCGAGACCGCGACGAACGCAACGAACTATGCCTCCGCGCTCGCAACGCGCAACGACCGCGCCTACGCGGCGCGCGCGCAGGAGCTGCGCGAGAAGGAGCTGACGCTCGCCTTCGATCTTGCGCGACAAAATGCGGGACGGCGATTGAGCCTGCGCATCAAGCTTACCGACCTGCATTTGAGCCGCATGGTTAGGGCGAAGCTGCAAGCGCAGCTTGCGGCGCTCGACGCAGCGGAGCGCCGGCCGGTCGCAGTGCTTCGCGCGCGCGATGCAGCGACGCTCGCCGCCTACCGTCGCAAGCTGGAGAGCGAAACCGCGCGCGAGAGCGCGCAGATGGATGCGCGCCTCCGCCAAACCGCGAGCGCGAACTACGCCCTTCGCGCGCGCGTTCTAAAGTCCGAAGCCCAACCACGCGCGGCTTCGCGCAATCTCGCCTCGGGCGCCGCCGCGTTCGCTGCGACCCTGCGGCCCGGCGCAGCGTCTACCGACATCGCGGCGGGATTCCAAAGCGCCGGTGACGACGTTGCACGCCGCCTCGACGGGCTCGGCGCTATGGCGCAGGCGTCGCAGCGTGAGACGAACGCGACGCTGGAATCGTTGGTGGCGATGCGGCGCGCGCTCTATCGAACCATCGTCGCGCGCGTCGAATTGGAGGCGCAACTCGTGGCGCGCCGGCGCGGTATCGATCGAGTCGTATACGGCAGCGCGCCCCCAAGCGGTAGCGTCAATTTAACCGGAGCGGTAAGAGCTGCCCTCACCCGTTCCTAGGGGCCGGGCGAGCCGTGGAGCGGCGGCGACTCGGAGATGCCGGAGGCCTTGCGAATCGCCTCGACGTCGCTGATGAGCGCGTCGCCTAACGAGTCCTTCGGCGGACAGGTCAAGTCGGGCGACTTCCATCCCTGCCACGTCACGTGGATGCTGCTGCCGAACGACGCGCTCTTCATGCACGGAACCGTCGCGACGTTGCCTTTCTTTGCCGCGGCAAGATCGGTGAAGAACTTGCTCGCCGTGGCGGCGGCCACGGTGAACGGCTTGGGCGTACTCGACGCCGTTCCCCCACGCTGCAGCGTCACCGACGCCTTGCCGTCGGACGAGACCTCGATCCGGTACCCGTACGAGTTCGTCGAACCCGAATTTACGATCACCGCGTTATCGCTCGGCGTGGCGGCCACGAGGCTTGCAATCGCAAGCGCGGCCAAGAGAGTTGCACGAAATTTCATTTTAGAAACCTCCGGTACCGTTGGGCGTTCCCCAACCGCTTGCCCCATCATAACCGATTTTCGCATTACCGACGCGATGGTACGCGCCGGAAGCTCCGCGGTGCCAAATCCATTGTGGCGCGTTCGTCCGGGCCGCAGCCGGACCGAGCGCGAAGAGTGCGGCGACGATCGAAGAACCGACGCCGGTTCCGCCCATCTGCAGCCAGCCGCCGTCCGCCGATTCGTAGACCGCGACGCCGGTCGCCGGATCCGCGACGGCTGCGATATCGGGAACCGCGCGCGTCTTACATCCCGTACGGTGCTGCCACGACGGCTTCGCGACCAGGGCGCTGCACCCGCTTGCGGTACCGTGCCAGGCTCGTTCGTTCCATCCGCGCGCCGACGACGCCGGCGCTAAGGAGGTTCCGCCGACGCAGACGACCGCGGTATAGGCACACGGCATCCGAACACCGCCGCTCTCGCCGGCGCTCGCGACGATCGCGCGGCCGGAGTGCCGATAGGCGCCATCCGATTCGCGCTCTTCCTTACCGCCGTATCCATTGACGATCGCGACCGCGCCGAGTGCGCCCGCGGCGTTCACGCCCGAAGCGAGATCGGAGCTCTTGTCGCTATTGCCTTGCACGAGCAGAATCTTACAGTTGGGACATATGGCCGAAACCATGTCGAGATCGAGTGCCGCTTCGGCACGCCAATCGTCGCCGGAGTCGCCGTTCGGTTTCGGCAACGGATTCGCGCGCCCGCGCTGGTTGACGATTTTGAGACAGCCGCTCGACGGCGTGCAGGCCGGTAATCCCATGCTGCGCCGATAGACCGCGAGATCGCCGGCGGCTTCGGGATAGCCGTACGCATCGACGATCGCGACGCTCGTCCCCCTGCCGCCGCTGCGCGCGCCTTGCGCGACTCCGTACGCCGCCTGCAGATCCGACGCACAGTACGGAACGCTGCGATTGCAGTTGCCCGCGCGCGCCGCCGCACCCGAGCCCTGTACGATCGCGTCGCACGCGCGATACCCATCGGCCGCGGGCTGCCGGCAAGCGTAACGTACGCTCGCGGGCGCGTTCGACGAACGCCGCGAGGGCGTAGCGCTGGGAGCGTGCGTCCCCGAGACCGGCGCGCTCTCGTCGTCGGACGACGACGTGTCGGCCGGAGCATCCGGCGCGTCGGGCGACGTATCGGGCGCGTCGTTCTGCGACGCTTGCGCGCCGGGCGCCGCCGTTTGGGGCTCGGCCGGTAATGGAGTCTGCGCGAGCGAGCCGCCCGTGCAGCCCGTCATCGCGAGGATCGCGGCGATTGCGACGAGTCTTAGAATGCGGCGACTCCTTTGGGCGTTCCCAGTCCGGTGGGACCATCGAATCCGACGCGTGCGTAACAGATGTAGTGCACCGTGGAGGCGCACGTCGAGCCGATGCCCGGATCGACGTTGCTTCCGGTCGCCACGTCGTACAAATGGCCCTTGTGATGCTTCCACAAATACGTGCCGCCTTGCTGGCTGGCCGCGTTGCCGGCGAGTGCGTAGACGCCGATGATGATCTGCGTCGAAGCGCTGGTTCCTCCATACAGGAAGAAGCACGCCGACGGACACCCGCCGCCCTCTTCCGAATTGTAAACGATCACCGGCGTTCGCAGCGAGGCCGTCGCCGAGGTATCGGCGGCCGACCGCATGCGGCAACCGATATCGGTCTGCCACGGCGGCTTGGCGATCTTCGTGCTGCACGCACTCCCGGTCGCGCCGCACGGGCCGTAGCAGTAGTCGAAGCTCAAATCGTTCCAGACGCTTTCGCTCCAACCGCGCGTGTTTTTGGCGTGCACGAGGTGCGTTCCACCGACGCAGACGACGTACTCATAGGTGCACGGCTGAATCGGGCCGCCGCCGTACCGGCCGCCGCCGCCGTTATCGCCGGCTGCCGCCGCGATCACGACGCCGGGTTGATGGAAGGTCGAGTTGGGCGAACCTTCGGGACTCGTTCCCCACGACGCGCCGATGTACTTCGCGCCGAGCGACCCGGCGGTCTTGACGCCGGTGTAGAGATTGCTCGTGTAATTGTTGTTCGTTTGAACGAGGATGATCTTGCAGTTCGGACAGACGCCGGAGACCATGTCGAGATCGAGCGACTGCTCGCCCTTCCAATCGTCGCTCGGCGGCGGCTCCGGAGGCAGCGGAGAACTGTGACCCGCTTGATTCACGATGCGCAGACAGCCCGTCCCGGTCGTGCAAGCCTTCAACCCCATCGTCTTTCGGAAGAAGGCGAGATCGGAAGCGGCGTGATGGTAACCGTAGGCATCCACGATCGCGACCGTCTTGCCCCCGCCCGCTTTGAGCGAGGGCAGGAGGTACGCGTTTTGCAGATCGATCGGACAGTAGCCCTGGGTGAAGCGGCACTTTTGGCTGTCGCCGCGGAGATCCGGATTCATCTGCTCGACCGGGAAAACGTCGGTGCGAACGAACGCCAGACACTCCATCAGATTCGGATCGTTCGGGGGCGCGCAGAGGCGGCGCGTCGGATTGACCGTCAGGAAGGGCACTTCTCCGCTTCCGGATCCGGTCAGCGCATCGGGCGGCAGCGCCGCGTCCTGCGCGGACTGCATCGCGTTTTGCGGAAGCGGCGATGGATTCGTCGCGCCGTTCGAGCATGCAGCAAGGACGACGGCGGCTAATATCGGTAGAGCTTGAGCGAGTGCGCGATTCACGAAGACCTCCCAACCATTAACGCGACGGCCGCTACCGTCGTTCCCGCATAGGGCTGGGGAGACTTCGCATGGGGGCCCTCCCGGCACCTATCCGCTGCCGCGTTCCGACGCCGCTACGACGCGATTTGTTGATTATGGGCAACGGCGAGGCGATAATTTCGAGCGATTTCGTGGCCGCCGGCCGCATTCGCGCGAGCAAACCGAGCGACGCATTGCTCGCCGAGGCGTGGGCGCAAGTCGAGGCCTACTTCGCGCGCCGCCTGCTGCGCTTCGACCTGCCGCTTGCTTTCGAGGGAACGGCGTTTCAAATCGCCGCCTGGCGAGCGGTCTCGTCGCTCACCTTTGGTGAGTTCGTCTCGTATGCCGACGTAGCGCGTGCGATCGGAAAGCCGCTCGCGCACCGCGGCGTCGCGGCGGCGATGGCCGAGACGAAGATCGATCTCTTCGTTCCAGCCCATCGCGTCATCGGCGCGGACGGTCGCATCAAAGGGGCCGCGCCGCGGTCGGTGCGACTTCGTCTTGCCGAATTCGAACTCGCTGACCCTCGGGCGCGCCTGCATAAGCGGCGTTCTCGAGCGTCTCTTCCAAGAATCGTCTTTGATAGGCGATGATATCGTCGACGAACGGAAACTGCGGATGGCGGCACCGCACGCTCACGCGATAGCGCTCGCCGTCGCGTTCGAGAATTTTCCATTTTACCATCAGCGGCAGTGCCGCGCGCACGAGCCGGCGCGGGTCCCTGCGCAACTCGGGATCGACGAAGAGCGTCACGGGCAGCGCGACCAACGCCGATTCGACTGCCGCGACCGCCTCGTCGAGCGTAAAGCGCTCCGTTCGTCCGTCGAGCCACGTGCCGAGCAACTGCGCCGCCGTCACCGGACGAATCGCGGCGAGCACGCGTTTCATGCGTTCGAGGCGCGGCTCGGGACCATCGTCGAGGCGTTTGACGCGATAGAGCATCGACAACCGCTTTGAAACGAACGGGTCGTAACTGACGCCGACGCAATAGATCGCGGCGAGCGGCGCGAGACGTTCGATCACGCCGCGCATCGGCATGATCCGTCCATCGGTCGTGTAATGTCCCTCCGGCGTAAGGTAGAAGGTAGCACCGCGACGGAGGATCCCCTCCAGTCGCGCAAGATCGCCGTCGAGATAGGCCCGGGTCTCGTCGAGGATCTCGCGCCGGTAGGGCTCGCGCACCGTCGTCACCTTGACGACGCGGTGCGCCTCTTCGAAGAGATCGCGCCGCAAGAGATCCGAAGTCTTGGTACCGGGTGGAAATCGCGCGGCAACGCGCTCGTCGAAGACCTCCAAGAGCTCGAGTGGGCCGTGTCGCTCCTGCACCACCCAAGCGAAGGCGGTGAGTGCGCGCGAGCTTAGTTCGTTTTCGAGCGGGAGCATTCCGAGCGAGATGAAGAGCTGTCCCGCATTGACGCGACGCAATAAAAACTGCATCCACGGCAGCCGTTCGGCGAGAAAGCCCGGTTCGTACATGCGCCGCGAGCTCGCGGTGAAGACCGGGTGACGCCACGGCCCGCTCTCGACCGTCGTCGTAGCGACGATCGCCGGCGACTCAAAGTCGTGCTGGTGATTTGCGACGATTAACGTCGGCCCGCGCCGTCGCGGGACCGAGCCCCAGTGGCGTACGCGATAGGCGCAGTGGTCCCAAGTATAGTTCGAGATGATCGCAGCGGCTCGCAACGGCACCGCCCAGAGCGACGAAATCGGACGCCGGCCGACGCGCAGCACCGCAAGCGAAGCCAATGCGAAGCTGAATCCTGCGAGCCCGAAGACCGCTTGATATCCGGCACGCGTTCCGTGAAAGAGCCCGATCAGCCAGCCGCCGATCAGGGGGGCGACGACGTTGGGCAACAACGTTGCGATGCCCCAAAGGCCGAGGTCGCGCGCGACGTCGCGCAGTTTGGGAATCGCATCCATCGCCAGCGCCCAGCCGCTGGAGATCACGCCGCCAAAACCGATGCCGAAGAGCACCGCGAATGGAAGCATCCCCTCGAGTTTCGGAGCGAGCGCGAATCCGATGGTGGCGACCGCCATGCATCCTCCGGCGAGCGCCGTCACGATCTTGCGGGACATCCGGTCGGAGAGGAGCCCGAGATAGATGCTCGAGGCGACCGCGCCGATGACCGTTGCGAACGCATAGATCGCGGTTCCGGCCGAAGGATTCCCAACTCGCTGCACGTCGCGAAAGAAAAACAGCACGAACGTCTGCAGCATCACGAGTCCGAAGAAGACCAGCGTGCGGGCGGCAAAGACGACGAAAAAATCGTGCCAATCGCGCACGTGCGCGTGTTCTTCGCCGTCGTAGACGCCGTCGCCGATCCAAAAGAGCGAGAGCGCGCCGATCGCCATGATTGCGGCCGCGACGAGAAAGGTGACGCTCGGATTCGGCATCGCGCCGGCGATGCCGAATCCCAAGACCGTGCCGGCGAGCGTCGTCGCGCCGCGAACGCCCGAGACCGCGCCCCAGTTGCGCCGCGGCACCGATTCCGGTAAGAGCGCCTGATAGGCGCAGAGCGCGAGATTCGCTCCCGCCGCCGAAACGATCAGCCAGAACGCAAAGAGCAGAATCGAGTGCGCGTAGGCAAGTCCGACGAGCGCGCCGACGTCGATCGCGACGCCGACGGCGACGAAGGTCCGGCGCGAGCCGCCGCGACGGCGCAGCGCGTCGGAGAGCCATCCCCCAAGCGGCGGCACGACCATCGCTGCGAGCGCCGAGATGCTGGCCAGAAGCGAGAGCACCCAGACGTGATTGCCGGGCGCGAGCGAGACGGTTGCCGCCGGTATGGCAATCGTCAACAGCGCCGTGTCTTGAAATGTCAGCGGAAGCCAGAGGAAGTTCAGTACCGCCCAGCTGCCGACTTGACGGGCGGGGGAGGATCCGTTACCCACCTACCGCATGCCGTTACTCTTTGACGGCGTCGATCAATACGATCCCTCGGCCGCCGAAATCGCGGAGCTGGTCGAGTGCCGCGACCGCCGCGCCGATCGGCGTATCCGGATTCGTCGCCTCGCTAATCGAGAATCCGGTTTGCTTTTTCGCTTGCGCGTCGATCGGATCGCGCAGCATGCTCGGCACGTTCTTAAATCTTCCGATGAGCCCGAGCATCGGGCCGGCCTTTTCGTCGAGCGTCTGCGGATCGACAACCATGACGACGACGCCGTGACGCTTACCCGAATCGTTTCCTTCAAACGCGACAAAATCGAAGCCGAGCGCGCGGGTGTGCGTGCGCACCGCCTCGACGCCGTTTCCGCTGATCGCAAGCGTGTAACCGGACGGCGGATGGGCGCTCAAGTCGCCCAGCCAGGATTCGAGCGCGGCCATGTAGGCCTGGGTGCCCGCAACGACGTCGTGACCGTCGTACGTTCCGGCACCCTGCGAAAGAACGGCGCTATCGGCCATTCCGGGACGAGCGCGCACCGTCGTTCGCCACCCGCGCGACGAGAGAATCTCGGAGCCGTCGAAGAGCGGAAACGTTACGGGGTTCGTAGCCGCCGGAGAGGCGCCGGCCGCGGCGGTACCGTGATTGGCGCTCGCGCAGGCGGTCAGGAGAGCGACGGAGGCAAGCAGCGCTAAGGATGAACGCGTCACCGGCAGCGCTTTCGAGGAGAACCCCGGGACCCCCCGTAAGCTCCGGCGGGTGGCGCTCTCATACGGATCCTATCTCAAGGTAAACGAGCTCCTCGCCCTGCAGCAGCCGCTCTCCCGGCCGCACCATCACGACGAGATGCTCTTCATTATCATTCACCAAGTCTACGAGCTTTGGTTCAAGCAGCTCTTGCACGAGGTCGACGCGACGATGGCCGCGCTCGACCGCGATGACCTGTTGCGCGTCGCAAAGCACTTTCGCCGCATTCATGCAATCCAGCGGCTGCTCGAGCAGCAGGTCGACATTCTGGAGACGATGACGCCCCAAGAGTTCAACCAGTTCCGCGACAACCTCAATCCGGCGAGCGGCTTCCAATCGGTGCAGTTTCGCGAGCTCGAGTATGCCTGCGGCCTGCGCCAGGCAGAGCTGCTGAAGTGGATCGAGCTCGGCGACGAACAGCGCGCGCGCCTCGAACGCCGCGCGAACGAACCGTCGCTCTACGACCGGGTCAAGTCGCTGTTGCAGCGCCGCGGGTTCTCCACCGATTCCAGCGCCGAGCTGATCGAGAGCTTCCGCCGGATCTATACCGACGAATCGACGTACTACGACCTCTACCTGCTGCTCGAGGACTTGATCGAGTTCGACGAGCGCTTTCTTCTGTGGCGCGGCCGCCACGTTCGCATGGTGGAGCGAATGATCGGTCAGAAGCAGGGCACCGGCGGCTCTTCGGGCGCGCGGTATCTCGAGGGTACGCTCGCGCACCGATTCTTCCCCGAGCTCTGGGAAGTGCGCACCTATCTCGGCGAGGGAACCTACGCATGACCCGGCGCGATCAGTTTCCGATTCTCGCCAACTCAACCTACCTCGTCAGCCATTCGATGGGCGCGGCGCCGCGTCGCGCGCGCGAGGCACTGGAGACGTATTGGGACGAGTGGGCCGCCGACGGACCCGAAGCCTGGGAACGCTGGCTCCCGCGCATCGCCGAGATCGCCGACGGCATCGGCGCCATCATCGGTGCTCCGCCCGGCAGCTGCTTCTTAGGGCCGAACGTTTCCGTGCTTCAAGCGGCGATTGCAACCTGCATCGACTTCGGCGGCACGCGCAACGAAGTCGTCTACGAAGCGCTGCAATTCCCGTCGTTGACGTACGTCTGGCGCGAGTGGGAGCGCTTCGGTGCCGTCGCCAAAATCGTCGGCTCCGACGACGGCCGCACGATTCCGACCGAGCGCATCATCGCGGCGATTACCGAGAAGACGGCGATCGCCGTGCTCTCGCATGCCTACTACGTATCGGGCGCGATCGCCGACGTGCGCGCGATTCAAGCGCACTGTCGTAGCGTCGGCGCGTTGCTCTGCGTCGATGCCTATCAAACGACCGGCGTCTTTCCGTACGACGCGGTCGAATGGGATCTCGACCTGGTCACGGGCGGATCGCACAAGTGGCTCTGCGGCGGAGCGGGCTGCGGTTGGATCTATCTGAAACCCTCGCTGCTCGAACGATTCCGTCCGGCCGTCACCGGTTGGATGGCGCACGCGCGGCCCTTTGCCTTCGAGCCGGCACCGATCGCCCACGCCCCGTCGATGTACCGCTTCGGCAACGGCACGCCGACGATTCCCGGATATATGGTCGCCCAGCCCGGTCATCAAATCATCGCCGAGATCGGGGTGCCGCGCATTCGCGAACGCAACGTGCGCTTAACCGAAAGAATCGTGGCGATGGCGCTCGAGCGCGGATTGCGCGTCAACTCGCCGCTCGAACCCGCGCGGCGTACCGGCTGGATCGGCATCGACTTCGAAGATTCCGAGCAGGCGCACCGGCGCTTGATCGAGCGCCGGGTCTTCGTCGATTACCGGCCGGGATGCGGCATTCGCGTCGGCCCGCATTTCTATACGACCGAAGACGAGATCGACGAATTCTTCCGCGTTCTGCGAACCGTGGCATCGCTCGTGCCATCGTAACCGTCGTGGACTCGATGATCGTCGACCATACCAGAATTGGCGCCGCATTCCGGCGCCTTTCGATTCCGGTCGCCATCCAGATGCTCGGCGATCAGCTTCTCGGAACGGTCGATACGATCGCGATCGGCAGCTTGGGCGCAGTCGCGCTCGCCGGAGCGACCGCGGCGAACACGATCTTCATCGCGATTGCGTTCGCCGCATATGGTTTCATCAGCGGCACCGCGATCGTCGCGGCGCAGCGGGTCGGTGCGGGCGACGTGGAGGCATTCGGGCGCACGGTGCGCGCCGGCGCGGCCGTGCCGCTGCTCGTCGGCATCGTCGCCTTCGCCGTCAGCCTAGCGGGCGCGAACGCGGCGATCCACGCGCTCGTCGGCGCGCTTCCGAGCGCGAACGCGAGCGCCGCCTATCTCGTCTTGCGCTGTTTGGCGCTTATCCCGATGGTCGTGTCGGGAACGCTCATCGTGGGTCTGGGCGCGGCCGGAAATCGACAGATCGGCGTCTTGGTGCTCGTCGTCGTCAACGCCATTCACATTCCGTTGCTCATGATGCTCTGCCTGGGCTGGTGGACGCACCACCCGTTCGGAATCGTCGGCGCGGGCGTCTCGTCGCTCATCGCCGAGAGCATCGCCGCAGTCTACGCGATCGTCTACGTCGCGCGCCGGCCGGCGTACCGCATTTTCACATCCTTCGGCTCGGTCGGGGGCGGGCTGCTCTCCTGGCCGCTCGCGCGCCAATGCGCGCTGCTCGGATTACCCGAAGCGATCTTCTTGCTCGGCGTCACCGCCCCCGATATCTTCATCGTCGCGATGCTCGCGCCGCTCGGAGCGATTGCGGTTGCCGCATTCCGCGCACTCAACGTCGTCTCGGATCTTACCTTCGTCGTTCCCAGTCCGTTGCAGAGCGCGACCCAAGTCGTCATCGGGCAACGGTTGGGAGCGCGCGATCCGGCCGGCGCGCGGGCGTTCTTCGAGCGCGCGCTGCGGATCTCGCTCGTCGTAACGACGCTCACCGGCGCGGTCGTTGCGATCCTCGCGTGGCCGCTCGCCTACATCTTTACCCTCGATGCGGCCATCGCGAGCATCGCCGCGCTGCCGCTCGCGCTGCATATGGTGACGATGCCGCTCAAGGGATGGTCGATGCTCGCGCTCGCACCGATTCGTGCCTCGGGCGACACGCGCTTCTCGATGACCGTCGGGCTCTTCTGCAGCGCCCTGGTCATCCCGCTGGTTTGGATCGGCATCGAGCGGCTCCACCTCGGGCTCTACAGCGTCGCCCTCGGATGGATCGCCGCGTGGACCGTGCGCGCCCTGCTCACGCAATGGAAGCTGCGCGACGGGGCGTGGATGCGGCGGGCTCCGCTTGCGGCCTAAAAGAATACTAGGCTCGTAAGATGGCGTTTACCGAAGGCTTCATCTCGGATCTGGTCGGCCGCCGTGCGACGATCGACGACCTTCCGATCGGAAAGGTCACCGATTTGCTCGTCGGCAAGCCCGACGCGGTCTTTCCGCAAGTCGACGGCCTCGTCATCAAGACGGCGCAAGGTCTGCGGTTCGCGCCGATCGAGACGGTCTCGGACGTCGATCGCGACGGCAGCGTCGCGCTGACGATCGCCCCGAAAGAGGCGGTTCCCCCCGAGCGGGAGGAGCTCTATCTCGTCGCCGATCTGCTCGACAAACAGATCGTCGACGTGGACGGCCGCAAGGTCGTGCGAATCAACGATATCGAGATTGCAAACACGGGCGGCGTGCTGCGCGTGGTCGCGGCCGACGTCGGGCTGGCGGGATTGCTGCGACGGCTCGGGCTGCGCTCGATCGGGCGCCACTGGCTCTCGCGCCTCCACAACGTTCCGCGCTCGATGATCGCCTGGGATTCGGTCGCACCGATCCGCGACGTCAACCCCTCGCAGGTGCGGCTCTCGGTCAAACAGAGCCGTCTCGCGCGCCTCCACCCATCGGAGCTCGCCGAGATCATCGGCGATCTCTCGTCGCGCGAAGCGCTCGCCGTCGTCGGACAGCTCGACGACGAGACGGCGGCCGATGCCTTCGAACATCTCGACACGGAGACGCGCAAGAATCTCATCGAGGAGATCGGCACGGAGCGCGCCGCCGACATCATCGAGGAGATGGACGCCGACGACGCGGCCGACCTTTTAGCGGAACTTCCCGAGGAGCAGCAGACGGAGCTGCTCGCGGAGATGAACGCCTACACCGCGGGCGAGCTTCGCGAACTCGTCAAGTACGACGAAGATACGGCCGGCGGCATGATGACGACCGACTACGTCTGGATCTATCCGCACCGCACGACGGAGGCGACGATTCGCAAGATTCGCGAGATCGCGCCGGCCTCGGAGTTCATCTACTATCTCTACGTTCTCGACAAAGAGGACCGGCTGCTCGGGGCGCTCTCGCTTCGAGCGCTTCTGCTCGCGCTGCCGACGGCGTTCATCGACCGCATCATGGAGACCGATCTGGTGACGGTCGCTCCCGACGTAGCGGCAGTCGACGTCGCATCGACGATCGCGAAGTACGACCTTCTCGCGGTGCCGGTCGTCGATGATGGCGGAAAGATGCTCGGCATCGTGACCGTCGACGATGCCATCGACGCAATCATGCCCGACGACGTGGCCAAGAAGCTGCCGCGCGTGCGCCGGCATCACCCGCGGCACGCGGTGACGTGAGGCCCGAAGAGATCGTCGAGTTCAGTGAGGCCCTCGCGCGCATCGCCGCAACGGGAGGCGGGCCGAAAGCCCTTGCCGCGCAATTAGCGACCAGCGCCGAGGGCGGGGTCTTGCTCGAAGACGCGCAGTGGCATCCGCTCGCAACGGCCGGCGCGGGCCAGATTCCCGCAAGCGCGCGCGCCGTCGTCGAATCGGGCGCTTCCGGACGAGCCGCGCGGGTTGCAGCCGGCGACGCGAATCTCGGCTGGCTCTCGCTCTTCGGCGGACGTGCCGATGCCGAACTGCTCCTACGCTTGACGGCCGCCGCAATCGGGGTCGAGCTTTCGCGCAACGGCGCCGTTGCGCGCGAGCGTGCGGACGGCTTCTGGGAGTCGCTGCTCGCCGGCACATTCCACGACGCGAACGCACTTCGCGACGAGGCCGCCGCACGCGGCATCGCTCTGGCACCACTCTATCTCGCCGTCGCACTCGAGAGCGACGATCTCACCGCGCTGCGCTCGCTCGCGATGCAGACCTTCCGCAGCGCCGAGCTCGGCGTCGTCGAACGCGGCCCGACTCTGCTGCTCTTCGTACCGGCGGCGCGCACGCTCGACGCAAGCAATGCCAGAACGGCGGCGAGCTTGCTGCCCAAAAGCGCCGCCCGGCGCGCGCCGCATCTGCGGATCTCCGGCGGCGTAGGTACGGTCGAGACGCCGCCGGCTCTGCGAACGAGCGTGGAGCGTGCCGAAGCGGCACTCGCGGTCGGACGTCGCATCTACGGAAGCGGCAACGTCGCCATCTACGACGAGCTCGGCGCCTACCGCCTCCTCTACGAAGGCGCGAACGTCGAGCGGCTGCGCGCCTTTGCCGCCGAGACGCTCGCGCCGCTGCGCGCCTACGATGAGACGCACCAAACGGAACTCGAGCGAACCCTCAAGCTCTACTTCAAGTTGGGACAGAACGTGAAGACGGCCGCGGCCGAGCTCAACGTGCATCGCCACACCGTCTTCTACCGGCTGCGCCAAATCGGCGAGATCGCGACGCGCTCGCTCGATAGCCCACACGATCAACTCACCCTTCGTCTGGCGGTTGCAATTGATGAACTCCACACCTCGAACTGAGTGGCGCCGCCCGTCGGGCAAGCGCGACGTCGTCCGGCTGGCGCGCGAGCGCGACGTGCGTTTCGTGCGCTTGGTCTTCGCCGATATCTTCGGCGTGAGCAAGAACGTTTCGATTCCGATCGACGAGCTCGACGCGGCGCTCGACGGGCGCGTCACCTTCGACGGCGGCTCGATCGACGGCTTCGTGCGCGGCGAGGAGCTCGACATGCTCCTGCGCCCCGATCCATCGACCTTTGCGGTCTATCCGTGGCGTGCCGCCGGCGATGCCTGCGAAGCGCGCCTGATCTGCGATATCGCGATGCCCGATGGTTCGCCGTTCGAAGGCTGCCCGCGCACCACGCTGCGTCGAGCGATCGAAAGCGCCTGCGCATTGAGCGGAGTCAAGATCGGGCTCGAGGTCGAATTCTATCTCTTCGAGCGCCACGACGGCGCGACCGCGTCGACCGCGACCTCGGACGTCGGCTCCTACTTCGATTTTTCGGCAAACGACCGGGGCGAGGAGGCACGCAACGCAATCGTCGCGGCGCTACGCGCGATGGGGGTTCCGATTAGCTCGGCGCATCACGAGCATGGGGCCGGACAACACGAAATCGACGTCGCGCACGACGATCCACTCGCCGCAGCGGATCACGCGCTCACGCTGCGCACGATCGCCAAGCACGTCGCCGCCGATTACGGCTTGGAGGCGACGTTCATGCCCAAGCCGCTCGCCGAACGCGCGGGAAGCGGACTTCATGCCGATTTTCAGCTCTCCGCCTCGAGCGACGAAGAGACCGCCCTCTACGTCGTCGGCGGATTGCTCGCGCACGCGGCGGCAACGACGGCGATCTGCAATCCGACGGTCAACTCCTACAAACGATTGGTCGCAGCCTGGGATGCCCCGATCTATGCGGTATGGTCGGAGCGCAGTGCGAACGCGCTGGTACGCGTTCCGCCCGGACAGCAACCGGCGCGCGTCGAGATGCGCAGCCCGGATCCGGCCTGCAATCCCTACCTCGCGTTCGCGGTGCTCGTCGGTGCCGCGACGGACGGCGTCACGAACGCAATGCTGCCCGGGCCGGCGCTCGTCGGATCGACCTACGACCTTACCGAGAGAGAGCGCCGCGAACGCGGAATCCGCACGCTGCCCAAATCGCTGCGCCAAGCGATCGCCGAGCTCGACGACGATCCGGTCGTGCGCGCCTCGCTCGGCGATCATCTCTACCACGCGTTTCGCGATGCCAAGCTCGAAGAGTACGAACGCTACCGCCGCGCCGTCCACCCGTGGGAGCGCGAGCAGTACCTGCGGCTCTATTAGTTCTAGGAGCTGCCGGTGATCACGAGTCGCGCCCTCAAGCCAATCGCCGTCTTTGTCGCCACGGTGGGCGTAGTGGCACTGGGCATGCACTTCTTCGCGCCGAGTTGGGCTGCCACGAGAGGTTCGCATCGTCTCCTGTTACGACGCCGGCGTCGTTGCGATGATGATCTGGTATTGGCACACGATCGTGCGGACGAAAGCGGAGAGAGCCAAAACGTACGCGGCGTCGGAGGATCCCGGCCGCGACGCCGTCTTCGTACTCACGCTGATGGCCGTGGCCTTCGGGTTCATTGCCGCCTTCGCGATTCTCGGGCGCGGACCACCGGATAAAATCGGCGAGCACGTCGCCGTGATCGAAGCGGTCGGATTCGGTGCGGTGGCGCTCGGCTGGCTTTTGATTCACACGGTTTTTTCGTTCCATTACGCCCACATGTACTACCGCGATAGCGATCGCGACAAAGAGAGCGACCGCGGGTTGGCCTTCCCCGGCGGTGCCGAACCCGACTTCATGGATCTCGCGTACTTTTCTTTCGTGATCGGGATGACGTTCCAGGTCTCCGACGTTCAGATCACGTCGAAAGGCATCCGCCGGCTCGTGCTCTGGCACGGACTGATCTCGTTTGCGTACAACACGGCGATCCTCGCGCTCGTCGTCAACGTGGTTTCAGGCTTGTTGCATTCGTAATTGCGAGCGCGTCCTGCAGGGCGGTCGTTTTCGGCATGACCCTCCCAATCTCGAGCGATCGTTCCCACTCGTCGTAACCAATTACGCGCACGAGCGCGGCACGCGCGCGCTCGTACTCCGCCTGTTCGGCGCGTTCTCGGGGAAGGGCGCGTTCGCGTAACCTCGCGTCGACGTAGCCGAGCAGCCGGGCCGATCGCGACCGATTTTCAACGCCGTCTGCGGCCGGGCGGCTTAAAACAGCGATCGCGGCCAGATGCTGCAGCGTCCAGTAGAGCACGACGTCGAGCTGCCGCTCGACGGAGAGCTCCAGCGCTTCGCGCGCGTAGCGCCGCGCTTCGGAGTAGCGATCCAAAGCCACGGCGTACGCGCAAGCGTTATGAAGCGCGCGCGTGACGTAGTGCAGATCGTTGAGCGCGCGCGCCCGGGCCAACGCATCTTCGGCGAGCGTCAAGGCGGTACCGGAATCACTCGCCGCCAACGCTAAGCTCGCGAGGTTGAGGGTGGCGCCGACGGCTGCGCCGTCGGCGCCGAGCGCCGCATAGATTACCCGCGCCTCGTCGAGGTCGTCGCGCGCACCGGAGAAATTGCCGCCGATCGATCGCACGTATGCAAGCCCCTCTAGGATGAAGCCGACGAGCCTGCCGCTATCGAGGGCTCGCGCTTGGCTCAAGGCCGACTCCAAGTACGCTTGGCCCCGCCCGGCGTCCCCGAGGTATGCGTAGCCTCGCCCGACCATATTCTTCGCCCGCGCGATCCCGAGTGCATCGCCGAGTTGCTCGTACGCCGCGAGCGCCCGGCGGCTCGCATCCAGCACGACGGAGAACTCGCCGTAGACTTGGGCGATGCAAGCTTCGGCATAATCGAGACCGGCACGAGCGTCGATCGGCGTCTCTTCGTCGATCGCCTGCTTCGCTGCGTAAATCCAGCGCCGCCCTTCCAGATTGGCGAAGTTGGTCCAAATCATGCGCAGCGCTGCAACGAGTCGAATGCCAAGAAGCACGTCGGCGCGAGCAACGATCGCCCAATCCAACGCGACGCGCCAATTCTCAAGCTCGCGCCCGGCCCGGGCGAACCACTGCGCATCCGACGAGTATCCCCAGGAGCGATCGAGCTCTTCGCCGAGCGCGAGATATGCGAGGGCATGACGGCGGGCGAAGGCTCCGCGTTCGCCCCGCGCATCGAGCTTCTCGCCGGCATATTCGCGAAAGGATTCCAAGAAACGGTAGCGCGTGCCGGTAGAGTCTCGATCGGCGACGACCAACGATTTGTCGACGAGCGAGGCGAAGAGATCGAGCGCCGAAACCGCAGCCGATTCGTCGTCGAAGCAAACCGTACTTGCCATCTCCATCGGGCAGCCGCCGGCGAAGACGGAGAGGCGATCGAAGAGACGGCGCTCTTCTTCGCTGAGCAGGTCGTAGCTCCAATCGATCGCTGCGCGCATCGTTTGTTGGCGCGGCAGCGCCGTGCGTCTTCCGCCGGCAAGAATCTTGAAGCGATCGTTCATACTCTCCGCGATCGCCGTAACGGAGAGTACGTTCGCTCGGGCGGCAGCGAGTTCGATCGCCAGCGGAATTCCGTCCAAGCGGCGGCAGATCTCCGCAACGAGCGGTGCGGTATCGTCGCGGAGCTCGAAGCGATGCTCGACTGCGCGCGCGCGATCCGCAAAGAGCGTTACCGCGGCCGGCACGCCGAGTGACGGAAGCCGGTACGTTTGCTCGCCCGCGATTCGAAGCGGCTCGCGGCTCGTCGCGAGAACTCGCAAATGCGGGCAGGCTGCCAAGAGCGCGCCGGCGATCGCGGCGGCTTGCGCGACGACGTGCTCGCAGTTGTCGAATATCAATAACGACCGCTTCTCCGAAAGGTAGGCTATCAGCGACGCGAGGAGCCGCTCATCGGAGAGCTCCTCGACGCCGATCGTCCGCCCGATCGTCTCCAGCAGCGAGGCGCTGCCCTCGACGGCAGCAAAGGCGATGAAACAGACGGCGCAACGATCGGTCTCGACGAGGACCTTACCGGCGTGGAGGGCCGTCTGCGTCTTACCGATGCCTCCGGCACCCGTTAGCGTCACCAGGCGATGTTCGCCGATCAGCCGCACGACGTGAGCGAGGTCGAGGTCGCGCCCGATGAAGCTGGTCAAGACCGGCGGCAAATTCGAAAGCGGCACTTCGGTGCGCGGTGAGATCGCGCGCTGCCTACCGAGCCTCGGCGTGGGGCGTGAATCCGCGGCCGCCTGCCGGAACGCGCGCCGCTCGTCATCGCTCAGCGAAAGCGCTCGGGCCAGGAGTTCCAGCGTCTCTTGTTGCGGTGCTCGCCGGTAGCCGCGCTCCAGCGCGCTGACGCCGTTGGCGCTCATGCCCGCGCGTTTGGCAAGCGCCTCTTGCGAAAGCCCAGCCGCGACTCTAGACTTCCGCAGCAGCCTCCCAAAGACCGAACCCAACGGCTGTTCCTCGCCGTTCATTCCGCCTCTGCGTTCTCGTCGAGTTGCGCGGCACCCGCATCCGCGCCGGCTGCGCCACCCCGCTACTTCGCGACGCTAACCGTGGCACCGAACGGCGTGTAGAATCCTTTGAGCGTCTTGAACGGCGCACCACCCGCCGGGTAGTGCCAGAATCCGACCGTGCCCGGGCTCTCTTCGTTCGGTCCGACGAGCGTCGAGCCCGCGATCCAGAACTGCTCGACGTCCGGACCATTCTTCAGCTTCACCGTATGCGCGACGCGGCCGCTCTCGCCCGATCGATAGATCACGCCGGCACCACGGTTTGCAATCGCGACGTAGCTTCCATCCCACATCGTGCCGCCGGGATTCTGGAACTTTTCGCCGAGCTTGAACGTCTCCAAGTTCTTGCCGCCCTTTGGAAGCTCGACGAGAATAACGTTGCCCAAGCGATCCCACGCGTCGGCGAGGAGATTGCCCTTGCCGTCGTAGCCGCAGAACCACGTCGCATCGACGTTCGTATCGCGAACGATCGTCGGCTTCCCCTTCGCTTTGGGATAGATCGCGAGCGCGCCATCGGAGTAGGCCGAGAGCTGCGTGAGTGCGAGATTTCCGGTTACCGCGTCGACCGAACAACCGTATGGAGCGCCGGACGTGGCGATCTTGCGGATCGGCGTCGATCCGCCGTGTGTGTAGACGTCGACCGGCCCGGCCTCGTCGACCACGAAGACGTCGCCGGCCGTATCGGCGCATAGCCCGGCCACCGAACCGAATCCCGTCAACTCTCCAACGGGGGCTCCCTGCGGATAGGTGAAGACGTCGACGGAGTTTGCGCCGAGGTCCGATATATAGAGCAGATCTCGTGCCTTCGCGCGCGGTCCGCTTTGGAGGCCTTCTCCGGTCGCGCCGAGCGGCGAGGCTGGGAAGGCCGAGAGCGCTGCGCCGCAGCCGGCAAGCAGCATTGCCCAAATGCAAAGCACGACGCGGCCAATAGTCCAGGTCGTCATACTCCGTATATTACCACGTCTGCCCGAGGCTGGGCAAAGTCCCCGTAAGAGTAATGGGACTCACGGCGCAGAACCCGCACTCCATGACGACCGAGCGTATCGCTCCGCGTTTAGGAATGCTCTCGATCGTGATCGCGATCATCGCGCTCATTGCGGTGCTGCCGGAACGGTACCATCTCGTGCCCGATTGGGTCGGATATTCGATCGCGACGCTCATGATCGTACCGAGCATCTTCGTATCGCTGACGCACGGGAGCGCCCTTTGGCGACGCATCGAGCGGCTCGTCGACGTCGGCGTCGTCGGGATGGCGTTTCTGCTAAACTCGCTCAACCTGCTCATCGCCGCCTACAACCTCGTCGAAAACCCGGACAGACTCGCGCCGGTGCCGCTATTCTACACGTCCATCGGCGTCTGGTCGGGAAACGTTCTCATCTTCACGCTGATCTATTGGCTCGTCGACGGCGGCGGCGCCGATGCCCGGCAGAGCCGTTCCGCGGCCTATCCCGATTTCGACTTTCCGGCAATGGACGATAGCGCGCACGTCCCTCCCGACTGGCGGCCGGGCATGATCGACTATCTCTTCTTAGCCTTCACCACCTCGACCGCGTTCAGCCCCACCGAAGCGATGCCGTTGACGCCGCGCGCGAAGCTACTCGTCATCCTCCAGAGTAGCGTCTCGCTGGTGACGATCGCGATCGTCGCCGCGCGGACGATCAACATCCTGAAATAAGTTCGCCAATCGCCGAACGCGCCGCCGCTATCTGCTCGGCGGCTGCGACGTCGCGGCGGGTTGCGGTGGCTTACCGATCGGAATCGAGTCGAGCGTAACCGTGTCGAGCCGATATTGACCTTCGCCGACGTATTGGTTCGGCCGAGTTGATCGATCTGCCCATGAACGCTGACGAACGTGCCGTTCCGAGTTGAAAGCGCGAGCATTACGCTCCTCGCGGGAAGTTTTGCAGACGAACCCGACAACGGCTGCGCGGCATCCGTGTAGTTCAGATAGATCGTGCCGGTCTTGAGGTCGAGCGCGTTGCTCCGCCCGCTTTGCACGAGCACTGCGGCCGTGGGATAGCAGACGATGATTTGGGCCTGATACGAGCACGCGGCGCGTGTTACTACGATCGTCCCGTCTCCGTCCTCAGACGTCAGGAAAAGCGACCCAGAGAAGACGCGAATATCCACGTCGCTATAGGTATTGACTCCGCGGTGCGATGGTGGATATTCAACGTTCCCCTGGCGCTCGCGACGAAGGGGACTAGGGCGCAAGCCAACAAGAGAGCCACCACGGCGATCTTTTGAGCGTGTATCATGGTTCGGTGTCCTCCCGATAAAGGGCACTCGTAAGGATGCTATAATGATTCGCTCGCGTGAGTATCCAGGGAAGAACTCGTTACGCTCCCTTCACAAGTACGATTTCGGGCGGTCTCCTCGTCGTGCTCACCGCTCTAACGACGAGTCACGCCGTCGCCGGCTGCCTCCCCCATACGGGCGCGACGCCGTCGTCCTCAGCGCCCGCGGAGGAGCCGCCGCTCTACTCGATGACCGATGACGTATTCACTCTCGACCGCGACGCCACGCTCTATTATTTCTTTCGTGGAAATCTGGACGGCAGCGCAAAGGCGAAATATGAGATCCGCTACGATCGGAATCTCTGGAATACGTGCGCGCAGCTTCAAATCCGGCTTCCATACGTAACGAGGTATCCGGTCGCGCCCGATCCGCACTCGCCGGGCGCCAATCCCTATTCCGGCTTCGGCAACGCGGAGCTCCGATATTCGTATAGCGTCGTCTCGACGAGGTTCGACCACTCGCTGGAGGCGGCAGCAGCCTTCCCTACCGAGTCGAACGGCGTCGAGAGTGACGATACGAGGTTGAAGTTCTTCTACGCAACCAAATGGCGCTGGAACGGCGGCTCCGTCTCCTACATCAACGAGTACGATCAGACGATCGTCAGGCCGCCGGGCGCGAGATACACAAGCTTTTATGAAGGGAAGCTCGCGCTTCCCGATTATGCGTTCGCCGATTCGCCGGCCTGGCGCGGGATCAAGATATCGGCACTTTATGACTATCGTCTGCTGTTCAGCAACGGCGGCGCCTACCGGTCGGCGATCGGGGCGTTCATCTACGGCAGGATCGGCGATGTCGCGCTCAACATCGTGGACTCTTTTGGCATCGGCCCGAACGGTCTTTGGAAGTATAAGGTCGAGGCTAGTGCGGTCGCTCGATTCTAAAGATCGCCGCCTTCTCAACTTCTTCCCGAGTTCTGAACAAACGACGCTCATTGGGGTGGTACGTTGATTTTCCAACAGAAAGGGAGAGCAGTATATCTATGAATCGTTTTGCTTTATCGCTACTCGGATGCTTAGCGCTCGCGGCAACCACGTTTACCACGGCCATCGCGAGTCCACCGAACCTTACCGGCACCTGGACCGTCGAGCAGAATGGCCTCAACGGAGGCACCACGACCAAGGTCACGCTCAAACAGTCCGGAAACGGCCTGGTCGGCAGCGGCTCGACCGGCAACGGCTTCACCGGCGAGTTCGTGACCGACGCGCAGATCAACGGTAAGTGGCATGGACCGGGAGGCGCCGGCTGGTTGACGATTTACGTCAGCCCGAACGGCCACAGCTTCAACGGCACCTGGGGCTACAACGGCCGGGCCGCAAACGGATCGTTTGTCGGCAATAAGATCCTACCGCCCTCGCCGATTACCGCGAAGGGTACGTGGAACGTGACCGGTGCCGGCGGACCGACGATGTTTGTCGGCGAGATGAAATGCACCGAATCCGGCCCATCCGTTGTCTGCATGAGCGGCCCCGTCAAGATCCAAGGCAAATTCCGGACGACCGACAAGGTCCGCGCCACGTGGAGCGGCGGCGGAAAATCAGGCTGGTTCTCGTTCTGGTTTAACGGCGACAACAATAGCTTCAACGGCATTTGGGGCAAAGGCGCCGACACCACGCCGCCGGTGGGGCGCGTCGTCGGTCAGCGCTCTCTCGGGGGCTAACTTGACCTCGCATACCAACCCCGGATCATCGATCGGCTCGGGCGGGCAAAGCTCGCCCGAGTCGCACCCTTCCCCGCGCGACCTCGGCGCCGCCGGCAAGGATCTTCGCAAGCGCGTGCCGCGCGCTTCACATGCGGAGCTCAAGCTTCCAACGAAACGCGATCCTCTCGGCATCCTGCGAAAGGCCGATGGCGATCGGCTCCCCGAACTCGTCCCGATCCGTACGGCCGAATGATCGCCTCTCCATTCACCTTTTACCGGGGAGCGGCCGCGGTGATGGCCGCCGATCTCGCTCACACGCCGGCAACCGGCGTGGAAGTTCAGGCGTGCGGCGATTGCCATCTTAAAAACTTCGGCGGCTTCGCAACGCCGGAGCGCAACATCGTCTTCGACATCAACGACTTCGACGAAACGCTGCCCGCGCCGTGGGAGTGGGACGTCAAACGCCTCGCGGCATCCTTCGTGCTTGCCGTTCGCGAGAACGGCCTGTCAAAGCGCGTCGCGCGCGAGGTCACCCTCACCTGCGCGAGCACGTATCGGCGGACGATTCCCGAGTTCGCCGATTTCGATCCGTTGGCCGTCTGGTACGCAAAACTCACATCCGAGGATCTTCTCGACTTGGTACCCGTCGGCGATCGAGCGCGAATCGAGCGACGCGTCACAAAGGCGGGGGCTCAGCGAGGGGCCGACGTCGACTACCCCAAGCTCGCCGAAGTCGTTCACGGCGAGATTCGTATCCACGATAGCCCTCCGTTGATCTTTCATCCGGAGATCGCGCGAACGCCGGAGTTCGCGCTGCAGGTCGAGGCGATCTTGCAGGAGTACCGCGAGAGCCTTCCGCACGATCGCCGCGTTCTAGTCGACCGTTATACCTTCGTCGATGCCGCGATCAAAGTCGTCGGCATCGGCAGCGTGGGAACGCGCTGCTGGATCGCCCTGCTCATGTCGCCGGCGAACGAGCCGCTCTTCTTGCAGTTCAAACAGGCCCACGCATCGGTTCTGGAGCCCTATACGGCAAAGAGCGCCTACCCGCACCACGGCCAGCGCGTCGTCGTCGGACAGCGGCTGATGAAAGCGGCGTCGGATATTTTTCTCGGATGGACGACCGGACCGAACGGGGAATTCTACGTCCGTCAGCTGCGTGACGCAAAAATCGCCCCAAACGTCGAGACCTTCGACGAGGGTTTGTTTGAAGCGTACGCGCGCGCCTGCGGCTGGAATCTCGCGCGCGCCCATGCCAAGTCCGGAAATGCGCGAATCCTGAGCGGCTATCTCGGAAAGAGCGACGAATTCGACGAAGCGATCGCCGACTTTGCGAGCGCCTATGCCGATCTCGCCGAGCGCGACCACGCCGCTCTCAAATCCGCGGTGAAAGCCGGCAAGATCGAGGTCTACACTGAATAAGAGTTGCACGTGATAGAACGACGGAGTTTCTTACTGTCGCTTGGGGCGACTGCTTTGGCACCGGCGTTGCTCGGCTCATCTGGCGGCGACACGGCGTACGAGGCGCTGGACCGCGCGCTGGTGCTCAGCGGCGGCGGTGCGCGCGGCGCGTACGAAGCGGGAGTCGTCGGAGCGCTCGCGGCGATCGGCGGCGTAAGCGACGGTTCGCCGCTTGCGCCCTACGAAATCGTCTGCGGAACCTCGATCGGGGCACTCAATGGTTGGGCCGTCGCGACGGGCCAATACACAAAGCTGCGCAAACTCTGGTACGGCGTCAGCGGCCAGGATATCATCCGTCCGAAGCCCCAGTACGCCGCTTTGCGCGATCCTGAGAGTGGGCTGTTCAACCGCATCGCCTCGGTCGTAACCTTGACCGGTCTTGCAAGAAATCAGCGTGCACTTTTGCAGAGCGAACCGGTCATGGATTGGATCTCTCGCAACATCGACGTTACGATCCCGCTGCTGATGCCCTTGGTGTGGGCCGTCACGAATCTCACGTTGCAGCGTCCGGAATACTTCTTCATACGACCGAATCGAGACCAAAACGTACCTGAAGAAGTAACCCAAGCACTCCGCGTCGCTTTGGGCCCACACACCGTCGTCCGAGAGGCGACGCCCGATCTCTTGCACCGCGCGATCTTTGCCTCGGCCGCTCTTCCGCTCGTCTTCGATCCCGTTCCGATTCCGAATCCCGACGGTACGGTCAACGAGTATTGCGACGGTGGGGTCGCGAGCAACTCGCCGGTCGGAATCGCTCATGCGTTTTCCAAGAGAGCCGACGTCGTTTTGTTGGACCCGCCGTTCGAACCGGACACTAACTACGCGGACGCCGTAGAGGTCGCCTTCGGCGTATTCGGCACGATGCAGCGAAAGATCATGGAGAGCGAGATGCGCAACGCCTACTTTCAATCGGTCGGCAAGCGCGCGTTCACGCGCCTCACGCCTGGAGACTCTGCAAAAGCGACGCAAGCCAATCCCGGCCTCGCGAAGGTTATGCTGGCAATCTCCGCAACCGACCTCAGATATATCAGACCCGCAAAGGAGCTCCCGGTGAGCGTTGCGGGATTTAACGATGAAGTCGGCATTGGAAAGGCCTACCGGCTTGGCTGGGAGGATATGGGCGCGGGCTTCACGCCATACGATTGGGAGACGTTCGAGCTGTAGGAAGGCGCGTCGCGGCCGCCTCGCGTTTGAGCGCGTGCCAAGCGTGTTCGACGTCGCTGCGCTGCGTGCGCAGGTTGCCGATCGCGAGTCGGATCGCATACCGGCCCTCGATCTTCGTATGTGAGATGAAGACGTCGCCCGATGCGTTGACCGCATCGACGATCGCGGCGTTGAGCGCGTCGAGCGCGGCTTCGTCGAGAGCGGGCGGGACGTAGCGAAAGCAGACGACCGATAGCGGATGCGGAGCGAGAATCTCCCAGTGCGTTTCCGCGTGCAGCCATTGCGCAAACTCTTGGGCGAGCGCGATATGCGCGCGCAGACGCTCCCGAATGCCTTGGGCGCCGAGATGGCGCAGAACGAACCAGAGCTTGAGCGCGCGAAAGCGCCGCCCGAGCTGTAAGCCGTACTCCATGTAGTTGACGGCATCGGTCTCGGACGTCGAGAGCACGAACTCCGGCACGATGCTGAAGGCGCGCCGGACGACCGATTCGTCCTTTAAGAAGAGCACGGAGAGATCCATCGGCACGAACATCCACTTGTGCGGATTGACGACGAGCGAATCCGCGAGATTAACCCCGTCGAAGAGATGCTCGAACTCGGGGATCATCGCGGCGATACCCGCGTAGGCTGCGTCGACGTGGAGCCAAACGCCATGCTCGCGCGCGATCGCGGCGATCTCGCGGATGGGGTCGATCGACGTCGTCGACGTCGTACCGACCGTCGCGACGATCGCCATCGGCATCATCCCGGCTCTCCGATCGGCCTCGATTGCCTCGCGCAACGCGTCGGGGCGCATGCGAAAGGTGTCGTCGCATGGGACGCGCACCACGTTGCATCGGCCGATGCCCAGGGCAATCGCCGCCTTTTCGACGTGCGAATGCGTCTCTTGCGTGATGTAGACGCGCAGCGGCGGCAGCGAGCGTCCGGTCATGCCCTCTTCCCGGATCGACAGCGGCAGCGTTTCGCGCGCCGCCGCCAGAGCGGTGAAGCCGGCGATCGAGGCGGTGTCGTAGATAATGCCGGTCCATTCGTGCGGCAGCCCGAGCAGGCGCCCGAGCCAGCGCATCGTCACTTCCTCGAGCTCGGTGGCCGCCGGCGACGTGCGCCAGAGCATCGCCTTGACGTCGAGCGTCGCGGCCAAGGCTTCGGCCGCAATCGCCGCGGGCGCCGCGCTCGTCGCAAAGTAGGCGAAGAACCGCGGATGGTTCCAGTGCGTCGTCGCGGGAACGACGATTCGTTCGAAGTCGTCGAAAATAGCCGCGAACGGTTCGCCCGCCTCGGGCGGCTCGGCCGGCAGCGCCGCGACGACCTCGCCCGGATGCACCCGCGGCATCACGCGATAGGCCTCCGGATGATCGAAGTACCGCTCGATCCACGCGCCGGTGCGCTCGAAAACCTCGCGCAGCGAGTCCGTCTTCTCCATACGCTTGGGAGTTAGCGACCCGGATGGAGAAGGCCCGCGCATGAAGTACCGTACGTACCCCGGCAGCGACGTCGCCGTGAGCGAAGTCGGCTTCGGTCTCTGGACGACGTCGACCGGTTGGTGGGGCGAGAAGAGCGACGAGGAAGCGGTCGCGATGCTCCATGCCGCACACGATCTCGGCATCACGCTCTACGACGCCGCCGATACCTACGGCAACGGACGCAGTGAGGAGCAGCTCGCCAAGGCCTTCGCCGATCGCCGCGATCGCGTCGTGTACGCAACGAAGTTCGGGTACGACTTTTCAAGCGACGCCGCGCCGGCGCGGCGCGGACAATCGGAACTGCCGCAGGATTTTTCGCCGGCCTTCGTTCGCTCCGCGCTCGAGGCGTCGCTGCGCCGTCTGCAGACCGATTATATCGACATCTACCAGATGCACAACGCGCGAATGGCGCAAATAGAAGACGACGCGCTCTGGGGGCTGCTCGAATCGCTCAAGCGCGAAGGAAAGATTCGGATGTACGGCGTCGCGCTGGGACCGGCGATCGGCTGGCTCTACGAGGGCGTCGACGCCGTGGGCAAGCGCAACGTCGCGACCTTGCAGATCATCTGGAACATGCTCGAAGAGTATCCGGGAGACGAGCAGATTCGCGCCGCGTATGAGAGCGGCGCCGATACCGGTTACATGATTCGCGTTCCGCATTCCAGCGGAATGCTCGAAGGACACTATACCGCCGAAACGACCTTCCCGAAGAACGATCACCGCCGCCATCGCCCGCGCGAGTGGCTGATCAACGGAATCGAGAAGGTGCGCCAGCTGCGCTTCCTCGAGCGCCCCAACCGGACGCTCGGTCAAGCCGCGATCGGTTGGCTTCTCAACGAGCCGCGGGTGATGACCGTGCTGCCGAACATCTACGACCGCGAGCAGCTCGTCGAGTTCGCCGCAGCCTCCGAGGCGCCGGCGCTGACCGCCGATGAGCTGGCCCGCGTCGAGGAGCTCTACCTTGACAACTTCGGCATCGACGAGCCGCCGATGGCCTTCAAAGGCACCATGGTGCGCGACGCGGAGCTCGCCCGGTGAAGCCCGAACCGATTGCGACGCCGCACGCGCCACAGCCGATCGGGCCGTACAGTCAAGCAATCCAATGCGGCAACGAACTCTACTGCAGCGGGCAGATCCCGCTCGATCCGCGCAGCGGCGAGATGATCGACGGCGACGTGGCCGCGCAGACCGAGCGCGTCATCGAAAATCTCGGTGCGGTGCTCTGCGCCGCCGGCTGCCACTACGCCGACGTCGTCAAGACGACGATCTTCCTCATCGACATGAGCGACTTTCCGGCGGTCAACAGCGTCTACGAACGGTACTTCGGGATGACCAAGCCGGCGCGCTCGACCGTCGCCGTGGCATCGCTGCCGCGGGGCGCGCGCATTGAAATCGACTGCATCGCCAGGATGTAACTATTGCGGAGAAATTGCCGGCGATTGTAAGAGTCGTGCCGACTCTTCTTTTGCGATCTCGGCGACGTCGGGATCGAACGATGCCTCTGCCGCTTTGAGCTGCGCGAGCGCGAGCGCGCGCTGACCCTGCGCGGCGTAGGCCCGCGCGAGCAGGTAGCGGACCCGCCCGTCGTATGGCGCCGCCGCGACGCCCTTGAGTAGCGCGGAGAGCGCGAGCGAATAGAGACCGTTATGCTCGTAATCGATGCCGAGGTTCACGTACGACTCGGGAACGTAGGGGTTGACCGAGATGGCCTGCACGTAGTATGCGACGGCTCGCTTCCAGTCGCCGTGCATGTCGGCGAGGTAGCCAAAGTTCACGATCGCCTCGGGGCGTTCGGGCTCGAGATCGTAGGCTTTCTTGAACGATTCGCGGGCCTCGTCGTTCCGCCCGGCCTGAATTTGCGCGACGCCGAGATTATCGAGACACGCGTAGTTTATCGGGTCGATGTTGAGGCAGTCGTTGAGCAGCTGCTCCGCCGTGGTGTACTCGCGGAGATCCAGATAGGCCATCCCGAGCCGATTGAGCGCCGCAATCGAGCGCGGCTCGCTGTCGAGCGCGCGGCGGAGATAGAGTATCGCCGAGTTCGGCTGATGGAGCGTCTCGTAGACCTCGCCGAGCTCTTCTTGTATGTCGGCATCGTTGGGATTGTCGCGCGCGGCGCGCGACATCTCGGCTTCGTATTGCGGGAGATCGCCCTTGCGCAGATGGAGAAAAACGAGGTCGCGGATCGAATCGGTACCGGGCAGCGCGTCCTGAAACTCGACGATCGCCGCGTCGACGTTATTCTGCGTCGCATAGACGACGCCGAGACGATTATGCGACTCCTTGTCGTGCGGATTGCGCGCCAAAAGGCTCCGGTAGACGGCTTCGGCTTGTTCGAACTTTCCCTGGCGGTAGTAGAGGTCGCCAAGGAAGCGTGCCGCTAGGTCCGCATCGGGATGCGTCGCGACGAATTGCGCGATGTCCTGGACCGCGCGGTCGAGGTCCCCGCGGCGATCAGCTCGCGCGCGTAGGTAATCGCCGCCCGCTGGTCGGCAAGCTTGTGGGCTTCCGGGGTGATGATCGATTCCTGGGCCGATGCGGTAGCGGTCAGCGCGGCCGCCGGCAGCAGAGCGACCAAGGCAAGCGCGCAAAGGGTCCGTCGAATCATGTCTGGGTACCTCAATCCCTACTATAGCGCACCGCCCAAGCGCCCCGTGACGGGCGCCGCCCCGTTACCGTACGAGCGGCAGAACGTTGCTCGGCGTGATCGGATAGAAGGCGATCGCGATCACCAGGACGGCACAGATTGCGGCGCTCGCCCAAGCCAGCGGTACGAACGGGCGAAACTCTCGAACCCCACCCTGGTCGCGCTCGTACATCGCGCGGATGAACTTGGCGTAGGCGTAGAGCGAGATCGCCGTTCCGACGATCAGCAGCCCCGCCAGCCAGACGTAGCCGCTCGCAACGCTGCTCGAGAGAATCAAGATCTTTCCGAGAAAGCCGGCGGTCGGCGGCAGTCCCGCCAGCGCGAGCAGAAAGACCGTCATCGCCGCGGCGAGCCACGGGCGGCGATATCCCAGCCCGCGATAACTCGCGATCTCCGCGCCCTCTTCCTCGTCGCCTGAGATCGCCGCCGCAACCGCGAATGCGCCGAGATTCATCAGTGCGTAGGCCGCGAGGTAGTAGATCGCATAGCGCAGACCCAGCGGCGTTCCGCCTGCGAGCGCGACGAGAATGTAGCCGATCTGCGCGACGCCCGAATATCCCAGCAATCGTTTGAGATCGTGTTGCGCGAGCATGCCGACGTTGCCGGCGATCATCGAGATTCCGGCGACGATCCAAACGGGAAGCAAGAGCCGGTCCGATACGCCGGCGGGAAGCGCCGCATAAATGAACCGCGCGAATACGGCGAGCGTTCCCGCTTTCGTCGCTACGCTCATGAAGGCGGTGACGGGCAGCGGCGCGCCCTGGAAGACGTCGGGCGTCCAGGTGTGGAACGGCACGAGGCTCAGCTTGAAGACGATGCCGATCAGAAACATGCCGGCACCCATCCAGAAGAGCGGATTCGAGGCGAGCGCGGGATTCACGAAGTCGGCGAGCCGAACGCTTCCGGTGGCGCCGAAGAGCAGCGCGAATCCGAAGAGCAAGAATCCGGTCGCGGTCGAGCTGAGGATCAAATACTTCAGCGCGGATTCGCGCGCCGTCTTTCGATCGACCGCGCCGCAGAGCGCGTAGAGCCCGAGCGAGAGCAGCTCGAGGCCGAGAAAGATCATCAGCAGATTGGCGGCGCCGGCCATGAGCATCGCGCCGCAGGCGCTCCAGAGCATGATCGCCGTCATCCCGGCGACGCGTTGGGCCGGACCGATCGCGCCGTAGAGAATCACCGAACCCGCAGCCGCGATCAGTATGACCTCCTGAAAGACGGTCGCAAAACCTCCGGCCATGAAGCCGCCGAAAAAGGCGTCGTAATTATGGCCGTATTGGCGCGCCGCGAGCATCGCCGCGACGAGAATCCCGATCAAGGCGACGACGATGGAAGCGTATCGCCGAGCCTGTCGCACGGAGAATAAGTCGCCGATCAGCACGACGAGCGCGGCGATCGCGACGGCGCCCACCGGTGCGATCGCGTGCCAGTCGGCAGAACTAAACGGAAGTTTCATAGGCGCAGCAGCGGCGCCGGATCGACGCCTAAGGCGACCAATGCGGCGAGAAGCGGCGCGACGGCAAGGCCTTCGAGCCAGGTGAGATCGGCGCGAACCGGGACGTCCTCAACTTCGGGTCCATTCATGAGATCCTGGTAGAGCCGAATCATATAGGCTGAAGCGATCACGATCGCGACGAGCGCGACGACGACGGGCCAAACGTAGCCGGCCTGATAGACGCCGATAAGGATGACGAGCTCGCCGACGAAACCGGCCAAACCGGGGAGACCCAGCGCCGCGAGCGCCGCGATGCAGAGCGCACCGGCGAGCCGCGGGTTCTTCCAACCCAACCCGCCGAGCCGCAGCAGCGAGCGCGTCTCTTCGCGTTCCTCGAGATAGCCGAGCAGGATGAAGAGCGCCGCCGAGAAGAGCCCGTGCGCGACGATGTAGACGAGCGCGCCTTTTAACGCCAACGGATTGCGCGAAGCGATCGCGATCACGATCAGCCCGAGATGCGAGAGCGACGAGTACGCGACGATGCGCTTCGCGTCGTTCTGAACCAGAGCGATCGCGGCGCCGTAGATCAGCGAAATCGCCGCGAGCACGATCAACGGCTCGGCGTAGAGCCGCAGATAATCGGGGAGCAGCGCGAGCGCGATGACGACGAGCCCGTAGAGGCCGGCCTTCGACTGCACGGCCGAGACGACCGCGACCATCGGCGCCGGCAATCCGCTATAGGTCGGCGGCATCCAGGTGTGGAGCGGCCAGACCGGCGTCTTCACCAAGAAGGCGAAAGCAAAGCCCGCGAAAATCCACGGCGCCCACGCACCGACCAGCGGCGTCACGTTACGGCCGATTACGTCGGTCGACCCATAGATCACGCCGAAGGCGGCCGTCGCGAGCAGCAGCGTCAAGCCGCCGGCAAAGTTGTAGATGAAGTAGCGCCAGGCGGTCGCGGGATGCTCGCCCCAGCCGAGCAACCCGAAGAAGACCGGGATCAGCATCAGATCCCAGAAGAGCGCGAAGACGAGCAGGTCGCGGGCGAGAAAGAGCCCGAGCATCGTGCCTTCGAGCATCAGCAGCAGCGCGATGAAGTCGCGCGTGCGCGTCACGCGCACCGTCGGGATCGCGCACGCGGTGCAGAGCGCGAGCAGCAGTGCGATCCAGAACGAAAACGGCGTCGCACCGAAATGGAAGGCCGCCGTGAACGGCCGGGAGAGCCAATGCATACTCCACTCGCGCGTCCCCGCCGCGATCAGCATCGCAAACGTCGCAACCGCTACGGCGGTTCCGATCGCGCGCGAGAGCCCGCGGTCGCCGCGCGGCAGCGCAAAGAGCAGCGCTCCCACGACGATCGGCAACAGAATGGTGACTGGAACGAGTGTCATCAGTGCCCCATCGCCCCCGCGGCGACGGCGTAGTAGACGATGAAGCAGGCCGCGCCGACGAAGAGAATCAATGCGTACGCGCGGACGAGGCCGGTCTGAAACGAGCGGACGACTGCGCCGGACCAGCCGGCCCAGTAGGCGAGTTCGCGGACCGCACCGTCGATCACGTGCGGATCGAGCACGCGTCCGAAGAGCAGACCGAGTCGCTGCGCCGGCTGCACGAAGAAGAGCTCGATGATCTCGTCGACGTAGAAGCGCTTGGCCAGAATGGCGGGCGTATGTTCGGCTTCACCGCGCAGGCGTTCGACCGCATCGCTCCGCGCCTCGGCGCGCGCGTAGCGGTACCAGGCGATCGCAAAGCCGACGATGACGAGCGCGAAGACGAGTGCCGACGTCATTCCTTCGGAGATGGGTGGTGCGGGCAGGGTCGCGGCGACCGAAGCCTGCCGGGCGAAGAGCGGAGCGAAGTAGTGCGACCACGGCGAGTTCTCTCCGCCGAACATTAGCGCGCCGCCGATCGCGACGGTCGGCACCACTAAGATTCCGACCGGCAGATTCATCACCCAACCCGGCAGATGCAGGTGCGACGTATCGAGCTTGCCGCGATACTCGCCCAAGAACGCGACGAAGAGCAGCCGGAACATGTAGTACGCGGTGATTCCGGCGGTAAGAACGCCGACGCCATAGAGCCACGGATGGCCGTGCGCCAGCGCGCCGTAGATCACTTGGTCCTTTGAGAAGAATCCGCTAAAGCCGGGAATGCCGCAGATCGAGAGCACGCCGGTGAGCATCGCCCAGAACGCAAAGGGCATCTTCTTCCACAGCCCGCCCATCTGCCGGACGTCCTGCTCGTTCGCCAGTGCGTGAATCACGAGCCCGGACGTCAGAAAGAGCTGCGCTTTGAAGAACGCGTGGGTAAAGAAGTGCGCGATTCCGCCTTCGTAAGCGCCGACGCCGACGCCCATGATCATGTAGCCGATCTGCGACATCGTCGAATAGGCGAGAATGCGTTTGATATCCCATTGTGCGGTGCCGAGAATCGCGCCTGCCAGCGCCGTGACGCCGCCGACCGTGCCGACCAAGAGCTGCGCCTGCGGGTTATGATTCCAGAGCGGCGCGCAGCGCGCGACGAGATAGACGCCCGCCGTCACCATCGTCGCCGCGTGAATCAACGCGGAGACCGGGGTAGGGCCCTCCATCGCATCGGGCAACCAGGTGTGGAGCGGAACCTGTGCCGACTTTGCCGCGGCGCCGATGAAGAGCGCCACGCAGACGGCGAAGACGAGCGGGGCTCCCCACGAGCCTGCGGCCGCAAACGCGTCGCCGAAGCCGATCGAGTGGACATTGGCCACGATCAAGAAGATCGCGAACATGATGCCGACGTCGCCGACGACGTTGATGACGAACGCTTTGCGCGCGGCGGCAACGGCCGAAGGACGTTCGAACCAGAATCCGATCAAGAAGTAGGAAGCCAAGCCCACGAGTCCCCAACCCACGAGCAAGCCGACGAAGTTGTCGGCGAGCACGAGCGTCAACATCGCAAAGATGAAGAAACTCATGTAGGCAAAGAAGCGCGCGTACGCGCGGTCGCCTTCCATGTAGCCGACCGAGTAGAGCACGATCAGGAAGCCGACGCCGGTGATGATGAAGGTCCAGATCAGCGAGAGCGGATCGAGCAGCAATCCAAAATCGAAGCCCGGCAACCAGGTCAGCAGCGGCTGATGCGCGCCGAGCGCCTCGCCGAGCTGTTGCGTTCCGGCAACCCACGAGAGCACCGCCAACACGAACGATGCGCCCACCAGTCCCGAGACGAGCCATCCCGCCAGCGTTCGCAGTTGCGGACCGAAGGCCCAACAGATCACCGCACCGGCGAGCGGCAGCAGCCACAACGCGACGACCAGCGGATACGAGCCGCTCGAACCGAGCGCGTGATGGATCATCCGCGAAGCGCCCGTACGTCGTCCACGTCGACGTACTTCTCCGGCCGGAAGGTCGTGACGATGATTGCTAGGCCGATCGCCGCCTCCGCGGCGGCGACGGTGATCACCAGGAAGGCGAAGATGTGGCCGACGTTCTGCAGCCACGCGCGGGCAAACGCGATGAAGAGCAGATTCGCGGCGTTGAACATCAGCTCGATGCTCATCAGCATCACCAGCGGGTTGCGCCGGACGATGACGCCGACGACGCCGATGAAGAACATCACGGCGGCGAGCGCGACGTAGTCGGTCAGCGGAACCGCCATCAGTCGCTTCCCTCGCGCAGAATCGCCTCACGCATCGCTCGCTCGACCTTCGCTTCGCTCCGGTTGAAGTCGCCGTCTTTCATCTGCTCGCCGCCGAGGGTGATTACGCCGATCACCGCGACCATCAGAATCAGCGCCGTAACCTCGAACGGAAGCAACTGCACGGTGAAGAGCGCGGTACCGAAGTCGGCGACGCTCCCAAACGCGTTAGCGGCACCGACGGGCGCCTTCGGCACGCGCGGCGCGATCAGTGCGGCCTGCATTACGGCGTAGACGAGGAAGCCGAACGAGACGACGACCACGATCGCCGCGGGCGCCCAGATCTTCGGCAGGCGATTCGGCCCCATGGGAAAAGGCGCCACGCCGCTGCTGAGCAGCGCGATGACGAAGACGAAGAGCACCAGAATTGCGCCCGAATAGACGATGATTTGAATGACTGCGAGAAACTCGGCCGAGAGCGTGACGTAGGTGACGGCGAGCACCGCGAAGTTGAGCAGGAGCGCAACCACGCTGTAGACGGGCTTCGATGCCGAAATCGTCCACACCGCACTCGCAATCAAAACGATTGCCAACGCCCAAAACTCAATCATTCCGCGCCGTCATCCTGGACCCTTCGACTCGGCGCCGGGCGCCTCGCTCGGGCCGCGCTTCGCGCGGGCGAAATTGTAGGCGGCGGTTTGATCAGCGTAAGTCCCTTGCGTTGCGTCGTCAGCACCTCGCCGCGCCACGTCGCCAAGTAGCCGCGTTCGATGTCGGTCGTCGACTTGATCTCCGCAACGCGTCCGAGATCGCCGGGAATTCCGCCGGGCCGGTCGTCGGGCGCCGTTCCCACCCCGGCCTCGACGGGGACGATTAGCCGGTCCTTGTCGTAGATGAACGAGCCGCGCCGGTAATCGGACATTTCGAAGCGCGGCGTGAGCACGATCGCGTCGGTGGGGCACGCCTCCTCGCACATCCCGCAGAAAATGCAGCGCAGCTCGTCGATCTCGTAGCGAGCGGCGTACCGTTCGCCGGGCGAGTGCCGGTCATCGGGCGAATTCTCAGCGCCGATGACCGTGATTGCGTTGGCGGGACAGACGCTCGAGCAGAGCTCGCAGCCGATGCAGCGTTCCTTGCCGTCGGCGTAACGGCGCAGCTCGTGCAGCCCATGAAAGCGCGGCGCATGCTGCTTCTTGCGCGACGGATACGGAATGGTCGGACGCCGGCGGAACATGAATCCGAAGGTAATCGACAGTCCCTTCAGGATCGCGCCGACGTTGAGGAGATGCTTGCGCGTCGACATCCTGCCGGTCAGCCTTTGTACGCGACGACGATCGCCGTCACGACCAGATTGAGCGTCGCCACGGGCAAGAGCACCTTCCAACCGAAGGCCATCAGCCGGTCGTAACGCAGGCGAGGCAGCGTAGCGCGAATCCACATGTAGAAGAACATGAAGCATGCGACCTTGACGACGAACCAGACGATGCCGGGAATCACGGTAAGTCCGAACGGCGCGTTCCACCCGCCGAAGAAGAGCAGCGTCGCGATGCACGAGATCGTCAGCATGTTGACGTATTCGGCGATGAAAAAGAGCCCGAAGCGCAGTCCGGAGTACTCGGTATGGAATCCGCCGACGAGCTCCGTCTCCGCCTCGACGAGATCGAAGGGGGTCCGGTTCGTCTCGGCGACCGCCGTAATGACGTAGATGATGCAGCCGACGAACTGCGGCAGAACGAACCACCAGCGAGCCTGCGCGTTGACGATCCCGTCGAGCGAGGTCGTTCCAGCGAGGATCAGCACGCCGATGAGCGAGAGCGACATCGCGAGCTCGTAGCTGATCATTTGCGCGGTCGACCGGACGCTGCCCAAGAGCGGATACTTCGAACCCGAGGCCCACCCGCCCAAACAGATTCCGTAGACCCCGAGCGACGCGATGGCGAGAATAAAGAGGATGCCGGCATTGACGTTGCCGATCGACCACGCCGCACCCGAGCGCGACGCACCGAACGGAATAATCGCGTAGACGGAAAAGGCCGTTACCAGCGAGATAAAGGGCGCGAGCTTATAGAGCAGCGGATCGGCCGTCTCCGGCGTCAGGTCCTCTTTCAACATCAGCTTCGCCGCGTCGGCGGCCGGCTGCAGCAGCCCCCACGGACCGACGCGATTCGGTCCCGGCCGCAACTGCATCCAACCGAGAATCTTGCGCTCGACGAGCATCGCGTACGCAAATGAGGTGACGACGACCAGGAGCAGAATCGCCGATTTCACCAAGACGATAATCCACCAGGGCATCGCGTTACGCCCTCATCCCGGCCAGCGTCGGGTCGTGCTCCCAGGTGCCGCCGCCCGAGAGAATTTCCGCGCCGTCACCCTTGCCCAAGCTCGCGGTGACACGACCGGCAAACCGTTCGTCGCCGAGCGTGAAGCCGGGAGTCGTTTTCGCAATATGTGCGACGATCGCGCCGTGCAGCTCGTCGGCGGGCAGAACCGAGACGCCAAGCTGATCGGCGAGCCCGAGGAGCATCTCGTAATCCGAGCGCACGGAATCGGGTGCCGAGAGCGAAGCGTTGACGGGAAGGAGATCGCCGCCGAGCGCGAGCGTCGTGCCCTCCTTCTCAAAGGCACCCTTTGCCGGCAGGACGAGCGTCGCGCGCTGCGCCGTCTCGGTCATGAAGAGATCGCTGACGACCAGGAACCGCACCATCTCGAGCGCTTGTGCGGCGGCGGCCGGATCGAGCGCGTTTCGGGCGGGATTGACGCCGAAGAGCGCGAGCACGCCGAGTTCGCCGGAACGCGCCGCTTCGAGCATCGCGTAACCGTCGAGTCCCTTTTCGACCGAGAGAAAACCCGGGCCGCTGCCCGGCAGCATTCCCATCGCCTCCGCGCCGCGCGCGTTCGCCTGTTCGCTCGCAACGTAGGTTGCGATGCCGTCGAGATCGGCGAAGGCCTGCGCATAGCTGCGCCCTTGTGCGAGATCGATTCCATCCCAAATCAACGCGACGTTCGAGGCATCGCCGATCGCGTTGCGCGCCTCCGCCGCACTCGCCGCGCGGACGACCTTCACTCCGCGAAGCGCGGCTTTACGCACGCGCAGCGAGAGAACCGGCGCACGCTCCTCGAGCGGCAGTCCGGCGATGACGATTGCCTGCGCGCGATCGATGGCGTCGAGCGGCGCGCCGTGCTTTCCGGGAGTCGCTTGCCGCTGCGAACCGGCACGCCAGTCGAGATTCGTAACGCCGGCCGATCGGAAGACGTCCTGCAAGACATAGGCTTCCTCGTTGGTCAGCCGGCCGCCGCCGACCGCACCGACGCTTGCGGGGCCTTGCGCCGCGATCGCTTCGCGGATTGCCTTCGCCCACAGGATGTAGGCGTCGTCCCAGCCGATCTGCACGAAACTGCCGTTGCGCCGATAGAGAGGCTGCGTGAGCCGCTCGGGCGAGTCGTAGAAGCCGATGTTGTAGCGTCCACGATCGCAGAGCCAGCCATCCGATATCGTATCGTCCTCAACGGACATCGTTCGCAGCAGCGTTCCGTAGCGTACGTCCGCGAACTGCTGGCATCCCACGGCGCACTGCGTGCAGGTCGTGTGCGTACGATTCAAATCCCACGGGCGCGATTTGAAGCGATAGGTCTTCGAGGTCAACGCGCCGACCGGACAGAGCTCGGTGACGTTGCCGGTAAAGTTATGCCGGTACGGCTCTCCCGTCGCCGTCGCGATGATGTCGTGCGCGCCGCGATCCTTAACGACGAGCTGCCGTTCGTCGGCGATGATGTCGTCGAAACGGACGCAACGCTGGCAGACGATGCAGCGCTCTTCGTCGAGTACGATGGTCGGTCCGAGATCGACGGCTTTCGGCTTGGAGAGCTTCGGGTCGGCGACGTCGGAGGTTCCGCGAGCGTAGGCCATCGAGTAATCCTGCAGCTCGCACTCGCCGCCCTTATCGCAGATCGGACAATCCAGCGGGTGGTTTACCAGAAAGAGCTCGAGCACCATCGCGCGGGCCGCATCGACGCGCTCGCCCTGCGTGCGCACGACCATTCCGTCGGTCGCGACGGTATTGCAGGCAATCTGCAACTTCGGCATACCCTCGATCTCGACCATGCAGATGCGGCAGAGTCCGGCCGGTCCCAACTTCGTGTGATAGCAGTAGATCGGAATTTGCTGCCTGACGAGTTTTGCGGCTTCGACGAGGAGCGTCCCCTTCGGTACCGTTACCGGAACGCCGTCGAAGGTGACCGTCACCATCTCGGTGCCGGCGGCGAGCAATGGCGCGCTCATGCCGGCTGCGCCGCCTCGGCGCCGACCATTCGCGATTTGAAGGCTTCGGGAAAGCGCTGCATCACCGATTTGAGGAAGGGTTCGATCGAATCGCCGAGCGCGCAGAGATTCAAGCCGGTGATCGTCCCCGAGACGCGCGCGAGCATCTCGTAATCGCCGGGGACGCCACGATGATGCACGAGCCGCTCGAGCACGCGTTCCAGCCAGCTCCCGCCTTCGCGGCACGGCGTGCACTGTCCGCACGATTCGTGCGCGAAGAAGCGGACGAGATTATGCGCGGCCTTGACGAAATCGGCGGTGTCGTCGAAGACGACGAAGGCACCCGAGCCGAGCATCGAGCCGGCCTTTGTCATGCTTTCGTAATCGTACGGCCAATCGAGATGCTCCTCGAAGATACATGCCGACGAGCCGCCGCCGGGCTGAACCGCCATCAGCGTTCGTCCCGCTCGCAAGCCACCGGCCAACTCGATCAGCTCGCGCACCGTCGTTCCTAACGGTACCTCGTAGTTGCCGGGATTGCGGACGTGCCCCGAGACGGAGACGATCTTGTAACCTTTGCTGCGCTCGGTGCCCACCGCGGCGAACCACTCGGCGCCGCGTTCGAGGATCGGCACGAGATAGGCGAGCGTCTCGACATTGTTGACGACCGTCGGCATGCCGTAGAGCCCTTCGATCGCCGGGAATGGCGGCTTCAACCGAGGCTCGCCGCGCTTGCCTTCCAGCGAGTTGAGCAACCCCGTCTCTTCGCCGCAAATATACGCACCGGCGCCGCGATGGACGGTGACTTCGAGATCGTAGCCGCTTCCGAAGAGATTCTTTCCGACGTAACCCGCACGCCGCGCTTCCTCGAGCGCGGCGGAGAAGATCTCGTATCCCCGCTTGAACTCGCCGCGAATGTAGATGAACGCGTGATGCGAGGCGATCCCGTAAGCGCCGATCAGCATTCCTTCGAGAATCAGGTGCGGCACGTTCTCCAGCAGCATGTGGTCCTTGAACGTGCCCGGCTCGGCTTCGTCGCTATTGCAGACGAGGTAGCGCACGTGCTTGTCGGTCGGCAGGAACGACCATTTGCGACCGGTCGGAAAACCGGCGCCGCCGCGGCCGCGTAGGCCCGACTTCTCCGCGAGGTTGAGCACGTCGACCGGCTTGAGCTCGCGCACGACGCGCTCCCACTGCTTGTATCCGCCGCGCTGCCGGTAGTCATCGATGCCGCACATGTCGATCTCGCCGATCCCTTCGGTCAGGACTTTAGTGACCGGCACGGGCACCTTCATCTTCTTCGACGACTTCGACGACGGCGCGCGAATCGACGACGGCGCGCTCGGTCGTTCCGGTAAAGCGGTAGACGCTGCGATTGATGATGTTGTCGAGCATGATGATGCCGCTCGCGTCGCCGACTCCGCCGGCATTATTCGGCTGCGGAACGCCCGCCGCGCCGAGCGACTTCTTTCCGCTCGCGATCTGCTCGTCTTGCGGAATCGACCACGTCTCCCCCGGCGTCTCCGTCTGCGCCATCGGCGCGACGTTGTAGCTCCCGGCCCGCATCGCCGCGAGCATCTCGTCGATCATCTGCGGCGTCAGGTCGTAAACGAATTCGAGATTGACCTGCATGCAGGTCGCGCGGTCGCACGAAGCGAGACACTCGACCTCTTCATACGAGAAGAGCCCGTCGTCGGTCGTCTGCAGATGTCCGACGCCAAGCTTCTCGCGAAAATACGCCATGATATCTTCCGCGCCGTTGATCGAGCACGCGAGCCCGCGACAGACCTGCAGCATGTACTTCCCGACCGGGCGCCGGTAGAAGAGCGTGTAGAACGACACCGCGCCCTCCACTTCGGCCGGCGTGATCTCGAGCATCTGCGCCGTCGCGCGCATCGCCTGCGGACTCACGAAGCCCTCGTGCTGTTGAAACAAATGCATGATCGGCAAGAGCGCCGACCGCCGCTGCTCGTACTGCGCAATAATCTCATCGCATTGGGGCCGCAGGCGCGCCAGCAACGCCGGGAAATTCTTCTCTCGCTCGCTCATGCGCAACGGCCTCGACGAGACCCAAGCGCCGGACGCGCCGCTGTATGCCGCAGAGGGGACTCCGACGCGAGCGCCATTGACAGGAGGTCATAATCTTCGGCAGCAGATGGCGCGAGCGCGGCGTAGCAGGAGCGCCAAACGATGTGGCGCGACGAGCTACCCGACGCGGCATGCAGCGGCGAGTTCATCGGTCGACCTCGCCGAAGACGGGATCGAGCGAGCCGATCATCACGACGAGATCGGCGATGAGATTCCCGGGGCGATGCCTTTGAGCGCTTGCAGATTGTACATGCTCGGCGGACGCGTGCGGATGCGCCACGGGCGGTTCTCGCCGTTGCTGACGACGTAGTAACCGAGCTCGCCCCGCGGCGACTCGATCGATTGATAGACGTCGCCCGGCGGCACGCGGAAGCCTTCGCTGATCAGCTTGAAGTGATGGATCAACGCTTCCATCGAGAGCGCGATCGTCTCTTTCGGAGGGAGCGCGACCTTCGGATCGTCGATCATTACCGGACCCGCCGCGTCGAGCCGCTTGCGCGCTTGCTCGATGATGCGCATCGACTGCTCCATCTCGTCGAGCCGCACGAGGAAACGTGCGTACGCGTCGCCTTCGTCGCGGGTCGGTACGTCGAAGTCGTACGTCTCGTATCCCGTATACGGAAAGGCCTTGCGCACGTCGTAGGCGACGCCGCTCGCGCGCAGCGCCGGGCCGGTGACGTTCCATTCGATCGCCGCCTCGGGCGTGAGATAGCCGACGTCAATGGTCCGGTCTTGGAAGATCGGATTGGCCTGCAGCAGACCGCGCAGCTCGCGTATGCGACCGGGAAACTTTTCGATCAGCGCGTCGAGTTTTTCGACGTATCCTTGCGGAAGATCGCCGTTGAGGCCGCCGACGCGGATATAGTTCGGATGCATGCGCGCGCCGCCCGAGGCCTCTTGGAGATCGAGGATGTTCTCGCGCAGGTCGAAGCAATAAAAGAAGACCGAGATCGCGCCGAGGTCGATGCCGTGCGTACCGAGCCAGACGCAGTGCGAGGCGATGCGCGTGAGCTCCATCTGCAGAACGCGGACGATCTGCGCGCGCTGCGGGATGCGATCGGTGATGCCGAGGAGCCGCTCGACGGCGAGCGCGTAGCAGAGCGCGTTTGACGAGGGCGCGAGATAATCCATGCGCTCCATCACGGTCTGCACTTGCGTCCAGAAGAGTCCCTCGGCCGTCTTCTCGATGCCCGTATGAAGGTAACCGATCTCGGGATCGGCCTTGACGACGTTCTCACTCTCGATCTCGAGGACGATCTGCAGCACGCCGTGGGTAGACGGGTGCTGCGGACCCATCGAGAGCACCATCGTGTTGCCCTCGCGGCTGACCACGTCGGCTGAGAGTGGCGTCGCGGAGATCGTCACGAGCCGCGCGCCCGCTTCACTTCTTCTTGCAACGCTTCGAGCGTTCTCCCCGAAGGCGGCGTGCCTGCGACGACGTTGCTCTTATTTGCAAAGTTCGGTCGCGGTGCGCGTTCGCGCGCGGGGCCGCGCATCGGATAATCTTTGCGCAACGGATGCCCTTCCCAATCGTGCGGCATCTGAATGCGGCGCAAATCGGGGTGTCCTTCGAAGACGATTCCGAAGAGATCGAAGACTTCGCGCTCCGCCCAATCGGCCGACTTCCAAAGGTCGACGGCCGAGGCCAACCGTTCGCCCTCGTCGAGTCCGCAGAGCAGGCGTAGACGCGCCGGCGTCCCGATCTCCTTGACGCCCGACTTCTTCGCCGGCAGCTTGAGCAAGTGGTAGACGACGTCGAAGCGCGGAGCTCGCTGCAGATAGTCGACCGCGCCGAGATCGAGGAGCATCGTATACCCTTCCGCCTTGAGCGCCTCGAGACGCGCGCGAAGCTGCGCGGGTACGATCCGCTCGATCGACGCGTCGTCGATCGGCGGGCGCAGGCTCGTTGGATCGATCGCCGCACCGGCGATCGGCGGAGTTTGCGTACTAGGCAGGATGCACCCTCGAAGCTATGAGTTGAACGTTAGGCTCGCGCCAGGATTCCACCGCGTCCGCCCTCACGGATCTGCTGCTGAATCAGGTTGACCGCGTAGAGCAGACCGTCGGGCGTGGGCGGACAGCCCGGAACGTAAACATCGACCGGAATGATGGTATCGACACCTTGAATGATGGCGTAGTTGTCGAAGATGCCGCCCGAACTCGCGCAGGCACCCATCGAGATGACCCACTTGGGATCGGCCATTTGATCGTAGAGACGCTTCACGACCGGGCCCATCTTCTGCGCGACGCGCCCGGAGACGATCATGAGATCGGCCTGCCGCGGCGAGCTGCGAAAGACTTCCGACCCGAGCCGCGCGATGTCGTACTCGGTGCCGTCACGCTCATCATCTCGATCGCGCAGCAGGCAAGGCCCATCGTGAGCGGCCAGACCGACGAGCTCTGCGCCCAGCGCGCGACGTCGTCGAGACGCGCGAGCATGAATTGCCCCGGTCCTAACGCCATACGAAGCCGCCCTTCTTCCAAACGTAGGCGTAGCCGATCGCGAGCACGACGATGAAGATCACCATCTCGAGCAGACCGAAGACGCGCAGCGCGTGCATCTTGACCGCCCAGGGATAGAACGAGGCCGCTTCCACGTCGAAGACCACGAAGAGCATCGCGATCAAGTAAAAGCGCACCGGGAATCGTCCGGCAACCGGCGACGTCGGTTCGACGCCGCACTCGTAGGCCTCGCGCTTGTGCTGGTTCGGTCGCGCTCGCGCCAAGAGGCCGGGAATGACCGTGAAGAGGAGGGCAGCCGCGAAGGCGACGCAGAGGTAGATCGCGACCGGACCGTACGGATTCATGGCTTGTGAAAGTTTTCACAAGCGCTGCCCCATACCTGGCTCCAAACGGGCGCCACGGTGGCTTCGGCGAGCAAGGAAGACCTCGACGCCGACGAAGCCTCAGCCATCGCAACTCCCGACCTTCGCATCCGGCTCTTCGGTCACGTTGCCGTGGAAGTGGACGGCGCGCCGTTTCGTCTCGCGACGCCGCGCAAGACCCTGCCGATTCTCGCTTACTTGCTCATGAATCGCGACGCCCCGGTCGCGCGCGACTTCCTTGCGTACGTTATGTGGCCCGACGAAGAGGAAGACTCGGCGCGGAGCAGGCTTCGGATGAACCTCTACGAGCTCGGACGGGTTCTGCCGCCCTCGCCGGCGGGAGGCCCGTTGCTGGTAACGACCGACAGCGTCGCCGTCCGGCCCGATCTCCGACTCTGGCTCGACGTCGAAGCCTTCGACCGGCTCGTCACCGATCCGGAGCGTATCGAGGAAGCGCTCGCGCTCTACCGGGGCGACCTGCTCGCATCGCTCTACGACGAATGGATCCTTCCGGAGCGGGAGCGCCGGCGGAACCTCTACCTCGCCGGACTCTCGAGGCTGGTCTCCGAGGCGCGCCGGCGGCGCGATTTCCCCCTCGGGCTCGAGCGAGCGCAGCGAATCTCTCGCTCGACCCATGGCGCGAAGACATCGTCCGCCAAGTGATGGCGCTGCGCTCGGAGTCGGGAGATCGTGCCGGCGCGCTCGCCGAGTACGGGCGCTTCGCCGCGCTCTTGCGCAGCGAGCTCGGCGTCGATCCGATGCCCGAGACGATGACCGTCCGCGAGACGATCGCGCGGGGGGAATCGCTCGACGGCGCGGCCGCAGACGATCCGGCGAGCCCGGCAACGCTCGCCCGCGCCGCAACGCTTCCGTTCGTCGGGCGGCGAGCCGAGCTCGATCGGCTCTTGGAGGCGTGGAGCCGGGTCGCACGCGGGGGGCGCGGAACCTTCGTCTTCGTCGGCGGCGAGGCCGGGGTCGGAAAGTCGCGGCTGGCGATCGAGTTCGCGCATGCCGTCGAAGAGCGCGGCGGACGCGTCTTGCTTGGAGCGACGGGATCGCCCGAGGCAACGCCTTACGAAAGCGTGGTCGATGCGCTGCGTTCGGCGCTGCCGCTCGTCGCCTCGCTCAAACCGACGATCTCGCTCGCCTGCGTCGCCTCGCTCTTGCCCGAGATACGCGTACGCTTTCCCTTGCTGCCGCATCCTCCCCAGATCGACGCCGAAGGCGAACGGATTCGGCTCTTCGAGTCGGTCTTTCGCACGCTCGCCGATCTCAGCGCGCCGCGACCGCTGCTGGTGGTACTCGAAGATCTGCAGTGGGCCGGATCGGCATCGATCTCGCTCTTACAATTCTTATCGCGCCGTATCTCCGGCGTGCGCGTGATGATCGTCGTCACCTACCGCGACGACGCGACGCCGCGTCCGCATCCGCTCCACCGGCTCCGTCAAGAGGCGCGCGCGGAAGGGAGCGCGCTGAGCCTCTCGCTCTCGCCGTTATCGATCGGCGATCTCGAACAGCTCACCGGCGCGATCCACGAGATCCGCGAGATTCCCGCGGCAACGCTGCTCGCAACCTCGGCCGGCAATCCGCTCTTCGTCACTCAGCTCGTCGACGATTACCGCAAAGGCGGGCGCGCCTTCCAGCCCCAGAGTCTGCAAGCGCTCGTCGAGCGCCGCATCGAAGACCTCTCTCCCGACGCGCGCTGCGCAGCAGAGATCGCCGCAGGCATCGGCGTTGCTTTCTCACGCGATGCCGTGCGCGAGGTGAGCGGTTGGGACGAAGCGACCTTTCGCGAGGCGCTCGACGAATTGATCGACCGCCGAATCGTGCGCGAAACGAGCGGCCGCGGTCTCTTCGAGTACGCGTTCGCGCATCACGTCTTGTACGACGCGATAACGCGAGCCGCACCGCCAGAACGGGCGGCGAACCGTCATCATCGGATCGCTCGGGTGCTCGAAGAGCTCTATCCCGACCGGTTCCCGGAGCTCTCCGCGGCAATTGCGTCGCACTACGAGCTGGCCGGCGATGCGGCAAACGCCGCACGCTGCTATCGCGCGGCGGTACGGCGCTCGATGGCGCTCGGCGCGCTCGCCGAGGCGCGCGAGCAGTGCGATCGCGCCATCGCCCTGACGCGGGAGCCCCAACAACGCGCGGAGCTCTTGCTCGAGCGCGCCACGATCGAAGGACGTCGCGGCGACCGCGCCGCGTGGCACGCGGCGCTCGTCGCAGCCGAGACGGCAATCGCCGGCGTCGAGGATCAGGACTTGAAGCGAATCGCTTTGACGCGGCGCGTTGAGTTCGCATTGAGCACGAACGACGCCGCCGCACACGCGAGGGCGATCGCCGAACTGCGGGTGCGCGCGCAGGAGGGAGATCCGCAGTGGCAGGTGTCGCTCGGCATCGCCGAAGCGAGACTCGCCTACGCGCTCGGTCAACTCGCCGAGTCGTACGCCGCGGCGCAGACGGCGCTTGCGTTGAGCCGCGAAGCGCACGACGACGCGTCGGCAGCGCAAGCGCTGAGCTGCCTGGCGAATATTGAATCGCATCGCGGACATCTATCCGAAGCTGAGACGCTGCTCGAAGAGGCGAGCCGTGCGGCGACCAAAGCGAGCGATCCCGTCCTGGAACGCGAATCCTTACGAAGCGCTTGGACCTTGGCGTACCAGCGCCGCAACATGCCGCGGTGCATCGAACTGGGAACGCGCTTGCTCGAGCTATCGACCGCCTCGGGGGACCGGTTCGGCGAAGCAGTCGCGCGCAGCCGGCTCGGCATCGTCTTGGCTTCGGTCGGCGGCCGGTCTGCCGAAGCACGCGAGCATATCGCAGCGTCCACCGCCATCTTCTCCGAACACGGCAACGTCAGCGCGACGGCCGGCGAGCTGCTCAACCAGGCGGTGCTCGAAACCCGCGTCGGATTCTTCGACAAGGCGCGCGCCGCCACGGAGAAGGCCGTCACCCTCTTCGAGCGCGTCGGCGACGCGCGTGGACGTCTCACCGGGCTCGGTAACCTCGTGCTCGTCAGCGCCTGCGAGCGCGATCTCGCGGCGGCTCGACGAGCTGCAGGCGAGGCGCTCGAGGCATCGCGCGAACTCGGTTTTAGTTTGATCGAGGCGGCGGTACTCGAGAACCTCGCCTTCGCCGAAGGCGCCGCCGGCGACTACGCAGACGCGATCGCCCATGCTGAAGCCTCGCTCGAGGTTCGCGCTCGCTCGCAGTCACAGATTTGGTCGGCCAAAACGCTGGCCGATCTAGCGATCTGGCAGGCCGCACTCGGCAATCTCGAGAGAGCGCGCGAGTACGCACAGCGCATGCTCGCCAGTGAGGAGACGTTTCTACGAAGCACGGAGTGGCCGCAGTACTGTTATTGGGCTGCGGCTCAGGTCTTTCGGCTCCTCGGGGACCGCGCAACGGCGGCCCGAATGCTCAAACAGGCGAAGCAAATCATGGAGAGCACCGCACAGGAGCTCGATCCGGAAGACCGGGAGCATTTTCTCGGCATCGCATGGCATCGCGATATCGCCGAAGCCGTCCGCTACGACGCCTGGCCGATTCCTCCGCGATAGTTCTGAAACGATTTCGAACGCCGCCCCTGCTACGATGGTATCGGGAGTCGCGACAGAGCCGTAGCTCGTCGCGCTTGGAGCGCTCCGCGGGGGACGGGTCCGGGAGACCGTCCCCCCGCTCTCATCTATCGACGCTACCGCACCGCGGGGAACTTCACCGCACCAACGCAAAGAAATCAAGAATGCGGTACGCCGTTCTGGGGACGCTCTTACTCTTCGCTTTGGGCGATTCGTGTTCGCCGCCGCCCAACGTCGTCGGCGTACAAGATTTCGGCCACGTCGTCGGGAGGGTTCTCGATGCGATGACCAACCGGCCGATCGGCAACGCGCTGATCTCGGTCGGATCGCTCTATACGACCCGTGCCGACGTCAGCGGCGCCTTCAATCTGCGCTCGATTGCAGGCGATCAGACGGTGACCGCCCGCGCGGCCGGATACTCGACGGCGACCGCCGACGCGACGATTCCCAAAGACGGTACCGCCTCGATCGGCTACATCCGCCTCGTGCAACTGACGGCACCGGCCGGAGAACCGACGCTCGCCCCGCCGGCCACGCCCTCGCCGCAGCCCTCGCCCACGACGCCGGCGGCCGCGCCGGCCTCAAGCATGCCGCCCTCAAGCACGCCGGCCCCTGCAGCGCCTGCCGCCGTCGCGCCGAGTCCCGGACCGAGCGGTTCGCCCTAAGCGATCAACTTAGGCGCAACGACGCAAGATCGAGATCGTACTCGATCGAGCGATAGATGTCGTCGGGAATTTCGCCGCCACGCCGCATCTCGGTGATCGCGCGGCGCTCGGCCGCGAGCGCCTCCTTCTGCAGCCCGCGATCGATTCGCGTCTCGCGCACCACGTCAATATCATCCTTTTCGACTTTTCCGCGTAGAACGTCGATGCGTTGCTGATACTCTTCGAGCACGCGACCGGCAACCTCGCGTTCGAGCGGCGTCCTGCGCTCGGCCTCCGCTTCGCGTTCGCGCAGCCGCGCGATACCCGCCTCGAGCGCGCGAATCCGCAGATCGGTCTCCCGCCGTTGGCTTCGGCTGGTCTCCGTAACGCCGAGCCATTCGATAAGCGGTCCGAGCGTCAGCCCCTGAAAGACGAGCGTCACGAAGATGACGCAAAAGGTGAAGAAAATCGCGAGGCTGCGCTGCGGAAATGGATTATCGCCCAGCGTATAGGGCAGCGACAGCGCGACCGCGAGCGAGACGATGCCGCGCATTCCCGCCCATGAGAGTACCGTAACCCGCTCCCACTGCGGCGCCGGGTCGCTCTCGCGCACGCGGCGGCTCAAAATGTACGGCAAGTAGCTCGTGGGAAAGATCCAGGCGATACGGACGACGATGACGGTGAGGCTCAGGAGCAAACCGTAGAGCGCGTAATCGCGTACGTGCGGTTCGAGGGCCTCGATGATCGCGGGCAGCTGAAGCCCGATGAGCAGAAACGCGTACGCGTTGAGCACGAAGATGAGCAGACGCCAGACGGAGCCGGCGAGCACGCGGGAGTCGGAATCGATGAAGGCGCTCGAGCGCCAGCTCAACAGCATTCCGGCGGTGACGGCCGCAAGCACGCCGGAGACGTGGAGCTCTTCGGCGGGGAGATATGCGGCGAAGGGCGCCAGCAAGAAGACGACGCTCGAGATCAGCGCGTCGGCGTAGCCGCGCCGGGCAATATAGCGAAGAACGCCTTCGAGCGCAAACGCGATCGCCGCACCGACGAGCGCGCCGCCGACGGCAACGATGACGAAGGCGACGCTCGCGCGCGCCAGCGAGAACGCCCCGGTGATCGCCGCGACGAGCGCAAAGCGATAGAGCACGAGCGCCGTCGCATCGTTCATCAAACACTCGCCGCCGACGATTGCGGCGACGCGCCGCGGGATCGCCAACCGCTCGAAGATCGCCTCCGACGCCACGGCGTCGGGAGGCGAAACGATCGCGCCGAGCGTGAAGGCGAGTGGCCAGGTGAACTCCGGAACGGTGTAGTGAACGACGACCGCGACGACTCCCATCGTGACGATCACCAATCCCACTGCATGGAGCGTAATCGGTATCGCGGCGCGCTTGAACTCCAGCCAATCCGTCGACCACGCCGCGCCGTAGAGCAGCGGCGGGATAACCAGCAGCATGATGACGTCGGGGTCGATATGCGGGCGCGGCAGGTGGCGGCTGAAGGCGAGCGCCACGCCGCCGATCACGAACGCGATCGGATAGGGAACGCGCAAGCGTTTCGCGACCAGCGTCAGGATGACGATGGCGGCGAGAAACGTGACGAGGACGGCCGCTTCAGAGATCGGCGTCGTCCCCGATCGACTCGCCCATCGCGCGTAGGTCGAGCGCGTAGCCGGCGACGACCAAATATATCCGCTCCGCGCGCCCTGCCAGCCGTTGGGTCATCCGGCCCATCGCGTCGCGAAAGAGCCGGGCCGCGGCAGCGACGGGCACGACGTCCCATCCGATCTGTTCGCTGACCGCGATAACGTCGGCCGGCGACTCGAGCATCGCGTCGACAAACCGCGCGGCCTCTTCGTCGAGCTGCGATTCGAGCACCATGTAATCGATCTCCAACAGATCGATCCGCGCGGCGATCCGCGCCGAAAGCCAGGTGCCGAGCGCGTCGACGATGAGACACGTGCCCGGCGCGGCGTCGCGAAAGAGCAGGAGTTGCGCCTCGCAGCTCATCGTGGCGGTCTCGACCGTCCGCCACGTAGCCGGACGATCGCGCACGTGACGCACGAGACGCGCCCGCCACTCGACGTCCTCCGGCGCGCCGGCCGCCGTGGCGATGTACGTCACCGGACGCCGGCTCTCGAGCGCGAGCCGCACGCCGAACGCGCTCTTTCCCGAACGCACCGGGCCGGTGATGAAGATCACTGCCATCGCAGCGGGCCATTTCGACTCCAGGCGGCCTGCCGCCCCGCCCCGCCGAATCCGTTCCGAAGCCATGGTGTTGAACGTCCTGAGCATCGCAATCGGCGTCTTCGTGATCGCGGCGAGCCTCGCCGACGTCTTTCAGGCGGTCGTCATGCCGCGCGCGACCGGGCGCCGTTACCGCATCAGCTTCTACTTCTGGCGAACGATGTGGCACCTCTGGCCGCGCGTCGCCTGGCGCCTCTTCTCCGACGGCGACCGGCGCGAAGATTTCCTTGCGGTCTTCGCGCCCTTCATGATGATCTCGTTGATCGGGCTCTGGGTCGGACTGATGATCTTCGGATTCGCGCTGGTGCTCTGGGGAACGCGCGGCGGCATCGCGCCCTCGCACGCCTCGTTTGGATCGGCGCTCTACTTCGCCGGCACGTCGCTGCTCACGATCGGTTTCGGCGACGTCGTCGGACGCAGCGCACTCCCGCGGCTCGTCTCGATCCTGGCCGCGCTCGCCGGACTCTCGTTTCTCTCGATCATGACCGCCTTCTTATTCGCCGTCTTCGGCTCGTTTCAGCAGCGCGAAACGTTCGTCGTCACGGTTGCGGCGCGCGCCGGCTCGCCGCCGAGCGGCGTCAACCTGCTGGCGATCGCGGGATATTCGCGAACGCACGACGATCTCTCGCCGCTGATGATCGACGCGCAACGCTGGGCCGCCGCGGTCATGGAGAGCCACTTAGCCTATCCGGTGCTCGCGTTCTTCCGGTCGAGCCACGACGATCAATCCTGGGTCGGCACGCTCGGCACGCTGCTCGACGCGGCAACGCTGATGATGACCACGCTCAAAGACGTGCGCGACGGACAGGCGCGCATCTTCTACAACGTCGGCCGCCACGCGACACGCGACCTCAGCCGCTACTTTCGCGTAGAGACCCCGGATGAGACGGCCGGTATCGAGCGGGCCGAGTTCGATCACGCCTGCGATCGCTTGGAGGCCGCGGGCTACGCGCTCAACGATCGCGACGAAGCCTGGACGCGCTTCGCGAATCTCCGCTCCGGCTATGCCGGCCGCCTCAACGTTCTCGCCCGCTTCTTCGAGATTCCGCCGCTGCAATGGATCGGCGACCGCTCGACGCTCCATGTTGCCGCACATGGCGAGTTCAAGTATCCCGCCTAACGCTAAAAACCGTGCGTGCGATCGTAACGGTGCAGAAATCGCTTGACGTCGTCGATCGGCACGGCAAAGCCGATGCTGCGCTCTTCATCGAAGCGCGATTCGGCGACGCCGACGACTTCGCCGGTCGTCGCAATGAAGACCGGCGCGCCGCTCTCGCCCGGAACGATCGAAAGCGTCACTTCGAGCGCGTCCTTGCGAACCGAGGAGAGGCGTCCGGTGTTGAGCGAGGTCGCGAGACCCAAACCTTCGTCGTCGAACTCATCGGGGATCGGATAACCGAGTAGACCGACTTCCCGTCCCACCTCGCCTTGCAGATGGGCCGAAGAGCCTAAGGCCATCGTCGGGAGCGGATGGCGCGGCGTGCGCAGCAGTGCGAGGTCGAGATCTTCATTCGTTGCCACGACGCGGGCCGGCGCGTGCGAGCGATTTCCGATCGTAATGTGGAGATTCCACGCGCCCTCGATCGCATGCTGCACCGTCAGAATATCGCTGCCCCAGTCGCCCGAGGCGACGACGAAGCCGGTGGCGTACGCGTCGTCGTAACGGTCCTTCTTGTGCTCGGGGGGTACGCGCATCGACAACAGCACGACCGCGGGCCGGAGTCGTTGGACCGAAGAGACGAAGGCATCGTCGGCATCGCGGGCGCAGGCCGTAGCGAGAAAGAGCAGCGCTATCCCGCAGGCGATTCGGGGGGTCACTTGAGGCAATCGCTCAGTGCGGCGCGCAATCCGTCGAGGCCGGCTCCGGTGCGCGCGCTGACGAAGAACGCCCCGGACTCATCCGGTGCTTCGGCCGGCCTCAGGTCGCACTTGTTGAACACGGCAATTCGGGGCGTCTGGTCGAGGCCCAGCTCGTGCAGGATCGCTTCGACGGCGCGCCGCTGCCGCGGCCATTGCGGGTTGCTCGCATCGAGCACGTGGAGCAGGAGATCTGCGTTACCGATCTCTTCCAGCGTCGCGCGAAACGCATTCACGAGATCCTTGGGAAGATCGGTGATGAAGCCGACCGTATCGGCGATGCGAACGTACTTGCCGGGCTCGAGATAGGCCCGGCGAATCGTCGGATCGAGCGTCGCAAAGGGGCGGTCGGCGACGTATGCATCGCTGCGCGCGAGCGCGTTGAGCAGCGACGACTTGCCGACGTTGGTGTAACCGACGAGCGCCACGAGCGGCTCGGGACGCGACGAAGAGCGTCGCACCGCGCGTTGGCGGCGAACGTCGCCGAGCAATCGGTTGAGGGCGGCGATGCGCGCGCCGATACGCCGTCGATCGACTTCGAGCTTCGTCTCGCCGGGGCCGCGCGTCCCGATTCCGCCGCCCAAGCGCGAGAGATCCGCTCCGGCGCCGATCAGGTTCGACTGGCGATAGCGCAGTTGGGCGAGTTCGACCTGAAGCTTCCCCTCGCGGCTACGCGCGTGCCGCGCAAAGACGTCGAGAATGAGCATCGTTCGGTCGACGATCGGCAGCGGAACGATCTTCTCGAGATTCCGGCGCTGGCGCGGGCGCAGATCGTTGAGCACCAAAAGCAATCCCGCGCCGAGCTCGGCGGCCCGTTCGGCGATCTCGCGCGCCTTGCCGCTGCCGACGAGCGTCGCCGGGTCGACGGTTTCGCGATGCTGTACGACGCGATCGAGCACGTTCGCCCCAGCAGCATGCGCGAGCGCTTCGAGCTCGGCAAGCTCGGGCTCGAGAGAATCGTGCAGCGCGCGCGTCGCGACGGCGACAACGAGCGCGCCGTCGCTCACGGCGTCGCGACTGCGAGCGGCGTCAGATGGTCGACGAGCCATCGTACTCCTTGATTGTACCCCGGGCCGGGACGCTCGATGATCTTCGGGTCGACGTCGTAGACGCGATGCAGCCGCACCGCGGTCAGGCTGCGCCACGGCTCGCGATCGAGCGCGCCGCTGAGATGTACCGCGGCATCGGCGACGAGCACGTTGGGTTGGCGGCGCACGAGCGCTTCGGCACTGTAGACGCCATAGGCCGCGTGCAGATCGCTCGCCGCGTTCGTTCCTCCCGCCAGCGCGATCAGCGTGGAAATATACGAGGCGGAGCCGGCCGTCCAAATCGGACCGCTGCCGAGCACGATGAAGACGCTCGGGTGGCGCGCGTACGCCGCGGTTCGCGCGTGGAGCTGCGCCGTCTCACGCTGCAGACGCGCGATCGTTACCGCCGCTTCGCGCGAGCGACCGGTGAGCGCGCCGATGCGCTGCAGATTCTCGAATATTGAGGCATACGAGTCGTCGGCGAGGAACACGACGCGAATTCCCGCGTGTCGCAACGGCTCGGTGAGACGCTCTTGCGCGGGGATGCCCAGGACGAGCGTGGGACGCAACGCAACGATCGCCTCGTCGTCGACGCTGGCCGCGTCGGCAACGCGGGGAAGCGCCTTTGCCTGCGGTGCGTCCGTGTAGGAAGAGACTGCGACCAGCTGCGAGCCCGCTCCGACGGCATACGCGTCGTCGGCAAACGACGGGACGAGCGTCACCACGCGCCCCGGGAGGGCCGGAGACGCCGCAGGCGAGCTCGCGGTACTCGAACGGGCGGTACAGCCGGCGAGCGCCGCTACCGCGGCGCACGCAAGCAGAAACGACCGCAGCGAACGCATCCCAACCGAGTACGCAAGAAGGAGCGCGCCGCCCTTTGCGCAATTCGGCTCGTACGTTTGCGCGGGAAGCCGGTGTGAGGCCGGCACGGTCGCGCCACTGTATGCGGGGAGCCGCTCGAGCCACTGTCCTCGACTCGCTTTAGGATGGGAAGGCTCGGGCACCGGCAACGATCCGCGAGTCAGGATATCGTCGCAAACGTTCTTCTGCAGATCCGCCTCGCGCAAAGGAAGGATGCGATGCTCTCAACGCTTCTTGCGGCGATCGCCGCCACGACTCCGTCACCCTCGCCCTCGCCAAGCCCCGTGCCGCAGATCGCGCACGTCGTAACCAGCGATCGCGGCCTCGAATCGGCCGCGCGAACCGCTCGCACGACGTACGTTGTAACGGCCGCACAAATTGCACGCGACGGCGACCGAACGGTTGCCGATGCAATCGAATCGGTTCCCGGCGTCAACCTCGTCCGCTACGGTGCTTTCGGCGCCGCGGCGACGGTCGGCGTACGCGGCAGCTCGGCGCAGCAGATCTTGGTTCTCGTCGACGGGCTGCCGATGGCCGGAGGAGAGATCGACGACATCAACCTCGAGCAGTTTTCGGTCAGCGGCGTCGATCGCATCGAAGTCGTGGAAGGCGGCGGCTCGACGCTCTACGGATCGGGATCGATGGGCGGGGTGATCAACATCATCACCGCCTCTCCCCCGTCGGGAAGCAACGCGACGATCGCAACTGGATCGTTCGACGAACAAACGTATCTCTTTCAAACGCCCTATCTAACGTTTCAACGCACGTATGCGACGAACGACTACTCGGTTGTGAATGCGCCGAATAGGCAGAACGCTCAGGCCGGTTTGACGAGCGTGACCGCGCGATACGCCCACGCCGTCGGACGGATCGACGTCACGTTGAGCGGCGATCTGACCGACGCCGACTCGGGAGCTCCGGGCGAGCTCGGATACTTTTCGCCGACGAGCGAGCAGAACAACGTGAACCGCGACGTGCGGCTCAACCTCGAGCACAAAGGCCCGCGCTCGTCCACCACCCTCGACTTGGGCGACTCCTCGCAAGACCTCGCATATACGTGCAACACGCCGGTCGATTACAACTGTCCGAACTCCGCATATCCAACGCCGCCGCCGGGAATGACGTCGAACCCGCCATACGCTCAGGAGCTCTACGACCAGCATTGGATGGCGGCCCTGCGCAACGTCGCCGGCGACGAGCACGAACGTCTGGTCTACGGAATCGACGCGATGCGCGGCATCGCGCGCGTCGATACGGGAACGGGCGGCGGCTCGCCGTTTGCAGCCGACAACGCGCCGGTCTTCGACCCCTACGCACAGACGGCGGCGTACGTGCAGTCACAGTGGTTTTGGGAAGACGGCGCACAGATCTACGCGGGCCTGCGTGGGGAGCGCGACGGCGGCCTCGGCGGCGCTTATTCACCTTCGCTCGGCGGTGTCGCCCCGCTGGGAAAGGCACTCCAGCTGAAGATCAACGCTGCCACCGCATTTCGCGCGCCGACCGCCGAGGAGCTCTACTATCCGGGCTTCTCGAATCCGGATCTCGGACCGGAGCGAACGCGCGTCGCCGACGCGACGGTCGTCGTTCCCGCTCTCGCCGGCGGTCTCAGTTTCGGCTGGTTCGCAATGAGCGGCTCGAACTTCATCGTCTCGCCGCCGCCGGACTACATTCCGGAGAACGTCGGCCACGCCTCGATTGCGGGTCTCACGCTCCAGGCATCGACGCCTGGATATCGGGGATTCACCGCGACGCTCGGCGTTACCAATCTCTACCGAGCCCAAAATCTCGATACCGACTCGCGCCTGCCCGGGAGAGGGCCGGTCTTTGCCGTGAATCTCGGCCTGCGCTACGTCGCGCCGCCGCAGAGCCGCTTCGACGGATTCAACGTCATCATGCAAACGCAAGGTCCGCAAGAAAACGCCGATCCCTACTTGCAGGCGGCCGACTCGACGTATCAGCCTTCGACGTTTACCGTGATCAATGGCTACGCCGGGTATCGGTTCGGCTCGCACCTGATTCTGTCACTGCGCGGCTACAATCTCGGCAACGATCGCTACGCGATCTACGCCGGCTTTCCGATGCCCGGCCGATCTTTCGCGCTCGAGATGCGAAGCCGGTGAAGCGGTTCGCCGCCGCCGGCCTCGCCCTGCTCGTGCCTGCGGCCGGCGTGGCGAGTCTGCTCGTCGGCGGGACGCCGCTCACCATCGCGCAGATCGCCGGAGCACTTCTCCATCCGCACGGTACCGGCGTCGTCGACGCGATCGTCTGGCAGCTTCGCCTGCCGCGCGTCTGCATCGCCGCGACGGTCGGCGCCTCGCTCGCGCTCTGTGGCGCGATGCTGCAAGGAATGCTGCGCAATCCGCTCGCCGATCCGTATCTCACGGGCGTGAGCGCGGCGGCGGCGGCGGCGATCGCGATCGCCGTGCTCGCCGGCGCGGCGATCGGGGCGCTGCCGATCATCGGATTTATCGCGGGACTCGGGGCGGCGCTGCTCGTTGCGGCGCTCGCGCGGCGCGGGAGCGGAATCGATCCCAATCGGCTCATTCTCGCCGGCGTCTCGCTCTCGACGCTCTTTGCCGCGATCGTAACGCTCGCCGTCGTGCGCGCCGATTCGAGCGGTTACGCCGGAACGATCCTCGCATGGCTGGCCGGATCGATGGCCGGGCGCGGCTGGCACGATCTCGCGCTGGTGGCGCCGTACGCCGGATTCGGCGCGGTGTTGACCTTCGCATCGGCCCCGGCTTTGAATGCACTACGCATCGGCGATCTGCGTGCGCGCACCGTCGGCCTCGACGTCGAGCGCGCGCAGTGGATCGTTCTTGCAGCCTCCTCATTGCTCGCCGCCAGCAGCGTCGTGCTCGCGGGCTTGGTCGGCTTCATCGGCTTGATCGTGCCGCACGTCGCGCGGCGCATCGTCGGATCGGATGCCCGCGTGCTCCTGCCGGCCTGCATCGCGATCGGCGCGGCGCTCTGCATGCTCGCCGATGCGATCTGCCGGCGGATCGTCGCGCCCGCCGAGCTTCCGATCGGCGTGCTGCTCGCTTTCATCGGCGTGCCGGCATTTCTCTATCTCTACCTGCGCCCCGGAGCGAGCGCGGAACGAAGCGCGCGAACGTGATCGAGCTGCGCGACGTTTTGCTGCGAATCGGCGGACGGCCGTGGCTGACGCACGTCGACGCGCGTATCGAGCCGGGAGAGTTCGTCGCAATCCTCGGCCCAAACGGCGTCGGAAAGACGACGCTGCTGCGCGCGATCGCCGGTCTCCACCCGATCGGCGCCGGAGCGATCCTGCTCGACGGACGGCCGATCGCCGAGATGGCTTCGCACGAGCGTGCCCGCCGCGTCGCGTTCGTCACCGGCGACGAGCTGCTGCTCGACGCGCTCAGCGTTCGCGACGTGGTCGCGATCGGGCGTTTTCCGCACCACCGCTGGTGGGAGTGGCAGACGCGCGGGAACGACGCAAGCGCCGTCGCGCAAGCACTCGAAGCGGTCGGAATGGAGCGCTTTGCGGATCGGCTCTTCTCGACGCTGAGCTCGGGCGAACGGCAGCGCATTTGGATCGCGCTGGGGCTGGCGCAAGAGACGCCGATCCTGCTGCTCGACGAACCGACGAGCCATCTCGACGTTCGCGTCTCGCACGAGATACTCGGATTGCTGCAACGTTTGGCTCGCTCGGGAAAGAGCGTCGTCTGCGCGCTGCACGATCTCAACGAAGCCGCTGCCTACGCCGATCGCCTCGGCCTGCTCGGCGACGGAACGCTGCTCGCACTCGACCGGCCGGAGAGACTGCTCGCCGAACCGCTGCTCGAGCGCGTCTACGGAGTCGCGATGGAGTCTATTCGCCTCGGGGACGGAGGGTTGCGCGTCTTCGCGCGCGCGGCGCGACGCTAGTGGTGGTCGCTCGGTAAAAAGCGAACGTCGGAACCGAGCACCCACCGCGTAGCCCCGCGCTGCGGACCGCTCGAGATCGTGATGCCTACGGCATCGTCGGGCGTCGCGAAGAGCGGCGATTCCACGTAACCGGCGACGCACGAGATCACGATCGCGCGCGTACCGGGAGCGACCAAGACGGCATGCGGCAGCATCGCCTGCGCCTCGTCGAAGGAGGCCGCGTTATAGGCGCGCAGTCGCGCCCGCGAATCCCAGATCAGAACCGAGGGATCGTCGGCGGTGCTGTAGAGCACGACGTGATCTCCGTGATGGACTTTGCAGTCGGCCAAGGCGACCCCGGTCGTCGCCCCCCAGACGATCAGCAGCGCGATCCCGAGCCTACGCATGGATCGGCTCCATGTCCATCATTCGAATCGCCAGTATCGCCAGGTCGTCGTGCACGCGGCTGCCGCCACGAGCGCGAACCTGCGCGACGAGCTCGTCGGCGAGCTGCTGCGCGTGAAGACCGCCGCGCTCGATCAACTCCATCGCGCCGCTGCCGTTGAGCGGCTTTCCGTCGCGATTGCGCACCTCGGTCAAACCGTCGGTCGCGAGCACGAGCGTGTCGCCGGGATTGAGGTCGATCGTCCGGGAGTAGAACGGTTCTTCCATCACACCCAAGACGGGTCCGGTCACCGCGAGCTGCTCGACGTCCGAACGCCGGCGCAGATAGGCGCAGTCGTGCCCGGCGCTGCCGTACTCGAGCCGGAACGTCGTCGTGTCGAGCACGCCGACGAACATCGAAACGAAGAGATACGGATTGCCCACCGCCTTCGAGAAGGCGCTGTTGAACTCGGAGAGAATCGCGCCCGGTTCGCTCTGGCGCAGGGCGATCGCCCGAATCATGAACTTGATGAAAGCCGTGAGGACGGCGGCATCGACGCCTTTGCCGCTGACGTCGGCAATGAGCACCAGCGCGCGGTTCGCCGAGAGCCGAAAGACGTCGAAGACGTCCCCGCCAACCGCAAGATGGCTCGTCGCGGAGAGATAAGCGCTGCCCACTTCGCAGTGCGGCAAGGGTACCGACTCGCTGCGAAACGCCCGCTGTAAGATCTCGATGATCGTGCGCTCGTGCTCGAGCTCGCGGTTGAGGCGCGAGCGAAATACGTTGAAGAGGATCGCGAGTACGCCGAATACGAGCACCCAGAAGGCGCGCGTATAAGAGGAGCGGTCGAGCTGTAGCTGCGTACTGTGCACCAGCGAGGCATCGGTGCCGGCGAGCGCTTCCCGAATTGCCGCGGCCGTCCGCGTCTCGTAATCGGAGAAGAGTTTGTTGCGCTTGTCGAACTCGACGAGCCGCTGCGGGTTACGCAAGAGCGGACGCGCGATCTCGTCGCGCCAGCGCGATTGCAGGTAACCGTACGCGCCCAGAAGCTGCAAGGGGTCGGTGAGGTGTTCGTCGCTCAGGATGCGCTGAATCGTCGCCTCTTTGGCGTCGTACCCGCCGGCGGCTTGCCGGTATTGAGCGACGTAGAATGGATCCGCGTCAAGACGTAGCCGCGCAGCGAGTTCTCTTCGTCGATCTGCAACCGCAGCAGTTCCTCGAGATCGAGCTGAGCCTGCTCGAGCTGCGCCTCGCGAGCGAAGGTACTGGTGATCTGGGCGCGCGTCTCGAAGGTGCCTTCGACCGCGAAGCCGAGCGTCACGACCAGGAATGCCGTCAGCAGCAGCGTCGCGGTGAGATCTGCGAGCGGTTCGTTCTTCACAAAGGCGTCATCGAGGCGCGGTCGAAGAACCGCAGGCTGTGCGAGTGGACCCCACGATTTTCAAATCCTACGACGTCCGCGGGGTTTATCCGTCCGAGCTCAGCGACGACGTCGCCTACGCGATCGGACGCACCTTCATATCGCTGCTCGAATCGGAGCGGAGCGCCGGCAGCGCGCGTACGAACGTGGTCGTCGGCCGCGACATGCGCCCGTCGGGAGCGCAACTCTGCGACGCGTTCGCGCGCGGTGCCGCCGACGCCGGCGCGGACGTCGTCGATATCGGTATGGTATCCACCGACGCGCTCTACTTCGCGGTCGGAAAGTTCGAGTTCGACGGTGGCGTCATGATCACGGCTTCGCATAACCCGGCCAATACAATGGAATGAAGTTCACCCGCTCGCAGGCCCAGGCAATCTCGCTCGACACCGGCCTGGCGACAATACGGGACCGGCTGCTTTCGGGAGAGCTGCCTCCCAAGAGCGCCGACCGGGGGACCATTACCCATCGTAACGTGCTCGACGATTTTGCGCAACACTGCCTCTCGTTCGTGGACCGCTCGAAGATCAAGCCCTTCCGGATCGCCGTCGATGCCGGGAATGGGATGGCGGGCGAGACGATACCGCACGTCTTCAAGAGCCTGCCGTGCGAGGTGATTCCGATCTACTTCGAGCTCGACGGCAGCTTCCCCAATCACCCGGCGAGTCCGATCGAGCCGGAGAACATGATCGACTTGCAAGCCGAGGTGCGCAAGCACCAATGCGACCTCGGGGCGGCCTTCGACGGCGACGCCGACCGGATGTTCATCGTCGACGAGAAGGGCGGTCTCATCGACGGCAGCACGGTGACCGCGCTCGTCGCGCTCAACACGCTCAAAAAATACCCCGGCGCTAAGATTCTCTACAACCTCATCTGCAGCCGGTCGGTTCCGGAGCTCATCCTCAAGGCCGGGGGCGTCCCGATTCGCTCGAGGGTCGGGCACTCGATCATCAAGGCCGTGATGCGCGAAGAGGACGTCGTTTTCGGTGGCGAGCACAGCGGTCATTTCTATTTTCGCGACAACTGGTATGCCGACTCCGGAATGATCGCACTCTTGCAGTGTCTTGAAGTTTTCAGCGAAGCGAAGAAACCGGTCAGCGAGGTGATCGCGCCGATCGATACTCGCTTCCGCTCCGGCGAGATCAACACTCACGTGAAGGACGCCGACGCCAAACTACGTGAAATCGAAGCGCACTATCCGGACGCTCAAATCGACCACCTCGACGGCGTAACGATCTCGTATCCGAACTGGTGGATGAACGTCCGTCCGTCCAATACCGAACCGCTGCTCCGCTTGAACGTCGAAGGCGACACGAAAGCGTTGATGGAGCAACATCGCGACGAAGCGCTGGCGCTGATTCGGAGCTGACTGCAGAGAATGTCGGCGACCTTACTCGGACCCGCCTTTATCGCCGTCGGCGACGGCACGTCCACCTTCGGACGCCTCGCCGTCGAGAACGGCCGGATCGCCGGCGTGCTCGCCGCCGACGGACCGACGGATTTTCCGCTTCCGGCGGGCAGCAGCATCGCACCCGGCCTCATCGATCTGCACACCAACGGCGCCGGCGAGTACCTTTTCAATCGCGATCAAGGCAACGCCGTCGGCATCGCCGGCGCGAGCTATGCGGCCAACGGCGCAACCGGATTCGTCGCCAGCGTCATGACCGCGCCGTGGGAATCGATGCTGCACGCGGCTTCGCAGCTCGTCGAAGCGGCGAATCAACTCGAGGAGGAGCCGCCGGCGGGCGCGCGCTGTCTCGGTATCCATTTCGAGGGGCCGTTCTTGAACGCGAAATTCCGGCGAATCCACCGTCACGAGTGGCTGCTCACTGCGAGCGCCGCGCACGCGCAAGAGATGGTCGACGCCTGCAAAGGGGCTTGTCTGCTCGTTACGATGGCCCCCGAGATCGACGGCGCCGCCGATGCGCTGCGCGTCTTCTTAGAGAACGGCGTCGTCTGTTCGGCCGGACATACCGGCGCGCGATACCGCGAGGGCATGCTCGCGATCGGGCTCGGTTTCCGCTCGCTCACGCACGCCTTCAACGGGATGCCGCCGCTCGACCATCGCGACCCCTCGATCTTGGCCGCGTTCATTCAGGATCGCCGGACGCTCGTGCAGGTGATCTGTGACGGCTTTCACGTCTCGCCGGTAATGATCGACATCCTTCATCGAACGCTGGGCGATCGCGTCGTCTTGGTTACCGATAACATGCCGGCCGCCGATCCAGGTTATCACATCGAGGGCGGCGTGATGCGGGCCGAGGACGGAACGATTGCCGGCAGCGCCCTGCGCATCGACGAAGCGCTGCGCAACTATATGTCGTACGCACAGATTCCCTTTGCGCAGGCAATCGTCGCCGCGACGTACGCGCCGGCTCGCCTGATCCACCACGATGGCGAGATGGGACGCATCGCACGAGGCGCGCGCGCCGATCTCTCGTTCTGGGATAAGGATTATCGGGTCGTCGGCACGATGGTCGGCGGCCGCTTCGTCTACAACCAGATCGAAGTCGCCGCGTAGCGCGTCAACCTAAGGATTCTGGAGCTGCGACCGGCGCGGAGGGCGCGGCCTCGCGCATTGCCGAGCGAAGCATCGTGACGGCAGCGTAGATCACGACGATCACGACGAGCCATCGAACCGCTGGAATCGGCAGGTGGTAGACCATGTGCGCGGCAATCCACACGCCGGGTATACCTCCGATCGTCAGTCCTAGAGCGGCAAGCATCGAGAATGCATTGAATCGGATGAATCGCAGGCTTGCGAACGGCATGAGAAAGGCGCACGAACCCATCATAATCGGGAAGGCCGCGATCGGGTTCATGCCGAGCAAGCTCACCATGATCATGCACGGCGCGTAGAAGCCGATACCGATCGTCATGAGCGCGCCCAGGCAAAGACTAACGAAAATACCGATCCACAGCCGCAACCCCGCGAGTCCCAGCGTATTTCCAGTCAGACCGAATTGGCTTCCCTTCAGATTCATCATGATAAAGAGCACTGCGGCCACTGCCAGCGCGGTGCCCATTCCGATCTGCACGTAACGCCGCGGCAGGCGGGAGACGAGACCGGCGCCTAACCACGCCCCGACGACCGCGGCCAGAATCAGCAGGATGAGCGTCCAGGGCTCGACCGCGATGATGCCGATGAAGATGGCGGCTTCCACGACCGTAGGCAGGGCGTGACCAACGTTCAGCGTTCCGGGTATGCGCTCGTCGGGAACGAAGCGCAGAAACTTATAGAGCGACGTCGTCGTCGCAAACGAGCCGATCCCGAGTGTGTCGAAGAAGTTCGTTACAAAGCCTATCGCCGTCGCGATCGCGCCGCTTTTCGGCGTGAGCGGGAGCGGATGATATCGGGGTACCGCGCGCGCGAGGGCGACGATCAGCATCAATGCGACGATCGCCAAACCGACGAACAGGATCGTGTGAACCGTCATTTTGGGAGACGGTACGCCCACAACGTGCCGCGGCCTGCTACGAAGCGCATATCGGCCTCGAGCCGCCGGCTACGACGCGGCGAGCTCGCGCGTCGCAGCGGCGTTGAAGTACGCCGCCTGCGGATGGTGCATGACGATCGCCGCGGTCGATTGTTCGGGGACGATTTGGAAGCCCTCGGTCAGCGTCACGCCGATTGCCGCGGTTGCGTCGAGCAGACGGAAGACGACCGCGTGCTGTTCGAGATCCGGACAGGCGCCGTATCCCCACGAATAGCGCTTACCGCGCGCCGCGTCGAGTCCGAGCTCGCGACGGATCCGGCGGTGCGTATACTCGGCGAGCGCCTCGGCGGCTTGCACCGAGAAACCGTGCAGGAAGTAGGATTCGCTATACTCACCCGCCGCTTGCAGCGCCTCGATGCGCTGCGTCGCCTTCGACCCGACGGTGACGATCTGCAGCGCGACGACGTCGCTGCCCGCACCCTCGCTTGGGTCGCGCAGATAATCGGCGAGACTCAGGTGTTCGCCGCCGGCCTGCCGCGGAAACGTTAGACGCGCGATCTCGGTGCGCGCGTCGCCGGGGTCGTAGAGGATGACGTCGTCGCCGGCTCCCGCAGCGGGGAAGTAGCCGTAGACCACGCGCGGTTCCAAGACGTTTCCGCCGAGCGCTTCATCTTGATAGCGGCGCAGCCGCGGATCGAACTCCTCCGCGACGAGCCGGTCGAAGGCGCTCCCCTTGGTATTCGATCCGCCCCACGAAAGCCGATAGAGACTGCGCAGGTCGAAGCACGGCCACAACTCGCGTAAATCGATCCTTCGCGCTTCGACTTCGCTCGGCGTGAGACTGGTTCGGTCACCGCCAAGGACACGAGCGCCCCAGAAAGGCGGCACAGGCACGTCGGCGCGGTGCTCCTTGATCGCGGAGCGTACCGCCGTCGCGACGCGTACCGGCGCCTCGCGCCGCCGCTGCAGCTGCTCGAACGCCTCGCGTTTGGTGCGCTCGACGAGCTGCTCGCGCCGCTGCGGATCGCTCGTCAACGCATCGATCAGCTCGAGTCCTTCGAAAGCGTCGCGCGCGTAGAACAATCCCGGTTCGAAGAAGCGGCTTCCGTTCTCGAGCAGAGCGATTCGCCGGCCGAAGTCGCGGTTGATCGCTGCACCGCCGACGATCACCGGAAAGCGCAGACCGCGGGCATCTTGCTCTTCGAGACAGATCGGCATCTGCTTGCTCGTCGAGACGAGCAGCGCGGAGAGGCCGATCGCGTCGGCGCGCACTTCGACCGCCTTCTCCAAGATCGTGTTGACCGGAACTTGCTTACCGAGGTCGTGGACCGTGTAACCGTTGTTCGCAAGGATCGTATGCACGAGATTCTTGCCGATGTCGTGTACGTCGCCGAAGACCGTTGCGAGCACGACGGTGCCTTTCGTCGCTCCCTCGCGCCGCTCGAGAAACTGCTCGAGGTGCGCGACCGCCTTCTTCATCACTTCGGCGCATTGCAGCACGAAGGGCAGAATCAGCTCGCCGCGCCCGAACCGGTCGCCGACGTCTTTCATCGCCGGCAGGAGGATCTCGTTGAGCACCTCGACCGCCGTGTAGCGTTGTAAGGCCTCGTCGATCTTCGTCTCGATTCCATCCTTGCGCCGATGAAGAATCGCGCGGTGGATCCGCTCCTCGATCGTACCCTTCGACTCGTCGCTGCGCTCCTCGCTCAGGACTGCGCTTCCAGCGGGCCCCTCTGCCTCGAAATGCTCGATGAGCCGCGTCAGCGCGTCGGGGCGGCGGTTGAAGACGAGATCGTCGCAGAGCTCGCGGATCGCAGCGTCGATCTCGAAGTACGGGACGATCTCTTTGGGGTGAACCAGCGCGCAGTCGAGACCGGCTTCCACGCAATGGTGCAGGAAGACCGAGTTCAGCGCCGCGCGAGCGTTGGGTTTTAGGCCGAACGAAACGTTGGAGATTCCCAGCGACGTGAGCACGCCGGGCAACTCGCGCTTGATCCGGCGAATTCCCTCGATCGTCTCGAGGGCCGACGCGGCAAACTCGGCCTCGCCGGTCGCCAGCGTGAACGTCAGCGCATCGAAGATCAGCGCACCAGGGGGCAGGCCATACTCGCCGGTCACGATATCGAAGATGCGCCGCGCGACCTCGGCCTTATGCGATGCGCTCTTCGCCATGCCGCTCTCGTCGATCGTCAGCGCCACGACGGCGGCGCCGTGCTCGCGGGCGATGGGCAGCACGGCATCGATCTTCGCTCGCCCCGATTCGAGGTGAACCGAGTTGAGAATCGCACGTCCCGGATAGTTCTGCAACGCGAGCTCGAGCACTTTGGGTTCGGTCGAGTCGATCGCCAGCGGAGCTTCAATCGATTGAGCGAGGCGCCGCACGACCTCGCGCATCTGATGGTCTTCGTCGGGACGCTCGGTCAGCGCGCAGCAGACGTCGAGCACGTGCGCACCGCCCTCCACCTGTTCGCGGGCGACGAGTACGATGTCGTCGTAGCGCTCCTCGAGCAAGAGGCGCTTGATCTTTCGCGATCCCTGCGCGTTGATGCGCTCGCCGACGATCAGCGGCGCCGGCTGCTGCTCGAGGGCGACGGCCGTAATCGCGGAGGCGACCTCTTCACCGCGTTGCCCCGGCGCGCGCCGGGGCTTGCGCGCGACCGCATCGATTGCGGCACGCAGCGCCGCGACGTGCGCGGGCGTCGTACCGCAACATCCGCCGACGACGTCGACACCGAAGTCGCGCACGAATGCGACGAGCTCCCGGGCGAGCTCTTCGGGCCCCTCCGGATAGATGGTCTCACCCTGCGGCCCCATCAAGGGGAGGCCTGCGTTGGGAATGACGCTGACGAATGCGCGCGAGCGCTCGCAGAGATATCGAATCGAGTCGCGCATCTGTGCCGGACCCGTCGAGCAGTTCAGCCCGACGACGTCGACCTCGAGCGCATCGAGCACCGCGCAGATCGCGCGAATATCGGTGCCGAGCAGCATGCGCCCCTCGGTGATCAGCGTCGGCTGCGCCTGAATCGGTACCCGGCGCAGGCCGCGCGCGAATTCGCTGCGGATTCCGGCGATTGCCGCTTTGAGTTCGAGCAGATCCTGCATCGTCTCGAGGATGAGCAGATCGACGCCGCCGTCGACGAGCGCGCGCGCCTGCTCGGCGTAGACGTCGCGCAGCTGCACGTAGCTGACGTTGGAGAGCATCGGGTCGGAGGACGAGACCAGCATGCCGGTCGGTCCCATCGAGCCGGCGACGAAGCGCGGATGCTCGGGCGTCGAGAACGTGTCGCAGGCCGCACGCGCGATCTCCGCCGCGCGCAGATTGATTTCGCGGGTACGCTCGCCGAGTCCGTACTCGTCGAGCTTGATCCTCGATCCGGTGAATGTGTCGGTCTCGACGACGTCGGCGCCGGCGGCGAGATACGATTCGTGGATCGCGCGAACGATTGCGGGGCGCGTAAGCACGAGCCCTTCGTTGCACCCGTTGTAGGCGGCCCCGCCGAAATCGTCGGCAGAGAGCTCCAGCGCCATGAGTTGCGTGCCCATGGCGCCGTCAAAGAGCACGACCCGCTCCTCGAGGCGACGCAGATACTCAGGCATTCTCAGGGACAATCGCTCGAACTTCTCCTACCACGTCTCCGGCCCGATTATACACTGCGGGGTGCGCAAACCGCTCGAGCTGAGCGATCTGCCGCTCGTCGAGAACCCCGATCCGCTGCAGTACGGCAAGCGTCGACGGTCCGCGGGCGCGCGAACCGCCGTCGATCACTTTCGAGACGTATCCGTACTCTCGCGCGATCGCAGCGACTGCGTGAACTCCCTCCGCACCCGCCTTTGCGGCGATCGTGCCGCGCCCTGCGAGCATCAGCTCGGTGTCGAACTGGTTGGTTCCGGCGACGTACTCGGGATGAGCGACCATTGCGTCGCGCACGATGCGCAGCGCCTCCGCATCGCGATCGCCGACTCCGTGCAGCGACGCAAATCGTGCAAACGATCGGGCCGCCCGGCGCAGGCTGGTCGCGTAGACGGGGATGCCGCAGCCGTCGACCGCAATCGGCCAGACCGCCGGATCGTCGTCGGAGAGGCGCGCGCAAAACTCCAAAATCCGTCGTTGTGCCGGGTTGCGCGCTTCTAAATAGGTGCCGGGATCGGCACCGATGATCTTGCAGAGGGCGAGAATGCCGGCGTGTTTTCCCGAACAGTTGTTATGCAGCGCGGTCGGCCGTTGCCCGGAACGCAGAAGTTCGCTCGCCGCGGCTTCGCCGTACGGCAGATGCACGCCGCATTGGAGCGCCGATTCATCCATGCCGATCTTCTCCAGTATCGAACCCACCGCGCGAACGTGCATCGGCTCGCCGAAGTGAGAGGCCGCCATGACCGCAATCTCCCGCTCGTCGAGACCGAACGCGTCGCGCGCGCCGGCTTCGATTACGGCGGCGGCGATGAACGGCTTTGCCGCCGAGCGCAGGTAGACCGGCACGTCGACGTCACCGGCGGCATACACGGTTCGATCCGCCGCATCGACCGCGCAGGCGGCGACGCGATGGACCGACTCGACGAGGTCCCCTCGCATTACCTCAACTAAGATGGCGCGGCCTGTTGTCACCCTGAGCCTGTCGAAGGGTCAAACCAGCGCTGGTTCGACGATCGTCGCCTCTTGTTCGGCGAAGACGGGATTGCTCAGATAACGCTCGCCGGTGTCGCAGCCGATCGTGACGACACTCTTCCCACGCATTGCGGGGCGCGCCGCAACGGTGAGTGCGGCCCAGACGTTGGCGCCGGTCGAGATGCCGACGAGCATACCCTCCTCGCGTGCCAACCGGCGCGTGGTCGCGATTGCATCGGCATCGGTAACGCGAATCACTTCGTCGTAGATCTGCGTGTTGAGCACTTTTGGTACGAACCCCGCGCCGGTGCCTTGAATCTTATGCGGACCGGGCTTGCCGCCGGAGAGGACGGGCGAGGCGTCGGGTTCGACGGCAACGATCGTCACGCCGGCCTTACGCGCCTTGAGCACCTCACCGACGCCGGTCATGGTTCCGCCGGTGCCGATCGCCGAAACGACGACGTCGACCGCGCCGTCGGTATCGCGCCAAATCTCCTCGGCGGTCGTACGGCGATGAATCTCCGGATTCGCCGGATTTTCAAACTGCTGCGGCATGAAAAACTTCTCGGCGCCGCCGGCGAGGATCTCATTCGCGCGGCGAAGCGCGCCCGGCATCCCCTCGGCGCCCGGCGTGAGCACGACTTGCGCTCCGTACGCCTTGAGCAGATTCCGCCGCTCGATGGTCATCGTCTCCGGCATCACCAGAATGAGCGGATATCCCTTCGCCGCGGCGACGAAAGCCAGCGCGATGCCGGTATTCCCGCTCGTCGCCTCGAGGATCGTCATGCCCGGACGGAGGCGGCCGTCGCGTTCGGCCGCTTCGATCATCGCGACGCCGATCCGATCCTTCACCGAGCCGGCCGGGTTGAACGACTCCATCTTCACCAATACGGTTGCGGGAAGATCGCGCGCCATTCGGGGGAGTTTCACCAGCGGCGTATTGCCGAACGTGTCGGCGAGATTCTCATAGATTCGTGCCATAGTACTCGGACTTAACCCTCACTAGGAGTCGGCCGTTGCAACTGAGTATCAGCGGCCATGCGGTTACCCTCCTTCGCCACACGAGCGGCGCTCGTTGCAATCCTCATCTCGTGGACGCTCCCACCGGCTCCCGCACCGGCGGCCGGCGAGCCGACCATGGAGGCCGCACTCGACGCCATCGCGGCTTTCGCACCCGAAGCGATGCGCCGCCAGGGCACGCCGGGACTCTCCGTCGCCGTAACCGACCGCACGCGGACGCTGCGCGTTATTACGCTCGGCTACGCGAATCGCGACGCGAGCCAGCCGGTCACGCCGCAGACGCGGTTCGCGATCGGATCGATCACCAAGTCGATGACGGCGCTCGCGCTGCTGCAGCTTCACGATGCCGGGCGCGTCGATTTGAACGCGCCGGTGCCCCGATATCTTCCGTGGTTCGCGATCGACAGCGGTGGAAAGCCGATCCTCATTCACGAGCTGCTCTCGCATACCGCCGGCATCCCCGACGATTTTGCGGCGGAGGCCGGATACCGGTACGACATCCTCGCGCTGCGTCGCGCCAAGACGCTCTTCGCGCCGGGAACGGCGTGGTCGTATTCGAATGACGGCTATGCGACCGCCGGAGCGATTCTGGCGCGGCTCGACGCACGCTCTTGGCCGGCATCCGTTACGGCGCGCGTCTTCGAGCCGCTCGGCATGACGAACAGCTCTGCAGTCTTCACGCCCGCGGCGATGAGCGGCGCGGCGATCGGCTACCAGTTCCGCGATAACGACCGCCCCGCACCGCAGAATCCGGCACTCGTTGCATCGCCGCCTCTCGACTTCGTCGATCCAGCCGGTTCGGTGCTCTCGACGCCCGAGGACATGGCGCAATACATGCGCTTTTACCTCAACGGCGGACGCACGGCGAACGGAGACCAGCTCATTGCGCCGGCAACCTTTGCGGCGATGACGCACTCGGACCGCCTGATCGATGGAAAGCCCGCCGGCTCGCCCGGCGCCGAACTCGCCGAGTGGCCGGAATTCTACCGCGGCTATGGATTCGGCCTATCGACGTTCGATGACGGCGGCGATCATCTCGTCGGCCACACCGGGGGAATCTCCGGATACACCGCCTGCATGCAGATGAACCTCTCGCGCGGCTTCGGCGTGATCGCGTTTGCCAATCTCGTCGAGGCGCCGCTCCACCCGTGCGCGATAGTGCGCTACGCGATGCAGGTGCTGCACGCGCAGAACCTCGGTGAAGCGCTTCCGGCGCCCCCGGCGCCGGACGACCCGATGCACGTCGCCCACGCGAACGAGTACGACGGCACGTATACGTCGGCCGACGGTACGTCGCTGCGCGTCGTGAGCCAAAACGATCGCGTGCAGCTTCTCGACGGTTCCAAGACGATCGCCCTCTATCCGCGCGGACCCGATCTCTTCTGGGCCGACGATCCGAAGTACGCGCTCTTTGCCCTCGCCTTCGGACGCGATCGCAACCGGTCGGTCGTCGAGATGACCTTCGGCTCGCTGTGGTATCCGAACGAGCGCTATCGCGGCCCACGCACGTTCTCGCATCCCGCGTCGTGGGACGCGCTCGCCGGACGCTACGAGAACACGTTCTTCGGGGAGCCGGCGGTCACGCGCGTTCTTATCGTAAAGAATCACCTGACCTTCGACGGAACCGACGAGCTTAAACCGTTGGCCGACGGCAGCTTCGCGCTCGGGAGCTCCGTCGTTCGCTTCGATTCGTACGCCGGCAGCGAGCCGCAGCGCGTCTGGCTCGACGCGACGCCGCTCTACCGCGTCGAGCTGCCCTAACCGGTGTCATCCTAACTACCGACGTCCCAGAGCAATCCGAGATCTTTCTTCGAGAAGGACCGGAAGGCGATCAGCGTCTCGGTGCCGAGGATCCCTTCGAGCGCCGCGACGCGGTCGGTTACCAGATCGTTGAGCTCCTCGTGCTGCCGGACGCGTGCGACCGCGATGAGATCGTAGGGACCGGCGACCGAATAGACTTCGGCGATGCCGTCGATGGCGAGCAGATCGTCGGCAATCGAACGCAGGCGCGGGCGCTCGACAGTCATGAGAATGAATGCAGTGACCATGCTATGCGATCCCGGCCGGTGCGGCGAGCGCACCGTTGCAGTTCGGGCAGCGCCCGTTCATCTCGTCAGCACAGACCTCGCAGAACGTGCATTCGTACGAGCAGATTCGCGCATCGGTGCGATTCGGCAACGGCCGGGCGCACCGTTCGCAGGAGCTTTTCATTCAGAAGCCTATATGCCGCCAATCGCAGCGGCACCTGGCGCGTTTGAGAGGAGCGAGTGCATGCAAGCCGTCGTCGTCGAGCATCGCGGAGAAGCCGGATCGTTACGAGAGATCGCCGCGCCCGAGCCGGGACCGCACGAAATTCTCGTTCGCGTCACGGCGGCCGGAGTCAATCCGATCGATTGGAAGCTGCGCGACCGCGACGACCGCCGTTTTCCATTCGTTCTGGGACAGGATTTCGCCGGCGTCGTGAGCGCGACGGGCGGCCGGGTTACGAAGTACCGAGAGGGCGAGCGCATATTCGGAATCGCCCGCGACCATGGCGCTTACGCGCAGTACACGATCGTTCCGGAAAACGACCACGAGCAACCCGTCGCCAAAATTCCCGACGCCGTCGGCGATGCCGATGCCGCAGCGCTGCCGACCGCCGGCTTGACGGCGCTGGCCGCACTCGAGGCGCTGCACGTCGCAAAGGGAACCACGCTGCTCGTTCTCGGTGCAACCGGCGGCGTCGGCGGCTTTGCCGTCCAGATCGCGCACGACCGCGAAGCGCGCGTCATCGGCACCGCCGGATCGGCAAACGAGGCTGCGGCGCGTTCGCTCGGCGTCGACGAGTTCGTCGCGTACGATCGTCAAGACGTTGCAGCGGCGGTGAAAACCGCACATTCGGAAGGCGTCGACGCCGTGCTCGATCTCGTCGACGATGCGAAGGCGATCGAGGCGATGGCCGGCGTGATTCGTCCCGGCGGCAGCATCGTTTCCACAATCGGCGCGGCCGGCGTGGATTGGTTCACGCAGCGCAAGATCACCGCGCAGAATCTCGTCATGACTCAGACGCCGCAATCCTCGCACGCCGGGTTACGCACGCTGCTCGAGCTCGTCGAGCAGGGGCGAATGCGCGTGACCATCGCCGCAGAGCGTCCGCTCGCCGAGGCCGTCGACGCACTCGAACGGCTCAAGCGCGGATCCGTCACCGGCAAGATCGTGATCACGGTGGATTAATGGAAGAGCTACTTCGCCGCTTCGCTCAGGATGAGAACTGTGGAGCCGCGCCGCTAGGACGCGCCGAACCTACTTGTTCTTGAAGCGGGCGACGCGCTTTTCGTTGTAGGCCGCGAGCCCTTCTTTTGCATCCTCGCTCTTGAAGAGCAGCGACTGCAGTTCGCGTTCGAGCGCGAGCGCATCTTGCAACGGAAGCTCGGCGCCGGTCTGCACGCTGCGCTTGATGTGGCCGACGGCCATCGGAGCTTTGTTCGGCGAACAGAACTGCTTGGCGTAATCGAGGATCTGCTCGCGAAACTCTTGCGCGCTGCCCTCGAAGAGATCGTTGAGCATGCCCCATTCGAGCGCCTGTTCGTAACTCACCGTCTTGCCGGTGGTCATCATCTCGATCGCGCGCGACTTGCCGACGAGGCGTGCGAGGCGCTGCGTTCCGCCGGTACCCGGAAGCACGCCGAGCGCGACCTCGGGAAGGCCGATCTTTCCCGCGTCCTTGCGGGCGATGCGCAGATCGGCAGCCATTGCGATCTCCAAACCGCCGCCCACGCAGTGGCCGTTGAGAGCCGCGATCACCAGTTTCGGCGTCTGCTCGAGACGTTGCAGCGTCTCGTTGGCATGCAGACAGAACATGTACTTGAACTCGGGCGTTACCTGATTGAGCATGCCGATGTTGGCGCCGGCCGAGAAGAACTTCTCGCCCTTGCCGGTCAGCACGATCACTTCCACGTCGGAGTCGAAGCGCGCGTCCAAGATCGCTTCGTCGATCTGGCGCATCATCTCGTGCGTGTACGTATTTGCCGGCGGATCGTCCATCTCTACGAACGCGACGTGCCCGTCCTTCCAATAGTTGATGACGCGCTTGCCGTCGAACGGACGCGCCTCGCGTCCGAAGGGCGTCTGCTGGGCTGCTCTATCGACCGTCGTGCTCATGCAAGTTTTCCTTTGGGTGCGATCCAGTTCGGATCCTTAAAGTACTCTTTGAGTTTCGTTTCGTCGGCCTGCGTCGGGAGAACGGTCGGCGCGTAGGCCTCCCATTCGGCATCCGTCAGAACTCGGCCGTCAACGCCATAGTGCTCTCCGGCGTAGTCGCCGATCTTCCGGTTGAAGCGCATGTCCGGAATATAGAGCTTCGTTTCGCTCGCGTTTACTTCGTTGACGCGGGCAACCGTCGAGAGCGCTTCCTCGTAAAACTGCGTACGCGCGCGCTCGTTGAGATGCTCCTTGTCCGGCTGCTCGCCGGCTTGATCCTCGTCGACGCGCCCCTTGATGCCCCAGGTATAGGCCCACTGTGCCGAACCCGAGTGATCGGTTCCGAAGAGATCGAGCGATCCCGAGAACCATTTGTTGTAATATTTCTGCTGGATCTCAACCGGGATGACGCCGGCTTTGGCGATGCGGCGCAAGCCGGTGATGCCCGTTCCCATGTGAAAGGACTCTTCGCGAAGCATCGGCCCCATCGACGCGGCGAGCGGAGCGAAGCTCGAATGCGAGAGCATCGTGAGCTGAAACTTACCGTCGCGGTCCATGAAGTTGGTGTAGGCGAAAAAGTCGAGCCAATGCGTGACGTCGTCGTTGAAGGCGTTGAGCAGCCGGTTCTTCTTTCCGAAGGCACGGCGCTCGAGCATCTTCTGCGCCTCGATCTTCCCTTCGCTGCCGAAGTGATTCACCATCAGGTGGCACATCTGATATCCATGACGAGTCTCTTCGACCATAATCCGCACGAGCGCGGCGAGATCGTACTCGCTCGGCGCGTTGTTGACCAGGAATCGCTGCTGCTCGTTTGAGGCGAACTCGGTGTCGCCCTGATAGACGACCATGTTGAGCACCGCGTCGCGCATGCGCTGGTCGGGAATCTCCCGCACGCGATCCCAGCGGCGGTCGCCTTTGAAGTCGCCGAAGTAGATCTCGCTGGTCGGCAGCTCGCCGTACTTCGCCTCGAACTCATACCCCGGCATGAAGCGGTCGACCAGCTCGCGGTCGAGGCCGATGTCGTGCCTCCACTCGTCGAGCATCGTAATCCAGTCGTCAAAGGTCGAGATGCGGCTCATTACCTGCCTTCCAGCGTATAACGGATTTTCGTCGATCGTCGGGAATACCGTCATACTAAATGCCCGCTGAGCGTGTGTCAAGTCAGAATTCCTTAACGACTGCGTATAGCGCAGTCCAGAGCGAGACGCCGGTGCGCCGAGTTAAAGGGGCGAGCGAACGGCAGGTCGCGCGCCCAAATTCCTTTATCTTCACGCTCTACGGCGACATGGTCCATCGCCGCTCGGGCGACACGTCGCTCTGGATCGGGGCCCTGATCCGCCTGATGGCCTCGTTCGGCGTCTCGCCTGCGGCCGTTCGCCAGGCCGTTTCGCGAATGGCGCGCCAGGGTTGGCTGGTCGCTCGCCGGGAGAAAAACCGGGCATTCTATAGCGTCACCGAGCGCGGGCGGCGACGGATCGAAGAGTTGAGCCCGCGGATCTACGGGCCGGTCATCGAGTGGGACGGCCGCTGGCGCTTGCTGACCTATGCGATCGGGGAGGCCCACCGCAAGCGACGCGAGCGCCTGCGCAAAGAGTTGAGCGCGCTGGGATGGGCGCAGCTCTCGCCGACTGCCTGGATCTCGCCCTCCGATACGCTGGCCGCCGCTCGGGCGGCCGCGGACGCGACCAAGACGCTCGACGCGGTCAACCTCTTCACCAGCGAGTACCGCGGCCCGCGCAGCGATCGGGAGCTGCTCGAGCGATGCTGGAACGTAGAAGAGATCGCGGCCGCCTATCGGGCCTTCATCGCCCGCTACCAGCCGCGGCTTCGTCGCGAGCGGGAGCGCAGCGGTTTAAGCGACGAGGCGGCGCTCGTCGAGCGGCTCTGGCTCGTTCACGATTATCGGAAGTTCGTTTACGTCGACCCGGGACTTCCCAGCGAGCTCTTGCCGGCGCACTGGCCCGGGACCGCCGCCGCCGCGCTCTTTCGCGAATACTACGCGGCGCTCGACGCGAAATCACAACGATACTTTCATCAATGTACGACGGCGTGAAACGGGGGCGCGCGCCGGCGCGTCGAAGCGACCCGCCCATGCCCAAAAGCCTGCTCCTCGCGCTCGCCGTCGCCGCGCTCGCCATCGCGGCATGCAGCAACAACTCCGCCTCGCCGAGCCCGAGCGTCTCGCCCGGATCGCCGATGCCGGACCCCTCGATCACCACGGCCAAACTCTTCGTCTCCGTCAACGGCACCCGGCAGCAAAAATTCCCGTGGAGATATCGACGCCCAAGAACACGGCGAGCCCGCGTCCGGGCACACCCTTCGAGACCAAGGATACCGGCAAGAAGGGACTGGTGAAATTCAAAGATCTCAAACCGAGCAAGATCTACTGCTGGGTCGCGATCATCGCGCCGAGCTTCAAATCGTCCGAGTGCGCCGGATGGCAAATCTGGCAGGGCAGTACGATTAATCTAGGGACTTAGCTGTCATCGTCGTGTAAGTGAAGGTGGCAGCCATCTTCCGCTTCCGATAGCACGTCGCGCGCTTCGGAGAGGACCGCCGTCGATAACGGACGGCTCGGCGGCTCGACCGAACCCGACTCGGCCAAGAAGTCGACTTCGCTCCAATCCTCCCACGTCTCCAGCGGCTCGGCGTCTTTGCTCGCGGGGAAGCGCACGCAGAACCCCTGGTCGAGGTGAAGCCCGACGACGGTCACTTCGGTGCCGCGCGGGAAGTACGTTCCGTCTTTCCAGAGCGTCCCGTACGTCGTGCTGTACTCTCCGCCGATTTTGAGCGGTTCGTCCATAATCTCTCGTCTATACCCCGAATGGGTTCATCGGTTTCTCGCCGATGTAGGTAAGCACGCTCTTGGTCTCGGTGTAGAGTCGCATCGTCTCCATGCCAAGCTCGCGGCCGTACCCGGATTGCTTGTAACCGCCGAACGGTACGCCCGGAAAGACGGCGTACGGCGTGTTGATCGCGACGGATCCGCTGCGGATCGCGCGCGCGACGCGATTCGCGCGTCCGAGGTTCGTCGACCAGACGCTCGCCGCCAAACCGTACTCGCTTGCGTTCGCGAGTGCGATCGCCTCGGCTTCGTCGGCGAAGCGAACGAAGGTCGCTACCGGACCGAAGATCTCTTCGCGAGCGATGCGGTGCGTGTTCTGCGCCTCAAATGCGGTCGGACTCCAGAACGTTCCGGCAGAAAACGCATCGCCGAGCTCCGGCGGTGCACCGCCCAAAAGCACCTTCGCCCCTTCGGCGACGCCGATCTCGCAGTACGTCGCTAATCTTTTGGTGCTGGTCGCGCAGCGTGATCGCACCGATCTGCGTCGCCGGATCTTCGGGATCGCCGAGCCGCAACTGTTTTGCCTTCTCGGTGAAGAGCGCGACGAAGCGATCGTAGATTCCGCTCTGAACGAGAATCCGCGAACGCGCTTCGCAGCACTGGCCGGCATTGTAGTAGACGCCGTAGAGCGCGCCCGCGACGGCCGCGTCGATATCGGCATCGTCGAAGACGACGGCTGGCGATTTTCCGCCGAGCTCGAGCGTGACGCGTTTGAGGGTCTTCGCGGCCGCCGCTGCGACGTTCTTTCCCGTCTCGGTCGAACCGGTGAATGCAATCTTGTCGATGCCGGGATGCTCGACCATCCACGCGCCGATCGGCCGCGTCCCGACCGGTGAGCACGTTGAGCACGCCTTCGGGGACGCCGGCTTCGAGTGCGAGCCTCCCCAACTCGATTGCCGTGAGCGGTGTTACCGACGACGGCTTCAAGACGATCGTGCAGCCGGCAGCGAGTGCGGGCGCGACCTTCCACGACGCGAGCAGCAGCGGAAAGTTCCACGGAACGATCGCGCCGACCACGCCGACCGGCTCGCGCACGGTGTCGGCAAGATATGGTTGGAATCGGTGGCGGAAGCGTCTCGCCGTAGTTCTTTGTCGCCGCGCCCGCATAGAATTCGAAGCAATCCACGATCGCGCCGACTTCGCCTTTTGCCGTCGCGATGGTCTTGCCGTTGTCGCGCACCTCGAGCAAGGCGATTTCGGCCGCGCGCTCGCCGATCAGTTGTGCGAGCTTGTAGACGATCTTCGCGCGCCGCGAGGCGGCCATCGTCGGCCAGCGCCCGGCATCGAAAGCCTGGCGCGCGGCGGCGATCGCCGCATCCACGTCCTCGCGCGTCGCGTCGGCGACGTCGGCAATCTTCGCGCCGGTCGCCGGATTGAAATTTTCGTAAATGCCGCCGTCGGCCGCATCGCGCCACTGCGAACCGATCAGCAGTTGCGTTTTGGTCATCGTTGAGGTCGTGGTCATGTCGCTGCCTTCAACTCCACGCGCTCGAATACCGTTGCGATCCCCTGGCCGACCCCGATGCACATCGTCGCCAAACCGTACCGTCCCCCGCGCCGGCGCAGTTCGTGCAACAGGGTAGTCGCGATGCGCGCGCCGCTCGCGCCCAAGGGATGGCCGAGCGCGATCGCACCGCCGTTCGGGTTGGTGCGCTCGCGATCGAAAGCGAGATCGCGTATGCAGGCAATGGCCTGCGCCGCGAAGGCTTCGTTGATTTCGATCACGTCGAGGTCGCCTGCCGCAAGACCGATGCGATCGAGCGCTTTACGTGTCGCGGGAATCGGCCCCAAGCCCATGACGTCCGGTGAAACGCCGGCCGCAGCGCATCCGGCAAACCGCGCCATCGGTGCGAGTCCCAACCGGAGCGCCGTACCGGCTTCGCAGAGCAAGAGCGCCGACGCGCCGTCGTTGATTCCCGAGGAGTTCCCCGCGGTCACCGTACCGCCGCTCTTAAAGGCCGGAGCGAGCTTGGCGAGCCGATCGAGCGTCGTCTCCGGACGAGGATGCTCGTCGCACGTCACGAGATCCTCGGCGCCTTTGGCATCGGGTATCGAAACCGCGACGATCTCGTCGTCGAACGCGCCGCGTTCGATCGCCGCTTTGCATTTCATCTGCGACTCGAAGGCGAAACGGTCTTGCTCCTCGCGCGCGATGCCGTATCGTTCGGCCACCTTCTCAGCCGTCTCGCCCAATGCGATCGTCCACTCCGCGGGCATTGCGGGATTGACCATCCGCCAGCCGAGCACCGTATCGAAGAGCTGCTGCTTTCGCCCGAACGGCGCATCGCTCTTCGGCAGAACGTACGGCGCGCGCGTCATCGACTCCACGCCGCCGGCGATCATAACGTCGCCCTCGCCGCAGGCAATCGCCTGCGCCGCGGAGTTGATCGCCTGCAGGCTCGAACCGCAGAGACGATTGACCGTCGCTGCGGGAACCTCGACCGGAAATCCCGCGAGCAGCACCGCCATACGGGCGACGTTGCGATTATCTTCGCCGCTTTGATTCGCCGCGCCGAGATAGACGTCGTCGATCGCCGACGGCGAGATACCGTTGCGCTCGACGATCGCACGAAGCACGAGCGCGGCGAGATCGTCGGGTCGAACGCCGGCGAGCGCTCCGCCGTATCGTCCGATCGGCGTGCGAACCGCATCGATCACCCAAACCTCGCGACTCATTGCGGCGCCTCTTCGGCCGGCGTCTCTTCAGCCGGCGGCTGTTCGGCGACGTCGAGCGTCCAAAGGGCGCGATGCGGGGCAAACGCTTCGCCTTCGGCGGCAGCCAGACGCTCAGAATTCGGCTCACGCGCGCTCCGCCGATCTCGCGCCCCCATTCGACCGGCCCGATGGGATAGTTTGCGCCGAGCCGCATCGCCGTGTCCACGTCCTCCGGCGAAGCGACGTCTTCGCTCACGGCAACGACCGCCTCGTTTACGATCGAGCCGATCGTCCGTCCGAGAAAGAGCCCCGGAGAACTCTCAACCAAGATCGCGCCCTTGCCGAGCTCGGCAAAGAGCTCTTGCGCGAGTTCGAGCGCGTCGTCGGAGACCTCTTCGGCATCGACGATCTCGACGACGCTCTGCGCTTCGAGGCTGCCGAGGATGCCGTATCCGACGAGCCGCTCGGGATGGCGCATTCGCCGCGCACAAGCGGCGAGATCGGTTCCGTACGCATCGACGAAGAAGACGCACTCCGTGCCGAGCAGCGAATCGAGAGCGGCCACGACGTCGCCACGATCGGTCGCTGCGTCTCCCGCATCGATTACGATCGTCGAATCGGCCGAGAGCTCGTCGAGAAAGTCGTCGTTTTCAATGCGCCGTACGTGAGCGTACCGGCGCTCGAGCCGTTCGGCGAACTCGTCGGCGCGCGCGCCAAAACCCACCACCGCAACGAACTCCTCGGCGTTGCGTTCGCCCTGCGGCTCCTCGACGACGGGGTCGAAACGCTCGGCTTTACCATCGCGGTAGACGTAGAACCCGCGACCGCTCTTGCGCCCGAGGAGTCCTTGGGCGACCATTGAGCGCTGCAAATCGACCGGGGCGAAGCGTTCGGCTTGCGTGCGCTCGTAGATCGACTCGCTCGTCGCGAGATTGACGTCGAGACCGATCAAATCCATCAGCTCGAAGGGGCCCATGCGGAAGCCGGCGCCCCGCGCGAGCGCGTCGAGCTCCTCGATCGAAGCGACGCCGCGCTCGAGCGCGTGCAATGCCTGGAGGTAATAGGGACGGGCGACGCGGTTGACGATGAATCCCGGCGTATCGGCGGCAAGCACGGCGGTCTTGCCCATCTGCTCGGCGGCCGCAAACGCTCGCTCGAGCGTCGCATCGCTCGTCTGCGGCGCGGCGACGACTTCGAGCAGCGCCATACGCGCCGGCGGGTTAAAGAAATGAAGGCCGACGACGCGCTCCGGATTCGGCACGGTGCCGGCGAGTTCGCCAACGGCCAGCGACGAGGTGTTCGTCGCAATCATCGCTTGCGGCGAGAGCGCGCGCCCGAGCGCGGCCAAGACCTCGCGCTTGAGATCGAAGCGTTCGGGTACGGCTTCTATCGCAATCACCGCGTCGCTCGAGCTCGGAATCGCATCGAGCCAAGCGATGCGCGCGCCGATTGCGGAATCGCCGCAGCGTTGCGCCTCGCGCTCGATCAGCGCGTTGCTGCGTTCGCGGGCGGCAGGCTGCGGTTCGACGATCTCAACGGCGTAGCCGCCGCGGGCAGCGACGAAGGCGATGCCCGCTCCCATGGTTCCGCCACCAACGACGAGGAAACGTTCCATCGGCTCGGGTTTCGGCGAGAGGAGGTTCAAACGCCTCGCCGGAGGATTGGCTCGCTATGGAAAAGCCCCAATGGCGCCTGCGCGCGTCGCGCTACGTCGTCGATTCGCCCTATATGCGCCTGCGAATGGACGAAGTCGAGCTTCCCAATGGAACGGTCGTGCCCAACTACTACGTTCGCGAGTCGCGCGGATACTCAGTCGTCGTCGCCTTGACCGCGGACGAGCACGTCGTCCTCGTCCGCCAGTATCGCTACGGGTCCGACGCGATCCACCTCGAGCTGCCGGCGGGGCTGCTGAACGAGGACGAAGACCCACGCGAGTGCGCGTTGCGCGAACTAGCCGAAGAGACGGGTTACGAGGTCGACCGCTGCGAGCTGGTGGGAGCGTTTCTCCACGAACCGGTCCGCTCGAACGCGCGCGCCTACGTTTATATTGCCGCGGGCGCCCGCAGCGTCCGCGCCCAGAACCTCGACCCGACCGAGCATCTCACTGTCGAGCTCGCGCCGCTTGGCCTCTTTCGGACGATGCTGGGGGACGGACGGATCGACGCGGGCGGCTCGATCGCGGCCGGCTACCTCGCGCTCGACAAGCTGCACGCGCTTTGAAACTTCCCGCTTGGGGCTCCGGTAACGGAGAGGTACCATGAAAAACGTGACGAGGCCAAGGCTCAATCCGCTGCTCGCGCTCTTCTTGAAGGTGACGGCAGCGGTCACGATCGCGATCGTCCTGCTGCTCCTGCTCTGGCATCTCGTGAAGATTATCTTGATCGCCGCGGTGATCGCCGCAATCGCGGTCGGCGGGCTTCTCCTCTACAACCTCGTGCGCCGGCGCTCGAACACGCCCGCTATTCGATAAGCCACTCCTCGAGCGCCGCGGTAACGCGCTCCGGTTCCTCGAGCATCGGCAGGTGTCCACTCTCCTCGCAAACGACCAGACGCGCGCGCGGAAACGTCGCGACGATCGAACGCGCTTCGGCTCGATCGACGACGCGGTCTGCGCCCCCGGCTACGAATAGAACCGGAACCGTCAAATCTTCGGCGATATCCTCGGCCGGCGAACGCAGGGCCATGCCGCGCAGCGCTCCGGCAACGCCCGCAGGCGAGTTCGCTCGCGCGATCGCGTAGGCGCGTTCGACGACGCCGACGCGCCGCGCGATCGTGCGCGGTGCGAGCAGACGCGGCAGATACGACTCGATGACCGGTTCGACGCTGCCGTCACCCTCGACGCGATCGGCGAGGTTTCGGCGAGCCGCCGCCTCGTCAGGGGTATCCGCACGCAGCCGGCTTGCGACTAAGGCCAGCCGCGTTACGCGCTCCGTGAACATGCGCGCAAAGGCCAGCGCAACGTATCCACCCATCGAGTGACCGACGAGCGCAGCACGCTCGATCGCGAGTGCGTCGAGCAGCACCGCAACGTCGGCCGCGAGCCGTTCCATCAAGTACGGACCTTGCGGCGCGGCAGATTCTCCGGCACCGCGCAAGTCGGGACGAAGCACCTGCGCGGTCGGCGCGAGTGCGTCCGCTTGCGCTTCCCAAATCGCGCGCGTGAACGGAAAACCGTGGATCAGAACGACTGCGTTTGCGTCTGCGCGACCCGCGACGCACACGTCGATGCACGCGCCGTCATCGGCGAAAACTTGCATTGAAGGGCGTAATACTGTATAAGGTAGGCAACACCCCTGGTCGGTTGCCGACCAGAGAAAGGATGACTCGTACCAACGATGGCAGTTCGAAAGAAAGCCGCGCGCAAAGCGGCCGTCAAGAAGGCGGTCGCAATCGCGTTGGTTCGCAAGGCGATTCGCAAGCGCGTTCGCCGAAAGGTGGCCCGCAAGGCGGTCCGTCGTGCAGTAGCTCGAAAGATCGTTCGTAAGAAGGTACGCCGTAAGGTAGCTCGCAAGGCGATCCGCCGCAAAGTAGCCCGAAAGGCAGTACGCCGGAAAGTGGCCCGAAAGAAAGTCCGACGTAAGGTAGCGCGGAAAGCCGTTCGCAGGAAGGCCGTCCGAAAGGCGGTTCGCAAGCGAGTTCGACGAAAGAAGGCCTCGAGCTAATTCCCAATCCATGACTCCGCTCGGTGTAGTACCGGCGGAGTTATTTAAGCGAGTCGCGTCGTTCGCGACTCGCTTTTTTATACCGTGCGCACGATCGGACGCAGCGCCCAGATTCCAAGGAAGAGCACGACGCACAGCCCGCCGGCGAGAACGAACGTTTCGCGCAGGCCGATCGCCGTCGCAATTGCGCCGTCGAAGAGCGCCCCGAGCGGAACGACGCCGATCGCAATCATCGTGTAGATCGAGAGCGCGCGCCCGCGCACGTCGTCGGGAGAGAGCATCTGAATCAGCGTGTTCGTCGCCCCGAGCGATGCGAGCGTTCCGACGCCCGCGGCAAAGAGCACCGGCAACGCGAGCGCGAGCGTCGGCACGAAACCGAGTGCGGCGACGCCGGCCGACATGAGCAGACCGGCTTGAAACCAGAGCTTTGCGCGGCGTTCGCGTTGGGCGAAATACGCGGTCACGAGCGCGCCGCCGAAACCGCCGATGCCGATCGCCGAGACCGCCCAGCCGAGTCCGTGCGCGCCGGCGTGCAAGATATTCACGGCGAGCGCGGGTACGAGCAGAGTGTACGGGCGCGCCAGCAGCGCCGAGACGAGTTGCGCGAGCACGATCCAGCGCAATACGGGATGGCGCGCGACGAACGCGACCCCGTAGCGCATCGCCGCAAGTGCGGGTTCTCCGGCGCGCTGCGATGCCGGTGACGGGCGCATCATCATCACGGCGACGACGACCGCGAGCGTCGCGGCGGCATTAAAGTAGAAGGCGCCCGCGACCCCGATCCAGACGATGAGCGCACCGGCGAGCGCGGGACCGATCACGGCGGGCGCATTGAACGCGACGGAGTTGAGTCCGACCGCGTTGCCGACGTACTCGCGATCGACGAGCGTCGGCACCCAGCTCTGGCGCGTCGGCGAATCGAAGGCCATCGCTGCGGCACTGATGGCGGAGATCACGACCAGGCCCGGCATGCCGAGCCGATGGAGGGTCGCGAGAATCGCGAGCATGAACGCCGCCGATGCCATCGTCGTGTTCGTGACGAAGAGCACGCGCCGGCGCGGCAGGCGGTCGGCGACGACTCCCGCGAGCGGCGAGAAGAGCAAGACCGGCATCGCCCGCGCGGCTCCGATGATCCCGAGATCGAACGCGGCGCGATGGGGCGATCCGGCCATTCGGGCAACGAAAAAACCCATCGCGGTGAACTGCATCCACGTGCCTAGGTTCGAAACGAGCAATCCGATCCAGAGCAGACGAAAGTCGCGATAGCGCAGCGCCGTCAGAATGGACGCGCGCTGAATCAATTGCCGCGGGCTCGCACTGCTGCAACGATGACTGCGGCGCACCCGTCCGGCTCGAACCGCGAGGCGTCGATGCAGAGATCGTAGTTGTGCGGATCGCCGAACGTCAGCCCGTACCAATCGCGCAAATGCGCGGTGCGCGCGCGGTCGATGCGGTCGATCTCCGCCTCGGCCGCGTCGCGGCGCGCTCCGGTCGTTTCGGCGAGACGCGCGATCCGCCAATCGCGCGGCGCGTGAACGAATACCCGCAGCACGTCTTCCCGAGCGCCCAAGATCGCCGAGGCGCCGCGACCGACGATGACGACGCTGCCGCGCGAGGCGCACTCGCGCACCGCGTCCTGAACCGCACGCAGCCGGTCCTCGTCGAGCGACTCGCCCGAAGCGGCGGCGAGTTCCGGCGTCGCTCGCTCGAGGACCGTCAAGAAGCGCTCTCCGAGTGACCGCTTTGCATCTTCGCCCGCCGCACCCGCCTCGCGCCGCACGCGTAACCGCTTGGCGACGACGACGGGAAGCTGCTCGTCCACGTACTCGAAGCCGAGCGCCGCCGCGACCCGCTGCGCGACCGCGAGGGCACCCGACCCGTACTCGTTGGAGAGCGTTACGACCACCGGAGAAGGAGTACGCAATGCCGAACGCAGGTGTCCTGCCGATCGTAGCCACGCGCGATTTGCGCAAAGTCTTTCGCACCCGCAAGCGCTCGGAGGGGACCCTCGGTGCGCTGCGATCGTTTTTCGCCGGCGGCTACGAGGAACGCGTGGCCGTCGACGACGTCACCTTCGCGCTCGAGCCGGGCGAACTGGTCGGCTACATCGGACCCAACGGCGCCGGCAAATCGACCACGATCAAGATGCTGACCGGAATCCTGGTTCCGACCTCGGGCGAGGTCCGCGTCGCCGGACTCGTCCCTTGGAAGCAGCGGCGCGAGAACGCGCGGAATATCGGCGTGATCTTCGGCCAGCGCAGTCAGCTCTACTGGGATCTCCCGCTGATCGAATCGTTCGAGCTCTTGCGGGCGATCTACGGAGTTCCGCGCGACCAGTACCGGCGCAACCTCGACGAGTTCGTCGAGATCCTCGACATGACGAGTTTTCTGCGAACTCCGGTTCGCCAGCTCTCGCTGGGTCAGCGGATGCGCGGCGACTTTGCCGCCGCGCTGCTGCACAGCCCGCAGATCGTCTATCTCGACGAGCCGACGATCGGACTCGACGTCGTCGCGAAGGAGGCGATCCGCGAGTTCATCGCGCGCATCAACGCCGAGCGCGGGGCGACGATCGTGCTGACGACGCACGACCTGGCCGACGTCGAGCGGCTCTGCAAACGCATCGTACTGATCGATCGCGGCACGCTCATCTACGACGGCGACATCGACCGCATCAAGAGCGAGTACGGGCGCTTTCGCACGCTGATCGTGCGCTTCGCCGAACCGATCGCCGATCCGCATCTCGACGGCGCGCAGCTCGCCGGCATCGAGGACTCGAGCGCGCGGTTCCGCTTCGACCGCAACCTGCAGCGGGCCGATCTGCTCGTGCGCCAAGCGAGCGAACGTTACCGCGTCGAAGACGTCAGCTTAGAAGAACCGGACCTTGAATCGATTATCCGCCGCATCTACGTTGAAGGATACGGCCAGCAATCCGAGGAGGGCGCGTCATGATTCTATCGAGCGGTGCGAAGAGACCGAAGATCCATTCGAGCACCTACGTCGCGCCGAGCGCGACGATCGGCGGCGACGTGACGATCGGCGCCGATTGCGCGATCCTGCACGGAGCCGTGATCACCGCCGAGGGAGCGCCGGTAACGATCGGCGCGCAGACCGTCGTCATGGAGAACGCGGTGCTCAAAGCGAGCGGCGGAAGCGCCTTGCAATATCCGCTCTCGATCGGCGACCGGTGCATCGTCGGACCGCACGCCTACGTCGTCGGCGCCACGATCGGTGACGGCTGCTTCGTCGCCGGCGGCTCGAAAATTTTCAACGGCGCAACGCTCGGGGACGGCAGCGGCGTCGCCCTCGGCGCAATCGTCCACGTGAAGGCTCGCCTTCCGGCCGCTGCCAGCGTCCCGATGATGCACGTTGCCTATGGCGATCCGGCGACGATCGTTGCGCCCGAGCGCGCGCCGGAGGTCCACGCCAAGGTCGACTTCTACGCCGACGTCTTCAATCTCGAGGCGGGCGACGACGTTCGCGCCCGCGCCGCCGAGACGTACGCGAAGTTCCTTCGCAAGGTCCACGCACAGGACACGACGCTCGAAGAGCATCGCAACGTGAAACCGGCTCCCCGCCGGCGAGCCGGCGAGGAGCCGCCCCCGACGCAAGCCACCGAGGTCGACAAGGTCGTCGACGTCATGATGCTCGAGCTCGAAGAGATGGAACATCGCCGGCAGCAAGCGATCCGGCGACAGAAGGGCGGCTAACTCCTTGCGAGAGTCGCGCGTTTGAATCTAGAGCCCTACGTCGAGTTCGCGAAAAAAGCGTTCTCCCGCGAGGCGACCTACCGCATGGAGGTGGTCACCGAGGTGGGGTCGCTCGTGCTGCGCGTCTACATTCTGCGCGCGCTCTGGACCGCGCTCTACGCGCAGAATGCCGCTCCGACGAATCTCCCGCTCCACAGCATGATCACCTATGCCACGATCGCGATGCTGATGTCGCTCATTCTCGAGGTCGACGGCACCCGGATGATCCGCGAGAAGCTTCGCGAGGGAACGATCGCGACCGATCTGATGAAACCGATCAGCGTGCCGCTCTACTTCTTCAGCGACGGAATGGGACAGACGCTGCTGCACGCGTTGCTGGTCGTACCGTCGTTGCTCTGCGCGTTGCTGCTCGTCCGCATCGACGTACCATCTCCGGCAACCTTCGCCGCCTTTCTCTTGGCCTTCGTCATCGGATACGGCGTCAATTTCTTCTTGAATTTCCTGATGAACTGCGTGGCGTTCTGGACGCTCGAGACCTTCGCGGCGCAGCTCATCGTGCGCTGGGTCTCCGATCTGCTCTCGGGTCAGATCATTCCGCTGACCCTCTTCCCCGGCATCCTCGGCAGGATCGTCTTCGCGCTGCCCTTTGCCGCGATCTACTCGACGCCGTTACTGATCTACGTCGGCGTCATTCCGCCATCGCAATGGGCCGCCAGCATCGCGGCGCAGATCGCGTGGCTCGTGCTCTTCGCGGCCGGCTCGTCACTGGTCTGGCACGCGGCTTCGAATCGCGTGATCGTTCAGGGCGGATAGCTTTAGGAAGCGATACCCGGAAGATCCCAGAGTACGAGCTCGCCGCTACCGTCGACGTCGAGTCGCGGCACGTCGTAGAGCCGGATCGAATCTCCCGCTTTGAGCTCCTCACCGTTCGCCCGAGCCGTGCCCTCGGCAAGGAAGAGAAAACCGTACCGCTGCGGAGCGAAGTCGAGAGCGATCGCCGAGCCTTCCAGTCGCGCGACGCGCAGCGTCGCGTTCTGCGTGATGCGAATCGGCGCGGTGACCTCGGGCGCGCCGCTTACCACCGTCAACCAGCGATTGCGCCGATCCTCGACGCCGAATGCCATCTCGCCGTACGACGGCGTCGTGCCGGTGCGCCCTGGAATCACCCACATCTGAACGAGATGCAGCGGTTCGGTGGCGCTATCGTTGAACTCGCTATGCCGCACGCCCGTCCCGGCGCTCATGAATTGGATTCCGCCGGGACCGACGACGCCGTGATTGCCCATGCTGTCGCGATGCGCGAGCTCGCCGGAGAGAACGTACGTCACGATCTCCATGTCGCGATGCGGGTGCGGCGGAAATCCCGATGCGGGTGCGATCCGGTCGTCGTTGAAGACGCGCAGCGCGCCCCAGTTGACGTTTGCGGGATCGACGTAATCGGCGAAGCTGAACGAATAATAGGTGTCGAGCCAGCCGTGGTCGGCGTGGGCTCGCTCCTCGGAACGCACCAGGGTAAACGACGGGGAATGCAGTGAGGTTGGAGTCACAAATCATGCGACCGTTCAGCGCGGCGCGAGGTTGCGAAGCCGGCCGAGCAGCAGATGGTAGTAGAGCATCCCCTTGACCGGCCCGAGCCGTTCGAGGAGCTCCGCCTGATCGACGTGCGCGCGGCCGGCGAGCGTCGCCAGCGTGCGCGCGACGCCGGAGTCCCGCAGTGGAAAGGTATCGAGCCGGCCGAGCCCGCGCAGCAGGATGACCGCGGCACTCCAAGCGCCGATGCCGCGAATCGCGCAGAGCCGTTCCGCCGCCTCCGGCGTCGAGAGCGCCTCCAGTTCCGTCTCGTCGAGCCGTCTCGAGGTGACGGCCTCCGCGACGCTGCGCAGATGCGCGATCTTATTGGTCGAGATCCCAACGCCGCGCAGCTGCGCGCCGCTCGCCGCGAGCCAGCGCTGCGGCGGTGGAAACGCGACGCACCGGACGGCGCCCGCGGCGATCTCGTCGCCGAGCAGCTCGACGGCGCGGCGCATGATCGCCGCCGCCGCGTGAATCGAAATCTGCTGAAAGAGGATCGCGTGCGCGCAAGCCTCCCAGAGCGTCGCATACCGCGGCGGCTTGAGCCCTCGCAACGCATCGGCGATCGGGACGAGCCAATCGATCTGACGGCTGCGCGCGTACCACGGGCGCAGGTCGACTTGCATCCCGAGCATCCGGGCCACGACCGGCAGCCAGCGTTCGGTGCGCCGGCCGGTCGCCCGAACCTCGACGCTCGCCGCGCTATGCGGGCGCACCGCAACGACCTCGGTGCCGTCGCCGTCCTGCAGCGCGCGATAGTACGTACCGTCCGGACCGACGACGTCGACGGCGTTGCTCGCGAGACGGCGCAGCGCGTCGACGGTCAGGTCCAACCGAAAGGGCGGGCGCGCGGGTACCCTTCGCGCAATACCGAAACGCCTTAGCGGTGCTGGGCGCATACATCGAATATTGGCGAATCAATCTGCTGACGCTGATCGAGTACCGGACGAACTTCGTCATGTGGTTCGTCTTTACGATCGTCTATCACGGCGTCGCGCTCGGCGCGCTGTGGGTGACGATGCACCAGTTTCCGTCGATGAACGGGTGGGACTTCCGCCAGATGGCTCTTCTTTACGGGCTTTGGATGCTCGGGCATGCAGCTGCACAACACGTTCTTCTTCACCGTCGGCAACGTTCCCGATTACGTCCGCGAGGGCCGCTTCGACCGCTTCCTCGTGCGTCCGCTCGACACGCTCTTCCAAGCGCTTACCGTGCCGCAGCAGATCGTGGCCGGACGAGCTGATTCTTGCGTCATCACCTTCGCGCGGCGACCGTGTACGGCGAACGTCCACGTCGATTGCGGCGTACATTGCGTTCGTGCCGCTCGTCGCCGCGGGTGGCGCGCTCATCGATTTCGGTATATCGCTGTCGTCGCGACGCTGCTCGTTTCTGGTTCATTCGCATCGATACGCTGCGCTGGGTGGTGATGTCGCTGGAACAAGACTTCACCCGCTACCCGATCAGCATCTACACGCGCGGCGTGCGCTTCGTGCTGGCGTTCGTTCTTCCGTTCGCGTTCATGAATTACTTTCCGGCCACGTATCTGCTTCACAAGACCGACACGGGACTTTCGCTGTCACCGTGGGTGGGTTTACTGACGCCCGTCATCGGCCTTGCTTGGGCGCGGCGCCGCCTACGCCTTTTGGCTCTTCGGCCTTCGCCATTATCAAGGGACCGGCTCGTGAGACGCGGCGCGTTTCTGGGTTGCGCCGGCGCGGCGCTGCTCGCATCGCACGCGACGCGCGCCGATGCCGCGACGGTAACTGCGAAGATTCGCCGGATCGCGCGCGCGATGCCCGGAAGGATCGGCGTCTACGCCCGCACGCTCGCCCCCGGTGCGCCGATCGTTGCCTACGACGCGTCGCACCGCTTTCCGACCGCGTCGATCATCAAAGTACTGATCATGACGACCGCATACGCGGTCGACGAAACGGAGCCCGGAGCGCTCTCGGCGCGGGTGACATACCATAGCGGCGAGCTGATCGGCGGCTCCGATTTCATGAGTCAGGCCAGAGACGGCAAGCGTTTCACCGTCCGCGAGCTCATCGTTCCGATGATTCAGTTGAGCGACAACACCGCCGCGAATATGCTCATCGGTCACTTCGGAGTCGCCACCATCAACGCCGTCGGGCGGCGTGCCGGCTTGAAGCGGACGCACCTCGCGCGCCAATTCATGGATTTTGCGGCAATCGCGCACCACAACGACAACGTCTCGACCCCGGCCGATATGGGGCATCTCCTCTATCTGATCGAGCGCGGCGCGCGCGAGGGCTTCGGCACGATCGTTTCGGCACGCCACTGCCGCGAGATGGTCGCGATCATGCTCGGCCAGACCGACCGCGACGGAATTCCGGCGGCGCTGCCGCACGGAACCTCCGTTGCGAATAAGACCGGCGAGGTCGACGGGACGCGCAACGACATCGCGATCGTCGAACCGTTCGGCGACTCACCCTTCATCCTCGCGATTATGACCGCCGATGCCTACGACTATGCAGCGGCGTACGCGGCGATCCACGCCGTGACGCGCGCGACCTATGCCGAGGCTGCCCACTCTTACGAGTGAGGCGTTTCCCGGTAGATCTTGCAGCCGTACGCCTCGCCGCTTCGAAGCGTCGCGAGCTTCGCCGCGCGCGATAGCCGTTTGAAGCGCGCTTCGTGCGACTTCGCATCCGCGAAGGTTGGCGGGTGCCACCAGGCAACGAGCGCGACCGGCAGGCGGCCGCGCGTGTATTTCGCACCTTTGCGGCGGCCGTGCGCCGCGAGACGCCGCGCGAGGTCGGTCGTCGCGCCGGTATAGAGCGACCCGTCCCGGCAGGCGAGCACGTAGACCGACGGCTTCACGCCGGTCACGTTCTCCGCGGGCGTCAGGAGCTCCGACCCGCTGCGTACAACTTTGGAAGGATGAAGATGCTCGCGCTCGGCGGCGCGCTGCTCCTCGGCGCGACCGGCGCCGATGCGTCGCTGCCCTCTCTCACGCCGTATCCGCCGGTCACGGCCATGGTCGCCGCCGTCTCGGCCGATCGCCTCAAGAGCTCCGTCGACCGGCTCGTCGCGTTCGGAACTCGCAACGATTTCTCCGAGCGCAGCTCGACGCCGGAACACGGCGTCTTCGGCGCCCGCGATTGGATCGCGCGTGAGTTCACCGCGATCGCGGCAACGACGAACGGCCGGATGAGCGTCAAGCTCGACACCTATCTACAGGCAAAGACCGCGCGCACGCCGCGGCCCGTTCTCGAATCGAGCGTCATCGCAACGCTGGCAGGAACGGCACCCGGGCGCATCTACGTCATGTCGAGCCACTTCGACGATTGCGACGGCCACTGCACCGACGGAGCCGGAACCGCTCCCGGCGCGGACGACAACGGCTCGAGCGTCGCCGCCGTTCTGGAAGCGGCGCGGGTAATGGCCGCGACGCCGTTCCGCGGCACGATCGTCTTTGCGTGCTTCGACGGCGAAGAGCTCGGGCTCTGGGGTTCGGATCATTACGCGCGCGAGCTCGCCGCCGCGCACGCGCCGGTTCTGGCAGTTCTCAACGACGACATCATCGGCAACTCGGTCGGTGGTGACGGCGCGTCGGAACCCAACGTCGTCCGCGTCTTCAGCCAAGGGTTGCCGGCGGGTGCGGATATCGCGCGCGTCAATCTGGTCGGCTCCGAGAACGATTCGCCGTCCCGCGAGCTTTCGCGCTTCATCGCCGAGCTGGTCCCGGTCTACGTGTCGGGATTCGAGGTTCGGCAAATCTTTCGAGCCGATCGCTTTCTGCGCGGCGGCGACCAAGAATCGTTTCAGGACGCCGGCTACGCCGCGGCGATACGGTTCGTCGAGCCGCACGAGAACTTCGCGCACCAGCATCAAGACGTTCGCGTCGAGAGCGGCGTGCAGTACGGCGATCTGCCGCAGTATATCGACGCGCAGTACCTTACGCGCGTGACCCAAGCGAACGTTGCGGCCCTCGCGACCCTCGCGCTGGGACCGGCGGCGCCGAGCGGCGTCCAGATGGTTCTTCACCGGCTCGGCTACGACTCGACGCTGCGATGGAAGCCCGCGTCCGATGCCGTCTCCTACGAGGTTCTCATGCGCACGACCGACGCACCGCAGTGGGAGTACGCCCGCAACGTCGGCGACGTCACGCAGGCAACCGTTCCGGTTTCGAAGGACGACTACGTGCTCGGCGTGCGCAGCGTCGACGTCAACGGTCTGCGCAGTCCGGCCGTCTATCCCGTCGCGACGCGCGAATAGTCCAGCTCGCCCTTCGTCGCCGCCTCCGGCGGCCAGACGGCGCGCAGCACCGCTTTGAAGCGCGCGCGCTTGGCGATCGGCTCGAACAACGGCAGGGTACGCAGCATCAACAATGCGGGCTCGCGATGTTTCAATCCGCGCTCGAGATGTTCGAGCGCCTCTTCGAGCCGGCCCAAGCCGACCGCGACCGTCGCGAGGTTGAAACCGACGACGTACTCGGTCCGCGCCAACTCCAGAAGCGTTTGATAGATCGCTGCCGCGCGATCCGTGTCGCCGCAATCGGCGTACGCGCGGGCGAGCAGCGGCAACCGTATCGCGATGTCCTCGGCGCGATCGTGCGGGAGCAGCAGCAGATCGGCAAGCGCCTCGGCCGGCTGCCCGTTCAGAATGAAAGCCTGCGCGCGGTGACGCCGCGCGATAAAGAAATCGGGACCCGTCTCGATGAGGTTCGAAAACGCGTCGATCGCGCGCTGATACGCTCCGGCATGCAAAAAGAGCCGCGCCAAAAAGAGCTGCGGTACCGGCGACGACGGGTCGACCTGCAAGGCACGCTGCATCTGGCGCAGCGGATGGTCGCCCGAGCCCTTGCACATGTAGAACCACGCCGCGTCGATGTAAACCGAGGCCGATTTCGGGTTCGAGCGAATCGCCGTTTCGATCTCGCGCTCGGCCTCGGCCCAGTTCCAGTCGCATAAGAGAAGGATGCCTAGCGTCGCGCGCGCTTCCGGTGACGACGGATCGATCTCGAGCGCGCGGACGATCGCGGCCTTCGCCCTGGGAAACGTGAAGGAGCTGGGAGCGTACCAGTATCCGGCCATCAGCGCGTGCGCGCGAGCCAATCCAATCAGCGCCGGAACGTAGGAGCTCTCGACGCGCAGGGCCGCTTGGAACTGTTCGGCGGCAGCGGCGAGTGCGCTCGCGGTTCGTTTTTCGAGCAGGTAAGCACCGCGGCAATAATGATGGAGCGCTTCGGGCGCGCCGTCGAGGAGTACGTCGGCGATACCCTCCGCCGGAACCGTCAGCTCGGCAACCTGCGCCGGCGCCACCACGCTGACCGGAGCGACGAATCGGTATCCCTTCCCGCGCACGGTCATGACGTAGGCGCGATCCCGCGCCCGTTCGTCGAGGAGCTGGCGCAGCATGTACATATGCTGCGAGAGATTACCGTCGCTCACCGCGCTCTCGGGCCAGACCCGCGACGCGATCGTCTCTTTGTCGATGACGTCGCCGTTGGCATGAATCAACAGGCCGAGGAGTCGCGCCAAACGCTCCGGCAACGGCACGACCGAGGCACCGTGCGAGAGCAGACCGCGCGCGGGATCGAAGCGAAACGAGCCAAATGCATAGACCGGCGCCCGCGCGACGTACGGCTGCATCTCCGGTTGCCAGTTCATTAACTTTCAAATGTTTATCAACGCTCGATTGTGACGCGCAACCAGCACGTTGCGCGCAAGCGTGAACGTTCTTGATGCGAAAGTCGCGCGAACGGCGTCTCTTTCAACACATATCAAAAGGTCGCACTCGCGACGTTTCGTGAAGCCGAGACGAACGCGCCGATAAAGGCGCTACAACTCGGATTACATCGAGAGGAAAATAACTCAATCAATGAGAGTGCAACGAACGATCCGTTGCGCGACCGCAGCCGTTATGCTACTAGGCATCTTCCTCTGCCAGGAAACTTGGGCACTGGCGGGAGTCACCGGTAACATCGCAGGCACCGTTCGCGACAACACCGGAGCCCCCGTTGCCGGCGCAAGCGTACAAGCAACCTCCGTCTCGCAGGTCGCCAAGACGACGACCGACGCGCACGGACACTTCGTATTGCTCGCACTCGTACCGGATACGTACACGATCACCGTCGCCAAAGAAGGCTATCAGCCGACCTCGTTTCCGGGCAACTCGGTCTTTGCCGATCAGACCCAGCAGGTCGTCTTTACACTTGCGAAGACGCTCAAGACGATCGTGCGCGTCACCTCGCAGGCCGGCGCGTCGCTCGTAAAGTCCGGCGTCGGCGGCGACATCTACAGCGTCAATGCCGCGCAAGCGGCCGCAGCCGCGACGCTGGGCGGCGGCGGAAGCCTGCAAAGCGCCTATTCCGCAATGGCCTCGGTACCCGGCGTTCTCGTCGGTATCGGCCAGATGGGCTGGATGCAGCCGACCTTCATTCGCGGACAGAACACGTACTACACGGGCTTCGAGTACGACGGCATTCCCGTCAACCGGGCCTTCGACAATTACAACACCTCGACCGAATCGAGTCTTGGCTTGCAAGAGCTGCAAGTCTACACCGGCGGCGGTCCCGCGTCGATCTCGACGTCGGGCACCTCGGGTTTCATCAATCAAGTGATCAAGACCGGAACCTATCCGGGCTACGGAAGCTTTAGCGGAACGATCGGCACGCCGACCTTCTACCATCAAGCCGAAGTCGAAGCCGGCGGCTCGACGCCCGACCGGAACTTTTCCTATTACGTCGCGCTCTCCGGCTACAATCAAGCGTTCCGCTTTCTCGACAACCAGAACGGAACGAGCCTCGCCTCGATGCCCGGACCGGAGGCGCTCTACGCCGGCGGCGGCCCGATCAGCCAGGGCGTCACCGCGCTCTGCAACGACGTGACGGGTGCACCGCCCGCGGTCTATAGCCAAATGCCGTGGGGCAACGGCGGGTGCTTCATCGGCCTCAGCGGTATCGCCGCGGTCGTGAACCTCATCACCGACCGCGAAAACATCATCAACCTGCACTTCGGCATCCCGCAGAAGAACGGGCTGCGCGACGACATTCAGGCGCTCTGGAGCGCCTCCGCGCTCAATACCTACAACTACGACACGCCGTCGCAGCTCGGCGTCTATCCCTACACCTTGATCAACACGGGGTTGCCGTATTGCACGAACCAGGCCGGATGCACCGGCGGCGTCTACGGCAGCGGAAAGTATCCGTATAATCCCGGCGTGCCGTGGCTCGACAGCATCGTCTACAACAAGCCGTTCGGCACGTCGATCGCATCGAGTCCGACGAGCATTACCCCACCGAACAACTACTACTTTCCGTCGAGCCCGTCGAATCGGGCCCTCTTCGCGCCGGCTCCGCTCAATGCGGGAACGACGCTCAACAACGATACCGGCATCGAAAAGCTCCAGTACACGCATGCGTTGAGCAGCAGCGCCTATCTACGGGTCTTCGGCTATTCGTTCTACTCGGATTGGCTGATCAACTCGCCCGAAGCACTCGCCTTGGCACAAGGCGCATACGACTACGAGCTCGATACGCACACCGCCGGCGGCGAGCTCCAGTTCTCGGACCAAATTACCGACAAGAATCTGCTCACCTTCACGACCAACTATACGACTGCGAACGTGATGCGATTCAACAACGGCACCGTCGGCGCGGTCTCGCCGATCGGGTACTGGTCGGGATCGGGCTCGTCGATGACCTGCCGCAATCCATCGAGCGGCAGCACCGTGCCCTGCTCGCCGAGCAGCTATTGGGATACCGCAAGCGGCGGCCTCGTCAATCCATCCTGCGCGAGCGCGTATCCCTCGGCAGCATGCTGGACGAGCAACGCGGCGAGCGGACCGACCGGCTTCGCGCCGGGGTCGAAAGCGACGTGGAACACGCTGTGGTCGGGCGAGGTTACCGGTTCGCTGAACACCGTGCTTCCCAAATTCACGTCGGTCTCGCTTACCGACCAGTTCAGACCGAGCGACAAGTTCATGCTCGACGGGGGCATCCGTTTCGACAACTACACATACGACCTGCCCACCTCGGCGAATCCGGCGACGGAATTCTACGCAAACGTCATGGCAAACTACACCTGCTACAACGTCTTGACGCACCAGCTCTTGACCGAACCCATCACCCCGTCGCTCGCTCCGCCGATTCCGCCTCCGCCCTTCTACGTCAACGGTGACTGCAACACGGCGGTCGATCAATCCGAGCAGACCAGCGGCGTTAAGGGATGGGTGCATCCCAATGGAAAGACCCAGGACGGTTTCGCGGCGCCGAGGTTTACCGCGAACTCGCCGAACTCGTACGGCCTTAGCTACTGGTCGCCACGCATCTCCGGCACGTACACGCAATCGCCCGACACCGTCTGGCGCGCGTCGGCAGGGCGTTTCGTACAGCCGCCGCTCTCGGCCTCGGTCCAATATCTATCGGCAAGCGGCGACAACCGAAGCGTCTGGGCGTCGAGTATGAATCTCGGGTACTTCACCCCGTTTCATCCGATCCCGGGCATCTCGTCGGGTCAGTACGACCTCTCGCTGGAGCGTCACATTCGCGGAACGGATTGGAGCTTCAAACTAACGCCGTTCTTCTCCGACGTAACGAACTGGCAGACGCAGGTCTTCATCGGACGCGGATTCGTTACGCAGATCCCGTACGGCGAAGCGGAGAATATGGGCGCCGAGTTTCAGATCAGCAAAGGCGACTTCAGCCGCAACGGCTGGTCGGGCCAAGCCTCCGTCACCTATACGAATGCGATCGTGCAGTTCCAAGGACTGGGCGGCGCGCCGAACCAGATCTCCGTGCTCAATAACGCCGTCAGCTACTTCAACGCGCTGACCAAGGCGGGGGGAGGCTCTCCGTGCTACACGCCCGCAAACGCCACGACCGGCAAGTTCGGCCGCGGAACGACGCACTGCGGGTCGGGATCGGCGAACATCCTCAATCCGTACTACAACATGTCGCCGCAGCCGTTGGAGAGCCAGTCGGCGTGGTACCCGGTTCCGAACATCGGCGTCGGCCCGAGTCTGAACTACATTCCGAACCTCTATCAAGCTCCGTGGGTCACCAGCTTGCTCCTCAACTACCGTCACAACGGGTTGGCGATAACGCCGAGCCTTCAGTTCGACTCGGGATCGCGCTACGGCGAACCGATGGACATCATCGGCGTCGATCCGCGCTCCTGCGCGGCGAACTCGCTGACGAGCAAGGTCCCGGGAGCCGGCGTCTCGTTCCCGGCGACGCAGTGCAACTACACCAGCGCGATCGCGCCCGGCGCGAGTCCGTACGGGTACCTCTACATACCGAATCCACAGACCGGCACGTTCGCCAACTTCGGCCAATACGTGGCCCCGAGCATCATCGTCGGAAATATCTCGCTGAGTTACGACCTCAATCCCAAGATCCGCTTGCAGGTAACGGCGACGAACCTCTTCCACGACTGCTTCGGCGGCTCGGTGGAACCATGGACGCGCGCCTATCCGGCGGGCGGGAATGTCTGCAGTTACATCCCGCAAGGAAATAACTTCGACAACCTCTACGTCTCGAATTTCTACAACGGCACCGGCCCGAACGATAAAAAGGCCAACGGCATCACTCCACAGCCGTGGCAACTCCAATCGTACGGTCCCGGAAACGGGCTCTTCAACGTCATCCCGCCACCGCTCAACATCTACCTCGGACTGCAACTCAAGATCTAAAATCGTTCGTGCCCCGGGCCCGCTCGACCGCGGGCGGGCCCTACCCTCTGCTTCCGTCACAAGCCTCACGAGCGGGGCGTTACGCGCATATGAGGCTCTCTGTGCGCGTCTGGGCGGCCGCGGCGGCCTGCTTCGTCGTCTCCCTCGTCTCGCTTCCGCAATCGGCGATTCCCGCATCGTCGAGTCAAATGCCGAGTTTCGATGGCAACGTCGGCTGGATCAACAGCGATCCGCTGACGCCCGAGCAACTTCGCGGTAAGGTCGTGCTCGTCGATTTTTGGGAGTATACCTGCATCAACTGCCTGCGGACGCTCCCGTATCTGCGCGAGTGGTACCGGCGCTATCGCGATAAGGGATTCGTTATCATCGGAATCCACACGCCGGAGTTCGGATTCTCGGGACAGCGCGCGAACGTGGAGGCGGCCGCCAAGCGGCTCGACGTCACCTGGCCGGTCGTGCTCGACAGTAAGTACGCCGTCTGGAAGCGCTACGACAACGCGATCTGGCCCCACGAGTATCTCTACAACCAGAACGGGGAGCTCGTCGAGAGCGTTCTCGGCGAGGGTGTCTACCAGCAGACGGAGGCGCGCATTCAAACGCTGCTGCGGGCCGGAAATCCGAAGCTCGTCCTTCCGCCAGTCATGGCGCTGCTTCCCCAGGATAGCTACGACAAGCCGGGAGCGGTCTGTTATCCGAAGACCGACGAAATTCTCGTCGGGCATCAGGGCGTCGCCGACCCGGCATCGGGCGAACCCGGTCGGAACGCGAACTACGTCGGGAATACGAGCGATCCGAAGGACGGCGAGGTCTACCTTCAGGGTTACTGGCGGCTCACGCCGCAGGCGGCCGTTTCGGCTGAGAGCAGCGGCTCGCTAACGCTGCGCTATCACGCCATTCAGCTCGTCGCCGTGATGAAGCCGGAGAACGGCGGCTCGACGCGCGTGGACGTTATGCAAGACGGGCACCCCGTTGCCAAGAGCGACGCCGGAAGAGATATTCGCTACGACGACCACGGGACGTCGTACGTCACCGTCAACGCGCCGCGAGCGTACGATCTCATCATGAACGAGCACTTCGGAACCAAGACGCTACAGCTTTCCCCCAAGGGCGATGGCGTGGGCTTTTACGATTTCGCCTTCGAGTCGTGCGAGGTACCCGGCAGCAAAGGGTAGATCGCATCGAGCGACGCGGCAATGGCGTCGAGCGTCTCGGTTACGTCGCGCTCGGAGTGCGCGGTCGAGACGAACATCACCTCATTTTGCGACGGCGGGAGCAGAATGCCGCGCTCGAGCATGGCCCGGTAGTAGGCCGCATAGGCGCGCCGGTCGGCGCGCCGGGCATCGTCGAAATCTCGATTCGGTGCGCCGGGGCGAAACTTGAAATCCACGATCGATTCTTGCGCGACCACCGCATACGGCAAGTTCCGGCGGGCGAGGATCGAGCGGATTCCCTCCGCGAGCTGCTTGCCGAGCCGGTCCATCGCCGCGTAATACTCCGGATGCGACTCGAGGAGATCGAGAACGCGGTGCGCCATCGCAACGCAGAACGGATTGCCGCCGTGGGTGCCCCCGGTAAACGTCTGGCCGCGCGGGGCGAGCACCGCCATGATCGCCTCGCGGCCGCCGAATGCGGCGATCGGCGCACCGCCGCCCACGATCTTGCCGAGCGCGGTGAGATCGGGCGTAACGCCGAGCCGCCCTTGCGCCCCCGTTAAGCCGAACCGCAGCCAAGTGATCACCTCGTCGAAGATCAGCACCGCGTCCAAGCGGCTCGCGCGCTCGCGCAATCCTTGCAGAAAGCCCGGCGCGGGCGGTACGAAGCCCATGTTCGCGCCGATCGGCTCGACCACGATCGCGGCCAAATCCGCGCCGATCTCGGTCAATAGCTCGTCGACCGAGCCGAGATCGTTATAACGCGCGACGGCGACGTCGCGGCGCGTTCCCTCGGGAATTCCGCTACGGCCGGCGCCCGCCGAGGCCCCCGCGTCGAGCAGCGCGAGATCGAAGTGCCCGTGATAGTTTCCCGCAAACTTCAAAATCGCCGAGCGCTCGGTGAAGGCGCGCGCGACGCGGATCGCGCTCATCATCGCTTCGGTGCCGCTCGTCACGAAGCGCATGCGCTCCATCGACGGAAGATGGCCGCGAATGCGTTCGGCCAACCGAATCTCTTCGCCGTGCGTGCTTCCCCAGACGAATCCGCCGCTCGCCAGCGCGTCCAAACCGGTCGTTAGTGCCGGGTGGGTATGCCCGAAGAGCAGCGGCCCGTAGGCCATGACGTAATCGACGTATCGGCGGCCCTCTTCGTCGAACGCATACGCTCCGCGCGCCGAGGATTGAACGAACATCGGCGCGGAGACGCCCCAGCCCGAGCGCACGGGAGAATCGCAGCCGCCTGCGAGGACGCCGCGAGCGCGTTCGATAAGGTGCATACCGACGCGCGATTCGAAGGTTCAACGGAGAAGCCATGCCAGCCGCCGAGATCGAAATTTCCCCGCAGACGAACATCAAAGAGCTCGTCGTGCAGCTTCCCATTGCCGCCGAGGTCATGAACGCCTTTGGGCTGGGGTGCAGCGGCTGCGGCGTCAGCAAGTATGAAACGATCGAGCAAGGGGCGCGGGCGCACGGATTGCGAGCCGAACCGATCGTCGCCGCACTCGAGCAGGCGCGCCGCACTGGCAACCTTCCTACGATTCGCGAAGAGGACCGGCAGCCGGAACGGCGAGCGCCGGGGAGCTTCAGCGGACGCGCGCAGATCGCGCACGTGGTGCCGATTATGTCCGGAAAGGGCGGCGTCGGGAAATCGCTCGTCACCGCGCTGCTCGCGATCGGTCTGCGGCGGCGGCACTTTCGCGTCGGGATATTGGATGCAGATATCACCGGGCCGTCGATTCCCAAAGTATTCGGCCTGCACGAGCCGCTCTCGATTTCGGCCGACCCCGTCAAGCGAACGCCGCGCGGAGAGCCGCAGCCGCTGATCGCGCCGGCCGTTTCGCGCAGCGCGATCGAGATCGTCAGCTCGTATCTACTCTCCGACAACGAGGATACGGCGATGGTTTGGCGCGGTCCGATCGTTGCCGGCGTGATCCGCCAGTTCTACGAGCAGGTGACGTGGAGCGATCTCGACTACCTGCTCGTCGATCTGCCGCCGGGCACCTCGGATGCCCCTCTGACGGTCTTGCAATCGCTCTCGATCGACGGCGTCGTACTGGTGACCATGCCGCAAGCGCTCGCAACGATGGTCGTGCGCAAGGCGGCGAATCTCGTCCATCAGCTCCAGAAACCGATTCTCGGCGTCGTCGAGAACATGTCGTACTTTGAGGCGCCCGACACCGGCAAGCGGTACGAGATCTTCGGGCCATCCTACGCGCAGCGGGTCGCCGAGCTCGCGCACGCGCCGGTCTTCGCGCGGATTCCCATCGATCCGGCGAAGGCCCGGCTCGCCGATGAAGGGCGCATCGAAGAGCTCGACGATCCGATCTGCGACGCGCTGTGCGAACGTCTGCTCGCCGCGATCGAAGCACATCCGAAGCCCAAGGAGACGATATCGATTGTCTGAAGCGTCGCGGCGGGTAGAATGAGCCATCATGGCAGGCAAGTACTGGTCGAAAGCGGTTACCGAGCAGAGCAACGCGCTCGAACTGGGTCGGGACGTCTTTGCGCAGACGGATCCCAAAGCGATCGCACGCTCGTTGAAGCGATCGGCGGATCGAAGCCGGCGCCGCAAGAGCTCTCCGTATCGCGCGGCGATGTCGATGCTGACGTTTTACATCAACCGCGCCGGCAAGAATCTCCCGAAAAAGCAGCTCAAAGTGCTCGAAGCGGCAAAGGGCGAGTTGCGCGCCGCCTACGGACGATAGCTTTGCGCGAGCGCGGGCAATGAACGTCCGCAAGCTGTTTTTGGGCGCCGGCACCGGACTCGCCGCGGGCTACGCGGCGCTGCGCGCGATGCAGGCAGTGCGCGAGTGGCAGCGGCCGTCGCCGGCGCGAACGCCCGACGCGGTGGCGTACGGCGCGATCCGCCGGAGGCTCGAAGTCGCCGAGACGCTGCGGGGAACGATCGGTTTTCTCGCCTTCGCTTACGGTCCGCTCGCGCGAAGGCTCGACAGCGTCACCCACGGCGTGCCGGCCTGGCTGCGGCCGGCACTCTTCTTCGCACCGCTCTCGCTCGTCTCGTCGGCCGCCGATCTTCCGATATCGTTCGTTGCGGAGTACACGCTCGAGCGGCGCTTCGGTTTGAGCGAGCAGACGCGACGCGCGTGGCTGGGCGAGTACGCAAAGAGCGCGCTACTCGGTACGGCCTTGAGCGCTTTCCTCGCGACGCTGCTCGGCGAGGCGCTCCGCCGGGCGCCGCGCCGTTGGCCGTGGCTCGCGAGCCTCGGCACGCTGCCGCTCCTCGTCGCGGGCAACGTCATCGTACCGCTCTACGTGCTCCCGCTCTTCAACAAGTTCGAGCCGGTGACCGGCTCGCTCGAAGAGCGTCTGCGCAAGCTCGCCAAGCGATTCGGCGTCGGCGACGCGGATATCTTACGAATGGACATGAGCCGGCAGACGCGCAAGGCGAATGCCTTCGTGACCGGCATCGGACGAACGCATCGAATCGTGCTCGGCGACACGCTCATCGCAGCCTTTCCCGAGAACGAGACCGAGTTCGTCGTGGCGCACGAGCTTGGCCACTACGTCAACAAGGACACGTGGCGCATCATCGCGCTCGGCGAGGTCCTGGCGGCGACGCTCTTCTTCCTCGCCAACGCCGGCGCGTCGAAGCAGGTGCGCGAGGAACTACGCGACCGGCCGCTGCTGGTCGCACGTATATACGCGATCATGCTCGTCGCCACGCAACTCTTTCGACCGCTGCTCTTCGCTTTCTCGCGTTCGCGCGAGTGGGCTGCCGACCGCTTCGCGATCGCCGCAACCCGCGACCCGGCGGCCGGCGCCTCCGCGTTCCGCCGGTTACGCGATCAGAATCTCGCCGACGAAGATCCGCCGGCCTGGTACGAGTTCTTCTTCGCTTCGCATCCGTCGCTGCGCGCGCGCATCGCCGCGCTGGACCGCTCGGGCTAGGGTAAGACCGCCGAGGGGCGAGTGCCAAGCCAAGCGGCGAGATCGGTGCGATTCGCGGACGAGCCGTCGCGAAGCTCGGCGCGCAGCTCGCCGAAGAGCCCGAAGCCTTCGGCGAAGGCGTCGTGCTTGTGGATCGACTCCTCGTTCACTTGACTTGCGAAGACAAAGGTCTCGTCGCCCAGGTCGGCATACATGTCGAGCGCGCGCGCGAGTATCCCGCGAACGACGTCTTCGACGAACCGCGGATTGTGATGGGCCTTGTTGACGACGAAAAACTCGTCGGGGCGCTTCAGGAGATCGTAGGTCTCGCTCGACATCGAGTTCTCGACGATCTCGACGAGATCTTCGGCACGAATCGCTTCCGAGTGCGCTTCGTCGAGACCTAACAGAATCGCCCCACGGCCGCGCTGGTTGTGCGTCGCCACCGGGAGCGCGTCGAGCGCGCGCGCGGCATCGGATTCGCTGAACCCCGCGTCGATCAGCTCGGCCAGCGCGTGTTCGCGCACCATCGCTTGCGCGCAGGGACAGGCCGTCATTCCTTCGGCTTCCACGCCGATCACGCGGCGCGTGCCGTACGCGTCGGCGTGCGCGACCCCGACCAGCGTATAGGTCTCCTCGCCGCGCTTGCCGCTCACGGGCGTCCATCGTTCCAATCCGAACTCGGCACGCAGTCGCACGTCGGCGCGCACGGCGCGATGACTGCGCACGACCTCGCAGGCGATCGCTTCGACGAGACGCTCGATTCGAGCGGGCCGCACGTCGCGCGCCAAAACGTCGAGCGCCGCTTCTTCCAAGATCTCGGCGAAGCGCGACATATGCACGCCCGATTTGTCGGCCGCCAGATCGGCGACCATGGTGAACTCGCCGTTGTAAACGCGCGCGCGTCCGTCCACTTCCAAGTGCACGACGCGGCGCACCCGCGAGACGCCCGCCCGATTGAGCGCGAGCCGAACCTCGGGCGCCTCGGATTGCCGGTCGGTATCGAAGCGCAGCCCGCGTTCGCGCCGCCGGACGCCGCCGTTGACCGGCGTCGTGACGAGATGCGGCGCGATCTCCGCGAGCGGCGCGAGATTATAGGGACGCCCTTCGAGATGCGGCTGCACGACGGTGCCGTCGTAGACGAGCAAATCGAGGTCGATCGGTCGCGGCTCCAGCTTGGCGCTCGAGCGTGAACGGCCTACGGCGAGCTCGACGTCGCGCGCAAACCGCCTGAATGCTTCGAGATCGAGCTCGGAGCGCAGCGCTGCGGCCACGTTGAGATAGGCGGGCCCATCGGCGCCGCCGGCCGCGGGCGACTCGTAGAATGCCGAGACCGCGGAGATCTGGGCACGCGCGCGCAGGCGTTGGAGCGCGGCGAGGATATTGCCCTGCCGGTCGCCGAGGTTCGAGCCGATTCCGACATAAAGGTCGTGCACCGGCTCAACCTTCGCGCCGTGCTGCCGGAATTCCGCACGAGCGCCGCGTATCGTAGGCGGCGAGTGGAACGCGATACGATCTATCCCTACGTCCTCGATCCGAAGCTCACGACGCAGGTGTGGGGAGGCGACGAATTGGTTCGCCTCTACGGCAAGCACGGCGATCCGCAAGCGCGGTTGGGCGAGTCGTGGGAGTGCTGGGATACCGATCGCGTCGTCAATGGGGCATTGGCCGGTTCGAGCGTGGCCGAGCTGCGATCGAAGCTGGCGCACGAATTTCTCGGCGATCTCGACCCCGCGAAGATCTTTCCGGTGCTCACGAAGATCATCACCGCACACGATTGGCTCTCGGTTCAAGTCCATCCCGACGACGCGTACGCGCAGCGTGTCGAGCATCAACCATTCGGAAAGACGGAGTGCTGGTACGTGCTCGACGCCCAACCGAACGCGGAGATCGTCTACGGGTGGACGCGCGACACCTCGCGTGCCGAATACGAACGGCGCGTCGCCGACGGCACGCTCGGCGAGATCCTCCGTCACGTCACGCTCAAGAAGGGCGATACCGTCTACATTCCGCACGGCATGGTGCACGCGATCGGACCGGGACTGACGGTATTCGAAACGCAGCAGGCATCCGATTTGACCTATCGCATGTTCGACTACAACCGCGTCGGCCTCGACGGGAAACCGCGCGAGCTCCACGTACGCAAGGCCGCGGACGTTCTCGATTACAGCGCCACCACGACCGGCACGCTCGCTCAGATCTCGTACCGGTTCGAAGGGCTCGAGCGAACCGCGCTCATCGCCGACCAGCACTTTGTCGTCGAGCGAATCGTCGCCGGCAGCGAGCCGGCCTCGATGGCGACGCAGGGTCGTCCGCTCATTCTGATGTCGCTCGACGCGCCGCTCGAGGTGACCGCCGGCGAAACGGTAGCGAAGCTGACTCCCTATCAGACCACGCTGATCCCCGCCGCGGCCAAATGGTGCACCGTCGCGGCCACCGCGGGAGACTCCGCGCCGTTTATGTTCGTAACACCGCCGGAAGACGGCGAGCGGCTTGCGGCACGCCTGCTCGCCGCCGGGATCGCTCAATCCGCGATCGACGCCTTCATGGCGCAGTTTTGAGATGAATCCGGCCGGCGCGCTGCGGCGTTATAAATGTGTATGACGCCGCAAACCGCGCAAACCGCAACCTTCGCAGCCGGTTGTTTCTGGGGGGTCGAAGACGCCTTTCGCCGGATTCCCGGCGTGCTCGAGGCCGTTTCGGGCTATACCGGCGGGCAGGTCGATAATCCGACGTACCGCCAGGTCTGCGGCCACGCCACCGGCCACGCCGAAGCCGTCGAGGTTACCTTCGATCCGCAACGCGTGAGCTACGACGACCTGCTCAAAGCCTTCTGGCAGATTCACGATCCGACCCAGCTCAATCGTCAGGGACCCGACGTCGGCGATCAGTATCGCTCGGCGATCTTCACCCACGGCGAGGAGCAGGAACGGCTTGCGATTGCCTCGCGCGATCGCGAGCAGAGCAATCACGCGCGTCCGATCGTGACGCAGATTCTTCCGGCACCGCGCTTCTGGCCCGCCGAAGAGTACCATCAGCGGTACTTCGAAAAGAATGGCGGCGCGTGCCACATCGTGCCGAACCTTTCGCGATGAAACGCGCCGAGTTCGCAGCGACGTTGGGCGGCCTCGCCATATTCGGATTGGCCGTACGCTGCGGCGCGGCGCAAAACTATGCGGTAGTCCATACCGACGCGCAATGGCGCGAGCTGCTCGGTCCGGAACGGTATGAAATTCTCCGCCAGGGTGGAACGGAGCCGGCCTTCTCGAGCCCGCTCATCAAGGAGTCGCGCGCCGGCGTCTATCGCTGTGCCGGATGCGGACTCGCGCTCTTCTCTTCGAAGGTCAAGTATGACAGCGGCGACGGCTGGCCGTCGTTCTGGGACGTGCTGGCAGACGCAACGCGCAGCCAATCCGACTACGCGCTGATCGAGCAGCGCACCGAAGTCCACTGCCGGCGCTGCGGCGGCCATCTCGGCCACATCTTCGACGACGGTCCGGCGCCGACGCACTTGCGCTACTGCATCGACGGCCTTGCGTTGCGATTCGTGCCGGGCACGGCGTAGTTGCGCATTCTCATCACCAACGACGACGGAATCGATTCGCCGGGAATCCACGCGCTCGTCGACGCGCTAGTCGCCGATCACGCGTTGATCGTCGTCGCGCCGTCGGGAAACCGCAGCGGCGTCTCCCACGCGATCACTGCCGATGAGGCGATCACGATCGAGCGCCGGCACGACGCCTCCGTTCCATCATATGCATGCTCCGGAACGCCGGCCGACTGTGTCTTTCTCGGTTCGACCGAGCTCGCGTCGCGTTCTGAGCTGGTCGTCAGCGGAATCAACCATGGGCCGAACCTTGCCGATGACGTCAACTACTCCGGAACCGTCGCCGGCGCCGTGGAGGCGTCGCTCCTGGGCATTCCCGCGCTCGCGGTCTCACTCGCGTCGAATCACGAAGACCCGGCCGGCCGCCGCTACTGGGAGAGCGCCGCGGAGATCGTGCGGCGTTGCGTCGAAACGGCCTACGCGAACCTGCGCGACGGAGCTTCTTACTGGAACCTGAACGTTCCGAATCTGCCGCTCGATTCGATTGCCGGCATCGCCGTGACGCGGCTCGGGCGCAAACGGATCTGCGGGCGGATCGTCGGCCAAGAACACGACGGGGCGATTCGTTACTATCGTGCTTGGGAGTCGCCGTTCGAGACGGATCGCGAAACGCTCGGCACCGATATCGGCGCCGTACACGCCGGCTATGCCAGCTTGACGCCGCTCTTGCTCGATCGCACCGCGGAGTCGGGACTCGACGCCTTGCCGGCGCTGACCATGCGGTAGCGCTTGGGCAATCGCCGGCCCGCGATCTCGGCGACGGGTCCCAACCGATGCATAAGCTGTTCGAACTCCGCGCAGTTGAGCGACTGCGCTCCATCCGATAGCGCGTTTGCCGGATCCGGATGCACCTCGATCAAGAGTCCGTGCGCGCCCGCCGCGATGCTCGCAACCGCGATCGACGGAACCAGGCGCGCGATTCCGACGGCGTGCGACGGGTCGACGACCACCGGAAGATGGGTCATCTCTTCGAGCAACGGAACCACCGAGATGTCGAGAACGTTGCGCGTCGCCACGTCGAACGAGCGCACGCCGCGCTCGCAGAGCACGACGCCGTCGTTGCCTCCGAGCAGGATATATTCGGCGGCCAGCAGCCACTCTTGAACCGTCGCCGATAATCCGCGTTTGAGAAGCACCGGGGTGCGCGCGGCGCCAACCTCACGCAAGAGCGGAAAGTTCTGCATGTTGCGCGCGCCGATTTGGAGCATATCGGCGTAGCCCATCACCATCTCGACGTCGCGCGGATCCAGGACCTCGGTCACGACGCCCAACCCGTACCGGTCTCCCGCGTCGCGCAGCAGCTTGAGCGCCTCTTCGCCGAGGCCTTGAAACGAGTACGGCGAGGTACGCGGCTTGAATGCGCCGCCGCGCAGCACGTTTGCGCCGGCTGCGGCGACGGCACGCGCGGCGGCTTCGAGTTGCTCGGCCGATTCGACGCCGCACGGACCCGCGCAGATCGCAACCTCGTCGCCGCCAAACGTCGCACCGTTGCGAAGCCGCACGACCGTCCGCTCGGCCCGTGCGTCGCGACGGACCAGCCGATACGATTGCGGCACGTTGACGCCTCGCTCCATGCGGCCCGCTTCGACGCCTCGCAAGGGCTTCATCCTGCTGCTCGCGGCAGGCCGCAAGCGTGGCGCTGCATGAATGAGAATGCCAATGGAGCACGTGGCCGTTACGGGGCTGGGGATCGTTTCGCCGATCGGCAGCACCACCGAATCGTTTTGGCGCCATTTGCTCGCAGGAAGGCTCGCGATCGCTCCGATGGGCGGCCGCGAGCGTCTCACGGGCAACGGCTTCTGGGCCGCCGTGGGCGACGACTTTCTTCACGCGAGCGCGCTGCCGCGCGCCGCGTTGCGCAACACCGACCGTTTCACGCAGTACGCGATGGTCGCAACGCACGAGGCGCTCGCGCAGGCGGCACTCGATCTGCCGGCCGATTCGACGGCGGTGATTCTGGGCAACACGATGGGCGGCTTTCCGTTCGTCGCCGAATCGCAGACGCGGTTTCTGGACGCGGCGCGCAACGTCACGCCGAAACTCATGGCCCTGGTCATCCCGAACATGGCGAGCGCGCGCATCGCGATGCATTGGGGAGTTCACGGCCCGCAGCTCGCAATCAGCACCGGCCTGCGCCTCGTCGCTCGATGCGATCGGCCTCGCAGCGGGAATGATCGAACGCGGCGAGATCGAGGCGGCGATCGCCGGCGGGAGCGAGACGCTGCTCAGCCCGCTCGTTTACGAGAGCCTCGTCCGCGCCGGCGCGCTTTCGCGCAATCCCGACCCCACCGGCGCCTCGCGCCCGTTCGACGTCGATCGCGACGGTTTCGTGATGGGAGACGGAGCCGGTATCGTGATTCTCGAGCGCAGCGAACGCGCGCGAGCGCGTGGCGCCGCGATCCTCGCCCGAGTTCGGGGATATGGTTCGCGCGCGGATGCTTACCACATCACCTCACCCGAACCGTCGGCTCGCTACGAGGTGCGCGCGATGCGCGACGCGATCGAAACCGCCGGCGACGCCGGCGCGGCCTGCCGCGTCGTCTACGCGCACGCCACCGGCACGATCGTCGGCGACGCCGCCGAATCGAAGGCGATCGATGCCGTCTACGCCCAGCAGCCCGCGATCGTGACCTCGATCAAGGGGCACCTCGGACATAGCATGGCGAGCGCCGGCGTGATGTGCGCGATCGCCGGCATCAAGGGGATGCACGAAGGCTGGATTCCACCGACGCTGGGAACGCAACGCGTCGATTCGAAGACGCGCTTCGATCTCGTGCTGCGGGAGCCGCGTGCGGAATCGTACTCCGCCTTTCAAGTCAACGCGTTCGGATTCGGCGGACAGAACGCGTCGCTGATTCTCTCGCGATGACGCCGAGCAGGGCGCTTTCAACCGCACTAGGAAGGTTCCGGGCGGTTTCTACCGAGGTGCGACGCCGATGAATCTTTTCGTGAAAGGCACGAGCGGGCCGTTGACCGGTGAGGTGCTGGTCCCGAACTCAAAATATCACGCGCACCGCGCGTTGATCCTGGCCTCGCTCGCGCCGGGAACGAGCCGGATACTCGGCCTCTCCGACGCTCGACACGTGCAGTACACGATGGACGTACTGCGCGCGCTCGGCACGAAGATCGAGGTCGACCAAGATACCTTGCTCGTCACCGGCGGTCGCTACCACGTCAAGCGCAAGGTCGTCTCCGTCGGCAGTTCCGGCTCGACCCTCTACTTTATGATCGGATTGGCCGCGCTCGCCGACGCGCCGATCACCTTGACGGCACAGAAGTACTTCCGCCGCCGTCCCGTCGGGCCGCTGTTGGAAGCGTTGGCGGCGATGGGCGTGCGATTCGAGTCGGCAGACGGCTGTCCGCCGATCGCGGTTCAGCCCGGAGACCGCGCGGCGGCACGATCGTCATCCCGGGGATGCTCTCGCAGTGGATCTCCGGCCTGCTGCTGCTCGCGCCGTTTGCGACGGAGCCGACCGTCATCGAAGTCGAAGGCGAGCTCAACGAGCGCCCGTACATCGCGCTCACCATCGCGATGATGCGCACCTTCGACTTGCAGGTGCGCATGGCGCCGAATTGGCGCCGGTTCGAGATCGAACCGGGACAGCAGGCACGGCCGGCGACCGTCGAGCTTCCGCCCGACATCGGCTCGGCCGCGTTCGGCCTCGCCGTCACCGCGATCCATCCGTCGAACGTGCTCTTTCGCGGCTTGCACCAGCTCCCCGGAGAGCTGCCCGACCATCCCGAGGGCGCGTTCATGGAGATCGTTGCCGAGATGGGCTTGCCGATGAGCTACGATGCGCACGAGAAGGCCGTACGCGTGAAGCACGACGGCATCGAGCTTCGCGGTATGCGCGTCGATTGCCGCGACATTCCCGACATGCTTCCGATTCTCTCGACCCTCGGCACCTTTGCAAAGGGGGAGACCGTCCTGGAGAACATCGCGCACGTCCGGCTCAAGGAATCCGATCGCGTCGCCGCGATGCTGCAGCTCAATCTCATGGGCGGAGATCTCGAGCTGCACGACGACCGGCTCGTCGCACGCGGCGTTTCGAAACTCTTCGGAGCGCGGCTCTCCTCCTTCAACGATCATCGAATTGCTGATGTCACTGGCGGTGGCCGCGTCGCGCGCCGAAGGATCGAGCACGCTCACCTATCCCAACGCATACCGCATCTCCTATCCGCGCTTTCTCGAAGCGATGCGCAGCATCGGCGTGCCGATGTCGATCGCCAAGGTCCCCGCGAGCGGAGAGGTCACCGCACCGAAGGCGGCCCGGCCGATGCTCAAACCCGATCGCGCGGCCGAGATGACGCTCGACGAGCTGCTTCGCCGCCTCGCGCGCGAGCGGCCGCTCGAACTCGCGGTCGTCGAGACGCGCGACGAAACCGATGCGGCGCTGACCTGGCAAGAGCTGCTCGATCGCGTCGAACGCACCGCGATGTTTCTGTTCGATCTCGGCGTGCGTCCGGGCGAGTGCGTCGCTTATCAGCTCCCCAACTGCATCGAGTTCGTCGTGATCTCGCTGGCTGCGCTGCGGATCGGCGCGATCTGCTGTCCGCTGATGCCGATCTTCCGCGAGCGCGAGATGGCCTTCTGCCTGCGCCGTTCCGGGGCGCGCGTTCTCGTCGTGCCCGACGAGGCGCGCGGCCGCCATCCCGCCGGCGAGATTGCGTCGCTGTTGAGCGAGGCTTCGATCTTCAGCGGCGCGCTTCCATTGCGCCTCGAGCACGTCATCGTCTCGGCGAGCGGGCGCCGCGCCCATCCGTTACCGGCGGCCGATAATGCGAACGGCAGCGTGAACTGGATTCGTCTCGAAGATGCGCTCAAAACCGTCAGCGTGGATGCGCAAGCGCTCGACGCGCGGCGCGTCAAACCGGCCGCGCTCGCGCAGCTCCTCTTCACCTCGGGAACCTCGGGCGAACCGAAAGGCGTTCTCCATCGCAACGACGTGCTGATGCGCGCCGCCGCAATGGAGGTCGAGCACCTCGGGCTCAACGCGGAGGACCGCGTCTTCGTCCCCTCCCCGCTCGCCCATCAGACCGGTTTTCTCTACGGCATGTGGCTGGCGATCGTCATGGGCGTCCCCCAGATCGTGCAACCGATTTGGAACGCGCCTCGCGCGTTGCGCGCGCTCAACGATTGGGACGGAACGTTCGTTCAGGCGGCGACGCCGTTCTTGGCCGATATGGTAAAGGCCGTCGAGGATGGCGCGCTGCCGCCCGCGGCCCTGCGGATATTCGTCGCGACGGGCGCGGCGGTGCCGCGCGGACTCGCCGAGCGCGCGACGCGCATTCTCGGCACCGCCGTCTGCGGCGCGTGGGGAACGACCGAATCGTGCCTCGGCTCGCTCTCGGCGCCGGGCGATGAGGCCGCAAAGGTCTGGGGGACCGACGGCCGCGCGCTGCGCGGAATTCGTTTGCGCATCACCGATTCCGAGGGCCGCATCTTATCGCCGGGCGCGGAAGGACACTTCGAGATCTTCTCGCCGACGATGTTCGAGGGTTACGCCGATCACCCCGAGTGGACGGCGGCAGCCTATACGCCCGACGGGTGGTTTCGCACCGGCGATCTCGGCGCGATCGACGAATCGGGATACATCCGCATCACCGGCCGCGTTCGCGACGTGATCAATCGCGGCGGCGAGAAGATTCCCGTCGCCGAGGTCGAGCAGCTCCTGAGCGACCATCCGGCAGTCGCGCAAATCGCAATCGTTGCGATGCCCGATCCGCGCTTAGGCGAGCGCGCCTGCGCGTTCGTCGTCTTGCGGCGCGGTGCGACGCTCGATTTTGACCGGATGCAGCATTATCTCGACGCCTGTCAAGTCGCCAAGCAGTACTGGCCCGAGCGGCTCGAAATCGTCGGCGAACTCCCGAGAACGCCCTCGGGGAAGGTGCAGAAGTACGTACTGCGCGAGCGCGCCCGTGAGATGCGGCCGCACGAGCGCGTGAAGGAAGCGATATCGTGAAGCAACTCGACCGCGCAGCGTTCGACGAGGCCGCGTTTGCCGCATTGAAGGAGGAGATCGCGGCATACGTTGCCGGTCCCGGCGAAACGTGGGCCGCCCGCATCGAGCGCGAGCGCCGCGTGCCGCCGGAGCTCTGGGAAGACCTGCGTGCGCGTGGATATCTCTCGCTCGCCGCGCCCGAAGCCTATAGAGGGCGCGGCATTCCCTTCACCCGCTTTCTCGAGCTGATCGAGCTCTTTTCGATGTCGCACGCGTCGATCCGAATGATCGTCCACGTCGTCAACGGCACGTGGCGAGCGATGGACCGATTCGCGACGCAGGAGCAGCGCCGACAATTCGTAGTTCCCTCGGTTCAAGGCGCGGTGAAGATCGCATTTACGCTCACCGAACCGACCGCCGGGACCGGCGCCGACCTTCGCTGCAGCGTCGTGCGCGAAGGTGATACCTATTACCTGAGCGGCGAGAAACACCTCATCACCTTCGGAACCATCTGCGATTACTGGCTGCTCTTCGCGCGGCTCGCCGGTACGCGCGGCGCCGAGGGAACCGTCGCGCTCCTCGTCGACCGGAACTCGCCCGGTGCGACAGTCGTCGAGATGGACGAATCGATGGGCGTGCGCGGAACCGACCACGCCCGCTTGCATTTCGACCGCACGCCGGTTCCCGTTGCCAATCGCCTCGGCGACGAAGGCGAAGGGTTGGCAATTGCGCTCGGCGGATTTCTGACGCCCAGCCGCATCTCCGTCGCGATGAGCTGCGTCGGTTTGGCGCGGCGCGCGCACGAGCTTGCGGTGGCCTATGCCGGCAAGCGCGAGACCTTCGGCAAGAAGCTCGAAGCGCGGCAAGCGATTCGATTCATGATCGCCGAGAATGCGACCGATATCGAGGCGGCGCGCCAACTCGTGTTACACGCCGCGCGCCAATGGGAGAGCGGAACTCCCGACGCGCCGATGCTCTCCTCGATGTCGAAGCTTCAAGCCGTCGACATGCTCACCCGCGTCACCGACAAGGCGCTGCAGATTCACGGCGGCATCGGCTTCTGGCAGCCCAACGCCATCGAGCGCGTCTATCGCGACGCGCGGGCGCAACGCTTCGAAGAGGGCACGAACGAAATCCAAAAGACCGTCATCGCGCGAGCGCTTCTCGGAAGCGCGGGAGGCGGAGCATGAGCCGCCGGTTCGAGAACAAGGTCTCGCTCATCACCGGCAGTTCGCGCGGGATCGGCCGGGCGCTCGCCTTGACGCTTGCGCGCGAGGGCGCCTCGGTCGTCGTTAACTACGTGCGCAACGCCGATCTCGCGGCACAAACCGTCCGCGATATCGAGGCGCTCGGCACGCGGGCAATCGCCGTGCAGGCGAATATGGAGACGGTCGAGGAGATCGATCTGCTCTTCGACGCGGTCGAAGCGGAGTTCGGCCGGCTCGATCATTTCGTCTCGAACGCCGCGGCCAGTTCGTTCAAGAAGATCCTCGACCTCAAAGCGAACAATCTCGATCGCTCGTTCGATCTGAACGTTCGCGCCTTCGTCCTCGGCGCGCAGAGGGCCGTCAAGCTGATGAAGGACGGCGGACGCATCGCCGTACTTTCGAGCTATGGAAGCATTCGCGCCTATCCCACCTATGCGAATCTCGGCTCGAACAAGGCGGCGGTCGAAGCATTCGTGCGGTACATGGCCGTCGAGTTCGCGCCGCGCGGCATCAACGTCAACGCGATCAACGGCGGGCTTATCGACACCGAATCCTGCGCCTACTTCTACGAGCGGGTTGCGGGGATGGCACCGATCGAGTCGGTGCTCTCCAAGGTCCCCAAAGGGCGCATGGGCACGACGCAAGAGGTCGCCGACACGATCGCGTTCCTGCTCGCTCCCGAGTCGGAGTACATCACCGGTCAGACGATCTGCGTCGACGGCGGCTTGAGCGTTATCGCGCCGCCGTTTTACTCCGATACCTCGCCGCCCCTCTCGCTGACGTAGCCGCGCTGGTGTTCGAACACGCGCTCGCGGCGGGTTCGATCGGCTCGCTGCGACTTCGCAATCGCATCGTGATGGGCTCGATGCATTTGGGCATCGAGCGAGACGGCGCGGCGCTGGCCGCCTTTTACGCCGAGCGCGCGCGAGGCGGCGCGGGCTTGATCGTCACCGGCGGCTCGTCGGTCAGCCGGGTCGGCGCAGGCGGGCGCAACTACAGCTTCATCAACGATCCGCAGAGCGCCGCCCCGCTGCGCCAAGCCGTAACGGCCGTGCACGAAGCGGACGGGCGAATTGCGTTGCAGCTCTTTCATGCCGGCCGTTACGCGCTCTACGCATCGTTCGGATTGCAGCCGGTCGCGCCGTCGGCGATTCCATCGCGCTTCTCCCCCGATCCGCCGCACGCGCTGAGCGACGAAGAGATTCACGAAACGATCGGCGATTTTGCGCGCGGGGCGGCGCGCGCGCGCGAGCTCGGCTTTGACGCGGTTGAAGTGATGGCTTCCGAGGGCTATCTCCTCAACGAGTTTCTCTCGCCGCTCACCAACCGCCGCGACGACGCCTGGGGCGGCGACTTGCAACGGCGCATGCGCCTGCCGCGCGAGGTCTTAGCCGCGATCCGCGCGAGCGCCGGCGCCGATCTTCCCGTCATCTTCCGAATCTCCGGTGCCGACCTAATGCCCGACTCGACGAGCCCGGGCGAGACGCTCGATTTTGCGCGCGCGCTCGCCGCGGACGGCGTCGACGCGCTCAACGTCGGCATCGGCTGGCACGAGTCGGCCATTCCTACCGTCCAGCATCTCGTCCCCAGCGGCGTCTGGGTCCGGTACGCGGCTGCAGTCAAAGCTGCCGTCGGCAGCGTTCCGGTGATCGCCAGCAATCGCATCAACTCGCTCGCCGCCGCGCAAGCCGTACTCGCCGCGGGGAGCGTCGACTTCGTCTCGATGGCGCGTCCGTTTCTCGCCGACGCGCAGATCGTTGCCAAGGCGGCGCGCAACGAATCGCAGCTCGTCGACACGTGCATCGCCTGCAATCAGGCATGCATCGATCTCTCGCTGCTCGATGCGCCGGTCTCGTGCATGGTCAATCCTCGCGCCGGCCGCGAACTCGAGTTCCCCGAACCCGGCAGCGCGCCGGAGCGGCCGCGCCGGTTTGCCGTGATCGGCGGCGGGCCGGCCGGAATGGAGAGCGCGCGCGCCCTCGCCGCGCTCGGGCATCGCGTCGAACTCTTTGAAGCGCAAGGCGAGCTCGGCGGCCAGTTTCGAATGGCACGGCGCATCCCCGGCAAGCGTGACTTCGGCGAGACGATTCGTTACTTCACCAACGAACTCGCTCGACTCGGCGTGGTGGTGCATTTCGATTGCCGGCTTCGCGACGCGAGCGCACTGCGCGCGTTCGATGCCGTTGTCCTCGCGTCGGGAGTGCTGCCGCGGCGAGTCGCGCTTGAAGGAAGCACGCTTCCGCACGTCGTTTCGTATGCCGACGTCCTATCGAACGGTTGCGCGGTCGGCGAACGCGTTGCCATCGTCGGCGCGGGCGGAATCGGCGCCGACGTCGCGCATTTCTTGAGTTTCGGAGAGGTAAACGTCGACGAGACGACGCGCTTCCTTTACGAACAGGGATTGGCGGCGCCGGCGGACGGCGCGCTGCTGGTGACCGGACGCAAGCGCGTTGCGCTGATGCGCCGCGGACCGACCATCGGTGAAGGCATCGGCAAAACGACGCGCTGGGCCGTCGTCCGCGCGTTACGCGCCGCGGGAGTCGAGGCGCTGCCGAACGTCGCGTACGAAGCGATCGTTCCGGGCGGCATTCGCGTGCGAGCCGCCGACGGTTCGTCGCGAACGATTCCCGCGGATACGGTCGTGATCGCGGCGGGTCAGGAACGAAACGACGCGCTGCTCGAACCAATCCGCGCGCTCGGGGTTCCGTATCGCGTCGTCGGCGGCGCGCGAGAGGCGATCGAACTCAACGCCGTGCGCGCATTCGAAGAGGGTCTGCGCGCCGCGTACGAGCTCGCACGCTTCGTCTCCTAACTAGGCGTACCGCTTTCGTTCGTCGCGCCGGTAGCCGATCGCCGCAATCGCCGCGAAGGTCGCCGTGTAGAGCGCCAGCCCCGCGAGCGCGCGCATCGCGTTACTATCGCTGCCGATGACGCTCCATAAGAGATCGGCGAACTGCCGCGTCGGCAGATACGGTGAGATCTTGGCGACGGCGCTCGGAAGCTCGTCGGGCGGCATCCAGAGGCCGCCGGCGTAGGCGAGCAGCAGATTGGCGGCCGTCGCGATCGGCACGGCGGCGCGCGCCGACGTCCAATAGCCGATCGAGATGCCGATCAGAACGAACGGCACCCCGCCAAAGAACGCGTAGATCAATACGCGCAGCCACTGCTCGAGCCCGAGATCGATCGGGGTAAAGGCTCGCGCGACGAGCGCGACGACGAGCGCGGTCAAGATTCCAAAGAGCACCGCGGTTAGGATGCGCGCGGCGAAACGAACGAGCACCGGAACGGCGAGCGTGCGAAGATAGCGCTCCCACGGGCGGCCTCGCTCCTGCGCGATGCCGACGCCGAACTGATAGAGCGTCACGCCGACGATTGCGAAGACGATAAACGCCAGCGTCGTGAAGTTCGCGATCTCGGCGCTGCGACGCGCAAACGGCAGGTCGAATAGTACGAAGAACATCGCCGGAAAGAGCACGGTCGGCACGACGTAGCCCGGCCAGCGAAGGAGATCGAGAAAGTCGATCCGCGTATGGGCGCGCAGCAGCGTGAAAGAACTCATTGGACACTCCCGGTGAGCGAGAGAAATGCTTCTTCGAGCGACGGATGCACGATCTCGAGCTCCGAAAACGCGATTCCATCTGCGACCATCGCGCGCACGTAGGCGTCGGCGTCGCCGGTCGACACGGAGACGGGGCCGTCGCTTCCGATGTAGGTCAGTCGCCGGCCGCCGACGCGTTCGCGCAACGCCTGCGGCGTGCCGTCGAAGAGCAGCCGGCCGCGATCGATGACGACGATCCGAGTGGCGAGCTCGTGCGCCTCATCGAGATAGTGCGTCGTAAAGAGAACCGAGCGGCCCGAACCCAAATCGCGTACCGCCTGCCAGAGCCTGCGCCGCGATTCGACGTCGAGTCCGGTGGTCGGCTCGTCGAGGACGGCCAACTCCGGATTCCCCGCGAAGGCCAATGCAAGCGCGAGGCGGCGCGACTCTCCGCCCGAGAGCGTTCCGGCGCGCCGTTTTGCGAGCGCCTCGAGGCCGAACCGCGCGAGCGTTTCACCGGCGGCCGCCGGACTCGGATAATGTGCCGAGACGAACGAAACGATCTCGTCGACGCGCAGCATGTCGGGAAAACCGCTCTCCTGCGGCGTGACGCCGAGGCGCCGGCGAGTGGCGACGTCGCGCGGCGAGCCGCCGAAGAGGGCGACGCGACCGGAGTCAGCGCCGCGCAGGCCAAGTGCGATCTCGAGCGCAGTCGTCTTACCGGCACCATTGGGGCCGAGCAGGGCGACGATCTCGTCGCGGCAGACGTGCAACGTCAGCGAGTCGAGCGCGCGAATCTCGCCGTACGACTTCGAGACGCCGTCAAAGGCAAGAATGCTCTCCATCGTCTACGTGGCTTCTTTCAACAGCGCTTGGAGTTGGCTCACGTGCGCGGCAAAGGCGTCACGCCCGCGTTGTGTCAGCCGATAGCGCGTGAGCGGCCGGCGATTGACGAAGCTCTTCTCCTCCTCGACGTACCCGGCGTCGACGAGCTTGCCGATATGCGCGCCGAGATTGCCGTTACTGACGTCGAGCGAGCGCGCGAGCTCGGAGAACGCGACCCAGTCGAAGTTCAAGAGCTCGGCAACGATGCCGAGACGCACTTTGGAGAGGAGCAGCTCGTCCACGCGCTTGCGGCCGTATTAGTCGCGAGCGAGCAGCTCGGCGACGCCGAAGCCGGCGTATCCCGCGAGCATGCCTGCGGCGAGAATATATGCGGCCATACCCGGTTGCGCGAAGTTCGCCGCGATCATCGAGACGACGACGAAGACTCCGGCAATCTGCGCGCGGCGATTACCGTGCATTCCGATATAGAGCAGGACGATCGCCTGAGCGACGCTCCAAATCGCCGCCGCGGCGATTCCGTTGAAGATTCGGTAGATCGCAATGTTCGCGATGAAGGCGAGCCCGAGCGTGAGCCAGAGAACGTTGAAGAACTCGCGCTGTAAGAGCGAGGTGCGCGCGAACGAGCGGCCCGTGCTGCGGCCGCGAAGGATCGAGAAGAGCACGGCGGCGGCGAGCACGACCGGCGTCGACCAGATCGCCGCACCGGGGATCCAGCCGATCCCGACGAGGTGAACGCAGAGCGTCACGTAGGCCGAGGCGATCCCCCAAACGACGAAGTACTCCCCGCCGGAACATAGGCGCGGCTGGGCCTCCGCCAAGATTCGCTCGACCATTTCGATGTGGTCGCGCGCCCGGGCAGCATCGATCCGTTCCATCTCACACCTCCTGGGCGAGCAGAAGCCCGAGCGCGGCGACCCCGCAGACGACCCAAACGGCGACCTGAGCCAGTGCGTCGGGGCCGGCCAGACGCCAGAGTATCGCCGCACCGGCTCCGAAGAGCGCCCAGATCGCAAAGAGGCGGCCGAGGCAGAGCCTGGCGGCCGATCCCGGGACTCGGGTTTCTAGAATAATCTGTTTCATAGACTACTCTGTTTTAGCATAGCTTGAGGCCGGCGTCAAGATTTGCTATCGTACCGGGGTTATGTACGCGATCATTGAGTCGGGCGGCAAGCAGTATAAGGTTGCCGAGGGCGATGTAATCCGCTGCGATTTGGTCGCGAGCGAGGTTGGTTCGGATGTGACCTTCGACCGGGTCGTTCTCGCCGGAAGCGGGGAGACGGTCAAGGTCGGCGCCCCGACCCTCGACGGGGCCAGCGTTTCGGGCACCGTTTTACGGCAGGCGAAGGACAAGAAAATTTTGGTCTTCCGCTACAAGCCCAAGAAACGGGTCCGCAAGCTCAACGGCCACCGTCAGCCTTACGCCGAAGTCAAGATCACCAAAATCACGCTTCCGTAACGGCTCTCTGCCGCCAATGCTCGAGGTGACCTTCTACCGGGACGAACGCGATCGAGTCTCGGGCGTTTCGGCCCGCGGCCACGCCGATTACGAAGATCACGGCAAGGACATCGTCTGCGCGGCGGTCTCCGCCGTTCTGCAGGCTGCGCACCTCGGTTTAAGTTCCTACGCCGGGGCGAAGGTCAGCGCCAGGCAAGTACCGGGTGAGATGGAGTTGTCGTGGCCGAAGGATGAAGGCGATCGCGAGAGCGTCCGCGCAATCGTGGCAACGGCCGAGTTGGCGGTCGAGCAGATCGCCCGCCGGTTTCCCAAGAACGTTCGTTTGAAGCAGGTTCGCACGCCGGGACGCACGGGCGCCGGACGGGTAAGAGCCTTGTCGGACCGAAGGAGAGTTCACGATGTCTGAGAGTTTCCGCACCACGCCGCCGGACCAGCCTTGGTCGGGCACGTCGAATACCGGTAACGGCTACCAAGGCAGCCTCGGCGAGCGAGCCTCGCACGACGCCGACGACGCCGGCGAGACCGGGAAGGTTCTACTGGTCGGCGTGCTCGGCGGATTGCTCTCCGCCGCGGGATATCTTATCTACCGCCGCCTCCCCGAGGAGCAGAAGCAGCGCATCCACGCGCAGGTTCGCTCGGTGGTGGCTCAGCGGATTAACGAGATTCGCCAGAATCTAAACCTTTAAACGGCAGTTCGGGCTGATTCTCCGGTGCGGCGTCTTGCGCCGCCGCACTTTCGTGCCAGGGCGGATCGTACGGCCCGGTCTCGCGCCACGGGGGCGGCGAAGCCGGCGGCTCGTGCGAGTCGGCGGCTCGCTCCATCTCCGCGATGAACGATTGCGACGTGTTCTGAACGTCGCGCATGAAGCGGCCCGCCTGGCGCATCACCTTCGGCAGCCGGTCGGGGCCGAAGAGCAAGAGCCCGAGGACGCCGAGTACGAGGATATCGGGTACGGAGAACATTGGATGGGAGGGCTTACCTGCGTAGCCGTGCAAGCATCAGGGCCCGCCCGTGAAGATCATTTATACGCGCGGCAACCGCACCGAGACTCTTGCCTCGCTCGCGACGCTGCGGAAAATTCTCAACCGGTTTGTGGCGCACCGCGTCTTCTACGAAGTCTCGAGCCGCAGCAAACGCGGGCACGAGTTCTTTTCGGCCAAGAACGTCTTCGTGGTCGGGCTCATCGAAGTAACGAACTTCGAGCATCTCAAGATTCTGTTCTTCGACGCGAACAGCCAGCAACACTCGCTCGAGATTCTCAATCCGCAGACGATGCGCATCTACGACGAGATGCCCGGACGCGGCTTTGCCGTTTCGTTCATCAGCGGTGACGGCGAGGGCGTTGAGACGCGCTGCTACATCCGCGACGAGGGTGCCGACGGCGACGCCATTCACGAGCGCACGGCCCTGGAGAAGATCACCTTGCCGCAGCTCTTCGAATACCTGGAAGAGATTACCGCCGCCGAGCCCGCTTCCAACCACGTACAGCGTTAGCGCGGCGCTCGAGCCGCTGCGCGGTTCGTAACGCGCGCACGCCGTCGGCGATTCGCCCGGCACGCTTATAGGCGACTCCCAAGTTCAAATACGCGACTGCGTAATCGCCGTCCGACGCAATCGCGCTCTCGTACCAAACGATCGCGGCCTCGACCCGGCCTTCTTCGAGCAGTAAATTCCCCAGGTTCGTCAGCGCCGGTGCGTATGCCGCACGTGCCTCCAGTGCAGCGGCGAAATCGGCGCGTGCGAGCTCCCGCAGGCTCAGCCCGATCCTCGCGACGCCGCGTTTGTTGAGCAGAAACGCGCGTTCGCCGGCAGCGAGCCGTTCCGAGGCGAGCAGCTCGTCGAGCGCGGTCTGCGCGCGCTCGAACTCGCGGCGATCGAGGGCCTGCAGCGCAAAAGCAAATCGAGGTTCATCCCGAAACACGCACCCTCCATGTTCACGATCGACGTCGTCACGCTCTTTCCCGAGCTCTTCGCGCCCTTCGTCGGTCTCTCGATCGTCGGCCGTGCCGTCGAAAGCGGAACCGTCTGCGTCCGCTATCACCATCTGCTTGAGGAGCTCGCCGCGGAGGAGCGTGCCGACGATGCTCCCTTCGGGGGCGGTCCGGGCATGGTGCTTCGAATCGAGCCGATCGCCCGGGTACTCGACCGGATCGCCGGGGAGGCCCCGCTCAACGAGCGGCGGACGATTGCGGTGCCCTCGCCGAGCGGCGAGCGATTTACCCACGCGGTCGCACAGCGCTGGGCGGAGCTCGACCGGCTCGTCGTCGTCTGCGGCCACTACGAAGGCATCGACGACCGGCTCGCGCGGCTCTATCCGGTCGAGGAACACTCCTTGGGAGACTTCGTCCTGACCGGGGGCGAGATTCCGGCGCTCGCCTTTATGGACGCCACCGTACGCCTGCTGGCCGGCGCCCTTCGCCCGGGATCGCTCGAGAGCGAATCCTTCACCGGCGGCTTGCTCGACTACCCGAGCTTCACGCGGCCGGCGAGCTTTCGGGGTATCGACGTTCCGGCGGTTCTGCTCTCGGGCGATCACGCCAAAATCGCGCAGTGGCGCCGGGAACAGTCGCGCCAGCGCACTGCGGCGCGCCGTCGCGACCTGCTCGACGATACCGCCTTGCAGGGCCCGGAAGGCCCATGATAGGATACGTTGGTTCTGCCGGGCTCCGCGCCCGGCTCTTCCTTGCGCCCCTTCGCCTACGGCGCTTCGCGCCTCGCTCAGGATGACACAACTACGATGAACGTGATTGACGTACTTAACCGCGAACAGCTCAAGGACGGCATTCCGGAGTTTCGCCCCGGCGATACCGTCAAGGTCTACTCCAAGGTCCTCGAAGGTGGCAAAGAGCGGACGCAGATGTTCGAAGGCGTCGTGACCGTTCGCAAGGGCGGCGGCGCCGGCGAATCGATCACGGTCCGGCGCATCGCGCACGGCGTCGGCGTCGAGAAGACGTTTCTTCTGCAGAGCCCGCGCGTCGAGCGCATCGAGGTCGGCAAGCGCGGCGTCGTTTCGCGAAGTCGGCTCTACTACCTGAGCGAGAAGGTCGGTAAGGCCGCGCGCATCAAGGAAAAGAAAGCCAAAGGAACCTGACCCGCGACACCACTGCAGCTCGTAGGCCTCATCGTCGTTTTGGGGATCGCGCGAGTCGCACTTTCGGTCGCGCCCTCGGCGCGCCGGTCGAACGGCGTCGCACGAGTCTCGCTCGACGTATTGATCGTCGCGGCGCTCCTGGCGCTCTTCTCGATTACGTTCCTCACCCGGACCTTCTACATTCCATCGGTATCGATGGTTCCGACCCTGCAGATCGGCGACGTGCTGCTCGTCGACGAAATCGGCTACCGGTTTGCGTCACCGGGGGAGGGCGAGATCGCCGTCTTCACCCCGCCGTTCAAGCCACGGGACGGCGATTTCGTCAAGCGAGTCATCGGAACTCCCGGTGAGGCGATTGCAATTTCGAATGGGGTCGTCTACCGGAACGGATCGGCGCTCCGCGAGCCGTACGAGAACCAGACGCCCTCGTACGATCTCGCCATCCGCAAGTACGGCATCTACGTCAACGGCAGCCCGCTCGACCCGCACGTCGCGAACGTTCCGGCGCCCGGGCTCTGGCAAGCTCCGGACCGCATTCCGAAAGGGTTTTACTTCGTGCTCGGTGACAATCGGAACTACTCCGACGACTCGCACGTCTGGGGATTCGTTCCGCGCACGGCTTTTGTCGGCCGAGCCTTCCTGATTCTGTGGCCGCTCAAACGGCTGCGCGCTTTGGAGAGATAAGAGGCGAGTGACTCCTTACGAGCTTCTGGCAATCGTCGCCGTCATCGCCGTTGCGCGCGTGATTCTCTCGCTTCGCCCGGTCGTTGCCGGCTCGTCCGGACGCAGCACCGCGATCGCCCGCGAGTTTCTCGACCCCTTCATCATAGCCGGAATCGCGGCGTGGGTTCTCATCACGTTCGTCGCTCGCACCTACTACATTCCCTCAGGTTCGATGCTGCCGACGCTGCAGATCCACGACGTCCTTCTCGTGGACAAGTTCGAGTACCGATTTCATCCTCCGCACGAGGGCGACATCGTCGTCTTCCCCCCGCCGGTTCCTACGCCCGACGACTTCATCAAGCGCGTTATCGGCCGTCCGGGTGACACGATGCGCATCGCCGGCGGCACCGTCTATCTCAACGGACGCGCGTTGGCCGAACCCTACGTCGCCGAGCGGCCCGCGTATAACCTCGAGATACGCAACTACGGGATCTACATCAGCTATGGTGCCGGTTGGCAGCGCCTCGACTCTATTGACGGCAACGTTCCGCCCGCGACGAAGTGGAGCGCGCCGGATCGAATTCCCCCGCACTGCTACATCATGCTGGGCGACAATCGCAACGATTCCGAGGACTCACACATCTGGGGCTTTGCGCAGGATTCCGGACGCTTCGCCAGCGGTCCGCGCTCCGGCGCGGGTGCCGGGTTCACCGGCCGTGCGTTTCTCATCTTCTGGCCGCCGTCTCAAGCCAAGATTCTGTAGCGAGCGAAGCGAAGTCGGAGCAACGTGGTCCGCTTCGTCCGCTGGCGACCGGTTGCGAACCTCGCCCTGCAGCTCGCGGTGCTCGCGGCGATCATCGCGGCTTTCTTCGTCCGACTGCCCCAAGTCTCAGGACTCTCGATGGAGCCGCATATCCGCTCCGGCGAATACGTGATGATCAATACCTTCGCATATCGGGTCGGTAGCCCGCGGCGCGGCGACATCGTCGCATTTCGGCACGAAGGTGACGAACGCGCGATCTTCATTAAGCGCGTCATCGGCGCTCCCGGCGATCGTATTCGCATCGATCGCGGCCTCATCTACCTCAACGGAGCCAAACTCGACGAGCCGTACGTGCAGCACCCGGACGCCCGGTCGTTCGGCGAGATCGTGGTTCCTCCGGCCTCCGTCTACGTCTTGGGCGACAACCGTGCAGAGAGCGAAGACTCTCGCTTCTTCGGACCCGTCGGAGATGGATTGCTCGTCGGGCGCGCGATCGCCGGCATCTGGCCGCCGCGAATGCTGGGCGGATTGTGACCCTTCGATGCGAGTGCGCGGGAACTAGGAGTCCGTAGTTGGAGCGGCAGATCGCGTGGTATCCGGGTCACATGGCGAAGGCGTCACGCCACATCCGCGAGTACCTTCGCTCGATCGACATCGTCGTCGAGGTGGTCGACGCTCGTATCGTGCGCAGCGGACGTAACCCCTTGCTCGACGAGCTCGGCGCGCGGCGCACGCGGGTGGTCGCGCTCAACCGTCAGGATTTGGCCGACCCTGCAACGACGAAGCACTGGCTGCGTCAGCTCGACGAGCGCGGAACGAACGCCGTCGCCGTCGACGGCCGATCGCAGCGCAGCGTCGGACGAATCGCCGCTGCGATTGAAAAGGCGACGCCGGCGGGACGCAGGGGAATCTCCCGCGCGATGGTCGTCGGCGTCCCCAACTCGGGAAAGTCCTCGATCGTCAACGGATTGCTCGGCCGAGCGGCGGCGCGAACCGAAGACCGTGCCGGGATCACGCGACGCACGCAATGGTTTCGCCTATCGCCGAACGTCGAGCTGATGGATACGCCCGGAGTTCTGCCTCCAAAGATCGGGACGCGCGACGCGCAGTGGAAGCTCGCACTCTGCGGGGCCGTGCCGCGCGATCTCTACGATCCCGCCGAGGTTGCGGCGGCCTTCCATCACTGGCTGCTCGCGCGCAATGCGAGAACGCAAGTGCCGAATCTCGACACGTTCGCGGCCCGGGGCGGATTCATGCGCCGTCGCGGCGAGATCGACTATCACAACGCGGCGCAATCCTATATTCGCGCGTTCAACGACGGCGCGTTCGGCCGAATATCTTTGGAGGCTCCCGATGACCCCGAAGCAGCGTAAGGCCAAGAACGCGTACGAGCGCGAGCGCCGGCGCCTCCACCGTCTGCATCATTTTGAGTACGCGGTACGCGAACGGGGCTTTACGCTCGTCGGCGGCATCGACGAGGTCGGCCGCGGACCGCTGGCCGGGCCCGTCGTCGCGGCCTGCGTCGTCGCGACGCAGCCGTTGATGATCAAGGGCTTGAACGACTCCAAACAAGTTCGCCCGGAGATGCGCGTCGCGATCGCCGAGATCGTCAAATCGCGCGCGACCGCCTGGGCCGTCGGGAGCGCCAGCGTTGCCGAGATCGATCGGCTCAACATCTACTGGGCGAGCATTCTTGCGATGGAGCGCGCCATCGCTGCGCTGGCCGCGGCGCCCGAGTATCTCATCACCGATGCGGTCCGGATTCGCTCGTTCGGCGGTCCGCAAGAGCCGTTGATTCACGGCGATGCGCGCTGCGCGCTCGTGGCGGCCGCCTCGATCGTCGCCAAGGTTCACCGCGACGCGCTCATGGTCGAGCTGGACCGAGAGGATTCGCGTTACGGCTTCGGGCTGCATAAGGGCTACTCGACGCCCCACCATATCGAGGCCTTGCGCGCGCACGGTCCGAGCGTGCATCACCGCGCGAACTGGGCGCGCGTTCGCGACGCGCAGCTCGCACTGGGCTTGGACTCGCTGGAAGCCTTCGAGAACGTTGCAGAGTAACAGCGAGAAAGGGCGCCAAGGCGAGGACCGCGCGAGCGATTTCCTGCGTTCCTGCGGTTATCGCATTCTCGCGCGCAACGTGCGCGTTCCCGGCGGCGAGATCGACGCGGTCTGTTTAGACGGGCCGACGCTCGTCATCGTCGAAGTGAAGCGTCGTGATTCGAGGAAGTTCGGATCGGCATTGCACGCCGTCGACGCGCGGAAACGCGCAACGCTGCGGCGTATTGCCGCCGATTACGCGCAGATCGTCGCGCCGTCGGCAAAGATCCGATTCGACGTGGTCGCGCTGGACGGCCGGCGGCTGAGTCTGCACCGAAACGCGTTCTAATGGCAACGAAACGAGCCGGCCCCGAGCCGGAACTGCGCCGAAGCGTCACGCCCTGGGGATCGTTTGCGTGGGGATACTCCGACGTCGGCGCCGACATCTTCGTCGGTCTCGGCCTCGTGCTCGCGTGGGCCGCCGGCGCTTCCAACGTCGCCTTCCTCTTTGCCGGCGTCGTCTACGTCTGCATCGGTCTGGCCTACACCGAGCTGGCGGCGACCTACCCCGTCGCCGGCGGCGGCCAATACTTCGTGATGCGCGGACTGGGCGATATCTTCGGCTTCATCGCGGGTTGGGCGGTGCTGCTCGACTTCACCATCGACGTGACGCTCTTTGCCTGGAGCTCGGTCGATTATACGAGTCAGCTCGTCCCCGCGCTCGTCAACTCCGTCCACCCCTGGCTGCACTTCGTCGTCGTGCTCGGTCTCGTCATTGGGCTCTGCCTGCTCAACGTCATCGGCGTTCGCGAGAGCACCGCTTTCAACGGCGTCGTTTCGGCGCTCGACGTTCTCAGCGAAACTCTGATCCTCTGCCTCGGCTTCCTCTTCGCATTCCGGCCGCAGCTTCTGCTGCACGCGATGCACTTCAACTGGCCCACGCCGTATGCGCTCATGCTCGGCACCTCGCTCGCGATCGTCTCCTTCGTGGGGCTGGAATCGATCTCGCAGGCAGCGCAAGAGACGCAGCGTCCCGCTTCAATCATTCCGCGGACCTCCGTCGCGCTGATTCTGACGATCCTCATCTTTGCGCTCGCCTATTCGAACCTTGCGCTCGGCCTGCACCCATGGCATCCGATCCTCGACGCCTCCGGCCATCCGCAGCAGTTCTGGCAGATCTTTCCGCATAACGCCGACAATCAAGGAAAGGCCGTCGCGCTGCTCGCAGCGCAGGTGCCGTACTACGGCGCCATCGCGGCGCTCTACGTTCCGGTGCTCGGAGCGATATTGCTGTTGATTTCGTCCAACTCCGGCGTCTTCGGCAGCTCTCGCATCGCTTACGCGATGAGCAGCAGCAATCTGCTGCCCTCGATCTTCCAGCGCGTGCACGCGACCTTCCGGACGCCGGTGATCTCGATCGTCTTCTTCTCGGCCATCGCTTTGATCGAGCTAATCTTTGCCGCGGCGCCGAGCCTCTACCCGCGCTCGGACTCGCTCTACGCCCGATTTTTCCACGGTGAAAACGGCCTTGGATTTCTCGCCGACCTCTATGCCTTCGGCGCGGCGACGAGCTACTCGTTCGTCTTCCTCGGATTGATCGCGTTGCGGTTCAACGATCCGTTGAGTCCGCGCAAGTTCAAGATTCCGTTCAACCTGGCGATGCGTTTTCGCGGCGAGCGGGTCGAGCTTCCGATCATCGCCGTGATCGGCTTCATCGGAATCTTCTCGATCTTGCTCTTCACGCTGCGTACGCATCCGTTGGGGCGAATCTTCGGACCGACCTGGCTGCTGCTCGGACTCATCCTCTACCTCGTCTATCGGCGGCATCGGCGCTTGCCGCTCGTACGTTCGCAGCCGCGCAACTGGCGCGCCGATCAAGTGAACATTCTGCGCCGCGCCGGAGAGCTCGAACTGATGGACGAATACGTTGCCAACGTGAAGGCGAGCGACGCGCGGCGCTCTGGGCAGCAGGTCTGACCGTGCTCTATCTACGCGGATTCCTCGCGGTGGCGATGATCGGATGCGGGCTCGTCATCTTGGCGCGAATGCTCGCCGTCGCCAACGCGGGCTTTGCAATCGTCCCGGGACTGGTGCTCGGTGCCGCAATGATCGCACTCGGCGTTCATCGCGTCTCGCTCATCCTGCGAATGCGACGGATGACGTGATCGGACCGGCGACGGACATTCACGTGACCGTGGCGGGAGCGGTTATCGCGCTCATCATCGCCGGCACGGTCGGCGCGACGCTCTGGTGGATGCTTCATCCACCCTCGTCCTACGTTCAGCGAATCGCCGAACAAGCAGAGAGCGAGCTGGAGCGCATGGTCGGCAGCCTGGTCGTCGCGTTCTCACCCGAGATCGATTCGTCGCATATGGTCGCGCTGGCCGTAAAGCTCGCGCGCGGCGAACGCTCCGAGTTGCTGGCGGTCTACGTCATCGAGGTGCCCTATACGCTGCCGCCGGATGCAGAGATGCCTTCGGAGGAGCGTGCCGCGCTCGATGCACTCGGCGCCGCAGAGACGATTGCCAACCGGAACAACGTGGCGATCCGCACCGAGATCGTCAAATCCCGCTCGACCAAACAGGCGGTTCTCGACGTCGCCAAGCGCGAGAAGACCGACCTCATTATTCTCGGCTCGTTTCGCGAAGGCAAGTACAGCGGCGCACCGCTCGGCCGCACCATCGAGGAGATCGCGGCCGATGCAAAATGCGATGTGCTCATCGGCGTCGAAGGAAAGCACGGCACGCTTCTGATCGATGAGAGCGTTCAATCCAGCTCGCAACCGGTTTGATTTCGAGGAGAGTTTTGTGAACTTCAGTCGTTCTTCTTCGCTCGCCGCCGCAATTGCAGCGGTCTTGATTGCGGTGGTGTGGCCGATCCGGCGCGCTTCGTGCCGCCAACTCCGCGCCGGCGATCGCCGATTTCGACAAGACCTTTGCGTCGGTGAATGATTACACGGCCATCCTGCACGTCCACGAAGCGAAGGGAACGCAGACGCAGGATCGCGTCTATCAGTATCAGTTCATGAAGCCGCACTACGTCAAGACGCTCATCCTCGATGGCGACGGCAAAGGCTCGGGCGGCGTCTGGGTCGGCGGCGATCAGGTCAGCGGCCATCAAGGCGGCATTCTCTCCGGATTCCATCGCAAGGTTTCGGTCGACGATCCGCGGGCCGTCTCGCTGCGCGGCGTGACGATCCCCCAAGGCCTGCTGCAGCGAATCGTCGAGAACTACGCGACGATTCCCGGAAAGCTCACGCAGACCGACGGCGGAAAGATCGGCGGCGTTCCGACCGATCGCCTCGATCTCAAGGTTGCGGATCCGTCTTCGAACGGCGGCGTTAGCGAGCAGATTCTCTACCTTTCGAAAGAGACGCATTGGCCGGTTCGCCAAATCATGTACGACGGCTCGCAGATCGTCCTCGACGAAACGGTCAACGATCTCAAAACCAACACCGGCCTAACCCAAGCCGACTTCCCGTTCTAAATTATGTCGGGGCTACCGCTCAGCGCGATAGGTAGCGTTTGCGCAGCTCATCGAGTACGACTGCCAGCAGGATCACGGCGCCGAGCAGCACTTTCTGCAGATACGAATCGACGCTAAGCAGGTTCATCGCGTTGTAGAGCACGCCGATCAGCAGCGCGCCGAAGAAGGTGCCGATCACGCTGCCGCGGCCGCCCATCAGGCTCGTGCCGCCGACGACGACCGCGGCGATCGATTCGAGCAGCTCGTCTCCCGTGCCGGTCTGCGGTGAGCCTGACGAAAAGAGCGCCATGTAGAGGAACCCGACGATCGCGGCGCAGGCGCCGCTGATCACGTAGACCGTGGTCTTGACGCGCACGACGTTGATCCCGGCAAGGCGCGCCGCTTCCTCGTTGCCGCCGATCGCGAAGACGTACCGGCCGAATCGCGTCCGCGTGAGGAGGACCGACGCACCGACGATCACCACGAGCATCCAAATCACCGGTACCGGAATGCTCGGGAGATGCAGCGCCGTCGTCACGCCTCCGAGGAACGAGCCGATGCCCGTGTTTTGAAAGTCGGCGCTCTGCAACGCGACCGGACGTCCATGCGAGAGAATGAAGGCGGCACCGACGGCCATCTCGAGCATCGCCAGCGTCGTAATGAACGGCGGCAGGTTCAGCTTCACGACCGGGAGCGCGTTGATCCAGCCCGCGACGCACCCGACCGCGACCGCGACCAGCAGCGTCGCGGCGATCAGCGGAAAGCCCGTGAGGTGCACGGAGTTGGCGAAGAGCGCGGCAACGACGCCGGTTAGCGCAACCAGCGAGCCGACCGAGAGATCGATCCCGGCGGTGATGATCACGAAGGTCTGGCCGACACCGAGAATACAGTTGTACGTAATCTGCCGCAAGACGCGCACGATGTTGCTCGGCTCGAGGAACGAACCACGCGACGCGACGTCGACGACCGCGACCAGGATCAAAAAGAATACAACGGCACCGGCGATGCGCAGCCAGTAGGTAAGACGAGCCCGGTCGTTCACGCGGCGGCACCCGTGGCAACGGCGATGACACGGTCCGGCGTCGCCTCGGCTCGCGCGAACTCCGCGGCGATGCGCCCGCCCCGGATGACGAGAATCCGGTGCGACATCCCCAGCACCTCCGGCAGATCGCTCGAAACCATCACGATTGCCGCGCCGCGCGCGGCGAGCTCGATCATGAGCTTGTAGATTTCGCTCTTCGCCCCAACGTCGATTCCGCGCGTCGGTTCGTCGAAGAGAAAGACGCGCGCGGCGCCAAGCAGCCACTTTGCCAGCACGACCTTCTGCTGCGTTCCACCGGAGAGGTTGCGCGCGAGTTGTTCCGTCCCCGGCGTGCGAATCTGCAGCTCGTCGATCATGCGACGGGTCGCCGCGCGCTCGCGCGCGACGCTGACGAGCTGATCGCGGTCGACGAACTCCTCGAGATGTGCCAGCGTAACGTTCTCGCGTACCGTCATGCCGAGAACCAGGCCCTGAGCCTTGCGGTCTTCGGTAATGAAGGCAATGCCGGCCGCAATCGCCTCGCCGACCCTCCCGGCGCGCACCGGCTCGCCATCGATCGAGACCACGCCCGCGTCGATCGGATCGGCTCCCGCAATCGCGCGCAGCATCTCCGTCCGGCCGGCGCCGATGAGACCCGCGAGCCCGACGATCTCGCCGGCTCGCACCGAGAAGCTCACGTCGTTGACGATGCCGGCGCGCCGCAATCCGCGCACCTCGAGACGCGCCGGCGCTTGGGCCGGCAGGTCGGGAAGTTCGGGAAAGTGCGAAGTAAGGCGGCGTCCGACCATCGCCGCGATGATCTCATCGGGCGAGAACTCCCGCGCGTCGCGCTTGGCGACGACTCTGCCGTCACGCAGCACGACCACCCGGTCGGCGATGCGGGGAAGTTCCTCCAGCCGATGTGAGATGTAGATGATCCCGGCGCCGGCTGCGCGCAGCCGGCGTATGATCTCGAAGAGCCGCTCGGTCTCGCGATCCGCGAGCGCGGCGGTCGGCTCGTCCATGACGAGAATGCGCGCCGACGTTGCGAGCGACTTCGCGATTTCGACGAGCTGCTGCTGACCGACCGAGAGCCGCGAGACCGGAACGTCGAAGGGAAGCTCCAATCCGAGTTCGTCCAAGACGCGATGCGCGCGGGCGCGCACCGCCGCCAAATCGATCAGGCCGGCACGCGTCGGTTCGGCCCCGAGGCTGATGTTCGCCGGAACGCTCAACTGCGGCACCAGCGTGAACTCTTGATAGATCATGCCGATGCCGAAGTGCTGCGCCTGCTGGGGCGAATCGATGCGCACGCGCGTCCCGTCGACGTAGATCTCGCCTTCGTCGGCGGTCAGCGCGCCGGCGAGGATCTTCATCAACGTCGATTTCCCCGCCCCGTTCTCACCGACCAGCACGAGAACTTCGCCGGCGCGAAGCTCAAGCGAAACGTCGGAGAGCGCGCGCACGCCGGGAAAACTCTTCCCGATGCCGCGCATCTCGAGCAGCGGCGTCACAAGTCTACGGCGACGATTGAGCGTTCGCGCGCGTAAAGCTGCCGACGTCGATCTTCACGACCGGCGGCGGCGTCTTGCCGCCAAAATATGCGTTGATCACGTCGATCGTCGTCGCGCCGATCTTCGCCGGATACTGAATCGCATCGCCGTACATATCACCGCGCGCGATTGCCGCGCGCGCTTCGGGCGTCGCATCGTAACCGACGATCGCGATCTCGCCGTTCAAGCCGGCGGCTTTGACCGCGGCGAGCGCACCGAGCGCCGAATCGTCGTTGATGCCGAAGACGCCTTTGAGATCGCGGTGGGCTTGCAGGATGTCGCCCGTGTCGCTGCTCGCCTTATCGCGGGTGCCACCCGAGTCGACGTCGGCGACGATCGTGACGCCGGGGCAGCGTTGCGCGAGCGCCGCTTTGAAACCCTTGACGCGGTCTTGCACGCTCGTCACTTCCGGCTCGTCGATGATCGCGACGCTTCCGTGCGATCCGACCGCCTGACAGATCAGCGTTCCGGCCTGGAATCCACCCTGCACGTTATCGCTGGCAATATGCGCGACGACGTGTCCTTGGCGGCTCGCGCTTGCAATATCGGCGGTAAAGACCGGGATGCCGGCATTGTTTGCCTCGGCTATCGCGCTGCCGATCGCTTGCGAATCGTAGGGCGTCAAGACGATTGCATCGGCGCGCTTGGAGATGAAGTCTTCGACTTGGCTCTGCTGCTTGGCGTTGTCGCGGCTGGCGTCGACGACGAGCAGCGTATACCCGTACTTGGACGCCTCGTTGCGCATCCCCGACTCCATGTCTTGATAGAATTGCGCCTCGCGGTTCTGAATCGAGACTCCGATTGTTTTGCCACCGGACGAAGCGGAGGCCGCCGGAGCCGCACTCGACTGCGACTGCGAGGTCGCGTGGGAACAGGCTGCAAGCGTGGCGCCGGCGAGAAAAAGCGTAACAACGCGAGCGAGCGCTCTTTTCAAATTCGTCTCCTTCGGCGATTCCGGCATAGCTGCGGTGCTTTGGGCGCCCGAAACGGACGCGCCTCTTCGAGACTGTCCACAGCCTGTGACATTAATCTTGTGCAATCTGTGGAGAACCGGCGGCTCGCCTAGCTCTCCGCGGCTTCGCGGCGATCGGCATCGCGCCAGCGATCGGCTAAAGGCGTGCGCGCAAGCGCCCGAGGAAATGCGCCCGCCGGGTGAAGTTCGAGCCACGCCGCAGCACGCAATGCGAGGTATTCGAAGTCATGGTACTGCGCCTCGCCGCGCAGCCGGCGCAGGATCGCGATCGCCGGCGATACTTGCTTCCAGCAGTGAACGATTAAGCGGCCAAAGAGGTCCAAGAAGGGGTCTTCCGGGACGAGTCCCCGTTTGAGGAGCGTACCCATCTGGTTGAGCCAGTTGCAAGCGACCATCTCCGGGTGGGCCGCCGGATCGACGAATCCGATCCTCTCGAGCTCGCGGCGGTAAGCCGGATCCTCCAGCCGCTGCGGCAGTTGCTCTTGAATGTAGGTCAATGCGGCTTGCAGTTCCGGGTCGCGGAAGTTGCGTTCCAAGGAGAGCAGAGCCTCAAGTTCGTTTCCCGCACGAATGTGCCGTAACTGGATCACCGCTGCGACGACGCTGATCAAAATCACGATCATCGTACCGGTTTCCGCAAAGGCGCTTAAGTCGGCGGCGCTCGTCGCGTTCATGCTCCCCGTCATTCTTGACGCGCACTGCGGAGCCTGTCCTCAACCCCTCTAGACAATCCCGGTCCAACGCGCAGAGGTACGTGGATGCTCTCCGTCGCCTTCTCCGCCGCGATGCTCGGCATCGAGGGCTACGTCGTACGCGTCGAAGCCGACAGCGCGGCCGGACTGCCGCATTTTGCAATTATCGGTCTCCCCGATCGCGCGTTGGGTGAAGCTCGAGAACGCGTGCGGGCGGCGATCCTCAACTCGGGATTCGCCTACCCGGCCGGCCGGCTTCTCGTCAATCTCTCTCCGGCCGACGTCCGCAAGGCCGGGCCGGCCTTCGATCTCGCGATCGCGCTCGCGCTGATCGGAATCGACGAACAGGTCGAGCGCACCGCGTTGCACGAGTTCATCGCGCTCGGCGAACTGGCATTGGACGGCCAGCTCCAACCGGTCAGCGGCATCCTTCCGATGGTGCTGGGTGCGCGCAAATCCGGCTTCACGAAACTCATCGTTCCGGCGCGCAACGCCGACGAAGCCGCACTCGTTGCCGGCATCGAGCTCTACGCCGTCGATTCGTTGCGCGCGGCGGTTGCGGTGCTCGCCGGTCACGGTGCAAAATGGCGGCAGCGAACCGCCGCACCGGAGCTCGAACCCGACGACGAACTCGTCCACGGCGATCTCTGCGACGTGCGCGGACAGGTTGCGCCGAAGCGGGCGCTCGAGATCGCGGCCGCGGGCGGTCATAACCTGCTGCTCGTCGGCCCGCCCGGTTGCGGAAAGACGATGCTCGCGCGACGCTTACCATCGATTCTTCCGGCGATGTCGCTGCACGAAGCGCTCGACGTGACGAAAATCTACAGCGTCGCGGGATTGCTGGTCGGAAGCGCGGGCATCGTGCGCGCGCGGCCGTTTCGCTTTCCGCATCATACGATCAGCCAGACCGCACTCGTCGGCGGCGGCGCGCTGGTCAAGCCTGGTGAGATTTCGCTCGCGCATCACGGCGTGCTCTTTCTCGACGAGCTGCCGGAGTTCACGCGCAGTGCAATTGAGGTCATGCGGCAGCCGCTCGAGGAAGGCACGGTGACGATCGCGCGCGCGGCCGGAACGTTTACCTATCCCGCGCGCTTCCAGCTCGTCGCCTCGATGAATCCCTGTCCGTGCGGTTACCGCGGTACGCGCAGCGTCGAATGCCGGTGCGACGATGCGATGGTTGCAAAGTACGTCAGCAAACTCTCGGGCCCGCTGCTCGACCGGATCGACCTGCAGATCGAGATCGCACGCGTGCCGTTCGACGATATGGTGCGCTACGACGGCGCGGAACGTTCGGCAATCATTCGCGAGCGCGTCGTCGCCGCGCGCGCACGCCAGCGCCTTCGTTTGGCTGAGACGCCGCTCGCCTGCAACGCCGAGATTCCGGGAAATGCGATGCGCCGGTACTGCTCGCTCGACGAGCCGGCGATGCGATTGCTGGCGCACGCAAGCGCGAAACGCCAGTTCTCGGCGCGCGCGCTCGACCGGATCGCCCGTGTGGCGCGGACGATCGCCGACTTGAGCGGCGATGAAGCGATTCGCGCCGAGCACGTTGCCGAGGCGATCCGCTATCGCAGCTTGGAGAGGCTGGGGGCGGCGGCATAACGTAACAGCGCACGGTGCGACGCGTCGCTCTCCTTCTCGCCGGCTGCATCGCGTGCGTCCCCGCATGGGCCGCCGCGGCCTCGTCGCACGCACCGACCGCGCTCGTCGACACCTTCATCGGAACCTCGGGCACGCCGGCGGGCGGCCCGATCGATACCTTTCCCGGTGCCGACCTGCCGTTCGGAATGGTTCAATGGAGCCCCGACACGCCATCACAGAATGCCGGCGGCGGTTACGAATACACCGATCGCGAGATCACCGGCTTTAGCCTCACGCATCTCAGCGGCCCCGGGTGCAACGTCTTCGGCGACTTCGGCGTGCTGCCGGTCGCCGGTGCGATTCCGAACGATCCCGCAGCAGCACGCGAACCCTTCTCGCACGCGACCGAGGAGAGCGCGCCGGGGTGGTACGCGGTATCGCTCGGCACGCCGCCGGTCCGCGCCGAGCTGAGCGTCACGCCGCGCACCGGCATCGGCCGGTTTACTTTTCCGCCGTCCGCCGCGGCGAGTCTGCTCTTCAACGTTGCCTCGAATCAGGCAGGCGTTACCGACGCACGCGTCCGCATCGATTCGCCGACCGAGCTCTCCGGCTCGGCCTCGAGCGGATTCTTCTGCGGCATGCCCGATCGCTACACCGTCTACTTCATCGCCCGGTTCAACCGCGCGTTCGCCGCGTACGGAACCTGGAGCGGCAAGCAGCTCTCGCCCGGGTCGAACGTCGCGCAAGGTCCGCAAAGCGGCGCGTGGGTGAGCTTTGACACGATCCGCGCGCCCCGCGTCGCCATGAAGGTGGGAGTATCGTTCGTCGACGCGGCCGGCGCGCGCGCGAACCTCGATGCGGAGAGCAATGGCTGGGACCCGATCGCCGCGCGCAACCACGCGACCGAGGTCTGGAACGGCATGCTCGAGCGCATTTCGATTTCGGGCGGCACGTCCGACGAGCAGCGCACGTTCTACACCGCGCTCTACCACACGCTGCTCCATCCCAATCTCATCAGCGACGTTACCGGACTCTACCGCGGCTACGACAACCGCGTTCACCGCGTGCGCGCCGGGCACGCGGAGTACGCGAACTACTCGGACTGGGACATCTATCGAACGGAGGCGCCGCTGTTGGGCCTGCTCGCACCGGGCGAGACGAGCGATATGATGCAATCGCTCGTCGATGCCGCTCGACAGGAGGGCGGCTGGCTTCCGCGGTGGGCGCTCGTCAACGGTCCGACCAGTGTGATGGGCGGCGATTCGATCGATCCGGTCATCGCTGCAGCCGTTGCCTTCGGCGCACGCGACTTCGACGCGCGGGCCGCGCTCGCGGCGATGGTCAAGGGCGCGACGACGACCGACGGCCCACCTGGGCAAGGCTGGTATATCCCGCGCTGGGAGCTCAACGACGATTACCTGCGGCGTGGTTACGTAGTCAACACGCATACCACTTCGGTCGCTCCCGGTCCCAACGGTGCATCGGAGACGCTCGAGTATGCGCTCGACGATTTCTCGATCGCCCGCGTCGCTTTGGCGCTGCACGATCTGCAGACATACGCTGCGTTCATGCGCCGGTCGGCGAACTGGATGATGCTCTTCGATAGCGCAACCGCTTCGATCGTGCCGCGCGATAGCGAGGGTGCGTTCATGCAGACGGCGATCGATGAGAACGGGCAGAGCGGTTTTCAAGAGGGAAACGCCGCGCAGTATACGTGGATGATTCCGCAGGATCTGCGCGATTTGGTCGCCGCGATGGGCGGCGCCCCGGCGGCCGCGGCGAAGCTCGACGAGTTCTTCACCAAACTCGACGCCGGACAAGACAAACCGTATGCGTGGCTGGGAAACGAGCCGAGTCTCGGCTCGCCGTGGGTCTATCTCACCGCCGGCGCTCCGTGGCGCGCACAAACGATCGTACGCCAAGCACTCACGACGCTCTACGGCGACCGGCCCGACGGCCTTCCCGGAAACGACGACCTCGGAACGATGAGCGCGTGGTACGTCTGGTGCGCGATCGGCCTCTATCCGCAGAATCCCGCGGTGCGCTACTTCGACGTCGGAACGCCCCTCTTCACCGCAGTAACGCTCCGGGCACCCGGCGGACCGACGATCGAGATCGCTTCGCCGCACAGCTCCGACGAAAATCCGTACGTGCATTCTCTGCGCGTCGACGGGGCCGCGAGCGATCGCTCGTGGCTCGCGCTTCCGATGCGCGGCTCCGTTCGGCTCGACGTCGCGGCCGGCGCGCAGCCGAATCCGCGATGGGCGAGCGCCTCCTCCGCGGCACCGCCCTCGTTTGACAACACGCCGCTGACACTGCCGCCATCGACGGCCGCCGCCTTCGACCCCGCCGCAGTGAACGTTCGCATCGCGCCGGGCAGCGACGCGGCGGTGCATTTCGAGATCTCTAATCGGAGCGGGAAGACGAGCGCGACCGTGACGTGGCGCGCAGTGCTTCCCGCTTCGCTTCATCTCGACGTCGCCGGCGGTCGCGCAAATCTCGCGGCCGCCGCGAGCGAGAACGTTACGCTGCGCCTCTCCGCCGATTCGGGGCTCGCGGCGGGATACTACGCGGCGCGCATCGAGGGTGTCGCTGCAAACGGCGCGCTCCTCGCGCATCTCCCCCTCACCGTTCGCGTCACGCGCACAGGCGAGCACCTACAGCTCGCCTACGCCGAGAACTTCTTCGGCAACAGCGTTACGCCGATCGATCTCGCCACCGGAGTAGCGGCCCCGGAGATTCACGTCGGTGAAGAGCCGCGCGACGCCGCGATCAGCCCCGACGGCACGCGGCTCTACGTTGCGAACTTGGGCGCAGGCACGATCAGCGTCGTGGATACGGAGGCACAGCGTACGATCGCCGACGTCAAAGTCGGATCGTCGCCCAACGGCCTCGCGCTAAGCGATGACGGCAAGACGCTCTGGGTCGCAAACGCCGACGACGCAACGGTGCAGTCGATCGACACGCGATCGCTCGCTGCCGCGCCGCCGATCTCCGCCGGAAGAACGCCGCGCGTCATCGCGATCGCGCCCGGCGGCGCAATGCTCTACGTGAGCAATCAGGGCTCGAATACGATCACCCCGGTCGACCTGCGCTCGCGCAGCGCGCAGCCTGCGATTGCCGTCGGCGCGCGCCCGACCGGTCTAGCGGTAACGCCCGATGGCAAGCGGCTCTACGTCGCGGAGAGCGCCGAGAACGACGTCCGCGCGATCGACCTTCGCAGCGGACGAACGCTCGCGCGAATTTCCGACTGGAGTCGATCCGATGCGCGTCGCGATTTCCCCCGACGGCCGAGCTGCTTACGTGACCAACTATGCCAACTCGACGATCACGCCGATCGATCTGCGACTCGACATCGCGGCGCCGCCGATCGAGGTGGGCGGCGCACCCTACGGCATCGGCATCTCCTCCGACGGACGCGTGGCCGCGATCGTCTCGCATCGCGACAATTCGTGCGTTCTGCTCTACCTCGGCAGCGGGCGCGTCAGCCGGCCGATTCCGCTGGGAAGCGGCCCGTATACGATTAGCGTGCCTTAAGCACTCGACGTTCCGGCGGCGTCGAGCTCCGGAACCGCGTCGCCGTCGAGAAAGACGCGCAACTCGCGCGGCGAGAACTGCAAGCCCGCCCAGAAGGCGCCAAAGTCGCCGTAGCGGGCGCTGGCCTCGTCGAATCGCATCTCGTAGATGAGCTTCTTAAAGACGAGCGGATCGTCGGCATAGAGATCGACGCCCCACTCGAAATCGTCGAAACCGATCGAGCCGGAGATGACTTGCGTAACGCGGCCGTGGTACGAGCGGCCGACGACTCCGTGTTCGCTCATCATCTTCGCGCGCGCTTCGAAACCCAGGATGTACCAGTTCTGGACCTCGCCGCGACGTTTGCTCATCGGATAGAAGCATTGGTAGCGCCGCGGCGGAATCTTCGCCCATAGGCGCGGCCCAATATACGGGCTCTCGGCCTGCTTGCGCACGAGCTCGTCGAAGCCGGCGATCCATTCGGGCGACTGCGGTGCGAGGCCGCGTTGACTCAACTCGGCGTGAATCTTTCCGGTCGCGTCGTAGAGACCGAGCTCCAAGACCGAGACGTACGAGCCCTGCGGCGCGAGAAACTCGCGCAGCTCGAGCTTGTCGACCAGCGTCTGCGCGTAGGCGAGACCGTCGAAGGTGCGCGCGTAGTGGGTGAGCATGAGATCGCCCTTATGCCCGACGACTTGGGTGAGACCGACGTCGCCGTCGTCGTTGCCTTTGAGGTGATCGACGAGGTCGGCGGCATGTCCGGCATATTTGTCGCGCCGCTTCTCCGGGAGCGCATCCCACCGGCGGCGATTGAACGAAAAAATGCGGTGGAGAATCCACCAGCCTTCGAGCGATTCGGGAACGTTCGGGTCGCGCATAACCTCCGGCGCTAGCGGTTCACTTTAGTGCGCCAATACTTTTCGCGCGTTTCACCTCGGCTTCGACTTCGGCCTCCAGCCGGTCGGGGTGCTCGCGGTACTTCGCCCAGAGCGGCGGGGTGTGCGCGATATCGTCGAGCACGCGCGCGTAGACCGCATTGACCGGCGTCGGTACGCGCAGCTCGAGACCGGCGGCGGCGACGGCGCCGTTGAGCACGTCGACTTCCGTTTGGGGCTTGGCACGGCGCAGGTCGAGCAGCAACGACGGCGGCTTGGTGCCGCGCGCACCGGCAATGCTGTGCGCGAGGAGCGTTCGCGAGAGAGGGCTCGGCAGCGCGGCGACGCCGAAGAGCGCGCGCACCGGATAGCGCGGCAGATCGATGGGGACGACGTGCAGCGCCTGCATGACGGCGCGCACTTCGCGGATCATGCGGATCTCCAGCGTGAAGATCTTGTCGAAGTGGACGAAGCGGTTCGGCAGAACGTTGAGAATCGCGCAGCTTGCGTTCGCGACGACGTTGAGCGCAAGCTTGCTCCATTTCAGCGCGCGCCAATCCTCGACGACCTTTACCGTCAAACCCGTGCCGGCAAAGGTCGCTGCGAGCCAATTGTAAGCGTTGGCGCCGATCGGCGCCAGGGCTAAGCCGCCTTCCTTGGCGGGCCGCGCGTTTCCGTCGCGATCGCGGTCGATCGGCGTCGTGAGCGCTGCGGCGACGACGTTGTCGGCGCCGAACGCCGCGGCAAGCCGCTCTTCGTTCCCGACGCCATTCTGCGGTGAAACGAAGACGCACTTCTGCGGAGAGACGATCGCCTTGCGCAACGTCTCGACCGCGCCTTCGGTATCGTACGCTTTGGTCGCGACGAGTGCGATGTCGGCATCGTACGGGCGCACCTCGTCGAGCCGTCGCGGTGCGTATGCAACGTCGACGCCGATCGCGCGAAGCAGGTCGCCCAGATACGTGCCGACGGCGCCCTTGCCGACGATGTAGACGTTCACGAAGAGAGCCCGGTCGAACCGAATCCGCCGTCGCCGCGCTGCGTTGCGGGGAGTTCGTCGACGATCTCAAACGTAGCGCGCACCACCGGTGCGACGACGATCTGCGCGATCCGGTCGCCGCGGCGAACGACAAAGGGCTCGGTGCCGAAGTTTGCGAGCACGACCTGGACTTCGCCGCGATAATCGGCGTCGATGGTACCCGGCGAGTTCAAACAGGTGACGCCGTTACGGATCGCCAGACCGCTGCGCGGCCGAACCTGCGCTTCGTACCCCGGCGGCAGAGCGATCGAGAAGCCGGTCGGAACGAGCGCGCGCCCGCCCGGGAGCAGCGTCAGCTGTTCGGCAACGGCGGCATGGAGATCCGCGCCCGATGCATGCGCGCTCATATATCCGGGGATCGGCAATCCTTCGCCCTGCGGCAGACGCTGGAGGGCGACGCGCACGTTTTGCATTCGCTACTGGGATACTAGAGCTGCGCCAGCTCTTCCCGGAAACTCTCGATATCGCGAAACGAGCGATAGACGCTCGCGAAACGGATATACGCCACGGGGTCGAGCGCTCGCAGGGCCTCCATCAGCTTCTCGCCGACGAGCGTCGAGGCGACCTCGCTCTCACCGCGGGCAAAGAGCTCGCGTTCGAGATCGGCGGCGACGGCTTCCATACGGGCTTCGGAGATCGGGCGCTTCTCGCACGCCTTGCGCAAACCGGCCAAAATCTTCTCGCGGCTATACTGCTCGCGGCGTCCATCCTTCTTGACGACGAAGAGGCGGGGCACTTCCATTCGCTCGTAGGTCGTGAAACGGTGCTTGCAGCGCGGATCCAAACACTCGCGCCGGCGGCGAACGACGGTCTCGTCGTCGCGTGAATCTACGACTCGCGTCTCACTCTTGCGACAGGTCGGGCAAGTCAGCGGTAACCCTCTCCCCACGGCATATCTTGTGGGTGCACGTATTATACGTCACTATGGGTGGGTAACGCAAAAAGCCCCAACGCGTTTGCATGCGTTGGGACCCTGCGCCGACGTACGCCGTGCTCGCGCTTAGGCTGCGCCGATTTTGAACATTTTCGTGCCGCAGACAGGGCACTTGCCCTCCACTGCCGGCCGACCGTTCTTCATCTGAATCTGGACTGCGTCTTTGATCTCGCGCTTCGCCTTGCACTTGACGCAATAGGCTTCTGCTGGCAAATCTGGTACCTCCGGGGCCTGGCTATTCCGTGGCGCCTGCGATTCCCCCGCCTAGCGCCTCACTCGTGAGGGCGTGATGGGCGGAGGTGGAGCCGATCTACGAGCCGCGGGAGCGAATAGCGGCCGCCCGCCTCGGACGCGGGTTCGAGGTGAGCGCCGGGGGGCTCTGGTGCTGCGGCGACCTGAGCGGGCTCGGGCGGCCCTGCGTCGCGATCGTCGGAACCCGGGCCGCGACCCCCTATGGGCGCCGCCTGGCCCAACGCTTCGCCGGCGAGCTCGGGCGCGCCGGGTGCTGCATCATCTCGGGCCTCGCGCTCGGCATCGACGCGGCCGCTCACGAAGGAGCCTTGGCCGCCGGCGCGCCCACGATCGGGGTCTTGGGCGGCGGACACCGCCGGTTCTTTCCCACCCGCAATCGCGAGCTCGCCGAGCGGATGGCGGCAGGCGGCGGAGCGGTGCTTTCGCCCTACCCGCCCCACCACGCGGCCTTTCCGCACCAGTTCCTCGCCCGTAACGCCATCGTCGCGGCCCTCGCCGACGCCATCCTCGTGGTCGAGGCGCCGGCGCGCAGCGGGGCCCTCAATACCGCCGGCTGGGCCGCGGGGCGCATTCCGGTTCTGGCCGTGCCCGGCGACGTCGATCGCAAACACGTTTCCGGCTGCCTCGCGCTCATTCGCGACGGCGCGACCCTCGCGCGCGGCCCGGAAGATGTTCTCGAGGCAATCGGGCGGCTGAACCTCTCGACGGCGCCGCGGCCGCCGGACGTACCCCGAGAGCCCGCCGCGCAGGCGCTGCTAGCCGCACTCGACGCCGGCGTCGGCGAGCTCGACGAGCTCGTCGCCGCCGCGGGGCTGACGCCGCCGGCCGCGCTCGCCGCGCTGACGATGCTGGAGCTCGACGGCGCAATCGAATCGCGCGGCGCAACGACGTATGCGCGGGTCGCGGCTCCACCGTACGGCGAAGAGCACGGAGCATGAATGCTCGCGCCTCCGATGCGGCGTCACCGGTCGACGTTGCGTTACGCGAATTTGCCGATGCCGCCGCGCAAGCTGCGGCGTCGAAATATTCGCTGCCGCCGCCCGAGGTCGCGTTCGAGGCGCCGCGCCGTCCGGAGTTCGGCGACTTCGCTACCAATCTCGCCTTCTCGCTGGCGAAGAGCGCGCGCCGTTCGCCGCAGCAAATCGCCGCGGAGCTCGTCGCCGAGCTCGCGAGTCGCGCGCCGCAACTCGCAAGCACGTTCAGCACAATCGAGGCCGTCGCCGGCTTCATCAACCTGCGGCTCGCCCCGGAGGTATGGCAGCGCGTCGTCGCGCGGATCCTTCACGAGGGCGATCGCTTCGGCGAAGCGCCGCGCAACGGCGTGCGGGTCTCGCTGGAGTTCGGAAGCGCGAATCCGACCGGCCCGCTCGTGGTGGTACAGGGACGCTCGATGTCGATCGGCGCGTCGCTCGCTTCCGCGATGCGCCTTTGCGGCTACGACGTCTTCGTCGAATGGATCATCAACGACGCCGGGGGTCAGCTCGACGCGCTCGGACGCTCGATCTACGCGCGCTACCGCGAGATCTTCGGCGGCGGCTATCCGTTGCCGCAGGACGGATACCCGGGAGAGTATCTGATTCCGATCGCGCAACGGATCGCGCAGCGCGACGGCAATCGCTGGGTCGCGGCGCAAGAATCCGAGTGGCTGCCATACTTTTCCAAGTCCGGACGCGACGAGCTCGTCGCCGAGCAGCAGCAGACCGCGCGGCGTTTCGGCGTAAGCTACGATCGCTGGCAGAGCGAACGAGAGCTGCACGAAACGGGAAGAGTGCGCGAAGGGATCGAGCACCTTCGCCAGCTCGGGCTCACGTACGAAGCGGACGGCGCGCTCTTCTTTCGCGCATCCCAGTTCGGCGACGACAAGGATCGCGTGCTCCTGCGCAGCGACGGACGGCCGACCTATTTTTGTATGGACGTCGCTTACCATTACCAGAAACTCAAGAGCAGCGATCGCGTCGTCGACATCCTCGGTCCCGATCATCACGGTTACATCGAACGCCTTAAGGGCATGGCGGCGGCGCTAGGATACCCCGGAAAGCTCGACGTTGCGATCGTGCAGCAGATCACGCTGATGCGCGGAAACGAACAGGTGAGCATGAGCAAGCGCGCCGGAGAGATCGTCCCGCTCGACGAGATCGTCGACGAAGTCGGCGTCGATGCTGCGCGGTTCTTCTTCGTCATGCTGGCAATGGAGTCGCCGCTCACCTTCGACTTAAAACTCGCAGTCGAGAGAGAGAGCGAGAACCCGGTCTACTACGTGCAGTACGGTCACGCGCGCATCGCCTCGGTGCTGCGCCGCGCGCTCTCCGAAGACGTCGAAGCCGCGCGCTCCACGCCGCTCGCCCCGCTCGTTCATCCCTCCGAGCTCGCGCTCGCGCGGCGGCTCTCCGAGTTCCCCACAGTCGTAAGGGGCGTCGTGCAGCATCTCGCGCCGCACCGGCTCGCACGCTACGCTCGCGACGTCGCGGCCGACTTTCATCAGTTCTACACCGAATGCAAGATTCTCACGGAGGATCGCCACGTGCGCCGCGCGCGGCTGGCGCTCGCTCTCGCGGCAAAGAACGTACTGGCGCGCACGCTCGCGCTCACCGGCGTCGGCGCACCCGACTCGATGTAACGCTTCGCTCGTGGGGGGACTGCTCGCCGCGCTCTGGCTGCTCGGCCTCTTTGCCGCCGCACCCGCGCTGCGCACGAACGCGCGTTACGACACTCCCGATCGCCTGCGCGACGCGCTGATTCTCGGCCTTGCGATACCCTTCGCGCTCGGCCTGGTCCACGCGCTCTATCCAACGGCGTGTTGGGCGGCGCTGCTTCTCTGTATCGCAATCGGCTACGCGCGCGAACGAGCCGCAGGGAGGCCGCCCGCGCGCGATGCGATGAGGGGAATGCCGTACGTGCTGATCGCTGCGCTCGCCGCGGTGACGTGGCCGCAACTCGTGCGGCCGCTGCTCGACGGCGATTCGCTCTCGTATCATCTGCCCAATGCGGCGGCGTGGGCACAGGCGCACTCGCTTTGGACGACGACGACGCGCTACTGGTGGTATCCCCCGGCCTCCGAACTCTTCGCAAGCGCAATCTACGTCACGAGCGGACCCTTCGCGCTGCCGTGGAGCGGCTTCGGCGCGTTGACGCTGCTCGGCTTTCGCGTCTATGCGTGGGCGCGCGACGCGTCGGCACCGCGGCTCCTCGCCGACGCGCTCGCCGCCGCTACCGTCACGGCCTATCCGCTCGCAATTCAAGGCGGCACGCTGCAGAACGACGTCTGGCTCGCAGCCTTCTTTCTCGAGAGTCTCTGGCATATGCGTGCTGCCGCGGCAAACGGCGCAGCGATGCGGACGCTCGCCGTCACCGCACTGCTCAAACCGCAGGGATGGGCGCTTGCCGTCATTGCGCTCGTCGCGGGTAATGCGCGATGGCGGCTCTGGCTCGCCGCCGCGCTGCCGCTGGGAGTCTGGTTCGCCCACGACGCGATCCTATGGAATCGCGCGATCGTCAATCCGGCGAGCACGACGTACGCGAGCAATTTCGGCTCGACGATACTCGGACACGGGTTCCCGGCGATCGCGCTGCTGCTGCGCGTCGCAGTCGCGACCTCGCCCTTCGCACTCGTCGCGATCCTCGCGGCGCTCGCCGGTCCCGCAATTGCCCGGCGCGACCGGCGGCTCGGCTGGGCGGCGTGCGGGGCCGCACTCCTCTTTCTGGTGATACCCTTCGGCTACGCTACGGCGGTCGCTCAACTGGCCACGGGCGCCTCGCTTCGGATTGCCGCTCCCGCGATCGCTGCGGGCGCGGTGATCTTGGCGCGTCCGGCAGTACGCGTCGCACCGGTTGCAACGGCGCTGTTGCTCGCGTCGACGCTCTTCGGCATCTCCATGGTTGTCGCCACGTTTTGGAACGATGCTCCGACGCGCACCGTGCTCGCGGTCGCGCTCGTCGCCGTCGCCGTCGTCTGGTGGGCGCGCCCGCGCCGCGCGCGCTGGGCGGTCGCATTCGGTTTCGCCGCCGCCGCCATAGCGGCCGATCTGCTGGCGACGCGCCATACGGTTGATTTCGTCAGCGACGCGTTTCGCGTCGAGAACCGGACGACGGGTCTTTACGGGTGGGTCGCGGCAAACCGCCCCGCTGCGCTCGGCGGCTGGGGCCTCGCCATCGGAACGGTCAATCTGCTCGCGCCGCAGACGCGCACGCTCGAACTGCCGGAGCGCGATCCCTGCGCGGCCGCGCGCGCAGCGCACGTTCTGCTCGCCGCAGTCGCCGAGAACGATCGGAGCGCGGATTTCAACGCCGCGCGCTTACAGGCGGCACGCCGTTGCGGTGCCGTGCAATACGACGACGGCATCGCGGTCGTCGCGGCGCCCGCCCTAGCGCACTAGTCGCTCGCGGCGCTACTATTCCGTGTCGGGCGGTACTCCCGAGGGCGGTCGCGCGAGGAAGTATGCGGGAGGATAGCGCGCCGGAATCGGCTGGTACGCGCGCGGCTTCTGCTTGAAGTCAAAACTATCGCCGAGCGTATGGGCGCGCGTATCGGTATATCCGTGGGAGGCCGGCCCGAGCGAGCGCAGCTCGAACGTCTCCTCGATGAACTTCAGAACGCTGCCGAACTCGTAGCGCGTATGCGAAACGTAGCCGCTCTTTGCATAGGGCGAGATGATGATGCAAGGTACGCGGATCCCGAGGCCGACGAAATCGAGCTGCGGCGGCGACGCGTTGTCGTACCAGCCGCCCCAATCGTCCCACAGTACGACGATGGCCGTGTTCTTCCAGTACGAGCTCTCCCCGACCGCGTTGACGACTCCCGCAACCCACGACGGCCCTTTGTCGCTCTGCGTGCCGGCGTGGTCGGAGTCCGCACCATCCGGAATCACCCACGATACTTGCGGGAGATTCCCGCTCGCGGCGTCGGTCAAGACGTTCGTCTGCGGAGAGATGACGTTCCGCTTCCAGTCGGGGCCGAAGCGCACGCTCCGGATCGCCGCAAAGGGCGACCAGAGCCGGCCGAGCGCGTAGTTGACGTTCGGCACGTAGTACTTCCAGCTTATCCCGGCGCCGTCGAGCGTCTCGGCCATCGTATCGTACTGCGTGAAGCACGGAAACGGTCCGCCGCCGCTCTCGACCCGCTGCGCGTTCAGCAAGAGGGTCTGCGTACCGCCCGGCGCGTCGCATCCCCACGGCTGACCGGTCGGGCCGTCGACTTCGGCTTTGTCGGGGCTGAGATTCGTCGTGCTCGCGATCAAGTCGATGTGGGCCGTGAACGACGGGCCGAACATCGTCGGAAACATGTGATCGGCGAGCGCGTACTCGCGCGCCATCGTCCAGTACGGTTGGACTTGATCTCGCTTCAGGTACGCGTAGGTATAGGTTCCGGCTGGCTTTCCGTTGGTATAGAGGCTCTTGTCGAACCCGTTCATTCGGCCGCCGTTCCAGTCGGCCATCGCATTGCTCCAGTTATGAAAGATATCGGGGCCTTTGAAGGTGATCGCGCGCAAGCGCACCTTCGTCCCGGTATGCGTATAACCGTACATCGCCGTGTCGGCGCCTTTGAAACCGGCGAAGATGTCGTTGAAGGTGCGATTCTCCTGAATGATGACGACGATATGCTTGAGATACTTCGACTCGGGTCCGTGCTGCGGCGGTCCCTGCGTCGGCGGCGGAAAGGTCGGCGGCGACGAGACGCCTCCCCCGCCACCCGAGGAGCACGCGCTCAGCGCGAGCGCGACGAGTGCGATGGCGACGAAGCCGCGGACCACGGCTCAACTCTTCTCCAACTGCGTCGTAATCCACGGCGCCATAAAGTAGCGCCAGAGAATCTTGATCAGCGCGGCGACCGGAATGCCCAAGATCAACCCGGGTATCCCGAAAAGCTCGCCGCCTGCGAAGACGGCGAACATCGCCGCGATCGGCGAGACGCCGACCGATTGCCCCATGATCTTGGGAACGAGGACGTTGTCGCTGATCCGCGCCATGCCGAACATGATCACCTGCACCCAAACGATCATCCAAAGACCTTGGGGCGCGCACATCGGTACCGCGATGAGCTCGGCGATCAGCATCCCGATGATCGGAATGGCGTAGGCGACGCCCGATATAATTCCGATGATAATCGAAAACTTGAAACCGAGAATCGCGCAGGCAATCGCGATGACCGCGCCGGTAATCGCGCTCACGACGACCTGACCCGAGATATAGTTGCTGAAGAGCTCGGTCACCTCGGCGGCGAGCTTGCGCGCGGTATCGCGCCGCTTCGGCGGAAACATCGAGGCAAAGGCCTCGGCAATCTGCGTGTCGTTGAGCAGAAATAAGACCGAGAGGATGATCGCCGAGAAGGCGATGAAGAAGCCGGTCGCGGTGTTGAAGGCGATCGCACCGATCGAAGCGATCGCCGTGCTGACGAACGTGGAGACCTGCGCGCCGCCGATCTTCCCCATGTTGAATCCGGAGATGGGAATCTTCAGCGTTGGGAAATGCTGATCGAGCGACGTTTCCAGCGAGAGGAGCCAATTCTGCGCGGCGGTGGCGAAGCCCGGAATATTTGTCACCAAAAGCTGCGTCTGACTGATCGTGAGCGGGACGACGACGACCAAAAAAAGCGCTATCACGATCAAGAGCCCCGCGAAGACGATTCCAATCGCCAATGGCTTGGGCATGCGCCGCTCGAGCCGCGCCGCGATCGGCCGGACGCCGAACGCGATAAAGGCGGCGATGACGAAGATCGAGAGCGTCCGCGGAATGTGACGCGCGATCCAAATGGCCAAAATGGCGAGCGCGACGGCGCCGGCGATCGTCCCGATCCGGCGCACGAGGTCGCGAGCTACAGGGGCTTGCATAGCAGACGCCGCTCCGTCCGGTAGCCGCTGCGGTCGTAGAGACACCGCGCCGGCTCGTTCTCTTCGGTCACCATGAGCGCAATATACGGTAAACGGCGCCTTCTTGCCTCATCTTCGGCCGAAGCCAGCAGCGCCGCGCCGGTCCCGTTCCCACGAGCGCCCGGCTCGACGGCCATATAGGCGACGAAGCCTTGTTCGAGGAGGGTCACCTCATCGGGAAGCTGGTCGAGCATCAGCAGAAAGCCGGCGCGCTCGCCGTCGCACTCGGCGATCAGCGTGACGTGCGACTGGCTTTCGACGACGTCGCAGAGGCGATCGAAGGCGGTGCGCGCGTTCGCCTCGCTCGCGGGGCGCAACGAGGCAACGCTCGACATCACGCATCGGCGTCCCAGTTCGGTGACGAAGGCTCGGTCCTCGGCCGCCTCTGCCGCGTTACGTGCGCCGCGCCGGACCGAGATCGTCACGAACGCCGCGAACCGGGATCGGCCATTGGCTCGCCGGAACGGCACATCGGGCACTCCGATTCGACGTACGAGCGCAACGGCAGATCGAGCAGCGTGTAGATCACGATGCAGTCATCCGCAGCCGCGAGCGCGGCGAGCGAGTCGAAGGACGAAGGGCCGCGCGTCACGATAACGCCGAGGCCGAGAATCGCCGCGCCGTGGCTGCGCACGACGCCGATCGTCTCGCGGACCGAGAGCCCGGTCGTTACGACGTCCTCAACGATCAGCGCGCGATCCTGTGCGGTGAGGGTGAAGCCGCGACGCAAGACGGGCAGGCCGTTCTCTTTCTCGACGAAGATCGCTTTGGTGCCGAGCTGCCGCGCGACTTCGTACGCAAGCAGAATGCCGCCGACGGCCGCACCAACCACAACGGTCGGCGCGAGCGCCCGAAACCGGCCGGCGATGGCGCGCGCGACCGGCTCGAGCAGCACGGGATCTTCGAGAATTCGAAACTTTTGAACGAAACGGTCGCTATGGCGGCCCGAACTCAATCGGAAGTGTCCCTCGAGCAGTGCGCCGCGCGCGGCGAGCGCGCTTGGAAGATCGATCTCGCCCGCGCTCATGCGCGCACGGACATCTCTTCGAGAATCGCTTTCGCGGCGGCGACCGGATCGGCCGCATCGACGATCGGACGTCCCACGACGAGGTAATCGGAACCCGCCTCGACGGCTTGTGCCGGCGTCGTTACTCGTTTCTGGTCGCCGTGGACGCTGCCAGAGGGGCGAATGCCCGGCGTCAGGGTGAGAAAATCGTCGCCGAAGAAGCGCTTGAGATCGCGAACCTCGTGCGCGCTGCAGACGACGCCGGTACAGCCGGCATCGCGCGCCAGCGCCGCCAGGCGGATTGCGTTCTCACCAGGGCCGCCTTGGAAGCCGAGTTCGTTGAGATCTTCGGGAGCGATGCTAGTCAGCAGCGTCACCGCGAAGACGTGCGGCGTCGCGACGCCGAGCTCGGCCGCGCGCGCCTCCGCCGCTTCGACGGCGGCCCGCATCATCTCGAGTCCGCCGACGGCGTGAACGTTGACGATGTGGACGTTGGGACGCACGAGTTGACGGCACGCGGCGCCGACCGTACGCGGGATGTCGTGAAGCTTGGCGTCGGCGAAGATCCGCACGTCGCGGGCTTCGCAGTAGGAGAGGATTCGCTCGGGATAGCCGTAGAGCGCTTCGATGCCGATCTTGACGATCACGTCGAGCTCGTAGAGCATGTCGACGAGTTCCTCGGCCCGCTCCGCGTTCGGCACGTCGAGCGCGACGATCAACTGGGCCATTTCGGAACCTCGGACATCAACCTTCGTCTCCTTCGTATTGATGCGGCGTCGCGAATCCGACGTTCGCCTGACCGACGATCTGTTCGATTCGCTCGAGACCGCGACGAGCGAGATAGGAGTGCAATCCGGCAACGATTCGCTCGGGAATTCGCGGATCGGTGAAGTTCGCCGTTCCAATCGAGATCGCCGTTGCTCCCGCCAAGAAGAACTCGAGCGCATCGGAGAGCGTTTCGATTCCGCCCTGACCGACGATCGGAATCTTCACCGCTTGCGCGACCTCATAGACGGCGAGCACCGCGATCGGGCGGATTGCCGGGCCGGAGAGACCGCCGGAGACGTTACCCAGGCGCGGTCGCCACGACTCGACGTCGACCGCCATACCGCGCACGGTATTGATGACGGCGAGCGCGTCGGCACCCGCGGCTTCGGCGGCGCGCGCGACCGTACGGATGTCGGTCACGTTCGGCGAGAGCTTGACGATGATCGTCTTGTCGGTCGTCGAGCGCGCGGCCTCGACGACGCGGGCCGTCAAGCCGGCGTCGCATCCGAAGGTCTCGCCCTCACTCGCGACGTTCGGGCAGGAGACGTTGAGTTCGACCGCGGCGATCTCGTCGCGCGCCGCAAGGCGTTGGCAGACGTATGCGTAGTCGTCGACCGAGAAGCCGGCGACGCTGCCGACGATCTTGCACGGACGATCGGCATATTTCTGGACCTCGTGCGCGAGGTACCAGTCGAGGCCGGGATTCTGCAATCCGATCGCATTGAGCATTCCGGCCGGCGTGTGAACGATCCGCGGCACCGGATTGCCGAGGCGCGGAAGGCGCGTGACGCTCTTGAGCACGATGGCGCCGATTCTCGAGAGATCGGCGAAGGGCGCGAACTCCTCGCCGGTGCCGTAGCAGCCGCTGCCCATGAGCGTCGGATACTCGAGCTCGAGCCTTCCCAGCTTCGTCGCCAGACTCGGGTGGGCGTTCACCATCGCAACTCGTCGGCCCAGAAGACCGGGCCCTCGCGGCAGATGCGGGCGTAGACGACGTCGCTCCCGCCTTCATCGGCCGGAGGAAAGCTCGGAGCTTGCGCGCTCGTGCGCACGAGCGGAACGACGCATCCCCAACAGCCGCCGATGCCGCATCCGAAGGTCTCTTCGAGCGAGAGCTGCGCGCGCACGCCGAACTCCGCCGCGACGCGCGCGACCGCGCGCAACATCGGCGACGGACCGCAGGCAACGATCATCTCGGGTTTGCGCGCGCGCGCGAGCGCGGCGGTGATGAATCCGCGTTCGCCGGCGCTCCCGTCATCGGTCGTAAGAACGAGCTCGCAACCCAAATCGGCAAAGCGTTTCGCTTCGACGAGCCGATCGGCGGTACGCGCCCCGTAGAAGAGCCGTACGCGTACGCCGGCGCGCAGCAGGGCTTGCGCGCAGAGCAATACCGAGGCGATGCCGACCCCGCCGGCAACGATCGCGACGTCGCGCACGCCGTCCGGCCAATCGAAGCCGTTGCCGAGCGGCCCAACGACGTCGAGGCGATCGCCCTGACGCAGATCGGCGAGCTCCCGCGTGCGGTTCCCGGTTACAAAGAAGAGAAGGCTTGCGCGCTTGCCTTCTGCTTCGTAGACGGCAAGCGCGGTCGCAGCCGTTTGTGCGCTCGGCGGAATCGCCATCACGTACTGACCGGGCCGCGTGGCCGTCGCCAGTTCGGGCGCGTCGAGCGAGAGCAAGACGACGTCCTCAGTGAGGACGCGACGCTCGACGACGGTCGTCGCGTGCACGGCGGCATTCGAGTCAAGCGTCGCCATTTCTCGAGCTATTTTCAACAAATTCTTACGAAAATCTCTGGAAATGGCTACACGCCCTTGCCGTCAGAGCCGTTATACTGTATAGAGAGCGTAAATATACGGGAAAGGAGGGTCCGCAAATGGCAGGTCTTATCGTCTTCAAATCGTTAGCCGACGCACTCAGAGCGGGCTATCAGGTTTACGATCGGACTGCTGACGGATATCTCGTCAGGACGCGCACGGCCGCCGGCTGGGCCATGGCCTTGGTCTCCTGCAAGTAATATCGTCTTTATTCGACAAGTAATGCCGCCGGTCAACCGACCGGCGGCATTACTATGTGGGCGCTCGAACGTTGTCATCCTGAGCGGGGCGCGATCGTAGCCAAAGGCCCGAGTCGAAGGGTCAGCCGCGGTAATCCGGCGGTGAGGCGGGCTTTTCAATCTCCGGCGTCGTCCCAGGGCGCCACCCGCCGTAGGTCGGACCCGGCATCGCGCTGCCGGCCTCGCGGGTCGGGGCGCTCGGCGCCGCGCCCGGCGGCGGCCCGAACTGCTGGCGCGCGGCCGGCGGACCGAAGCTGGCGCCGCCGAGGACCGCGCCGATGATCTGGGCGATGCCGACGAAGAGCGGGATCAGGCCGCCCAAGAGCCACGGACCGTACACGTAGGTTCCGTCCCCCCGGTAGCCGATGAAGCCGAGCCCGATGAGCAGAGCCAGACCGATGAAGGCCACCTGCATTCCTCGCCGGAGCTGATGCTGCGGATAGTAGTCGGGGGGGAAGTAGCCGTACTGATTCGGTGCATTCTCCGCCGTCGCGCTGGGCGTCCACCCGTACTTCATGGCGCGGCGCATTTCACGCGCGTTGGGCGGCGGCGTGATTCCTCGGCGCAGCATCTCCATGCGCTCTTGATGCGCGAGCACCCGCGAGACGATGAACGCGGCGATCGGCGCTCCGAAGATGAAGATTATCGCAATCGCTGGTACGAAATCGCTAGTGTCCATTGCTTTGGAGTTCTCCGTTGGTCTTAATGTGTATCGATCCGTCGGCAGTGGCGAGCGTCATGCGGCCCGTCCCGGCGCCGAGGCGAAGCGTGCGCTGTGCCGCGTCGTCGCTATCGGCGGTACTTCCGTCGACGTAAATGTGTCCGTCTCGCGTGGATGCGTCGACGGTAAGATCCGCGTTCGGCGCGAGAGCCACGTGCATCGAGCCGTCGCCGGTTTGCAGCTTCGCGTCACCGCTGACGCTGAGTTCGCCGGCTTCGATGCGCCCGTCGCGCGTCGTCGCGGTCAATGATGCAACCGCTACGCGGTCGAGCGTGAGGCGACCGTCGCTCGAATCCATCGCGAGCCGGTCACCGCGCACGTTGGTTGCCCGCAGAGAGCCGTTGTCGCTGCGCGCGTCGACCGTGCCCTGCAGATCGCTCAGCGTGACGTGACCGTCGACCGAATGGACGCTCACGCCACCCGTAATCCCGGCAACGTCGGCACCCGAACAGCGCGCGATCTCGAGACGCGCGCCGGCGGGTACGTCGACCTCGATCTTCTGCGTGCTGAAGCCGAAGATGCCGATCGAGAGATTGGGGACGCGCGCACGTTCGATGCTGACGCCGTCGGCCGTGCGAGCGACGTGTAGCTGCGGATAGGTCGTATTGGAGAAGACGCCGCCCTGTATCTGCGTGAGATCGCGTACGTGGACGAGCGCGTCGCTCGAAACGTTGACTAAAACGCGCGAATCTGCATCGTCGACGACGACGTGCGGGGTCGCGCCGGCCGCAAGCGGCGCAACCTGCGCCGCCGCGAAATCGACGTGGTGCAACCCCGCCGCTAACGATGCCCGGCCGTGGCCGACCGCGAAGAGCGCCATCCCGACGATCACGATCTCGGCCGCGACGAGCATTGCGACGACTGATGCCCGCGACATTTAGAGACGCGGTCCCCAGCCGTCGAAGGTGGGCCGCAGCGATTGCGCGGAGTTCCGTTCTTCGCTGGGCAGCCCCGGAAGCGTCCGATCGTGGCCGGCGCCGCCGGGAAGGGTTTTGTTCGGAATCGTGGTCATCTGCGAGTTGAGCCTCCGTGAAAGTTCCTGCCCTAGCTACGGCGGCCCCAACGTTATGTTTCGAGCCCGGCGGCTCCGGCGCAAACGAAACAATCCCCTCGGCGCGCGCGTACGACGAGCGTGTCGGCACTCTTGGCGGAGGCTCCGCGACCCCGGGTGAGGGCGGAACCGCAGGACGGCGATTTGGTGGCGATGACGCTCCGGGGCAACTCGGAGGCATTCGCTACGCTCGTCGAGCGATACGACCGAGCCGTCTATCACTTGGCGTATCGCACGCTGCACGACGTAGAGGAGGCGCGCGACGTGACCCAAGAGGCATTTTTCAAAGCTTTTCGCAGCCTGAGGACCTTCAAGGCCGGGGCCAAGTTCTCGACCTGGATCTTCGCGATCACGTACCATGCCTGTTGCGACCGGCTCAGCCGGCGCAAGCATTATAGCGGTGAAGAGCTTCCCGAGCGTGCCGACGCTTCGCCGGGACCAGAGCAGCGCGTGATTGCCCTCGACGAGGCCTCACGACTTCGCGCCGCCATCGAGGCGTTGCCCGAGAAGTACCGCACGGTCGTCACGCTCTTCCATCTGCAAGGCAAGCAGTACGAAGAGATCGCGACGGTCTTGGGCCTGCCGATGGGTACGGTAAAGACACATTTGTTTCGCGCGAAGGAGCAGCTCCGCAGGCTTCTGAGCGGGATGGAGGTAACGGACTAATGACCATGGACGAGCTCGAACGCGCAATCCTCAAGCTTCCGCTCGAGGAGCCGCCCGAGGGGCTGCGCGCCTCCATCTTGCTTGCGACCGCCTACCGCCCGGCGCCGGCCTTCTCATTCGTCGAGCTCGCAACGCTCGGCGCCCTCGGTGCGGTTGGCCTCTGGCTCGTCGTGCAGCTCGTTTTGGGAGGCGGCTCGCTCTTCGTCCAGACGCTCGGCACGATCGGTTCGGTACTCTCGCGGACGCTCTCCAACGGCGCCGTTCTCGCATGGGTCGCGGCCGGCGGTGCGACGGCACTCTGGCTGACGCTTTTCACCGGATCCCAACCCCTTCTGGCGGCCTCGCACAGGTCCGAACGGAGTGCCGGACGATAATGTATCGGCATGGAGAAACACGCACCGCCGGAGCGACGTCAATATAGAGTCCTCGTTATCGAGGACGACGCGGCAATCAGTCGCGTTCTGCAGCTCGAACTAGAGCACGAGCGCTACGACGTCGAGATCGCGCGCGACGGACTATCGGGCCTCGAGAAGGCCCTCAAAGAGCCCGACCTGGTGATCCTCGATCTCATGATCCCTCGCATGGACGGCATCGAGGTCTGCCGCCGCATCCGCGCCAAGAGCCGCGTTCCAATCATCATGCTCACCGCGAAGGATCGCGTCCCCGATCGCGTCGCCGGACTCGACGTCGGTGCCGACGACTACGTGACCAAGCCGTTCGCCACCGAAGAGCTGCTCGCGCGCGTTCGCGCCCGGCTGCGCGAACGCGCCCCGCAGGGAAACGTCATCGAGTACCGCGACGTCGTCATGGATCGCGATCGCCACGAGGTGCACCGCGACGGCAAGGCCATCTCCCTCACCGCCAAAGAGTACGCGCTCCTCGAATATCTGCTGCTGCATCGCAACAAGGTGCACACCCGCGACGAGCTCTTCAACGGCGTCTGGGGTAGCGATTTCCTCGGCGACTCCAACCTGATCGACGTTTACATCCGCTACTTACGCGGCAAAATCGACGACGGCTTCGACGACAAGCTCATTACGACGGTCCGTGGTGTAGGATATACCATTAAGGATTAGCGAGAGAGGCCCGACCCGAGCGGTGCGTATGGGCGACCAGAAGGCTCCAACTTTTTCGGGCCGGCTGTCGATGAGGAACCCGAGCTAATCGTGTCCCTCAAGTGGCGCATCGCGCTGGGTTATTCGGTGCTGCTGATCGTGGCGATCACGGCGATGAGCGCGATCATTACGTGGCGGTTTCAGCAGATTCTCTACGATCAAGCGCAGGCGAGCGTCAACGCGACGATGCGCGGGATCGTGCAGTTCGCGCAGCAGTCGACGACGCCGTTCTCGCTCGAGGACTCGTCGCTGGGAACGCTGCAGTTGCTCTTCAACAGCGCGAACCTGGCGACGTGGAATTCGACCAACAGCTACGTTCAGGTCGATTCGGGGAGCGGCTATCCGCTGGCGAAGACCGCGAATCTCGGGGCTCTGACCATCCCGCCGAATCCCAAACTCTCGGCGGCGCACGACGTCGCCTTCCGGCAAGAGACGATCGGCGGGCGTCAATTCCTGATCGAGGATCGCTTCGTCAAGGAGGGCCCGAGCGCGGCGATCATCCACGTCGCCGAGCCGCTCGACGCGCTGCGGCGTACCTTTGCGCTCGCGAGCGAAGCGATCGTGGTCGTGCTGGCTGCCACGGCGGCGGCGGTCGTCATCTTCTCGATCGTCTTTGCATCGCAAGCAACGACGCCGATCAACCAGCTCTCGCGCGAGATGCGCGAGATCAGCTCCGACCGGCTCGCGCTCGCCGCGGGAACCTTCGACGGCCGGCGCAGCGGTCAGGAACTCGAGCGGCGGAACGACGAGATCGGACGCCTCGCAACGAGCTTCAACGATCTGCTCGCGCGGCTCGCCGAGGCCTTCGCCCGCGAGCGCCAGTTCATCTCCGATGCCTCGCACGAGCTCAAGACGCCGCTGACATCGATCAACGCAAACGCGCAGATGCTCCTGCGCTGGGGCGATCGAGATCCGACGATTCGCACCGAGAGCTTGGAGACGATCGCACGCGAGAGCGCCGATCTTGCGGCGATGGTCAACGGGATGCTCACCTTGGCGAAGGCCGATCGCGGCGACGAGATTCCCAAGGAGCCGCTCTCGCTCGCGCAGATCGCCAGCGAAGTCACCCAGAATGCCGCGCCGCGAGCGGCCGAGAAGCAGATCGCGCTCACCTTTGAGTACGACGGAACGCCGATCGTGTACGGCGACGCGCACCTGCTGCGCCAGCTCGTTGGAAATCTCGTCGACAACGCGATCAAGTTCACCGAGCGTGGAAGCGTCGACGTCCGCGTGGGCCAGAATCACGACTCCGCCTGGATCGAGGTCGCCGACAGCGGCCCCGGCATCCCCGCGACGGAGCGGGCGCACATCTTCGAACGCTTCTACCGGGCCGACAAGGCGCGCTCGCGCAGCGTGCCGGGGACGGGGTTGGGCCTTGCGATCGTCCGCTCGATTGCCCGGGTCCACGGCGGCGAGGCGACGGCGGGCCAGGCACCCGCTGGCGGGGCGCTGCTGCGCATCGTTTTACCCCGTCTTCGCCCTCCGTTCACCGACTTCTCATGATGGCCCGGCGGCCATCCCGATACAATACATTCGTGCGTGGTCGATTGGGGCGAGGAGCATTCGTAACGCTCGTCGCCTTACTCTGTTCTCTGGCGTTCGCGGCACCGGTCCGGGCCGACGAGCAGTTCGACGTCGGCCCATCGCCGATCATCAACCTGCACGTGAGCCGCGGGCAGGTAACGATTCAGACCTGGGATCGCCCGCAGGTCCTCATCTCCGCCGAGCGGCCCATCGACGTCCGCCACCTCGCGCCCTCGGAGGTCGACTCGCAAATTCCCAAGCAGGTCCAAATCGCCTCCGACCAGATCCAGACCGAGCACGGGCCGGTGACGCTCCCCGCCGAGTCGTTCGTCGTTCCCGAGTTGCCCGGCGGCCCGCACGACGCGATCGTCGCGCGCGGAAGCGGCCGGATGACGATCCTGATTCCGCGCAACGCCGCGATGGTGATGGCGCAGCAGCGCGGCGGCCATCTCACGATCGCGAATTACCGTGGAGTCTTCATCGCGCACGCCCGCGCGGCCGGCGTCTCGCTCAACAACGTGAGCGGGACGGGCTTCGTCGAATCGCTGCGCGGCCGAATCGTCGCAACCGATTCCACCTTCGACCGGCTCCGCGTTCGCACCGCGACCGGCGACATGCTCTTCAAGGGATGCACGTCGCAGCAAATTCAGGCGACGAGCGCGTACGGATCGATCGTCTACGACGACGGTGGGTTCCAACCGGGACTCGCGCGCTTTGAGTCGGAGCACGGCAACGTGGCGCTCGGGGTCCGCGGCAACGCGGAGATCGGCGCGCACAGCGGCTCCGGCCACGTCGAATCGAGTTTCGACGACGACGCTCAAGTACGCGGCGATCCGGCAACGAAACAGGCGACGGTCGGCAGCGGCGGACCGGTCGTAACCGCGACGTCGAAGAACGGCTCCGTCTATCTCTACAGCGGCTCGATGAACGAGCACCCGCACGTGCGCCAAGAGCTCAGCGGCAGCACGCGCCTTCCGATTCAGATGCCCGCGCGGCCGCCGGTGCGCGTCGAGCGACCGCCGCCGCCGCTCTAACCCACAGCCGCCGCCATCTCGGTGTCGAGATCGAGCGTGAATCCGTCGTACGCGGCGATCGCGCGCAAGCCGAGGTCGTCTTCGAGCTCTGCGCGAGTTTGGGCGGATCGGCTTCGAGCATCTTCGTCCCAAAATGCTGGAAGACCGCGACCTGCGGCCGCATTTCGGCGACGAGCGCGCCGTGCATCGTCCCACGTGAGGTGATCGACGTTCATTTCGTCGCGATGGCGCAGCACGTTGACGATGAGCACGTCGGGGCGCAAGCGCGCGTAGTCGGCGGCGAGACCCGTCGAAGAACCGGCCGCACGGCATGTACGCGACGCGCAGTCCGTCGTACGCAAACTGCAGACCGTACGTTTGCGACCGCGTGCACGTGCGCGATCGACGTGTGCAGCTCGACCCGCCGATGCGATACGGCCCGGTGCTCGGCTCGAGCCGCTCGAGGCTCGACGAACCGCCGAACGTACGGCAGCACGACCGGTTCGTCGTCGAACGCGTCGGCCGGCGCGAGCAGCGTGCCGCGCCGCCGGAATCCGCCCGAGGTCATCGCTTCGACCATCGCGTTGACGTCGCTCGCGTGATCCAAGTGCTTGTGCGAGAGAACGATCGCGTCGAGCTCGCGCGGATTGCACGGCGGCACGTTCGAGAGCGCGCGCACGAGCGCGCCGGGGCCGGGATCGACGTGAATCTGCGTCTGCCGAGGCGCAGCCACATGCCGCCCGAGGCGCGCAACTGCCGCGCGACGACGAACCGTGCGCCGCCGCTGCCGAGAAAGAGTATCGAGGAAGCGAGCCGCTCAGGCGCCTTTGCGTCCGGTCGTGGTGCGTTCGTTACGGCGCTCGTAGAGCGCGAAGAACGTTTCCAAATTCGAGCGATATTGATCGAGCGCTTCGCTCCATCGCCGCAGCGCGGTGCCGTTCGGAGTCAGCGCGTACAGCCGCCGCGGCGGCCCTTGTTCGGTCGGATTCCACCACGACGAAATGCAGCCGTCGCGCTCGAGCTGCCGCAGCGCCCGGTACACCGTGCCGGCGTCGGTGATCACCTCGAACTTTTCGTTGAGCTCTCGCGTGATTTCGTAGCCGTGAAGGCTCTTCTCGGCGAGCATCACCAGCAGCCACGCCATCAAGTAGTTCTTGGGCGTGCCTTTAGGAGGAAGACCGCCTTCGCGGCAACCGGCGAAGGGACGACGCGCGGGCGCTCGGCATTGGCCGGGTAGGTCTGTACCGGCTACTACCGCCCGCAAGCGGAGCCCTGAGCAGCTAAGCGCAGGAGCGGAGAGCTGGCGGGGATCTTGACCCGCCGAGGACGGTCGTCGAAGGCCGGCCGAGCCAGCGCTCGAGCACGGTGGCGTAGACGCTGCGGAAGTCGGTGCTGAAGGCCACGTTGCCCATGTTCGTGCTGGCGAGGTCGGGCAGCTTCCCGTAGACGCCGCCTTTGACGCCGCCGCCGATCAAGAACAGCGGCGAGGCTTCGCCGTGGTCGGTGCCGCGAGCGCCGTTCTCTTCGACGCGCCGCCCGAACTCGCTGAAGGTCAGGTAAGCACGCGCCGGTCGTTGCCGTGCGCGGCAAGGTCGTCGTAGAACGCGGAGATCGCGTCGGAGAACTGCCCGAGCAGATTGTTCTGCGTCGCCATCTGATTGACGTGCGTGTCGAACGACCCGTGCGAGACGTACAGCACTTTCGTGCCGAGATTGCTGCCGACGATCTGCGCGACCAGCGCCAGGCTTCGACCGATCGGCGTCGCCGGATACGCCGCCTGCGTCTTGTATCCCGAGATCAGCGCGGCAGCTCTTCGGACGTGCGCTGCGCGTGGTCTTCGATTTCCATCACGTGCGCCAAGTACGGCGAGCTGAAGGGCAGCTCGCGATCGCGCGATTCCTGCGAGAAGGCCTCGCGCGAGAACGCATCGCGGTTGGCGATCATCAAGCCGTAGTGCGCCGAGGTTGGAGATCGTCGGAATGTCGGTGCGATTGGAAACCAGCGCTTCCGGAAGGACTTGCGACACGGCGACGCCTTTGAAGAGGTTGTTGTCGGGAAGGCCGCGGCCTCGTCGAGATAGCGGCCGAGCCAGCCGGTGTGCTCGTAGCGGTCCGGGCACGCCGGTCTGCCAGATCTCGCTCGAGCGGAAGTGCGAATGGTCGGCGTTCGGGTAGCCGACGCCTTGCACGATCGCGACGATGCCCTTGTCGTACATGCGCTTTGAACGACTGCATCTTCGGGATTGAAGCCGAGGCGTCGCATCGATCGCCAGCACGTCGCTTGCCGGAATCGCGAGCGACGGGCGCATTTGATAGTACTGCGGGTTGCCGTGCGGCACGACGCAGTTCAAACCGTCGTTTCCGCCGTTTAAGTTGACGAGCACCAGACAACGGTTCTGCGCCTCCGGGCAATCCCGGCAACGGCGACTGCGCCAGCGCCTGCGCGAAGACGTGATCGCCGTTGGCGACTACGGCGAGTCCGGAAACCGTTCCGAGGAGAAAGTTCAACCGCTTCATCGTATGCCTTGTTAACTCAGCTGGTAGGCCGGCATGGCCATCGTCAGATAGGCCGCGCCGCTGACGCGCTCGTCGTAATTCTCCGGGGACAACGCCGCCAGCGCCGACGTGCCGCTGCCGTCGAGATAGCCGTTCAGCTTGAACAGCCGAGGCCGGCGCGGCGTCGCCCTGCAAGATGCGACTCGCGATCAGCGTGCTCGCGACTCGTTCGGCTGCATCGGCATGCCGCGCAGCCACGACGACTGCGCGATCGTTTGCGAGTTGACGGTGCGCTTCAGGAAGTTCTGCCGCGCGATCATGGTGTCGCTGGTGAGCCAGTTCTCGCCGCCGGGCCAGCCCGCGACGTTGGGCGGATAGAACAGCTCTTGACCCATCTGGCGCAACACCGGCAGCGCGGGGTCGTCGATCGCGGCAACCCGAGCGTTTTGTAGGTGCCGACCACGAACTCGACCGGCGATCTTCACGAGCGCGCGATACGCGCGCTCGGAATAAGAAGACGTTGCTGCGCATGATCGTCCGCCATCACCGGCATCAGCTCGAAGTTGTGCTGGCGCAGCAGCGCGCGCGACGCCGTCGACCAGCGCGGCTCGGGATCGTTGTAGACGAACGCGCCGAGCAGGCTGGTCGCAAAAAACCGTGCGCACTGCGGCTGCTCGAAGATGATGTTGACGATGTCGTCGCCGGTGAAGTTCCCGGTGCGGCCGAGGAACGTCTTGACGCCGTCGTCGTGAAAGCGCGGATCGAAGACGACCTGCTCGGTAAAGCGGCTGTAGCGCCAGCCGGTCCAGGCACGCGCCGAGTTCGCGGATGTCGTCTTCGGAATATTGGTTGACGCCGAGCGTAAACAGTTCCATCAGCTCGCGCGCGTAGTTTTCGTTGGGATGCGACTTGAAGTTGGCGTCGTTGTCGAGGTAGACCAACATCGCCGGATCCTTCGAAACGTTGCGCGTGAGCTCGCGCAGATTTCCGAGCGCGTTGTCTGCGGAAGAGCTGGTTCTGATTGTAGATCATCGCCGGCGACACGCCCTTTTGAATCGCCGTCGACGTGAAGTGGCCGTGGAAATAGAGCGCCATCTTCTCCTGCAGCGGCGCCGGCGTCGTCAGCATGCGGTTGAGCCACCACAGTTGCAGCACGCAGCGACTGGTCGTTGGCGCGAATCTGACGGTTGAGATCTTTGCGCTGGTCCGGGCTCGTGCGCAGCCCATCGGCCCGTACTGCGAGAGCAGCGCGACCGGGCTATACGCGTTGTCCGGCCGGGCAGCCCGGCGGTCGACGGGAAGTGCACCAGCGATCGACCGCCGCATCCTGACCCGGCATCGCCGCGTAGCGGCGAACCTCTTCGGCGTGCCGTCGAAGCCGGCGCGGCGCAAGAGATGCGCGGCCAAGCGTTCGTTGAGCGGTCCGGGAAACGCGTCGAGCGCCGATGCGCCGAGGTGCCCTTGCGGACGGCGAATTCCGCCGAAATCGACGGTCGTCTGGGCTGTTGCCATCGGCAGTAGTATACCTCGCGTCCGCTCGGCGACGCGACCGCGCCGACATCTAACCCGCGTTTCATTGAGAGGCTGCCCAGCCGGGCACCGGAACAAGGCAGCCAAGCGCCGAATGGCGCGGCCGATGGCTTTGCTGGAATCGCGCCTCGAACGATCGGAGAGTTTCGCTCGTCAACGCCGAGCGCATGGAAGGCATGGTCGCGGAGTTGCGCGGGCGCCTGGTTGCCGTTCGCGAAGGCGGCGGCGCCGAGGCGATCGCGAAACATCGCAAACGCAACAAGCTGACCGCGCGCGAGCGCATCGAACGCGCGATCGACGCCGGGTCGGATTTTCTCGAGTTCTCGGCGCTGGCGGCCAACGGCATGTACGACGACCGCTTCGCCGTCGGCCGGAATGATCACCGGGATCGGCATCGTGGAAGGGCAGCACTGCGTCATCGTCGCCAACGACGCGACGGTCAAGGGCGGCACGTACTATCCGATGACCGTCAAGAAGCATCTGCGCGCGCAGGAGATCGCCGAGCAGAATCATCTGCCGTGCATTTACCTGGTCGATTCCGGCGGCGCGTTCTTGCCGCTGCAAGCCGACGTGTTCCCCGACCGCGAGCACTTCGGACGGATTTTCTACAATCAGGCGCGCATGTCGGGTAAGCGCATTCCGCAGATCGCGGCAGTCATGGGCTCGTGCACCGCCGGCGGCGCGTACGTTCCGGCCATGAGCGACGAAACGGTGATCGTCAAGGGCAACGGAACGATCTTTCTCGGCGGACCGCCGCTTGTGAAGGCGGCGACCGGCGAGGAGGTGACCGCCGAAGAGCTCGGCGGCGGCGACGTGCACACGCGCATTTCGGGCGTCGCCGATCACCTCGCCAACGACGACGCGCACGCGCTCGCGATCGTCCGCGAGATCGTGGCGAATCTTCATCTCGAGCTGCCGCGCCAGTGGGACCGCGCCGAACCGCAGCCGCCGAAATACGACGCCGCGCGAAATCTACGGCATCATTCCGGCGGACAGCCGCGTCGGCTACGACGTGCGCGAAGTGATCGCGCGGCTGGTCGACGCGTCCGACTTCCACGAGTTCAAGCCGCGCTACGGCACGACGCTGGTCTGCGGATTCGCGCGCATCGAAGGACATCCGATCGGCATCCTCGCCAACAACGGCATTCTCTTCAGCGAAAGCGCGCTCAAAGGCGCGCACTTCATCGAGCTCTGCGCGCAGCGCGGCACGCCGCTGCTCTTCCTGCAGAACATCACCGGCTTCATGGTCGGCAAGGAGTACGAAAACCGCGGCATCGCCAAAGACGGCGCGAAGCTGGTGACGGCGGTCGCGTGCGCCGAAGTGCCGAAGTTCACGGTCGTGATCGGCGGAAGTTTCGGCGCGGGCAACTACGGGATGTGCGGACGCGCCTACTCGCCGCGCCAGCTCTGGATGTGGCCCAACGCGCGCATCAGCGTGATGGGCGGCCCGCAGGCCGCGAGCGTGCTTTCGACGGTCAAGGGCGACCTGTCGCCGGAAGAAAAGGCCGAGTTCGAAGCACCGATTCTCGAGAAGTACGAACGCGAAGGCAATCCGTACTACTCGACCGCGCGGCTCTGGGACGACGGCATCATCGATCCGCTCGACACGCGCCGCGTCATCGCGATCGGCCTCGACGCCGCCGCGCACGCGCCGCAGCCGCGCACGCACTTCGGCATCTTCCGAATGTAGCGCTGCGACGCTTAGGGCGTGCCGATGAGCACTTGGAAGGGATAACCGACGCCGTCGGTGATCGTTGCTGTCGGCTTTGCACCGTTACGATCGTAAAACGGTTACGGTGCTGGCATCGGTATTTGCGACGTAAAGCTTATCCGATGGATCGACCGCGAGCGAGAGCGGAACGTCGATCCCGTCGGTGATCCGGCGTTGCGGTTTGGTCGCACCCGATCCGTAGACCGAGACCCAGCCGGGAGCGGGCGTCACCCTCACAACGGGCGCGTTACCCACGTAAAGCGTGCCCGTCGAATCCACGGCGAGCGAGGACGGATGGTCGATCCCATCCTTGATGACTCGGTCGGGAACGCTCTCTCCAGGATTGAAAACGACAACGGCGTCCGGCCGCGGAGGCTTGCTGTAATAACAAGAGACGCAATCCGCGACGTAGAGGCGCCCGGATCGGTCTAGCAACAGAGTAAATGGATTGTGGAGTCCACGAGAGACCCGGCCGATGAGCTGCGGATGTCCTCCCCGCTTCCGGGTTTATAAATGCTCACCGAGCGACCGTACGCATTTCCGGCGTAGAGATTACCGGCCCGGTCTGCGACAATCGAGCAAACGCTTCGGGCGCCGTGTCCGATCACTCTATAGAGTCCCTTACCGCCGCCGGGCTTGAAGACACCGATTCGGCTGCACCCGCCGGCATAAACGTAGTTGCTCCGATCGAACGCAAAAGAGCCAATGTTTTCAATTCCTTCGTATGTCTTCTTTAAGCTCAAGGTACGCGCGTCGTATACCGTCATCGTCCCCCAACTCGGGTTTACGTTCTGCGAAAAGAGATTGTCAACGGCGTCCAAGCCAATCGTACGGCTGAGGCCCAACGGTGCCGGAATCGAGCGAACTGGAATCGAGCTGCCCAATCGATATTGGGAGATGTACGAACCATTCACGTAAAGAAACGGGCCGCGCTCCCTCGCGGTGCCAACGAGGAGATTCGCGGAAACGCCGGGCTGAGGCGACCGTGTACTTGGCGGAAGCGACGCTGCGCAGCCGCTTCCGATCAACGCGAGCACTGGGACGACCGGGCAAATGCCCACGTCATTTTGCGGATCCGGTAACCTTGAAGTAGTTGGGCGTTTCGACCCATTTGCCGCCGGCATAGCGCAGGGTCGCACTCACTTTTGGTTTCGTCGGACAGCAGAGCGGCGCGTTGGCACTGTAA